>NZ_JBVJMQ010000002.1:0-97691 GCF_055584105.1 Kribbella sp. NPDC104218
GGCCTTACCGCTCGACTTGCATGTGTTAAGCACGCCGCCAGCGTTCGTCCTGAGCCAGGATCAAACTCTCCGTTGAAAAATATGACAACCAGCAAGCTGGAGTGTCGACAACATCGAACTGATCCTTTGAACATCAGAGACAATCAAACTGACTGAATCCATGAATTATCAAAGGAATCCGAACACAGACCATAAAGGCCTATGCACGGGGTTAATGCTAAATTTCGGCATTGACTTTCGGCACGCTGTTGAGTTCTCAAGAATCGGACGCACACCGCAGCCGAACCTTGCGGTCCAGGGCTTCCGGGGCAACCTGCGTAACTTTACTGATTCGCGAAGACCCGGTCAAATCGGGCTTTTCGAGCCAGCCTCCTCGTGTCTCAGCGACCGAACCTTACCGAGGTAAGCTTCAGCTACCGGAAACTTTCTGGGGGTTTGGGAGGTTCGGCCGCTTTCGCGTCCTGCACTCGCTCCCAACAAGAAGAACATTACTGTGATTCACCGTGCGGATGCAAATCGGCCCCCCAGCGGCCACCGCGAGGGCTACTTCGCCCCCGCGTTCGTCATCTGCCGGAGCTCCTTCTTCAGCTCGGAGATCTCGTCGCGGTAGCGCGCCGCGACCTCGAACTGCAGCTCCGCCGCCGCGTTGTGCATCTGGTCGGTGAGCTGCTGGATGAGGTCGGCCAGGTCGGACGACGGCAGCCCGCCGGCCAGCTCCTTCGCCTTCTCCCCCGCCTTCTTCCCGCCGCCGGGCACCGGCGCCTTACCGCGGGACTGCGTCCGCCCCGAACCGAGCAACTCGGCGGTGTCGGCGTCCTCGCGGGCGAGCATGTCGGTGATGTCGGCGATCCGCTTCCGCAGCGGCTGCGGATCCACCCCGTTGGCCTCGTTGTACGCGATCTGTTTGGCGCGCCGGCGATTGGTCTCGTCGATCGCCTGCTCCATCGACGGGGTGATCTTGTCGGCGTACATGAACACCTGGCCGGAGACGTTCCGCGCGGCCCGGCCGATGGTCTGGATCAGCGAGCGCCCCGAGCGCAGGAAGCCCTCCTTGTCCGCGTCGAGGATCGCGACCAGCGACACCTCGGGCAGGTCGAGCCCCTCCCGCAGGAGGTTGATCCCGACCAGGACGTCGTACTCCCCCATCCGCAGCTCGCGGAGCAGCTCGACGCGGCGCAGCGTGTCCACCTCGCTGTGCAGGTACCGCGTCCGGATCCCCATCTCGAGCAGGTAGTCGGTGAGGTCCTCGGACATCTTCTTGGTCAGCGTCGTGACGAGGACCCGCTCGTCGCGCTCGACCCGGACCCGGATCTCGTGGATCAGGTCGTCGATCTGGCCCTTGGTCGGCTTCACGATCACCTCGGGATCGATCAGCCCGGTCGGCCGGATGATCTGCTCGACGAACCCGTCGGACTTGTCCTGCTCGTACTGCCCCGGCGTCGCCGACAGGTAGACCGTCTGGCCGATCCGCTCCAGGAACTCCTCCCAGCGCAGCGGCCGGTTGTCCATCGCCGAGGGCAGCCGGAAGCCGTGCTCCACCAGGGTGCGCTTCCGGGACATGTCACCCTCGTACATCCCGCCGATCTGCGGGACGGTCACATGCGACTCGTCGATGACGAGCAGGAAGTCCTCGGGGAAGTAGTCGAGCAGGCAGTGCGGCGCCGTCCCCGGCTCGCGGCCGTCGGTGTGGCGGGAGTAGTTCTCGATACCGGAGCACGTGCCGATCTGGCGCATCATCTCGATGTCGTACGTCGTCCGCATCCGCAGCCGCTGCGCTTCGAGCAGCTGGCCGTTGCGCTCGAGCTCGGCCAGCCGGCCCTCCAGCTCGGCCTCGATCGAGGTGATCGCGCGCTCCATCTTCTCGGGCGCGGTCACGTAGTGCGTCGCGGCGCCGATGTAGAGCTCGTTCTCCTCGGAGAGGATCTCGCCGGTCAGCGGGTGCAGCGTCATCAGCCGCTCGATCTCGTCACCGAAGAACTCCACCCGGACGGCGAGCTCCTGGTAGACCGGGAAGACCTCGAGCGTGTCACCGCGGACCCGGAACGTCCCCCTCGTACCGGCCAGGTCGTTCCGCGCATACTGCACGCCGACGAGTTTGCGGAGCAGGCCGTCGCGATCCATCTCGTCGCCGACCTTCACGTGGATCATCCGGTTCAGGTACTCGTCGGCCGAGCCCAGGCCGTAGATACACGAGACGGTGGCGACCACGACGACGTCGCGCCGGGTCAGCAGCGACCACGTCGCCGAGTGCCGCAGCCGCTCGACCTCCTCGTTGATCGAGGAGTCCTTCTCGATGTAGGTGTCGGTCTGCGGGACGTACGCCTCGGGCTGGTAGTAGTCGTAGTACGAGACGAAGTACTCGACGGCGTTCTCGGGGAAGAAGTGCCGCAGCTCGTTCGCGAACTGGGCGGCGAGCGTCTTGTTCGGCTGCAGGATCAGCATCGGGCGCTGCACCCGCTCGGCCAGCCAGGCCACGGTGGCCGTCTTACCGGTACCGGTGGCGCCGAGCAGGACGACATCCTGCTCGCCGGCGTTGATCCGGCGCTCGAGATCCGCGATCGCGGTCGGCTGGTCACCGCCCGGCTCGAAGTCGGACACCACCTTGAGCGGCGCCACCATACGCTGAAGATCCGAGACCTGTCTCATGTCCCCAACCGTACGTGGCGCCGCCGACAAAAACCTGAAACCGCAGGTCAGAAGCTCTTTTCGAGGCTCGCGTTCATCCGCGCGAGCTCATCCTTGCGGCGGTCGTAGACCCGCGCCTCCAGCGCCGCGTCGGTGGCGGTGATCCGGTCCCACTTGTCGGAGTAGGCCGTGACGAACCCCTGGAAGTCGATCAGCGTGCCCTTGCTGGTCTTCACCTTGGCGGTGTAGTTCAGCGCGTAGCAGGCCTTGATCGCCTCGTTGGCGGGTTTGCACTCGACGCCCTTGCCGATCTTCACGTCCTGCATGCCGCCCGACTCCAGGTCGACCAGGTGCTCGGCGAAACCCTTGGCGTCGTACAGCTCGGTCTGCCGGACCCAGTAGTACCCGTCGATCAGCCCGCGCACGTTGAACTGCTGCAGGATGTAGTGCTTGCCGGCCTTGGTCTTGTCCCAGTCCTGCAGCCAGCCCTTGGCCGGGGTGAACCAGATCCCCTTGCCGACCTCGACGCCGACGTCGTTCGGGCCCTTGGAGTCGTCCGGCTCGGAGCCGGGCGGCGGCGTGTACATCGAGCCGGGCGCGTTCGGCGTCTGCGGCGCGGCGGACTTGTCGTCGCCGCCGGTGACCAGCAGGACGACGCCGACCGCGACCAGGATCACCGCGAGCACCGCGGCGCCGATGACGATCAGTTGCGTCCGGCCGGACTTCGCGGGCCGGTTGGCCGGCCGGCCCGGGCCGGGGCCCCAGCCGCCGGGAGCGCCCGCGCCCGGTCCGCCGGTCCCGGCGCCCCAGCCACCGGGGGCCGCAGCGGGCGGCGGGCCGGGGGGAGGTCCTCCGTACTGCTGACTCATAGCTGTTCCTCGTTGGTGTGTCGGGGGTACGTCACAAGCTGTCGAGCACCGATTGCTTCATCTGCGCGGCGTCCGCCTCGGCCTTCGGCGCGAAGTCCGTGCGGGTCCGGAAGTCCAGCGCGGTGGCCACCTTGTCCTTGCGGACGTAGACCTCCACGTACCCCTGGACGTTCACGTCGGCGCCGGTCTCGTCCTTGGCCACGGAGGTGTAGCTGATCGCCACGCACTCCACCAGGACGTCCTTGGGGCACGGCAGGTTCCGCGTGTTGCCGAGCTGGGCGATCTCGTCCTCGGTCTCGCCCTCGACGATCGACAGCAGATAGGCCTGGCCGCCGACGTTCTCCTTCTGGCGGACCCAGAAGAAGCCGCGCGGTTTCCCGTTCGGCGCGTACGTCACCAGCTCGCGGCCCCGGGTCTCGGTCTCCAGCAGCGTCCAGCCCGGTACCGGTACGACCGACACCCCGAACGCGACCGGGATCGCTCCCGCGGGCGGCGTGTACGTCGACGTCGGCTGACTGGCCGACGGCGTCGTACTGGTCGTCGGCGGCGGCTCGGCCTCGTCGCCACCGCCGCCACCGGACAACAGCACCAGCGCGACCGTGACCAGCACGAGCACCAGCAGGCCGGCGCCGATCGGCAGCAGCAACGGCGGGATCCGCGGCTTCTTCTTCTCCGGCGGCCGCCGCAAGGACGGCGGACCGACCTTCTCGCCCCAGGCCGGGGAAGTCTCCGTCGCCGGACCGCCGGTGCTGCCGGTGGTGCCGCTGGCGTCGGCGTCCGCGTCGGCCGACCACGGGGACGGCGTACCGGGCGCCGGCGGCACCTCCAGATTCCACGGGGACGGCGGCAGCGCCGGTTTCGGCGCTGCCGCTGCGTCCTCGTCCGGGCCGGGTTTGCTCACCCACGGGTTCGCGTCCCCGGCCCCCTTGTCCTTCTTACCGGTCACTGGCTCTTGAACACCGATTGCAGCATCGCAGTGCTGTCCCGGTTGATGTCGTCACGCTTGTCCGACCGCCCGAAGGCACGGATCAGCGTGATGACGCCGTCGTCCCGCTGGACCGCGCCGACGAAGCCCAGGGCCTCGTAAGAACCCTGCTGGCTGGTCGCGACCGCCTTGTACTGCTGCCGGATCGCGACCTTCACGGCGGTCTTCTCGTCGGCGCCCCGGCTGAAGCGCACCGGGTCGTTGAACTGAATCTTGGTCAGCCCCTTGGTCTCGGCCTGGAACAGCTTCGGGACGAAGCTCTCCACGGTCTCACCGGGAGCCGGCTTGAACGCCTCGATCATGAAGTAGGCCTCGCCCTGCTTGAGCAGGTAGACGCCGTTGAACTTCTCCCTCGACTTGCGGACGTACCCCGGCGCGGGTTTCACGAAGATTCCCTCGCCGACCTCGATCCCCTCGTCGACGTTGGCCGGCTGACCGCTGCCGTCGCCGCCGCCGTTCGGATCGGCGCCGCCCGGGTTCGCCTCGGAGTTCTTACCGCCGCCGAAGATCAGCGCCAGCACGATGCCGATCACCGCGACCACGACGATCGCGCCGCCGGCGATGAAGAGGATCTTGTTCATCCCCTTGCCCTGCGGCGGCCGCCCCTGGCCGTAGGGCTGCGGGTACTGCTGCCCCGGGAAGCCCTGCTGCTGGGGGAACTGCTGCTGGCCCGGGTACTGCGGCTGGCCCTGCGGCGGCTGCTGACCGTACGGCGACTGCCCGGGCTGCTGCCCGTAGCCAGGCGGCGGACCCTGCGGGGGCCGGCCCTGCGGCGGCTGACCCTGCGGAGGCTGGCCGTAGCCAGGCGGGGGCCCCTGGGGAGGCGGTGCCTGCGGCGGCTGGTGGGGCTGCCCGTACGGCGGCTGCCCCGGCGGCGGGCCGTAACCAGGCGGCGGGCCGGGAGGCGGCCCGTAACCAGGCGGCGGCCCCTGCGGGGGCCGGCCCTGCGGCGGCTGACCGTGCGGAGGCTGCTGGCCGTACGGCGGTTGCTGGTTGCTCATGCCTGCGTCTCCCCAGTCGTCGCGTCGTACCCGCCTGCGGCCGCCGGAGCGGTCACGCCGCGCGCCGACTTCGGCACCGCGCGGACCGAGTTACCGCAGGCCGAGCAGAAGTCCGAGTGCGGCAGCAGCGGCATCTCACAGCGCGAGCAGAAGGCCAGATCGCCGGAGGCGTGGTTCGAGCCGCCGCGGGCGGCGGACTCGAGCGCGGCCTCCAGCAGGCCCTTGTGCAGCACGGTGCGGACCCGGATGATCAGCGCGCCGAGCAGCAACAGACCCCACAGGACGCCGAGGACGGCGCCGATCGTGGAACCGTGGCCGCCGACGAAGCCGAGCAGGTAGACGCCGCCCTGGAACAGGGCGTTGATCACGATCGCCTGGAGCACACCGGCCACCCAGCGCGGCGTGAAGCCGTCGTACCCGGCGCCGAGGCCGGAGAACTCCGCCCCGGCCAGACCGGTCGCCGAGCCGTAGATGAGCGGCTTGATGAAGCCGTGCAGGACGACGATCGAGATCCAGGTGCCGGCGCCGTTGCCCGGACCGGCGAAGCCGCCGCTGATCCAGCCCCAGTGCAGGACGAGGGTCTCGAAGCAGGCGAACCCGACACCGGCCACGACCCCGAAGGTGAAGCCGTCCATCAGGTCGTCGTACCGCGGCCGGGAGGCCAGGTAGAGCGGACCGACCTGGCGGATCAGCTCCGAGACGACCGGGACCAGCAGCAGGAGGATGAGCAGGTCGCGGCCCGACGGGCCGATGTCCTGCGCGCCGATGGTCACCGTGGACAGCGCCAGCTTGTCCGACCAGAGCCAGGTGAAGACCGCCGCCAGCACGCCGACCAGCACGAACGCCGCGGCGACGACCGGGATCGGCTCGTCCTCCCACAGGTTCACGTCGTACAGGTAGAGGATGTAGACGATCGGGATCGCGAACGCCGCGATCATGATGGCCACCGGGAGCGCGCCGAGCGCCGCCGTCAGCACGGTCAGCGCGAGCGCGACGCCCAGCGCGACCTTGTACGTGTAGGGCTGTTTACCGGAGCCCTGCGGCATGATCGTCGAGACCAGCCGGAACGACGCGACCGGCTCGTCCGGCCTCGCGGCGTACGCCTTCTTCCGCTCCGTGTCCCCGGACCGCAGGTCGTTGCCACAGTGGTGGCAGTACCGCGAGACGTCGGGGACGTCAGAGTTACAGCGCGGACACACCACGCCATCCTCCCAACATCGATTTCTTCACCGGCGCGGGGGCGCGCCGCCGACCGTCCGGCCGAGCCGGACCGGGACAGATTCTCGTACAGCCGGTCCCGGTTTCATCATTTACCGCGCAAGGGTCATCTTTTCGTGTCCGGACCGTGCCCTGCGCGCTCGGCGAGGGCGGCCCACACCTCGTCGACCCGGGTGTCCAGCTCGGCGAGCGTGCCGGAGTTGTCCAGGACGACGTCCGCCGCCGCCAGCCGGTCCGCGCGCGTGGCCTGGCTGGCGATCCGGCGTTCCGCCTCGTCGGCGGCCATCCCTCGTTGCCCTGTCAGCCTTTCCAGCTGGACCTCCGGCGGGACGTCGACCACCAGCACCAGGTCGAACGAACCGGCTTGACCGGTCTCGACCAGCAACGGGATGTCGTGGACGACGATCGCGTCGTCCGGGGCGGCCGCCTCGATCTCGGCGGCCCGCGCGCGCACCCGCGGGTGGATGATCGCCTCCAGCTTGCGCCGCGCATCGGCGTCCCCGAACACCACGCGCCCGACCGCCGGCCGGTCCATCTCGCCCTCGGCTGTCAGCACTTCGGCGCCGAACTCCGCCGCGACCTCGGCGAGCCCGTCGCTCCCCTTCGCCACCACTTCGCGCGCCAGGACGTCGGAATCGATCACCACCGCCCCACGCGCGGCCAGCCGCGCCGAAACGGCGCTCTTCCCCGATCCGATACCCCCGGTCAGTCCCACTCGTAGCACGCCGACACCCTACTGGTCCCGTGCTTGGGTAGCTTTCGGGCTATGGCCAAGGTCGATTTCTACGCCGATATCGTCGAGACGGGTTCCGTACTCGGTATCGACGCCAATCTCCCGCCGGACGTCGCCACCGCGGCGCTGGGCCGGGACTACGGCGAGAACCTGTTCCACCCCAACTACTGGAAGAGCTTCGGATTCCTGGAGATCTTCTGGGAGGTTCGCCCGGAGGGCCGCGGCTACACCGGGCATCACTTCACCTTCCAGGCGCACCGCCTGGGCCGGGTGCCGGCCCGGCACATCCCCAAGCGGATCCGCGCCCGGCACGGCCTGACGCCGTTCAAGCGCCCACTGCACTACGCAGACCTCAAGGCGGAGCTGGACCGGCGTGGAGTCGAGCTGGTCGAGACCTGGCGGGACGAGGACTACCAGCGGTACATCCAGCCGGAGACCGGCATCGAGATCATGGTCCTGATCAGCAACGACTACTACGACACCGACGAGCTGGGCACGATCCCGAAGATCGCATCGACGCAGGCTTACTACCTGCCGGGCCGGGACACGGTTGCGGCCAACAAGCGGCTCCAGGAGCTGCTGTCGGACGCCGAGCCGACCGACCACCGGGAGTCACTGCGGCACGCGTGGCAGGCGTTCGACGACGGAGTCCAAGCGGACGCTCCACGGCCGGCGTACGCCGCGATCGACCGGGCCAGTGCGGTGACCTACCTCGAGGACTGGCAGCCGGAGCGGTACGCCGCGGCTCGCGACGTGCTCCCCAGTGCTTCCGAGCTGGTCGCCGCTTGTCTGGGCGAGCTGCCGGACATTCGTGAGTTGACGCTGACGAACAAGCATCTGATCGACGCGGCGTTCGCGCATCGGCACAACCTGGAGGACGGCGCGTTGCGCGCGGAGCTGGACCGCTGGGTCGGCTACCGGCGGCACCGGGCCCTGATCGGTCTGCCGGACTGAGACAACGCAAGACCCCCGCACCCGAGAGGGTGCGGGGGTCTTGTCAGCTACCTACCGAAGAAGTGATCAGCCCTGGCCGGTCAGCTTCTCGCGGAGCGCCTGCAGCGCCTCGTCGGAAGCGAGCGCACCCTCGGCGGGGGCGTCGTCCTTCGGAGCGCTGCCGCCACCGGTGGCCGAGGAGTACGTGGAGGCCTCGCCGGCCTCGACGTCCGCCGTCTTGGCGTCCTCGATCTGCTTCTTGTGGGCCTCCCAGCGCGTGTGGGCCTCGGCGTACTGCCGCTCCCACTCCTCGCGCTGCGCGTCGAAGCCCTCGAGCCACTCGCCCGTCTCCGGGTCGAAGCCGTCCGGGTAGATGTAGTTGCCCTGGTCGTCGTACGTCGCCGCCATGCCGTACAGCGTGGGGTCGAAGTCGTCGGAGACCGGGTCGACACCCTCGTTGGCCTGCTTGAGCGACAGCGAGATCCGCCGGCGCTCGAGGTCGATGTCGATGATCTTGACCATGACGTCGTCGTTGACCTGGACGACCTGCTCCGGGATCTCGACGTGCCGCTCGGCCAGCTCGGAGATGTGCACCAGACCCTCGATGCCCTCCTCCACGCGGACGAACGCGCCGAACGGAACCAGCTTGGTGACCTTGCCGGGCACGATCTGGCCCATCTGGTGCGTCCGGGCGAACTGCTGCCACGGGTCTTCCTGGGTCGCCTTCAGCGACAGCGAGACGCGCTCGCGGTCCATGTCGACGTCCAGCACCTCGACGGTGACCTCCTGGCCGACCTCGACGACCTCGGTCGGGTGGTCGATGTGCTTCCAGGACAGCTCCGAGACGTGCACCAGACCGTCGACGCCGCCGAGGTCCACGAACGCGCCGAAGTTGACGATCGAGGAGACGACGCCCTTGCGGATCTGGCCCTTCTGCAGCTGGGTGAGGAAGTTCATCCGCACCTCGGACTGCGTCTGCTCCAGCCAGGCGCGACGCGACAGGACCACGTTGTTGCGGTTCTTGTCGAGCTCGATGATCTTCGCCTCGATCTCCTGGCCGACGTACGGCTGGAGGTCGCGGACGCGACGCATCTCGACGAGCGAGGCCGGCAGGAAGCCGCGGAGGCCGATGTCCAGGATGAGACCACCCTTGACGACCTCGATGACGGTACCGGTGACGACGCCGTCCTCTTCCTTGATCTTCTCGATCGTGCCCCAGGCCTTCTCGTACTGGGCGCGCTTCTTGGAGAGGATCAGGCGGCCTTCTTTGTCCTCCTTCTGGAGAACCAGGGCCTCGACGTGGTCGCCGACGTTGACGACCTCGTTCGGGTCGACGTCGTGCTTGATCGACAGCTCGCGGGAGGGGATCACGCCTTCGGTCTTGTAACCGATGTCGAGCAGGACCTCGTCCCGGTCGACCTTGACGATGGTGCCCTCGACGATGTCGCCGTCGTTGAAGTACTTGATGGTCTGATCGATCGCCGCGAGGAAGTCTTCCTCCGACCCGATGTCATTGACCGCTACCTGCGGGGTGTTGCGCACTGCGGGGTCGAGAGGTGCCTCGATGCTGGCCGTCATGTGGTGGGTTGCTCCGTGGACTGGTGGTGTGAGGAGGTTGCGTCATGAGCCGTTGGATCGCACCACACCGCTGGACTGCCTGAAGAGCACAGATTCACCACCGACAAGCTGCGAGCACGAGCCTGCTCCGTCCGAGGTCGCGCGGGCTCATAGCGCATCTCACAGAATACCGGTCTTGACTCGGGCAGCACAACCGGGGGCACCCGGTACCGACCGGCCGCCCGCCGAGGTCTCCCGACGTGCCACTCAGCTCAATGTACGACGCCGGGGTCCGGGCGGCCGCCGGACATCTCACGACTGTCCGCGATCCGGTCGATCAGCCCCGCCGCCGCGGCCGCGACGGGGTTCTCGGTCGCGCGGGCGGCCAGGTCCAGGAGCGCCCACAGATCGGCCGCGCGGGCGAGATCGGTAAGCGGCTCGGCGAGTCCTACCCCGCTGCTCCGCAGCGCGCTCAGGACCGCCCCGGCCAGTACCGGGTCGGTCTCGAAGCGCAGCAGGTTGCCGAGATCGGCGTACGGCGAGCCGGCGTGGCTGAACTCCCAGTCGATCAGGCCGGTGATGCGCGCGGTCTCCGGGTCGACAAGCAGGTTCTTCGGGTTGAAATCGCTGTGGACGAGGCAGAACCGCCCGCCCGCGCTGTCGAGGAGGTCCTCCGCCTGGGCGAACACCTCGTCGAGCCCTCCGTACCGGAGCCCCAGTCCGGCGGCGTACTCGGCCAGATCGGCGCTGCCGAACGGCTCGACGGTCAGCTCGCCGCCCCGGAACTGGCCGGCGGTCAGGAACGGCATGCCGCTCAGCCGGGCCAGGAGCTCGCCCAGCTGGGCACCGACCCGGCGGCGCTCGTCCGGTCCGGCGGTCTCGAGGTAGACCTCCAGATTCATGCCCGGCAGGCGCTCCATCAGCAGGTACGGCGGGTCCTCGTACGACCCCTCGCGTTTCAGATCGAGCACGCGAGGGACGGGGAGCAGCCCACGCACCAGCTGCAGCAGCGCCGCATCGACGACCGCCCGGTCCGGGTCCTTCACGTACAGCTTGAGGACGGCGTCCTCGCCGCCCGCGGTGACTGCGAAGGTCTGGCCTTGGTAACCGCCGGTCAGGGGAACCGCGCTTGCTGCTAGTGCTTCCACCCCGCCGATCCTGCCATCGCGGCCAAGACCGGTGGGACGGCGTTCCTCATTCCGGCCGCATTCGGGTGCAGTGGGACCAGACCGTTGGTCGTGACGCTGGGGATCAGGCCCTCGATCCAGCGGGTGCCGGCCGGTTTGCACATGTCGTGACCGACGCTCGGCGTCGCCAGGTCGACGTACGTCGCACCGTGCGCGGCCGCCTGCTCCGCCATCCGCCGGTTCAGCCGCGTCAGCGCCGACTGCAGGTAGTCGGCGTCCTGGCTCCAGACCGGGACGACCGGCCAGCAGCCGCCCTTCCTGATCCCGGTCGGGTAGCCGACCATGAGGATCTTCGCCTGTGGCGCCCGAGCGCGGATCTGCTCGATCACCGTGCCGTACGTCGGCGCGAACGCGTCGATCTGCCGTGCGAGCTTGTCGACGCCGCCGGCCGTGTTGGCCGCCTTGCACGACGTCCCGACGCCGGGCGGCAGCAGGTTCACACAGGAGAACGCCAGCCCGACCAGACCGATGTCGTTACCGCCGATCCCGACCGACACGACCGTGGTGTCCGCGCTCAGGGCGTCGTACTGCGGCGCCGCCTTGCCCGCGATGATGCCGGACTGCGGGTTCGCGAAGTGGGTGGTCGTCGCGCCGCCGCAGGTCACGTCGCGGAACTTGGCCGGCTGGAGCTGCTTCGCGATCAGCGACGCGTAGTTGACCGCGGACCGGGCGCAGGTGAGCACCTCCTTGGCCGGCAGTACCAGCGAGCCGGCGGCGAACGAGTCGCCCATCGCCACGTAGACCATGGGCGGCGGCGCCGCCTGGGCCGGTGCCGGGACGGCGACCAGCGAACCCGTCACGGCGAGCGCCGCGATCATCCGGACCCGAACCGAGCTCTTCTGCATGGCGCGCCGCCTTTGACGTTAAGTGACCGGGCAGTAGCAGCATGGAGAACTTTCCGCGGCACGGCAAGAGCTCAGCCGGCGCGGTACCGGTAGGGTGACCGCGTGGTCGAGCCGCGACGGATGGAACTGACCGAGGCGGAGAGCTCACGGGCCAGCCGGATCTACTGGAATTCGGCCGCCGCGGAGTACCTGGCCGAGCACGGCGCCTTTCTGGGCGACGACCGGTTCATCTGGTGCCCGGAGGGCGTCGACGAAGAGGCCGCCCAGTTGCTCGGGCCGGTCCGCGGCAAGCGCATCCTGGAGGTCGGCTGCGGCGGTGCGCAGTGCGCGCGCTGGCTGGCAGGGCAGGGCGCGGACGTCGTCGCGTTCGACATCTCACTGGAGCAGCTGCGCGTTGCGCGACAGCTGGACGCGCGCACCGGCACCGCCGTCCGGACAGTGGCAGCCGACGCGACCGCACTCCCCTACGCCGACGCGAGCTTCGACATCGTCTGCTCGGCGTTCGGCGCCCTGCCATTCGTAGCGAACGTGGAGACCGCGCTGCGCGAGATCGCTCGCACTCTGCGGCCCGGTGGCCTGCTGGTCTTCTCGGTGACGCATCCGTTCCGCTGGACGATGCCGGACGACCCCACCGAGGCCGGGCTGCGAATCAACCACTCCTACTTCGAGCGCACGCCGTACGTCGAGCTGGACGAGTCCGACCGGCCGGTGTACGCCGAACACCACCGCACGGTCGGCGACTGGCTCCGGGCGCTGACCGACTCCGGGTTCGTAGTGGACGACCTGCTGGAGCCCGAGTGGCCGGCGAGCAACACACAGGTCTGGGGCGGCTGGGGTCCACAGCGCGGCCGCTACGTGCCGGGGACGGCGATCTGGTCCGCTCACCTGGGAGGCAGCTGATGACGCGACACCGGTTCCCCGCGCTGGACGGACTGCGGGTGCTCGCCGCCCTCGCCGTCCTGACCGCGCAGGTCGCTCTGCACAGCGACGCCGGCCCGTTCAGCGGTCTGTTCGCCCGGTTGGACGTCGGGGGCGCGATCTTCTTCGCGATCACCGGCTTCCTGCTCTACCGGCCGCATGTCGAGGCCTGGTTCGAGGGCTCGCTCCCGCCGCTCACTCTGCCGTATCTGCGCAACCGCGCGGCCAGGATCGTGCCGGTGCTCTGGGTGGCCGTGCTGCTGGCCGCCGTCCTGCTGCACTCGGCTGACTGGGTGACCTACCTGCAGCACGCGACGCTGACCCATGTGTACTTCGATACCGCGGCGCCTGGCCTGACGCAGATGTGGAGTCTGGCCGCCATCGGTGCGTTCTATCTGGTGCTCCCCGCGCTGGCGAAGCTGCTGACCGGCTACGAGCGCCCGACCCGGCGCAGCGTCCGCTGGCGGCTTTCTGTGCTCGCTGCGCTGACAGTGCTCGGCCCGGCCTGGATGACGGTGATGAGCGCGACTCATCACCCGAATGCGGCGCTCTGGCTGCCCGGGTACGTCGGTTGGTTCGCAGTCGGGATGGGGTTCGCTCTGTGGCAGGTCGCGCGCAGCAGCGGCCGCCTCGGCTCGTCCGCTCTCGACATCCTGACGACGATCCCCGGCACGGTGTGGGGCGTCGCAGCGGTCCTGCTGTTGCTGGCCGCGACTCCGCTCGCCGGCCCGTACGACCTGTCCGCGGCAACGCCTGGGCAGACCGCGGTGAAGAGTCTGCTCTACACCGGTATCGCCGCCTGTGTGCTTTTCCCGGCGCTGACCCCGACTGCGCGTGCGACGCGGGTTCTGGGCAGCAGCTGGGCGCAGCGGGCGAGCAATCTGATGTACGGCGTCTTTGCGTACCAGGTGATCGTGCTGACGCTCCTGGAGCGCATCAGCACGCAGTTCGTCCTCTTGTTCAGCGGGACGCTGGTCGTGACGGCAGGTGTCGCAGCAGCCAGCTACTACGCCATTGAGCGGCCTGTAGCTGGTGCCCGGAACGCCTGGTCCGCCGCCGGTAGAACACTGCCATCCCCGCCACGAGCAACAATCCCAGCGCTCCCACCAGGAGACCGGCCCGATAACTCCGGTCCGGCATGAAGCGCGCGGAGACGAGCTGCTCCTCCCCCGCTGGTAGCACCCAGCCCTGCTGCCAGCCGGCGATCCGGATCGGCGTCAGCTTGCGGCCGCTGCCGTCGTACGCCTCCCAGCCCGCGCTGTAGTTCTGCGCGACGGCCAGGACCGACTGCTCCTTCGAGCCCGGTACCTCCAGGGTCAGTCCGGCCGCGTTCGGCCGCCAGAGGTTGACGCCGTGCACTGGGGTGACCGACACGTTGCCGAAGCCGGCCTTGCTCAGCGTGGCCTCCACCGGTACGAAACCGCCGCTGGCCAGGATGTCGAGTTTGTGTCGGCCAGCAGCCAGGACGACCGGACCGGCCTCGCAGCTGGTGAACGTCATCAGGTCCGAGTTGCTTGCGAGCACTTGGGTCTTGAGCGTGACGCCGTCCACGCGCACCACCGGTCCAGCACCACAGGCCGCACCGGCACGGTTGTGGGCGTCGGCCGACCGCACAGCGCCGCGCAGCTCGTACGACGCGGTCTGCGGCAGATCCACACTGCGTAGCAGCCCGGACTGCTCGTCCGCGTCGCTCCGGAACAGCAGCGCGCTCGGCTGACGGTCACTGGCCGACCCGTCGACCTGAATCAACGGCAGCTCGCTCAGCCCACCGACTGCGTCCGTACTGATGACCGCCTCCCGGTCACCGCCCAGCGCGGACAGCACTGCCGGTACGTCGTTCGCCGTCCCCCGGACTTCGACCAGCCGGGACTCCGGGATCAGCCGAGCCAGGTTCGCCGGGCCGACGTCGTAGATATCGCTCCGCGGGAAGCTGGCCACTCGCTTCAGACCGGTCTCGGTCAGCGTCTCGTGGACGGCGACCGGCGCCAGTGCGGTCAGATCGCTGCGGACGACGACGTACCGGACACCCGCATTGACCAGCGTCTGCCGGAGCGCCTCGTCACCGACCCCGGAGGCGAGGTGGCTCGCCAGCTCGTCGTCCACCCACTGCGGCCGCGCAGCGGGGACTTCGAGCACGTTGCCGGGCATGTCCTGGCGGTCGATCCACGAGCGCCAATGCGCGGTGACTGCGTCGTAGGTCTCACCGCCGGATTTGGCGAGGGCGACGTCCCGGTCCGCGGGCGTGCCGTAGTGCGTGACAAGCAGCAGCGGGACGAGCCACCAGACCGAGACCGCAGCCACGCACCCGAGCCAGCCGACCGCCACCTTGAGCGTCCAGCGGTCCCAGCGCCGAGTGAGCAGCCAGGCCGCCGGCAGCACCAGAGTCAACGCCGCTGTCACGGGCTCCGCGCCACCGATCAGCGCGAACGCCACCGCGGACCAGCCGACACGCCACCACCCAGAGCGGGCCCGCGGCGTCACCAACGGCAGAAGCACCCACGGAGCCATCGCCAGCGGCCACACCTGCACGGAGGTGATCGACATCGCCCCGATGAGCAGCGGGCTGAGGCCGTACAGCAATGCGACCGCGAAGCGCGTCAGTGGGACGCCGTACCGCAGGGCGTTCGCCAGCTTCCAGACGCCGAGAAAAGCCACGCAGAGCACGACCGACCACCAGAGTCGTTGACCGACCCACTCCGGCATCGACAGCGCCCGCGTCAGCCACTGGAACGGACCGATCGGCCACAGGTACCCGAACGCCTGACTCTGCAGATGTCCCAGCGCACTACTCGGATCCCAGAGGTGCAGCGCCCCGCGCAACACCGTCCCCGGGTCGTCCAGCCGACCACCGGTCGCGACCGGCCCCGGCATCCGCTGAAAACAGAGGGCCGTCAGCAACAAGCAGCCCAGCACGAGCCTCGCTCGCCAGACCACCTGCTCGGACGTTCCTGCCTTCAGCACACGCGGACCCTAACGGATTCAGCAGCCCCGATCGCTGGGCGTGGCCATAGTGATATCGAACTCCCAGCACCTGAGGCGCTGGGAGTTCGATTCCGTCGCGGCTAGAGCTGGATCTTCGGCGGGAACACCGTGGCCGCGTCGGCGATCGTCTGCGCGATCGCCTCGTGGTAGCCGCCGTTGGCCAGCCCGTCGGTCAGGAACTCCGGCCGGACGCGGTTCGGCGCGGATTCGTCGGCGACCGCCGGAGCGATGTCGACGACGTGATTGGCGCCGTAGTTGGTGAAGTTCGCCAGCAGGTCCGCGTTCAGCTCCCGGCGGCGCTGCTCGCGCGGGTCCTCAGGGGCCAGCCCGAGCGGTGGGATCGTGGTCACCACGATCCGCACGGAGTTGCCGTCCGGCCGTCGCAGATGCCGGGGGCTGGTCGGACTGGAGGTGTGCATGAGTCTGGTCAGCGACTGCCGGACGCCACCGACATCCATCCCGGTCAACAGGTCGTTCGCCCCGAGACTCACCACGACCGTCCGCAGGTTCGGTTCGGCCTGCACGGTCCGTTCGAGGTATCGCGGCGCGGTGAAGGCCGTCGGTGCGGCGATCCCGGTCGGCTTGCCGGGCAGGAACGCGCGGTTGACGTCGAAGTGGTCGGCCGCCGCCTGATACGCACGGACGTCGGACACCGACCCCCGCAGGTCACGCCCGATGACGAAGCGTTTGGTCGCACCGGTCACGGTGGCCACCGGGGCCGAGGCTTCCCAGGTGTTGTTGATCCACAGCGACGCCGACTTACCGGCGGCGTTGTAGCTGATCACCAGATGGGTCCAGGTGTCCTTGACTGCCGGCCGGGCGGAGACCACCGAGACGAACGGGCCGCCGACCACGTCCGCCGCCGGCAGGTTGTAGGCCCAGCGCGGGTTCGCGCCGCCGGTGTACCAGACCTTGAAACCGAAGTTGTTGTTCCCTTCCGCGTCGATGACGGACTGGTTGACCGCATCGCCGGTGACCTTCACCCACAGTGACACCGTGTAGCTCGAGTCGGTGAGGAATGGCGGACGTGGCTCAGTGGCCGCTCTACCTGTTCCGTCGAACGCCAGCGAGCCGCCTCGCTCGGAGCTCCACGTGGCGCCACCAGCCAGAGTCAGTGGGCTGCTGCCCGCGGTGTCGCGCGCAGTGGTCCCGCTCCCGTCAGCCAGCGACCACAAGCCACTCGGCAGCACACCTGTCTGTGAGGCGTTGACCAAACCACCAACCAGCGGCGCTCCGCCATCGGCCAACTTTCCTGACAGCTGATCGACCCAGGTCTTCCCGTCTGGTCCCGCCGGAGGCACTGCGGTCAGCTGATCGCCTAGTACGGCGACAGTCCCGTCCACCCGGTCGTCGGTCGAGACCAGGACGCCGGCCAGGTGCGTAGGCCCGTCCAGCAGCGTCGCAAACGGCGTACCGGTCGTGTCGGCGGTGGCGTTGCCGTTGGCCAGCAGCGTCGGCTCGTTCACCCGGTTGGCGCTCTGGTGCACCGGCGTCTGCCGTACTGCGTTCGGCAGGTAGAGGCTCACCGCAAGACTTCCACCAGCCGGATAGGCCACCGGATCGCTCAGGGCCTCACCGCCGGCGGGCAGCGTGACGCCTGCGTTCCCACCGAACGCCAGCGTGGTCGGTGCGCCGGTCAGCGCCGCTCCGGTCCCGGACTGGACGCCGATGCTCGCCGCGCCGATGGTGACCGGCAGATTGGTGTACGGGTTCGCGACCCGAATCCGGACCATGCCGCCGGTGACCTTCGGGCGAACCACGGTGCGCACCGTCTGGTTGGCGAAGTTGACGCCGCCCGGGGTCGGCTTGGCCGCATCCGCAGGAGCACTCCACGCGCCAAGCCAGCCGGCAGCGACCGGACGAGGCGCCATCGCCAACACGTGCAGGGCCGGCGAACAGCCACCGGGCAACATGTTGGTCCCGTAGTTCGGGAGCGTGATCGACTTGACGGTCCTGGTCGGATCGGTGGGAACCGACAGCACGGTCAACCGCGGTGCCTGATCCGGGGCCGGGGTGCCGTTCAGGTTCCAGTACGGCAGGACGGCGGTGGCCGCGGCCGTGTCCTGGAAGATCCAGTCGGTCAGCCCGGGCACCCGGGAGTCCTGCGGGCCACCCCCGTCGGCGTAGTTGATGGTCGCCGTCCCCGCCGGGATGTTCCCGCAGGTGGCGGCAGCGAGCAGACTGATTGCCGTCGCCTTGACCTGCTGAGCGGCCGGGAACGGGATGGTCTGCCCGATCGCGATCACGTTGTCGGCCCCGTCGGCGCGGGGCTCGGGCATTGTGAACGTCGCGCCGTTCACCCGCACCGTGGCACCCGGACCGTAGCCGGCCGCAGCCAGGCTCTGCGCCGACAGCGAGGCACGCGACAGATCGATATCCGCCTTCGTGCCATCGGGCGCGATCCCGTCGTTGTTCATCGCGGCCCCGAAATCCGCGGCGGTGACCTTGTTGACCGGAATCGCCGTGATGTAGTCGACCAGTGCCTTGTAGCCGGCGGACGCCGCGTTCTTGCCGGTGACCTTGATCGTCAGCTTGTGCTCGCCCGCGGTCAGATGCACACCACCGAGCGGCTGGTACACCGGGAGGCTGCTCCCCGGCGCGTAGCTGTCCCAGGGCGCCTCCCGGGTGCCCTGCAGCGGCTTGCCGTCGACAGAGATCTCCAGCAAGCCGCCCTCCGGCCCACGGGCCAGCCCGGCACCGAGCGCGTAGTCCGCCTCCACCCGCGTCCGGAAACTCAGGTCGAACGACTTGTTCGGCTCGGTGGCCAGGAAGCCCAGCGACTGCCCGCGCGAGTACGCCGGGCCGCCCGCGCCCCGGGTGATCGTCTCGATCGGTACCGGGGCCTGGGTGGGCGGCTGGCTGACCGTGACCATCGCTGGATCCTCGGCCTCGGACCGTGTGGTCTGGCTGAGGGTCAGATAGTCGATCTGCGCCGTGTACCGGTCGGCGAGCGACTTCGGATTGGTCCCCACCATCTTGATGGTCAGCAGGTGGTTGCCCTTGGCGATCCGGTGCGCGCCGAGGTTGTGCCGAACCGCCTGCCAGCTGATGTTGTACCCGTCGTACTCCAGCATCGGATCGCCGATTCGCCGGCCGTCCAGCTCGAAGATCATCTTGCCGATGTCGGTGGACTGGCTCATCCCCAGCGACAGATTCCAGTCCGCGTCGACGGCGGTGTCGAAGGCCAGCGACACGGACTGGCCCGGGGCATTGCCGAGGAACCGGATCGCCTTGTTGCCCGACCATCCGACCGTGTCGTGAGTGTGCTGGGTGATCGGCCGGTCCTGACCGGCCGGCTGGGAGGTGACCAGGTTCTCCGCCTCGAGCCGATACGCCGAGTGCACGACCTGCGGCGCGACGTAGAAGGTGTACGCCGCGGACTCCGGTGACAGGTTGTGCGCGTCGTCGAAGCTCTGCACGTGCACGGTGTGGAAACCGGGCGACAGCGTCGACGGGATCGGGATCACGTTCGGCGCGTTCTCACTGTGCGGGATCCAGCCGCCGTTCAGGCCGAACGTACGGTTGTAGGCGCAGCTGGTCGGCCCCGGCCGGGTCGCGGTCCCCGAGCCGTTGAAGGTGTAGGTGTAACCGACGATGTTCGTCGCGCCGGAGGCGTTGACCACGAGATTGCCCGGGGCGCCGTACGGCGTTCCCCAGTAGCCCTTCGGGTAGTCCGCACTCGGCTCGACGGTCGGCGCGACCGCTGGTCCCCTCGATCTGGCGGTGAAGTGGAACCAGTCGCTGAAACCGGCGTTCATGTTGTGCGGATGACCCGGATTGTTGTCGACGTACACCCGGAACTTGTAGTCGCCGTTGCCGAGGTCGCTGCCCTCCCGCCAGCCGCCCTCGGTCCCGGAGCCGACCCGCGTCCCGCCGCCGCTGCCGACGTCGCGGTCGTCCGCGGTCCGGATGTAGAACCAGAGCGCCGGGTTCAGCGGCGGATCGTTGTTGTCGGTCGCCTTGGCGAAGAACGCCGGCCGCGCCTCCGGGGTGATGATCTTCCCGTCGCAGTTCACCGCGCCCGAGACCCGCAGGTCGTACGCCTTGTTCGGCGGGTAGGCGAACTCGACCTCGAGGACGGGGTTGTTGTCGAAGACCTTCCACTGCAGGTCGTTGTTCTCGTCCGGCGCGATCAGCCCGAAGTTGAGCCAGCTCCAGCGATTGTCGATCGCCTCCTCGATGAAGTTCCCGGGATCGAACTTGACCGCCCGGCCGCCGCCGCAGTCGACCTGGGCGTTGGACCACTGGGTGTTCAGGTACCGCGATGCCGGCCCACCCCAGCGGGTGCCGGAGTTGAAGTCACCGGCCGCCCAGAGCTGCGTGGGCTCGGGGTTCTCGCAGTTGTGCGAGGAATGCAGCTGACCGACGATGTACGCCTTGCTGAAGATCTTCGGCTTGGTGCCGTTGTCCCGGATCCTCAGGTCGCCGGTGTAGACGCTGAAGTACGATCGCGCGGTCCACGTCCCGCCGCAGGCCCGATCCCGGTTGTAGCAGCGACCGACCCGGACCGGGTCCGGCGTCCGCCACTTCGGCGTCCAATCGGATCTGGTGGTGACCTCGGTCCAGTTCTCGCGGTTCCGGGCGAAGTGCGGGTCGATGTAGAGCGGGTACTTCACGTCCGGGCCGGTCAGTGCCGCCGCGTCCGGGGTCAGCAGCATCTCGACCGACGGCGCGCCGACGCTCGCCGCGGCCTTCGCCGTCGTCCGGATCTCGACGACCTCGGCCCCGCCCGCCGTCGCGGCGGTCGGCTTCGGCCCCACCTTCGGGTCGGACGCCGAGTCCCACATCCGCGCCGCCGAACTGACGAACACCTCCTTGCCACCCGCGCCGGTCGCCGTCACCCGGCCGTCCTTGCCGACCTCGAGCGCGAGATTCTGCGCCGTCACGGTCAGCTTGAGCGCCGCCAGCGCCGGGTTCTTCGCCGCCGTCGCGTCCCGCACGACCAGCGTCTGGATGTAGGTGTCCGCCTCGGCGATCAGCTTCAGATCGACCCCCGGCAAGACCTCGCCGTACGTCGCCGTGTTCCCCGCGAGCGTCGGCTTCGGCAACTTGCCGGGCCATCGGACCGTCAGCGACCCCTTGCCCTCGGCAACCGAAACCATCGGGACGTCGCCGCCGCCGGAGAACGCCATCTCGACCGCGGCCGCCACCGGCGCCACTGTCCCGTCGGCTCCGAGCTGCAGCGTCGTGTCGATCCCCCGCCACTTCCCGTCCTGCTGCACCCGCACCGGGCGCGCGTTGGACCGCAGCGTGAAGGTGCCGCTCGGGTTGGCCAGCACCTCCGACGTCTGCGTGTTCTTCTCCTGGACCTGCACCGGCTTCCCGCTCTCGCGGGCCAGCCGCACCGCCGCCGCCTCGGTCACAGCCCCGGCCGCCGCCGCAGTCACCGGAGCGGTCGGCTTCGCGACCGCCACCGTGGGCGTCAGAACCCCCGCCACCAAGGCCGCGACCAAGCCGGTCGCGGCCGTTCCTCTTCCGCCCACTTCTGCTTCCGTCCTACTGGAGTTGGTAGTTCACCCGGCTGCTGGGACTCAGCTGACCCGATGCCGCCGCAACCGCACCGGCCGCCGCCGCCTGCACCCCGGTACCAGCTGGTGATGCGGCCGCCGCCGCTGGACCAGCCCGCCCGGACGCACCACCCAGAACGTCGCGTAGTGCGAGTTCGTGTAGTAGTACGAGCCGTCGTTGCCGATCACGAGTCGTTCCTGGGTTCCGCTCTGCCTGGCCTCGGCTTTGGTCAGCACGTATCCCTCCTTGTAGCTGATCAGGTTGCCCTCGGCATCACGGGTCCGGAGGAACATGCCGTTCTCCCGCCCGTCGTTGCTGAACGGTCCACCGCCGCCGAGCCCGGCCGTCGGATTCCCGCCGTTCGCGATCCGGGCGTTGACGACGTTCGTCACGTACTCGGGGACCGGCCCCTCGTTGAACTCGGTCGCGCGAACCGCGGGCGGCGGTCTGTAGTCCGACCGCCGCGGGCACATGTTGTGCACGAGGGTGGCGTCCCGGCCGACCAGCACGTAGTAGGTGTGGACGCCCTGGACGGACAGGTTGTAGACCGTCGCCTCGCGCTGAGTGTGGTGCCGCAGGCCGGTGATCCGGACCGAACGTCCGCTCGGCGTCCGCAGCGCGTCGTCCGGCCCGAGCTCGTCGGCGCGCTTCCATTGCCCGGCGGACTGGCTGTAGAAGGGATGGTTGGCAGTGGTCGTGACCGTGGCGCCGTCCTTCGTGACGAGGTCGATCACCAGGTCCTGGTGCGCGGGGACCAGCGTTGCCTCGCGGGGACCGGTCACGCCGGTCTCCGGATCGGTGGCGAGGACCTGATCGCCGTCCTTGATCCGCTCGATGGGTTTGGTGCTGCCGTCGGCCATGACGACTTCGGTACCGCCGGTGAAGCTGCACTGAACGCTGTCGAGACGGTCGCTGACCTCCCGATTGGCCTTGGTCCGCGTGCCGGTGGCTTTCCGCAGGACGCTGCCGCGTCCGGCGCCGGCGCCGCCGGAGAAGGCGTCGTCGAGCGCGCCGCTGAGGAACTGAACCCGGAGGGCCTCCTTGAGGATGAAGTTGCGGACCGGGGTACTACACGTCACGCCGTCGGTGCGGCAATGCGTGAGCATCGCGTTCCACGACTGCTCGATGTTCCAGTCGTCGCCCATCCCGGTCGAGATGTCGCCGTGCGCGGCTCTGATCTGCGGGATGTAGATGTCGGCGGCGAGCGGGCTCCACGGGAGCTCGAAGATGCCGTTCAGGTACGCCGTACCGGTGGCGTCGACGATCATCGAGAAGTTGCCGCCGTAGTCGATCCGGCCGGGCCGGCCCGGGCCCAGGTCGGTCGCCTTCGGCGGTGGCGGGGCGCTGCCACCGGGCTCCAGCATGCCACCGCCCATACCGCCGCCCATTCCACCACCACCGCCGCCACCGCCGCCGCCCATCCCCATGCCGCTGAAGCCGGGGTGAAGGCCGCTCGGGTCGTTCAGCGTCGTGGGGTTGTTGTTGGCGTAGGTGTAGGCGGCCCACTGCTGCGGGGCGCCCGGATCGAGGACCGGATCGACAGAGATGAAGCGTCCGGTGGACGGGTCGTACTTTCGCGCACCGATGTCGGTGAGGCCGGTGGCCTCGTTGTGGGGCATGTTCAGGAAGCCATGCTTGTCGGGCCAGACGCCCTGACCGGCCAGCTGGTTGCCGTACGGGTCCAGCTCCCGCCGAGCAGTCGTGAAGCCGGACGAGGTGTGCTGCAGGGCGACCTGGTTGGTGCCGTGCTGGTCGGCCTGCAGGTACTGCGGACTGGCGCTTCCGGTCCGGACTGCGACGTTGGCGCCGTTGTGCGTGTAGTACCGGGTGCCGGTGAGTGAGCGGTTCTTGGTGTCGTAGACGAGCTCCTCACCCGGCAGGTAGAGCGTGGTCTTGTCGGGCTCGTGCCGCATCAGCTGCTTCTTGTCGCCGTCGTAGACGTACGACGTCGTACCAGCCGGTGCGGTGACCGAGGCGAGCGTGCCGTCCAGGTTCCAGGCGAGCGTCTGCTTGCCGCCAGGGATGTCCCGGGTCGTCGTGCTGCCGTTGGCGTCGTACACGTACGAAGCGGTGGCAGTGCCTGTCGGCGCAGTGGTCTTCGCGCTGAGCAGAGTGTGCGGACGGATCTTCCCCTCGCCCGAGACCGCGTTGGTGTAGTCCGTGACCGTGTCGGCGACTCCGGCGGTCAGAGAGTGCTTGACCTGCTGTCGCCGCAGTCCGGACGCCTCGTGCGTCCAGCTGGTCCAGTACGGCGTGGGTCCGCCGACGGTGTCCTTCGTAACTCCGGCGACGCAGCCGTCGGTCGCCGTCCAGGCCTCCGACAGCCGGTTCAGCTCGTCGTAGTCGAAGCACTGCGTGCGCACCGGCGCGTTGTTACCGGCGTCGCCCTGGGTGTTGACCAGACGCTTCAGGTTGCCCGCCGGGTCGTAGCTGTACTTCAGGTCGTCGACCTGCGGGAACGCCTGCTGCGCGGAGAGATTCGCTTGCGTGACGAGGCGCGTCTGCCGGTCCCGGTCGTAGGTCAGCCAGCTGCTGGCGTCATTGACTCCCAGTGCGATCTGGGAGGTCTCGCCGTACGGCGTGTAGACGGTGTCGGAGACGTACTCGCTGTACCCCCGCATGGTCTCGGGCTGGCCGTACCTGTCGTACTCCATCGTGAGCGTCTCCGCCGGCAGTCCGCCGACAGCCGGCTTGGTGACGCTGCGGAGCAAGCCGGTGCTGGTGTAGGACATCTGCGAGTCGTACGTCGCCGGGAACCCGGCCTCGGCGCTGGGCAGAGCGATCGTCTGCTCGGCCGGATTGCCCTGGCTGTCGTAGCGGCCGACGCCGATCCGGTAGGCGCCCTTCGGGGTGTACCGGGTCGTACTGGCGAGCTTGCCCAGCCCGTTGTCCGCCGTGTCGTAGGTCCACGAAGCGGTCCGGTTGGCGTCGGTCTTGACGGTGCCCTTGTACTCCGCGGCCTTCCGGCCCAGCACGTCGTACGAGTACGAGAGCACCTGCCCCTTGGCGTCCGTGCTGGTCAGCACTTCACCGGCCAGGTTGAGGGTCTTGCTGAGTGTCCCCGAGTCCGGGTCCGTCGAGCTGATCTGCCGGCCCATGAAGTCGTAGGCGTAGGACCACGTGTTGCCGGTGCTGTCCTTCATCGACGCCAGCTGGCCCAGGGCGTTGGTCTGGTACGTCGTGGTCTGCGCGTCGCCACCGGACACCTTGGTGCCGAACTTCGTCGCGGTCAGCGTCGGCGGTGCGGTGTACGTCGTCAGCGCCTTGCTCTGACCCCAGACGTCCACGACGGCCGTACTCGGTACGCCGCCCTCCGGCGGGATGACCGTGGTCCGGTCACCGCCGTGGATGAACTTGGTCTCCTTGGTCGCCGTGATGCCCTTGTACGCGACAGCCTTCAGGTTCCGGCCGGAGCCGTCGTAGGTCGTCAGGGTGCGATCGTCGACCGATGCACCCGAGACCGCGATCAGCTTGGCGTCCGGCTTGCCCTCGGTGACATAACGGTTGTTGGACAGCACCTCCCAGCCGTGGGAGTCACGGAAGACGTCCTTGACGATCCGCCGCTGCACGCCGGCCGGGTTGGACAGGTCGTCCGTCTGGACCTGCCGGAGCTGACCGAGGCCGTCGTACAGCTCGACCTTGGTGAGCTGGTTCAGCTGGTGTCCGTTGTCCACCGCGGTCCTGGTGGTGACGGCGAGCGGCTGGTCGACGCTCTGCCGGTACTCGTAGGCCACGCTCGGGAACGCGTCCGACTTGGCTCGGCCCGGCAGCCACACCGACACCAATCGGCCCAGCGCGTCGTGCTCCGCCTCGGTACGACGGCCGGTCGCGTCGGTGGACATCACCACCGAACCACGGCCCGGGTCGCGCACCGTGACGCTGGCCTGATTCTTCGGGTTGGTGGTGGTCACCGTCGACACCAGCGGCTTGTCGACCGGGCCGTAGGCGGTACGGGTGGTCCGGCCGGCTGCGTCGACAGTCGTGGTGACACGCCCGCGCGCGTCGTACGCGGTGGTGCCTGTGGTCTCGAACGACAGCACACCGCCGGCGTTCGCCGTGGCCGTCTTGACGGCCGTCGCCAGACCGGCGCCCGGCAGCGCACCCAGCGAGGTGGAGTTGTCGTAGAAGGTCTGGGTGGCGCCGACGATCGGAGCCGGCGCACCTCCGGTGTCCGGGCACGCGGCCTTCGAGGTAGTGGTCTGCGCGACCCGGTCACGGATCCACGAGGTGGCGTTATCGGCGTACTGCGTCGACTCGCACATCGTGTCGGTAGCGTCACCGGTGCGAGTGGTCGCCACTGGCCGGCCGAGGGCGTCGTACCGGTGGGTGACGCTGGTCTTGAGGACCTCACCGGTCGCCGTCGGCGTCCGGGTGCGGGTGCGGCCGGTCACGAGGATGTCGGCGGTCAGCGGCGCCAGGCCGGCGCCGCGGATCCGGGTCGCGGTGGTGGCCTCGACCCTCAGGTCGGTGAGCTCGGTGGAGATCAGCTCGGCCGTGTCGCCGTTGAAGGTCTGCACCTCGTGCGCCTGGCCGGCGAACTGGTTCGGGTCGGCCACGCTCTCCTTGAGCGAGTTCTCGAACGCCTTGCCCATGCCCCGGAAGTAGGTGCTGCGGGTCAGCGTGGACCTGTCCTTGCTGCCGTCCACCGGGTGGGCGTTCTGCGGGTCGCCGCTGCGTACCTCGACCTGGGCGTAGCCGCGGAACTGGCCGTACGTGCGGTGCTTGGCCTCGACCAGCTCGTTGTCGTCGAAGTGCCAGGCCGGCGTCCCCAGGTACTTGTACTCCGTGATCTGGGTCGGCGCGATCGCATTGCGCTCCTGCACCTCGACCTTCGCCACCAGGTACTTGTGGAAGTAGTCCTTGACCGGCTCGGGGTTGTGGTAGCCCAGGTCCCAGTTGACCGGGTAGCAGCGCCGGGTGTTGTTCGGGAGGTCGGCCGGGACGTCGGTCTCGGTGCAGTCCGCACCGGTGTAGCGGACGTGGACGATCGATCCGGTGTCGGTGGCGATGTCGGTCAGCCGCCAGTGCGGCATCTTGGAGTTGTTGTCCTGGCCGACGCGGTTGGCGTACAGCTGGCTGGTGAACTCGACCGGCGGCAGCGACTGCGACTTGCCGTCCTTGTGGCCAGTCCGCTGCACCTTGTCGAGCCGGAGCTGCGGGTCGCCGATCGACGGGAACGCCTGGCTGAGGTCGTAGGTGTCGACCTTCACCGGGCCGCTGCCGGCGTCGTAGTAGGTGGTGATGGTGGACAGCCGCTTGGTCGACCAGTACGTCGGGGAGTGGTTGTTGCAGACGGCGTCCTTCTTGCACTCCTGGTCGATCGGGACGTCCGGCCAGCGGATGGAGTTCTCGACCTTGAAGTCCTCGGGATTGCACTTGAAGTCGGCGGTCGGCGTGCACCGCTCGGTGAGACCGAACACGACCTGTCCGGTCGGCTTCTGCCCGTAGATGCTGCCGTTCACGGTCCGCAGGCCGTAGTCGATCCGCCGCAGGGTCCCGCCGCGGGTGTACTCGTACCCGGTGGTCTCCTTGTGGCCGCCGTAGTAGTTGGTCTCCGGCGTGTAGTAGTAGGCCTCGGTGTTGCCCTGCGGGTCCTCGACGAAGTCCAGGTTCCAGCGGTAGATCTGGTCACAGGCCGACTTGGCCAGGACCGCGTCGTAGCAGCGGTCGCTCGATTTCGCGCCGTACACACGCGTCTTCCAGGCCGAGTTGGTCAGCTCCTGATTCGTGTGCCCGGCGCCTTTGTTCCGGCCGAAGTAGTACTTCACGCCGTCGGTCTTGGTGACCTCCCAGTACTCGCCGTTCGCGCCTCGGTCACCGGCGCCGACCAGCTGGATCCGGGTGCCGTTCTCGGTCTCGCCGTGCCAGCCCTTGTCCTTCTCGTAGACCAGCGGCATCGACTCGCCGCCGAGCTGCATCGTGACGATGTCACCGGCCCAGCACTGGTCACCGGTCTTGCGCTCTTCCGGCAGGCCCTCGATCGAGGCGCAGCTGCGGAAGACGCGCTCGATGAATCCTGGGGTGTAGTCCCAGCCCTGGCCGATCCAGGACGGCTGCGCGTTGGTCGCCGCCGTCCGTCCGTCGACGCTGCCCGAGCTGTAGGTGAGCGAGATCGCCGGGCCGGACGCCTCCCCGTTGCCCACCGGCGGGACAGCGATCGGGTAGGACCAGTTGAACGAACCGGAGTTGCCCGCCACCGACCAGGACCCCGACGGCGCCAGTGAGCTCGCCGTGAACGTCCCGTTCGATCCGGATTCGGCCGCGACCACAGCCAGCACCGTGCCGGACTTCGCGCCGAGCGGCGCGTCGGCCGAGACCGTCTGCGTCCTGGTGTCGTTGTGCGAGCGCAGCCGGGTCTGCACCTGGCAGGCCCGTACGGCCGGTGTGGTCAGCGCACACGCGGGCAGTTGCACGAGCTGCGCCCGCGGACCGAAACCGCCGCCCAGCGCATCCTGAAACGACTTGTACTCGACGGCCACCGTCGCAGCCCCTGCGGCGCCCTTCGTCGGGGCGACCGACAGCAGTACGCCGGCCACTCCGGCCTTACGCGCCATCGCTTGGTCGGCGACGGTGATCCGCACGGACTCGGTGCCGGCCTTGGCAGTGACCGACACAGGTAGGCCGCCGGTCTTGGCGAGCCCGGTCCGCCGTACGCCGGTCAGCGCCAGCTCGCTCTGGCCCGCAGCCGGCCACGTGGTGAACGGCCGCGCCTCTCCACCCGCCGGGTTCGTCGGCGGCTTCACCTGCGCAAGTGGCGCATCGGTGTGCGCCACCACCTTCTCTTCCGGAGCTACTGGACGTTTGGAGGTCGCCGACGATGCCGGCGAAGCGATTCCCACCAGAAGTCCCGCGGCCAGGACCGCGGACAAGCCGAAATTGAGCACGCGCATAGGCAGACTCCCCAGAGGTGACCGGCAAGTGCCGGAGAGGAAAAGCTGGCGGCAGAACAAGGCGCAACGGACGGACCCAGCCGTCGTTTCGGGGCGGTGGCGAAATCCTCTCAACTGCCCTGGCCACGGCGAAGCGTTGAAACCCCCACCAAAATCCTGCTACGGAGCGTCAACGGATCGCTACGATTCCGCGGTGTAGATTGATCGGCGATGAAATCCGTGACGGAGCCGAGACTCAGCTTCCTCCGCAGCGCCACCGTTGTCGCGGTGGGGATGGCGGTCATGAATGTGGCCGCATACGGCTTCACGTTGCTCGGGACGCACCGGCTGGCACCGGAGCAGTTCGGTGCGATCACGGCGCTGCTGGGGCTGCTGCTGATCGGTAACGTCGCCTCTCTTGGTCTTCAGGCCACGGGTGCCCGGCGGCTGGCTACCAACGCGGGCGACGGGTCGCTGGCGTACGCGATGCTGCTGGCCGGACGGCGTACCGCTGCGGGCCTCACCGTGGTGTGTGTGCTCGCGACGCCGCTGTTCATGTGGCTGCTGCACATCGACTCGGTCGTCGCCGTCATTCTGCTCGCGCCGACACTTGCTGGGCTCACTCTGATGGGCTCTCAGCTCGGAGTCCTGCAGGGCAGCCAGCGATGGACGGAACTGGCGGCGGTGTACACATCGGTCGGGCTGGGCCGGCTGGTGCTCGGCGGCGGCGCACTGCTCATTCACCCATCGCTCGACGCGGCCATGATCGGTCTGGCACTCGGTGCGGCCGTTCCGGCCGTACTGGGGAGCTTCTTCCTGCGCGGCACCACCGGCGGCTCGTCTGACCAGGTGAAGGATGTGCTGCGGGAGACCGCGCACGGAACGCACACGCTGCTCGCGTTCTTCGCGGTCGCGAACGCCGACGTCCTGCTGGCCCGCAGTCTGTTCGACGGCCAGCACAGCGGCTACTACGCCGCCGGAGTGATCGTCGCGAAGGCCTGTCTGTTCCTCCCCCAGTTCGTCATCGTCATCGTCTTCCCCTCCCTGGCCGGCTCCCCCGGCGACACCGCCAAACTCCGCCGCGCCGTCCTGGCCGTCGCCGGGCTCGGCGTCTGTACCGTCCTCGGCACGCTCGTCCTACCCGACCTGGTCGTCGCCGTCATCGGCGGCGCCGACAAGTACGCCCCACTCGGCCCCTTCACCTGGCTGTTCGCCATCGCCGGTTCGGCGTACGCCGTCCTCCAGATGGTCGTCTACGCGGCCATCGCCCAGCAGGAGAAGCGCGCCGCCCTCCTCATCTGGGCCGGCCTAGCCGTCCTCACCCTCACCGCAATCCTCTTCCAGCAGTCCGGCCTCACCGGAGTAAAAACCCTGGTCGCGATCACAAGCGCCTGCGCGCTTCTGCTCTCGGCAGCCTTGGCAGCCGGTCTGCGCCGAACTGGAGGCGATTCGTGAGACCGGCCACGCTCTTAGTCCGTCACCAGAGGCTGGACTTGGCGAAGCGGCGGGCGACGGCGTTCGCGAGGACGAGCAGCGCAAGGCCGACGACTGAGCGGAAGAGGCCGATCGCGGCCGCGTAGCTGAACTGCGGGACCTGGGAAGCGAAGCCGAGTTTGTAGACGTAGGTGTCGAGGACTTCGGAGGTCTGCAGGTTCAGGGTGTTCTGGAGGAGCAGGACCTTCTCGAAACCGACGGACATGATCGAGCCGATGTTCAGGATCAGCAGGATGACGGCGACCGGGCGGATGGCCGGCAGGTCGATGTGCCAGATCCGGCGCAACCGGGAGGCGCCGTCCACGATCGCGGCCTCGTGCAGCTCCGGTGAGACGCTGGTCAGCGCGGCCAGGTAGATGATCGCGGAGAAGCCCATCGTCTGCCAGGCGCCCGACCAGACGTAGAGGTGCCGGAAGTAGTCCGGGTTGCTCAGGACGTCGATCGGCCCGATGCCGAGCAGCGCGAGGAACTGGTTCAGGACGCCGCTGTTCGGGTCGACGATGACCACGATCAGACCGACCACGACGACCGTCGAGATGAAGTGCGGCGCGTAGGTGATCAGCTGCACCGACCGCCGGTACCAGCGCCGGCGGGCCATGTTCAGCCCGAGCGCGAGCAGGATCGGCAGCCAGAACGTCGCGAGCAGCTCGTAGACGTGCAGGATCAGCGTGTTCTTCAGCAGCCGCCAGAACTGGTAGGACTCGACGAACCGCTCGAAGTGTTTGAAGCCGACCCAGCGGCTGCCGAGGATGCCGTCGACGACGTTGTAGTCCTTGAACGCGATGATCGCGCCGTACATCGGCCAGTAGGCGAAGATCGCCAGCCAGACCAGCGGGACGGCGAGCATCGCGTAGAGCTGCCAGTTCCGTGCAATGCGAGTACGCAGCTCCATTTATCAGCCCTTCAACGAGCCGACCATGGCCCCCTTGACGAAGTGCTTCTGCACGAAGGGGTAGATCAGCAGTGGCGGAACGGTCGCGATCACGATCAGCGAGAACTTCAGCTGCTCCTGCAGCTCCTTCATCCGGATCAGCTCCGCGGTGTCGCGGACCTGGGAGGGGTCGAACTGGTTCTGGATCAGGATTTGGCGGAGCACCAGCTGGAGTGGGAACAGATGCTCGTTGGTCAGGTAGATCAGCGCGCTGAACCACGAGTTCCACTGCGCGACGGCGTAGAACAGCATGTTCACCGCGATGATCGGTTTGCTCAGCGGCAGCACGATCCGCCAGAAGAAGCCGAAGTCGGTACAGCCGTCGACCTTCGCGGCCTCGACCAGCTCCTCGGGGATCGTGGACTGGAAGAACGTCCGGGTGATGATCATGTTCCAGACCGCGAGCGCGGCCGGCAGCACGATCGCCCAGCGCGAGTTCAGCAGCCCGAGCCGATCGACCACCAGGTACGTCGGGATCAGGCCGCCGGAGAACATCATCGTGAACACGAACAGCGCCATGATCAGGCCCTTGCCCGGCAGCCCCTTGCGGGACAGCGGGTACGCCGCCAGCAGGGTCAGCGCGGTCGCGAGCAGCGCGCCGCCGACGGCGTACAGGATCGAGTTCGAGAAGCCGCTGACGATCGAGTCGTAGTCGAAGATGGCCTTGAAGGCCTCGACGCTCAAGCCGACCGGCCACAGCCAGACCTTGCCCGAGACGACGTTCTTCGGATCGCTCAGCGACGCGCTGACGACGTACACCAGCGGGTAGAGCACGGCCAGCGTGAACAGGCCGAGCGCGGTGTAGTTGCAGATCATCACGATCCGGTCGGAGCGGGTCTCCCGGACCGGAGCCGGCGTCCCCGGCGGACTGCTGGTGGCGGTGGCCATGCGCATCACCCCTGGTAGGTCTCGTAGGCGGCCTGCTGGATCTCGAGGTAGGGCTGCAACCCGATCTGGTTGATCCGGTCCTTGTACTCGTTCCACTGCCCGTCGTCGTTCGGGTCGAGCCGCCCGGTGACGAACTTGGCCATCGCGCCGGTCACCTCGGTCTTCAGGTTCAGCCCGATCTCGGCGTCCAGCGCGGCCTGGTCGGCCTCCAGCGTCACCGGCGGGAACTGCTCCTCCAGCGGCTGCCGGTACGGGTACAGCGCGTCCCGGGTCTGCTCGTACAACGGCGACTCGAAGGTCGGCTTCTTCGGGTCGACCCGCTCGGACAGCCGGAAGTCGCCCGATCGGTACATGACGCCGTACTGGTCCCAGGTCTTGCCCTTGGTCTCGTCGGTGTTCCACGACTCCATGCCGTAGAGGGACTGTTTGCCGTTGATGCCCTTGTCGCCCTTGACCGACCAGCGGAAGTCCGGCCCGGCGTACGAGCGCAGGATCACTTCGAGGTCGAGCTGGAAATCGGCCCAGCGGGTCAGCAGGTCGGGCCGTCTGCACTTGCGGGTGACGACGAGCGTCGACACCTCGAGGCCGACCTTCAGGTAGTCCCACGGCGCGACCTGGACGCCGTTCGGTCCCTTCAGCGGCTGCATCGTCGCGTACTCGTGCCAGCGCGCCTTCGGATCGACGAGGTCCAGTGTCATCAGCGTGCCCCAGTAGTAGACCCGCGCGCCGCCGAGGATCGGGCCGGCCGGGTTGTCGCCGTACCGTTTGATCTGGTCCTCGTTCGCGGTGAAGATGTCCTTCGCGAGCAAGCCGTCGGCGTACAGGCCGCGCAGGTATCGGAGCCCCTCGCGCCACTCGTCCTGGACGTAGTTCGCCCGGACCTTGCCGTCCTCGACGGCCAGCCACGGCTCACCGGCGTTGTAGAGGAACGAGTTCATGAAGAAGGTGTCCAGCGGCGCGTCCTTGTAGCCGCCGAACGGGATCGTCTTCCCGCCACCGGCCAGATCGGCCTTCTTGAACGCGGTCAGCACCTCGCGGAACTCGTCGGTCGTGGTCGGCATCGCGAGCCCGACCTTGCGCAGCCACTCGGTGTTCAGCAACGCACGGCCGTTCGAGGCGCGGCAGTGGTAGCAGTCGTTCAGGTCGGGGAAGCTGTAGATGCCCCTGTCCGGCGACACCATCAGCTTGCGCGCCTGCGGGTAGTCCTTCATCAGCTGCCGCAGGTTCGGCGCGTACCGCTCGAGGTACGGATTCAGGTCGACGAAGAGGTTCTGCGCGCCGTACAGGTAGAGCTGGGAGCGGGTGAAGGTGATGCCGAGGAAGGCGTCCGGGATGTCGCCCGCGGCCATCATCGCGTTGACCTTCGTCATCGTCTCGGCGTCGTTACCCTTGCCGGCCACCTGCCGCCACTGGATCCGGATGCCGGTCTGCTGCTCCATCCAGCGGGTGAACTCGTTCTTGGCCCAGTCGCCGACCACCAGGCTCTGCGGGACCACCACCGTGAACGTGACCGGTTCGGTGACGATCGTCTGCTGCCGGCGCGCCTTCGGCCCGATGTAGCCGGGCGGATAGTTGACGCCGCTCTTCAGCGGTCCGAGCTCGGCCACCGGCTGGGTCAGGCTCTCCGGCGCCGCCCCGGCCTCGGCGGCGTTCGAGCCGCAGCCGCTCAGCAACCCGGTCCCGCCAACCGCGGCCGCCCCGGCCGCACCCGCGAGGAAGGTCCGCCGTCGTACCGATCCTGGTCCGGTCTGTGCGCGCATCCCGCCTCCCGATATCCGATAGGATCTCTGATCAGTTGGAGGCGAGGATGGCAGATAACGTTTCAGCGCGGAAGAGGTAGGATCACTCAGCGCGGTTATTTTTCACCTTAAAGTAAGCACCCCCGGTGGATAGTGTCGTGCTATGACGACCCCGAAGTTCATCCTCGAGCTCCGCGAGAAGGTCGGCCACGACCTGCTCTGGCTGACCGGACTGACCGGCATCGTGCTGGACGACGCCAACCGGATCCTGCTCGTCCAGCGCGCCGACACCGGCCGCTGGGCCCTGATCGGCGGCATCCTCGAGCCCGGCGAACAACCCGCCGTTGCCCTGGTCCGCGAGATCCACGAGGAGACCGCCGTGGACGCCGAGGTCGAGCGCCTGATCGGCGTCGAAACCTTCCCGCCCGCCGCCTACCCCAACGGCGACCAGGTCCAGTTCCTCGACCTAGCCTTCCGCTGCCGCCCCCTCACCACCACCGCCCGCGTCAACGACGACGAGTCCCTCGACGTCCGCTGGTGGCCCCTCGACGCCCTCCCCCCACTCCGCCCCGAAGAACACCGCCTGATCGACCGCGCCCTCTCCCCCGCCGCCCAGCCCTACTACGTGACGAGCGCCGACCGCGGGTAGCAGTCGGCGCTCGTCGGGACGGCGTTGGCCCGGGCTAGTGGGCGGCTTCGTGCCAGGTGCGGCCGACGCCGACGGAGACGTCGAGGGGGACGTCCATGGCGACGGCGGCGCCCATGTCGCGGCGGACCAGGGTCTCGAGGGCTTCGCGCTCGCCGGGCGCGACCTCGAAGACGAGCTCGTCGTGGACCTGGAGGAGCATCCGGGACTGCAGGCCGGCCGACTTGAGGGAGGTGTCGACCTTGAGCATGGCCATTTTGATGACGTCGGCGGCGGAGCCCTGGATGGGGGCGTTGAGGGCCATGCGTTCGGCCATCTCGCGGCGCTGGCGGTTGTCGCTGGTCAGGTCGGGCAGGTAGCGGCGGCGGCCGAGGATGGTCTCGGTGTAGCCGCTCTTGCCGGCCTCGAGGACGATGCTGCGCAGGTAGTCGCGGACGCCGCCGAAGCCCTCGAAGTACTCGTCCATCAGGCCCTTGGCCTCGTCGACGCCGATCTTCAGCTGCTGGCTCAGGCCGTAGGCCGACAACCCGTAGGCCAGGCCGTAGTTCATCGCCTTGATCTTGGCCCGCTGCTCGGTCGAGACCTCACCCGGCTCCACCTGGAAGACCCGGGACGCCGTCACCGAGTGGAAGTCCATCCCGGAGTTGAAGGCGTCGATCAGGCCCGCGTCCTTGGAGACGTGCGCCATGATCCGCATCTCGATCTGGCTGTAGTCGGCCGACATCAGCGACTCGTAGCCCTCGCCGACCACGAAGGCCTGCCGGATCCGGCGGCCCTCCTCCGTCCGGATCGGGATGTTCTGCAGGTTCGGGTCGGTGGAGCTGAGCCGCCCGGTGGCCGCGATCGTCTGGTTGAAGGTGGTGTGGATGCGGGCGTCGCGGGGGCTGATCGTCTTCAGCAGGCCCTCGACGGTCTGCCGCAGCCGGGTCGCGTCGCGGTGCGCGAGCAGGTAGGCCAGGAACGGGTGCTCGGTCTTCTCGAACAGCGCCTGCAGCGAGTCGGCGTCGGTCGTGTACCCGGTCTTGGTCCGCTTGGTCTTCGGCATCTGCAGCTCGTCGAACAGCACCACCTGCAGCTGCTTGGGCGAGCCGAGGTTGATCTCCTTGCCGATCACCTCGTACGCCGAGGCGGCGGCCTCGCGGACGCCGGTCGCGAACCGCTCCTCCAGCTCCTCCAGGTAGCCGCGGTCGACGGCGATGCCGTCCCGCTCGAGGCCGGCGATGACATCGATCAGCGGCAGCTCGACGTCGGCGAGCAGCGCCGTCCCGGCCTGCTTCTCGAGCTCGGCGTCCAGCGTGTCGGCCAGATCAGCGATCGCGCGGGCGCGCAGCATCGTGTGATCCGCGGCCGGGCCGCCCTCGACGTCGTCGAAGCTGAGCTGGCCGTTCTCCACCTCTTCGGTGCGGAGCTCGCGCTTGAGGTAGCGGACGGTCAGATCGGCCAGATCGTAGGACCGCTGGTCCGGACGGACCAGATACGCGCTCAGCTGGGTGTCCGAGCTGAGGCCGGCCAGCGACCAGCCGCTCTCCAGGAAGCCGAGCAGCGGGCCCTTCGCGTCATGCAACGCCTTCGGCTGTTTCGGATCGGCCAGCCAGGCCTGCCAAGCGGCCGCATCCTCGGCGGTCATCGCGGTCGGGTCGAACCAGGCCGCCGCGCCGGAGGTGTTGGCCAGCGCCAGACCGGTGATCTCACCCGTCCCTCGGCCCCAGCTGCCCTGGACGGCGACGCCGACCCGCTCACCGGCGTGCACATGCTTCTCGAGCCAGGCCGCGACCTCACCCGGCTTCAGCTGGACGCCGTCCAGCTCGAAACCGTGGTCGACGGTCTCGTCGACCTGCTCGTGCTCGGCGACCAGCCGCTCGCGCAGCACCCGGAACTCCAGGCTGTCGAACAGCGTGTGCACCTGCTCGCGGTCCCACGGGACGCGGACCAGGTCGTCGACCGAGACTTCGAGCGTCAGATCCCGGACGAGCTCGTTGATCTGGCGGTTCCGGATCACGTCGGCCAGGTGCTCGCGCAGCGACTCCCCCGCCTTGCCCTTGATCTCGTTCACCCGGTCGACGACGTCGTTCAGCGAGCCGAACTGGTTCAGCCACTTGGCGGCCGTCTTGTCACCCACGCCCGGGACGCCGGGCAGGTTGTCGCTCTTCTCACCGACCAGCGCGGCCAGATCAGGGTAGAGGCGCGGCGGGACGCCGTACTTCGCCTCGACCGCGGCCGGATCCATCCGGGCGATCTCGGAGACGCCGCGCTTGGGGTAGAGCACGGTGATGTTCTCGTTGACCAGCTGGAACGAATCCCGGTCGCCGGAGCTGATCAGCACCTCGAACCCCTGGTCGGAGGCCTGCGTGGCCAGCGTCGCCAGGATGTCGTCGGCCTCCCAGCCGTCGATCTCGGTGGTCGGGATGCGGAGCGCCTCCAGCACCTCCTTGACCAGCGAGACCTGCCCCTTGAACTCGTCCGGCGACTTCGACCGGCCGGCCTTGTACTCCGCGTACTGCTCGGAGCGGAAGGTCTTGCGGGAGACGTCGAACGCGACGCAGACATGCGTCGGCTGCTCGTCGCGGAGCATGTTGATCAGCATCGAGGTGAACCCGTACACCGCGTTGGTGTGCTGCCCGGTACTGGTCGAGAAGTTCTCCACGGGCAGCGCGTAGAACGCCCGGTAGGCCAGCGAGTGCCCGTCCAGCAGCAGGATCCGCGGCCGGCCGGAACCTGCCGCCGCAGAGTCTTTCGTGATCGTCGAGGTGTTGGTTTCTGGAGCCACGGACCGACTCTAGTGGGTCCCGGGGACACTTTCCGACGTGGGCGTAGTCTGCCGCTGTGACAGATCCGAACGGCCTCGGGCCGGGTATGAACATCGAGGGCACGCTGCTGCAGTCCATGGGCATCGTTGTCAGTGCGGCCGCGCCGGAGCGGGTCGTCGCGACCATGCCGGTCCAGGGCAACACGCAGCCCTACGGCCTGCTGCACGGCGGCGCGTCCTGTGTGCTGGCCGAGAGCCTCGGCTCGATCGGCTCCGCGCTGCACGCGGCGGCGTACGGGAAGGTCGCGGTCGGCGTCGACATCAACGCGACCCACCACCGCGCCGTCCGCGACGGCGTCGTCACCGGCGTCGCGACGCCGATCTACCTCGGCCGGACGACGACGTCCTACGAGATCGTGATCACCGACGACCGCGACAAGCGGGTCTGCACGGCGCGGATCACCTGCCAGCTGATCCAGGCTCCGGCGGGTAGCTGACCGGCTCGGCCGGCGACCGCGACAGCTGGGCGCGGCGGGCGATCACCGAGCGCCGCGACGACAGCAGGGCGAGCAGGTTCGGCGCGTGCTCGGCGGCCATCCGGCGGGCGACGGTGTGCGTGTTCGCGAACCGCAGGATGCCGGCCTGGCCGAGGCCGAGCCGGGCCAGGAACCGGTTCGCCTCGCGGGCGACCGCGGGCGCGACGGCGGCCAGGTGCGGGCACTTCTCGTGCTCGGCCCAGGCCACCGCCTCGGCGATCAGCGCCTTGCCCAGGCCGTGCCGCCGGGCGGCCTCGCTGACGTGCAGGTACTCGATCGTGACGGTGGTGTCGTCGTGCAGCGGGCTGATCGCCGTCCGGCGCAGGTAGGCCATCGCGTGGACGGCGCCGTCCAGCTCACCGACCAGCAGCCGGCCGCTCGGGTCGGCCAGATGTTTGCCGACGGCAACCTCGGCGGCGGCCACCGACGGCGCCGCGGGCAGCCGGGACGAATGCCCGGAGCCGATCGTGGTCAGCTCGCGCCACAGCGCGACCAGGGCGCCGGCGTCACCGCGCTGGGCGTCCCGCACCTCGATGGCTGCTGCCACGGCGACCTCCAGGATCTGGTCCACCCCCGAGGTGAACGAGACGAGCCGGATACTCTCGTCCCCGCGCAACAGTAGGCCCTCCGGGGTCACTTGCAAAGCTGCGCCCAGGAGTCGGAGCGGAGACCTCGTTTGTTCATCGGAATCGGTACCGTCGTCAACGTCGCAACGGTTCTGGTCGGCTCGGTACTCGGTGTGCTCGTGGGGCACCGGCTGAGTCACCGGACCCGCGATCTGGTCACGGACGCACTCGGCCTCGTCACGCTGCTGATCGCGATCACGTCGGCACTCACCGTGGGTTCGAAGGCGCTCAGCGACGCCGTCGGCCCGAGCGCGCCGGTGCTGATCGTGCTCGGCGCGATGCTGATCGGCGGGATCACCGGCTCGCTGCTGAAGATCGAGCAGCGGCTGGAGGGGTTCGGCGCCTGGATCCAGCACCGCTTCACCCGCGGGGACGGCGAGAGCACGTTCGTCGAGGGGTTCGTGACCGCGTCGATGGTGTTCTGCGTCGGGCCGCTGACCTTCCTCGGCGCGCTGTCCGACGGGCTCGGCCGGGGCGCGGACCAGCTGTTCCTGAAAGCCGTCCTGGACGGCTTCGCCTCGATCGCGTTCGCCGCGTCGCTGGGCTGGGGAGTGGCGGCGTCCGCGCTCGTCGTCCTGGTCGTCCAGGGGCTGATGACGGCGGTCGGCGCGGTACTGGGCGACGTCCTGCCGGAGGCGCACGTGACGGCGCTGGGCGCGACCGGCGGCGTGATGCTGATCGGGGTCGCGCTGCGGCTGCTGAAACTCAAGCAGATCGCGGTCGCCGACATGTTGCCGGCGTTGATCGTGGCGCCCCTCCTCGTTCAGCTGCTGATCGTGTTCCGCAGCTGAACGAGGAGGGTAGGCAACGTCAGTCCTCGCCGAGGTAGGCCTTACGCACCTCGTCGTTGACCAGGAGCTCACGCCCGGTGCCGGACAGCTTGATCTGCCCGACCTCCAGCACGTAGCCGTAGTCCGCCCGCTTCAGGGCGGCCTGCGCGTTCTGCTCGACCAGCAGGATCGTCGTGCCCTGCTTCTGCAGCTCGGTCACCGTCGACATGATCCGCTTCATCATGATCGGCGACAGACCCATCGACGGCTCGTCCAGCATCATCAGCTTGGGCCGGCTCATCATCGCCCGGCCCATCGCCAGCATCTGCTGCTCGCCGCCGGAGAAGGTACCGGCCGGCTGCTTGCGCCGCTCCCCCAGGATCGGGAACAGGTCGTACGCCGAGTCCAGGTCGGTGCGGACACCGGCCGGGTCGCGGCGGGCGAACGCGCCGAGCAGCAGGTTCTCCTCGACGGTCAGCTTCGGGAAGATCCGCCGGCCCTCGGGAGAGTGCGCCAGCCCGCGGGCCACGATGTCGTGGGCCTGGACGTGGTCGATCCGCTCGCCCTGGAACCAGATCTCGCCGTTACTCGGCCGCAGCAGCCCGGAGATCGTCCGCAGCGTGGTGGTCTTACCGGCGCCGTTGGTGCCGATCAGCGACACCACCTGCCCCTGCTCCACGCTGAAGCTGATCTTCTTCACCGCGACGATCTTGCCGTAGGCAACTTCCAGGTCGCGGACCTCGAGCATCGCGGTCAGCGGCTTGTCCTCGGTGCTGTCCGTCATGACTTCGCCTCCTCGGTGACGTCCTGCGGACGGTCGTCCTCGTCGTCGTCGTCGCCCTCACCGGTGCCGATGTAGGCCTCGATGACGCGCGGGTCGGACTGCACCTCACCCGGCGTGCCCTCGATCAGGGCCTCGCCGCGGACCAGGCACAGCACCCGGTCGCAGAGGTTGAAGATGAACCGCATGTCGTGCTCGATCACCACGACCGACAGGCCGGAGTCCCGGATCTTGAAGATCAGGTCCATCGCCTGCTTGGTCTCCTGCGGGTTCATACCGGCCGTCGGCTCGTCCAGCAGGATGAGCTTCGGGTCGGTGGCCAGCGCCCGCGCGATCTCGAGCCGGCGCTGGTCGCCGTACGGCATGTTCCGGGCCAGGTGCTCGGTCGAGCGGCCCAGGCCGACGAAGTTCAGCAGCTCCTGGGCGCGGACCCGGGTCTCGTGCTCCTCGCGGCGGAACTTCGGGCCGTGCAGGACCGAGGTGAGCGCGCCCGCGCTGGTCCGGCAGTAGCGGCCGACCATCACGTTCTCCAGCGCGGTCATGTTCGCGAACAGCCGGATGTTCTGGAACGTCCGGGCCATCCCCGCCTTCACCACGGCGCGCGGCTTCGGCGGCAGCGGCGTCCCGGCGAACCGGACCTGCCCGCTGGTCGGCTTGTAGAGCCCGGTCAGGCAGTTGAAGAACGTCGTCTTCCCGGCGCCGTTCGGGCCGATCAGACCGACGATCTCACCCTCGCGAACGGTCAGGTTGACATCGTTGACCGCGACCAGGCCGCCGAACCGCATCGTCACGCCGGAGGCCTCGAGAATCGGGCCGCCGACCTGGTGGGCCGGCGCCGGCGTCGTGTCCGTGACGGTCATTTGGCCTCCTCGACCAGGAGCTTGTGTTCGACCGCTTCGGCCAGCTCCTCGTCCTCTTCGTGGAACTCGAGCTGCCGCCGGCGACTCGCCACCAGGCCCTCGGGCCGGAAGCGCATCATCAGCACCAGCAGGACGCCGAACAGCAGCAGCCGGTACTCCGAGAAGAACCGCAGCTTCTCCGGCAGCAGCTTCAGGATCGTCGCGCCGAGCAGCACGCCCGCGATGGTGCCCATACCGCCGAGCACGATCGCGGCCAGCAGGAACGCCGACTCCAGGAAGATGTACTGGTCCGGGCTGACCGCGCCGTCCTGGTGGGCCTTGATGGTGCCGGCCAGACCGGCCAGGAAGGCGCCGACCGCGAACGCGAGCAGCTTCAGCCCGAAGACGTTCACGCCCATCGCTTCGGCGGCCTTCTCGTCCTCCCGGATCGCCACCCAGCCGCGGCCGATCCGGCTGTTGTTCAGCCGGGTGAACGCGAGGATGACGCCGCCGATCAGGATCAGCAGCAGGAAGTAGTAGTTCGAGAACCGGCCGAGCTCGATCCCGAACGGGTGGTGCGCGACGCCGAAGTTGAAGCCGAACACCTCCAGGTCGGGGATGCCGGGGATACCGTTCGGGCCGTTGGTCAGGTTCGGGCCGTTGTTCCCGTCCAGGTTGAACATCGCGAACCGGAAGATCTCACCGAAGCCCAGCGTCACGATGGCCAGGTAGTCACCCGAGACCCGCAGCGTCGGCGAACCGATGATGAGGCCCAGGACGGCGGCCACGCAGGCGCCGACCAGGACGACCACCAGGAACGGCGGCTTCCAGCCGATCGTCGCGAACGCCGACGTCGACAGCGTCGCCGCGACGTACGCGCCCGAACCCAGGAACGCGATGTACCCGAGGTCGAGCAGACCGGCCAGACCGACCACGATGTTCAGACCCATCGCGGTCGCGCCGAAGACCAGCACCGCGGTCGCGATCGACATGTTCGCGTCCGACCCGTTCTGGGTGAACGGGAACAGGAACGCCACCGCGAACGACGCCAGCGTCAGCACCTTGCGGTGCCGCTGACCCGACTGGCCCACCCACGACATCGCGCCGGTGCGGAACAGCGCGGTGGCGACGGTCCCGACGAACAGCAGGCAGAGGATGAACGACCAGGCGTCCTCCAGGCCGAGCGCGTACGCCGCGACGAACAGCAGCGCCGCCATCAGGACGGCGATGGCCAGGATCTCCAGCCAGGCCGGCGTCCGGGCCTCGGCCAGGTTCCGCAGCTGCGGGCGCAGCGGCAGGCTCCAGCCCGAGACCGCGAGCAGCAGCGCACCCACCAGCGAGACGTAACCGCCGGGGTTGACGTTGATCAGCCCGTCGGACTCGACCGAGATCGCGACCAGGACCAGCGCCATGTAGAGCGACAGGCCGGTCCCGAGGACCCGCAGGCCCAGGGTCGCGTCCAGCCACTCGCCCAGCCAGGCCAGCGGGCCCTGCTCGATGAACAGCACGACCAGCGCGATCACGGCGACCACGATCGCCAGGATCTGCAGGCCACCGGGGTAGAAGTTGATCGACAGGTTGTTCAGGATCGTGCCGTCGTAGCTCCAGGACAGGAACGAGCCGATCACGACCAGAGCCACGCCGACCAGGCCGACCGGCCAGGCGAACGGCTTGGCCTTCGGGGCGGCGGGAACTTCCGCCGCCGCGGTTTCGGTCTGCACATCCGTCATGCGCGGTCCACCACCCTCGCGCCGAGCAGGCCCTGCGGCCTGAACACCAGAACCAGAATCAGAATGACGAACGCCCAGGCGTCCTTCCAGGTGCTACCGCCGAACTGCCCCGGAATGTACTGCGTGGCCATCGCCTCGACGACACCGAGGACGAGACCGCCGACGACCGCGCCGTAGATGTTGCCGATACCACCGAGCACCGCGGCGGTGAACGCCTTCAGACCGGCCAGGAAGCCCATCCGGAACTCGATGTTGTTGTTCTGCAGTCCCTGCGATACACCTGCGATCGCAGCGAGTACAGCGCCGAGCGCGAACGCCACGACGATGATCCGGTCCACGTTGATACCCATCAGGCGGGCGGTGTCCGGGTCCTGCGACACGGCCTGCATACCGCGGCCGATCCGGGTCCGGTTGATGAAGAACCAGAGCAGGATCGCGCAGAGCGCCAGCGCCGCCATCGTGAAGACCGCGGACCGCTGGATGGTGACGCCGCCGACGGTCAGCGCCGAGCCGGTCACCACATCGATCTGCGGGAACGGGATGCGCTGCTTGGCGGTGGGCCACTCGATGCTGGTCAGCAGCACCTTGAAGATCACCCAGCCGAGCTCGGCCGCCACGGCCGCGCTGGCAGCCGCCAGGACGATCGCCTTCGGGGACGTCGTCGTCCGGGCCTGCTTGCGGGCGCCGATCGACAGCAGGTAACCGACCACGGCGCCGACCAGCGCGCCGCCGACGATCACCGCCGGGACCAGCGCGACGGTGACTTCACGGGCGATCAGCCGGACGACGGTCCACAGCAGCACCGCGCCGACACCGGCCCCGAGCAGGGGCGCCCGGTCGTACCACTTCGACACCGGGTGGTCCAGGTTCAGCCGCTCGGGCAGCTGACCGACGAAGTACCCGACCGCGATCGCGAGACCGGCGAAGACCGCCACGGTCCACGCGGGCTGGTCGTACATCAGCCGGATGAACTCCTGCAGGAACACCGAGATACCGATCGCGGTGATCAGCGGAGCCAGCCGTGGCGCGTTCCGCAGGGGACGATACGCGACACGTTCCATCAGCACCGCGGTGCCGACCGACGCGAGCATCGCGCCGAGAATCATCACCGGCAGGATCCACACCGCGGTCTTGCCGTCGAAGAACAACAGATATGTCGTCAGCGCGCCGAACGCGCCGATCATGAACACCTCGCCGTGGGCGAAGTTGATGAGTTGCACGATGCCGTAGACGACGGTGTACCCGACTGCGATCAGGGCATACAGCGATCCCAGCGTCAGCCCGTTCACGAGCTGCTGGAAGAACTGATCCACGTCGACCTCCCTACTACCTCGGTTCCGACATGCCACGGGGGCGGGAGGATCGCTCCCACCCCCGAGACATGAGGTCGACTTGCTTACTTGGTCTCGAACGCCTTGGTCTCGACCGTGGCCCAGTCGGCGCCTTCGGCCTTGTAGACGGTCAGCACCTTGGAGGTGCTGTCGCCGTACTGGTCGAACCCGACCTTGCCGGTGACGCCGTCGAAGGCGACCTTGCCGACGGCATCGATCGTGGCCTGCCGCGCGGACTCGACGTCCTTGGCGTCCTTCAGGGACGTCTTCAGGGCGTTGATGATCGCGTTGGCGGCGTCGTAGGAGTAACCGCCGTAGGCCGCGGAGTCCTCCTTGAAGCCGGCCGTCTTGTAGTCGGCCAGGAACTTCTTGCCGGCCTCGGTCGAGTCGGTCGGCGCGCCGACGGACGTCGACAGGTCACCCGCGGCGGTCTTACCGGCCAGCGTGATGAACTTCGGGTCCTTGATGCCGTCGCCGCCCATCAGCGGGACGTTCAGGCCGCCGGCCTTCATCTGCTGCGACAGCGGCCCGGCCTGCGGGTACTCGCCGCCGTAGTACACGGCCTGCGGGGCCGACGGCTTGATCGCCGAGATGACGGCCTGGTAGTTCGAGTCGTCCGGGTTCACCGTCTGCGCGGCCACGACCTCGCCGCCGAGCTTCTTGAACTCGTCGGTGAAGGTGCCGACCAGACCCTGGCCATAGGCCTTCTTGTCGTGGATCGTCGCGACCTTGGTGATCTTCGCGGTCTCGAACAGGTAGCGCGCCGCGAACGGGCCCTGGACGGCGTCCGTCGTGCAGGTGCGGAAGTAGTTGGCGTACGGCCGCTTGGGGTTGGCCTGCCAGTCCGCGCCCTGGGTCAGGCCGGGGCCGGTGTTGGCCGGCGAGACCTGGACGATGTTCTTCGGCGCGAGCACCGGCTGCACCTGCTGGGCGACGCTGGTGTTCAGCGTGCCGACGACGCCGATCACGTCGGGGTCACCGGCGAGCGCGGTGGCGGCGTTCTTGCCCGGCTCGGTCTTGCCCTCGTCGTCCTTCGCGACGGCCTCGAGCTTCCAGCCCGGAATCGCGTTGGTGTCGTTGGCCTGCTTGATGGCCAGCTCGACCGAGTGCTGGATGCCGAGACCCAGCGCCGACAGGTCACCCGACAGCGGGGCGATGATGCCGATCTTGGCGGTCTTGGTCGCGCCAGACCCGCCCCCGCCCTCGTCGCCGCTGCGTGAACCGCAGGCAGTCAGGGCCAACGACGCAGCGATCAGCGACGCGCCGACCCTTACTACGGAACGCTGGTGCACTGTTCCTCCCATGTCTGGATAGTCCGGCCGATTCCCGGACCCCCGCGATTGCCGCGAGCACCGGCAGGTTAGGCCCTGGACAGGTTCCAAGCGAACAGCGCATGAGCTGTGTTGTGAGGTCGTTACCGCTGTAAGGGTCGTCTTGCATCCTGAGACCTGTCCTATCACCGGCTTGATGACACAGGGTCAGGACGCGGTTTTCCTGCGTGAGCGAAAGGCGGCGGTCGCTGCGACATTTGGGCACGGTGCGTGACAGATTCCCACGTCATATCACCGTCGGGTGACAATGTGCCCCCACCCGGCCCGGCGGCCGCCGTCCGGCCGACATCGGGGCCTCTAGCAACGACTGACGCGTCAGGCAGATTGTGGTACGCCGGTCAGCTGCCGGCCTCGTCGACGACCAGCTCGGCCACCTGCCGCATCGACACCCGCTTGTCCATCGCGGTCTTCTGGATCCACCGGAACGAGTCCGGCTCGGACAGCCCGAACTTCGTCTGCAGCACCGACTTCGCGCGATCCACCAGCTTGCGCGTCTCCAGCCGCTCCGCCAGATCCGCGACCTCACGCTCCAGCTCCGCCAGCTCGACGTACCGCGACGCCGCGATCTCGATCGCCGGCAGCAGATCCGCCTTCGAGAACGGCTTCACCAGATACGCCATCGCCCCCGCGTCCCGGGCCCGCTCCACCAGCTCCCGCTGCGAGAACGCCGTCAGCATCAGCACCGGCGCGATCCGCTCCCCCGCGATCTTCTCCGCCGCGCTCAACCCGTCCAGCTTCGGCATCTTCACATCCAGGATCACCAGATCCGGCCGGAACTCCGTCGCCAGCCGGATCGCCTCCTCCCCGTCCCCCGCCTGCCCGACAACGTCGTACCCCTCCTCCGCCAGCATCTCGGCCAGATCCATCCGGATCAAAGCCTCGTCCTCAGCGATCACCACACGCTTAGCAGTCACAAGGCCCACTGTATCGAGCCCCCACCCGGCCCGATGCACGGAGAGCCGTTCGCGATGAGCTAGGATTTTCCTCCGTCGGCCCTGGTACTCCAACGGCAGAGAGAGTCGCCTCAAACGCGATACAGTGTGGGTTCGAATCCCACCCAGGGCACAAGAGCTGTCGACGCCATCTGCGAGCGTCGTCCCCCGCACGCCGCGCCGTCCCGCGCGCTCTCCCGGCAGGGCCCCTCGAAACACGAGATCGTTGCCTGATGCCCCGAATCGCTCCGACGCGGCTCGACGGGTTCGTTGGGCCCAGGACATGACGAAGGCGGGCAGTTGGTCAACTGCCCGCCTTCGTAGTCGTGCTTACGGGTTGGGGGTTCGGTAGGCGGGGGCGATGCCTTGGATGGCGTCGCCGATGCGGTGGACGCGGAGGGCGTTGGTGGAGCCGGGGATGGAGGGCGGGGAGCCGGCGACGATGACGACGAGGTCGCCGCGGTTGAGGGTGCCGAGTTCGAGGAGGCGCTGGTCGACCTGGCGGACCATCTCGTCGGTGTGGTCGACGGTGGGGACGATGTGGGTCTCGATACCCCAGACGACCGAGAGCCAGGAGGAGACCGAGGGGACGGGGGTGAAGGCCAGGACCGGGATCTCGGTGCGGTAGCGGGCCAGGCGGAGTGCGGTGTCACCGGACTGGGTGAAGGCGACCAGGAGCTTGGCGTCGAGGCGCTCGGCGACGTCGGCGGCCGCGCGGGCGATGACGCCGCCCTTGGTGCGCGGCTCCCACTCGATCTCCTTGACCCGGGACAGGCCGTGGTCCTCGGTGGACTCCACGATCCGGGCCATCGTCTTGACGGTCTCGATCGGGAAGCGGCCGACGCTGGTCTCACCGGACAGCATCACCGCGTCGGCGCCGTCCAGGACGGCGTTCGCGACGTCGGAGGCCTCGGCCCGGGTCGGCCGCGGCGCGGAGATCATCGACTCCAGCATCTGGGTGGCGACGATGACCGGCTTCGCGTTCAGGCGGGCCTGGTCGATGATCAGCTTCTGGACGATCGGCACCTCCTCCAGCGGGAGCTCGACGCCGAGGTCGCCGCGGGCGACCATGAACCCGTCGAAGGCCTCGATGATCTCGTCCAGGTTGGCGACCGCCTGCGGCTTCTCGATCTTGGCGATCACCGGGACCCGCAGGCCCTCCTCGTCCATGATCTTGTGCACCAGCTGGATGTCGGCCGCGTCCCGCACGAACGACAGCGCGATCATGTCGGCCGGCAGGTGCAGCGCCCAGCGCAGGTCCTCGGCGTCCTTCTCCGACAGCGCGGGGACGCTGACCGAGACGCCGGGCAGGTTGATGCCCTTGTGGTTGGAGACCGGGCCGCCGACGGTGACCCGGCAGATCACGTCGGTCTCGGTCACCTCCTCGGCGACCAGCGCGATCCGGCCGTCGTCGATCAGCAGCTGATCGCCGGCGTTCACGTCGCCGGGCAGGCCGTCGTACGTCGTCCCGCAGATCGTCACGTCACCGGGGACCTCCCGGGTGGTGATGGTGAAGCGCTCGCCGTAGGTCAGCGTGACCTTCCCCTCGGCGAACTCGGCCAGCCGGATCTTCGGACCCTGCAGGTCGACGAGGATGCCGACGTTCTTGCCGGTCTCCGCGGCGGCGGTGCGGATCCGCTGATAGATCCGCTCGTGCTCGGCATGGGCTCCGTGGCTCAGGTTGAGACGAGCCACGTCCATACCGGCTTGGACGAGTTCCAGGATGCGCTCGGGGGCGGCCGTAGCCGGGCCAAGCGTACAAACGATCTTTGCGCGACGCACGTCACAAAACCCTACTCCTACAAGACCACTCGGTTGCTGGTCCACCCCCATTACTGGACGGCTAACTCCTGATGACAGGTGGCCGCGGAGGCTGTTTCGTCAGGAAGGCAAGGGGGTGTAGGCCCCGACGGTGATGTCGCCGGCCAGCCCGGCGCTGACCGTCTGCAGGCCGATCGGCTTGCCACCGGTATAGGTGATCAGCGTCATCTCGCCCGGCCGCCGCAGCGTGTAGCCGAGCGCGAACGCGTACGCCGCTCCCCCGGTCGTCCCGTTCGTGTACGTCGTCACGGCGCGCCCGTCGACCACCTTGTGGTCCGGACCGACCTGGCGGTGCAGGTGCCCCGACAGCAGCAGCGTCGCGCAGCCGCGGGCGGCGGTGTCGGCGTACGACGAGGGGTCGTGCACGACCATCGTCGAGATCCGCTCGTCGTCGGGCTGCTCGCAGGCGACGTCGGCCAGCCGGGCGGACTGCTCGGCGATCGTCTCGTCGCCGGGGCTGTCGGCGCTGCCGAGGCCGGTCCGGGTCGGGTCGCTGTCGCCGAGGAAGCGGATGCCCTCGACCTCGACCGGTTCGGAGTCCAGGACGGTGAAGCCGTTCTTCCGCATGGCGCCCTCGATATGACCGCCGGCGTCGTGGTTCCCGGCGACGGCGACCACTTTGAGGTCCTTGAAGTGCTCCCGCAGCGAGTGGATGCTGAACACCTCCCACGCCTGGCCGGACGACGAGTCGTCGCCCGCGTCGATCAGCACCTTGGCCCCGGCCACCTTCGCGACCTCCGCCGCGACCGGGTCCATCCCGATGTTGTCGTGCCGGTCGGACACGAGCAGCGCGACCGTCTCGCCCTCGGTGGCCTGGTGGATCCGGCCGCCGACCTTGGGGACCTGGTCGCGGAGCTTGCCGTAGAACTCGGTCGACCGCTCGTAGGTCTCGATCGCGGTCTTGATGATCCCGACGCCGCCGGTCGTGGAGAACCCCGACGCCACCTGGACCGACTGCAGCCGCGGGTCGAGCGACAGGTCCGGCAGCAGCTGGCCGAGCGGGCGCCACTCGGTCGGCGCGACGTCGGCCGAGCGCATCCGGGCCGGGCCGAAGATCGAGCCGATCGTGATCAGCATCGCCACCAGGACGACGACCGCCCGGTGCTCGAAACGGCGTTCGTGGGTGTGCACCAGCTCCCACAGCTCGCGGCGGCGCCGGCGTCCGAGCGACGTCCAGAGCGTCGCCACCAGCACGACCACGAGCAGGCCGGTGCCCGCGCCGGCGACGGCGTTGTCGATCGCCATCTCCTCGATCACCTGGCGGATCCGGGCGATCTCACCGTCGGGCTGGGAGGCGATCAGCGCGTCCCGGTTCAGCAGCTCGGTCAGGTTCTCGGCGTCCGTCTCCTGGACGTCGATGTTCACGCCCAGCCCGCCCGGCGTGTCGGCCGGGATCCGCAGCCGCGGCAGCACCGCGCCCAGATCCAGCGTCGCGTGCCCGTCGAACGTCGGCGACACCGTCGCCGCGTGCGCGCCGATCGTCACCCGCTCGGAGTCGTTCGAGAACCCGAACAACCCCACCGCCAGCGTCACCACCAGCCACAACACGACCAGCCCGCCCCACGGCGCCACCGCGCGGACCCGTCTCCTCGTCACCAACCTCGGTCCCACACCCCCAACCTATCCGTACACCCCACTCCGGACACGGATCTTGTCAGGCCCGTGTCCGGAGCGGCGGTCAGACGGTGAGGGGGCGGGCGGTGGGGGGGATGGGGGTGGGGAGGGTGGAGGAGCCGGTGAGGTGGGTGTCCACGCCGTTGGCGCAGGAGCGGCCTTCGGCGATGGCCCAGACGATGAGGGACTGGCCGCGGCCGGCGTCGCCGCAGGCGAAGACGCCCTCGACGGAGGTGTGGTAGTTCTTGTCGCGTTTGACGTTGCCGCGCTCGTCGAGCTCGACGCCGAGCTGGTCGAGGAAGCCCTCGCGCTCGGGGCCGAGGAAGCCCATCGCGAGCAGGACGAGCTGGGCGGGGATGGTGCGTTCGGTGCCCTCGACGGGGTTGAACTTGCCGTTCTCGAACTTCACCTCGACCAGGTTCAGCCCGGAGACGTTGCCGTCGGCATCGGCCTCGAAGTTCACCGTGGAGACGGCGTACACGCGGTCGCCGCCCTCTTCGTGCGCGGAGGCGACCCGGTAGATCATCGGGTACGTCGGCCACGGCTGGCCGGCCGGACGGTCGTCGCCCGGGCGCGGCATGATCTCCAGCTGGGTCACCGAGCGGGCACCCTGGCGGTGCGCGGTGCCGAGGCAGTCGGCGCCGGTGTCACCGCCGCCGATGATCACGACGTCCTTGCCGGTGGCAAGGATCTGCTCCTCGACGGCCGTGCCGAGCGCGACCCGGTTGGCCTGCGGCAGGTACTCCATCGCCTGGTGGATGCCGCCGTACTCACGGCCGGGCACCGGCAGATCGCGGGCCGCGGTCGCGCCGGTGGCGATCACGACGGCGTCGTACCGCTGCTTGAGCTGGGTCCCGGTGACGTCCACGCCGACGTTGACGCCGGAGCGGAAGACCGTGCCCTCCTCCTTCATCTGCTGGATCCGGCGGTCGACCTGCGCCTTCTCCATCTTGAACTCGGGGATGCCGAAGCGGAGCAGCCCGCCCGGCGCCTCGGCGCGCTCGTAGACGGCGACGGTGTGCCCGGCCCGGGTCAGCTGCTGCGCGACCGACAGCCCGGCCGGACCGGAGCCGACGACCGCGATCGTCTTACCGGTCAGCCATTCCGGCGGCTGCGGACGGACGTGCCCGGTCTCCCAGGCCTTGTCGATGATCGCGACCTCGACGTTCTTGATCGTGACCGGGTCCTGGTTGATCCCGAGGACGCACGAGGTCTCGCACGGCGCCGGGCACAGCCGCCCGGTGAACTCCGGGAAGTTGTTGGTCGCGTGCAGCCGCTCGATCGCCGACGACCAGTCGTCGCGCCAGACCAGGTCGTTCCACTCCGGGATCAGGTTGCCCAGCGGGCAGCCGCTGTGGCAGAACGGGATCCCGCAGTCCATACACCGGCCGGCCTGCTTGGTGATGATCGGCAGCAGCGCCTTGCCCGGGCCGCCGGGGTAGACCTCGTTCCAGTCCTGCAGCCGCTCGCCGACCGGACGCCGGGCCGCGACCTCGCGGCCGGTGGTCAGAAAACCCTTGGGGTCAGCCATCAGATGGCCTCCATCATCGCTCGCGTGGTGGCTTCCTCGTCCAGCCCGTCGCGCTCGGCGGCCGCCTTGGCCGCCAGCACCCGGGCGTAGTCGCGGGGCATCACCGTGGTGAACCGGGCAGCGGCGGCGGTCCAGTCGCCGAGCAGCTTGGCCGCCCGCTCCGAACCGGTCTCCTCGTGATGCCGCCGGACCAGGTCGTGCAACAGCTCGGACTCGTCCTCGGTGAGCGGGAGCAGATCCACCAGCTCCGGGTTCACCAGGGCGCGGTCCAGATCGAGCACGTGGGCCACGCCGCCCGACATGCCCGCGGCGAAGTTCCGCCCGGTAGCGCCGAGGACGACGACGCGTCCGCCGGTCATGTACTCGCACGCGTGGTCGCCGACCGCCTCGACCACCGCGGTGGCGCCCGAGTTCCGGACGCAGAACCGCTGGCCGGCGCCGCCGTTGATGAACAGCTCACCGGACGTCGCGCCGTACGCGATCACGTTGCCGGCGATGATCTGGTCGGCCGCGTCGAACCGGGCATGCCGGTCCGGGCGGATGACGACCCGGCCGCCGGACAGGCCCTTGCCGACGTAGTCGTTGGCGTCGCCCTCGAGGCGCAGCGTCACGCCGCGCGGGACGAAGGCGGCGAACGAGTTGCCGGCCGAGCCGGTGAAGGTCAGGTCGATCGTCCCGTCGGGCAGACCGGCCGCCTTGTACCGCTTGGTGATCTCGTGCCCGAGCATGGTGCCGACGGTCCGGTTGACGTTGCGGATGGCAACTTGCGCGCGCACCGGCTCGCCGTCGTCCAGCGCGGGCCGGCAGATCCGGATCAGCTCGTTGTCGAGCGCCTTGTCCAGACCGTGGTCCTGGACCGTGGTCTGGTGCCGCGACGCGCCGTCCGGCAGCGCGGGCACGTGCAGGATCGGCGACAGGTCGAGCCCGTCGGCCTTCCAGTGGCTGACCGCGCGCCGGATGTCCAGCACCTCGGCGTGCCCGATCGCCTCGTCCAGCGTCCGGAAGCCGAGCTCGGCCAGGTACTCGCGGACCTCCTCGGCGATGAACTCGAAGAAGTTCACCACGAACTCCGGCTTGCCGGAGAACCGCTCGCGCAGCACCGGGTTCTGGGTGGCGACGCCGACCGGGCAGGTGTCCAGGTGGCAGACGCGCATCATGATGCAGCCCGACACGACCAGCGGAGCGGTCGCGAAACCGTACTCCTCCGCGCCGAGCAGCGCCGCGACGATCACGTCCCGGCCGGTCTTCAGCTGACCGTCGGTCTGGACGACGATCCGGTCCCGCAGGCCGTTCAGCAACAGGGTCTGCTGGGTCTCGGCCAGGCCGAGCTCCCACGGGCCGCCCGCGTGCTTGAGCGAGGTGAGCGGTGACGCGCCGGTGCCACCGTCGTGCCCGGAGATCAGGACGACGTCCGCGTGCGCCTTGGAGACGCCCGCGGCGATCGTGCCGACCCCGACCTCGGAGACCAGCTTCACGTGGATCCGCGCCTGCGGATTCGCGTTCTTCAGGTCGTGGATGAGCTGCGCCAGGTCCTCGATCGAGTAGATGTCGTGGTGCGGCGGCGGCGAGATCAGGCCGACGCCGGGCGTCGAGTGCCGCGTCCCCGCGACCCAGGGGTACACCTTGTGACCGGGGAGCTGACCACCCTCACCGGGTTTGGCGCCCTGCGCCATCTTGATCTGGATGTCGTCGGAGTTCGTCAGGTACTCCGCCGTGACGCCGAACCGGCCGGACGCGACCTGCTTGATCGAGCTGCGCCGGGCCGGGTCGTACAGCCGGTCCGGGTCCTCGCCGCCCTCACCGGTGTTCGACTTGCCGCCGAGCCGGTTCATCGCGATCGCGAGCGTGGTGTGCGCCTCGGCGCTGATCGAGCCGTAGCTCATCGCGCCGGTGGAGAACCGCTTGACGATCTCGCTGACCGGCTCGACCTCGTCGATCGCGATCGGCTCGCGGCCGCTGTCGAAGCCGAACAGGCCGCGCAGCGTCATCAGCCGCTCGGACTGCTCGTCGATCTTCTGCGTGTACTGCTTGAAGATGTCGTAGCGGCCCGACCGGGTGCTGTGCTGCAGCCGGAACACGGTGTCGGGGTCGAACAGGTGCGGCTCGCCCTCACGCCGCCACTGGTACTCGCCGCCGACCTCCAGCTTGCGGTGCGCGGGCAGGATGCCGTCGGCCGGGTACGCGCGCAGGTGCCGCATCCGGACCTCTTCGGCGATCGTGTCCAGACCGATCCCGCCGAGTTTGGACGACGTCCCGGTGAAGTACTGCTCGATCAGCTCGGGCGCGAGGCCGGTCGCCTCGAAGATCTGGGCGCCGGTGTACGACGCGACCGTCGAGACGCCCATTTTCGACATCACCTTGAGGACGCCCTTGCCGAGCGACTTCACGACGTTGCGAACGGCCTGCTCGGGGTCGAGCCCGGGCAGGTAGGTCCCGCGGCGGGCCAGGTCCTCGACGGACTCCAGCGCGAGGTACGGGTTGACGCCGGCGGCGCCGTACCCGACCAGCAGCGCGACGTGGTGCACCTCGCGGACATCGCCGGCCTCGACGACCAGACCGACCTGGGTCCGCGTCTTGCGGCGGACCAGGTGGTGGTGGACGGCGGCGGTCAGCAGCAGCGACGGGATCGGCGCGCTGTCGGCGTTGGAGTGCCGGTCGGACAGGACGACGATCCGCGCCCCGCCCTCGATCGCGGCGTCCGCCTCGGCGCAGATCTCCTCCAGGCGCGCCTTCAGCGCCTCGCCACCGCCCTCGACGTCGTACACGCCGCGCAGGACCGTGGTGGCCAGGCCGGGCATGTCGCCGTCCAGGTTGATGTGCCGGATCTTGGCCAGCTGGTCGTTGGTGATCACCGGGAACGGCAGCACCACCTGTCGGCAGGACGCCGGGCCCGGGTCGAGCAGGTTCGCCTCGGGGCCGAGGCTGGACGACAGCGAGGTGACGAGCTCCTCGCGGATCGCGTCCAGCGGCGGGTTGGTGACCTGGGCGAACAACTGCGCGAAGTAGTCGAACAGCAGCCGCGAGCGGTCACTGAGGACGGCGATCGGCGTGTCGGTACCCATCGAGCCGATCGGCTCGCCGCCGGTCTTGGCCATCGGCGTCAGCAGGACGCGCAACTCCTCCTCGGTGTACCCGAAGACCTGCTGGCGGCGGGTGACCGACGCGTGGCTGTGGACGACGTGCTCGCGCTCGTGCAGGTCCTCGAAGCGGATCAGGCCGCCGTGCAGCCACTCGTCGTACGGGTTCTCGTTGGCGAGCGCGTTCTTCACCTCGGTGTCGGTGACGATGCGGTGCGCCTCGACGTCCACCAGGAAGATCCGGCCCGGCTCGAGCCGGCCCTTCTCGGTGACGGTGGCCGGGTCGATGTCCAGGACGCCGGCCTCGGAGGCCAGGACGACGAGGCCGTCCTCGGTGACCCAGTAGCGCGACGGGCGCAGTCCGTTGCGGTCGAGGACCGCGCCGATCTTCGTCCCGTCGGAGAAGACGACGGACGCCGGGCCGTCCCACGGCTCCATGATCGTGGAGTGGAACTCGTAGAACGCGCGGCGCTTCGGGTCCATAGTGGCGGCGTTCTCCCACGCCTCCGGGATCATCATCAGCATCGCGTGCGGCAGCGAGCGGCCGCCGAGGTGCAGCAGCTCGAGCACCTCGTCGAAGGAGGCCGAGTCCGAGGCGCCCGGCGTACAGATCGGGTAGAGCTGCTCGAGGTCACCAGGGATCAGGTCGCTCGAGAGCAGCGCCTCGCGGGCGCGCATCCAGTTCCGGTTGCCCTGCACGGTGTTGATCTCGCCGTTGTGGGCGATGTACCGGTACGGGTGGGCCAGCGGCCAGGACGGGAACGTGTTGGTGGAGAACCGGCTGTGGACGACGCCGAGCGCGGAGGCCAGGTCGGGGTCGGTCAGCTCGGGGAAGAACTTGTCCAGCTGGTCGGTGGTCAGCATCCCCTTGTAGGTGATGGTCCGGCCCGACAGCGACGGGAAGTAGGTCTCGGTCTCCTTCTCGGCCCGCTTCCGCAGCCGGAACGCCATCCGCTCCAGGGCGAGGCCGAGCACGCGGCCCGCGGTCGCCGTCACGAACAGCTGCTTGAAGGTCGGCATCACCGAACGCGCCGTGTTGCCGAGCAGCTCCGGCGTCGTCGGCACGTCGCGCCAGCCCAGGACGGTCAGCTTCTCCTCGGCCGCGATCTCCTCGATCCGGGCGATCGCCTTCGCGGCGTCGTCCGCCTCGGCCGGCAGGAACGCCATCCCGACCGCGTAACTGCGCGGCACCGGCAGCTCGAACTCGCACACCTTGCGGTAGAACGCGTCCGGCACCTGGATCAGGATGCCCGCGCCGTCACCGGAGTCCGGCTCGGCGCCCGAGGCGCCGCGGTGCTCGAGATTGCGCAGCGCGGTCAGGGCCTTCGCCACGATGTCGTGACTCGGTTCACCGGTCAGAGTCGCGACGAACGCGACGCCACACGCATCGTGTTCGTGCTTGGCGTCGTACAGACCCTCACTCGGGCGGTGCTTGAGCCATTGGGGGGCGCGACCATACATTCAGGGGCTCCCGTCGTCCTACGGTCAACAACTGGCCGCGGGACAACATTGGCCCAAGCCGGGTGTCCCGAGACTACCTCATGACGCCCGGTATCTGGACTCCGATTCCACCGCCAGGCGCGCCATCTCACGCTCAGTAAGCAAGCGCTCACTCCGCGGCCCTATCCTCCCAGTAACCCCCTCCCCCGGCCACCCTTAACAGATGAATTACGCCCCACATCCCGCCTGGACCCCGCTCACGACCGGTACCGGCGCCTCGACCGCCGGCGTCTGGCGCACCCCGGACGGGTTCGTGGTCAAACGACTGCTGCGCGGTGACGAACGGCGTACCGGCTACAGCTACTGGCGGCGGCAGGCCGAGGTCGCGAGCAGCCGCGTGGTCGAGCGGACGGCCGGGCTGCGGGCGCCGCGCTGCGTGAAGATCGAGAGCGACGCGGACGGCGTCACGCTGTGGACGGACGTCGTCGCCGTCGCGCCCCTGTCACCTGTCGAGCTGGCCGAGGCGCTCGGGCGCTTTGCCTGCAACGAGATTCCCGTCGCGGACTGGTTCGCGCGGGACGTGTTGCGGGATCGGGCGCGGAACGACGAGGCGCACGGCTGGAGTGCGATAGGGCGATTGGGCAACGAACTGTGGGGACGCCGGGAGGCCGTGCTGAGCGAGCTCGATCGGTTGCCGCAGGTCGCGGCGCACGGCGACGCGCATCCGGGGAATCTGCTCGGGCGGGACGGGGACGCGGTGGTGGCGGTGGACTGGGAGCAGTTCGGGGTCGCGGCGGTGGGCTTCGATCTGGGGTACTTGCTGGTGTCGACCGAGCATCCGCTGGATGAGCTGGTCGCGGCATACCAGCTGGGCAGCGGCGGAACTTCCACAGCGGACGCCGTCCGCCGCGGGGCCGTGCTGACCGCGGCGCTCACGACGGTGGCCCGGGCAGCCTGGGCCGTCCGGCGCGGGGAGCCTGGTGGACACTTGGAGCGGCTGGAGCGGTTGGCACCGAGCCTGGCCGAGGCCTGGACCCCAAGTCATCACCTCAGCTGATGCACAGCCACCAACCCGCTCCTCACCGCTACTGAGGCTGGGCCGCACGTACGCCCGGTGGGGATCTCCGTCTCAGCTGAGGTCTGGAGGGCCCGCACCGGGCTCGTGGTCACCTCGGAGCGCCGTCCGGGGTTGAGCCGTCCGCTGGGGACGCCGAGGCAGCCGGTCCTCCGGCCGGCTCCGCCTCGGCTGAGTTCGGTGCGGAGCTGTGCGGGGTGGAGGGCGTGACAGCGGACGCGCCTGGCGCGGGGCTCGACGTCGGCTGCGCCTCCGCCTCGGCGGGGGGCGCGTCTGCCTCGGAGGGAGTGGCGTCGGTCGTGTCCGCCTCTGTGGCGGGAGTGGCGTTCGTCGCCTCTGCGTCGCCGGCAGGGGAACCGTCAGCGGGGGTGGTGGTTAGGGGGGATTCGCCGGGGCGGGTGCGGGCGCTTACTACGAAGGCGGCTACGGCTAGGACGAAGAGGATGAGCGACGTCCAGACGTTGAGGCGGAGGCCGAGGAAGTGGTTGACCTCGTCGATGCGGAGGTTCTCGATCCAGGCGCGGCCGGCGGTGTAGGCGGCGACGTAGAGGAAGAAGGCGCGGCCGTGGCCGAGGGTGTAGCGGCGGGCGACGAGGAGGATGAGGGCGACGACGCCGAGGTTCCAGAGGGCTTCGTAGAGGAAGGTCGGGTGGAAGGTGGCGAACTCGGCGTAGCCCTCGGGGCGGTGGGCCGGGTCGATCTCGAGGCCCCAGGGGCGAGTGGTGGGTTTGCCGAAGAGCTCTTGGTTGAAGTAGTTGCCGAAGCGGCCGAAGACCTGGGCGAGGGCGATACCGGGGGCGATCGCGTCGGCGAAGGCCGGGAAGGAGACCTTGGCGCGGCGGCAGGCCAGGTAGGCGCCGAGGGCGCCGAACCCGACCGCGCCCCAGATGCCGAGACCGCCGTTCCAGATCTTCAGCGCGTCGACCGGGTTGCGCCCCTCGCCGAAGTAGAGCTCGGCGTCGGTGATGACATGCCAGATCCGCGCCCCGACCAGCCCGAACGGGATGGCCCAGAACATGATGTCGGACAGCACCACCGCGGAGCCGCCGCGGGCGACCCAGCGTTTGCGGGTCAGCCAGTATCCGGCGAAGATTCCGGCCAGGATGCACAGCGCGTACGCGCGGATCGGCAGGCCGAGGACGTGCCAGACACCCTGGCTCGGGCTGGGGATGAACGCCGGAACCATCACGGCGGTGATCAGACTAGACATGGCATCCGGAACGCTACTCGACCGCCCCGGGCACCGGCCAGGAACCCAGGGTCACGATTGGGGACTCGCCGTCACTTGGCCGTCGAGACGGCGGCGTCGACGGCCTGCTGCAGCCCGTCGGCGGTCAGCTCCTTGTCGTCGAGCTGCTTGCCGTTGACGAAGACCGCCGGCGTGCTGGCCACGCCGCGCGCGTCGGCGGCCTTGCCGACCGACTCGACCCAGCCGCCGTAGGTGTTCTGCCGGACGGCCTCCTGGAACTTCGCGTCGCCGACGCCGAGCTGCTTGCCGAGCTCGATCAGCTGGTCCGTCGTCCAGGACTTGCTGAAGTCGTTGTACATCTCGTCGGCGTAGCTGAGCGCCTTGCCGTTCGCGGCGGCCGCGGCGAACGCGTTGGCCAGCCGCGGCGAGGCATCCGGGTTCACGAACGCCAGCGGCCAGTACGTGAGCGTCGCCGTCCCGTCCTGGACGAGTTTGTCGACGACGCCGCCGGTCTTCTCCTCGAACTCGGCGCAGTGCGGGCAGCGGAAGTCCAGGTAGATGTCGATCTGCGCCTTGGCGCCGGCCGTGCCGACCGTGACGCCCTTGCCCGCCTCGCCCGGGCCGGTGATGACGACCGGCTCGGGGCGCCCGTTCGAGCTGACCTCGACCTTGGAGTTCGCACGCCAGTACTGGAGGCCGACCCCGCCCAGCAGGGCCAGCACGAGCACGACGACCACGACGATCCCGGGCGAGATCCGCCGCTTGCTCGTGCTGGTCAGCGGGTTCACGGGGGGCTTGGTCTTGCTCACGGCGCGGTCTCTCCTGACAGTGCGTGCGGATCGGATTCGAGGGCGAACTTGCTGGCCGGGTTGATGCACAGCCAGACCGCCAGGGCCAGCAGGCCGGCGTCCCGGACGATCTCCTGCAGGTACTGCGTCTGCCCCGGATCGACCTTCCCCCCGCCGCCGAAGCAGCCGCAGTCGATCGCCAGGCCGCGGGCCCAGGCCGACGCGACGCCGATGACGAACACCACCATCAACGCCGCCGCCGAGGCCGCGGTCACGCGGACGCCGAAACCGAGGATCAACAGCAACCCGACCGCGATCTCCAGGAACGGCAGCCCCCAGCCGACCGGATCGGCCAGCACCGGCGGCAGGATCTCGTACGCGCGGACGGCCTGCGCCGCGGTCTCCGGATCGCCGACCTTCAGCACTCCGGCGACCAGCAGCACCCCGCCCAGGATCAACCGCGCGCCGAGCGACACCCAGGCGAACCACGGACGCCGGTTCACTGGTTCGCCTCGACCAGCTTCCCGAAGTCGTGCGCCATGTCGCCGATCGCGGCGTTCGCCATCCACAGCACGGTGGCCTTGTCGTTCTTGCCGAAGCCGAGCACCTGCGCGCCGTGACCGACCTCGTACCCGCCGGACGGCAGCTTCTTCATCCCCTCGACCGGGATGCCGATCGTCTGGCCGATGTTCTTGATCGACTCCAGCTTGCCGGTCAGGCCGACGAACGACGGGTCGTAGCGATCGAGGTACTTACGCATCGCCTGGCCGGTGTCGCGGGCCGGGTCGGTGGTGACGAACAGCAACTGCACCTGCTTGCGCTGCGAGTCGTCCAGCTTGGTCAGCGCGGAGGCGACATCGGCCAGCACCGTCGGGCACACGTCGGGGCAGTTGGTGTAGCCGAAGAAGACCAGCGTCACCGGCTTCTTGGTCGACGTCACCAGGTTGAACGGGTTCCCGTCGGTGTCGGTCAACGTCGCCGCGGGCAACGAGTACGGACGGTCGAGCGACGCGCCGCGCATCCCGTTCGGATCCTGGCTGGTGCGGATGATCGCCCCGCCGGGGTTGTCGGGCTCGTCCTGCTGACCACTGCAGCCCGCAACCGCCAGCAGAGCCACCGCGGCGAACAGAAGCGCCGCGTTTCTGGTTCGACTCACAGCAGACTCAACGCCCGGCGGCCGCTGAGGGTTCCCGCCGGACGCCCTCGGCCAGGCGCTCCGTGAGCGAGCGCACACCCGCGGGACCGTTGCCGTCGAGCAGCTGCTTCACCAGCGCGGACCCGACGATCACGGCGTCGGTGAAGGTCGCCAGCGCCGCCGCCTGCTCGGCGTTCGAGACGCCGATCCCGACGCCGACCGGCAGCCCGGTGGCCGCCTTCGTCCGCGCCACCAGCGGCGCGGCCAGGTCGGACGCCATCTCCCGGACGCCGGTGACGCCCATCACCGCAGTCGCGTAGACGAACCCGCGGCAGGCAGCCGTGGTCATCTTGATCCGCTCGTCGGTCGACGACGGCGAGACCAGGAAGACCTTGTCCAGCTCGTGCTTGTCCGCGGCGGCGGCCCACTCGGCGCCCTCGTCCGGGATCAGGTCGGGCGTGATGAGGCCCGCTCCCCCGACGCCGGCGAAATCGGCGGCCCAGCGGTCCACGCCGTAGCGCTCGATCGGGTTCCAGTACGTCATCACGAGCACCGGGACGTCGGCGTACGCCGTGATCGCCTCGACCGTGCGCAGCACGTCCCGGACCCGGAAACCGCCGGCCAGCGCGGCCTCGGCGGCCCGCTGGATCGCCGGGCCGTCCATCACCGGGTCGCTGTACGGCAGCCCGATCTCGAGGACGTCGCAGCCGCCGTCGACCAGCGCCTTGATCGCGTCCACGCCGCCGTCGTACGACGGGTACCCGGCCGGCAGGTAGCCGACCAGCCCGGCCCGGCCCGCGGCGTTCGCCGCCCGGATCGCGGCCCCGGCCTTGCCCAGGGCAACCATTTCACTCACGACCGGCCTCCGGGGCGTCGATCAGCTGGAACCATGTGCTCGCGGTGTCCATGTCCTTGTCGCCGCGGCCGGACAGGTTCACCAGGATGGTGGCGTCCGGGCCGAGCTCCTTGGCGATCTCCAGCGCGCCCGCGACCGCGTGCGCGGACTCGATCGCCGGGATGATGCCCTCGGTGCGCGACAGCAGCTTGAAGGCCTCCATCGCGTCGGCGTCCGACACCGGGCGATACGTCGCCCGCTTGGTCTCGGCCAGCCAGGAGTGCTCGGGGCCGACGCCGGGGTAGTCCAGCCCGGCGGAGATCGAGTGCGACTCGATGGTCTGGCCGTCCTCGTCCTGCAGCAGGTAGGAGCGCGCACCGTGCAGGACGCCGATCTGCCCGGCGGTGATCGTGGCCGCGTGCCGGCCGGTCTCGAACCCGTCGCCGCCCGGCTCGATGCCGTACAGCTGCACGTCCTCGTCGGGGACGAAGGCCGCGAACAGGCCGATCGCGTTCGACCCGCCGCCGACGGCCGCGACCGCGGCGTCCGGCAGTTTGCCGAGCAGCTCCAGCGACTGGGCGCGGGCCTCGTCGCCGATCCCGCGGACGAAGTCGCGGACCATCGCCGGGAACGGGTGCGCACCGGCCGCCGTCCCGAGCAGGTAGTGCGTGTTGTCGACGCTGGCGACCCAGTCGCGCAGCGCCTCGTTGATCGCGTCCTTGAGCGTGCGGCTGCCGCTCGTCACCGGGATCACCTCGGCGCCGAGCAACTTCATCCGGGCCACGTTCAGCGCCTGGCGCTGGGTGTCGACCTCGCCCATGTAGACGACGCACTCGAGGTCCAGGTAGGCGCAGGCGGTCGCGGTGGCGACGCCGTGCTGGCCGGCGCCGGTCTCGGCGATCACCCGCGGCTTGCCCATCCGCTTGGTCAGCAGCGCCTGGCCGAGCGCGTTGCGGACCTTGTGGGCGCCGGTGTGGTTGAGGTCCTCACGCTTGAGCAGGATGCGGGCCCCGGCCGCCTCGGACAGCCGGGTCGCGTCGTACAGCAGGCTCGGGACGCCGGCCCACTCGCGCAGCATCCGGTCGAACTCACCGGTGAACGCAGGGTCGGCCACGGCGCCCTGCCAGGCCCGGGTGAGCTCGTCGAGTGGCGCGATCAGCGCCTCCGGCATGAACCTGCCGCCGAAACGGCCGAAATGCCCGAGCTGGTCGGGCAGCACAGTACTCATCCGACAAAACCTTCCAACCCGGCCCAGACGGCTCGGGAGAGTTACTGCCCCTGGCCGTTTGGACCGGTCGGGGAGGTCAGTGCCGCTGCTGGATGGCGGGGTGCGATCCGGCGGCGACGAGGTCGGCGACCGAGGCGCGCGGATCGCGGCCGGTCACCAGGGTTTCTCCGACGAGGACGACATCGGCCCCGGCGCGCGCGAACTCGATTACATCATGCGGGCCCCGGACGCCGGACTCCGCCACCCGGACCAGCTCGGTCGGGATCGTCGGCGCGACCCGCGCGAACGTGTCCCGGTCGACCTCGAGGGTCTTCAGGTTGCGGTTGTTCACGCCGATCAGCTGAGCGCCGGCGTCCACCGCACGCCGGGTCTCCTCCTCGTCGTGGACCTCGACCAGCGGGCACAGGCCGATCGAGTGCGCGCGCTCGATCAGCGAGACCAGGGCCTCCTGCTCCAGCGCGGCGACGATCAGCAGCACCATGTCGGCGCCGGCCGCGCGCGCCTCCCAGAGCTGGTACGACGAGACGACGAAGTCCTTGCGCAGGACCGGGACGTCGACGCGGCCGCGGACGGCGCGCAGGTCGTCCAGGCTGCCGTTGAACCGGCGCTGCTCGGTGAGCACCGAGATGGCCGCGGCGCCGCCGCCCTCGTACTCCCCGGCCAGCGCGGCCGGGTCGGTGATCTCGGCCAGCTCGCCCTTGGAGGGGCTGGACCGCTTCACCTCGGCGATGATCGCGATCCCGTCGCCGCGGAAGACCGGCATCGGGTCCTTGGCGTCGGGTTTGCGCTGCGCCTCGAGTTTCAGGTCGTCCAGGCTGACGAGGGCCTGGCGCTCCGCGAGGTCCTCGCGAACCCCGGCGAGAATGTCGTCAAGCACTGTCATGTTCCGTCCGCTCCTCAGTGATCGCCGTCGGCGGGGACGCCGAAGCCCAGCATCTGCAGCACCTTGCCGGCCAGCGTGCCGACCACGACGATCCCGACCGACACCCAGAACAGCCACCACAGCGGCCCGAGCACCATCGCGATCGCGCCGACGGTGAAGCCGACCAGGATGATCGCCACCGCGGTCCACGCCGCGACGCTGTTGCCGTGCGAGTCGTGAGCCTCCTCGCTCACGTGCGCGCCCGTTTGCTCAGCCGTCGTATTGTTCATGGTTGCCGCCACTCCTCGTCGTCGTCCGGTCCTATTGTGGCGGTTGCCCGCCGCGATCAGAGAGTCGGGTCCTGTCCCGCGTCGATCGCCTTCCACTGATCGGCCTCACGATCAGCTGTGGTCACGCTCGTTTCCCGCTCGTACCGCGCGGTAGCACGCTGCCAGCGGTGCGCGGTGAGCACCGCGAGCGCACCGGCCGCGAGCAGCGCCACTCCCCCCGCCAGCGCCAGCCAGGGCGCCGGGCCGGTGCCCAGCACGACCCGGTCGGTCACGGCCTGGCTCAGCTCCGGCCGGAGCCGGCTCAGCTCGTCCACGTTCGGGCGGACCTGCAGCGCGACGCCGATCGCCGCCACACCGAGCAGCGCGACCAGCGCGCCGATCACCCGCCGCAGCGTCGTCCCGGCCAGCTTGGTCACCACTACCGCGACGACCGCCGCCAGCGCGAGCGTCACCGGCGCTCTGGTGACGCTGTGCCCGTTGAACTCGACCACCGCCCGCCCACTGCCCGGATCGGCCGTCGCCCAGGTCAGATACGCCGAAAGGCCCAGCAACACCAATGCGGCCAGGGTGAGCAGGTCGACCAACCGTTGTGGGCGCATCAGACCTCGCTGAACGTTCCGGCGACGGCGATGGCGTTCAGGACGGCGGCGGCCTTGGTGCGGCATTCGGCGTCCTCGGACGCCGGGTCGGAGTCGGCGACGATGCCGGCGCCCGCCTGGACGTACGCCGTACCGCCGCGCAGCACCGCCGTCCGGATGGCGATCGCGGTGTCGGCGTCCCCGGCGAAGTCCAGATAGCCGACCACGCCGCCGTAGACGCCGCGCCGGGTCACCTCGAGTTTGTCGATGATCTCCATCGCGCGCGGCTTCGGGGCGCCGGACAGCGTGCCGGCCGGGAAGGCCGCGGTCAGCGCGTCGAAAGCCGTCTTGCCCGCGGCCAGCTGACCGGTGACGGTCGACTCCAGGTGCATGACGTGGCTGTAGCGCCGGACGCTCATGAAGTCGATCACCTCGACCGTGCCCGGGGCGCAGACCTTGCCGACGTCGTTGCGGCCGAGGTCGACGAGCATCAGGTGCTCGGCGCGCTCCTTGGCGTCGGCGCGCAGCTCCTCCTCCAGGGCGTGGTCCTCCTCCGGGGTGGCGCCGCGGCGGCGGGTGCCGGCGATCGGGTGCAGGATCACCTTGTTGTCGGTGACCTTGACCAGCGCCTCCGGGCTGGAGCCGACGATGTCGAAACCGTCGAGCCGGACCAGGTACATGTACGGGCTCGGGTTGGACCGGCGCAGCACCCGGTAGATGTCCAGCGCGGACGCCGTGGTCTGCAGCTCGAACCGCTGCGAGACGACGATCTGGAACGCCTCGCCGGCCCGGATCTCCTCCTTGGCGGTCTCCACCGCCTGGCGGTACTCCGCGCTGGAGCGCTGCCGGTGCGGGTCGGGCTGGGCGTCGCGGTCCGCGCGGACGACGTACGACGGGGTCGGCCGCGCGAGGTCGGCCTCCATCGCGTCGAGCCGGCGGACGGCGTCGGCGTACGCCTCGTCGACGCGCTCGTCGGTGTCGTCCCAGTTGATCGCGTTCGCGATCAGCCAGATCTCACCGGTCTCGTGGTCGAGGGCGGCCAGGTCGGTGGCGAACAGGAACGTCAGCTCGGGCAGGCCGAGGTCGTCGGTCGTTGTGTCCGGCAACCGCTCCAGCCGGCGGACGGCGTCGTACCCGAGGAAGCCGACCATGCCGCCGGTCAGCGGCGGCAGCCCCGGCAGCCGGGGCGTGTGCAGGATCTCAAGCGTCTCGCGCAGCGCGGTCAGCGGGTCGCCGGACGCCGGCAGGCCGACCGGCGGGCTCCCCGTCCAGACGGCCTGGCCTTCGCGTTCGGTCAGCGTCGCGGCCGAGCGGACGCCGATGAACGAGTACCGCGACCAGACACCGCCGTTCTCCGCGGACTCGAGCAGGAACGTGCCCTCACGCTCGGCGGCCAGCTTGCCGTAGACGCCGATCGGCGTCTCGGCGTCGCCCAGCACGCGCCGGGTGACCGGAATGACGCGCCGGTCCTTCGCGTAGTCGCGGAAGGTCTCCAGGGACGGGGTGTTCACGCCTTCACCTCGATCCGGCCGTGCTCGAAGCAGCTGCGGGTGCCGGTGTGACAGGCCGGGCCCTCCTGGTCGACGAGGACGAGCAGCGTGTCGGCGTCGCAGTCGACGAGGAGCTCCTTGACGTGCTGCCGGTGACCGCTGGTCTCGCCCTTGACCCAGTACTCCTGGCGGCTGCGCGACCAGAACGTGCTCCGGCCGGTCTCCGCCGTCCGGCGGACCGCCTCGGCGTTCATCCAGCCCACCATCAGCACCTCGCGCGTGTCGTACTGCTGCACCACCGCCGGGATCAGCCCGGCCGCGTCGAAGGTCAGCTCGTCGATACTCACTCACCTATTGTCACCGATCCCCCGGACAGTCTTGACCACCCCCTGACAGGATGGACGGATGCACCCGGTGATCGACGGACACAACGACCTGCCCATCGCGTTCTACGAGCTGTGTGAGTACGACCTGGACGCACACGACCTCAGCGGGCCGGTGCCGCAGCTGCACACCGACCTGCCGCGGCTCCGCGCCGGGAACGTCGGTGCGCAGTTCTGGTCGCTGTGGGTGCCGCAGGACGAGCATGCGGTCCGCCGGACCTTCGAACAGGTCGACTTCGTCCGGCGGCTCGTGGAGCGCTTCCCGGAGGCACTGCAGCTCGCGACGACGGCCGACGAGGTGGACGCCGCGATGAAGGCCGGCCGGGTCGCATCGCTGATGGGGATGGAGGGCGGCCACTCGATCGGTGAGTCCCTCGGCGTGCTGCGGGTGATGCGGGCGCTCGGCGTCCGGTACATGACGCTGACGCACAACAACAACGTCTCGTGGGCGGACTCCGCGACCGACGAGCCGGTGCTCGGCGGGCTGAGCGACTTCGGCGAAGAGGTCGTCCGGGAGATGAACCGGATCGGCATGCTCGTCGACCTGTCGCACGTCTCGGCCGACACGATGCGGCACGCGCTGCGGGTCAGCACGTCGCCGGTGATCTTCAGCCACTCGTCGGCCCGCGCGGTCTGCGACGTCCCGCGCAACGTCCCGGACGACGTCCTCGGCACGCTCGCCGCCAACGACGGCGTCTGCATGGTCACCTTCGTCCCGTACTTCGTTTCCCAGGCGTGCGCCGACTGGGCCGCGGGAGCGCTCGAAGTCGCGAAGGCCAACGGCCTCGACCCGCATTCGCCCGCCGACCAGGCCAAGGTCGCCGAGCTCTACGGCACGCCCGAGCCGGTCGCCTCGCTGGCCGATGTGGTCGCGCACGTCGAGCATGTCCGCGAGGTGGCCGGGATCGACCACATCGGGATCGGCGGCGACTACGACGGCGTCCCCGCGCTGCCCGCGGAGCTGCCGGACGTGTCGTCGTACCCGGTGCTGTTCGAGGCCCTGGCCGGTCGCGGCTGGAGCGACCAGGACCTCGCAAAACTTGCCAACGGCAACATTCTCCGGGTGCTCCGGGCCGCCGACGAGGCGGCTGCGGTCTAGGCCTCCCGGACCAGGTCGCGGGTCTCGGGTTGCCGGACGAAACCGGCCGACTCGTAGGTGGCGATCGCGCCGACATTGGACGCCGGGGTGTAGGTGAAGGCCGTGGACGCGCCCAGCTCGCGCAGCGTGCGTGCGGCGGCGAGGGTGATCGCCCGGCCGTAGCCGCGGCCGCGGTGGATCCGGTGCACGCCCATCGGCTCCAGGTACCCCGGCTTGCCCTCACCGGCGAACCAGACGGTGACGGTCGCGACGGACTCACCGAGCTCGTTGCGACCGAGCAGGCAGCGGGCGTCGGCGTACACCGGGCCGTCGGCCATGGTGAACCAGCGGTCGTCGGTGAACGTCGATCCGGCGAACGACTCGCGCTGGACGAGCGCCCGCTCGTGCGCCTCTTCGGTACCGACCAGGTCGACCCGTAGGCCCGGCTCTTCGACCGGATCGGTCAGATCGCGCCGCACCGGCACCCAGGGCGCGTCCCACTGCCAGCCTTCGGCAGCGAGCCGCTCTTTGAGCAGTGAGCCGTTCGGTGACTCCAGATAGACCTTGCCGGTCGGCAGCACGCGCCCCGGTTCGGTGAGATCGGCCACGAGCTGCCGCGCCAGCTCCTCGTCGCGCAGCGCATCCGGGGCGATGGCGATGCGCACCATGTCCGCCTCGTCCAGCAGACCCACCGCCAGGACCACGCCGGCCCGGCTCCAGACCCGCGTCGACGCCGCGGTCTTCTCGGCGCCGAAACGCCAGAACCAGCCCAGATCACCAGGGTGCAGCTGGTGCGGTGTTTCGTTGGTCTGCCAGTCCCGCAGCGCGCTGACCGCGCCGCTCAGCCCGTCGACCGTAGGTATCGCCAACTCGAGTGCCATCCCCCAATCCCACACCATCGCGGCCCCCGAACGCACACGACTTTCCGGTACGGGTGTTTGGCCTGGCAATGATCGGGCACGGGGCGGAGACAACATTGTTGTCGAGAGGTTGGAGCGGTTGTGCTTACCCTGACAGAGAACGCGACTCTGGTGATCAAGAGCATCACGGGGGTCGAGGGCGCGCCGGAAGGGGCCGGAGTGCGGATCTCGCAGGAGAACCCGGCGGATCCGGCACTGGCGGTGACCACCACCGAGGCGCCGAGCCCGGGCGACCAGGTCGTCGAGGAGGCCGGAGCGCGCGTCTTCCTCGAACAGAACGCGGCGAACGCCCTGGACGACAAGATCCTGGACGCCGCGGTGGACGACAAGGGCGGTGTGGAGTTCCTGCTGGTTCCGCAGCCAGGAGCCAACGGCACTGTTCCGACACCCTGAGCCAGGTACCTCGGCACCGACCTGACTGCGGTGTCGCGCGTACCTGATCCGGGCGCGGCCGGTTCGACCCTCCCAGGGACCGGCCGCGCCCCGGTGCGTTCTAGAGGGCGCTGCGCTGAGCGATCCAGCTCTGGTGCAACCGCGAGTAGACGCCGCCGGCAGCGACCAGCTCGGCATGCGGGCCGCGCTCGACGATCTCGCCGTTGTCGAAGACCAGCACCTCATCGGCCGCTTCCGCCGTGGAGAGCCGGTGAGCGATGGTGACCGACGTCCGGCCGGCCATCAGCCGCTCCAGCGCGGCGTTGACGCGCACCTCGGTGCCAGGGTCGACAGCCGAGGTCGCCTCGTCCAGAACGAGGAGGTCCGGGTCGGCGATGTTGGCTCGGGCCAGCGCGACCAGCTGGCGCTCGCCAGCCGACAGCGACTCACCACGCTGACCGACCGGTGAGGCCAACCCGTCGGGCAGGGACTCCAGCCAATCGGTGAGGCCGAGCGACTCGAACGCCGCCAGCAGCTCGGCGTCCGTCACCTCAGGCCGGCCGAAGCGGACGTTCTCGGCGAGGGATGCGTCGAACAGATAGCCGTCCTGCGGCACCATCACCACCCGCTCGCGCAGCGACGCGAACGAGATCTCCCGCGCGTCCACGCCGTCCAGCAGCACCGCACCGGACGTCGGGTCCATCAGCCGGGTCAGCAGCTTCGCGAACGTCGTCTTGCCCGAGCCGGTCTCCCCCACGACGGCCACCCGCCGATGTGGTTGCAGCTGGACGTCGACGTCCCGCAACACCAGGTCGCCGTCCGGATAGGCGAAGTCGACGTCCGCGAACTCGACCGTGATCGGCCCGCGGGCCTGAGTCACACCGGACTCCCCCGGGTCGACGACGTCCGCCGGGGTCGCGATCACGCCGAGCACCCGCCGCCAGCCGGCGAAGGCGCTCTGCGCGTCGGTGAGCACCTGCGTGGCGATCTGCACCGGGTCCGAGAACAGCGCGACCAGGAACATGAAGGCGAGGATCTCGCCGAGCGTCGCCTGCCCGTCCACCCCGAGCAGGACGCCGGCCGTCAGCACGCCCGCATTGGCCAGACCGGCGGCCAGACCGCCGATGGAGAACGTGACACCGGTCAGCGTCTGCGCGCTGGTCGCCGTCCGCCGGTAGTCGTCGATCGAGGCGTCGATGCGGGTCTGGGTGCGCTGCTCGATCGAGTACGCGCGGACGACCTGCGCGCCGACGACCGGCTCCGCGATCGCGGACAGCATCTCGCCGACCTTCGCCCGGACGACGCCGTACGCGTCGGACATCCGGCGCTGCAGCGCCCGCAGGCTCGCGAACAGCGGCAGGAAGCAGATCAGCACGACCAGCGCCAGCTGCCACGAGTAGACGAACATGACCACGGTCGCCAGCAGCATCTGACCGAGGCTGACCAGGAAGATGAAGCCACCGAACTGCAGGAACTGCGACACGGTGTCGACGTCGGAGGTCACGCGGCTGACCAGAGCGCCGCGCCGCTCGGTGCTCTGCGTCAGCACCGGCAGGTCATGGACATGCCGGAACGCCTTCAGCCGCATGGTCGCCAGACCGCGCTCTGAGTTGATGGCCAACCGCACTGTCGTCAGATACGACGCACCGGCCGTTACGAGGATGCCCGCCGCGCAGACCGCACACATCCAGGCCACGAACGACATGTCGGGCCCGCCCGGCCCGGACAGGCCCTTGTCGATCGTCTGCTGGACCGCAATCGGGATGACGACCCGGCCGGCGGTCATGGTCAGCGCCAGCAGCGCAGTGACCCACCAGCCCTGCGCAAGCTCCGGTGAGATGCGCAGGCCCTCCCGCAGCGTCGCCAGCCCACCGGCGTCGTCGCCGTGGTCGAGCCGGGTGGCTTCCCCGGAGCTCATGCGTTCACCTCGTCCAGGTCCTCGTCCTGACGCCGCTCGGCGTCCTTCTCGTAGGCGTCGACCAGATCGCGGTACGCGGCCGACGTCTCCTGCAGCTCGGTGTGCGTGCCCTGGGCGGTGATCCGGCCCTCGTCGAGGAACAGCACCTCGTCGGCCAGGGAGATCGTCGCCTTGCGGTAGGCGATCACCAGGACGGTCGTAGCGGCGCCGGCGTCCTCGTGGACGACGGAACGCAGCCCGGCCAGGATGCGCGCCTCGACTTGTGGGTCGACCGCGCTGGTGGCGTCGTCCAGGATCAGCAGCCGCGGCCGGCGGACGAGCGCTCGGGCCAGGGCGATCCGCTGGCGCTGCCCACCGGACAGCGTGGTGCCGCGCTCGCCGACCTTGGTGTCCAGCCCCTCCGGCAGCGCCTTCACGAAGCCGTCGCCCTGAGCGATCCGCAGCGCGTCCCAGATGTCGTCGTCGGTGTAGTCACCGCCGAGGGTGATGTTGCCGCGGATGCTGTCGTCGAACAGGAACGCCGTCTGGGCGACCAGCGCGACCGAACCGGCCAGCTCACCCCGGGCCAGCTCGCGGAGATCGATGCCGTCGACCTGGACCGAGCCCTCCTCCGGATCGATCAGCCGAGTCAGCAACGTCGTCATCGTCGACTTGCCGGCACCGGTCGGGCCGACCACCGCAACCGTCCGCCCCGGCTCGACGCTGAAGTCCATCCCGGTCAGCACGTCGCGACCGGGCAGATACCCGAAGCGGAGTCCGGACACGTCCAGCCTGGCCGCACTGGTCGCCGTGAGCCGCTGCTCGCCGTACTCCATCCCGCCGTCCGCGGTCAGCACTCGCTGCACCCGGTCCCAGCCGACGACCGAGCGCGGTAGCTCACCGAGCACCCAGCCGAGCGCCCGGATCGGGAAGCCGATCAGCGTGAACAGAAACGCCACCTGGACGACGTCACCCGCGTCGGCCGCGCCGGAGCGCACTCGGCCAACACCGACCAGCAGCACGACCAGCACGCCCACCCGGGGCAGCGCGTCGATCACCGGGTCGAACATGCCCCGAGCCTTGTTCACAGCGATGTTCGCGTCCCGCAGCGCGTACGTCGGCGCCCGGAACCGCTCCGTCTCGGCAGCCTCGCGACCGAGCGTCTTGACGACCAGCGCGCCGTCGAACGACTCGTGCGCCACCTCGGAGACATCCGCGCGCAGCTGCTGCGCCCGGGTGGCCAGTGGCTGCAGGATGCGCTGGAAGATCACATTGGCAAGGAAGACGAGCGGAAAGACCAGACAGCCGACCACTGCGAGCCAGACGTCGGCCATGAACATGGCGACCGTCGCGAACGCCAGCATGGCCAGCACGCCGATCGCCATCGGAAGCGGCGCGATCACGAACCAGATCGACTCGACGTCGGCGTTCGCGTTGGAGAGCAGCTGACCGGTCGGATGCTGGTGGTGCCACTCCAGCGGGAGCTTCTGGTACTGCCGGGTGACGCGCCGCCGGTACGTCGCCTGCAGCCGGAACTGCATCACGCCGGCGCCGATCCGGCGGCCGACCACACCGATCGCGCGCAGGATCGCGATGCCGAGGAACAGCGAGACCAGCGCGGCGAGCGCGCCGAACGTCGTGTCGCCGCGCTCCAGCGCCGGGCGGATGACGTGATCGGTGGCCCAGCCGAGCGCCCAGCCGTCCGCGACCGTCATCGCGCCGTACAGCATGCTGGCGGCCACCGAGAGCGCGAACACCCACGGCTCCTCCCAGACGGCGACCCGCAGGACCGCGAACCCGCGCCGGGTCACGCTCCCTTTGTCAGGGACTTTCGGGACGGGCAAGACACGCTCCAAACCAGTCAGGTCCGAACAGCTGCCACAGACATGACAACGATTGACATCATGCCAGCTTCCAAGGGAAGGAAGGAAAGAAAAACCAGGGGGTGGCAGAGTGGGCCTGTGACCGACTACAGCCGGGTAGAGCGACTTGCACTGTGTGACCTCTTCGACCAGCTCGGGCCTGATCAGCCGACGCTGTGCGACGGGTGGGACACGTTCGACCTCGCCGTGCACCTGTACGTGCGGGAGTCGGACCCGATGGCCGGGCCGGGCATCATGATCAGCGCGCTGGCCAACACCACCGAGAAGCGGATGGCGCAGGCCAAGGAGCGCTACGGCTTCGCCGGCGTGGTCGCCAAGGTCCGCAGCGGCCCGCCGCGCGCGTCGATCTACGGCCTGCCGCTGATCGGCCACCAGCTGAACACGACCGAGTACCTCGTCCACCACGAGGACGTCCGGCGCGCGCAGCCGTCGTACACGGTCCGCACACTGCCCGCCGACCAGCAGGCCGGGCTGTGGAAGCAGATCCGGGTCGCGGCGAAGACCATGACGCGCAAGTCGCCGACCGGTCTGGTCCTGCAACTGCCGGACGGGACGACGGCGACCGCGAAGCAGCCGGTCGACGGCCGCTCGGTTACGGTCGTCGGTGAGCCGGCGGAGCTGGTGCTGTTCTTCTTCGGGCGGCAGGCGGTCGCGGACGTTCAACTGCTGGGCGACGGAGACTCCGTCGAGCGGCTCAAGAACGCTTCATTCGGCTTCTGATGCGGCAGCGGCCCGCTTGTGGCGGACCTTCTGCACCAGGCTGCTGATGACACTCACCAGCACGACCAGAACGATCGCAGCCACGATGCCCTGCCACGGCTTGTCGAACAGCGCGTAGCCGAGCAGACCAATCGCCATGTAGACAGCAGCCCACAGCGACGAGGCAGTCAGATCCACCAGCGCGAACCGCTCCCAGCGGTAGCCGGCCAACCCGGCGGCCAGCAGGACTGGTACGCGCCCGCCCGGGATGAGCCGCGACGTCAGCAGTACACCGATCTCGTGCTCAGCCAGCCGCTCCCGCAGCGCGTCCAGCTTGGCGTTGTCCCGCAGCCAGCCGACTCGCTTGGCCAGCTTCTCCCCACCGAAACGGCAACCGGCGTACACGATCAGGTCACCGACATAGGCGCCTGCGGCACCGGCGATCAGGACGCCGACCAGACCGATCGGATTGCTGTGCGAAGCGAGCACTGCGCCAGCGGAAACGGCCGCACCGGTCGGAAGCACCGGCAGGACAGCGCCGATCAGTACAGCGCCCGCGAGTGCGAACAGGTACCAGAGGTCGAAATGCGCGTCGCCAGTCATGGGGTCACCTCGGTCGATTCGCCCGGTGTCAGCAGCGCTACAGCCACGGTCGGGTCCAACTCGTTCATCGCGGTCTTGAACTGCTCCCCTGGCGGCAGGAACAGCTCCGGCTTCATCCAGTCACAGCCGATCGGCCAGAACGTCCCGAAATGGATCGGGACCGCGGTCCGCGCGCTGACCCGCCGCACAGCCTCAGCGGCGCGCTCCGGGTTCAGATGGCCCGGGCCGAGCGAGGGCCCCCAGCCGCCGACCGGTACCAGCGCCAGGTCGACCGGACCAGCCTCTGCGGCCAGGCTGTCGTACAGGTCGGTGTCACCGGCGAACCAGACGCTGGGTGAGCTGTCGACGCGGTAGCCAACGGCCGGCCCGGCGTACGACGACCACGGCAGCCGCCGGCCGTCGTGGTGCGCGGTGACGACGGTGATGTCCAGTGTGCCGATCCGGACCTGGTTGCCGGGGGCAACCTCGATACAGCGATCGGAGTAGCCGGCGCCGAAGTCGTGGTGGATCAGCTTGGCCGCGCCCCGCGGTACGACGAGCGCAGCCTCTGGGGAGACCATCGACAGCGACGGCAGGTGCAGATGGTCGGAATGCATATGCGAGATCAGTACAGCGTGGCACTGGCCGGCCTCGGCTGTCGGAGCCGGGCCTCGGCGGCGGCGCAGGTGTGCGAGGCGCGAGGTCAGCACGGGATCGGTCAGCAGCCGTGTCCCGTTGGCCTCGATGGTGGTGGTGGCGTGCCCCCACCAGGTGATTCGCACCGCTCAGGCCTCTACCTTCGTCTCGACCGGCTGCTCGGTGTCCTTGCGCTGCCCCAGCTGCTCGAGCCAGCTGATCAGCAGCGCGTGCACCGCGTCGGAGCCTACGGGAGCCTCTGTCAGCTCCCAGCGGGACGGGTGCACCAGGACTGCCTCGGTCTGCCAGCCGCCGATACCGCCGTGGCAGCCGACCAACTCCTCGAATGCGGCCACCTCACTGGTGTAGTCGTCGACACGGCTCACCACGACGATGTCGCCGTTGTGCGGCATCTCTGCTTGCCGCAGCATCGACGTCGGCGCGAACGGCCCGTACCGCTCCAGCGGATCCTCCCCCTCGATCCGGCCGGTCTTCAGCACGTGCACTCCGGCCCGGCCGATCGCCACCGGCCCTTCGGCCAGCGAATCGACCACGACGAAGCCGACGCCAGGATGCGTCGCCAGACCAGGGATCAGCTTGGGATGCAGCAACTCGATCTCTTCCAGCGGCACCCGGCCCGGAGTGGTCGCCAGATAGATCAGAGCGAGATTGCCGGACGCCGTGACGACCATCTGCTCATCGGCGGTCGCGGGCGGCTCGCAGTCCTTCGGGCCGAGCTCGACGCCACCCTCGGTCGCCTTGCCGTGCAGCGCCTTCCGGGTCACCGTGCCGGCGACGCTGCGCCGCATCGACAGCTCGGTCAGGAACGCATTCACCGGCCCCCAGCCCTCGGACTTCCCGACCGCGGCGACCGGCTCCTTGGTGGTGTCGACCAGCTCGTCGACCACCTCGGTCAGCGTCCGGCCGTAGCGCTGCAGGAACGTCGAGCCCTGGCTCTGGCCGTGGTCGGAGACGATCACGATCTCGTACGAGTGCGGGAGGATGTCGATGATCCGCTGCAGCGCACCGAGTACCCGGTCCAGCCCCTCCAGCGTCTGCAGGGACTCCGGCCGTGTCGGACCGGCGTGGTGCGCGACCTCGTCGTAGTCGACGAAGTCGCAGTAGATGACCGGTGTGCCCTTCACGAGCTCATCGGTGATCAGAGAGACGTTCAGATCGCGCAGTAGGACGTTGGTGATCGCGCGCAGGAAGATGTAGGCGCCTCCACGCTTCACCCGCGGTACCAGGTTGCGGCGGCGCTGCCTGCGGGCCTGAAACAGCTCTTTGACCATTTCGGCCACGCAGAGCACCAGACCGCGCGCAGCGCCCTGCGGACTGGAGAAGAACCGGACGTACCCGCGGCTGCGGCTGTTCGGCAACGCTGCGCGGCTGAACACCAGCTCGCAGCGCTCCGCGTCGCCGGACCAGTTGTTGCTGATGCTGACGCCGCCGTCCGCGAGCAGGCCCCGGCCGGTGGACATCCGCGCCTCGATCTCGGCGGCGTCCCGGCTCCGGTTGGTCACCATGATCCGGCCGGTTTCCTTCTCGTACCACCGGAACGCCGGGATCTGGCCGGAGCCGCCGTGCAGGATGCCGGCCTGGCTGGCCGGTGTGGTGGCCGGTACGCCGGTGTGCCACTCGACCATCGAGTGCCGGCCGTCCCGGATCCAGCCGCCCAGGTGCGGCAGGTTGCCCGACATCACCATCCAGTTCAGCAGCGGAGCGGACAGCCCGTCGATCTGGATGATCAGCATCCCGGTCTTGGGCGTGGCCGTCAGCTTGCGGGCCCTGCGGTGCACGACCCGCATCACCTCGGCGACGTAGGCGTCGTCACTCCCGGCGTAGAAGAACCAGCCGACGAACGCGCTGACCGAGGACATCACGATCGCCACCAGCAGCGGCGCCTCGACGCCGTGCAGATTCACGCCCGGGTCCACGGTGATGCCCAGGTAGACCACTCCGAACTGGGACAGCAGCCCGCCGACCAGGACCCCGACCGAACCGATCAGGATCGCCACTCCGGCCAGGACCCATCGCATGATCACGCTGAAGACGGCCAGCAGCACGACGAGCCGCAGGATCGGCAGGCGGCCGTCACTGCTGATCTGCGGCAGCATCCAGAACGTGATGACCAGTGAGATCAGCGAGGCCATGCCGCCGTACAGCATGGCCTGGAGGCCGCGGCCGGTCCGCCGCAGGTCCAGCCAGACCGGCCTGCCGGAACCGCGCTGCCGCCGGTCGCCGGACACCTGTTCCGGTGGTTTCGCCATTCTTGGTCGTGCTCCCCGTCCGTTCCGCTGTCGGTACCGAGCCTACGAGGCATGGTGCACCCCGACGGCGTCGCGCCACGCGGCGGACGGGTGGTTCCCGGGTCAGGGCCGGGGTCTGTCCCGGTAGGTCCCTGACCCGGCAACCGTCGGCTACTGCAGTTCGAGGTAGTCGACCTCGGCGTACATGGCGCCCTTGGTGAGCCGAATGGTGTTCCAGCCGGCCCGGAGCGTCACCGCCGCCTTGGCGTCGGTCCACTGGTTCCAGCCGGTCCACGGGTAGCTGACAGAGCCCTGGCTGGTGCCGTTCACGACCAGGCCGTGGCTGGCGTTGCCCTGTGAGCCGTTCGCGTACCTGACGGTGACGGTGTAGCCACCGGCCACCGGCGCGTACACGCGGTTCTCCACCCAGGAGTCGGCGAAGTCGATGTAGCCGACCGCTCGGCCACCCGAGGCGCCCGCGGAGCTCTCCCGAATCACGGCCCGGTTCAGGGTGCCGCTCTCGGCCTCGGTGCGGACGCGGCTACCGCGGACGACCGGCAAGTCGTTCGGCCAGCCGACGTCGGCGACGTACATGTGCCGGGAGCCGTTCACCCAGCCGTGCAGGAAGACCTTGTCGCCGACGAAGTCAGCTCCGCCTGGCCCGCACACGTGCGCGTCGAAGCTCTTGGTCGTCATCAGCGGCCGGGCCGCGATGGTCCAGGGCCCGGTCAGGCTGGACGCCGTTGCGTACGTCGTCTCGTAGTTGCAGTCGCTGTAACCGTTGGTCGAGAAGAGCAGCAGGTACCGGCCGTTGCGCTGCACGATGTCCGGCGCCTCGGAAATGCCCTGCGATGACAGCAGGACGACGTTGTCGCCGACGAGCGTCTTGCCGTTGTTGGTCGTCTTGGTCAGCCAGAGCGTCGACGGCTGCTCGATCGCGTTGCCGTCGTTCTTCCAGACCAGGTAGCGGTCGCCGTTGTTCGCGACGAACGTGTTCGCGTCGATCGCGCCGCCGAGGTTGAGCGGGCAGATCAACGGGGTCGTGCCGACCGGCCGGAACGGGCCGAGCGGCGAGGTCGCGGTGGCGACGCCGATGCACTGCCTACCGGATGCCTTGTGCCAAGCGGTGTAGGTGAGCGTGTAGGTGCCGTCGGCGTTCGGGTGCACGTCCGGCGCCCAGGTGCGGCCTTCCCGCGCCCACTCCTCCGCGGGGCCGTCCGGCATCGCGTCACCGCGGATGGTCCAGGGCCCGGTCGGGCTGGGCGCAGTCGCCACCGGGACGTCACCACGACCGTTGTTGGTCGAGTACGCGTACCAAGTGCCGTCCTTCTCGAACACGTCCGGGTCGGGGAAGTCCTCACCGACCGCGGTCGTGGGGAAGACGGCGCCGGCAGCTGTCGGTTCGGCAGCGGCAGCACTCGGCTGTACCGGAGCGGTCAGCACGGCGGCCAGGCCGGCCGCAGCGATTGTGGCGGTCAGTAATCGTCGAAGCATGGGAGGTACTCCTCAGATGGGCGATCTCTGCAGTTTTCCATCGATTCACCTGTCAGGCGAGCCCCCTGTGAGTGGAAGACTGCCGATCGTCGGATTCTGCCTGGTTGAGGAGTTTTGCGTGAGACATTCATCGTGGGTTTCAAGGCGCAAGGTGATCGCGGCCGGCGCCGTGCTCGCCGCCGTCGCCGGGGGGCTGATCGTGCAGTCCACCGGATCCTCGGCCCAGGCCGACGAAACCGCGCTGCAGACCGAGCTGAACAAGCTGCTGAGCGACAGCCGCTACATCGGCTCCCAGGTCGAGCTCATCGTCCGCGACGCCGGGACCGGTGAGGTGCTGTACGACCGCAACAGCGGATCGCGGCTGATGCCGGCCTCGAACACCAAGCTGTTCACCTCGGCCGCGGCGATGGGCGTGCTCGGACCGGATTTCAAGTTCCACACCGACGTGCTGGCCACCGCTCCGGTGCGCAACGGCAAGCTGCGAGGCGACCTGTACCTCAAGGGCTACGGCGACCCGACCACCCTCGAGGAGGACTACGTCGGCCTGGCCAAGAAGCTCAAGACCGCCGGCGTCAAGCGCGTCGACGGCAACCTGGTCGCCGACGACAGCTACTTCGACCGCGCCCGCCTCGGCGACGGCTGGTCGGGCGACGACGAGTCGTCGTACTACTCCGCGCAGATCTCCGCGCTGACCCTCGCCCCGAACAAGGAGTACGACACCGGCACGGTGATCGTCGAGACGCTGCCGGGCGCGGCGGTCGGCGCTCCGGTCAAGTCGACGCTGGTCCCCGGCAACGGCGTCCTGCAGGTCATCAACACCGCGACGACCAGCGCGGCCGGCTCCCCGAAGACGGCTCTGGTCGCCGAGCGTGAGCACGGGAAGAACGTCATCCGGATCAGCGGCACCTACCCGCTCGGCGCGGACAAGAACACCAAGTGGGTGACCGTCTGGGAGCCCCAGCTGTACGCCGCCGACGTGTTCCGCCGGGCGCTGGCCGCCGAGGGCATCAAGGTCACCGGCAAGGTCAAGGACGCGACGACGCCGCTGGCCAGCGCCCGCGTGCTGGCCACCGACGAGTCGATGCCGCTCAGCCAGATGCTGACCCCGTTCATGAAGCTGTCGAACAACATGCACGCCGAGCACCTGGTGAAGACCATGGGCGCGGTCAAGAAGTCGCAGCCGACCTGGGCCGCCGGTCTGGGCGTCGTCAGCGACTACGTCAAGACCAAGGGCGTCGACACGGCCACGATCCGGCTGTCCGACGGCTCCGGGCTGTCCCGCAAGGTCAACGTGACCGGTACCGCGATCACCAACCTGCTGTTCAGCATCCAGCAGGAGCCGTGGTTCCAGACCTGGTACAACGCGCTGCCGGTCGCGGGTAACCCGGAGCGGTTCGTCGGCGGCACGCTGGCCACCCGGATGGCGAACACGCCGGCCGCGAACAACCTGCGCGCCAAGACCGGCTCGCTGACCGGTGCGACCGCGCTGGGCGGCTTCGTCACCGACAAGGACGGCCGCAAGCTCGTCTTCTCGATGATGAGCAACAACTACATGACCTCGCCGCGCTCGGTCGAGGACGCGGTCGGCGTCCTGCTCGCTTCCTGGAGCGAGAAGGCCCCGCCGGCGGCGGTCGCGCCGAGTAGCAAGCGCAGCGGCACCGAGTCGACCTGTGCGAGTGAGACCGAGTGGGTCAAGGCCTGCTGACGTAATTCCGTCGACAGTGCGGCAGTTCGTGTTCACTATGTGGGCATGACTGCCGCACTGCCTGACACCTACTCCGTTCGTCCGCCGGCCAAGGAGGACGCGGAGGCTGTCTTCGCTCTGGTCGCCGAGTACAACACCTCTGTCGTGGGGTTCGCCGACTACACCCTGGACGACGCTGCGGACGAGCTGACCGAGCCCGGCTTCGAACCGGCCACCGACGGCTGGCTGGTCTTCGACGGCGACCGCCTGGTCGGCTACGGCTCAGTGTTCGGCACCGGCGACCGGCACGTCATCGACATGGACGCCATCACTGCCGACCCGGTCGTCGAGGCGTACCTCCTCGAGCAGATCACCCGCCGGGCCCGCGAGATCGGCGCTGCCTACGGGCAGCAGGCCGTCAAACTCGACACCGGCGTCTACCGCGCCGACACCGGCCGCCACGCGCGGCTGAGCGCGGCCGGCTACGAGGTTGGTACGACGTTCCACCGGATGCGCATCGACCACGACGGCCCGGTCCCGGCGCCCGAGCTCCCGCCGGGCGTCACCATCCGCCGCGGGACTCCGGACGAGCAGAGCCAGCGGACGGCCAACGAGGTGCTGAACACGGCCTTCATCGGGCAGTTCGGCTTCACCGAGCTCCTTTTCGACCAGTGGCAGGCAGCGCACGAAGCGCAGTCCACTTTCGACTGGTCCGGTATGACGGTGCTGGAGCTGGACGGCAAGGCCGTCGCCATGCGCGAGTACACCGAGGCGTTCGTCGAGGACGACAACTGTGGGTACATCGCCCGCCTCGCCGTCCTGGACGAGGCGCGCGGTCGCGGCCTGGCCAAGTTCCTCCTCCGCGACCAGTTCGCCCTGGACGCGGCCGCCGGTCGAACCGGCACGCTGCTGCACGTCGACACCAACAACCCCACTCCGGCCCTGGGGCTCTACCTGTCGGTCGGCATGACGGAGTCCATGGTGATCGACGCGATGCGGCGCACTGTCGAGGTCTAGTAGGTCAGAGCGCGCGTCCCGGTAGCACCGGCGTAGACCGTGCGGTCGTTCAGCACGCGCTCCAGGTCCAGCTGCACATATGGGCTGCTGGAACGGTGACATCGCAGGTCGTCGATCCGCTCGGACGCCGACCGGTAGCGGTAGGCAGCTATCCGAACGGATTTGGCGTCCTCGTGCAGGACTTCCACCACGGTGCCGGGTATGCAGTCGGACGGCGCCTGCGGCACGAAGACCCGCAGCGACATCGGCTGATCCGGTATGGCGGTGATCGAGGTGATCCGCACCTCGCCGACCAGCTGCATCTCCACACCGTTGTAAGCGAACCGCTTCACTGGCAGCCCTTGGATGACCTCTTCTGTGACCTGCTCGGACGGCGCCTGGTCCGCGCGGGGCCGTTCCACGACGGCGAACGTCGCACCGGCGGCCATCACGACCGCTGCCACCACAGCGGCCGTGAGGCGGTTCCGCGTCCGGCGTCCGCGTGCGGCGCGTTCGACACCCTCGAACGGCGGCGCTTCGGCCGGTGTCTGCTCGTCGACGTACTCCGTCAGCAACTCACGCATTCTCCGGCACCTCCAGCAGCGGCTGCAGCGCATGCCGCGCGCGGTTCAGCCGGGACTTGACCGTGCCGACCGGCACCTGCAGCTCCTCGGCGATCTGATCGAGCGGCAGGTCCATCACGTGATGCAGGACGACGACTGCTCGCTGCGCGGGCGGGATCATCGCCAGCGCCGACGCGACGTCGAGCGCGGCGCCGTCCGGTGGGGCGACCACCTCGGGGCGGCGTCCAGTCAGCTTGGTCAGCGCCTTGGCCGCGACCTGCTGCCGCCGGAGCCGGCTGATGAGCGTCCGCACCGCCACCGAGCGCACCCACGCCTCCGGGTCTTCGTACTTGCTGACCTGCTCCCAGCGGCCGAGCAGCTTCACGAACGCGTCCTGCGCGACCTCCTCGGCGTCCGCTCGGGAGCCGCCGATGGACACCAGGACGCCGATCAGCCGCGGCCAGCTCCGCCGGTAGAGCACCGCCACGTCCTGATCCGGTTCCACAGAGCTAACACGCGCCACCGGCCCAGCAGGTTCCACAGTTGCCCGAAACAGATCTGAGAGGTTACTCTCGAAACATGTCTCTCAGAAATCCGTACGGCGATTTCGAACTCACCGACCCGCAGGCGATGCGGGCGCTCGCGCACCCGGTGCGGCTGGCCGCGCTCAGCTGGCTGCAGCGGCACGGGCCCGCGACGGCGACGCAGCTGTCCGAGCATGTCGGGGCCTCGCCGTCCGTGACGAGCTGGCATCTCCGCCACTTGGCGAACTTCGGGCTCGTTGTCGACGGGCCGCCGCCGGAGGGCACCGACCGGCGGCAGCGCTGGTGGCGGGCGGCAGCGCGCGGCTTCCGGCTCGAGCTGCCGGACACCCCGGAAGGCGCCGAGGCGATGCGGCTGCTCGGCGGCGAGATGCTCGCCCAGGCCCTCGACACCGCGGCGCGCTGGCAGGCCGAGACCGAGCCGACCCTCGAATCCGACTGGGCGCGGATCCCGGGCGTCTCCAACACCCAGGTGCTGATCACCCTCGCCGAGGCCGAACAGCTCACCGAGGAGCTGGCCGCCGCGGTCGAGCAGATCCTCGCGCCGTACGTCCGCCGCCGCGACGAGGGCGAGACCCCGGACGGCGCCCGGCCGGTCCGCTACCTGCGTATCTCCTTGCCGGAGGCCATCGAATGAGCCTCTGGAAGGACCGCCGCTTCCGGCGCTTCTGGTCCGCGCAGGCGGTCTCGGAGTTCGGTGACCGGGTCACCGAGATCGTCCTGCCGCTGATCGCGGTCACGATGCTGGACGCCACGCCCAGCCAGGTCGGCCTGCTCACCGCGGCGGTCTGGCTGCCGAACCTGTTCAGCCTGTTCATCGGTTCCTGGGTCGATCAGCGCCGCGACAAACGCCCGCTGATGATCGCCGCCGACCTGGCCCGGACCGTGCTGCTGCTCAGCCTGCCGATCGCCTACTGGCTGGACATCCTCACCCTCGGCCAGCTCTACGCGCTCGCGATCCTGGCCGGAACGGCGGACGTCGTGTTCAGCGCGGCGTACGCCTCGTTCTTCGTGCGGCTGGTCACCCGCGAGCAGTTCCTGGAAGCCAACAGCAAACTGTCGACGACGCGCTCGCTGTCCTTCATGGCCGGACCAGCGGTCGGCGGTGGGCTCGTGCAGTGGCTGACGGCCCCGATCGCGATGTTGGTCGACGCCGCGTCGTTCTTCTTCTCGGCGCTACAGCTCATGCGAGTGAAGACCGAGCCCGGTCCGCCGGAGGACGAGCCGGAGCCGTTCTGGACGCGGGTCCGCTCCGGGATGCGGTACGTGCTCAAGCATCCGTACCTGCGCAGCGCGCTCGGCTGTGCGACAACGGTGAACTTCTTCAACCTGATGGCGACCGCTCTGCTCGTCCTGTTCGCGTATCGCGAGCTGGGCCTGCCGGCCGGGGTGATCGGCCTCGCGTTCGGGATCGGCTCGGCCGGCGGTGTGCTCGGCGCCATCGCGGCCGCGCCGCTGACCCGGATCGTCGGCGCCGGCCGGTTGATCGCCGCCGGTGCGGTGCTCTTCCCCGGCGCGATGGCGATCGCCGCCCTGTCCGGCGGGCCGTTGTGGCTGCGGGCGACCGGGCTGGCCGTGGCCGAGTTCGTCGCGTCGTTCGCGGTGATGTGCTTCGACGTCCCACTGAACTCGATCGAGGCCGCGGTCACCGACGAGCAGATGCGCAGCCGGGTCTACGGCGCGTTCAGCAGTATCAACTACGGCGTCCGCCCACTCGGCGCGATCGTCGGCGGCAAGCTCGGCGAGTGGATCGGCGTCCGCGAGACGTTGTTGCTCTCGGCAACCGGTGGGATCTTCGCGGTGCTCTGGCTGATCCGCTCCCCCATCCTGCGGACGCGCGATCTGGACGGCCTGCGGCAGGTGCCGATGAACGGGACACCTGCCGCGCAGGGCCGCTGATCAGTCGAGCTCGACGAGCTCCTCGGTCTTGGCGACCGTCGTCCGGAGCGGGACCTCCTTGATGAACAGCACCGCGATCAGGCTGACGGCGGCGCAGGCGGCCGCGATCAGGAAGATCCGGCCGGTCGCATCGCCGTACGCGTGCCTGACCAGCTCCGCCAGCGCCGGGGGCAGGTGGTTGACGTCGAGCAGGCTCTGCCCGCCCGACCCCGCGGCCGCGCCGGCCGGCAGCCCGGCGAGGATCAGCTCCTTGACGCGCGTCGCGAGCACCGCACCCAGGGCCGCGACGCCGACCGCGCCGCCGAGGCTCCGGAAGAACGAGACGGTCGCGCTCGACGCGCCGATCTGGGACACGTCGACGGTGTTCTGGACGGCGAGCACCAGGTTCTGCATCATCATGCCCATCCCGATGCCCATCGCGAGCATGCCGAGGCCGACGTACCAGTACGGCGTGGTGTGGTCGATCGTGCCGAGGATGACCAGGCCGATCACCAGCAAGATGCCACCGGCAACCAAGTACCGCTTCCACTTGCCGTACCGGGTGATCAGCTGGCCGGAGCCGACCGAGCCGAGGAACGACCCGAGCATCATCGGGATGGTCAGCAACCCGGCCTCGGTCGGGCTGTAGCCGCGGGCGATCTGGAAGTACTGCCCGAGGAAGAGCGCGCTGCCGAACATCGCGACGCCGACCGCGAGGCTGGCCACGATGGCCAGCGCGGTGGTCCGCTCGCGGACGACCTTCAGTGGGACCAGCGGCTCCGCGACCCGGCTCTCGACCAGGACGGCGAGCAGACCGAAGACGATCGTGCCGCCGACGAAGAGCGCGGACTGCCACGACATCCAGGCGAAGTCGTGCCCGGCGAAGGTGACCCAGAGCAGCGGCAGGCTGGCCGCGACGCTGATCAGGATCGCGCCGAGGTAGTCGACCTGGACCTTGCGCTTGAGCAGCGGCAGGTGCAGGTACTTCTGCAGGATCACCAGACTGACGACGGCGAGCGGCACGCAGACGTAGAAGCACCAGCGCCAGCCGAGCCACGAGGTGTCGACGATGACGCCGCCGATCAGGGGGCCGGAGACGGTCGCGACCGCCATCACGGCGCCCATGTACCCGGAGTACCGGCCGCGGTTGCGAGGCGGGATCGCCGCGCCGATGATCGCCTGCGCGAGCGCCATCAGGCCGCCCATCGCGAGCCCCTGCAGGACGCGCGCGCCGATCAGGAACGGCACGTTGTGCGCCATCCCGGCCAGCGCGGAGCCGACGACGAACAGCGAGATCGCCAGCTGGACGAGCAGCTTCTTGCTCATCAGGTCGGCGAGTTTGCCCCAGATCGGCGTGGACACCGTGGTGGCCAGCAGGCTCGCGGTCAGCACCCAGGTGTACTGCGTCTGGGAACCTTGCAGATCCGCGATGATCGTGGGCAGCGCGTTGCTGACGATGGTCGAGCTGAGCATCGCCGTGAACAGCGCGGCGAGCAGCCCGATCAGGATCTCGAGGATCTCGCGGTGGGTGAGCTCCGGCGCGCTGGGCAGCGGGCGCCGCGTCTCGGTGACAGTCATCAATCTCCCGTCGGATTCGCGCGTCGCACGGAGTCGGCGGCCTCGGTGACGGCGCGGGCCAGCCGCTGCAGGACGCCGGCCGCCTCACCGAGCGCATCGTCGTCGAAGTCCGCCAGGGCGGCGCGAAGTTGTTTGGTGTACGCGGCGTACATGGCCTCCAGGCGGGCCCGGCCGTCGTCGGAGACCCGCACCAGGCCGACCCGGGCATCGGCCGGATCGGGCCGGCGGCTCACCAGGCCGTCCGCCTCCAGCGCCGTCAGCTGCCGGCTGACCACGGACGCGTCGACGCCGAGTTTCGCGGCGATCTCGCCGCCGCGCTGCTCGCCGTCCTTCATCAGCACCTTCAGCACGCTCGCGTCGGAGCGGCGCAGGCTGTTGTTCCCCGGCATCAGGTGCTTGTGCTCGATACAGCGCACGGCGCGAATCAGCGAGCTGACCCCTTCGAGCAGCTCCTGAGCCGTGGCGTCCCGCTCAGCTAGTTGCATAACCCAACTATATACACAAATAGTTGGTTTCTACAACCATATGCGCGGAGCGCTGGCGCTCCGTGACGGAGTGTGACGTCAGCTCAGGTCGCTGTTGAGGTGGCCGAGGAGCCTGCCGAGGTCGGCGAGATCGGCGGCTTCCCAGCGGTCGAAGATCGCGCGGAACTCGAGCTGGCGCTGAGCGCGCAGCGCGGCGAAGCGCTCGGCGCCCAGCGGGGTCAGTTTGAGGAGCCGGGCGCGGCCGTCGTCGGGGTCGCCGATGCGTTCGAGGAGGCCGAGGGCCTCGAGCTGGGTGATGCCGCGGCTGACGGTCGACTTGTCGAGGCCGAGGGCCTGGGCGACGTCGGAGGCGCGGACGCCGGCGCCCGCTCCCCCGGCGAACTCGATCTGCGAGATCAGCGCGTAGCCGGCGGCGTCCATGTCCGGGTGGACGCGGCGGGCCATCATCATCGAGGCCGAGCGGGCCCGGCGGAACAAGGCCGACAGCTGCTGCTCGATCTCGGCGACCAGCGGCTCGGTGGTCTGCTGGGTCGTCTGCTCCGGGGTGCTCATCGGACCACGATCCCGGCGTCGCGCAGCGCCTTCTTGACGTCGGCGATCCGGAAATCGCCGAAGTGGAACACGCTGGCGGCCAGGACGGCGTCCGCCCCGGCCTCGACCGCGGGCGGGAAGTCGCTCGGGCGCCCCGCTCCCCCGCTGGCGATCAGCGGGACGTCGACGACCGCGCGGACGGCCCGGATCAGCTCCAGGTCGAAGCCCTTTTTGGTGCCGTCGGCATCCATCGAGTTGAGCAGGATCTCACCCGCGCCCAGCTCGCAGCCGCGACGGGCCCACTCGATCGCATCCAGCCCGGCGGACCGGCGGCCGCCGTGGGTGGTCACCTCGAAGCCGCTCGGCTGCGCGTCGGAACGGCGTACGTCGAGGGACAGCACGAGGACCTGGTTGCCGAAGCGGTGCGCGATCTCGCGGATCACCTCGGGCCGGGCGATCGCGCCGGTGTTGATCCCGACCTTGTCGGCGCCGGCGCGCAGCAGCCGGTCCACATCCGCGGCCTCGCGGACGCCGCCGCCCACGGTCAGCGGGATGAACACCTGCTCCGCCGTCCGCCCGACCACGTCGTACGTCGTGGCCCGCGAGCCCGAGGACGCGGTGATGTCGAGGAAGGTGAGCTCGTCGGCGCCCTCGGCGTCGTACACCTGGGCCATCTCGACCGGATCGCCGGCGTCGCGCAGACCGGTGAAGTTGACGCCCTTGACCACCCGCCCGGCATCGACGTCCAGACAGGGGATCACGCGCACGGCAAGAGTCACCGGGACAGAATATCCGGTAGACCATTCGAGTCCCGTGCAACGACCGGGCGGCCGACCCCCGGGCAGGGGAGGATGGGCCGCAGACCCCCACGTTCTCTCGAGGAGTGCCCCTTGACGACCCGACGCCACCGGCGGCTCGCTGCCGCCGCCGTCCTGTCCTCCGCTCTGATCCTCGGCCCCGCGATCGGCGCCGCGCGCGCCGCGGACGGCGGCTTCCCCGCGTCCCCCGGCGCCCCTGGAGTCGGCGACGCCGTCTACCCGAACCTCGGCAACGGCGGCTACCAGGCCGACCGCTACGAGCTCGACCTCAAGTACGACGCCGGCACCAAGCTCGTCACCGGCCAGGTCAAGATCTTCGCCGTCGCGACCCAGAACCTGTCCCGGTTCAACCTCGACTCCTTCGGCCTCGACATCACCTCGCTGCGCGTCGACGGCAGCACCGAGCTGTTCGCCCAGGAGGGCGAGGAGCTGGTGATCACGCCGGAATGGAAGATCCGCAACGGCACGAAGTTCGTGATCGAGGTCGGCTACACGGCCGACCCACGCAAGATCAAGCCGCCGGCCGGCGGCTGGGTGGCGACCGACGACGGCTTCGCGACCGCGCCGCAGCCGTCCGGCGCGCACACGGTCTTCCCGGGGAACGACCACCCGTCCGACAAGGCGCAGTACCGGTTCCGGATCACCGCGCCGGCCGGCACCGTCGGTGTTGCCAGCGGCAAGTATGTCGGCGAGGCGGCGAACCCGGACGGCAGTACGACGTACACGTACGAGACCGTGAACCCGCTGGCGACCGAGCTCGTCCAGGTCAGCGTCGGCGACTACACCATCGTGCACCGCAACCCGGGCGCCCCGGCGACCGAGCCCGTCCTGCGCGACGTCGTGACGCCGAGCCGGCAGCCGAAGGTGGACGCCGCGCTCAAGCTGACCAAGGGCCAGCTCGACTGGGTTCAGCAGCGGCTCGGGAACTTCCCGCTGGAGGCGTACGGCATCCTGCCGGCCAACAACGAGGCCGCGGACGCCTTCGACTTCACCGGTCTGGAGACCCAGACCCTGACCATCTACAAGCCGAAGTACCTCGAGCAGACCGAGGACAAGATCGGCTCGCACATGATGCACGAGCTCGTCCACAGCTGGTTCGGCAACAGCGTCACCCCGGCGTCCTGGAGCGACCTGTGGTTCAACGAGGGCCACGCCGACTACTACGGCCTGCTCTACCGCTACGAGCGCGGCTGGCCGGACAGCCGCGGCTACACCACCATGGTCGACCGGATGAAGTACACCTACAGCCAGGGCGACCTGTGGCGTAAGTCCTCCGGCCCGGTCGCCAAGCCGAACGCCCAGAACCTCTTCGACAACCAGCGCTACACCGGCGGCGTCCTCGTCCTCTACGCGCTCGCCGAGAAGGTCGGCCAGGAGAAGTTCGCCGCCATCGAGCAGGCGGTCATCGCCACCCACCGCAACAGCACCATCTCCACCGACCAGTTCATCACCCTCGCCTCCACCGTCGCCGGCGACCCCACCGTCCGCCCCTTCCTCGAAGACTGGCTCTACGGCACCAAGACCCCGCCCATGCCCAACCACCCCGACTGGACCGTCATCCCCCCCACCGCCAAAACCCTCCGCACCACCGACCTCCAGTCCGACCGCCGCGCCGACTGACCCCAGGCAAGACGAAAGGGGCTGACGGCAACCGTCAGCCCCTTCTCCATACCCCAATGCAAGCGGCGGATGACCGGGGTCTACTTCCTGACCTTCTCGACCACCCCTCACGAGGCAGTCGACCCGTGTCACCCCTCACCGTCAGGTCGGCCGTTGCACCAAGCTGCAACCCAAGAACTTCGTCAGCGTATCAGCGCGGAACGTAACGACCGGTCCGTCGACGAACTGTTCCATCGGTCCTGCAGCAAGCGCATCGGGCGGCAGATGGGCTGGTGAGCAAGGGCCCCTGGGATCGGTGATCGCCAGGGGCCCGGTGCTGCCAGGGACTGTTACTTCCAGGCTTTGCGGCGGGTGGTGGTGGATTGGACGGGGCGGGTGGAGTCCCAGACGCGGCGCCATTGGGCTGCGGGGGCGGGTTGGGTGGGGGTGGTGGTGCCGGTGGCGGCTCGGCGGCGGGCGTCGTACCAGTTGGTCGACTCCTCGTCGAGGAGGGCGGAGACGGCGGCTGCGATGCGGGGGGCGAAGTCGCGGGCGCTTTCGCCTTCGGCGGGGCGTAGGGGGTCGCCGTAGCGGACGGCGACGGTCGGGCGGCCGGGAACGGGCCAGCCGCGGCCGCGAGGCATCGCGGCGAAGGAGCCCTTGATGCCGACCGGGATGACCGGGACGTTGTGCTCGACCGCCAGGTAGGCGGCGCCGAGGCGGAAACGCTGCAGCTGGCCGTCCGGTGAGCGGGTGCCCTCGGGGAAGACCACGACGTTCCAGCCGTCCTTGAGCAGGTCGCCCGGGGTCGCGCTGAGCTTGCCGCCGCGGCGCTCGATCGGGAACGTGTTGAACACGATCGCCGAGCCGGCCGCCCGCCACCAGGTGTCGAAGAAGTAGTCCGCCGCGGCAGCCATCGCCGTCCGGCGGCGCATCGCGTCCGGCAGCGAGAGCAGCAGCAGCGGGGTGTCCAGGTGCGAGGAGTGGTTGGCGACGATCAGCGCCGGGCCGTCCAGCTTGCGCAGCGAGTCCAGCCCGCTGATCGTCGGGTTCACCTCGAAATTGAGCACCGCGTTCAGCGGGCCCTTCTGGAGCAGGTCGCGGACCGCGACCGCGCCGGGCGTCCGCGCCCAGCGGGTCGGGAACACCGAGGTCTCCTTGGGGACGACGTACGGCTCGGCCGACCGCGGCACCTGCGCCCGCCGGCCCCAGCGCCAGCCACGCGCGACGACCTTCACGTCGCGCACGGTGTCCCGGCCGAACTTCACCAGGCTCGTCCCCATCAGCGCACGTCCGCGAGCAGGTGCGGCGGGTTGTGCAGGTAGGTGATGGACGGCGACCGGCCGACCGAGTGGCTCACCATCTCCAGCGCGTCCTGCAGCGTGGACGCCGACCGGAAGCCCATCCGCTCGACGGTCTTGCGGTTCGCGCCGACCCAGACGATGTCACCGCAGTGGTCCAGCGCGTGGCTGATCCAGTACCACATGTAGAACGGGTGCACGCCGTGGTACGCGTACGACGTCCGGTACAGGTGGATGTACCACGGGTCCTCGGCGTACTGCTTCTCGAACTTCGCCTCGATGGTGGCCGGGTCCGTGGACTCCGACAGCACCTCCTCGAAGAAGTCGACGTACGACGGGTGGTGCAGCTGGCTGAACTCGTAGTCGACCGGGTGGTACAGGATCACCGCGCCGTCCTTGCGGACGACCGGCTGGCCGCGGTACGAGTTGAAGTAGTAGCCCAGCCCCATACACGCGGCCAGGATCGGGTTCATCACCGAGTTCACGTTGTACGGGCCGACGAACGGCACGCCCATGATCGCGACGTCGGACTGGCCCTGGACCTCGACCAGATGCTGGCGGTGCACGTTCTCCAGCGTCTTGTCGTGCACCGGCTCGATCTTGCCGGCGTGGATCCCGGTCAGGCCGTAGTGCGACTTGGTCTCGGTGAAGATCTTGTGCCGCAGCTTGGCCGGCGCGATGTCGAGCGCGCGCTTGGTGGCCAGGAAGCTCGCCTGGTCCTTCAGCGACCACTCCCACTCGCGCTTCTGCAGGAACTGCAGCGGCCCGCCGAAGACGTCGTTGTTCAGCGACGTCTCGATCTGGAAGACCTTGACGTGCTGGGTCAGCACCTCGCCCATCCGCCAGGCCGAATGGTGCATCTTGGAGGCCTTGTGGTCCATGAACGACCGCGAGTGGATCATCGTGTGGCTGTTGTGGTGGTGCTTCAGCGACTTGTACGACGCCAGCCCGATGGACGTCGACTTGTGGCCGCCGTCCATCGCCACCAGGTTCACGTTCACGTAGACCAGCAGGTCGGACTCGGCCGCCCGCTTGGAGATCTCGACGTCCTCGCCGTGTTTGGTCTGGCCCAGGTGGGTCAGGTTCGCGGCGTCCTCGGCGTCGAAGTTGTACAGCTTTCCTTCGGGGAAGAACGACCGGAAGACCCGCTCGCCGACGATGTCGCGCAGCTCGTTCGGCGTCAGCCGGCGGTGCAGTGCGTTCGCCGAGATCAGCTCGACGTCGTCGACGCCGGCCGCCGCGGCCATCTCCAGCACGGCCTCGATGATGCGCTGCCGGATGTCCGGCTTCTGCATCGGCGGCAGCGGCAGCGAGATGTCGTCGAACGCGATCGTCAGCCGCATCCCGGCGCGCAGCAGCTCCGGCAGCGGCTCGGACTCGATCGGGTTCAGCAACGCGTTCTGGATCGCCTCTTCGACGTCCCGGACGGCGGGCAGCGACTCCGGCGGGTAGATCACCCGGGTGCCCAGCGGGAACCGCTCCAGTTTGAAGCTCTCCCCGCTGTGCACGAGCAGCGGCGGCGTCCGGTCGTCCACCTCAAGCACAAAACCTGGCCGAGACATGTCAGAAACCCTCTCCTTGTGCCCTCATGAGGCCCTCACATCAAAAGCAACCTTGACCGTACCGAGGCGGCCGGCCGAATGCGCGTGGTCCAACGCCTCGCGCCAGCGGTACAACGGGTACTTCGCGCCGACGACCCCGTCCAGCGGGGCCCGGCCGGCCAGCTCCAGCGCCGTCTCGAACGCCGGGCGCCCGTTCGGCTCCTGCCGTGCGGACGCGTACGTCCCGGCCAGCTCCAGCTCGCGGAACCAGACCGGCGACAGGTCGACACCGGTCGACGGCATCCCGGACAGGACGACGCGGCCGCCGGCCTTGGTGACCCGCAGCACGGTGTCGATCGAGTCCTTGCTGCCGACGGCGTCGACGGCGACGTCCACACCGCCGAGCAGGAACTCCTTCGCGCCCAGCTCCGGCTTCAGCCGGAAGGCGCCGGTCGACCGGCGGACGCCGCGGAACACCTCGTCGGGCGCGACGACGTCGCTGGCGCCGAACGCCTTGGCCAGCTCGCGCTGCTTGGCGTGCTTGGCGACCACGGTGATCCGGCCGGCCTGGGTCAGCTCGCGGATCGCCAGCGTCGCGAACAGCCCGACCGCACCGGCCCCGCTGATCAGCACCGACTGCCCCGGCTGGACCTGCGCGCGCAACGCGGCGTGGACGGCGCCGGACAACGGCTCGACCAGGACGGCGCGCTCATCGCTCAGCCCGTCCGGTACGGCGTACAGCTGGCTGCGGTGCGCGACCAGGACGTTGCCCCAGCCACCGCCGGTGTCCTGGCAGAAGCCGGTCTGCAGCCCCGGCTTCAGGTGGCCGACGGTGATCCGGTCGCACCGGTTGGTGTTGCCGGTCACGCAGCCCTCGCACGGCTCGACGCCGCGGGTGGCGCAGGTCAGCACGCTGTCCATCACGACGCGGGTGCCCTTGGGCAGATCCGCGCAGTCGTCGAGCAGCTCGCCGACGATCTCGTGACCGGGGACGAACGGCATCGACACGACCGCGGAGAAGTACATCTTGGTCGAGCCGCTGACCATGCCGAGGTCGGAACCGCAGATCCCGGACAGGATCGGCCGGATCCGCGCCCAGCCGTCCCGCTCGGCCTTCGGCTCGTTGATCGTGACGAGGCGCAGCGGCGCCGCCGGGCCGGTCAGGACGCCGGGGATCCGGCCGCCGACCGCCTTGGCCGCCAGGTACTTGGCCGGCGACCGGTACATCTCGAGCGCGAGCATCATCGGGCGTTCACTCCAGGCAGCTCCAAGCGGGAGGAAGTGGACGGTGTCTTCCAGTCGACGATCTGCCAGCGCGCGGCCCGGGCGGCCCGGAACAGCGGGACGTCCGGCGAGACGGCGACCGGGTTGCCGACGGTGGTCAGCATCGGCAGGTCCGAGTGGCTGTCGGCGTACGCGAACGACTTCGACAGGTCGATGTTGCGGACCCGCGCGTGGTGCTTGATCCAGGCGGCCCGCGACTCGCCGACCAGCGGCGGCCCGGACAGGTAACCGGTGCAGCGGCCGCGGTCGTCGACCGCCAGCTCCGCGGCGACGATCTCGTCGAACAGCGGCTCCAGCGGCCGGGTCAGCGGCCGGACGGCGCCGGTGATCAGGATCGTCTTGTGCCCGGCGGCCCGGTGCTCCCGGATCCGGCGGACGGCGGCGCCGCTCAGCCGCTCCAGCACGTGCTCGGCGAGGATCTCGTCGACGATGTGGTTGAGCTCCGCGAGCTCCGCCCCGGCGTACCGGCGGTAGATCGTGCGCAGGAACGCGCCGCGGTCCTTGCGCTCGGCGGCGATCAGCTTCGGCAGCCGGCGCAGGATCTGGCCGAACTCGCCGACCCGCTGCGGGCCGTCCAGCTCGGGCAGCCGCATCCACAGGTAGGTCTCGATCACGTTCGACGACAGCAGCGTGCCGTCCATGTCGAAGGCCGCGATGACCTCGGCGTCCTCCTCCGGCGCGACCTTCTTCAGGACGCCGGCCGCCTCCGCGAGGCCCTTGTTCCGCTTCTTGCGGACGACGTCGAGGCGGCGCATCGACTCGGTGACGCTCGGGCAGTGCACTTCCTGGATGTAGTGCGGCCAGTCGACCACCGCGGTGTCGCAGGCGAACTTCGTCCGGTCGTCGCCCTCGAGCGCGTTGTGCAGCGCGAGCACGTTGTCGTCGACGAAGTTCATCTCGGCCTGCGCGTACTCGGAGTACAGGTCCATGTAGCGGCGCAGGAAGTCGATCCGGCGCTTCTGCACGTCCAGCTCGCGGGCGTACTTGCGGGTCCGCTCACCGCGCGGGACGCGGGTGATCACGGCGTCGGCCAGCTTGTGCGCGCGTTCGCCGTACCGCAGCATCGCCTCGACCGAGTCGCCGCCGGGGAACTTCCAGACCGGCAGCCGGACGGCGCCGCGCTCGCCCAGGTCGAACGGGTGCTTGGAGAAGTACTCGCGGATCCCGGCGTACAGCTGCTCGAACGTCAACGGGTTCCGGGCGCCGGAGCCGATGTGGTAGTACTCCGGCTTGTTCAGCTCGGGCTCGCGGGCCATCACCGCGCAGATCGCGCCGACGACGTGGTCGACCGCGACGATCTCGATCACCGAGTCCGGGCTGGCCGGGAACTCGGGCAGCTCACCGCGGCCGTAGGCCAGGATCAGCGGCTCGGCCATCTTGAAGCCCTCGATCCAGCCCGGGTGCGGGCTCTCGACCGCGGACTCGATGATCGCCGGCCGGACGATCGAGGTCGGGAACTTCCCGGCGAACTCCTCCACCACGCGCTCGCCGAGCGCCTTGGTGAAGGTGTAGCAGTCGGTCCAGCCGAGGCTGCGGGCGCGCTCGGTGCCCGTCTCGACGAGCTTCTTGGCCACCCACTCGGTCCGGCGCCGCTCGGTGTCGGCCGCGGCGGTCAGGTGCCCGGCGCGGCGGTGCAGCTTCTCGGCGTCCTTGCGGAACTTGGCCAGCATCGACGCCGACCGGGACTGCTCCTCGACCCGGGCCTTCATGGCCATCCCGGCCTCGGCCTCGATCCGCCAGTCGACGAAGTGGTCGACGGGCGCCTCCGGGATCGCGCCGCGGCGGCGTCCAGCGGTGTAGGCGGTCGAGATGTGCACGTAGTGGATCGTGCGATCGGTGCCCTGGCGGCTCTCGTCGATCCGCTCCAGCAGGCTCTTGGTACCGAGCACGTTGGTCGTGAACGCCTCGTGGATCGGCGGGTCGAAGCTGACGTCACCCGCGCAGTGCACGACGATGTCGAGATCGGTCGGCAGCGCCGGGACGTCGGACAGGTCGCCCTCGACGACCTCGATCCGGGCCGCGGTGAGCGCCTCGGCGTCGGCGTACGGGGTGCCCTCGCCGTAGAACGGCTTGAAGATGTCCTTCTTCAGCAGCTGCGCCATCCGGGCGGTACCGGTCAGCGAGCCCTTCGGGCGGATGATCGCCACCACCGTGGTGCCCGGCAGGTCGCCGATCATCCGGTGCAGCAGCGCCTCCCCCACGAAGCCGGTGACGCCGGTGACCAGGACTTTCTTGTCCTTGAGCTTGTCGGCCAGACTCACTTGTCGCCTCCACGCGTGAGCTCGAGTGCCTCGGTCAGGGTGAACGCGCCCGCGTACAGCGCCTTGCCGACGATGACGCCCTCGACACCGTCGGCGACCAGCGTCTGCAGCGCCGTCAGGTCGTCGAGGCTGGAGACGCCGCCGGAGGCGATGATCGGCTTGCCGGTGCGCGCGCACAGATCGCGGTACAGCTCCAGGTTGGGCCCCTGCAGCATGCCGTCCTTCGTCACATCGGTGACCACGTAGCGCTCGCACCCGGCCGCTTCCAGCCGCTCGAGCACCTCGTACAGGTCACCGCCGTCCTTCGTCCAGCCGCGGGCGGCCAGCGTCCGGCCCCGGACGTCGAGCCCGATCGCGATCCGGTCGCCGTACTGCTGGATGATCCGGTCGCACCACTCCGGGTCCTCGAGCGCCGCCGTCCCGATGTTCACCCGCCGGGCCCCGGTGGCCAGCGCCGCCGTCAGGGAGTCGTCGTCGCGGATCCCGCCCGACAACTCGACCTGCACGTCCAGCTTCGCCGTCACCTCGGCCAGCAGCTCGCGGTTGCTCCCCCGCCCGAACGCCGCGTCCAGGTCGACCAGGTGGATCCACTCCGCACCGGCCTCCTGCCACGCCAACGCCGCCGCCAGCGGATCGCCGTACGACGTCTCGCTCCCAGCCGCACCCTGCACCAACCGAACCGCCTGCCCGTCCGCCACATCCACGGCAGGCAGCAGCACCAGTTTCCCAGACATGGGCCACACCCTAGAGGGCGACGGTGCCTGATTCCGCACCCAGGACCCTCCTGAATCACTGGGATTCAATCTGTCTCAGCAATACCAGAAGGGTCACTGGTCTGGGGTTTATCGCGTACCGGACTCAGGCGAAGAAGACGTCGTAGCCGAGGCGGAGGATGAGGGCGGAGACGACGACCAGGAAGACGACGCGGACGAACTTGCTGCCGCGGGCGACCGCCGTCCGGGCGCCGAGCAGGCCGCCGAGCATGTTGGCGGCGCCCATGATCAGGCCGAGGCGCCACAGCGGGGCGCCGTGGGCGGCGAAGATGATGATCGCGCCGAGGTTGGTGGCGACGTTCGCGATCTTGGCCTTGGCGCTGGCCTGGAGGAAGTTGTAGCCGAGCAGGCCGACGAGCGCGAAGATCAGGAAGGAGCCGGTACCGGGGCCGACCGCGCCGTCGTAGAAGCCGATCACGACGCCGACGCCGCAGGCGGCCAGGTAGTGCTCGCGGCCGTCGAAGCGGAGCGCGGTGCGGGCGCCGAGCGACGGTTTCAGGGCGGTGTAGATCGCGACACCGACGAGCAGGACGAGCACGATCGGCTTGAACCACGCCATCGGGATCTTCGTCGCGACCAGCGCCCCGGCCGCCGAGCCGAGGCCGGCCAGGATCGCGAGCGGGATCACGGTGCGTTTGTCCGGGCGCACCTTCACGCCGAAGGTGACCGCACTGGTCGTCGTACCGAACAGGGAGGAGATCTTGTTGGTGGACAGGATCTGCGCGGGACTCGCGCCGGGCAGGGCGAGCAGCATCGCGGGGAGCTGGAGCAGCCCGCCGCCCCCGACCACGGCGTCGATCCAGCCGGCCGCGAAGGCGACGATCACGAGCAGAACGAGCGTCCAGAGCGAGACATCAGGCACCGAGCGGCCCCACGGATATGCGCATACGCCCATCATTTCGTAAGGCCGTTGTACCGAACAACCATTACCGGATCGCGTGAGCCGCAGACAAACCGGACCGGCGGTGCGACAGTCTGGGCATGGGGTCGTCGATTCTGCCGCCTGCGGGCGAAGAGCTGGCGAACGGGTGGGAGCCGGAGCTCGATCCGGCCGATTCCGTCGTCCGTCAGGCTGTACTTGCCCACGCTTCCTGGGCCGTGGACGCCGCTCGTCGCGCCGGAAAGCCGTGGTACGACGGCGCCGCGTGGGCGGGCGGCGTCCTCGGTGACGCGGGGCCGCTGACGAACTGGGTGGTGCTCAAGCAGCCGGTCGACCCAGCCGCGGTGATCGCCGAGATCGAGCGGGAGCTACCGGGCGTCTTCCCATACTTGCTGGTCAGCGCGTGGCCAACCGGCGACCTACGCCCACACGGCCTGGAGCTAGCCGGCCACCCGCCACTGATGGTCCGCTTCCCCGGCACGGCGACCGCACCACCGACCACCGACCTCGACATCCGCCACATCACCGACGCCGCCGGACTCGCCGACGCCGAGCGCGTCCTCGTCGAGGGCTACCCCATCCCCGAACTCCAACCCTTCCGCCCAGGCGCCATGTACTCCCCCTCCTTCCTCGAAGGCTCCGACGTCTGGGTCGGCTACGACGGCGACGTCCCCCTAGCCACCGCCACCGCCCACCACGCCGCCGGCCTCACCGTCGTCGAAAACGTCGCCACCCTCCCCGCCGCCCGCGGACGCGGCGCCGGCGCCACCCTCACCTGGACCGCCACCACCCACCACCCCACCCACCCAGCCGCCCTCATAGCCTCCGACCACGGCCAACCCCTCTACCACCGCCTGAACTACCACCGCCTAGAACGCTGGACAGCCTGGCTCCGCCCCTAACCCCCACCGCCTTCCCTTCCCCCACGCCGCGCCCCCGGCGATTAAACAAGACCTCTTGTACAAGCCCAATTGCCAGCCTCACCGCCAACGCGGCGGCCGCCCCGAGCCGTCAGCCGTCAGCCGTCAGCCGTCAGCCGTCAGCCGTCAGCCGTCAGCCGGAAACAAAATGCCGCAGACCGACTCAATGTTTCCGACTCGCCCCGGCCCGACACGCCAATCACCTCCCCGAGCCGGATCCGCGGCCCAGAAATCCAACCGCTGCTCGTCGGCGCCGCGATGGCCCTCGAAGTCGCAATGGGCGTCGGCGGTGGCGGTTGCACGAGGGGCGGGCGGCGGGGCATGGCGGGCGCGAGCGCGAGCGGCCTAACGGTGTGGGGAGGCGAGAGGGCGGAGCTCAGGCACCGCGCCGGCGGTCGACGACGCGCCGTGATTTACGGCGCGTCACGGGGTTCGGTGGCGACTGATCAGCGCTGGCGGTCCGCCATACCCACAGACAGCAGTCGACAGGCCGCGGGACGCCTCGCCTGGGCGTTCCCGACGGACGAGGCGGCGGCAGGTCGGTGAGGGTGCGACCGCCGGGGTTGGTCCCGGTTGCACGGGGCACAGCGGCCGTGGAGGAGCTCAGGCACCGCACAACTGAGCTGGAGGCGGGCGACGCGCCGTGATTCACGGCGCGTCGCAGAGTTTGGCGGTCGTTGATCGGTGCTGGCGGTCCGCCATAGCTGCAGACAGCTGTCGACGGGCTGTGGGACGCCTCGCGTGGCCTGCCCGGCGGACAGGTCGGTTGCCGGGTCGGTGGAGGTTGTGCCCGCCCGGGTTGGTCGCGATTGCACGGGGCGCGGGGGATGACGGGATACGAGGGGGCGGAGCTCAGGCGCTACACAACTGAGCTGGAGGTCGACGACACGCCGTGATTTGCGGCGTGTCGCGGGGCGTGGCGGTGATTGGTGGGTGGTGGCGGTCCGCGATGGTCGAAGATGGCTGGCTGCTCTTGGACGGGTGTGACGCGGCGTGGGACGGCTCGGCTGAGGCGCGAGCTCGGCGGTTTCCGGTTTGCGACGGCGGTCTCGGGTGGGGGCGTCCGCGGGCGCCGTCCCGGGTGGGTCGGGTCGCGAGGTCGGGGGAACCGGCCGACTGCCGTGACCCGGTCTGCGCCGTTTGAGCATGTCTGGCGGACGGACCCCGTCTGAGCGTGACCCATCCGGGCGCGGCCGACGGACGAATCCCGCCTGGGTGTGGGGCATCCCGGGGTGGCCGGCCGACGCTCCCGCCCGGGCATGACCGATGGACGGGCCCTATCCGAGCGTGACAGGCGAACGGATCTCGCTTGGGCGTCGCCCGTGGACGGACCTCACCCGGGCGTCACCGGCGCATGGGGC
>NZ_JBVJMQ010000002.1:97789-386733 GCF_055584105.1 Kribbella sp. NPDC104218
GCCCGCCTGGGCGTGACGCGCATCCGGGCGTGACCAGCCGACGGAACCCGCCTGGGCGTCGCCCGTGGACGGACCTCACCCGGGCGTCACCGGCGCATGGGGCCCGCCTGGGCGTGACGCGCATCCGGGCGTGACCAGCCGACGGAACCCGCCTGGGCGTCGCCCGTGGACGGACCTCACCCGGGCGTCACCGGCGCGTGGGGCCCGCCTGGGCGTGGCGCATGCGGGCACCGCCGGTGGACAGACCCAGTCTGGGCGTCGCGGGTGGACGGATCTTGGCCGGGCGGCGTCGGCGGACGGCTTGTGACCCGGGGGGTGAGCGCCCGGAGAAGGGCAGTCGGGGGTTAGGGGGTGGTGGTGGTTAGTAGGTGGTCTACTACGTCGGCTACGGGGATGTCGGCGCGGGTGTTGGTGCGGCGGTCTTTGACTTCGATGGTGCCTTCGGCGAGGCCTTTGCCGACGACGGCGATGGTGGGGACGCCGATGAGTTCGGCGTCTTTGAACTTGACGCCGGGGCTGACTTTTTCGCGGTCGTCGTAGAGGACGGTGAGGCCGCGGGACTCGAGCTCGGCGGCGAGTTCGGCGGCTTTGGCGAAGACCTCGGGGTCCTTGCCGGTGGCAACGAGGTGGACGTCGGCGGGGGCGATCTCGCGCGGCCAGACCAGGCCGAACTCGTCGTGGTTGCCCTCGGCGATGGCGGCGACGGCGCGGGTGACGCCGACGCCGTAGGAGCCCATGGTGACCGTGACGAGTTTGCCGTTCTGGTCGAGGACCTTGAGGTCGAGGGCGTCGGCGTACTTGCGGCCGAGCTGGAAGATGTGGCCCATCTCGATCCCGCGCGCGGACTCCAGCGGGCCGGAGCCGTCGGGTGCGGCGTCGCCGTCGCGGACCTCGGCGGCCTGGATGGTGCCGTCGGCGGTGAAGTCGCGGCCGTGCACCAGGTTGATGACGTGGTAGCCGGTCTTGTCCGCGCCGGTCACCCAGGCCGAGCCCTCGGCGACCCGCGGGTCGAGCAGGTAGCGGATCTTCGCGGTGTTCTCCGCGCCCAGCACGCCCGGGCCGATGTAGCCCTTGGCCAGCGCCGGGTGCTTCTCGAAGTCCGCCTCCTCGAACGCGACCACCTCGGCCGGCTCGACCTGCGCGCCGAGCCGCTTCTCGTCGATCGCCCGGTCCCCCGGGACGCCGATCGCCAGCGGCTCGCGCGTCCCGTCGGGGTGGATGAGGACGACGAGCACGTTCTTCAAGGTGTCCGCGGCCGTCCACTCGCGGCCGTCGGCCCGCGGGTGCTTGGCGTTCAGCGCGTCGACGAGCGTGTCGATCGTCGGGGTGTCCGGGGTGTCGACGACCTCGGACGCCGGGACGCCGGACGCGTCGACCGGCGCCGCCGGCGCGACCACGACCGCCTCGACGTTGGCGGCGTACCCGCCGGCCGAGCGGACGAAGGTGTCCTCGCCGTTCGCCGCGATCGCGAGGAACTCCTCCGACCGCGAGCCGCCCATCGCCCCGGACATCGCCTGGACGATCACGTAGTCGAACCCGAGCCGGTCGAAGATCTTGATGTACGCGCCGCGGTGCGCCTCGTACGACGCGGCCAGCCCGGCGTCGTCGACGTCGAAGGAGTAGGAGTCCTTCATGACGAACTCACGCCCGCGCAGTACGCCGGCCCGCGGCCGCGCCTCGTCGCGGTATTTGTTCTGGATCTGGTAGATCGACAGCGGCAGGTCCTTGTACGACGAGTACAGGTCCTTGACGACGAGCGTGAACATCTCCTCGTGCGTCGGGCCGAGCAGCATGTCCGCGCCCTTGCGGTCCTTCAGCCGGAACAGGTTCGGCCCGTACTCCGTCCAGCGGCCGGTCGCCTCGTAGGGCTCCCGCGGCAGGATCGCCGGGAAGACCAGCTCCTGCGCGCCGATCGCGTCCATCTCCTCGCGGACGATCTGCTCGACCTTGCGCAGCACGCGCAGCCCGAGCGGCAGCCAGGTGTAGACACCCGGCGCCGTCCGGCGGATGTACCCGGCGCGGACGAGCAGCTTGTGGCTCGGGACCTCCGCGTCCGCCGGGTCCTCGCGAAGGGTGCGAAGGAACAGCGACGACATACGCAGAATCACGGCGAACTCCCTGGAGATGGCACAACGGACGACTAGAGGATATCCGTCCGCCAGGAGTGCTCCGACCAGTTATCCCCAGGCCGCTCTCACTCGGTCTCGCGGGACGCTTTCAGCGCCCATTTGATCAGCGGCAGCTGGAACGGCAACCGCGCCCAGGCGATCGCCTTCGCGCGCGGCGATCCCTTGCGCTGCAGGTCCGCCGCCATCTGCAGGTTCGCCGGGAAGACCGCCACCAGCAGGCCCGCGCTGGCCAGCCCGGCCGCCCGGCGCGTCTTCGGGTGCAGCAGTCCGGCCGCGCACGCCAGCTCCGCGACCCCTGACGCGTAAACGAGTTCCTTCTTCCGCGGCAGCACCTTCGGCACGATCTTCTCGAACGGCTCGGGTTTCACGAAGTGCAGGACGCCGAGGACGCCGAACAGCACCGACAGGCCGGTCGTGGTCTTGCTCCGGGTCGCCATGAGCGCCACCTTACTCCGAAGTAACCCTCAGAACAGGATGGTGGCGAACGTCTCGACCGTCCGGAACCCGACCCGCTCGTACGCGCGGCGCGCGGGTGTGTTGAACGCGTTGACGTACAGCGTCACCACCGGCGCGATCTGCCGCGCCAGCTCGACCACGGCGGCCATCCCGGGCGCCGCGATCCCCCGCCCGCGGTACTCCGGGTCCACCCAGACACCCTGGATCTGACAGACCCCACTGCCCACCGAACCGACCTCGGCCTTGAACACCACCCGGCCGTCCTCGATCCGCGCGAACGCCCGGCCCGCCCGGATCAGCTCAGCCACCCGGGACCGGTAGAAGGTCCCGTCCGGCCCGGTCTGCGGCGGGACGCCGACCTCCTCGGTGTACATCGCGACACAGGCCGGGTACAGCACCGGCAGCTCCACCGGCTCAACCGCGCGGACCAGCGGATCCGGCTCGATCGCGGGCGCGCCCTCGATCACCATGAACGGCTGGTCGCCGCGCACCTCGCGGGCCGGGCCCCAGTGCGGCTCGAGCGCCGTCCACAGCTGGTCGACCGCCCGGGCCGGTCCGAGGATCTGGAAGCAGTTGCGGCCCCGGCGCAACGCGTACGCCGCGAACGCGCGCAGTGCGGCGTCGTCCGCGCCGACCGGGACCATGTTCCCGCCGGCGTGGCAGAGCGCCTCCAGAACGCCTTTGTCGACGTAGCCCCAGACCTCCGCGCCACGGCGCGGGTCCAGACCGGATGCCTGCACAAGACTGTCGACGAACACGTTGACGACCGGATCACGGGCGATCACCGCGCGCGCCGCAGCGAGGTCACGAGGACCGAGAACCCGTACGCCCACGCGCAGAACCTAGCGGATGAACCGCTCCGCAGCACGCAACGGGTCAGCTCGCGGCCGGGTCGGGTGTGGCGGCGATTCGCCGCAGCGGCGACGTCCAGGCCACTGCGACGCCGACAAAGCTCGCACTCCCGACCAGAACCATCGCTGCGCGGATACCGACCTGATTACCGAGCAGACCGCCGACCATCGAGCCCAGTGTCCAGCCGACCGCCCACGACAGCATGCGGCCCGCTGTGTTCACTCGGCCGAGGAGCTGCTCCGGTGTGACCTGCTGGCGGTACGAAACGGCGTTCACGATCACCAGCACGTACGCCGAGCCCCAGCAAAGCAAGGCGAACGCTGCGACCACCCAGCCGGTCGACAACGGCGCCAGTACGCCGATGAGCGCGGACAGCGGTAGCGCGTACAGAGTGATCGCAGCGGGCGGCCAACGCTTCAACAGCCGCGGTAGCGCGAGTGCCGCGATCAGACCGCCTATCCCCCACGTCCCCCAGACGAGGCCGAACCGGAGCCCCGACGTACCGACGTGGAGCACGCGGTCGCACCAGACGACCATCAGCGCCATGAACCCACCGCCTGCGAACGACTGCAGGCTGCCCACGATCGTCATCGTCCGGACGCCGGGGTGCCGGATGAGGTAGCGGATGCCCTCCGCGATGTCAGCCAGGACGACGCGCGGCCGCAGCGGCTGCAGCCCCTGACGTCGCTCCGACATCGCCCGGACGATGCCCCGCACCGCCAGCGCAGACGCGACAAAGCTCAACGCATCAAGCGCCAGCAGCCCAGCCGGATGGATGAGCGCCAGCGACAGACCAGCCAGCGGAGGCACCAACAGCTCGATCAGACTGGACGCCGACCAGACAGCTGAGTTCGCCTGGGCGACCCGCGCTCGCCCCACCAGCACCGGCAGCGCACCGAAGTTGGCACCGTCGAAGAACGTGTAGACCGCCTGGACGACGAACGCGACCACCAGCACCTGCGCAACGCTCAGCACATCGAGGAGGTAAGCCACCGGCACCGACCCGATCAGCACGGCGTTGAGCAGGTCAGCCGTCACCATCACTCGCCGCCGGTCCCACCGATCAGCCAGCGCCCCCGCGAACAACCCGGTCAACAAGTACGGCGCCGCCTCCAACGCGGTCACCGCAGCCGTCAGAACCGTCGACCCGGTCAGCCGATAGACCAGCACCGGCAGCACGATCGCCGTCACCATCGACCCGCTCAACGAGAGCACTCGGGCCAGCCAGTACCTCCGGAAGTCCGGATCGTCCCGCAACCGCACACTCACAGCGCCAGCCTCATCCACCGCAGCTCCTCCCCGAATCCATCCGCCGCCCCCTCGTCCGGCAACACATCAGTCGTTCAAGACCGTCCGTGCACCACGACAACCTGGCCGTCAGGGTCGGTCATTTCGAGCACGTCGCCGGCCCGGCTCACCTGGTAGCCCGCTTCAACCAGGCGGCGGCGCACCGCGTCCAGATCCTCGGTGGTGGTGAGCTCCAGCCGGACGCCGAGGCCGAAGCGGGCCAGCGAGCCCAGACCGACGACGGAGAGGAAGCCTCGCCAGGCCGCCTCTTCTGCGGCGTCGAGCTGCGGAGTCACCAGCCAGCGGTCGTCCGGAGCCGTTTCGTTCAGTTTGTAGCCGTAGAGGTCGTCACTGCGCTCGTCGATGTAGATGTGCGCCCCGCCCGGACCAGAGACCTTGAGCACCCGCCCGTACGCCTCGTCCCACACCGCTACCTCCGTGTAACCGGCCTGCTCGAACTGCTCCTGCAGCCGATCGATGTCATCGGCCTCGAAGGACAGACTCGTCTGCCCCGGCCGGCCACCGGTAGAGCTCGTGGCTGCGCTGTGCAACGCGACCATCCCCTGCCCGGCCCGCATGTCCACCCAGCCACCACTCTCGGACTCGATCCGGGCCTGCAGCCCCAGCGTCTCCAAGAAGGCCCGCATGCCGGCCACATCGACAGTGAACCGCAACGGCCGAATCACCACGTCGCTCATCCTCGCGCCTCCCCGTGCTCGTCCAGGTACTCCGTCAGCGCCTGCTCGACCAGCGCCGACAGGCTGGCGCCCTCGTCGATGGCCTTGTGCTTCACCCGCCGCACCAACCCCGGCGGCAGGTACACGTTGAACTGCACCTTCTTGTCGTCCATACCTAGGATGCTAGCAATCTAGCGCGCTAGGAATCAATGGGTGCCGACGCGGAGATGAGTCGCCGGGCGGGTTTGGAGGGTGATGGGGAGGATCAGGTGGCGAGGAGGTCGGCGGCATTGCGGCCGAGATCCTGGACGGAGGGAGGCGGCGACGGCGAGGATGCTGGCCGGGCCGACGTCGTCCATACCGGCCAGCTCGACGGCACCGGGGACCTCGTAGCCGAGGTCAGCCAGTTCTCGGGCGGCTGTCGTGACGATGAAGCCGTCCGAACAGAGCAGGACGGTTGGCGGCTCGGGATGAGACACCCGGGTCGGCGACACTGCAGGCCTTTCCGACGCCGGCCGCAACCTCGGCCTCGGCGACGGCGTCAGCACCATCCGCCGGACGTCGACTCCCCCGAACCTCTTTGAGGCGAGCCCGAACCAGAACCCGGTGACGCCGAAGTCGTCACTCCCCCTGGCGGTGACGAACAGCGCGGCGACCGCGCATCTCAGCGTGCCGCCGTACTCGGTCAGCGGCATCCGGCTCGGTAGCGTTGCCCTTGGCAACAACCTCGCACCGCTGGCGACGGCACCCGGCTCATCGGTCAGCCAGGAGCACCCGACCCTCGCCGCAGCGAACGTTGCCGACGGCATCGTCGGCGTCCACGGGGACGGCGAGTGAGCCTCGAGCCAGGAGCTGAAACCCAGCCTGACCCTGACCTGGCCGCTTCCCCGTCCCGGAGCTGCCGAACAGCGGCCTGGCCAAGGACCTCACCTTTGCACCCCGCAGTACGACGTCCGTCCGGCTCGAGATCACCGACGGCGCCGGATCGAACGTCGGCCTCTCCGAGATCCAGGTGTACGACGGCGCGGACGTCGCCCGCGCGGGCACCTCACCGCGAGCACCGACTCGGCGTACGCCGGCCCGGCCGTGACCGACGGCGTCGTCAACCAATGGTTCGCCGGCGAGTGGGCCTCCAACGGCGAACTGAACCCCACGCTCACCCTGACCTGACCAACACCCCAGCGCGTCGGCCAGGTGATCCTCTATGACCGCAACAACCTCGAGGAGCACGCCCGGGGCGGCACGCTGATCTTCGGCGACGGCGACGGCAGCCGCGCACCCCTCACCGGCCTGGACAACCTCGGCACAGGCGAAGTCGTCACCTTGCCGCCCCGGCTCACGCAGTCGATCGGTTCGAGACCGCCGGCGGCGCCGGCCTGAACCTTGGCCTCTCCGAGTCCTGATTTCATTGCTGAGAGCAACTACTTCGCTTGTTCTGACAGGGATTTCGGTTTCCGTTTCGACGCTCGTCAAATGGCCTCGTTTCGACGGACGCCGAAAAGGGCGAACGGTGCGTCACGCTGCTTCGAGCAGCGTCGAACGGGTTGTCGAATACGGATGTCAATCGTTGCAATGTCTTGGTCCACTGCCCTCCCGAGAAGAGAGCACCCCCATGCCCAATGCCCCAGCCGCCCGGCGCCGGGCCGGCCGCGTCGCGATCACCACCACGGTCGCGACGGCCCTGATAGCGACCTTGTGGGGTCCGGCCGCGAACGCGACTCCCCTCAAGGACGACCCCGCCTGGAAAGCCAAGAAGGACAAGCCCGTCCCCACCAAACCGTTCAAGCCGATCCCCAAGGCGGCCGATCCCGCCGAGGCCGCCGCCGCGAAGCCGGCGCCGAACAAGGTTACCTGGCCGAAGGCCGGCGCCGCGGAGGTCGCGCTGCCCGCCGTGGCCTCGGCCTGGAGTACGACGCTCGCCGGCGGCCGTAGCGCCGGAACGAAGACGCAGGCCGGCTCGCTGCCGATCTGGATCGGCTCCGCGGCGGCGCCCACCGCCGCCGCGGCTGCTGCCGACGCGACGCCGACGAAGGTGAAGGTCGATCTGACCCGCCTCGGCGCCGACGGCCTGCAGCTGAAGCTGAACCGCACCGACGGCGTCGCCAAGAGCGGCAAGGTCTCCCTGCAGCTGCGCTACGAGGACTTCCGGGACTCCTTCGGTGGCGACTGGGCCCAGCGGCTGCGCGTGGTCGACCGGTCGACCGGCAAACCGCTCGCCGTTCAGAACAACGGCTCCGGCACGCTCACCGCCGATGTCCCGGTCGGCGCGCAGGCCGCAACCTTCGCCGTCCAGGCCGGTCCGTCCGGCGGCACCGGCAACTTCGGCTCGTCCCAGCTCGCGCCAACCGCGACCTGGCAGGTCGGCGGGTCGTCTGGCGACTTCGCCTGGCAGTACCCGATGTCCGTCCCGCCGAGCAACGGCGGCCCCACGCCGAAGCTGAGCCTCGACTACAGCTCCGGTGGTGTCGACGGCCGCACCGCGGCGACGAACAACCAGCCCTCGTGGGGCGGCCAGGGCTTCGAGCTGGCGCCTGGCGGCTCGATCGAGCAGCGGTTCGCCTCCTGCGCCTCGAAGACCGAGCAGTCCGGCAACAACGGCACCAAGGCCACCGGCGACCTGTGCTGGGCCGGCGAGAACGCGACGTTCACGCTGAACGGCAAGGGCGGTGAGCTGGTCCGCGACGACGACACGAAGACCTGGCACCCGCGCCAGGACGACGGCTCGGTGATCGAGAAGCTCTCCGGCGCCGACAACGGCGACGACGGCCGCGTCGCCGCCGAGAAGGGCGAGTACTGGCGCCTGACCACCAAGGACGGCACGAAGTACTACTTCGGCCTGAACAAGCTGCCGGGCGCCGCCGACCAGCGCACCAACTCCGGCTGGACGGTGCCGGTGTTCGGCAACCACTCCGGTGAGCAGTGCTTCGCGACCGGCAACTTCGCCGGCTCCTGGTGCCAGCAGGTCTACAAGTGGAACCTGGACTACGTCGTGGACCGCCACGGCAACACGATGAGCCTGTTCTACGACAAGGAGACCAACTACTACGGCCGGAACTCGACCGCGACCGCGGTGACGCCGTACGTGCGCGGCGGTAACGTCCGCACCATCGAGTACGGCCAGCGCGACGGCGCCGTGTTCAGCACCAAGGCCGTCGGCAAGGTCGAGTTCACGACGACCGAACGCTGCCGGGACAACAGCGGCTGCTCGGCTCCGGAGGACTACCCGGACGTTCCGCTCGACCAGCGCTGCATCGGCGCCGGCGGCGCGCAGCCGGCCAACTGCGACAACAAGTTCAACCCGTCCTTCTTCACCACCAAGAAGCTCAGCAAGGTCAGCACCTACGTCAACCGCGGCTCGACGTTCGACCTGGTCAGCAGCTGGAGCCTGCGGCACACCTTCCCCGACAACGGCGACGGCACCAAGCCCGGCCTGTGGCTGGAGGCCATCACGTACGCCGGCCACGTCGGCAGCGCCGGCGGCGTCCCGATCCCGGAGGTGAACCTGGACGGCGAGCAACTCGCGAACCGGGTCGACGCCGCCGGCGACAACCTGCCCGAGATGAAGTGGTGGCGGGTCAACCGCGTCTCCTACGGCACCGGCGGCGAGCTCGCCGTCCGCTACCTCAAGGCCGACTGCAAGCCCGGCGACAAGCCGGCCGCCGACACCAACGGCCGCCGCTGTCACCCGATGAAGTGGACGCCGCCCAGCTCGACCGAGCGTGAGGACTGGTTCCACAAGTACGTCGTCGAGACGGTCACCGAGACCGACCGCGTCACCGGCGCCCAGCCGATGGTGACCACCGTCGAGTACCCGGACCCGCCGGCCTGGCGGCACGACGACGAGGACGGTCTGGTCGAGATCGGCCAGAAGACCTGGTCGCAATGGCGCGGCTACGACCGCACCATCGTCCGCAAGGGCAACGTCGGCGGTCCGCAGATCGTCACCGAGAACCGCTACTTCCGCGGGATGGACGGCGACAAGCTGAAGACCGGCTTCAAGGACGTCCAGGTCGTGGACTCCACCGGCGCCAAGGTCGACGACCTGCCGCCGCTGTCCGGCCAGCCGCTGGAGACCCGGACCTTCAACGGGACCGCCGAGGTCCAGCGGACGGTCAACGAGCAGTGGATCTCCGACGCGACCTCGACCCGGGTCCGCCCGTGGGCGACCGTCAGCGCCTTCCAGGTCCAGGAGGCCGGTAGCCGCCAGTTCGAGGCCCTCACCGGCGGCGGCTCGCGGAAGAGCCAGGCGTCCAACAAGTACGACGACAACGGCGTCCTGCTCAGCCGCAACGACCTGAAGGACCTGAGCACCGACACCGACGACACCTGCACCACCTACGAGTACACGGCCAATGCGGCCGCGGGTATCAGCGAGATCCCGAAGCGCGAGGTCACCGTCGGCGTCGCCTGCGGCAAGCCGTACACGCAGGACCAGGTGATCAGCGACAACCTCACCTACTACGACGGAGCCGCCGATCCCGACGCCGCGCCCGTCCGCGGGAACGTCACCAAGACCGCACGGCTGTCCGGGTTCAAGCCCGACGGCAAGCCGGACTACCAGGTCACCGGAACGACCGAGTACGACGTACTCGGCCGCGCGATCAAGATGACCAACCCGAAGAACCAGAGCAGCTCGGTCGTCTACACGCCGGCCGGCCCCGGCCCGGTGACCAAGGTCGAGTCGACCAAGCCGAACGGCCACAAGACGAGTGTCGAGCTCGAACCCGCCTGGGGTCAGCAGATCGCCACCGTCGACGAGGCCGGCAAGCGCACCGAGGCGACGTACGACGCGCTCGGCCGGACGGCGAAGGTCTGGTACCCGGGCCGCACCGGCGCGGCCAACTTCTCGGCCAAGGCCGGCGCGAACGTGGCCGGTCTGGCCGCGGCCGCGGACAACGCCGCCACGGCCGACGTCCAGTACACCTACGGCATCTTCGCCAACGCCCCGTCGTCCGTCACCACGCGGACCTTGCAGACCGACAACAGCGTCGAGGACTCCATTCAGCTGTTCGACGGCCTGATGCGGCCCCGGCAGTCCAAGGATCCGGGCAAGACCGGCGGCTCGATCATCAACAACATCCAGTACGACAGCCGCGGTCTGGAGGTCAAGGAGGACGGTCCGTTCTACTCCGACACCCCCGTCACCGAGCAGCTGCTGATCCCGGTCGAGGAGGAGCTGCCCACCCAGAAGGTCACCCAGTACGACCTCGCGGGCCGGCCGACCGTCGAGCAGGTGAAGTCGTTCAGCAACGTGCTGTGGGAGACCAAGCACACCTACAGCGGTGACAGCGAGACCATCGACCCGCCGACCGGCGAGACGCCGACGACGCGGATCACCGACGTCCAGGGCCGGCTGCTCGAGCTGCGTCAGTACACCGGCGACACCGCGACCGGCGCGTACGACTCGACGAAGTACGGGTACAACGCGAAGGGCCAGCTGGCCTCCGTCACGGACCCGGCCGGGAACAAGTGGACCTACAAGTACGACGTCTTCGGCCGGCAGATCGAAGAGGTCGACCCGGACAAGGGCACCACGACCAGCACCTACGACGAGCTCGACCGGCTGGCGACCACGAAGGACGGCCGCGGCAAGATCACCGCCTACGAGTACGACACCCTGGGCCGGACGACGGTCAAGCGGGCGGACTCGGCGACCGGGCCGAAGATCGCGGAGTGGGTCTACGACACGCTGCTGCCGGGGATGCCCACCTCGTCGACGCGGTACGACCCGGACGGCAACCAGTACATCAACCGGGTCACCGGCTACGACGACCGCGGCCGGGCCACCGGCAACGAGTACGTCATCCCGGGTAACGAGGGCAAGCTCGCGGGCACCTACAAGTTCGAGAGCACCTACAAGGACGACGGACAGCTCGCGACCGAGACGGTCCCGGGCGCTGGTGACCTGCCGGGCGAGACGCTGACGTACGGCTACAACGCCCAGGACCAGCCGACCACGCTGGCCTCGGGGCTGTCGACGTACGTCCGCGGTACGACGTACACCTCGTTCGGCGAGGCCGAGCAGATCACCATGGGCTCGTCGACCGGTAAGTGGCTCTCGATCGGCTACAGCTACGAGGACGGCACCCGCCGGCTCTCGAAGGTGACCACCGAGCGCGAGACGCTGCCACGGCGGGTGTCCGAGGTCGAGTACCTGTACGACGCCTCCGGCAACATCCGGCAACTCAACGACACCCCGTCGTCGGCCAGCGGCGAGGCCACCGACACGCAGTGCTTCAAGTACGACTACCTGCGCCGGATGACCGGAGCCTGGACGCCGAAGCCGGGCGAGGACAACGCACCGGGCGACTGCGGTCTCGCTCCGACCGCCGCGAGCCTGGGCGGGCCGGCGCCGTACTGGCACCAGTGGACGTTCGACAAGGTCGGCAACCGCGAGACCGAGACCAAGACCTGGAGCGGTGGCTCGACCACGGCGACGTACAAGTATCCGGCCGCCGGGCAGGCCCAGCCGCACGCCGTCCAGAAGGTCATCACCACCGGCACCGGCATGCCGGCCGGCGGCCGGACGGACAACTACACCTACAACACCGGCGGCGACCGGACCCAGCGCACCATCGGCGGCGGCCCGGCCGAGGACTACACCTGGAACCACGAGGGTGAGCTCGAGAAGGTCAAGAAGGTCGGTGGCCAGGAGACGTCGTACATGTACGGCGCCAACGGCGAGCGCCTGATCCGGCGGGACAACACCGGCACGACGCTCTACCTGGGCAACACCGAGCTGCTGCTGAAGCCGAACGCGACCGTTGCCGAAGGCACCCGGTACTACCAGCTCGGCGGGAAGACCGTCGCCGTCCGCCAGCAGGGCAAGCTGAGCTGGCTCGGTGCCGACCACCACGGCACGTCGAACACCGCGGTCGCCGACACCGCGACGCAAACGGTGCAGCGGCGGCGTGAGGACCCGTACGGCAACAACCGCGGCACGGCGCCGGCCGCCTGGCCCGGCCAGCGCGGATTCGTCGGCGGCACCAACGACGCCTCCACCGGACTGGTCCATCTCGGCGCCCGCGAGTACGACCCCACGATCGGCAAGTTCATCTCGGTCGATCCGAAGGTGACGATCGACGATCCGCAGACGCTGAACGCGTACATCTACAGCAACAACAACCCCATCACGTTCAGCGACCCGGACGGTATGTCCTGGTTCAGCAGCATCGTCGAGAGCATCAAGACGGTCACCAAGACCGTCACCAACCGGGTCGTCGAACAGTACAAGGAGACCATCCAGGTCGCCTCGACGGTCGTCACCTGGGTTCGCGACCGGGCCACCGAGACCCTCGCAGCGGTCAAGTACGTCGTCACTCACCCGGTCGAAGTCATCAAACAGGTCGAGAAGACGATCAAGACCGTCGTCAAGGAAACGGTCAAGGTCGCCGTCAAGGTCGCCAAGAAGGTCAACGAAGTCCGCAAGGACCCCGTCGGCTCGCTCAAGAAGGCGGCCGCCGCCGCCGTCAAAACGGCCAAAGCAGTAGCCCACGCGGCCAAAGCAGTCGCCGTCAAGGCCGCCAAATGGGTCTACGAGAACCGCGCGATGATCCTGCGCGTGGTGGCCGAGGTCGCGCTCACCGTCGCCATCGGGGCGATCACCGGCGGCGTCGGAGCGCTCGCCCTCCGCGGCGCGATCATGGCGATGCGGTACGCGTCGTCGGCGGCCAGGCTGGCCAGCTCCGCGAAACGGTTCGACGTCGGCCTGAAGGCGGTGCATGCCGGCAAACAGGAGAAGCACATCCTCGGCGCCCGGAACTTCGACCCGATCAAGAACCGCAGCGAGATGGCCGGAACCGTCGACGATGCCACCGCGCTCATCCAGCGTGGGTTCGGTCGCGGCCGCCAAACCGGCGACAAGGCTCCGGGCCAGGCCGGGCACAAGGAGAAGGTCGTCTACGACCGGAACATCGGAACCCACATCGACGGGACGACCGGCGCCAGAACCCCGACCAACTCCGGCACGATCCACTACGACAAGAATGGGCACGCGCACATCGTGCCGGCCCGGCCCGAGTGACGGCGCCGAGCACTTTCTCCGCTCGCTGATCCGCGGCTGGAGGGTGGCCGGATCCCGGTCACCCTCCAGCCGCATCCCCGGGGCCTTCCCCGATCCCCGCAGTTCTTTCGAGGCGTCGCGCCGTGCGTGCGTCGCGGTGAGGTGACCACCATGAAGTTCGGTCGAGTTTTGCGGGCCCTCGTTGTGGGCTCGTTACTGCTTCCCACCGGTGTCGTCGCCGGCCGCTCGGAGGCGGTGACGCCTTCCGGGACGGTCGACAGCACCCCGCCCGCGGCCGAGTCGCCGATGGCGAAAGCACAGTCCGCGGCGCGGGAGAGTGGGAAGCGGGTTGAGGTGGAGGGGTTGCGGAGTGAGACGGGGTCGGTTTTTGCGAATCCGGATGGGACGAAGACGCTGGAGCAGCATGCGGTGCCGGTGCGGGTTCGGCGGGGGAAGGGGTGGGTGGCGCCGGATGCGACGCTGGTGAAGGGGGGTGACGGGAGTGTGCGGCCGCGGGCGGCGGTGACGCCGATCGTGTTGTCGGGGGGCGGGTCGGGGCATTTGCTGACGATCGGGAAGCGGGGGCAGCAGGTCGCGATGGGGTGGCCGGGGCGATTGCCGGCGCCGCGGCTGAGTGGTGACACGGCGACGTACCCGGAGGTGTTGCCGGGGGTGGATCTGCGGATCGTGGTAGGGATCACGGACTTCCAGCATCTGCTGGTGGTGAAGAACCGGCAGGCGGCCGGGAATCCGGCGTTGCGGACGCTGCGGTATCCGGTCAGCAGCGACAGCCTGAAACTGTCGGTGCGCAAGGACGGGACGACGCTTGCCCAGGGCAAGAAAGGTGAGACGGTGTTCACCGCTCCCCCGCCGACGATGTGGGACGCCGCGCGGACGACGTCCCGGCTCGGGATCGAGCTGACGCCGACGACGATGACCCTGACCCCGAACCAGAAGCTGCTCACGGATCCGGCGACGAAGTACCCGGTGCTGATCGACCCGTCACTCGGCGGCGGGCTGGTCAACTGGCTGCACGTGAGCACGAAGATGTCCGGCAGCGACCACGGCTGGGCGTACGACCGCAACGACGAGGGCGCCAAGATGGGCGCGATCTACGGCGAGACCAACCACCGGTACCGCTCGATGTTCCTGATGAACACGACCAACGGCGCGCAGACGATCGCCGGCAGCCAGATCGTCAAGGCGACCTTCCGGATCACGATCAACAAGTCGCCCGACGGCGTCGCGCGGCCGGTCCAGCTGTGGTGGCTGAACCAGCTGAAGACCACGGACGTCGTCAACTGGGGCAACCAGGAAGGCTATTGGCGCCAGCACGTCGCCACCTCGACCGGCGAGGCCTATCCCTGGCACGAGGACAACCCGATCGAGTTCGGCAACGACACGCTGAAGGCGATCGTCCAGGGCATCGCCGACCGGCGGGAGCCGCAGGTCGCCTTCGGGCTGCGCGCGGAGAACGAGTCCGACGGCTGGCAGTGGAAGAAGTTCCACCCGAACACCGCGGTGATCGCGATCGACTACAACACGCCGCCGCGGATGCCGAAGAACGTCAACTTCACCCGGCCGCGCCCCTGCGGTACGAAGGCGGCGCCGACCGCGATCGCGACCCCGCAGCCGCAGTTCGCCGGGATCGCGAACGACCCGGACGCCGGTGACAACGTCCGGACCAAGCTGGAGATCCTGGACGCCGCGGGCGCCGAGGCGCACTCCGCCGAGGTCGGCCCGACCGTCAGCGGCGCGGCCTTCTCCTGGCCCGAGGTCCCGGCCGGCAAGCTGGCGGCGAACACGCCGTACCGGTACAAGGCGACGACCCGCGACGACCACGTCACCGGCCCGTCGACGCCGGAGTGCTGGTTCGTCGTGGACACGATCAAACCGGCGACGCCGATCGTCACCTCGACCGACTTCCCGAACGGCGAGCCGGTGACCACGCTGCGGACCGCGGGCAAGGTGACGTTCAAGATCGGCTCCGCGGCCGACACCGACGTGAGCGAGTTCCTGTTCGGCTACCAGCAGGACAAGATGACGATGCGGGTCAAACGCGACGCGAGCGGTACCGCGACGATCCCGGTCACCCTCGACATCCCCGAAGGATCGCAGAGTCCGCCGTCCGCGATGTTGTTCGTCAAGGCCGTCGACCGCGCCGGGAACCTGAGCGACAAGTTCAAGCAGTGGAGTCTGCAGGCGCTCGAGGAGGGCGCGCCGCCGCGGTCGTTCGTCCGCAACGACGTCAACGGCGACGGCCGCGCCGACCTCACCTCGGTCGTCGACCACGGCTACGGCCGGACCGCGGTCTGGAACTTCGACTCGGCCGGGGACAACAGCTTCTACCCCGGCTACATCGGCTGGGACAGCCGCGAGGGCGGCGGCTTCAACCTGTACCGCACCCGGCCGGTCCAAGGTGATTTCGACCGGGACGGGAAGACCGACCTCGCGCTGTTCCGCGAGGGCGCGGGCCGGCAGCTCTGGCTCTACAAACTGAAGTCCGACGGCAACCGGTACGACGCGCCGCCGGCGCTGTGGAGCAGCGGGCCGAACGGCTGGCCGCTGAGCACGGCCCGGATGATCGGCGGGGACGTCGACGGGGACGGGAAGGACGACATCGTCGTCCAGAACGCCGGATCGGACAGCTGGAGCTCACTGGTGTTCCGGGCCGCGAACAACTTCGCCACGCCGACGACCTGGGCGACCGCCGCGGCGGGTAACCCGTGGTCGGCGAGCGCGCCGCTGCTGGCCGACATCGACGGCGACAACAAACTCGACCTGCTCAGCGTGCGCAACCTCAACGGCTGCCGGACGACGGTGGATCTGTACAAGTCGACCGGGACCTCGTTCGCGGCGGCCCGGACGATCTTCGACTCCGGCGCCGGCGGGCTGTGCTGGGAGAAGGCGCGGCCGGCCGTCGCCGATGTGGACGGCGACGGGAAGGACGACATCGTCGCGCTGTACGAGTACGGCGTCGCGGCCGGCGGGACCGATGCCGGCCTGACCGTGCTGCGCTCGAACGGGACGGCGCTGACGCAGAGCTCGTGGTGGCGCAAGACGATCGATCTCGACCTGTCGAAGGCGACGCTGACGACCGGCGACTACAACCGGGACCGGCTGGACGACGTCGCGATCCTGTACGCCGGTGGCACGGCCCCGGTGGACCGGCAGGTGTTCAGCTTCCGGTCCAGCGGTACGGCGTTCGCGGATCGGGTCAAGGGCTGGGAGGGCGAGACCGGGGCGGTGACCGGGCCGAAGTTCGACATCGAGCACCGGGAGTACGAGCTGGTCAACCGCAACAGCGGGAAGTGCCTGAACGTGTGGAACGCCGATCCGAACAACCTCGCCAAATACGTGCAGTACAAGTGCGAGACGCTCGCGATGAACGCCCGCTTCCACATCGACCAGGTCGCCGGGACCGAGCAGTACGCGATCAAGGCGGTGCACACCGCGACCGGTGAGAACGCGTTGCGCTGCGCCGATATCGGCGGCTGGAGTCTGGAGGACGGGGGTGAGCTGATCCAGTGGTCGTGCGGTAACGGGAACGGCGAGCCGACCGCGAACCAGCAGGTGACGCTCACGTACGTCGACGGCTCCAGCTACGACACCGTCGTCCAGCTGAAGGTCGCGCACAGCGCGAAGTGCCTGTCCATCATCGGCGGATCGCCGAACGACGGTGAGCAGGTCCGGCAGGAGACCTGCGGTCAGGCGGCGAACCAGCAGTGGATCCTGCGGCCGGCCTACAACCAGACGCAGCTGGGCGAGAACCTGACCGCGCGGTACCGGACGTCGGCCGCGACCAGCGCGACGGGCGTCCTGGACGTCGAGAACTGCCAGACCCAGGACGGCGGCAACATCCGGATCTGGGACGACTTCCCGAACAGCGCCTGTCAGCAGTGGAAACTGCAGAGCCTCGGCGACGACCTGTACAAGATCGTCGACGGGAACAGCTCGAAGGTGGTCGACATCGAGGGCTGCTCGAAGTTGCCGGCGGCAAAGGTCACGCTGTGGACGAACAACGACACCGAATGCCAGCTCTGGCGGATCGAGCCCAGCCCGGAGGGCAGCTACAGCGTCATCCAGGCGGGCACCGGGCTGTCGATGGATGTTGCCGACTGCAACCGAACGAGCCAGGCCGAAGTGATCACGTGGTTCTACCACGGCGGGCCGTGCCAGCGCTGGTTCTTCCGGAAGCGTTAGGTGGTGTGGCGGGTGCGGTAGTTGCCGACTTTGTGGCGATTGCCGCACCGCTGCATGGAGCACCAGCGGCGGTTGCCCGGGCGGGAGGTGTCGTAGAACATCAGGGCGCAGTTGCCGCCTTCGCACATGCGGAGGCGGGTGACGCGGTCGGTGCCGATGATGGCGATCAGGTCGCGGGCGGCGGCGCCGAGGATCTGGTCGCCGGTGACCGGCGTCCGGCGGCGGAGGACGCCGTGGTCGTCCAGCTCGGGGGCCGGAGTGGCGGCGACCGCGCTGTTGATCAGAGCGCGGTCGGCGGCGGTGAGAGCACTCGGGACGACGCCGGGCACCTCGCCGCCGGTCAGGTTGGGGATGACGCGCCAGAGGATCGAGCGGAACTGTTTGAGGCGCTCCAGCTCGGCTTCGGTGAGGTGGATGTCGGCGGGGCTGAGCGGGAGGTCGGCGGCCAGATAGGAGTCGGCGAGCCAGGCGGCGGCGTCCGCGGGGGTGTGCAGGGTTTCGTAGCGGTCCCAGGGCGGCGGGCCGCCGCTGAGGATCAGCTCGAGCGCGAAACTGCCGGGATCGAAGGTGTGGGTCACGCCGTCGGTTCCGGTCAGACCTCTTGCTCCTGGCTTCATGTAACCACTATATTCGGTGTCAGACACCGGTATAACCAGTTACACGGAGGATCAGCATGTCGATCACGGAGACTTTGCTCGAGCTCGAGGACCGGCTCTGGAAGGCGAACCGCGAGGGGGACGGCGCGTTCTACGCGCAGTGGCTGCGGGACGACGCGATCGCGGTCAGCAAGTGGGGCATCATCGACAAGGCGACCGCCGTCCCCGGGATCCAGGTCAATCACAACCCTTATCTGACGACGGATCGGTCGGGCGAGCAGGTGATCGTCGTCGACGAGCACACGGCCGTCGTGACGTATCGGGTCGACGTGGTGGCCCTGGTCGACGGGTCCGAAATGCATCTGCCGTCGTACGCGAGCACGGTCTGGAACAACGGCTCCGGCGAGTGGCGCGTGATCTTCCACCAGCAGTCTGCGCTCTGATGCCGACCGGGCTGACGAAGGATGTCGGGTGGAACATCGGCGTCTCGAAGACGGTGCCGTACGCCGCGGACGACGTCTGGGCGTTCGTGACGAGCCCGGCCGGCGTCGCGTTCTGGCTTGGCGAGGGCGTTGAGCTGACGGACGGCGCGGCGTACGAGACCGTGGACGGGACTGTCGGCGAAGTGCGCAGTCTGCACGCGCACGGGCGGGCGCGGTTGACCTGGCAGCCGGCGGACTGGTCGCACGAGACGACTGTGCAGGTGACGGTGACAGGCTCTGGCTCGAAGGCCGTGTTGCGGTTCCACCAGGAGCGGCTGGCGGACGCGGCGGAGCGCGAACGCCAGCGGGCTCACTGGGCTGCCGTGCTGGCAGCAGTGGTCGAGCGGCTAGACGGCGGCGAGTAGGGCGTCGTCCAGCTCCTTGAGTAGCTTGGCCTTCGGCCGGGCGCCGACGACGGCCCAGATCGGGCGGCCGTGCTGGAACAGCATCAGCGTGGGCATCGCCTGCACCCGGTAGGCGGCGGTGATCGCCGGGTTCTCGTCGGCGTTGAGTTTGACGACGGTCAGCTGGTCGTTGCGCTCGGCATCGATCTGCTCCAGGATCGGCACGATCTGGTGGCACGGCGGGCACCACTGGGCCCAGAAGTCGACCAGGACGGGCTGACCGGCCCGCAGTACCAGCTCGTCGAACGTCGTCTCGTCGACGACTTGCAGCTCACTCATTCGTCCTCCAGCTCTCGGCATCGGTCAGGAGGCCGGCCAGCCGCTCGCGCAGCGCGGTCAGCTCGTCGATCCGCTGCTCCACCTCCGCGATCCGGATCCGGTACGCCGTCAGCGACGCCGGGCACACATCGGCCCGGTCGTTGCCGGCGCGCAGGCACTCGATGAACGGGTACGTCTGCTCGGCGGTCAGCCCGAGACTCAGCAGCGCCTTCACCTCGCGCACGATCACCACGTCCTCGGCGTCGTACACCCGGTACCCGTTGGCCGCCCGGCGCGGCTTGAGCAGCCCCTGGCCCTCGTAGTACCGCACCGCCTTCACCGTCACACCGGCCGCCGCTGCCAGATCCCCGATCCGCATCTCGCCTCCTCTCCCCCGACGCTAAACCCTCCCCCTGGGGTCAAGGTCAAGCCTCATACCCAGGATCGAGATGCGCCGCCAGCCCACACCGGACGCACCGGTTCAGGTCGCCGTACTCGTGCTGCCACCCGTCCCACGTCACCTCCCCGCACCGCACGCAGATCTCGACCTCAGCACACCTGTGCCGCTCGAGCGTCCGGAACCCCTTCGGCTGCACCGGTACGGCGTCCCCCGCGTACCGGTGCAGGTCGTGCACGAAACCGCGCCGCTCCTCCGCACACACCGCACAGGTGGTGGTCGACGCGCACACCCCGCGTCCGTCGTCGTACCGCACCGGCTCACCCCACTGATGCGCCGTCGCCGACTGCAGCTCCTGGCCACACCTGCTGCACGCCCGCACCTGTCGGCAGCCCTCTCCGGCCCGCCAATCCCCCTCCCGCCGGTGCAGGTTGAGCCGGCACAACAGCGCCCCGCCGCGAGTATCAGCCACCCGGCATTCTCAGCACGCCCGCTAACCCCAGTCCACCCCCTGGGGCCGCGGCACTCAGGCGGTTCGGTTCACGTACTCCGTGACCCAGTCGCCGAGCACCTTGGCGCTACGGTCGACCAGAGCGGGCCAGTCATGAGCGCTCTCGTCGGCGTCGTCCGAAACATGCTTGACCACGCGGACCGGTACGCCGAACTCGCGGCAGGCGTACACCACGCCGTACGCCTCCATGTCGACCAGCTGCGCCCGCTCCGCCAGCCGAGCCCGCACCACCGGGTCGGTCACAAACACATCCCCCGACGCCAGCACACTCCCGTCCCCACCTTCAACCGCCAGCTCCTCCTGCGGATCAAGCCCGATCCCGCGAATCGCCTCCGCGTTCACATCGTGGTTGATCACCACACTCGGCAGATAAAGCCCCGACACCCCGTCCCGCAGCGCCCCCGTCGTCCCAACATTCAGAACAACCAGATCGGACCGATCCCGCTCCGCCAACACCCGAGCCACAGCAACCGCCGCCGCCGTCTTCCCCACCCCGGTAATCACCACCGGCAGATCGTCCGGCACATACCGCGCCTCGCCCGCGACGGCGCTGACGACGACGTACTGCGTCATCCGACGGTGACCGTGGGTTCGCCGGAGGCGGTGGTTTCGCCCATTTCTTCGGCGATGCGCATGGCTTCTTCGATGAGGGTCTCGACGATCTGGGACTCGGGGACGGTTTTGATGACCTCGCCCTTGACGAAGATCTGGCCCTTGCCGTTGCCGGAGGCGACGCCGAGGTCGGCTTCGCGGGCTTCGCCGGGGCCGTTGACGACACAGCCCATGACGGCGACGCGGAGCGGGACCTCCATGCCTTCGAGGCCGGCGGTGACCTGCTCGGCCAGGGTGTAGACGTCGACCTGGGCGCGGCCGCAGGACGGGCAGGAGACGATCTCGAGTTTGCGCTCGCGCAGGTTCAGCGACTGCAGGATCTGCAGGCCGACCTTGACCTCCTCGACCGGGGGCGCGGACAGCGAGACGCGGATGGTGTCGCCGATGCCCTTGGACAGCAGGGCGCCGAACGCGGTCGCCGACTTGATCGTGCCCTGGAAGGCCGGGCCGGCCTCGGTGACGCCGAGGTGCAGCGGCCAGTCGCCGCGCTCGGACAGCAGCTCGTAGGCGCGGACCATGACGACCGGGTCGTTGTGCTTGACCGAGATCTTGAAGTCGTGGAAGCCGTGCTCCTCGAACAGCGACGCCTCCCAGACGGCCGACTCGACCAGCGCCTCGGGGGTGGCCTTGCCGTACTTCTTCAGCAGCCGCGGGTCCAGCGAGCCGGCGTTGACGCCGATCCGGATCGAGGTGCCGTGGTCCTTGGCGGCGGCCGCGATCTCCTTGACCTGGTCGTCGAACTTGCGGATGTTGCCCGGGTTCACCCGGACCGCCGCGCAGCCGGCCTCGATCGCCGCGAACACGTACTTGGGCTGGAAGTGGATGTCCGCGATCACCGGGATCTGCGAGTGCTGCGCGATCTCCGGCAGCGCGTCGGCGTCGTCCTGCGAGGGGCAGGCGACCCGGACGATGTCGCAACCGGCCGCGGTCAGCTCCGCGATCTGCTGCAGGGTGGTGTTCACGTCCGAGGTCAGCGTGGTCGTCATCGACTGCACCGAGACCGGCGCGTCGCCGCCGACCAGCACCTTGCCCACCTTGATCTGGCGGGTCTTACGGCGCGGGGCCAGAACGGGAGGCGGCAGCGCGGGCATGCCCAGGTTGATGCTCATGATTCCTTACTCACAGGTGGTGGGTGATCAGCCGTTGAAGAGCCGGATCGGGTTCACGATGTCGGCGATGACGAGCAGTACGCCCATCACCACGATGACGCTGGCCATCACGTACGCGATCGGCAGCAGCTTGGCGACGTCGACGTACCCGGGGTCGGGCCGGCCGAACAGCTTCGCGACACCGCGCCGGATCCCCTCCCAGATCGCGCCGACCATGTGGCCGCCGTCCAGCGGCAGCAGCGGGATGAAGTTGAACAGGGCCAGGAACAGGTTCAGCGAGGCGAGCAGCGAGACCAGGAACGCGATCCGCTCCCCGCCGGTCAGCGACTGGTTGGCGGCGATCTCACCGGCCACCCGGCTGGCGCCGACGACGCTCATCGGGCCGTTCTCGTCGCGCTCGCCGCCGACGATGGACTTCGCGACGCCGACCAGCTTCTCCGGGAAGTTGCCGATCGCCTGGACGGTCGCGACGGTCAGCTCACCCATCTTGTCGACCACGAATCCGGGCCCCTGGCGCTCGACCTTCATCTCCGGCGAGACCCCGAGGAAACCGACCGAGACGACCTTGTCCGAGCCCGCCTTCTCGCGGACCTGGTTCAGGATGGTGTTCGTCCGCAGCGTCTGCTGCTGACCGTTGCGCTCGACGACGATCGTCGCGGCCTGGTCGGTGTTGGCGCGGATCAGCGGGGTCAGGTCGTCCCAGCTGGAGATCGCCGTCCCGTTGAAGGACAGGATCTTGTCGCCGACCTGGAACCCGGCGGTCTTGGCCGGGGAGACCGTGTCGGCGTCGGTGCACTTGCGGTCCGCGGTCGCCTGGGCCGCGGGGATCACGCAGTCGGTGACGGTCGCGACCGTGGTCTGCGCGACGTTGGCGCCGTACAGCATGAACAGGCCGCCGAACAGGACGAACGCGATCGCGACGTTGACCAGCGGGCCGGACGCCATCACGATCAGCTTCTTCCACCAGACCTTCTGGTAGAACAGCCGGCCGTTGTCGGCCGGGTCGATCGTCTCGTACTCCGCGGAGCGGGCGTTCTCGACCATCGACTGGATCGGCCCGGTGTTGGCCTTGCGGACCTTGTTCGGGTCCTGGCCCTTGGCCGGCGGCAGCATGCCGATGATCCGGACGAAACCACCGGCCGGGATGGCCTTGATGCCGTACTCGGTCTCGCCGCGTTTGACCGACCAGAGGGTCCGCCCGAAACCGACGAAGAACTGGGTGACCTTCATCCCGAAGGCCTTCGCGGGCACCATGTGGCCGACCTCGTGCAGCCCGACCGAGACCAGGATGCCGATCACGAACAGCACGATGCCGATGAAGGTGAGCAATGCGGTCATGCGTTCGTGGTCTCCTGTACTCCGGTGATCTCGCGAGCCCGCGCCCGGGCCCAGGCGTCCGCGGCGAGGACGTCGTCCACGGACAGCTCCTCGTACGAGGGTACGTCGTGATCGGTCAGCACCCGGGCCACTGTGTCGACGATCGCCAGGAACGGCAGCCGGCCGTCCCGGAAAGCCTGCACGCAGACCTCGTTCGCGGCATTGAACACGGCCGGCGCCGTCCCGCCCCGGGTACCCGCCTCCCGGGCCAGGCCGACCGCCGGGAACGCGTCGTCGTCCAGCGGCAGGAACTGCCAGCTGCTCGCGGCGGTCCAGTCCCACGGCGGGGACGCGTCCGGTATCCGGTCGGGCCAGCCGAGGCCGAGCGCGATCGGCAGCGTCATGGTCGGCGGCGAGACCTGCGCGATCGTCGAGCCGTCGTGGAACTCGACCATCGAGTGCACGGCCTGCTGCGGGTGGACGACGACGTCCACCCGGTCCATCGGGATGCCGAAGAGCAGATGCGCCTCGATCAGCTCCAGTCCCTTGTTGACCAAGGTGGCCGAGTTGATCGTGACGACCGGGCCCATGGCGAAGTTGGGGTGCGCGAGCGCCTGCTCGACGGTGACGTCGGCCAGCTCGCTCCGCTTACGGCCCAGGAACGGCCCGCCGCTCGCAGTCAGCAGCAGCCGACGCACCTCGGCCGGAGAGCCGCCCCGCAGGCACTGCGCGATCGCACTGTGCTCGGAGTCGACCGGAACGATCTGACCGGGCTTCACCCGCCGCGTCACCACCGGACCGCCGATGACGAGCGACTCCTTGTTGGCCAGGGCAAGCGTGTTACCGGCGTCCAGCGCGGCCAGCGTCGGGTGCAGACCGACCGAACCGGTGATTCCGTTCAGTACGACGTCACACGGCAGCGCGGCCAGCTCACTCGACGCATCCGGCCCGGTGATGATCTTCGGGATCCGGAAGTCGCCCTGCGCGTAGCCCTGCTTCTGCGCCTCGGCGTAGAAGGCCAGCTGCAGATCCTGGGCCACTGTGGCCTTGGCCACGCCGACTACCTCGACGCCGAACTCCAGCGCCTGCTGCGCGAGCAGACCGACGTTGTCGCCGCCGGCTGACAGCGCCAGCACCCGGAACCGGTCCCGATTGCGGCCGATCAGCTCGAGGGCCTGAGTGCCGATCGAGCCGGTCGAGCCGAGGATGACGACGGTGCGCGAGTTCACGTCGGTCATTGTCCCAGGTCGCGACCGATGGTGACGACCCCGGTGTATTGCGTTGGGGACACCCTGCCCGGCGTACGGTTGGATCATGAGTCTCGAGCAGCCGCCGCCCGGTCAACGGGCCTCGGACAAGGACCGCGAGCAGGCGGCCACTGTGCTGCAGGAAGCGCACACCGACGGCCGGCTCGACTTCCAGGAGCTGGACGAGCGGCTCACCCAGGTGTACGCCGCGAAAACCCAGCTGGAGCTGCGGAACGCGACGGCCGACCTGGTGCCGGTCCGCAGCCGGACGGCGCCGGCGGAGGTGTCGATCCGCGCAACGCACAGCTCGCAGAAGCGTGAAGGCGCCTGGCAGGTGCCGGAGCGGGTCATGGCCGAGCTGAAGCACTCGTCCGCGCGGCTCGACTTCACCGACGCCGTCGTGCACTGGCCCGAGGTGACCGTGAACGCCGACCTCAAGCACAGCTCGATCACCATGATCGTTCCGGTCGGCTGGTCGGTCACCCTCGACGAGCTCGACTTGCAGGGCGGCTCGGCCAGCAACAAGACGCGCGGTGCGACGGCAGGCGGCGTCCATCTGATCGTGCGCGGGTCCGTGCTGCACAGCTCGGTGACGGTCCGGCACCCGCGGCAGCGGCGCTGGTGGTGGCCCTTCTCCCGGAAGTGACGAAAACCTCCTTCGCACTGGTCCGGTAACCGTTAGCGTGTGGCCATGACCGCTTCCCTGGACCTCGTCGACGTCGACTCGCTGCTCACCGCGGAGGAGGTCGACGTCCGGGCGGCCGCGCGGCGGTTCGCTGACGAGCGGCTGCGGCCGTCGCTCCCGGAGTGGTTCGAGAGCGGCAGCATCCCCGCGCGGGAGCTGGCCAAGGAGCTGGGCGCGCTCGGCTTCCTCGGCATGCATCTGACCGGTTACGGCTGTGCTGGGCTCGGTCCGGTCGCGTACGGGCTGGCCTGCCTGGAGATCGAGGCAGCGGACTCCGGGATGCGCTCGCTCGTCTCAGTACAGGGGTCGCTGGCGATGTACGCGATCTGGAAGTACGGCAGCGACGAGCAGAAGGAAGAGTGGCTGCCGCGGATGTCGGCGGGTGAGGCGATCGGCTGCTTCGGGCTGACCGAGCCCGACTTCGGCTCCAACCCCGGCGGAATGCGGACGAACGCGCGCCGCGACGGTGACGACTGGGTCCTGAACGGCTCGAAGATGTGGATCACCAACGGCTCGGTGGCCGATGTCGCCGTGGTCTGGGCGCGGACGGACGACGGCGTCCGCGGCTTCGTCGTACCGACGGCCACGCCGGGCTTCTCGGCGCCGGAGATCAAGCAGAAGATGTCGCTGCGCGCCTCGGTCACGTCGGAGCTGGTGCTGGACGACGTGCGGCTGCCGGCGTCCGCCGTCCTCCCCGAAGCGCGGGGGCTGTCGGGGCCGCTGGGGTGCCTGAACGAAGCCCGCTTCGGCATCATCTTCGGCGCGATGGGCGCGGCCCGCGACTGCCTCGAGACCGCCATCGCGTACGCCGGGGAGCGCACAGTCTTCGACAAACCGCTGTCGGGCTACCAGCTCACCCAGGGCAAGATCGCCGATATGGCTGTCGAGCTGAACAAGGGCATCCTGCTCGCTGTCCACCTCGGCCGACTGAAGGAGAAGGGCGCCCTGCGGCCCGAGCAGGTCAGCGTCGGGAAGCTGAACAACACCCGCGAGGCCATCGCGATCGCTCGCGAGTGCCGGACGATCCTGGCCGCCAACGGCATCAGCGGCGAGTACCCGATCATGCGGCACGCCAACAACCTGGAATCCGTCCTCACCTACGAGGGCACCTCCGAGATCCACCAGCTCGTGATCGGCCAGGCCCTGACCGGGCAGAACGCCTTCCGCTGATCGCATACCGGCGTGACGGCATGGGTACTGGGAGTTAAATCCACTACTCCACGTCACGGGGCCGGGGCGTTCGGAAGGAGCTGGCTATGCGGATCGGAGCCGGAATCGCGCTGATGACGGCGGGCGCCATCATCGCGTTCGCCGTACGGGACACCTCGGAGCGGCTGAATCTGCCGGCGCTCGGGATCATCATCATGCTGGCCGGGGCGGCGGGGATCTGGCTGTCGTACCGGCTGGCCAACCCGCGCCGGCGGGACGAGACGACGGTGCTCAAACCCGAGGTCGAGCGGCAGTACAGCGTGGCGCCGCACGAGAAGGTCGCCGAGAAGCCGATCGATGTGACGCCGACGCACCTGCGCGAGGACGTCTGAGCCCAGGCCCTACTTGGCGACCTCGGTCGCGCGGGACTCGCGGACGACGGTGACCCGGATCTGGCCCGGGTAGGTCAGCTCCTCCTCGACCTGCTTGGCGATGTCGCGGGCCATCACCTGGGCCGCGATGTCGTCGACGGCGTCCGGCAGGACCATCACGCGGATCTCGCGCCCGGCCTGCATGGCGAACACCTTCTCGACGCCGTCGTGGTGCATGGCGATCTCCTCGAGCCGCTCGAGCCGCTGTACGTAGGCCTCCAGCGACTCGCGCCGCGCACCCGGCCGGCCACCGCTGACGGCGTCCGCGGCCTGGGTCAGGACGGCCTCCACCGTGCGCACCTCGACCTCGTTGTGGTGCGCCTCGATACAGTGCACGACGTCGTCGCTCTCGCCCCACTTGCGGGCCAGCTCGGCGCCGACGATCGCGTGGCTGCCCTCGGACTCGTGGGTGAGCGCCTTGCCGACGTCGTGCAGGAACGCGCCGCGCTTGCACAGCTTGGGATCGAGCCCCAGCTCGGCGGCCATCATCCCCGCGATGTGCGCGGACTCGATCAGGTGCTTCAGCACGTTCTGCCCGTACGACGTCCGGTAGCGCAGCAGGCCCATCGTACGGACCAGCTCCGGGTGCAGGTCGGTGATCCCGACCTCGGCCATCGCGTCCTCGGCGGCGCGCTCGCACAGCTCGGCGACCTCGCCCTTGCTGCGCTCGTAGATCTCCTCGATCCGGCTCGGGTGGATCCGGCCGTCCAGGACGAGCGAGTCCAGCGTGAGCCGCGCGGTCTCCCGGCGGACCGGGTCGAAACACGACAGCAGCACGGCCTCGGGGGTGTCGTCGATGATCAGGTTGACGCCGGTGGTCTGCTCGAAGGACCGGATGTTGCGGCCCTCGCGGCCGATGATCCGGCCCTTCATGTCGTCACTGGGCAGGTGCACCACCGAGACCACGGACTCGCTGGTCTGCTCACTCGCCAGCCGCTGCACGGCGCCGGTGATGATCTTGCGCGCCTTCGTCTCGCCCTCGTCGTGCGCCTGCCGCTCGATGTCGCGGACGATCGAGTGCGCGTGCCGCTTCGCCTCGGTCTCGATCGCGGCGACCACCTCGGCCTTGGCCTGTTCGGCGGTCAGGTTCGCGACGCCTTCGAGGATCCGCCGGCGCTCCTCCTCGAGATCCTTGATCTCGGCCTTGCGCTGATCCAGCTCGGTCAGCTGCGCGGTCAGCTCGGTCTGCCGCTCCTCCAGCACCCGGTGCTGCTCGTCGAGCCGCTCCTCGCGCTCGGTCAGCCGGTGGTCGCGACGCTCCATCTCCAGCCGCTGCTCCCGCAGGTCGTCGCGAATCGACTGCGTCTCCGCCTCGGCCTCCCGCCGGACGTCGGACGCCCGCTGCTCGGCGTCCCGGCGAACCTCGGAGGCGCGGTCCTCGGCGGCGCGGCGGATCTCCTCGGCCCGCTGCTCCGACGTCTCCGCGCGCACCCGCAGGACAGCGGCCTCCTCCTCGGCCTGGCGCTTGATCAGCTCGGCCTGCGACTTCGCGCCGGAGGTGATGGTCGCGGCCTCGAGCTGCGCGTTCGCCGCGGCGGCCGTGTTGTCGGCGGCCTTACGGCGCGAGAGGGTGAAGCCGATCCAGGCCAGCAGGCCCACGATCAGCAGTCCGATCAGGGTCAGACCGGCGGAGGCCGCCGTCGGCAGAGCCGCGAGTGGCATCGGCCTCTCCCCTCGTCGAGTCCCGCACCGGGCGGAACTGTGGCAGTCGGTCGAAGGGAGTCACCGCCGGGTACGCCGATGCCGGCAGCCCGGCTCGGGGCGTCGCCGCCACCTGGCCGGCCGCAGTGCGGCCACATCACCCGGTGCCACTGAAGCCACCGGAGCGCCGTCGAACCGACAGCGTCGCAACCCGCCGTCGCAGTCTTTCAGCTCGCTATAACCGCCACCGTCAGGTGGAGTAATCCCTTCGTATTCCCCACGCTAGGCGTGCCCCACCACCCGGTCAAGACGGACACTCACCCACGCCCCCACCACATCCGCGACCCCGTCGCACCAACAAACCAGCGCCCCCACTGGTCCACTCGATCCCCACTCCCCGCAACCGTTCGCGAACACCGGGTACAACCCGAAGCGGCGGCCGGCCGGCACCCGGGAACCACCTCTCCCGGCCGCCGCCGCACCGCCGCTTCCCACCTCCAGCCGCACCCGGGCACCCTGCAGTTCGCACGCGGTTGTCACTCACACCAGCCTGCTAGTCGTGCGGGTTGCTGCTCGTGTGCGTGTGCGAGCCTGCAAGTCCTGCGGGTTGGTGGCCCGCTTGGGTTTGCTACTCCCGAGGGCCTGGGAGCCCGCCGGTGCTCTGTGTGGCGCCGTCGCCGGTGGGCGCATCGGTCTCCGGCGAGAGGCTCTCGTCGAGGCTGCCGGTGGCACCCTCGTCGACTGCGCTCTCGCCCGCATCGGCGGCGTCGTCCGCGCCGATTGTGTCGCCGGTGTTCTCGCCTGCGTCCACGGCGTCGTCCGGGACGACGTCGTCCGTGCCGGAGACCGTGCCGCCGGTTTCCGCGCCTGCGGGGTTGGAGCCGGCCGAGCTGTCGTCGGACGGCTCCGGGACCTCACCGCCGACCGTGGTGGCGCCGGCGTCCTCCGAGCGGTTCCCGGGCCCTTCCGGCACATCCGCGGGCGCGCCACCGGATTGGGAGTCGACGTAGTTACCGACCTTTTCCTGCACCGAGTCGACTTTCTCCGCGTACTTCCCGCCGGTCTGCCGATCGATCAGATCGCCGGCCTTCTGCACGCCGGCCTTGATCTGGTCCGGGTTCTGCTTGACGACGTTCCGGAGCCAGTTCTTCGCCTGTTCCTGGAAATCGTTCATTGCACCCTCCGCGGTGTCAGGGGCGGATCGACGGAAAAATCACAGCCTACGAGCCCGGCCAAACACCGGTCCCACTTCGGATAACACACCGTCGCCCCGCACCCGTCAACGCCACTCGCCGTCAACACCACCACAGATTCCGCGACACCCCGTCACACGCTGTGATCGGACGCCGCCTCGAGCGCCTGGCTGGTCGGCGTCCCGCACCCGCGATACGCCTCCGGCCGGCCTTCGTAGAGCACTGTCCCGCCGTGCCGCCCGGGCCCCGGCCCGAGGTCGATCAGCCAGTCCGCCCGCCGGATCACCTCCAGGTTGTGCTCGACGACGAGCACCGGGTGCCCACGCTCCACCAGCCGATCCAGGACGCCGAGCAGCGTCGCGATGTCGTCCAGGTGCAGCCCCGTCGTCGGCTCGTCCAGCACGTACGCCGTCCCGCGCTCGGCGACCCGCAATTCCCTGGCGATCTTCACCCGCTGACATTCCCCGCCCGACAACGTGTTCAGCGACTGGCCCAAGCGCAAATACCCGAGCCCGACCGCGGCCAGCTGCCGCAAACCGCGCGCGATCCCCGCGTCCGGTAACTCCGCGATCGCCTGCTCGATCGTCAATCGCTCGACATCCGCGATCGAATACCCGCCCACCGTGTACGCGAGGACCGCATTCGTGAACCGCCGCCCGGCGCACTCCGGGCAAACCACCTGCTGCCCTTCCAGGAACGCCAGATCGGTGTACACCACCCCCAGCCCGCGGCACTCCGGACAAGCGCCCGCGGAATTCGCACTGAACAACGCCGGCGAAACATTGTTGCGCTGGGCAAACAGTTTGCGAATCGCCGGCGCGATCCCGGTATAGGTCACCGGCGTCGACCGCCGTCCGCCACCAACCCCCGACTGATCGACCACGACCGCCCCATGCTGCGCCACGAACTCCGCCGCCAGACTCGACTTCCCCGACCCCGCCACCCCCGACAACACCGTCATCCCCGCCCCCGGCACCCCGACCGTCACATCACGCAAGTTGTTCATCCGAGCCCCCCGAACCACCAACTCCCCAACTCCCGACCCCAAGCAGCCCGCCCAACCCTCGCCAACCCCAGCCGACTCCGAGTCGCCGCGTCGCGCCCGCCTGCGATCGTTCCCCGGCCCGTTTCCCGACCACCTCGCCGCTCCAACCCCGGTCGGCTCCGCACCGGCCGCCTCCCCGCGCGCCGAACTCCCCAGCCGCTCTCCCGCCGTCCGAGCCGTCTCGTCCCCGTCCCCACCAGGCCCAGCCGGCTCCGTGCTCCGCTCGCCGTTCTGCGGTTGTCCGACCACCTCGCTCCCCTCCCGCCGGAGCGCCCGGCCCGTGGGCGTGTCCGCCTGGAGCAGCTCGTCGTACGTGCCCTGGAACACGACTCGCCCGCCGGCGTCCCCCGCTCCTGGGCCGACCTCGACGATCTGATCCGCGTGCCGCATCACCGCCGGATCGTGTTCGACCACCAGCACGCTGTTACCGCTGTCCCGCAGTTGCTCGAGCAGCGCGATCATCGAATCCACGTCGGTCGGATGCAGCCCGACGGTCGGCTCGTCGACGACGTACGTCAGCTCGGTCAGACTCGACCCGAGATGTTTGACCGTCTTGATCCGCTGCGACTCGCCACCGGACAAGGTCGTCGTCGCCCGCGCGAGCGCCAGATACCCGAGCCCGATCGTGACCATCGCCTCCAGTCGCGCGACCAGCGCCGAAACCGCTGGTGCGACAGCCGGTTCGTCGATCGCCCGCACGTACTCGAGCAGCTCGGTGATCTCCAGCTGTGCCAGTGCGCCGATCGTCCGTCCGCGCACCGTCGCGGCCCGCGGCTCCGCAGCCAGCCGATCGCCGGCGCACTCGGAGCAGACGGCCGACCGGGTGAACTTCCGGATCGCCTCCTGCTTGCGTTCCGAGAGGTTGTCGGCGGTGTGCAGGTAGATCCGCTCGAATCGCTCGACCACGCCCTCGTAGTCCTTCGGCAGCTTCCGCCCGAGTTTCGCGGCCGCGCGTCCGCCGTACAACAGCGCCTCCCGTTCGCCCGGCGTCCAGTCGCGCAGCGGTGTGTCCACCTCGAACGATCCGATGTCGGCGTACTGCGCGTACCAGTACTTGCCCGGACCGAAGCCGGGCAGCCGGATCGCCCCCTCCGCCAACGACTTGCCGACGTCCAGGAATCGGTCGACGGCACTCACCACGACCTCGCCGAGCCCGGAACACTCTGGGCACATCCCGCTCGGATCGTTGAACGAGAACCGGTTCGACTCCCCGACGTACGGATCGCTGAGGCGTGCGAACAGCAACCGCAGGTAGGTCCAGGTGTCGGTGATCGTGCCGACCGTCGACCGCGCGTTCCCGCCGATCCGCCGCTGGTCGATCACGATCACCGGCGTCAGCCCGTCGATGTGCTCGACCTCCGGCCGCGCCCACTTCGGCAACCGGTTCCGCGCGAACGGCGGGTACGTCTCGTTCAGCTGGTACCCGGCCTCGGCCGCGATCGTGTCGAAGACCAGCGACGACTTCCCCGACCCCGATCGCCCCACGAAGACGACCAGCTGATTGCGCGGTACGTCGAGGTCGATCGCGGCGAGGTTGTTCGTCCGGGCCTGGCGCAAGGTGATGACTCGATCGCTCATACCGCCGACGCTAGGTCGAAATGTGGCCGGATTCTGGCCGCAATCTGCGGCATCCTGGAGGCATGGCCGATGTCACCGCGCGGATGCTGGCGCTGCTGTCGACTCTGCAGACCGGGCGCGAGTTCAGCGGTGACGAGCTCGTACAGCGGCTCGGCGTCAGCCCGCGAACGCTCCGCCGCGACGTCGACCGGCTGCGCGGCTACGGATACCCGGTGCAGACCCAGCCCGGCCCCGGCGGCTACTACCGGCTCGTAGCGGGCCGTACGATGCCCCCACTCGTCCTGGACGACGACGAAGCGGTCGCGACCCTGCTGGCGCTGGCGTCACTCGGCTCGGTCGGTTCGGCGTCCGAGGGCGGGCTCGACGCCGCGGCGACGCGCGCGTACGGGAAGGTGGACCAGTTCCTCCCCCTGCGGCTGCGGGAGCGGGCAGTGTCGGTCCGGGCGAGTGTCGAGACCAGCCATCAAGCGGCGCCCAGCGTCCCGGCCGAGCAGTTGGGCGAGCTCGCCGAGGCGATCGGGCAGCAGCAGACGATCTCGTTCGACTACCTCAACAGCCAAGGCGAGCAGTCGATCCGTCGTGTCGAGCCCCACCGGCAGATTCACCACCTACTGCGGTGGTACCTGCTGGCCTGGGACCTCGACCGTGACGACTGGCGCGTCTTTCGCGTCGACCGGCTCCGCGACCTGCGCCGCAGTACAACGCGCTTCACCACGCGCCCGCTGCCGGCCGAGTCAGCAACGGCCTACCTCCGGCAGGGCCTACAGAAGACGAAACACCCTGTCCAGCTGACGATCAACGCGCCGGCCGAAGCCGTGATCGACGCATTCAAGTACCAGGACGCCGAAGTCCAAGCCCTCGACCCGCTACACACCGAACTGTCCCTCGCCCTCGACAGCTGGCACTGGCTGGTCCTGCCACTGGCATTCCTGGACGCCGACTTCCAGATCACCCACGCCCCACCAGAATTCCTGGCCGCCTACCGAGCCTTCGGCGACCGCTTCCGAGACGCAAGCACCTCCTGAGCACTCGCCTCCGGCGCAAACACCAGCCACCCATCGAGCAACGCCTCCCGCAACACCCCCTCCGTCACCTTCTCCAACTGCACCAGAACAGCGGCGTACCCATCAAAATGCGAAATCGTGAAGAACCCATCCCCCGCCCGCGCCGCCAGCACCGCCTCCTTCTCCCCCAAGTCCTCAACCTTGATCGCAAGAATCGCCCCCTCCGGCGGCACCTCACTCCCGAACCGCTTCAAATCCGCCTTACTGAACGGCCGCTCCCACGCATAAGCCTTGCCCCGCACAGTCCAAGTCCGACACCCACGCCGCCAAACCTCCCCCGTCCCCGGCAACTCCCCCACCAACCGCCCCACATCCTCCACCGTCACCATCCCCCCAACCTCCCCCCACACCCACCCCCCGTCAACCACCCAAACCCACCACCCCCGTCTCCCCAACACCCCAGCCACGTCCACCGGAGTACTCACCCCTGGCCTCCCCAACGACCAGCCCCCCAGCCCCACCCGCCGGACTACACGACCCCAGCCCTATCCGCCGGACTGTTCGCCCCCACCCCGTCACCCCTGACTACTCAACGCCCCATCCCACACCTCACGCGCACCTACCGCCCCGAACCCGGCCCCGCCACCACCCCAGCCATCACCCCGCAGGTGACAGCCGACCCACCCCCGGACCGACCACTCACCTCCACCCAACCCACACGCCATGCGCACCCCCCGACCTGAGCTCCCTCCCTCACCACCGCCACAGCCCCCTGCACCCAACAGATGGCCACCAACCCCACCCCCGGGGCTGGTCGACGGCGTTTCTTGGACGTCGTCCTGGCCCGCGTCGCGGACACCAATGCGAACGGTCGGCGCCGGCCGGACGCCGAGTGCCGTCCCGGCGGGGTGTGGTGGGCGTGGTGGGTGCAGCGGACTCAGTCGTCGGGTTCTAGGCCTGAGGCGTCCAGGAGCGGGAGTTCTTCGTGGGAGGCGTCGAGCTCTTGTTTGACGATGCTCATCGCCATCCCGCCTGGATATCCCTTGCGGGCAAGCATGCCGAGCAGCCGGCGCATCGCGACCTCACGCTCCAGCGAGCGCATCGACCGCAGCTTCTTGCGGACGAGCACCCGCGCGGTCTCCTCCTCCTGCTCCGGCTCCAGCTCGTCGAGCGCGTCCCGCGTCAGCTCATCGTCGACCCCACGCCGCCGCAGCTCCTGCGCCAACGCGCGCTTACCCAATCCGCGACCTCGATGCCGCGACTCCACCCAGGCCGTCGCGAACGCGGCGTCGTTGATCAAACCGACCTCAGTGAACCGATCGAGCACCTCGTCCGCGATGTCGTCCGGAATCTCCCGCTCCGCCAGCACATCAGCCAGCTCAGCCCGAGTCCGCGGCTGACCGCTCAACTTGTCCAGCAAGATCGTCCGAGCCACCACCGCCGGATCCCCCTCAACCCCAGCCGGTGCCTCCCCCTCCCGCCGCCGCTTCCCGATCCCCCGCCGAGGCGCTGCCGCCCGCCGCCGCCCCCCACCCCCGCCAACAACCCCACCCACCCCATCAGGCGCAACCACGCCCCCAGAAGCAAACGCCCCGCCACCCGCAGAACTCAACCCACCCACATCACCCGACACCACCCCAGCCGCACGCGCAGCCGCCCCAGCGCCGGACTCCGACACAGCTCCAGGTGCCGGCGACACATCAGACCCACGCCCCCGCGCAGAACTCAGGTCAGCCGCAGCCGGTCCTGGGCCAGGCGCGAGCTCAGGCCCAGATTCCGATGCTTGCCAGGGCTCCGCTCCGGGGTCACGCGCGGACTCGCGCGTGGATGTAGCTGCGGGTGGCGGATTCGCGCCGGTCACGGGCGCGGGCGTTGACGGCGTAGGAGCCACGTCGGTGGACTCAGGTGTCGACGGCGTAGATGCCGAGCCCGTCGCGGGCGCAGCGGCAATCGAGGGCATTGAAGCCGCACCGGTCGCAGACGCGGGGATCGAAGGCGTAGAAGCCTCACCGGGCATGGGCTCAGGTGTTGACGGCTGAGAAGCCGCACCGGGCGTAGACGCAGGGGTCGACGGCGTAGAAGCTGCGCCGGTCACAGACTCGAGTGCCGACGGTCTAGGAGCCGCATCGGGCGCGGACTCAGGTGTCGAAGGTGTAGGAGCCACGCCCGTCGCAGAGGTTGGCGTCGACGATGTTGGAGCCGCACTGGTCGCGGACGCGGGTGTCGAAAGTGTTGGAGCCGCGTCGGCCGGGGGGCCGGGTGCGAGCGGGGGCTCTGGGGGCGTTGCTAGCTTGGATGCGGGAGATGGGGTGGGTGGCGTGGGTTGGTCTTCGGGGTCGGCCCAGGGGTCGAATGGTTTTGGCTTGGCTGGTTGGTTGTTTGGCTCGGCGGGTGGTTGCTCGGTGTCGGCGAAGGCCTTTGCTTCGGCCCAGTAGTCGGCCGCGACGCTTCGCCGGATCGCCGAACTCCGGCGGCGTCCGTTCTCGGGGTCGTCTGCCGCGAAGTCGTCGTCCAGCTCTCCCCACGGATCGACCGGGGCCGGGCTTTCGCGACGCTTGGAAGGACGAGCCTGGCGGAGACTGGGCTCGCGCTCGGACGCCTTCGATTCTCCGCCGGCCGGACGCCGACGCCCGCTGGACCGACCGCCACCGGACACCGCCTCGGCGTCTTCAGCTTCCTCCGCCGGTCGACGCGAAGCATTTGCCCTGGGCTCGCGCCGCGAACTCGCATCCGAACGCGCACCTGCCGGACGTCGACGTCCGCTGGATCGACCGCTGGCGGACGCCGAAGCTGCCTCCTCGTCGACCTCTGCTGGGCCGGCCGGCCGGGCCGCTTTCGGCTGAGGGCGGGTGCTGGGGGTGGGGCTTGGGGAGGGTGGGCCTTGGGCGAGGAGGCGGCGGGCGTAGGCGAGCCGCTCCTCGTGGGGTAGAGACAGCGCCGCGGGGGCAGGTTCCTCGGCGGACCGGGGAACGCTGCCACCCGCGGGTGGTCGATCAGAAGTCGACATCGACCTCGGCCGTGGCCTTGGGGTCGGCCGGTGCGTCCAGAGTCGGGCCGATGCCCATCTTCTCCTTGATCTTCTTCTCCAGCTCGTTGGCCAGATCGGGGTTGTCGCGCAGGAAGTTCCGCGCGTTCTCCCGGCCCTGGCCGAGCTGGTCGCTCTCGTAGGTGAACCAGGCGCCGGCCTTGCGGACGAAGCCCTGGTCGACGCCGAGGTCGAGCAGGCTGCCCTCGCGGCTGATGCCCTGCCCGTAGATGATGTCGAACTCGGCCTGCTTGAACGGCGGGGCCACCTTGTTCTTCACGACCTTGACGCGAGTCCGGTTACCGACGACGTCGGAACCGTCCTTCAGCGACTCGATCCGGCGGACGTCCAGCCGGACCGACGCGTAGAACTTCAGCGCCTTACCACCGGTCGTCGTCTCCGGGGAGCCGAACATGACGCCGATCTTCTCGCGCAGCTGGTTGATGAAGATCGCGGTCGTGTTCGTCCCGCTGACCGCACCGGTCATCTTCCGCAGCGCCTGGCTCATCAGCCGGGCCTGCAGACCGACGTGGCTGTCACCCATCTCGCCCTCGATCTCGGCGCGCGGCACCAGCGCGGCCACCGAGTCGATCACGACGATGTCGATCGCGCCGGAGCGGACCAGCATGTCGGCGATCTCGAGCGCCTGCTCACCGGAGTCCGGCTGCGAGACCAGCAGCGCGTCGGTGTCGACGCCCAGCTTGCGCGCGTAGTCGGGGTCGAGCGCGTGCTCGGCGTCGATGAAGGCCGCGATCCCGCCGGCGCGCTGGGCGTTGGCCACCGCGTGCAGCGCGACCGTCGTCTTACCGGAGGACTCCGGGCCGTAGATCTCCACGACGCGACCGCGCGGCAGACCGCCGATCCCGAGCGCGATGTCGAGCGCGATCGAACCGGTCGGGATGACCTCGATCGGCGGCCGGTTCTGCTCGCCGAGACGCATCACCGACCCCTTGCCGCACGCGCGCTCGATCTGCGTCAGCGCGGTCGCGAGCGCCTTCTCGCGATCCGCTTCCTTGCGCTCCGCGCTCGCTGTTGCACCAGCCATCAGACTGCCACCTGACCCATCTCGTAATCGGGGCTGACCACCCGGCCGCCCGGAGGATTTCCGTGTCGCCAGAGAAGATATTCGGCGCCACGGACAGTTTTGGCCGCCACCACGAATCTGTGGACAACCGGGCTGTCCGCCGCCCTTCCCGGGTGCACAAACTATCCCGAACACGTGTTCGAATCACAAATTGACACGCCGGACCCGCCGAGACAACTTCCTGGCCCGCGCATTACCTACTCTTGCGGGCGTGACAGAGCGCCCCGACGTCCCCGACTCCGCCGTCGTCCTCGCGCTCAGCCGGGTCGAGTTCGGCATCGACTCCGTGCTGGACGCCCTGCGGACGCAGGACCCGTTCGGCATCCGCAGCACCCTCACCGACTACTCCGCGCAGGAACAGCCCAATCTGGCCGAGAAGGGCCTGATCCTCGCGATCGACCGGCTGCTGAAGATGAAGGTCCCCGGGCACGCCGAGTGGCCCACGCTCCCGCTGGCCGAGCGCTGCGACTGGTGGGTCGAGCGGATCGGCGGGTTCGCGGCCGTGGTCGCGGGCCTGCCCCGGATCAGCGGCGCCGCGGCTGACCGGCTGCCGATCAAGGACACCCTCGGCGCGGCGGTCCAGGCGATGGTCATCGGCGCGGTCTGCCGCGAGTACGGCGTCGACGCGCACGCGGATCGGACGGCGATCATCGCCCGGGTGCTCACCGACCGCCCGATCACCCCGGACGACGTCCTCGAGTACGACGACCCGACCGCGGCCGGCCAGGAGGTCGCCAAGCAGCTCGGGTTCGGCGACGAGTCCGGGGATGCGGGACTGCGGAGAGCGGTCAAGCTGGTGTGGCGGATCAGCAAGCTGCTCGGCGGGCTCGGCGAGGTGTTCGAGGACCGGCCGCGCGGCAGCCTCGGCGCGCGGTTCATCGGCAAGTTCCCCGGGGTCGGCGTCGTCGGCGGGTTCTTCGACGAGCGCAAGGGCATCCGGAAGGCGGCGTACGAGGCGGCCGACCTGCTGACGACCAGCGCGTTCCGGGTCAAACCGGTCTGAGTTCCGCCTGGGCCGCGCGCGGGCGGGCTGACATGATCGGCGGATGAACGCGATCGCCATCGTGCGGCCGGACGAGACCTGGCCCGCGCAGTTCGAGAAGACGGCGCGCGTCGTCCGGGGCGCGCTCGGCGACGTCGCGCGGCGGGTCGACCACATCGGCTCGACGTCGGTGCCCGGCCTGCCCGCCAAGGACGTCATCGACATGCAGGTGACGGTGGCGTCGGAGCCCGACCTGTACGTCGCCGTCGAGCGGATGACCGCCATCGACTGGGACTTCCGGACGGCGGCGCAGCGCGACCACCCGGTACCGGGTCTGCCCACGGACGAGCGTGAATGGGTGAAGCGGCTCGTCGTCGAGCCCATGTACCGCCGGCGGGTGAACCTGCACATCCGCGTCGCCGGGCGGGCCAACCAGCGCTATGCGCTGCTCTTCCGCGACTACCTGCGCAGCCACCCGGAGACCGCGCAGGCGTACGGCGAGTTCAAGCGACGGGCGGCGAGGTTGCCGTTCGACTCGGTCGGCGACTACGCCGACCTGAAGGACCCCGTCTGCGACCTGATCTATCTCCCGGCCGAGGAGTGGGCCGCGCGGACGAGCTGGACGATCTGAGCCGCCGGCTCAGCGATCGGCCGGCGGCAGCTGCAGATGCGCCCACACCGCCCGCCAGACGGTCTTCGCGGCCTCACCGTCGGCGAGAGCCTCGATGACCGTCCGGCCTTCGAGTTGCTCGACGACCTGGGTCTCGGCCCAGGTCCGTGCATAGGCGGGACCGAGATGGCGATCCATCCGGTCCCAGAACTCCGTCAGTCTCATGCCTGCCCGTCGTTGTCCCGCGGCGGTTGCGCCCAGCCACCCTGCTGCGGCCCCGGCTGCGCCTGCGGCGGCCCGGCCGGCGGCTGACCCTGCTGCGGGCCCCACTGGCCCTGCTGCGGTGGCTGCTGCCCGTACGGCCCACCAGGCTGGCCCTGCTGCTGCTGCGGCGGCTGGCCCTGCGGCGGCGGACCCCACTGCCCCGGCTGCGGCTGGCCTGGGTACTGCGGCTGACCCGGCTGCGGCTGACCCGGGTACTGCGGCTGACCCGGCTGGCCGCCGTACTGACCCGGCTGACCCTGCTGCGGGAACCCGGGCTGCTGCTGCGGACCAGGCCCGCCGTACTGACCGGGAGCGCCGTACTGACCCGACTGACCGCCGTACTGCGGACCCCACTGGCCCTGCTGCGGCTGGCCCGGGTACTGCCCCGGGTACTGGCCGTAGCCCTGCTGCGCCTTTACCTTCCGGCTGCGCAGCACGAAGAACGCGGCGGCGCCGCCACCCAGCAACAGCAGCACCACGATGAGGATGATCGCCCAGACCGGGAAGCCGCCGCCGGCCGAGGAGGTCAGCGACACGTTGCCGAGCTTGTCGAGGCTGTCGTACGTCGCCGTCCGGCCCTTCACCTGGGCGCCGGAGTCGTGCTCGAGGATCTTGCCCGGCATGGTGATCTTGAAGTTGACGTCGGCCTGCTGGCCGCCGGTGACCGCGGAGCCGAGGTTCGGCACCTTGATCGCGACGAAGATCTTGCCGTCGTCGGTCTTGCGGAACGTCATCCCCTCGCCGCTCGAGCTGCCCATCTTGTCGAACGGCACGCCCTCGAGCGTGCACTTCTGGCCGACGTAGCGGTCGTCGTCGAAAGCCGTGCAGGCCACGCCGTCGGTGGTCAGCTGTTTGACGCTGCTCTCGATCCGCTGCCGGACGGTGTCGAGCGACTGGCCGCTGGACTCCAGCAGCTGTTTGTCGAACCCGAGCTGCATCGTGCCGGAAACGGTCTCGTCCGACCCGACCTTGAGGTCGGTGTCGAGCTTCGCGCACCCGCTGAAAGCGAACAGACAAGCCACGACGACGATCGCGGCACGGACCCGGTTCATCATGGGCCGAATCATTCCAGACCCCGCCGACAACTCGCGCACCGGAGGCGTCCGGGCACCGCCCGCGACCGCCCGCCGGATCGGCCGTTCGAAAACTGTCGGAGCGGCACGGCAAGATGGTCGGCGTGCAGAAGTCCAGCGCGTTGAGCCGATTCTCGCCCGCGACCCGGGCGTGGTTCGGCGACGTCTTCGACGCGGCCACCCCGGCCCAGCTCGAGGCGTGGGACGCGATCACCGCGGGCCGGGACGCGCTGGTGGTCGCCCCGACGGGCTCGGGCAAGACGCTGGCGGCCTTCCTCTGGGCGCTCGACCGGCTGGCCACGACTCCCCCGCCGGAGGATCCGAAACTGCGCTGCCGGGTGCTCTACGTGTCGCCGCTGAAGGCGCTCGCGGTCGACGTCGAGCGCAACCTGCGCGCGCCGCTGATCGGCATCCGGGAGACCGCGCGAAGGCTCGGCGAGGCGCCGATCGACGTCGAGGTCGCGGTGCGTTCCGGCGACACGCCCGCGGCGGAGCGGCGGCGGTTCGCGACCCGGCCGTCCGACGTGCTGATCACTACGCCGGAGTCGCTGTTCCTGCTGCTCACCTCCCAGGGGCGGGAGTCCCTGCGCGGTGTCGAGACGGTCATCGTCGACGAGGTGCACGCCGTCGCGGGGACGAAGCGCGGCGCGCATCTGGCGCTCACTCTCGAGCGGCTCGACACGCTGCTGCCCAAACCGGCGCAGCGGATCGGGCTGTCGGCGACGGTCCGGCCGGTCGAGGAGGTCGCGCGGTTCCTCGGCGGCGAGCGGCCGGTGACGGTGGTGCAGCCGAAGTTCACCAAGCAGTGGGATCTGAGCGTCGTCGTCCCCGTCGAGGACATGGCCGAGCTCGCGAGCACGGAGATCGAGACGTCCGGCTCGGCCGCCGGCCCGCCGCAGCACGCGTCGATCTGGCCACATGTCGAGGAGCAGGTCTTCGACTTGATCGAGCAGCACCGCTCGACGATCGTCTTCGCGAATTCGCGCCGCCTCGCCGAGCGCCTGACCGCCCGGCTGAACGAGATCGCCGCCGAGCGGGCCGAGCTCGCGCTGCCGGAGGCCGGATCGCCGGCCCAGGTGATGGCGCAGTCAGGCGCGGCGCTCGCGGCGCCACCGGTGATCGCGCGCTCGCACCACGGCTCGGTGAGCAAGGAGCAACGCGCGCTGATCGAGTCGGATCTGAAGTCCGGCCGGATCCCCTGTGTGGTGGCCACGAGCAGTCTCGAGCTCGGCATCGACATGGGCGCGGTCGATCTGGTCGTCCAGGTCGAGGCGCCGCCGTCGGTCGCGAGCGGTCTGCAGCGGGTCGGGCGGGCCGGTCACCAGGTCGGCGCGGTGTCCCGCGGCGTCCTGTTCCCCAAGTTCCGCGGCGATCTGGTCGACACGGCCGTCGTCGTCCAGCGGATGCGCGACGGCCTGATCGAGAGCTTGCACATCCCGGCCAACCCGCTCGACGTGCTGGCGCAACAGATCGTCTCGATCGTCGCGCTGGATGCGATCGACGTGGACGAGTTGTTCACGCTGGTCCGCCGCTGCGCCCCGTTCGCGACGCTGCCGCGCTCGGCGTACGACGGCGTCCTCGACATGCTGTCCGGGCGCTACCCGTCCGACGAGTTCGCCGAGCTGCGGCCGCGGATCGTTTTCGACCGCGTAAGCGGTGAGATCACCGGGCGTCCGGGTGCGCAGCGGCTCGCCGTGACCAGCGGCGGCACGATTCCGGATCGCGGGCTGTTCGGCGTCTTCCTGGTCGGCGAGTCGACCAATCACCGGGTCGGCGAGCTGGACGAGGAGATGGTCTACGAGTCCCGGGTCGGCGACGTGTTCACGCTCGGCGCGTCCAGCTGGCGGATCGAGGACATCACCCACGATCGCGTGCTGGTGTCGCCGGCCCCGGGCCAGCCGGGGCGGCTGCCGTTCTGGAAGGGCGACGCCGTCGGGCGACCCGCCGAGCTGGGCGCGGCGACCGGCTCCTTCGTGCGGAAGATGACGGCGCTGCCCGCGGCCAAGGCGATCGAGCGGGCGCGCGCCGCCGGCCTCGACGAGTACGCGGCGAGCAACCTCGTCTCCTACCTGGCCGAGCAGCGCGAGGCGACCGGCCGCGTCCCGGACGACGTGACCGTCGTGGTCGAGCGCTTCCGCGACGAGCTCGGCGACTGGCGGGTCTGCGTGCATTCGCCGTACGGCGGCCAGGTGCACGGCCCGTGGGCGCTGGCGATCGCCGCGCGGCTCCGCGAGCGCTACGGGATGGACGCCCAGTCGGTCTCGGGGGACGACGGGATCGTGCTGCGGCTGCCCGAGACCGATGAGGCGCCGCCGGGCGCAGAGCTGGTGCTGTTCGATCCGGCCGAGATCGAAGACCTGATCACGACCGAGGTCGGCGGATCGGCCTTGTTCGCCGCGCGGTTCCGCGAGTGCGCGGCGCGGGCGCTGCTCCTCCCCCGGCGGAATCCGGGGCGCCGGTCGCCGCTGTGGCAGCAACGGCAGCGGTCGGCGCAGCTGCTCAGCGTCGCGAGTAAGTACGGTTCGTTCCCGATCGTGCTCGAGACCCTGCGCGAGGTCCTGCAGGACGTGTACGACCTGCCCGCCTTGAAGGATCTGCTGACCGGGATCGGCGAGCGCCGGATCTCCGTCGTCGAGGTCGAGACCACCGAGGCGTCGCCGTTCGCGAAATCCCTGCTGTTCGGTTACGTGGGCGCCTTCATGTACGAGGGCGACACTCCCCTGGCCGAGAAACGCGCGGCCGCGCTGGCGCTCGATCAGAGTCTGCTGTCCGAGCTGCTCGGGCGGACGGAGCTGCGCGAGTTGCTGGACGCCGAGGTCGTGCTGCGCGCCGAGGCCGAGCTGCAGCGCCTGGCCGAGGATCGTCGCGCCCGCGATGCCGAAGGCTTGTTCGACGTCCTGCGGCTGGTCGGGCCGCTGTCGGTGTCGGAGGCGTCGCAGCGCTGCGTTGATGGATCGGATGCGGAGTCTTGGCTGACAGAGCTGGCTGCCGCGCGCCGCGTCGTCCGGGTGCGGATCGCCGGTGAGCATCGCTGGGCCGTCGTCGAGGATGTGGCGCGGCTGCGCGACGCGCTCGGCGTGCCGCTGCCGCCCGGCGTCGCCGAGGCCCATGCGGAGCCGGTTGCCGACCCGTTGGGCGACTTGGTGTCCCGGTACGCGCGGACGCACGGTCCGTTCCGGGCGATCGACCTGGCGACCAGCTTGGGTATCGGAGTCGCGGTCGTCACCGATGCGTTGCGGCGGCTGGGTGCGGCGGGGCGAGTTGTCGAGGGTGAGTTCCTGCCCGGTGGCATCGCGATGGAGTGGTGCGACAGCGAGGTGCTGCGGCTGCTGCGACGCCGGTCGTTGGCCGCGCTGCGCAAGGAGGTCGAGCCGGTCGAGCCGACGGCGCTGGCCCGGTTCCTGCCCGCCTGGCAAGGGATCACCAGCAGCCGGGGCCGCGGGTACGACGTCCTGCTCGGCGCGGTCGAGCAGTTGGCCGGGTGCGCCGTCCCGGCGTCCGCGCTGGAGTCGATCGTGCTGCCGGCGCGAGTGCCGGGTTATCAGCCGTCGATGCTCGACGAGCTGACGGCGTCCGGTGAGATCGTGTGGGCGGGGTCGGGGTCGTTGCCGGGGACGGACGGCTGGGTGTCGTTGCATCTGGCGGACAACTGCGATCTCACGCTGCCTGATCCCGATCCGGCGTTCGAGCTCGGCGACACCCATCAGGCGGTGCTCGACGCACTGGCGGGCGGCGGGGCGTTCTTCTTCCGGCAGCTCAGTGATGCGGTCGGCGCGGCGGTCGGCGTCGTGGACGACGAGACTATGGTGACCGTCCTGTGGGATCTGGTCTGGGCCGGGCATCTGACGAACGACACCCTCACTCCGGTGCGGGCGCTGGTCGGCGGCGGTCGCGGCAGTCATCGCGCTCGTCGAGCCACGCCGCGCGCGCGGCCGGGCCGTCCCGCGCGGCCAGGTCGCCCCGCGATGCCGGCCCGCAGCGGGCCACCGACCACAGGTGGCCGATGGTCGTTGCTCCCGGCCCGCAACGAGGATGCGACGCGCAGGGCGCATGCGGCCGCCGAGACGCTGCTCGATCGCTACGGGATCGTCACGCGTGGCTCGGTGCTCACCGAGCGGACTCCGGGCGGGTTCGCCGCGGTGTATAAGGTGCTGAGTGCGTTCGAGGAGTCCGGGCGGTGTCGACGCGGCTACTTCGTCGCCGGGCTGGGGGCCGCGCAGTTCGCGCTGCCGGGAGCCGTCGACCGGCTGCGCGCGATGGCCGAGTTGCCGTCTTTCGGCGGTCCGCCGGGTGGGCCGCGAGGGCGGCGGGAGGAGGAGCCGGCCGCGCGCGCCGTCGTCCTGGCCGCTTCGGATCCTGCCAACCCGTACGGCGCCGCGTTGCCGTGGCCTGAGCGCGACGGCGCGAGCGGGCATCGCCCCGGCCGGAAGGCGGGCGCGCTGGTCGTCATGGTCGACGGCAGCCTGATCGTGTACGTCGAGCGCGGCGGGCGGACGGTGCTGAGTTTCACCGAGGATCCGGAGCTCTTGCAGCCGGCGGTTGATGCGCTCGCGCTGTCGATCCGGGACGGCCAACTGGGGAAGCTGAGCGTCGAGACGGCCGACGGCGAGCAGGTCCGGCATACCGCGTTCGGCGACGCCTTGGCGAAGGCCGGGTTCCACGCGACGCCGCGTGGGCTGCGGCTGCGGGCCTGACATGCCTGAGGGAGACACCGTCTGGCGGGCCTGCAAGCGGCTGCACCAGGCTCTTGCCGGGCAAGAGCTGACCCGGACGGACTTCCGGGTGCCGGGCCTGGCCACCACCGATCTGAGCGGCCGGACGATGCTCGAAGTGGTTGCCCGCGGCAAACACTTGCTCATGCGGGTATCCGGCGGCGTGACCGTGCACAGCCACTTCCGGATGGACGGGAGCTGGCATCTGTACCGTCCGGGTGAGCGGTGGCGCGGCGGCGCGGAGCATCAGATCCGCGCCGTGCTGGAGACCGCCGGCTGGACGGCGATCGGCTATCGACTGCCCGTGCTCGAGCTGGTCGCGACCAGCTCGGAGGACGACGTGGTCGGGCATCTCGGCCCGGATCTGCTGTCGCCGGCGTTCGACCAGGACGTCGCTGTGGCGAATCTGCGATCGGATCCGGAGCGCACGATCAGCGAGGCGCTGCTCGACCAGCGCAATCTCGCCGGCATCGGCAATTTCTACCGCAACGAGGTGTGCTTCCTGCTCGGCCTGCACCCCTGGCTACCGGTCTCGGCGGTCGACGTCCCGGCCGCCGTCGAGCTGAGCCGCAAGCTGATGAAGGCCAACGTGCGCAACGCCGCGCAGGTCAGCACCGGCGTCGACCGGCCGGGCCAGCGCTCCTGGGTCTTCGAGCGGCCCGGCAAGCCCTGCCGCCGGTGCCGCACCACGATCCGGACGGCGATGATCGGCGACCCGCCGCGGGATCGGGTCAGCTACTGGTGCCCGGCCTGTCAGCCGGCTGCCGATCCGCCCGCCAACTGAGCTGTGGACAACCCCGGTCACCCAGCAGAACCCGGATATCTTCTCTGACGCATCGAACATCTGTTCGACCGAGAGGAGAAGCTGATGTGTGACGTGTGCGCGACCCCGCGCCGGGCCTCGCGATCGCTCGAGGACAACCTGCGGACCTACGGCTGGGCGATCCAGTACGCCGACGGCGCCGGTCACCGCACTCCGGCGTACGCGTTCACGGTCGGGCTGAGCTGTTACGCGCATCCGGAGCTGATCGTGTTCGACCCCGACCCGGCCACGGCGTACCTCAGCCTCAAACCGCTCGCCTGGGCCGTGATCGCGGGCGCGTCCTTCGAGGAGGGTGACGACCTGGCGGCCTTCTTCCCACCGCCGGACGACGCCGAACTGCTCAGCTTCCCGGATTCGGCGACCCACCTGCACGCCGCGAACGCGCTCTTCCGCGCGCCCGGGCGGCCACCGTTGCCGGCCCTCCAGTTGCTGCGGCCGGCGCGCCTGGGCGTGCAGCTCCACCGCCCATCGATCGGGCGGTGAGCCGTGATGACGTCACGCCGCGGAGGCGACGACCTCGGGCTCGATCGCGGCCGGGTGCGCCAGGACGAGGGCCTCTTCGCGGGCCAGATCCTCGCTCACCTCGGCGAAGACCGTCGACAGCGGCACCTCGAGCGCCATACAGATGGCGGCGAGCAGCTCGCTGGAGGCTTCCTTCTGGCCGCGCTCCACCTCGGAGAGGTACCCCAGACTCACCCGGGCATCAGCGGACACCTCGCGGAGAGTGCGCCCCTGACGCAGCCGCTTACGCCGCAGAACGTCGCCCAGCAGGCCACGAACCAGCACCATGAGGTTTCTCCCTTCCGCCTGTCCGGTCGTCTCTACACGCACGGTAGCTCGACCGTAGGAACCAACGGTACCTGTTGCCGGGTCACTACTCCTCGCAATGTCCACCTTCGGTGCGCCGTGCCAGTCTGCCCTACCTGTCGCCATGGTGGTCTCAACACCCCACTCACTCCACTTCTTCCGCTACCAGGGCCGCTGCGAGCTCCACTGCGGCCTGCACGCTGCTCTCCCGAATCGACCTGCGGTCACCGCTCAGCTGCAGCTTTCGCACCCGCACGGCGGCTGGTCCGGCCGCTGCGACGTACACAGTGCCCGCTTCGATACCGGCCTGCGGGTCCGGGCCGGCCACACCGGTCGTGGCTAGCCCGTAGGTGGCTTCCAGACGCTCTCGGACGCCGGTGGCCAGAGCTGCGGCCGTGTCGGGGTGTACGGGCCCCACGGCGTCCAGAAGGCCCGCGGGCACACCCGCAAGCTTGGCCTTCAGATCCGTCGCGTAGACGACCACTCCACCCCGGTACACCGCTGACACCCCCGGTACGTCGGTCAGCGCCGCGCCGACCATCCCACCAGTCAACGACTCAGCGGTGGCCAAAGTCTCGCCCCGGGTCTGCAACAGTTGCACCAGCCGTTCTACGGCTGTCTGCCCTGCATCCTCACCAGCACTTGCCATGCCCCCATTCCACCCGCATCACCCGGTCGGGAGCGTCAGGTGGGCCGGAGTGTCGGGACGTCCGCGAGGAGTTACTTGCGCGGGTGTTTCGCCGCGGCGCGGAGCCGCAGCGCCCGGCCGACGTAGTCGAGACCGGTAATGACGGTGACCGCTACGGCGGCGGTCATGATGGCGACCGCGGTCCAGTGCAGGATCGCCACGTCCTGCCAGGGCAGCAGGTAGAGGCTCAGCGCGATCGCCTGCAGCACCGTCTTGAGCTTGCCGCCGTGGCTCGCGGGCATCACTCCGTGGCGAATGACCCAGAAACGCAGCAGGGTGACGCCCCACTCGCGGACCAGGACGACCACCGTGACCCACCACGGGAGCTCGCCCAGATACGACAAGCCGATGAAGGCGGCGCCGGTGAGCGCCTTGTCGGCGATCGGGTCGGCGATCTTGCCGAAGTTCGTGACGAGGTTCCATCGGCGGGCGATGTCGCCGTCGAAACGGTCGGTCACGATCGCCACCAGGAAGGCCGTGGTGGCGAGCAGGCGGGTGCCGTCGTCCTGACCGCCGTGCCGGACGAGCAGCCACACGAACAACGGGACCAGTACGAGCCTCAGGACCGTCAGCGCGTTGGGCACGTTCCACGCGCTCGGCGCGTGAATGCGCCCGGCGGCGCTCGGAACCGGGTTCGTCGGCGGGTTGGTCACGCGGTCAGGTTAGCGGCCGGACGGTCGTCCTGGGGGGTCACCACCGTGGCGAACTCCGCAATCAGGTCGACTCCGTCGCTCCCGACCACCTTCGCGGACACCAGATCGCCCACCCGAACGCCCTCGGGCAGGCCGACGAGCGTGGTCGATCCGTCCACCTCGGGCCCCTGGTGCGCGGCCCGGCCCTCGCCGCTGAGGCCTGCGAAGCCGGCTGCCAGGTCGCCGCCGTCGGCGTCCTGCTCCGGCGACTCGGCGTCCTGGCCGGCTGCCGGGCCGAGGGATTCGACGAGAACCTCGACGAGGTCGCCGATCCGGGCCTCGGCGCGGGCGGAGGTGACGTCTTCGGCGAGACGGGTGACGCGGTCGAGGCGGGCGGCGATCGTGTCCTCGTCGAGCTTGCCGTCGTACGTCTCGGCCTCGGTGCCGTCCTCGTCGGAGTAGCCGAACACGCCGATGGCGTCCAGGCCGGCCCGGGAGAGGAAGTCGCAGAGGATGTCGACGTCCTCCTCGGTCTCACCGGGGAAGCCGACGATCACGTTGCTGCGGATGCCCGCCGCGGGCGCCGAGGCGCGGACCTGGGCGATCAGCTCGAGGAAGCGCTCGGCGTCGCCGAAGCGGCGCATCCGGCGCAGGAGCGGGCCGGAGGCGTGCTGGAAGGACAGGTCGAAATACGGGACGACGCCGGGGGTCGAGGTCATCGCGGTGATCAGCGACGGGCGCATCTCGGCGGGCTGCAGGTACGAGACCCGGACCCGGGTGATCCCGGGGACGGCCGCGATCTCGCCGACCAGGGTCTCCAGCAGGCGCAGGTCGCCGAGATCCTTACCGTAGGAGGTGGAGTTCTCGGAGACGAGGAACAGCTCACGGACGCCGCTCTCGGCGAGCCAGTGGGCTTCGCCGAGGACCTCGGTGGGGCGGCGGGAGATGAAGGCGCCGCGGAACATCGGGATCGCGCAGAAGGCACAGCGCCGGTCGCAGCCCGATGCCAGCTTGAGAGGAGCCATCGGGCCGCCATCGAGCCGGCGGCGGACGACCCGGGGCCCGCTGGCGGGTGCGGCGGCCAGGTCCGGAGCGTCGATCGTCAGCTCCTCACGGGCGCCCGACGCCGAGACCATCCGCCCCTTGAACAGCTGGCCCGCCGACTCCAACGGGCCGGAGTCGGCCGTCCCGGAGGCGCCAGTGGCGGTGGCAGCGTCGCCGGGGGTGGTCGGCTTGAGGGCGGCGGGGATGTGGTCGCCGTGGCCGGGGATGGCTACCTCGGTCGGGGCAGCTTGGCGGGCCGACGGTGAGAGCGGGAGGAGTTTGCGGCGGTCCCGGGGGACGTGCGGCTGGTGCTTGGTACCCGACAGGATGGAACGGAGGCGATCGGAGATGTCCGCGTAGTCATCGAAGCTGAGGACGGCGTCGGTCTCGGGGAGGGCCTCGGCGAGCTGGTCGCCGTAGCGCTCGGCCAGGCAGCCGACCGCGACAACAGCCTGCGTACGACCGGACTCCTTGTAGTCGGAGGCGGCCAGGAGGGTGTCGACGGAGTCCTTCTTGGCGGCCTCGACGAAGCCACACGTGTTCACCACCACGGTGTCCGCGTCGGCGGCGTCCTCGACGAGGCGGAAACCGCCGGCCTCCAGGCGGCCGGCCAACTCCTCGGAGTCGACATCGTTGCGGGCACAGCCCAGCGTGACCAGGGCGACGGTGGTGGGTGGCGTAGTCATCACCACGAGTATGACTCGCAGCCCTCCCCCACACCTAACCGCCGGTGACGACGTGCGCAGTCTCACCGGACGCCGCCGGCGGTCTCCGGCGAGATTCCGCGAAGAAGTTCGCGGGCACCTGTCGAACGACGTCGATCCAGCTCGTAGTCACAGTGAGAGACCGGCAACCGGCCGGTCGTGCCACGGAGGTCAAGATGTCCACGCGAACCACCGACGCCCCTGCTCCGGACGGTTCGGGCAGCTCTGCGAGCAGTTCCGCCTTCGACGCGACGCGCAGCCTGGACGTCGTCGGTCGCGAGTTGTGCGCGATGTTGGAGGCGGTTCACCTGGTCACCTACATGTCCGAGGAGCCGGTGGAGGAATTCGAGAAGCTGGGCTGGGCCGGGCATTGGCCGGGGTACTTCGCGTCCCGCTCGGCGCCGCTCGGGAAGGTGCCGGCGGCGGTGGTGGATGCGCTGTTCTACAACTTCGCGCCCGGTGAGGTCGAGACGTACATCCCCAGCGTGTGGGAGATCGCCACGCCTGAGCAGGCGCTGGCGGCCCGGGAGACGGGCAGTGTGAAGGCGCTGCGGCGGATTCTGGGCGAGCTGGCGGACAGCCCTGCAGTGGAGCGGGCCGCGGACCTCGCGACGCGGGCCGCGTTCGCTGCGCCGTCGGAGCGGCGCATCCTCTACGCCGCGCTCCGGACGCTGCCCGTTCCGGAGGAGCCGCTCGCGCGGTTGTGGCACGCCGGTGCGCTGCTTCGGGAGCACCGCGGGGACGGGCACTACGCCGCGCTCGTGACCGCTGGGATCGGTGGGCAAGAGTGCCACGTCCTGGAAGCGCTGTGGTTGGGGATGCCCGCCCGCGAGTACGGCCGGTTGTACCCACTGAGCGACGAAGAGCTGGCCGCTGTCGTCCAAGGCATGCGCGACCGCGGCCTGATCGGCGCCGACGGCTGGCTGACACCCACCGGCCGCGACACCAAAGCACGAGTCGAGGCAATCACAGACGCCCTGGCCGCCCCGGCGTACGCAGCCCTAACCCACCACGAGCAAGCCCAACTAGCCGCCGACCTCACCCCCCTAGTAACCCGCATCAAGTCCGTCGGCTACGAACGCACCCCCGCCTAATCCACCCAGCCACTCCACAACCAGCCTCTGGCCCACAACCACCAGAGGCGGCCCACCTGCGAGCCACCTTGGCCCGCAGCCACCTGCGGAGGCTTGGGTCGACCGACCGGCTCTCGGGGCCGGCCCTGTCCACAACCACCGGAGGCGGCCCACCGCGCCTCGCCAGCGCTCGGAATCAGCTCGGCCCGCAACCACCTGCGGGGTTTGCTCGGGCGGGGGTTACTTTTTGGTGAGGGTGCCGTTGGGGTGGGCTACGGCTCGGTAGAGCTTGGTGGTGACGGGTTTGCCGTTGATGGTGAGGGTTAGGTTGGCGGGGATGCCGGCGGAGATGCGGATGTCGCCGGTGGCGGTGACGGTTTGGGTGGAGCCGGGGCCGAGGAGGCCCTGGAAGAGGCGTTTGCCCTTCTTGTCGCGGAGGGTGACGTAGGAGCCGTCGTTCTTGGCGGTCAGGGTCAGTTTGGTCTGGGTGGGGACCGCGGGGGGCGTGGTGACCTTGACGACGGGTTTGGTGGGCTTGGGTTTGGGGGTGGGCCTGGTCGGCTGTGTGGTCACCGTCGTGGTGGCGGTGGTTTTGGCGGCGTTGGCCTCGACGTCACTGGGGAGGGTGAAGAGGCGGACCATGCCCCAGCCCATCAGGCCGACCAGGATCGCGCCGAGGACGACGGCCCAGCGCGGGCGGGCCGGGTGCAGGGTCGGGCCCTTGACGGCCGCGCGCTCCTCGCGGCGCGACTCCTCCGCGGCGTGCTCGGCGTCGAAGGACGCCAGCAGCGGCGCGGGGTCGGCCTTGACCACGCGGGCGATCGAGCGGATGTGTCCACGGGCGTAGAAGTTCCCGCCGCAGCGGGAGAAATCGTCGGCCTCCATGGCGAGGAGCAGCCCGGATCTGATCCGGGTCGCGGCGCTCAGCTGCTCGATCGTCATGTCGGCCCGTTCGCGGGCCGCCGTGAGCTCGCTACCGATGCTCACGTGGTCACCGTCCTCTCCATCGCCCGATCTGGTGGGCTGTCGGCGTCATCGGGAATCTGCCGGCAGCCGGACCGCCGACATCAAGTCAACGGTCGTGGTCCGATGGGGTCACGGACAAGTCAGAGTTGCTCGCGCACCGGACATCTGGCGTCCGCGAGCATGTGCAATGCCTGTACCACTTCCCCGTTCGACGGCCGTGCCGTCAACCCGAACGGTATCGCGAGCGAGGACCCGGTCAACCGCCGGTTGGCATCCGTGGTCTTGCGCGTCGCGGCCGGCATCGCGCCGAGGGTGGGCCCAGGATCCAGCAAATGAACGGCGATCCGGCCGTCGTCGAGCGGATGACGGCGTTTCAGCACCGTCACCTCCTCGATGTCCTGCCACCGGGTGCCGATCCATTCGTTGCCGATTCGCAACCGGATCCCGACGTCGTCGGCGACCAGCATGTCCCCGACCGTGAGGGCCCGGGCGCAGACGACGGCCAGGACGGCGAACGCGGCCGCCACGAACCAGCGCAGGACGCCGCCCGGGCTGCCGGACGCCGACGCGGCGAACCCGACGGCGACCAGGCCGGCGCCGAGGGCGAGGCCCCCGTGCACCTGCTGGGACGCGCGGACCGTGAACGGCACCGGTCCGTCGTCGAGGTCGAGATGGTGTTCGCGGGGCAGGGCGCTCGCTTCGGTCACGATCACTCTCCTCGGAGGGTGGTGATGAAGTCTTCCAGGTCGTCCGGTTTGACCAGGACGTCACGGGCCTTGGACCCCTCGCTGGGGCCGACGACGCCCCGGCTCTCGAGGATGTCCATCAACCGGCCGGCCTTGGCGAAGCCGACCCGGAGTTTGCGTTGCAGCATCGACGTCGAGCCGAACTGCGTGGAGACGATCAGCTCGGCCGCCTGGACCACCAGGTCCATGTCGTCGCCGATCTCGTCGTCCAGCTCCTTGCTCGGGCCGGCGACGGCGGTGACGTCCTCGCGGTACGTCGGCTCCAGCTGCGTCTTGGTGTGTTCGACGACCGCGCGGATCTCGGACTCCGTGACCCAGGAGCCCTGGATCCGCATCGGCTTGCTCGCGCCCATCGGCAGGAACAGGCCGTCACCCTGGCCGACCAGCTTCTCGGCGCCGGGCTGGTCCAGGATGACGCGGCTGTCGGCCAGCGACGAGGTCGCGAACGCCAGCCGGGACGGCACGTTCGCCTTGATCAGACCGGTGACGACGTCCACCGACGGGCGCTGGGTGGCCAGCACCAGGTGGATGCCGGCGGCCCGGGCGAGCTGGGTGATGCGGACGATCGAGTCCTCGACGTCGCGCGGAGCGACCATCATCAGGTCGGCCAGCTCGTCGACGATCACCAGCAGGTACGGGTACGGCGTCAGGACGCGCTCGGAGCCGGGCGGCGGCTTCACCTTGCCGCCGCGGACCGCCTTGTTGAAGTCGTCCACGTGCCGGAAGCCGAACGCCGCCAGGTCGTCGTAGCGCATGTCCATCTCGCGGACGACCCACTGCAGCGCCTCGGCGGCCTTCTTGGCGTTGGTGATGATCGGGGTGATCAGGTGCGGGATGCCCTCGTAGTTGTTCAGCTCGACCCGCTTGGGGTCGACGAGGATCATCCGGACCTCGTCCGGCGTGGCGCGCATCAGCACCGAGGTGATCAGCGAGTTCACGAACGAGGACTTACCGGAGCCGGTCGCGCCGGCGACCAGCAGGTGCGGCATCTTGGCCATGTTCGCGACGACGAAACCGCCCTCGACGTCCTTGCCGAGGCCGGCCACCATCGGGTGGTGGTCGTTGCGCGCGATCGCCGAGCGGATCACGTCGCCGAGGCTGACGATCTCCTTGTCGGTGTTCGGGATCTCGATCCCGATCGCGGACTTGCCCGGGATCGGGGACAGGATCCGGACGTCGGCCGACGCGACGGCGTACGCGATGTTCTTGGACAGCGCGGTGACCTTCTCGACCTTGACCGCCGAGCCGAGCTCGACCTCGTAGCGCGTCACCGTCGGGCCGCGGGTGTAGCCGGTGACCTGCGCGTCGATGCCGAACTGCTCGAAGACCTCGGTGAGCCGGTCGACGACCTGGTCGGAGGCCTTCGTCCGGGCCTTGTGCACCGAACCGGGCTTCAGGATCTGCCCGTCGGGCAGCGTGTAGGTGATGTCGCCGGACAGGCTGAGCTGCTCGACGCGCTGCGGCAGCGGCGTGTGCTGCGGCGGCTCCGGCGGCGCTTCGGTCACCTTGAAGGCGGGCGTGGCCGCGACCGGAGCGGCGGCGCCGGCCGCGGCCTCCGCGTCGACGTCGTAGGCGTCCTCCTCGGGCGGGGCCGCCTTGGCCTTGCGGCCGCGCTTGGAGATCTCGCGGCCCTCGAGCACCGGCGAGTCGTACGGCTTGACGGTCGGCTCGCCGTCGTCGTCGAGGGCGGCCTTCGCGCGCCGCTCCTTGCGGGTCAGGCGCACGGTGTCGTCGGTCGGCTCGGCGGCGACGGACGGCGCGTCGTCGGGCAGCTCGGTGCGGCCCATCAGGACGTCGAAGGCCGCGCGCACCCGCAGCGGGATCGCGTAGATCGCCGTGCCGGTGATGATCAGCAGGCCGAAGATCCCCATCAGCACGAGCAGCGGCGCCGCGACGTACTGGGTGAGGAGATCGGACAGGACGGCGGAGACGACGTACCCGATCGCACCACCGGCGTCGCTCAGCGGAGCGTCGGCGGGGTTGCTCGGGCGGGGCAGGCCGTTGGCGATGTGCACCAGGCCAAGGACGCCGAACGACAGCAGCGTCCAGCCGATGAACTGTCGACCGGCCGGACCGTTGTGCTCGGGGTTGCGGAGCGTGCGGATCGCCATCATCAGCAGCAGGACCGGAACGGCCCAGCCGATCATGCCGACGCTCTCGCCGATCACCGTGCGGACGCCGTTGCCGACCGCGCTGGGCAGGTGCCACCAGATCGATGCGGCGACGATGATCGCCAGCGCGATCAGAAGCAGCCCGGCGCCGTCGCGGCGGTGTTCGGGATCGAGGTCGCGGGCGCCGTGGCCGATGCCGCGGACCAGCTTCCCGAGCAGATGGGCGATGCCGATCCAGAGCTTGACGATGCCCCGGCCGATCGCGAGCATGGCGGCCGCGAACGGCCCTGGACCGCTGTTCTTGGGCGTGCTGGTCCGCGCGGCGGTCGAACCACCACCGCGTTTCGCGCTCTGCCCACGCTTCTGCGCGGCTGACGGACGGGAGCGTCCACCAGCAGCCGAACGAGCCGTACTCGGCCGTTTGGCTGCCGATTTCTGAGCCCGCGCCGGGGAAGACGTGCGGGTCGCCATATCCAACAGGCTACCTCCAACACCACTCAAGTCCCACGTGTCACACGCCGATCACGCTGCCCCATCCGTAGCGTCACGGCACCTGAGCCCCGCCACTCCGGATTCGCCGCATCCGCACCGCGTGCCAGAGGACGACGTACCAGCCGAGGACGGCCACACAGCCCGAGGCGGCGCCGGTCAGCACCAGCCGCGCCGCGGCCTCCCCCACGAGCTCGCCCTCCGCACTCCACACACGAACCACCGCCGTAGCCGTCCCAACCAGCAGAAGAGCGGCCAGGACGGCGTACGTCACCCAGGGCCGCACATGGTCGGTCGAGACCACGACGCGCGGCGGCGTCCGCCGGAACCAGCGGTAGAGCCAGACCGTCAGGATGAGGCAGCCACCGACCGTGCTGAGGTACTGCAGGACGCGATTGACGTCCCAGTCCGCCGTCACGTTCGCAGTGAAGAAGGACCAGTTGTGGCGGACGAAATACCCCTTGTAGTGCGTGAACGAGTCCCACAGCACGTGGGTGAACGCGCCGATGACCGCCGATACGACACTCCAGCCGAGCACCGGCAGGGTTGGCAACCGGAGCGGCTCGGTCGGCGTGGGCAGGCGTGCCGCGAGTGCGGCCGGCGCGAGAGCGAGCAACGGCCGCTTGACCAGCAGATTGAAACCGGCCAGCAGCACCAACGCGAGCAGCGGGTCGAGCCAGAGCACCGACAGGAACTCATGGGTGTGGTCCGGCGCGAGCGCGTCGTTGGGCAGCAGGTAGACGGCATCCGGAGCCACCGCTCCAGCGACTAGAGCCGATGGCACGAACGGATGGCGCATCAGCGGCAGTACAGCTGCGGCGTGTGCGAGCGGAAACGGCACGCCGAGCAGGCTAGACGGTCAGAAGGTCGGCCAAGGGTCGCCCGGACGCCGCTGACCGACGCCGGGCATCTGCCAGTCACAGACGCCGCTCGGGAAAGTCTGTCGTAGCGCAGCCCACTGCGCGGGAGTAAAGCGGACGTCGTATGCCGCCGGCGACAGCGGCCGCAGCGTGCACTTGATGATGTCGTTGGCGACGGAGGCGCCTGCTACCTGCCGCGGGGAGGGCCAGACGGGGTAGAGCGAGTTGCAGCGCGTCTTGCCGATCCCGTTGACCTGCCGCTCGGTGAACTTCTCGCCTTGCGGGCTCCAGCAGGCGTCGGTGAGGGACGCCGGCCTGTTCCGGACGACGCGGGCGTGCAGCGAGCCTGGTCCGCCGTCCGCGTCGATGTCGTCCATCCACTTGTCCAGCGCGCTCAAGGCCGACTTGAGCACCGGGTTGCCAGTGCTGAAGCCGCCGGGCGCGTTGCCGGACTGTACGAGCATCACATGGTTGCCAGCGTCACCGTTCGCCAGCCGCAGCCGCTCCCGCAGGGAGAACGAGTGGAAGGCGAGGTGGATGTCGCCGTTCGGCAGCTCGTCGGTGTACTGGCGGTAGTCGACGATCGGCGTACCGCTCAGCCCTCCGCTACCGCTGACCAGCTGGCCGGTCCGGTACGCCGTGTCGATGGCCGACGGATCGGCGACCGTCCGGCCCGGGACGAAGTCGGCGTCCTTGCCGAAGCCGCCGATCTTGCGGTTCAGCTCGACGAACTGCGCGGCGGTGATCTTCCCGGCGTTCAGCGCGGCCAGGCCGTACTGGACGCCGACGTTGTCCAGCGGACGCCGGGTAGCGCCGGCGTGCGGACCCCAGATATTCACCTGATGCGAGTAGACGTCGCAGCGCGCACCGCGCGGGTTCCGCACCGGGTCGTAGCGCTGCGCGACCAGAAGTTGCTCAGGGCAATAAACTCGCGGGTCGATGCGCCGGCCCGCGCCGGCGAGGTTCGCGATCGTCTGCACTCGGCCGAAGCCGGCGGCGGCGCGCTTGGCGGCGTCCGTCCAGCCGGTCGCCGACGAGAAGTAGTGGTCGAGCAGCAGCGCGTCGGTGATCGTGTGCAGGGTGGCGAAGCCGACCTCGGGGAAGACGCAGGCGGCGATGACGCCGTCCAGCAGGCCCGGGTAGTTCTCGGCGATCTGAAACACCTGGTACGACCCGCCGGAACAGCCCCAGCCGATCGTCTGCCGCGGGACGCCGATGGTCTCGACGATGTGCTCGCGCGTCATCGCCATCGTTTCCGCGGCCAGTACGCCGTTGCAGTTCGTCCCGAACACGTTCAGGCTCGAGGACGCGACGGCGTACCCACGGCCGAGCATGATGTCGTCGCCGACGCCGCCGGTGTTGCTGCCCTGCCGGTACCAGCCGCCGGGACAGCCACCGCCGAACGTGTAGATGAGCCGTCCGTTCCACCCGGTGGGCGCGCGCTCCGGCGTCGGAGCTCCGGCCTCCGGGTCGTGCAGGACGGCGAACTCATAGATGGACCGGTTGATCACCCCGGTCTCGACCCGGACGATGTACGGCACGCGCCGCCCGTCGGACGTCGTCGTACTGGCCAGATCCGCCGGCCGGGAGGACGGCAGCACCTTCAGCGACCGGTCCGTCTTCGAGCGGTACAGGTAGTCGATCCGCGTCCGCACCGAGCAGTTATTCCCGGTCGGCGGACCGAGCTGCACCTTGGCGAGGGTGCGGAACTTCGCTGTCCCGCAGATGTACGGCATCTCGTGCTTCCCGGACAGCATCGGGCCGGACCGCGGATAGTTGGTGACCGCGAGCCGGGCCTCGGCCGCGGCCAGCAGGTTACGGCCGAGCCGCAGGCCGCTGACGAGCCCGACCAGCCGCTCCCCCGTCCCGCTGAACGCGTCGGACACGTCGCGATCGTTCAGCCGGACCTCGAGATTGGCCAGGTTCTGCCCGGTGATGCCGATCAGCACGTCGCCGTCGCTGACCAGCTCCGCGCGCGGCGACGAGAGCACCTCGATCCGGACGCCGTACGCCGCACTCGCGGGCGCCGCGAGCAACGCGGCGCACACCGCGAGCACGAGCGTGACGAGGGCGGCCGGACGCAACATGCCGCGAGTTGACCACAGCAACCGGTCCATCGGAAGGCTTGTTACCAGATCGAGCGAACTGCTTGATCTGTCAGGCGCCAGTGGTCCCGTCCAGCTGCTCGCGGACCAGGTCGGCGTGGCCGCAGTGCCGCGCGTACTCCCCGATCAGATGGATGTAGATCATCCGCAGCGTCGACTCCGTCCCACCGAACACGAACCGCTCGTCGAGCGACCGTCCGGACGCCGCCTCGTCGGACAGCCGCCACTCGGCGATCAGCCCTTCGTACGCCGCCTGCGCGTCGGCCGGGTCGATCAGCTCGAAGTCCGCGTCCTTGCCGAGCTCGGGCGCGTACAGCGGCTCGGCGGGATCGCCTGAGGCGAAGTGGATCCGGAACCAGATCCGCTCGACCTTGGTGAGATGCCGGATCAGGCCGAGCAGCGACAGATTGGACGGCGGTGACGGGCGGGCGGCGAGCTGCTCGGCCGTCAGACCGGCGCACTTGACCAGCAGCGTCGCGCGGTAGAAGGACAGGTAGCCCTGCAGCAGCTCGCGTTCCGGTGCGGTCAGCGAGCCGTCCGGGCGGGTGACATCCGGGGCTTTCCAGGTCATGTTTCCTCGCTTCGTCTCACGATGTAGTTACATATCTCATTGGGCGAGATTAGGGCTGGCGTCCCCGTGGCCGGTTCGTTACCGTTCTCGGCAGGTCATGAGTGTCAGCGTCAAGCCCCGGCTCGCTGACCGGCAACCCTCCTCCGCGGTGGGGTGCCCCGGGTGAAGACCAGGCCGTGCGGATACCCCGTTCGGCAAGTGCGGACTTCCCGGGAGCGAAGCCATGTCGATCCTCTCCATCCTCGAGCCGGCCAGCACGACCAGCCCGCGTCCGGCGGTCGCCCGGCTCAGCACCGGCAGCATCCCCGCCACCGTCGGCTCGGACCTGCTGGTCCCGCTGGCCGACGGCCGCGTCACGGACTACGCGAACTTCGACCACGGCGCCAGCGCGCCCTGTCTGGAGTCGGTGCGCGCCAGCGTCGAGGCGGCGCTGCCGTCGTACGCGTCGGTGCACCGCGGCAACGGCTACGCCTCCCGGATCACCACCCAGTGGTACGAGCGGGCCCGGGCCGAGGTACACGGCTTCGTCGGCGCCCGTGCGGACGACCAGGTCATCTTCACCCGGCAGACCACCGACGCGCTGAACCTGCTGGCGCACGCCGTCCCGGCTGACGCGACTGTGGTCGTCTTCGAGTCCGAGCACCACGCCGCGCTGCTGCCGTGGGACGCCGAGCGCACGGTGCGGCTGCCTGCCCCGGCCTCCGCGACCGAGGCGGTCACCGCAGTCGCCGACGCGCTGCGGACGGCGCCGGAGGGCCCGCGGCTCGTCGTCGTCACCGGCGCCTCCAACGTGACCGGCGAGATCTTCCCGATCGCCGAGCTGGCCGCGGTCGCCAAGGCGCACGGCGCGCGCATCTGTCTGGACGCCGCACAGCTCGCCCCGCACCGACCGGTCGACATCGCCGCGCTGGACGTCGACTGGGTCGCCCTGTCCGGCCACAAGCTCTACGCGCCCTACGGCGCTGGTGCCCTGATCGGTCGCGCCGACTGGCTCAACGCCGCCGACCCGTACCTGTACGGCGGCGGCGCCACCACCTCGGTCAGCGGCGACGGCGTCGTCTGGGCGAGCGGCCCGGCGCGGCACGAGGGCGGCTCCCCCAACGTCATCGGCGCCATCGCCCTCGCTTCGGCGTGCGCCACGATCAGCCGGCACCGCGAGGCCATCGAGCAGCACGAACGCAGCCTGCTGGCCCGGCTGCGCACCGGTCTGGCTCAGATCGCCGGTGTGACGACGTACTCGATCTTCGGCGCGGAGGCCGACCGGGTCGGCACGGTCTGCTTCACCCTCGACGGGCTGAGCTCGACGCTGGTCTCCGCCGCGCTGAGCGCGGAGTACGGCATCGGCGTCCGGGACGGCAAGTTCTGCGCGCACCCGCTCGTCGGCCACCTCCTCGCGGAGGCGCCGGAGCACGGCACCGCAGTCCGCGCCAGCCTCGGCCTCGGCACGACCCGCGAGCATGTGGACCGGCTGGTGAACGCCGTCCGCACGCTGGCCGCTAACGGGCTGCGCGCGGAGTACGAGGACACCGACCACGGCTGTCAGCCGATCGAAGACCCTCGCGACCTCCACGCGCCCCGCATCTGGTGACGCCACCCTCCTACTGCTCAGGAGGTTCAAGGCCTACATGGTGAGCAGCGAACGCCAGTAGGTCCGCCCACTCCGACGCGATCTTCGCAGCCGGCTTACCGAAGCCGTGGCCGGTGTTGACCTCGATACGGGTCAAGACAGGCGCGGCAGCGGCCTGGGCATGCTGCACCGCGGCGATGAACTTGTGACTGTGCAACGGCACCACGCGGTCGTCGTGATCGCCGGTGACGACCAGAGTGGCCGGGTACGCCGTCCCCTCCTGCACGCGATGCAACGGCGAGTACGCGAGCAGGTCGTGGAACTGCTCCGGGTCCTCCGGTGAGCCGTAGTCCGACACCCACGCCGCGCCCACGGTGAACTTGTGGAACCGCAGCATGTCCAGTACGCCGACGCCCGGCAGCGCGACCGCGAACAGGTCGGGCCGCTGGGTCATGACTGCGCCGATCAGCAGACCGCCGTTGCTGCGGCCGTGCACGGCCAGCTGCGCCGGCGTGGTCACACCGGTGTCCTGCAGATGCTCAGCGACCGCGATGAAGTCGTCGAACACGTTCTGCTTGTTCTTCAGCCGCCCGGCGTCGTGCCAGTCGCTGCCGTACTCACCGCCGCCCCGGAGGTTCGTGATGACGAGCACTCCCCCGGCGGCCAGCCACGCCGGCCAGCCCGGCCGGTAGTCCGCCTGGATCGGGATGCGGAAACCGCCGTACCCCCACATGAGCGTCGGACGCGGCGTGGAGAAGTCCAGGTCCGAGCGACTGATCAGGAAGAACGGTACGTCGCGGCCGGGCGCGATCTGCCGCGTCACAGTGACCTGTGGGGACGTGAAGCCGCCGGAGCCGCGCACCAGCTCGGGCAATGCCCGGACGTCGCCACTCGCCGCGGAAACGACGTACGACAGCGTGGGATCGGTTGTCGTGGACAGACCGACGAAGACCTCGTCGTGCTTGGTGCTGCTGTTCAGCCCGACCACAGCGCCGCCAGCCACGTTGACATGCGTCGCACCCGAGCCGTCCAGCGCATAGAGCGTCACGACCGGCGCTGCGTCGATCAGCGTCAAAGTGACCAGACCGGACGCCGTCGGGCGGACAGCCTGCAGCGTCGCCTCCTCCTCCGGGATCAGGTCGGTGAACACGCCGTCGAACCCGGACCGGACGACCCGGCCCCGAGGCGCGTCCCGGTCGGTCTGCAGCACCAGCTGGTCACCGGACATCCGCACGAACCAGATCTCGTCGGCGAACTCGTCGACGACCTTGATCGGCTCGCCGAGCCCGTCGGAACTGAGCGGGTAGACCCAGACCCGAGTGGACGGGTCGGTGCCCTCGGTGATGTGGACGATCAGGTAGCGGTCGTCGTCCGAGATCTCCGGGCTGATGAAGTACTGGTTGTGCTCGGGGAAGCCGAGGATCAGCTCGTCCTCCAGCTGCGGCGTGCCGACCCGGTGCAGCATCAGGTAGCCGCTGCTGAGGCTCTCGGTCTCAGTACCTTCGTTGCGCTGGTTGGCCGGGTAGTGCAGGTACAGGAACGCCGAACTGTCCGGCAGCCAGGTCGCCTCGCTGAACTTGGCCTCCGTGACCACATCCTCCACCGGCTCGCCAGTGGCGATGTCGAGCAGCCGGAACGACGTCCAGTCGCTGCCGCTCTCGTTGATGCCGTAGGCGAAGTACTTGCCGTCCGGGCTGACTGTGAAGGAGGCCAGCGAGTCGGAGCCGTCGTCCGACAGCTGGTTCGGGTCGATCAGCACCCGGCCGCCGTCCAGCAACTCCTCCAGGGACTCCGCGACGTAGACGACGTCCTGCGCCTGGGTGCCATCGTTGCGGCCGACGAAGTACCAGCCGCCCTTCTTGGCCGGGACTCCGGCGCGCGGACGGGCCAGAATCGCCGACATGGTGGTCTGGAACCACTCCCGCTCCGCATAGCCGCTCAGCTCGGCCTCGGTGTGCTCGTTCTGCCGTGACACCCAGTCCTGGGTGTCCGGAGCGTCAGGGTCTTCCAGCCAGCGGTAGGGGTCTGCGATCTCTTGGCCGTGCAGTGTCTCGACCACATCGTCACGGCGGCTTTCCGGAGAGGTCATGGCGCAAACCTACGTCGTACCCACCGCCCCCGGTGGGCGGCATCCCGCACAGGCGCCGGGGGTCGGCGGGTACGGCGGGCCCTAGCGGCGGGCCGGGGTGAGGTCTTTGGTCCAGAGGACCTTGCCGTAGAGGTCGCGGAGGGAGGCGGTGAAAACTCCGGTGCGCGGGTCGATCGCGACGTGGCCGAAGAACTGGTTGCCACCGCTGGGCGGCTGGTTCGGGAAGTCGGCTGCCTTCACGAACTCGACCTTCGGGCCGAAGGTGGAGTCCAGGGAGTTCGGCCCGAACGTGCCGGCGTTCACCGGACCGGCGACGATCTCCCAGAACGGGTCGAAGTCGGTGAAGGCCGCGCGGGACGGGTCGTAGTGGTGAGCGGCGCAGTAGTGGACGTCGGCGGTCAGCCAGACCGCGTTGCGCACCTTGCGCTTCTTGAACTGGCTGAGCACCCAGGCGATCTCGTGCTCGCGGCCACCGGGCGCGCCGTCGACGCCGTTCGCGACGGCCTCGATCAGCGAACCGTCCGGAACGAGCACTCCGAGCGGCATGTCGCTGGCGATGACCTTCCAGGTCGCCTTGGAGGAGGCGACCTCCCGAACCAGCCACTGGGCCTGCTCGGCGCCCAGCATCGCGACCGGCCCGGCCACGCCCGGAGCGGGATTGGCGTCGCGGTAGGTGCGCATGTCGAGGCAGAAAACGTCCAGCAGCGGGCCGTAGCTCACCTTGCGGTAGATGCGGTTCCGGCCGGCGGTGTGGACCATCGGCAGGTACTCCAGGAACGCCTTCCGAGCTCGTGCCGCCAGGACGTCGACACGGCGCTCGGTGTAGCGGGAGTCCTCGAGGATCTCGCCGGGGTACCAGTTGTTGACCGTCTCGTGGTCGTCCCACTGGCTGATGATCGGGACGTCGGCGTACAGGTCGCGGACGTTCTCGTCGAGCAGGTTGTACTTGTAGCGCCCGCGGTACTCCGCGAGCGTCTCGGCCACCTTGGCGACCTCCTCGGTGACGACGTTCTTCCAGACCGTGCCGTCCGGGATCTTGACCTCGGCCGCGATCGGGCCGTCCGCGTAGATGTTGTCGCCGGAGTGCAGGAAGAAGTCCGGACGGGTCCGGTGCATGGCCCGGTAGGCGATCATGCCGCCGAAATCCGGGTTGATGCCGTAGCCCTGGCCGGCGGTGTCGCCGGTCCAGACGAAGGACACTCCCCGGTTGCGGCCCGGCGTGACGAAGGAGCCGGCCCGAGACTCGCCCCGACGTCCGTACGCGTCCTCGAACGCGATCCGGTAGTCGTAGCGCTGTCCGGGCCGCAGGCCCTTCAGCGGCAGCTGTGCGGTGTAGTCGGCGTCCGGCCCGGTGACAGGACCACGCAGACGGATCGCCCGGTCGAAACGGCCGTGACTGGTCAGATCGACGACCAGGCGCGCTCTGCGATCAGTGCGAGACCAGACGACTGCTGAGTTCGAGGTGACGTCACCCGACATGATTCCGGACGGCATGGCCGGCCGGTCCCGGCGTACGACGGTGGCAGCCGCGGCTTCTGGCAGAGCCAGGGAAACGCCGGCGACTGAGGATGCGGCCAAGAGCTGGCGGCGACTCAAGTTCATGCTGACAAGCGTGATCCGCCCGCATGGCCCGCGAGTGAACTACTGATGACCCCTTCCCTCGATTGCGGTCAGAGCACTCTGGAGCAGCGTCCGGCTCCGGGTCTCCCAGTGGTTACGTGGTCCGGCGTACGTCTCGTACATCGCCAGCAGCCTTCGCAGCTGCGGTACGGCGTCCGCCGCCACACCACCCCACAAAGCCAGGCCCTCGAGCAGCAGCCAGTCCGGACCGTCCAGTCCGCCTCGCGTCGAGTACGACCCGTTGTCGTGACGCGTCACCCGGGGCGGCTCGGTGGCTGCGAGGCGCCGGACGACGTCGGGCAGGATCGCCGCCGCGTGCGGGCGCATCGCGCCGAAAGCAACGTGGTCGAACCCGGATCCCTCGGCCCGGCTGCCGGTGCGAATGACCTTCAACAGGACGGGTAGCGCTCGGACGTCGCTCGCGCGCGCCAAGGCGGTCATGGCAGCCTCGCGCAGGAGCAGGTTGTCGGACGCCGCGGCGACTGCGAGCTGGTCGGCGACCGGACTCACGGCCCCCGGCGGAAAGGCTCCGAAGGCACGCGTGGCGCGCAGTCTGGTGTCAGCGTCCGCCTGTGGGTCCACTATCGCATCGGCGACGGCCGTCATCAGCTGTTCGATCTGGACGGCGTCCAGTCCGTACTCGATCGAATTCCGGGCCACCAGGCCGGCTGTCGTCAGGAACGTCGGCGGACGCCAGGTGTTCGCGGCCAGGCCGAGCTGGAAGCGCAGCCGGAGAGCGGGCTGGTCGCTGAGGTACTCGTCCACGAGCTCCTGCGGAAGGTCGGCGGTGAGGTCGAAGTACGGCTGGTAGGCGATCGGCAGCGCGGCAGCCATCGAATCGACCGCTTCCGGTGAGAGCCTTCGCCCGTAGTGCTGCAGGACGCCGAGGCCCGCTGCGAAGGCGTCCAGCGGCGGGCCGGAGGTGAGCGTCGCCGTCAGCCAGCTCTCGGTCTCGGACCTGAGCTGATGCTCGAGTGGTAGCGAGCTCGCCAGGCGAGCGACGGCCAGAAAGGCCCCGACTCGCACCGCTTGGTTGAACTCCCCCGCCAGCAATGTCCGAAGCATGGCTAGTGCGTCCTCGGCGTCGTCCCAGCACCACTCGAGGACCTGGGTGAGAGTGGCGCGAATTTCTGGATCGTCTGCGGCCAGATGGGGCTGGAGCCGGACCAGACCAGTGTCTACGGCTGCGGCGACTCGTTCCGACCAGTCGGTGTCCGGTGAGGGCTCGCAGCCCAGCCGGGTGAGGAGTTTGTGCATGCCGCGGTCGGTGAAGGTGCCGAGACAATCCCAGCCGTCGGCCTCGTCGCAGAGTTGTTCGTGAGCAACGCCATTCACGGAGTCAGGATGGCGCACCTGGGTGGACTGTCACCGGCTGCGTCCGGTTTGCGCCATGGTGCGACGGCGTTCATGCCGTCGGCCGATGCTGGCCGCGTGAGCACTCAGGAGCAGTACGTGAGCTTGTACACGGATCTGTTGCGCACGGTGCGCGAGCTGGGCCTGCTGCGGCGTCGGCAGGGGTACTACTACGTGCGGATGAGTCTGGTGTTCGCGGCGCTGGTCGGCGTGGCTGTGGGTGTCGTCGTACTGGGTGACAGCTGGTGGCAGCTGGTGCTGGCGGCTCTGCTGGGGCTGGTGCTGGTGCAGGTGGCGTTTCTGAGTCACGACAGCGCGCACCGGCAGATCTTCGAGTCGGCAGCGCGGAACGACCTCGCTGCGCGGATCCTGGCCGGCGGAGTCGCGGGGATGAGTGTGACGTGGTGGCGGAACAAGCACTCGCGGCATCACGCGGCGCCTAACCAGGTGGACAAGGATCCTGACGTCCAGCTGAAGGCCATCGCCTTTACGCCGGATGCGGTCGCCGAGCGTGGACCGGTCGGACGGTGGATCGCTGCGCGGCAAGGGTGGTTGTTCTTTCCGCTGCTCACGCTGGAAGGGCTTTCACTCCATGTGTCCAGCTTGCGGCACCTGTGCCAGCGCAGCGCGAGCCGAGTCGAGCTCTGTGTGGTCGTGGCCCGGCTGGTGGCGTATGTGAGTGCGCTGTACCTGCTGCTGCCGGCCGGGAAGGCTACGGCGTTTCTGGCAGTGCAGCTGGCAGTTTTCGGCTTCTGCCTGGGTGCCGCATTCGCCCCGAACCACAAGGGAATGCCGCTGGTTCCGAAGGGGATGAAAATCGATTTCCTGCGCCGCCAGGTGCTGATGTCGCGCAACATCCGCGGCGGCGTCCTCACCGATTTCGCGATGGGCGGATTGAACTACCAGATCGAACACCACCTGTTCCCGAGTATGCCGCGACCGGCGCTGCGCACGGTCCAGCCGATCGTCCGCGAGTACTGCGAACTGCACGGAATCGCCTACACAGAAGTAAGACTGGTCACTTCGTACCGGATCGTGGTCGACTACCTGAACCATGTCGGACTGCGGGCTCGCGATCCGTTCCAGTGCCCCTTGACCCGGGTACTAAGGTGACATCCAACAGCCACAGCTCGTGGCGCTGCCCGACACTTCGGTAGCGCGTCGACCTTACGTACGATCGACCGGAGTGTTTCTTATTTCGTCGCTCATGGCGGACGACCGTCCGCAGCATCGCTATACCCACCTGTACACCGAGCTCGCCCGCACGGTCCGCGAACTGGGACTTCTGCGACGCCGCCGGGGCTACTACTGGACGCGGATCGGTCTGGTGCTCGCCGCCTTCGCCGGCGTCTGGGTCGGGGTCGGCCTGATCGGCAACTCCTGGCTGCAGCTGTTGATGGCCGGTGCGTTCGCCTTCGTCCTGACCCAGGGCGCCTTCCTCAGCCACGACAGCGCGCACCGGCAGATCTTCGACTCCGCCGCGTGGAACGACTGGACCGCACGGCTGATCGCCGGCGGCCTGATCGGCATCAGCGCCGGCTGGTGGCGGTCCAAGCACAGCAAGCACCACGCCGCGCCGAACCAGATCGACCGCGACCCCGACATCGGGGACGGCGTCGTCGCGTTCACCCCGGACAACTTCGCCAAGCGCACCGGCATCCGCGCCTGGCTGACGCAGCGCCAGGGCTGGCTGTTCTTCCCGCTGCTCACCCTCGAGGGCCTCAGCCTGTACGTCGCCAGCGTGCGGCACCTGCTGCGCCGCAAGGCGTCCCCGGTCGAGCGGATCGAAGCCACGATCGTGCTGAGCCGGATCGGCGGCTACATCGCCGTCCTGCTGATCCTGCTGCCGCCCGGTAAAGCCGCCGCGTTCATCGGCATCCAGCTCGCGGTGTTCGGCGTCCTGCTCGGCGGCTCGTTCGCGCCCAACCACAAAGGGATGGCGCTCGTCCCGGCGAACATGAAACTGGACTTCCTGCGCCGCCAGGTGCTCACCTCGCGCAACATCCGCGGCGGCGTCCTCACCGACTTCGCGATGGGCGGCCTGAACTACCAGATCGAGCACCACCTGTTCCCGAGCATGCCGCGACCGACGCTGCGCAAGGTCCAGCCGATCGTCCGCGAGTACTGCGAACTGCACGGCGTGAAGTACACCGAGGTCGGGATCGTCGAGTCCTACAAGGTCGTCATCAACTACCTGAACAACGTCGGCATCCAGGCCCGCGACCCGTTCGACTGCCCGCTGGCCTCGCAGCTGCGCTCCGGCTCAGCCGGGCGGGATTTCGCCTGAACCGCGGATCGTGAGCTTCACCGGCACGCGGACGGTACGCCCGGGCCGGTGCGGCTCGGGCAGCCGCTCGGTCATCAGCTGGATCGCCGTGCGGGCCATCACGTCGGCCGACTGGGCGACGGCGGTCAGGCCGGGGCTGAGCAGGTCGCCGAGGGCGAGGTCGTCGAAGGAGACCAGGGCGACCTGGTCCCGGCGGCCGGCCATCCCGCGGAGGACTTCGGCGGTGGTCATGTTGTTGGCCGAGAGCAGCGCGGTGGCGGGCTCGGGGCGATCGAGGACGGCGGACAGCGTGATGCCGATGCCCTCGGTCGTCGGCTCGGACAGATGCACCAGGTCCTCGTCGACGTCGATACGGTGCCGGGCCATCGCGGCCCGGTAGGCGACCACCCGCTCGCGGGCGGTGAAGATCCGCTCGTCGTCGCCGAGGTAGGCGATCCGGCGGTGGCCCTGGCGGACCAGGTGGTCGATGGCCTGATCGATCCCGCCGGCGTTGTCCGCGAGGACGGCGTCCGCCTCGATACCGTGCGCCGGCCGGTCGATCGTGACGACTGCCATCCCGGCGTCCACATGCGGGGCCAGGTACTCCTGGGTCTCGCCGATCGGCGCCATGATCAGGGCGTCCGGACGCCGGGCCACGAACTCCAGGCAGACGTCGCGCTCGCGGTCCGGGTCCTCGTCGGTGAGGCCGATCATCACGACCGAGCCGGACGAGCGCGCCCACAGCTCGACCGCGCGGCCGAGTGAGGCGAAGAACGGGTCGCCGATATCGCGGATGACGACCGCGATCGTGCCGGTCCGGCCGCGGCGCAGCATCCGGGCCGACTCGTTCGGGGTGTAGTTCAGCTCCTTGATCGCCGCCTGGACCTTCGCGGTCAGCTCGGGGCTGACGTTGGGCTCCTCGTTGACGACCCGGGAGACCGTCTTCAGGGCGACCCCGGCCCGGGCCGCGACCTCCTTCATCGTGGGCCGGCGCTGGCCCGTGCCGTTCACACCGTTGACGCTCATCGCCGGCCCACTCCCCTTTGTCTCAGCTCTCCACGACGACCGGGATGATCATCGGGCGGCGGCGGTGGGTGTCGCTGACCCACTTGCCGACCACCCGGCGGATCACCTGCTGCAGCTGGTACATGTCGTCCACGCCGCCGCCGATCGCCTTCTCGATCTCCGCCTCGATCTTCGGCTTCAGGGTGTCGAAGACGGTGTCGTCCTCGGCGAACCCGCGGGCCTGGATCTCCGGACCGGCCGTCAGCTTGCCGGTGACGGAGTCCATCACAGCGATGACCGAAATGAAACCCTCGTCGCCGAGAATCCGGCGATCCTTCAGCGAGGTCTCGGTGATGTCGCCGACCGTCGAGCCGTCCACGAACACGTAGCCGCAGTCGACCTTGCCGGCCACGACGGCCTTGCGCTCGATCAGGTCCACGACCACGCCGTCCTCCACGACGACGACGTTCTCGCGCGGGACGCCGGTCTGGATCGCCAGCTCGGCGTTCGCGTGCAGGTGCCGGATCTCGCCGTGTACGGGCATCACGTTGCGCGGCTTGACGATGTTGTAGCAGTAGAGCAGCTCGCCGGCGCTCGCGTGCCCGGACACGTGCACCAGGGCGTTGCCCTTGTGGACGACGTTCGCGCCGTGCCGGGTGAGGCCGTTGATCACCCGGTAGACCGAGTTCTCGTTGCCGGGGATCAGCGACGACGCGAGGACGACGGTGTCACCGGGCTGGATCTGGACGACGTGGTGGTCGTTGGCCGCGATCCGCGACAGCGCCGACATCGGCTCGCCCTGGGAACCGGTCGAGACCAGCACGACCTGCTCGGGCGGGTAGTTGTCCAGCTCGCGCATGTCGATCAGCGTGTCACCGGGCACGTTCAGGAAGCCCAGGTCGCGGGCGACGGCCATGTTGCGGACCATCGAGCGGCCGACGTAGGCGACCTTGCGGCGGTGCTTGACCGCGGCGTCCATCACCTGCTGGACGCGGTGCACGTGGGAGGCGAAACAGGCCACGATGATGCGCTGGTTCTTCGCCTTGGTGAAGACGCCGTCCAGCACCGGGGCGATATCGCGCTCGTGGGTGGTGAAACCGGGGACCTCGGAGTTGGTGGAGTCGACGCAGAACAGGTCGACGCCCTCCTCCCCCAGCCGCGCGAACGCGTTCAGGTCGGTGATCCGGCCGTCCAGCGGGAGCTGGTCCATCTTGAAGTCGCCGGTGTGCAGCACCAGGCCGGCCGGGGTGCGGATGGCGACGGCCAGCGCGTCCGGGATGGAGTGGTTGACGGCGACGAACTCGCAGACGAACGGGCCGACCTGGAGCTTCTCGCCCTCGACCACGGTCTGCTGCGGCACGTTGCGGTGCCGGTGCTCCTTCAGCTTGCCCTCGAGCAGCGCGAGCGTGAGCTGCGACCCGATCACCGGGATGTCGCCCCGCTCGCGCAGCAGGTAGGGCAACCCGCCGATGTGGTCCTCGTGGCCGTGCGTCAGCACCACCGCGACAACGTCGTCCAGCCGGTCCCGGATCGGCTGGAAGTCCGGGAGGATCAGGTCCACGCCGGGCTGGTTCTCGTCGGGGAACAGCACGCCGCAGTCGACGATCAGCAGTTTGCCGTCGTACTCGAACACGGTCATGTTCCGGCCTACTTCACCGAGGCCGCCGAGCGGGATGACCCGCAGAGCGCCCGGCGCCAGCGGCGCGGGCGCGTCGAGATGCGGATGGGGGTGACTCATGCAATCAGTCCTGCCTGTTTCAAGTCGGCGGTGAGCCGCTCCACCTGCGCGGGCGTCGCCTCGATCAGCGGCGACCGCAGGGTCGCGTGGTCGAGGACGCCGGTCAGCGTGAGCGCGGCCTTCACCATGATGGCGCCCTGGGTCATGGTCATGATCGTTTCGACGGCGGGCACGAGCCGTCGATCAATCTCCTGTGCCGTGCCGAGGTCGCCCGCCACCGCGGCGTCGATCAGCTGCCGGTACTGCGGGCTCGCGACATGGGCCACGACACTCGCGATGCCGACCGCGCCGATCGCCAGCGAGGCGAGGTTCAGCTCGTCGGCACCGCAGTAGTAGAACAGATCGGTGTTCGCGAGCACCTTGGTGGTGGCGGCCAGGTCGCCCTTGGCGTCCTTGACCGCGACGATCCGCGGGTGCGCGGCGAGCGCGATCAGCGACTCGGTGGTGATCTCGACACCGGCCCGGCCGGGGATGTCGTAGAGCAGGTTCGGCAGGCCGGTCGCGTCGGCGACCTGCGTGAAGTGCGCGCGCAGGCCCTCCTGCGGCGGCTTGTTGTAGTACGGCGTCACGACCAGCAGCCCGTCGGCGCCGGCGGCCTCGGCCTGCCGGGCGAGCTCGATCGTGTGCGCGGTGTCGTTGGTGCCGACGCCGGCCACCAGCTTGGCGCGGTCGCCGACGGCCTCGCGGACCGCCCGGATGACGTCGGCCTTCTCCTGGTCGGAGGTGGTCGGGGCCTCACCCGTCGTCCCGTTCAGGATCAGGGCGTCGTTCCCGCCGTCGACGAGATGGGTGGCCACCTTCTGGGCCGCGGCGAGATCGAGCGTGCCGTCGGGCTGGAAAGGGGTGACCATGGCCGTGGTCAGACGGCCGAAAGGAAGAGGCGAGGACATGGGGCTCAGATTACCGCTCCGCTGCCTCGAAGAAATGAGTAGGCCTGATGGCTGTCCGCTCGGGGGTCCGGGCAGCCATCAGGCTCACTCGTCCTATCGGGCCGGGCCCAGGAGTCGTTACACGTTCCACGAAAAAAGTCCGGAAAAAATTCTGTGCGCACTTTGAGTGATTTCTCCGTCACTGAGGGTAGAGATTACGAACGGGAGGACGCCGGGCAGGAGCAGGACGCCGGCGGCGAGCAGGACGGGCGCGATCAGGAGGCGCTCGACCCAGCCCCCGGTGCGGAACCTGAGGAGCTTCGGTAACCGGAGTTCGTACCAGGTCTCGCCGCGGATGGGCAGCGGCCAGAGCCAGGGGCAGCCGGCGCGGGTCAGGCTGTCGCCGAGGCAGTGGGTGAACATGCCGAGGCCGACCGCCACGCCGATCCAGCCGCCGATCCCGCTCAGGCCCGCCTGGAGCGCGTCGGCGGTCGTCGTCGCGGGGAGCGCCGCGCCGAAGACCGTCCAGGCGCCGGCGCCGAGGACGACGGCCAGCAGCCAGTCGCCGAGCACATGCACCGCCAGCAGCAGACCCGCCGCCGCGACCGCGAGCACCGCCCACTTACCGCGGTCACCGAGGCCGGCCGCGAGGAACCCCAAGCCGATCGCCGCCGCGAGCGTGTGGCTCGCATGACGATGCTGCCCGGTGCCGTCCTCGTCGCGCGGGCCCTTCGTCAGATGGTAGAGCGCTCCGGAGAACCTCCGGATGACGGCCGAGATCAGCCCGGTCACCGGCCCGAGGAACCGGGACGCACTGGCCCCCGGGTGATCCAGATCCGGCACCAGCGCGTACCCCGCCGTGGCCGCCGCGAACGGCACCACCTCGGCCACCGTCGTCAGCCCCACCATCGGCGCCACCGCCAGCCCCGCAACCCACCCCGACAAGGCATGCGACCGCCCCATCATCCCGCGCCTCACTCCCTCCCCAACCGAACCCCCATCCTCTCACTCCAACCCCACCAGCCACACCATCAACACCTCACCTCTCCCCAGCACAGGCAAAACAGCCTCGCTCCGCTCGCGGACGGAGTTGAGCGGACAGCCGAACGAAGGAGCCCGGAGGAGCCTCGCTGCGCTCGGGCAGCTGCGTCGGGCGACGACAGTCGGGCCCCGCCACTTCGCCTGGCGAAGGCAGAGCAGCCTCGCTCCGCTCGGCGGAGGCGAGGAGCCGGCGCCACCGGGCGACAGTTGTCGCGCCGGGCGGCGCTGGGAGAACGCTGTGCTCGACAGGTGACTCCGGCATGAGGTGATCCCGGGCCACCGCTTGGCTGAGGCGAGCGGCGTCGCCGCGCTCGGCGGGGTGGGCGAGGGGCCTGCTCCTGGACGCCGGGCCCGGGAGTGGGTTTGCATAATCATTCAGGGGGATGCATACTTTTCCTGTGTCCAAGGTGCTTACGTCATTGCCAGTTGGTGAGCGGGTCGGGATTGCCTTTTCGGGAGGGCTCGACACGTCGGTCGCGGTTGCGTGGATGCGGGACAAGGGGGCCGTTCCTTGTACTTACACCGCTGATCTGGGGCAGCCTGATGAGCCTGATATCGCGTCGGTGCCGGGGCGGGCGACGGCGTACGGGGCGGAGCTGAGCCGGTTGGTGGACTGCCGGGCGGCGATGGTCGAGGAGGGGCTGGCGGCGCTGGCGTGCGGGGCGTTCCACATCCGGTCGGGTGGGCGGACGTACTTCAACACGACGCCGATCGGGCGTGCGGTGACCGGGACGATGCTGGTCCGGGCGATGCTCGACGACGACGTCCAGATCTGGGGCGACGGGTCGACGTTCAAGGGCAACGACATCGAGCGGTTCTACCGGTACGGCCTGCTGGCGAACCCGCAGCTGCGGATCTACAAGCCGTGGCTGGACGCGCAGTTCGTGCACGAGCTCGGCGGGCGCAAGGAGATGTCGGAGTGGCTGGCCGCCCACGACCTCCCGTACCGCGACAGCGTCGAGAAGGCGTACTCGACCGACTCGAACATCTGGGGCGCGACGCACGAGGCGAAGACCCTGGAGCACCTCGACCAGGGCGTCGAGATCGTCGACCCGATCATGGGCGTCGCGCACTGGGACCCGAGTGTCGAGATCGCCCCCGAGGACGTCACGATCGGCTTCGTCCAGGGCCGGCCGGTGACGATCAACGGCAAGGAGTTCGGGACGGCGGTCGACCTCGTGCTGGAGGCGAACGCGATCGGCGGCCGGCACGGACTCGGCATGTCGGACCAGATCGAGAACCGGATCATCGAGGCCAAGTCGCGCGGGATCTACGAGGCCCCCGGGATGGCGCTGCTGCACGCGGCGTACGAGCGGCTGGTGAACGCGATCCACAACGAGGACACGCTGGCCAGCTACCACAACGAGGGCCGCAAGCTCGGCCGGCTGATGTACGAGGGCCGCTGGCTCGACCCGCAGTCGCTGATGCTGCGGGAGTCCCTGCAGCGCTGGGTCGGTACGGCGGTGACCGGCGAGGTGACGCTGCGGCTGCGGCGCGGTGAGGACTACTCGATCCTCGACACCACCGGCCCGACGCTCAGCTACCACCCGGACAAGCTGTCGATGGAGCGCATCGAGGACTCCGCCTTCGGCCCGGTCGACCGGATCGGCCAGCTGACCATGCGCAACCTCGACATCGCCGACTCCCGCGCCAAGCTGGAGCAGTACGCCGGTCTCGGCATGTTCGGCATCGAGAACCCGGCCCTGTCGGCGTCCACCCAGCTGATCGGCGAGCTGCCGACCGGCGGCGCCGAGGCGATCGCCTCCCGCGGCGAGGCCTCCGAGGAGGACATCCTCCTCGACCGCGCCGCCATGGAGGCCGGCACCGACTGACCAGCCCGAACCCGGCAGCCCGGCCCTCCTCAGGTGGAGGGGCCGGGCTGTCTGCCGTTCAGCCGAGGCTGAGGACGTAGCGCTGTTCGAGGCGACCGCTGCGGGGATGCGGCACCGGTTCGCCGTCGGCGACCCACGCCAGCCGCAGGTAGAGCTCGACCGCACGCACGTTGTCGGCGTAGACGCTCAGCCGAAGACTCTTGAACCCGAGCCCACTCGCATGTGTCGGCAGCTCGGTCAGCAGCGATCGCGCCACACCTCCGCCCCACGCGGCCGGGCGGACGCCGAGGTACCGCAGCTCGGCAACTGTCGCGTCAACCGGCTCCACGGCGGCGAAGCCCACGGCGTCGGCCACCTCCGGCGAGTAGGCCATCAGCAGGAACGACTCCGGCGAGGCATCGAGGACGGACTGAATCACCGGACGGGCCAGATCGAGGCTCGGCACGGTGGCTTCGCCGTCCCGAGCGGCCGTGGTCTCCGCCCAGATCCGCGCCGCCTGGTCGACTTCGGTCGCATCTCGCGTCGGTGTCACCTTCATGCCGCGTATCTTTCGGCACCGCACGGACGCGCACCACCGAATTACCCACCGACACGCGGGAGTCAGGCGTCGAAGTCGAGGGTTACGGCGGGGGTGGTGGGGTGGGACTGGCAGGTGAGGACGTAGCCGGCGCGGATCTCGTCGGGTTCGAGGGCCCAGTTGGTGTCCATGCGGACGGCGCCGTCGACGACTTTGGCGCGGCAGGTGCCGCAGACGCCGCCTTTGCAGGCGAAGGGGGCATCCGACCGGACGGCGAGGGTTGCGTCCAGGACGGGTCGGCCGTGCTCGCCCAGCGCGAAGGTCGATCGGCGGCCGTCCAGGATCACAGTGACCTGTGCGGCGTCCGCCTCGGCGGCAGCCTCCTCGACGGGCGCTTTCGGCGCTTCGTCGCCGACATGGAAGAGCTCGGCGTGGACGTGCTCGCGGGCGACGCCTTCGGCGAGTAGCAGCTCCTGGGCGCCGACGACCATCGCGTAGGGACCGCAGAGGAACCACTCGTCGACGCCGGCGATCGGAAGGATCGTCGCGAACATGCGCTTCAGCCGGTCGGTGTCGATGCGGCCGCTGAACAGCTCCACCTCGGTGGACTCCCGCGACAGCACGTGCACCAGATGGAGGCGCTCGGCGTACACGTCTTTCAGGTCGGCCAGGTCGTCGGCGAACATCACCGAGCCCGCGGTCCGGTTTCCGTAGAGCAGGGTGACTCGGCTGGACGGCTCCACCGAGAGGATCGTCGACACCAGTGACAGGACCGGTGTGATGCCGCTGCCCGCGGCCACGAACGCGTAGTGCTTGGCGTTGGCCGCGTCGAGCGTCGTCCCGAAACGGCCGAGTGGCGTCATCACCTCGAGCTCGTCGCCGACCTTCAGCTCCTGCGCCGCGTACGCCGAGAAGGTGCCGCCCGGGATGCGCTTCACACCGATCCGCAGGACGCCGGAGCCGGCGGGTGAGCAGATCGAGTAGCTGCGCCGGACGTCCTCCCCCGTACGCCGAACCGTCAGGTGCTGGCCGGCGGTGAACTCGTACTCCCCCGCCAGCTCGGGCGGTACGGCGAAGGTGATCGCGACCGAGTCGTCGGTGATCGCATCGATCGCCGCCACCTTCAGCGCGTGGAACGTCGCCCGCCGCCGCGGTGCAATCGCAGTAGTCATCAGATCGCCTTGAAATGATCGAAGGGCTCGCGGCAGCTGTTGCAGCGCCAGAGCGACTTACAGGACGTCGAACCGAAGCGGCTGAGCTCTGTCGTGTCCGGCGAGCCGCAGAGCGGGCAGCGGATCGTCAGCGCCAGCATCACCGGACCGCCAACCGCACGCGTTCCGGTCGGCGGTGCGATGCCGTACTCGGTCAGCTTCGACTTTCCGGCGTCGCTCATCCAGTCCGTCGTCCAGGCCGGTGACAGTACGGTTTCGACCCGGCCGTCGACGCCCAGGTGGTTCAGCGTGAGCTCTACCTCGTGCCGGATGAGGTCCATCGCTGGGCAGCCGGAGTACGTCGGTGTGATCGTCACGACGACCTCATCACCTTCATGCCGCACGCCACGCAGTACGCCGAGGTCGGCGATGGTCAGCACCGGCACCTCTGGGTCTGCGACCTCTCCGACCGCGTCGAGGATCGCAGCGTCGGTCACCACGTCGCACCCGGGTGTGAACGCGCCACATGCTGCAGCTCGGCCAGCAGGTACCCCAAGTGCTCGGTGTGACGACCGCTGCGACCGCCGGTGTGCTGGTACGACGCCTCCGGGCGACTACAAGTCGACTCGTCGATCACGGCGAGCACGCGGCGCTCCCAGTCGGCGCGTAGCGACGCCGGGTCGACGGCAACCGCCAGCCGGCGGACCAGCTCATCCGACTCGAACATCTCGCCGGTGTACGGCCAGAGCGCCTCCAGCGCGGCCTGCATCCGGCGGTGGCTCTCTTCGGTGCCGTCACCCAGCCGCAGCACCCACTGCGTCGCATGGTCGACGTGATACGCCACCTCCTTGACGGCCTTCCCCGCGACCCCGGACAGCGTCTCGTCGGCGCACGTCCGCAGCTCTTCGTAGAGGAGGTGCTGGTAGGTGGCGAAGTAGAGCAGGCGGGCCATGGCGTGCGCGAAGTCGCCGTTCGGCAGCTCGCACAGCTGCAGGTTGCGGAACTCGCGCTCCTCGCGGAAGTAGGCCAGGTCGTCCTCGGTGCGGCCGTCCAGCGAACCGGCGTACTGCAGCAGCGAGCGGGCCTGCCCGAGCTGGTCGAGCCCGATGTTGCCGAGGGCAACATCCTCCTCGAGCTGCGGCGCGGCCGCGATCCACTCGGCCGTGCGCTGCGCCGCGATCAGCGCGTCGTCACCCAGCCGGACGGCGTAGTCGAAGAGGTCGCTCACAGGTGCTCGACACCTTCCGGGACCTCGTAGAACGTCGGGTGCCGGTAGACCTTGTCACCGGCCGGGTCGAAGAACTCGTCCTTCTCGTCCGGGCTGGAGGCGGTCAGGTCGGTCGCCCGCACCACCCAGATCGACACGCCCTCCTGGCGACGCGTGTAGACGTCACGCGCGTTCCGCAGCGCCATCGTCGCGTCTGGCGCGTGCAGCGACCCGACATGGGTGTGCGACAGCCCACGGCGCGACCGGACGAAGACCTCCCACAACGGCTCGATGCTCATGCCACAGCCTCCTGACGCTTCGCTGCGTACGCCGCTGCGGCCTCACGGACCCATGCGCCGTCCTCGTGCGCCTTCACCCGATGCGCCAGCCGCTTCTCGTTACAGGGCCCGTTGCCCTTCACCACCTCGTACAGCTCGGCATAGTCCGGCTCGGTGAAGCTGTAGTGCCCCGTGCTCTCGTCGTACACCAGACCGTCGTCCGGAACGCGCAGCCCGAGGACGTCGGCTTGCGGGACGGTCATGTCGACGAAGCGCTGCCGCAGCTCGTCGTTGCTGTGCCGTTTGATCCCCCAGGCCATCGACTGCTCGGAGTGCGTCGAGGCGGCGTCCGGCGGGCCGAACATCATCAGCGACGGCCACCACCAGCGGTCCAGCGCGTCCTGTGCCATGGCCTTCTGGCCCGGAGTGCCGTTGCACAGCGAATGCAGGATCTCGAACCCCTGCCGCTGGTGGAACGACTCCTCCTTGCAGACCCGGACCATGGCGCGCGCGTACGGCCCGTAGGAGCAGCGGCACAGCGGGACCTGGTTCACGATCGCGGCGCCGTCGACCAGCCAGCCGATCGCACCGATGTCGGCCCAGGTCAGCGTCGGGTAGTTGAAGATGCTGGAGTACTTCTGGCGGCCCGCGTGCAGCAGGTCGAGCAGCTCGGCCCGATCCACGCCGAGCGTCTCGGCGGCGGCGTACAGGTAGAGGCCGTGGCCGGCCTCGTCCTGGACCTTGGCCATCAGGATCGCCTTGCGGCGCAGCGACGGCGCCCGGCTGATCCAGTTGCCTTCGGGCTGCATGCCGATGATCTCCGAGTGCGCGTGCTGCGCGATCTGCCGGATCAGGGTCTTGCGGTACCCCTCCGGCATCGCGTCCCGCGGCTCGATCCGGCCGTCGGCGTCGATGGTCGCCTGAAAGCTGTCCATACGCGTCAGCATAGCCCAGTTGTGACACTTTTTCTCCAGATCGACGACAGGTGTCACAAGGGTGGTGCTGGCCCCACCCCGGAAGGGGGCGCAGCGCACTGGGGCCGCGGTCCGGCGGGCGGCAGGATCGAGGTAACAGTTCAAGGACTACACAGTTTTGAGAGGTGGATCCCCGTGACCACGCAGAGCCTCCCGGCCGCCGATCACCGCGGACCGGTCACCGGTACCGAACGCGCGCTCGCCCCCGACCTGATCCGCGGGGCGATGCTGCTGCTGATCGCACTGGCCAACAGCGCCAACTTCGCGTTCGCCGGCCAGCCCGGCGTCGAGAGCGCGCCGCACGGCCTCGAGCGGGTGCTGAACCTGCTCAAACTCACCTTCGTCGACGCCCGGGCCTATCCGGTGTTCGCGGTGATGTTCGGCTACGGCCTCGTCCAGCTCGCCCGGCGGCAGCGCTCGTCCGGCGCGACGCCCGGCGCCGTCCGGCGGATCCTGCTCAAGCGCAACGGCTGGCTGATCGCCTTCGGCCTCGTGCACGCGACGCTGCTGTACTTCGGCGACTTCCTCGGTGCGTACGGCATCGTCGGCATCATCTGCACGCTGCTCCTGCTCAACCGCGGCGACAAGTTCCATCGGATCGTGATCGGGATCTGGGCCCTCGAGATCGTGTACGTGCTGTACTGCGCGGTCTCCGGTGCGCTCGCGGTACTGAACAGCTCTGGACAGGTTCATTCGCTGACCAACGACCCCAACCCGTCGCTGGCCGCGGCGTCGTACGGCGCGAGCGTCGTCGAGCGGCTGCAGGAGTACCCGCTGCACACCGCGAGCGTGATCGGCTTCGTCATGGTGGTCTGGCTGGGCATCTGGGCCGCCCGCAATCAGATCCTGGAGAACCCGGCCGCGCACCGCACGCTGCTCACCCGCGTCGCCGCAGTCAGCACGAGCCTCACCGTTCTGGGCGGTCTGCCGCTGGCACTGGTCGGTGCAGGCTGGCTGCACGTCGACGAAGCCGCAGTGAACGCCCTCAGCCTGCTCTCACACGTCAGCGGCATGTTCGGTGGCCCTGGGTACGTCGCTCTGTTCGGACTGCTCGTCGCCCGGATCACCACGCGCACCCTGCCGGTCCGAGCAATCTCCGCGCTCGGCCAGCGCTCGATGTCGGGCTACCTGTTCCAATCGGTCTCCTGGATGGCTCTGCTGGCCCCCTTCACTCTCGACCTCGGACACCGCACCGGGAGTACGGCGTACGTCGCTCTCGGCTGTGCTGTCGGCGTCTGGCTGCTGTCGGTCGCCGGCGCCTACGCGATGAGCCGCCGCTCCTACCGCGGTCCAGCCGAGACGCTGCTCCGCAAACTCGTCTACTGAGCGGACAGTCGCCGGCCGGACCTGGTGTCCGGCCGGCGACGCTGCCTTGGGAGGATGACCCCATGAGTGACTTCGGCGTGCCCGAGCCCGCGAATCTGACCGAGCTGTCCGGCGAGAGCCCGGTCGCCGAGACGAGCGTGCGGCTCGCGTTGCCCGCCGAGGCGAACGCGATCGGCGAAGTCCAGGTCGCGGCGTGGCGCGCGGCGTACGCCGGCCTGCTGCCGGTCGAGGTGCTGGCCGACCTCGACCCCGCACAGTTCGCAGCCCAGTGGCGGGCCGCGCTGGTCGCGCCCGGCGAGGCCCGCAACCGAGTCATGGTCGCGCTGGCCGGCCGGACGCTCGTCGGCTTCGCTGCGATCACTCCGTCGGACGACCCGGACGCCGACCCGCGCAACGACGCTCTGATCGCCGAACTCGCCGTCCAGCCTGATGCGACCCGCGCAGGTCACGGCTCCCGGCTTCTGAACGCAGTGGTCGACACAGTCCGCGCCGACGGCTTCAAGCGCGTCACTGTCTGGGTCAACGCCACCGACGACACCACCCGCGCGTTCTACACCGAAGCGGGCTGGGCCCCGGACACCGCGCACCGCGAGCTCGACCTCTACGGCGACGGCTCGGTGCGCATCAAGCAGATCCGTCTGCATACCGACCCTGCCGACGCCCCGGAATAGGTGGCACGCTGACCCGCATGACAGAGGTGCGGGTTAACGAGGTCGGGGACATGGTGCTGACCGAGGCCGCGGCGATGCGAGCCTTGGCACAGCCGGTGCGGCTGGCTCTGATGGATCAGCTGACTCGGCACGGCGCAGCGTCGACAGCTGAGCTGGGCGCTGCGGTAGAGGTCAGCGCGGCCGAGGCGGCCGGGCATCTGGACCAGCTGGCCGCAGTGGGCCTGGTCCGCCGAGTCGACGACGACTGGGAGGCCTGTGGGCGCGGGCTGTTCTTCGAAATCCCCGAGGGCGGACCAGTCGATGTCCAGGAGGCCGCGCGGGCGCTGAGCAGCGCAATGCTGCTCAGCTACGAGCATGTGCCGCGTGAATGGGTCGAGGACACCGAGCCGTTGCTGGACGTGGACTGGGCCCGATCGGCGGGTCTGTTCAACGCAGGTATGTGGCTGACCGCAGCAGAGCTGCGGAAGGTGCAGGAGGACCTGGAAACGCTGTTGATGCCTTATCTGCAACGGACCGGGCCGACCGAGGACGCGCGCCGGGTCCGGATGCTGGCCTACTTCCTGCCGCCCGCAGCCGACAGCTGATCGACGCCGGGCCGGGGGTGGTGCTCGACCGCCCGCAGCCGACATGACAGATTGCGACGGTCCGATCACGTTTTGCCGTTGGAGTCTGTATGAAGCTCGCCTCCCTGGCCGTCGGCCTGGGGCTTTCCGCCACCGCCGTCCTGATCGTTCCCGGATCGGGAGCGACCGCCTCGATGGAGCCGGGGGTGATCGTCGACAAGGCACGGCCGGTCGCGAACAAGTACCTGGACCAGAAGCTCAGCTGGCGGCAGTGCGGCGGCGAGGAGCTGCGGACGTTCTGCACGAAGATCACCGCGCCACGGGACTGGGCCAAGCAGTCATCCGGGCACGACATCCAGATCGCGGTCAGCAAAGTCGCACCAGAGCGCGGCAAACCGAGCCGGGTCGTGTTCGGCAACCCTGGCGGCCCTGGCGGCGCAGGGCTCGGTATGGCGCCCTTCCTGGCCGGCCAGCCTGCACTGGCCAAGACCCACCTGGCAGTCGGCTTCGACCCGCGCGGCACCGGTGAGAGCACCAACATCACCTGTCAGGGCGCACCGGGTTACACGATGGACGCCCGCGACCGCGACCCGTGGAACCTCGACCTGATCGCCGCTGCCTCCGGCCTGCACCAGGCGTACTGCGATCGGCAGTCCCGCGGTCTGCTCCCCTACATCACCACCGCGCAGACCGTGCAGGACATGGACCTGATCCGGCAGCTGCTCGGCTTCGCCACGATCGACTTCGTCGGCTACTCGGCCGGCACCTGGATGGGCGCGTACTACCAGGCCTACTTCCCGCAGCACGTCGGCCGGTTCGTGCTGGACTCCAACACCGACTTCACCAGCCCCTGGATGACCAGCTTCGCGGCCCAGCCGGCCGCCTTCGAACGCCGGTTCCGGGAGGACTTCGCGACCTGGGCGGCCAAGTACGACGACCGGCTGCACCTCGGTACGTCGCCGCGGCTCGTCGTCCGCGGCTACGAACGGTTACGCTCCGCGCTCAAGAAGCAGCCGGTCACCGAGGAATTCCTGGACGGCTCGGTCCGCATCACCTACGACCAGAACAGCCTGGACCAGATGGTCGCCGGGGATATGTATACAAAACTCGACTTCTACTCGCTGGCCCTCGACCTGGCATTTCTCCAGGACCTTTCGGCGACCCAGGCAAAGGGCGGCCCGCGGGCGGCCCAGCGCAAGGTCGACGCCTTGTCCACCGCCCGCCAGCACGAGCTGGTCCGGCGTGCGCACCGGACGCCGGTCGGCCTGGTGCCGCTCGGCGACGACTACGAGGACGCGACCTTCACCGCCGTCACCTGTAACGACACCGCCTGGCCGCAGGGGCAGGAGCACGCCGACCAGCTGGCCGGCCGGCTCGGGCCGCGGAACCCGCTGATCGGCTGGACCGTGAACGAGAACCCGTGCTTCTACTGGGACCGCCCGCGGCTGAACCTGCCGCAGCCGACCGGCAAGGGCCTCCCCACGACTCTGATGGTCCAGAGCGCTCACGACCCCGCCACCAGCTACTCACTCGCCACAGCGGCCCACCAGCGGTACGCCGGCTCCCGGCTGCTGACCGTGACCGGCGAGGGCGACCACGGCGTGTACGGCGGCGTGAACCGCTGCGCCGACCGGATCGTCGACACGTTCCTGTCCACCGGCCGCGCGCCGCGCCAGGATGTCAGCTGCCGCGGCGAGGGCATCCCGGCGCCGAACCCGGTCCCGGACGTGCCCGGCGCGGACGCCGACGTCCCGGCCGCCCAGCTGCGGGATCGGTCGCCGCTGCGCCGGATCCAGGGATTCTCCGCGGCCATTTCCGGTTATCTGCGCTGAATTCATCACGAATCGGCAGCGACCAAACGTTTGAACGCATTCCGTCGGGGCATTCCCGGGGCCGGTTTCGTTATACGCACGGACAGGTCCCGGTCACGGTCGGCGAAATTCCCCGGATGCCTTCGTTGTCAGGACATATTTGTCAGGGCGATGTCAGGGTTCCGTCCCTGTGCGACGCAGCGTGACTTCGGGAACCTTGGTGCAGCGCGGGGGAACCCGTCGTCGACTGGGAGGGCTCGACGACGGTTCCCACCGCCGAACGTGGCTTCGGCCGGCTGCAAGGTGGGGGGACTGCCTGGGGGGTCAGACAGAGGCGCAGCCGGCCGGGTCACGCGAGGCCCGTCGCTCCCCAGATCCCTCGCGGGGCACCTTCGATCCCCCAGGTCGTGGTGCTCCGCGAGGCACGTCTCCCGCCGATCAGCAGCTCTGGTGGACTGCTGATCGCCGGGGCCGTCGCTACAGGTAGCGGGACCGGTCCGGATCCGGGGCGTTGTTCGGCGGTGGATAACCGTCGGCGACAGCCGCCAGCGGCGCGGAGCGCCCGGCCGACCACGCCGTCCGGAAGACGCGTCTGTCCAGCGACTCCTCGATCGCGCTGCGCGTCCCCTGGTAGTCGCGTTTCTCGACCTGCGGCACCGGCGCCTGGATGACTTCGCGGACGCCGTCCGCGGCACCGAGCAGGAACGCCGCATACTCGCTGCGGCCGCGCTGCTGAGCCACTGCGGCCAGCTCCTCGAGGACGCTGGCCGAACGCCAGCGGTCGCCGAGGTCACGATGCTCGGCGAGGCTCTCGTCGAGCAGATGCACCGCACGCTCGGTCAGCCCGCGACGGCGCTCGACGATGCCGAGCTGGTTGAGCGACCAGGCCACACCCTCGCGGTAGCCGAGCCGCTGCGACAGCGCCAGGCTCTCCTGCAGTAGCCCTTCCGCCTCGACCAGCTCACCCCGGTACTGCGCGATCGCCCCCAGACTGATCAGCGACCACGCCAGCCCCTCGCCGTCCCCGAGCCGGCGGAAGCTGTCCCGTGCACGGCCGCAGCGGCGCTCAGCGATGTCCAGGTCACCACGCAGCCAGGCGACGAAGCCCAGGTGGTTGTGCGCCCACGACATCCCGTTCTGGTCGCCGAGGCTCTCGTAAAGGTCGTAGCTCATGCAGTGCAGGTCCTCGGCGGCCCGGTAGTCGCCGCGCTCGCGCGCCACTCCCCCGAGCCGCTGCATAACGAGGGCCCGCCCAGCGACGTCCCCAAGTTCTTCGTACTGCGCTCGCGCGGTCTCCAGCCGGGCCGTCGCGACGTCGTACTCACACTGCAGGAACGCCAGCATGCCCGCACCGAGGTTGGCCTTGGCGGACGCCGCCGCGTCGGTCACCGACTCGGCCTCTGCCAGCGCCAGCGCCCGCTCCAGCCACTGCCCACCTTCGGCGTAGTGGCCGCGGAGGTAGCAGAACAACCAAAGCGCACCGGACAACCGAAGCGCCGCGCTGACCGACCGGGTCTGCAACGCCCACGCCATCGCGGCCCGCAGGTTGTCCAGCTCACCTTGGAGCCGGTCCAGCCACTCCTCCTGGCTGGCGCCGCGCAGCTCGCGCTCGGCCTGCTCTGCCAGCGCGATGTAGAACTCCGCATGCCGACGAGCCGCCTCGTCCAGGCTGCCACTGGCGGCCAGCCGGTCAGCGGCGTACTCGCGGATCACCGCCAGCATGTAGTAGCGCGCGACACCGCGGTGCCGAGCGACGCGGATCAGCGACTTGTCCGCCAGTCGGCCGGTCAGGTCGAGCGCGTCAGCACGCTCCGCCGACCCAGGCGCGGTCTGGCCGGACATCACCGTCGCGGCCGCATTCAGCGACCAGCCGCCGACGAACACGGACAGCTGAGCGAACACATCCCGCTCCGCCGCCGTCAGCAGGTCGTGGCTCCACTCGATCGCGCCATGCATCGACTGCTGCCGCGGGGACGCAGTCCGGGAGCCACCGGCCAGGATGCCGAACGACGTCTCCAGCTCACCGGCCAGCTCTTCGATCGTCATCACGTTGGTCCGGGCGGCGGCCAGCTCGATCGCTAGCGGCATCCCCTCCAACCGGCGAACGACCCGAGTGACCTGCTCAAGCTGCCCGGTCGGGTCGTAGCCGCGTGCGGTGGCACGCTCGACGAACAGGCGGACGGCAGCCGACTCCTCGGCGCGGTCCTCGCCCGGCGGGAGCGCCAGCGACGGGACGACGTACACGCTCTCGCCGGCGACGCGTAGGAGCTCGCGGCTGGAGGCCAGGATGGCCAGGTTCGGGCAGGACTCCAGCAGCGCGGCGCAGATCTGACCGACTGCAGCGACCACATGCGAGCAGTTGTCGAACACGAGCAGCATCGAGCGCTGGCCGACCTGCTCCGCGATCTCCTCGATCAGGCGGCCGGAATCGGCGAGCCCAATCGACGCAGCGACCTCCGGAGCGACCGCAGCGGCGTCCGTCAGCGCATCCAGCGGCACCCAGCAGACGCCGTCCGGATAGTCGCCGGCCAGCTCGGCTGCCAGCGCCATCGTCAGTCTGGTCTTTCCGACGCCGCCGGGACCGGTCAGGGTCAGCAAGCGCGTTACGCGCTGGCCCAGCAGGCGGCGAGTCGCGGCCAGCTCCGTCGTACGGCCGATCAGCTCGTTCGGAGCGGCGGGCGGGCGGCGCAGCACCGGCTGCGGCGAATCCGTGTCCTTACGGGCGGAGGTGGTGAGCTGAGTGCGCTCGGTGCTGTTCAGACGCAGGGCGTCCGCGAGGAGTCGCAGAGTGTGCGCTCTCGGCGCACGGCGACGACCTCTCTCCAACGCCGCGATCGCGTCGACACTCAAGCCAGCCAGCTCCGCCAAACCCTCTTGCGACAGCCCGGCGTCTCGCCGGTGCCGGCGCAACAGGCCTCCGAAGCCCGCTCCCTGCACATCGTCCGAACCGCGGCGAGATCCGTCGGACGACACAGGACGGCTCCACCCAGTTTCCGGCCTCGCACGTGGCGGTTGCCACGAGCGTCTCAAGAAAATATCTCGATCAGTACCGCGTTGTCAGTTGTCCCGGTGCGTTCCCAGCCAACTCACAGCGAATTCGCAGCGTCGTGCTGACTGATCGCGCGCCGCATCGTAGCCCGTGCGCGCTTGCGGTCGCCCGCCGCGTCGTACGCCGTGGACAGCCGGAACCAGACCCGCCAGTCCTCCGGCGCGGCCTCCGCCTCGGCCCGGTACCGCTCGAACGCCGCGTCGGCGGCGCCGCGCTCGATCCGGCCCGACGGACGCCGCGGCAGGTCGTCCACCGGCAGCCCGCCCGCGGCCTCCAGCTCCCGCGCCAGCGCCTCGGTCTGCGTCCCGAACCGCAGCTCGCGCCACACCAGGTACAGACCGAGCAGCGGAATCACCAGCACGGCGAGACCGAGGCCGACCGCGACCGGATCGCCCGTCCCGATCAGCAGCACCCCACGCCACCCGAGCAGACCGGCGTACGCGGCGAAGACCACCGCCAGGACGACAGCCGCCCGTTTGGCCGTCATCTAGGACAGGTCCATGAAGTTCTCGAGCCCGATGGTCAGCCCGGGCGTGTCGACGATCCGCCGGACGCCGAGCAACACACCGGCCATGAACGACACCCGGGACATCGAGTCGTGCCGGATCGTCAGCATCTCGCCCTCGTTGCCGAACAGCACCTCCTGGTGCGCGATCAGGCCACGCAGCCGGACGCCGTGCACCCGGATGCCCTCGATCTCCGCACCGCGAGCGCCCTCCAGCGCTTTGGTCGTCGAGTCCGGAATCGGGACGCTGCCGGCCTCCAGACGCGCCGCCGCGACCAGCTCGGCCGTCCGCCGCGCAGTACCCGACGGAGCGTCCACCTTGTCCGGGTGGTGCAGCTCGATGATCTCGACCGACTCGTAGAACCGCGCCGCCTTCGCGGCGAACTGCATCATCAGCATGGCGCCGATGGAGAAGTTCGGCGCGATCAGGACGCCGACGCCCGGTGCGGCGTCCAGCCAGGAGCGCAGCGTCGCCAGCCGCTCCTCGTCCCACCCCGTCGTCCCGACGACGGCGTGGATGCCGTTCTCGACGCACCACTGCAGGTTGGTCATCACGGCCTCGGGCTGGGTCAGGTCGACCACTACCTGCGCTCCGGCCTTGGTCAGCTCGGCCAGGTCGTCGCCCCGGCCCAGCTGCGCGACGAGCTCGCAGTCCGCCGCCTCTTCCACCGCGAGGCACGTCTGAGCGCCCATCTTGCCCTTGGCCCCCAGCACACCGACCTTGATCATCCGCACCCTTTCACCCAAGTGGTCGAGGGCAACAGGATCTCAGACCAAAGTCTCAACGCCGTACGCCGCCTGGGCATCCTCAGCGAAATGGCAGGCCACTGCCTGACCGGACGGGATGTCGCGCAGCTGCGGCTCCTCAGTACTGCAACGAGCCTCGGCGCGCAGACAGCGGGTGTGGAAACGACAGCCGGACGGCGGTGCGACCGGAGAGGGCGGGTCACCGGCCAGAACTATCCGCTTGCGGCCCTGCCGTGCCAGACCAGGTTCGGCCGACAGAAGCGCTTGCGTATAGGGGTGGCCGGGCGCGTCGTACACCTGCTGGTGCTGGCCGAGCTCTGCGACCCGACCGAGGTACATCACCGCGACGCGGTCAGAGACGTGCCGGACGACGGACAGGTCGTGGGCGACGAAGATAATGCTCAGACCGAGCTCTCGCTGCAGCCGCATCAGCAGGTTGACCACCTGAGCCTGCACCGACAGGTCAAGCGCCGATACCGGTTCATCGCAGAGCAGCACGTCCGGATTGAGTGCAATAGCGCGGGCGATACCGATGCGCTGCCGCTGACCACCGGAAAACTGATGCGGGAACTTGGTCTCGTCCTCGGCCCGCAGTCCGACCAGCTCCAGCAGCTCGCGGACCCGCTTGCGGATGTCCATTCCCTTGGACACATCGGGGTGGACCTCCAGCGGCTCCGCAACGATCTCACCGACCCGCATCCGCGGGTTGAGACTGGAGTACGGGTCCTGGAAGACGACCTGGACGTTCCGCCGCCAGCGCCGCAGCTCGCGACCCCGGAGCTTGCTGACGTCGACACCGTCGTACCGGATCGCGCCGGACGTCGGCTTCTCCAGTGCGGCAAGCAGCCGGACCAGCGTCGACTTACCGCAACCGGACTCGCCGACGATGCCGAGCGACTCCCCCTTGCGCAGCGTCAGGTCGACGCCGTCGACAGCGCGGACCAGCGTCTTCGACCCCAGATGCAGCGCCGGGCTGATGTCGTAGTGCTTCACCAGCTCAGTTGCCACCAGCAACTCGTCGGCCATCAGCCGGCCTCCCTCTCCAGCAGCGTCGTCCGCCGGATACAGGCGGCGTCCCGGCCCGGCGCGACCGTCAGCAACGGCGGTACGTCGTGTGCGCAGTCCTCGATCGCGATCGGGCAGCGCGGCCGGAACGCACAGCCGGACGGGATCGCCCGCAGCGACGGCGGCGTCCCCGGAATGGTCGGCAGCTCCTGCCCTTTGAGGTCCGCTGACGGCATCGAGCCGAGCAGCCCCTCGGTGTACGGATGCACCGGCCGGTCCAGCGCCGCCGCGGTCGAGGCACGCTCGACGACGTGACCGGCGTACATCACCACGACGTTGTCGGCGACGTCCGAGACCACACCGAGGTCGTGCGTGATCAGCACGACACCCATGTCCCGCTCGGCCTGCAGCTCGGCGATCAGCTCCAGGATCTGCGCCTGCACGGTCACGTCGAGTGCCGTCGTCGGCTCGTCCGCGATCAGGACGTCGGGATCGAGTGCGAGCGCCATCGCGAGCATCACCCGCTGCCGCATCCCGCCGGAGAACTCGTGCGGATAGTCCCGCGCCCGCTTCGCCGCGGCCGGGATCCGGACCTGGTCGAGCATCTCGGCGGCCCGCTTCAGCGCGTCCCGCTTCGACATCCCGCGGTGCACCCGGTAGCACTCGGCGATCTGCGTCCCGACCGACTGCACCGGGTTCAGCGCCGACAGCGAGTCCTGGAAGACCATCGTGATCCGGTCCCCGACGATCCGGCGCCGCTCCCTGGTCGTCATCGCGATCAGGTCGGCGCCGCGGTACTCCGCCGTCCCGGACACGATCCGCCCCGGCGGCATCTCCAAGATCCCGGTCAGCGCCTGCGTCGACACGCTCTTCCCCGATCCCGACTCCCCCAGGATCGCCAGCGTCTCCCCCGCCCGCACCTGCCACGACACCCCGTCGACGGCCCGCACCGCACCCCGCGGCGTGTCGAACTCGACCGACAGGTTCTCCACCTTCAGCAACACTTCGCCAGTAGTCATCGGGCACGCCGCGGACGAACCACGGCTCCCCTCCCTTCCGAGATCGAAAACTGTCGGTCAGGCCTGTTTCGATCGGAGTCATGTCCCGATTCCGGATGTATCCGACCGCGCCGCAGGAGCGTGCGATGTACCGACATTGCGAACACGCGCGATTCGTCTGGAATCTGGCCCGCGAGCAATGGACGATGTGGCGTCCCGGTGCACACCGAGCACCGGGCTACAACGAGCAGGCCAGACAACTGACCGAAGCTCGTGCAGCCGCTGATTGGCTGTGTGCCGGGTCCCAGACCGTCCAGCAACAGGCGTTGCGAGACTTCGATCAGGCTGTCAAGGCCTTCTACGCCGGCAGCCGGGGGCGTCCAGGCTGGCGCAAGGCGGGCCGTCATGAGGGATTTCGCATCGTCGGTGCGGCGGCTACAAGGATCGTGCAGCTCAGCAGGAAATGGGCGGCAGTCAACGTGCCGAAAGTCGGCTGGACGAAGTTCCGCACGTCGCGTGTGCTCCCGGTCGCCAAGTCCTACCGGGTGACTCGCGATCGCGCGGGCCGCTGGCACATCGCGTTCGCCGTCGTCCCACCGCACGTACCTTCGCGTGGAACCGGAGGAACAGTCGGCGTCGACAGAGGAGTCCGCACCACGCTCGCGTTGTCGACCGGCGAGCTGCTGTTGTGTCCCAGGGGCTCCAAGTCTCAACGGCACCGGCTCGAACTGCTGCAGCGCCGGTACGCCCGGTGCCGGCCCGGGTCGAAGCGTCGCGAGCGGGTCAGGGCGTCCATCGCCAAGCTGCACGCCCGTGCCGCGGACCGTCGCAAGGACTGGGTGGAGAAGACGAGCACGGACCTTGCCCGACGCTTCGAGACCATCAAAGTAGAAGACTTGCGAATCGCTCAAATGACCAAGAGAGCGACTCCTAGACCCGATCCTGCCCGGCCGAGCCGATACCTGCCGAATCGGAGCCGCGCCAAAGCAGGGCTCAACCGCGCCATCCTGCTCAGCGGCTGGGGCGCATTGGTCCATCGACTGGAGCAGAAGGCTCCCGGCCGGGTGGAGCGAGTCGATCCGCGCTACACCTCGCAGACCTGCTCTGTCTGCGGGCACCAGGCACCGGACAGCCGCAAGAGCCAAGCGGTGTTTCGGTGCGTGGCCTGCGGACACGAGGCGCACGCGGACGTCAACGCGGCAGTGAACATCGCGGCCGGACGGGCCGTCAGCGCACGTCGAGAGATGCCTGCACGGATCTCGTCGAAGCGTGAACCTCAACTCGCCACCTCCGGTGGTCGTTGGAATCCCCGAAGCCTCGAATCTGGGGAGGACGTCAACGCAGCAACTTCGGGTCGAGGGCGTCCCGGATGGAGTCGCCGATGATCATGAACGAGATCGTCATGGTGGAGATGAACAGGGCCGGCCAGAGGAACAGGTGCGGGGTGTCGCGGTAGGAGGCCGCGACGCCGAACTGGGAGCCCCAGGAGATGGACGGCGGCTGGAGGCCGACGCCGAGGAAGGTGAGGGCGGCTTCGAGGCCGACCATGCCGCCGATGCCGAGGGTGGTCATCGCGAGCAGCGGGGCCATCGCGTTCGGGAAGACGTGTTTGCGCAGGATGCGCAGCGGCGGGACGCCGATCGAGCGGGCCGCCAGGACGTACTCGCGGTTGCGGACCGAGAAGACCGTGGAACGCATCAGCCGCATGCCGCCCGGCCAGCCGATCAGGAGGATGACGCCGACGATGATCCAGATGCTGCGGTTCGGCACCGAGTTCAGGATGACGATCAGCACCACCAGACCGGGGACGGCGAACAGGACGTCCGCCGTCCGGCTGATCAGCGCGTCGACGAAGCCCGGGAAGTAGCCGGCCAGCAGGCCGAAGGTGCCGGCCAGGACGAAGACGCCGAAGCTGGCGCAGATGCTGACCAGGACGGACGGACGCGCGCCGTACACGACGTTGGCGAAGTAGTCGCAGCCCTGGATGTCGAACCCGAACGGGTGGCCGGGCTCGCGGCCCTGCCGGCTCCTGCTCAGCTCGCAGAACCGCGGGTCGGCCGAGGTGAAGATCTTCGGCACGGCGGCCATCGCGAAGAAGACCAGCAGCAACAGGCTGCAGAGCACGAACTGCGGTTTGCGGAGCAGGGCGCGCAGCAGCTCGCGATTCGACAGCGTGCGGCCGTCGCCGAGCTCCTGCGCCTCGGCGCTCACCACCGCTTGGACGTCAGACATGGCGCACCCTCGGGTCCAGGATCCCGTAGAGGAGATCGACCAGCAGGTTGATCACGATGAACGACAGGAACGCCAGCGTGGACAGCAGCACCACCACCCCGCCCTCCTTCAGCTTGATCGCCTGGAACATGAACTGCCCGAGCCCCGGCAGGTTGAAGATCGACTCGGTGATGATCGCGCCGCCGAACATGCCGGCCAGATCGAGCCCGATGAACGTGACGACCGGCAGCAACGCGTTCGGCAGGATGTGCCGCCACAGCACCCGCTGCTCGCCCAGGCCCTTGGCCCGGGCGGTCTTCACGAAGTCGGCGTTCACCGTCTCGACGATCGACGTCCGCATCAACCGGGCCAGCCCGGCGAACCCGAGGACGCCGATCACCAGCGCAGGCAGCAGGTACGAGTTCGGGAAACCCTCCAGGACGCCGGAGACCGGGAACCACTTGAGCTGTACGCCGAACACGAACTGGGCCGCGAAGTACGCGACCAGCCCGGGCACCGCCAGCAGCACCAGAGTGACCAGCAGCAGCGACCGGTCGATCAGGCCGTTGCGCTTGAACCCGGCGTAGATGCCGAAGATCAGGCCGAGCGTCCACTGGACGGCGTTCGCCAGCAGAGTCAGCTTCAGCGTGACCGGGATCCGCAGGCGGAGCTGATCGGCGATGTCGGCGCCGGCGAACGTCGTCCCGAAGTTGCCGGTCAGGATGTCCTTCATACTCAGCAGGTACTGGACCAGGAACGGCTCGTCCAGGTGGAACTGGGCGCGTTTGGCGGCCAGCACCGCGGCCGGGATCGGTTTGTCGCCGGCCAGCTCGCGCAGGGGGTCCCCGGGCATCGCGAAGACGAGCGCGAAGACCCCCAGCGTGACGATCACGCCGATCGGAATCGCCGCGAGCAGGCGGCGCAGGACGAAACGGATCATCTACTTGAACGTCGCCCAGAGTGCCGAGACGCCGACGTACTTGGAGACCCGCGGCTCGATCTTGGCCGAGTGCAGGAACGCGTCGGACTTCGTGATCAGCGGGATCAGCGGCATGTCCTCGAGCGCGATGTCCTCGGCCTGCTGGTAGAGCTTGATCGCCGCGTCCGGGTCCGGCTGGGCGTCGCCCTGGGCGAGCACCTGGTCCAGCTTCGGGTTGGCGTAACCGGAGAAGTTCGCGTCACCGGTCGACTTGAACATCGGGGTCAGGTAGTCCTCGATCGAGGGGTAGTCGTGTCCCCAGCCGCTGAACCGCAGCCCGTCGAGTTTGCGGGTGTCGGCCAGCTCGGTGATCTCCGAGCCCTGCTTGCCGGTGTACTTGACCTCGAGACCGAGGTTCTGCCGGATCATGTTGCCGAGCGCCTCGGCGAAGATCTGGCCGGTCGCGCTGGTGGTGCTGTAGTTGATGTTGACCGGGCCGCTGAAACCGCCCGCCTCGGCCAGCAGCTGCTTGGCCTTGGCCGCGTCGAACTCGCAGTACTTGCAGGCGTCGGCGCGGTAGCCGACCATGTCCGGCGCGACCAGCGCCTTGGCCGGCTCGGCGAGCCCGACCAGGTCGGCGTACGCCTTGCGGTCGATCGCCATCGAGAACGCGTGCCGCAGCTTGGGGTTCTTGAACCGCTCGTCCCACGCGGGCAGCGTCAGGTAGTTGGCGCCCGAGCTGACGCTGGTCACCCACTGGTCCGGGGCGTCGTCCTTGAAGCTCTTGATCTTGGTCGACGGGACGCCGACGAAGTCGACGGTGCCGGCCTGGAACTCGTTGTACGCCGTGTCCGCGTTCGGGATGAAGCGGAAGGTGATCGCGTCGGCGTCCGGGGCGGTCTGCTTGTAACCGTCCCACTTGGCCAGCTTGATGTCGTCACCGGCGTTCCAGTCGGCGGCCAGCTTGTAGGGGCCGTTGCCGATCGGCTTGCGCTTGTAGGCGTCCGGGTCCTTGCGGACCTCCTCGGGCAGCGGCGCGAGCCCGAAGTACTGCAGGGTCAGGCCGAACTGCGAGAACGGCACCTTGAGCTTGACCGTGAAGGTCAGGTCGTCGACCTGCTTCAGGCCGGACAACGCCTTCACCGTGGTCGGCTTCGGCGTCGCGCCGTCCGGGGTCTCCGGGTTCAGCGCGTCGTACCCCTCGATCTTCGAGAAGAAGCCGTTGTTCTTCCACGCGGTCGAGCCCTGCGCGGTCAGGTTCCAGCTGTCGACGTAGTCCTTCGCGGTCAGCGGCTGACCGTTCTGGAAGGTGTTGCCGGATTTCAGCTTCACCGTCCAGGTCTGGCTGTTCTTGTCCGGGGTGACGGAGTCCGCCATCACGTTCAGCAGCTTCCCGGTGTTCGGGTCCGTGGTCACCAGCGGCGCGAACATCGCCATCGCCACCTGGATCCCCGGGCTGCCGTTCTCGTTCAGCGGGTTGATGTACTCCAGCGGCTCCGCGGCGATCGCGATCACCGTGCTCTTGGCGCCACCGGAGCCGCTCCCACTCGACTTCCCGTCCCCACACGAGGCCAGCACCAGGCTGAGCCCGAGTGCCACCCCCACAACCCCAGTCAGACGTCGCACAGTCGGACCAACTTCCTCGGCAAGCGCCGTTCGGCAGGCGGATCAAGCGCCATGTTTGCTGGTCGAAACTGCGCATGTCAACGTTGTCAGCCCCAAATCGGCCTCGCGTAACGCAGGCGTTACCTCCCCAAGACCTCAGATGACCTTTCCTAAGGCACGCCTAACCGACCCACCATAGCCGCGCTCTTGCCCTAAGTCATCAGATGTCAGCAGGCAAATCCCCGCTGCGCGTTTGTGCACACAAACGCGCAGTCCAGCACCTGCTGGACCGCGCGCGACCACCACCCCCGAACGCAGGTTCGAAGGGGTTGGTCAGAGGGCGAAGGCGGTGGTGGTTTCGGGGAAGGGGCCCATGACGGTGAGGGCGGGGGCGCCGGCGTAGAGGGCGGCGGCGAGGGCAGTGACGTCGTCGAGAGTGACGGCGTCGATGTGGGCGAGGATCTGGTCGACGGTGGGGAGTTCGCCGTAGACGAGTTCGGCTTTGGCGATCCGGGTCATCTTGGCGCCGGTGTCCTCGAGGCCCATGACGACCGAGCCGCGCATCTGGCCTTTGCCGCGGAGCAGCTCGTCGGGCGTGATGTTGCCGGCGGCGATGGCTTCGAGCTCGCGGCGGACGACGTCCAGGACCTCGGGGGCCTTCTTGGGCAGGCAGCCGGCGTAGACGCCGACCATGCCGGAGTCGGTGTAGGCCGAGCCGAAGCTGAAGACCGAGTAGGCCAGGCCGCGCTTCTCGCGGACCTCCTGGAAGAGCCGCGACGACATGCCGCCGCCGACGATGCCGTGCAGGACGCCGGCGGTGTAGCGGCGCGGGTCGTTGCGGACCAGGCCCGGCAGGCCGAGGACGAGGTGCGCCTGCTCGACGTCGCGGTGGTGCACGCGGACGCCGCTGTACGTCGGGACGCGCAGACCCGAATCCGCCCGGACCGGGGACGGCGTGGCGTCGCTGGTGACCCAGTGGCGCTCGAACGCCTTGCTGACCAGGCGGACGACGTCGGCGTGGTCGACGTTGCCGGCGACCGAGACGACGATGTTGGCGGGGAGATAGCGATCGCGGTACCAGCCGACGACCTGGTCGCGGCCGAGGGCCGCGACGGACTCCGGCGTACCGGTGATCGAGCGGCCGAGCGGGGACGTGCCCCAGAGCTGCTCGGCGAAGAGGTCGTGGATGTGGTCCGACGTCTCGTCGGCGTGCATCGCGATCTCTTCGTCGATGACGTCGCGCTCACTCTCGACGTCGGCGGGCGTGAGCGTGGCCGAGGTGATCATGTCGCAGATGACGTCGACCGCGAGCGGGAGATCGGAGTCGAGGACACGGGCGTAGTAGCACGTGTACTCCTTACCGGTGAAGGCGTTCATCTCACCGCCGACGGCGTCGATCTCGGCCGAGATCTCGAGCGCGCCGCGGCGCTCGGTGCCCTTGAACAACAGGTGTTCGAGGAAGTGGGTGGCGCCGCTGAACTCCGCCGGCTCGTCCCGCGAGCCGACGCCGACCCAGACGCCGAAGGTGACGGAGCGGAAACCGGGAACGGACTGGGAAAGCACGCGGAGCCCGGAGGGCAGGACGGTCCGGGTGACCGGACCGCCTGCCTCCGAGCTCAGCAACGTGCTCGTGACGGGCTTACTCACTCGGCGGAGTCAGCAGCCTTCTCGTCGGCCTTCTTCTCGTCCTCACCCTCGACCACCGGGATCAGCGAGAGCTTGCCGCGGTCGTCGATCTCGGCGATCTCGACCTGCAGCTTCTGGCCGACCGAGAGGACGTCCTCGACGGCCTCGACGCGCTTGCCACCGGCCAGGCCCCGCAGCTTGCTGATGTGCAGCAGGCCGTCCTTACCGGGGAGCAGGCTGATGAACGCACCGAAGTTGGTCGTCTTCACGACCGTGCCCAGGTAGCGCTCGCCCTTCTCCGGCATGGTCGGGTTCGCGATCGCGTTGATCGCGGCCCGGGCGGCCTCGGCCGAGGGGCCGTCGGTCGCGCCGATGTAGACGGTGCCGTCGTCCTCGATGGAGATGTCGGCGCCGGTGTCCTCGGTGATCTGGTTGATCATCTTGCCCTTCGGGCCGATGACCTCGCCGATCTTGTCGACCGGGACCTTCACCGAGATGACCCGCGGCGCGAACTCGCTCATCTCACCCGGCGCGTCGATGGCCTTGGCCATCACGTCCAGGATCGTCAGGCGGGCGTCCTTGGCCTGGGTCAGCGCACCCGCGAGCACGCTGGCCGGGATGCCGTCGAGCTTCGTGTCCAGCTGGAGGGCCGTGACGAAGTCCTTGGTACCGGCGACCTTGAAGTCCATGTCGCCGAACGCGTCCTCGGCGCCGAGGATGTCGGTCAGCGCGACGTACTCGGTCTTGCCGTCGACCTCACCGGAGATCAGGCCCATCGCGATACCGGCGACCGGGGCCTTCAGCGGCACACCGGCGTTCAGCAGCGACAGCGTCGAGGCGCAGACCGAGCCCATCGACGTCGAGCCGTTGGAGCCCAGGGCCTCGGACACCTGGCGCAGCGCGTACGGGAAGTCCTCCCGCGACGGCAGCACGGGCACCAGGGCCCGCTCGGCCAGCGCGCCGTGACCGATCTCGCGGCGCTTCGGCGAACCGACCCGGCCGGTCTCACCGGTCGAGTACGGCGGGAAGTTGTAGTTGTGCATGTAGCGCTTGCGCGTCTCCGGGGAGAGCGTGTCGAGCTGCTGCTCCATCCGGAGCATGTTCAGCGTGGTGACACCCATGATCTGGGTCTCGCCGCGCTCGAACAGCGCCGAGCCGTGGACGCGCGGCAGGATGCCGATCTGCGCCTTCAGCGGCCGGATGTCGGCCAGCCCGCGGCCGTCGATGCGGACCTTGTCCTTCAGCACACGCTGGCGGACGAGCTTCTTGGTCAGCGAGCGGAAGGCTGCGGACAGCTCCTTCTCGCGACCCTCGAAGTCGGCGGCGAGCTTGTCCACCACGGCGGCCTTGACGGCGTCGGTGGCGTCCTCGCGCTCGTGCTTGCCGGCGATCGTCAGCGCCTGCGACAGCTCGTCGGTGGCGGCGGCCTCGACGGCGGCGAACGCGTCGTCGGCGTAGTCCGGGAAGACCGGGAACTCACCGGTCGGCTTGGACGCCTTGGCGGCCAGCTCGGACTGCGCGTCGACCAGGGTCTTGATGAAGCCCTTGGCGGCCTCCAGGCCCTCGGCGACGACCTCTTCGGTCGGCGCCTGCTTGCCGGCGGCAACGGCCTCGAAGGTGCCCGGGGTGGACTCCGCCTCGACCATCATGATCGCGACGTCGCCGGCGTCGGTGACGCGGCCCGCGACCACCATGTCGAAGACGGCGTCCTCGAGCTCGGTGTGGGTCGGGAACGCGACCCACTGGTTACCGATCAGGGCGACCCGGGTGGCGCCGATCGGGCCGGAGAACGGCAGCCCGGCGATCTGGGTGGACATCGACGCCGCGTTGATCGCGAGGACGTCGTAGAGCTTGTCCGGGTTCAGGGCCAGGACCGTGATGACGACCTGGATCTCGTTCCGCAGGCCGGACACGAACGACGGCCGCAGCGGGCGGTCGATCAGCCGGCAGGTCAGGATGGCCTCTTCGGAGGGCCGGCCCTCGCGGCGGAAGAACGAGCCGGGGATCCGGCCCGCGGCGTACATCCGCTCCTCGACGTCGACCGTCAGCGGGAAGAAGTCGAACTGGTCCTTGGGCTTCTTGGAGGCCGTGGTGGCCGACAGCACCATCGTGTCGCCGTCGAGGTAGGCGGCGGCCGAGCCGGCGGCCTGCTGGGCCAGCCGGCCCGTCTCGAAGCGGATGGTGCGGGTGCCGAAGCTGCCGTTGTCGATGACGGCCTCAGCGAATTGTGCGCCGTCCATCGGCGCGTTGGTGGATCCCGACACGGGATACCCCTCTCTCACAGTGTCGACGACTGCGAGGCGCGAGCTTCCGGGGTGCCGGTCTTCGATCGAGGCCCGCGGGTACGGCGCTACCTGTACCCGAAAGCCACTACCGAGGACCGGTCGTCCTCCCGCCACGCGCATCGCGTCGCCTCGTACGTCTTACGTGTGTATTCAGTTGTGGGTACTGCGTCCACGCTAGCGGGCGTGGATACGCGAGGAGCGGCCACCCGGGCTCCGGGGGCCGCTCCTCACGAGGTCATCGGCGAAGGCCGAGCCGCTCGATCAGGGACCGGTAGCGGTTGATGTCCTTCTTCGCCAGGTAGTTCAGCAGCCGGCGGCGCTGACCGACGAGCAGCAGCAGGCCACGACGGCTGTGGTGGTCGTGCTTGTGCTCCTTCAGGTGCTCCGTCAGGTGCGAAATGCGGTGCGTGAGCAGCGCGACCTGGACCTCGGGAGAGCCCGTGTCGCCCTCGGTCAGGGCGTACTCGCCCATGATCTTCTTCTTCGTTGCAGCATCAACAGCTGACACAGAAGTTCCTCTCGATTTCCGTTGCGCGGCGCACCGGGGCTTCGTCACCCGAGCACTCTCGTTCCGCGGCCGTTCAGACGGCAGCGCCCAGGGTATCAGTCCGTGGACGCGGCACCCTAATTCTCGGTAAGGGTTCGGCGCGCCTGGTCGACATCGGCCTTCATCTGGACGAGCAGGTCGTCGATGGTCTCGAACCGGATCTGGGTGCCGCGCAGCCGGGCCACGAAGTCGATCGCGATCCGGGCGCCGTACAGCTCCAGGTCGTCGCGGTCCAGGACGTAGGACTCCACCCGGCGGTCCACACCGTCGAAGGTCGGGTTGCTGCCGACGCTGATCGCGGCCGGCATCGACTCGGCGTAGGCCGGGCCGCCCGGAGCCGGGGTGAGCACGGTCAGCCAGCCGGCGTACACGCCGTCCTGCGGAACCGCGGCGGCCGGGTCGGCGGGGATGTTCGCGGTCGGGTAGCCCAGCTCGCGGCCGCGCTTGTCGCCCTCGATGACCACGCCGGTGACCCGCAGCGGGCGCCCGAGCGCCTCGGCGGCGGCCTCGACATTCCCGTCGGCCAGCTGCTGCCGGACGTACGTCGACGACCACGGCTGCGCGTCACCGGCCAGGCTGAGTCCCTCGACCTGGAAGCCGTGCGTGGCGCCGGCCGCGACAAGGGTGTCGACGTGACCCGCGGCGCGGTGGCCGAAGCGGAAGTTCTCTCCCACGACGATCGCCTTGGCGTGCAGCGTGCCGACCAGGACGCGCTCGATGAACTCCTCCGGCGACCAGCTCGCGACGTCCTTGTCGAACGGGAGGATCAGGACGGCGTCCGCGCCGTGCCGGCCGAGCAGCTCCGCGCGCTGACCGGGCTCGCTGAGCATCAGCGGCGCGTGATCGGGCCGCAGTACCCGCATCGGGTGCGGGTCGAAGGTGAGCGCGACCACCGGCAGCCCGCCCAGCTCGGCCGCCCGCGCCTTGGCGTGCGCGAGCACCTCCTGGTGACCCCGGTGCACCCCGTCGAAGTTGCCGATGGTGACGACCGACGGGCCGAATCCCGCCCCCACCTCGTCCAAACCGTGCCAGACACGCATAAGAGCAGGATTCCATGTCCGTTCGGGGTTCTCGGCACCAGGTCCACCGTCACCCCTTGTAATCGGGTGATGACTCAACTTAGGGTGGGCCCGCTACCGAGCCTTGGGGAGGCCAAGTGAAGTTCCACCGTGCGATCGCGGCGGTCACCGGGTTGCTGACGACGGCGGCGCTGTCCGTCGCCGCGGCCGCTCCGGCGGAGGCGGGCAGCCACCGTTTCCGCGAGTACGTCGCCCTCGGTGACTCCTACACCTCGGCGCCGTTCGTCCCGATCCCGGACCTGCTGTCGCTCGGGTGCGCCCGGTCGTTCAGCAACTACCCCAAGATGGTCGCGGCCGCGTTCGGCGTACACCGGTTCACCGACGTCAGCTGCGGCGGCGCCGACACCACCAACATGCTGAACTCGCAGAGCACGATCCTGGGGACGGCGCGGCCGCAGTTCGACGCGCTGAGCCCGCGGACGGATCTCGTCACACTCGGCATCGGCGGCAACGACTTCGGCGTCTTCGGCTCGGTGATCGACAAGTGCCCCGAGCTGCGCGCCTCCGACCCGGCCGGCGCGCCCTGCAAGGCGCACTTCACGGTCGATGGCGTCGACACGCTGAAGGCCAAGATCGCCCAGACGCAGACCCGGATCACGACGGTCGTCCAGGGCATCAAGCAGCGCTCGCCGAAGGCGACGATCGTGCTCGTCGGCTACCCGAAGATCGCGCCCGAGTACGGCACCTGCCCGGACATCCTGCCGTTCGCCGACGGCGACTACGGCTACCTGTACGCGATCGAGCAGGCGCTGAACGCCGCCGTCTCGAACGCCGCCGCGGCCACCGGGTCGACGTACGTCGACACCTTCGGGCCCTCCACCGGGCACGACGCCTGCGCGCCGGACGGGCAGGCCTGGATCCAGGGCAAGGATCTCAACCTGCTCCGCGCCGCCAACTACCACCCGCGCTACGAGGGTCAGGCCGGCGTCGCGTCGCTGACCGTCAAGAAGCTGACCGGCAAGCCCGCCACGGTGTCCGCGACCGAGCAGGCCGCCTGGGCAGCCAAGGGCCGCGCGCTGACCAAGCAGGCTGCCACCTCCCCGGCCGTCAAGGCCGCCAATGACCGCGTACGGACCAGCGCGCAACGCTGACCCTTTCCAATCCGTACGCCGGCGCCGGGCCGGGCCACCTCATCCGTGGCCCGGCCCGGTCGTTTGTTACGGCAGTGCCGCGCTGAGCTCGGTGAGGGCCTGGCCGAGCGGCAGGTTGATCCGCTGCCGCGCATACGGGTCGCCGCGGGTGATGCCCTGGTTGACGATCAGCACCGGCGTACCGGCCTTGGCTGCGTGCCGGACGAAGCGGAAACCGGACATCACCGTCAGGGACGAGCCGAGGACCAGTACGGCGTCCGCTGCGTCGATCAGCCGGTAGCAGCGCTCGACGCGCGGTTTGGGCACGTTTTCGCCGAAGAACACCACATCGGGTTTGAGCACCCCGCCGCAGACCGTGCACGGGACGACGGTGAATTCGCGGACGACGTCCTCGGGCAGGTCGACGTCGCCGTCCGGGTTGATCCGGGTCGCTTCGGCCTCGAAGTGCTCGTTGGCGGCGCGTAGGCGGACGTCGAGCGCCTCGCGGGCGGACGTCGTACCGCAGTCCAGACAAAGGACCCGGTCCAGGTTGCCGTGCAGCTCGATCACATCCCGCGAGCCGGCGGCCGTGTGCAGGCCGTCGACGTTCTGGGTGATGACGCCGTTCAGATAGCCGCGGGCCTGGAGCGCCGCGACTGCCCGGTGACCCTCGTTGGGGTGCGCGCGGGCGATCGTGCGCCAGCCGAGGTGGCTGCGCGCCCAGTACCGCTGCCGACCGGCCTCGCTCGCGACGAAGTCGCCGTACGTCATCGGCGTGTGTGTGCGCAGACTGCCGGTTTCACCGCGGTAGTCGGGGATGCCGGACTCGGTGGAGATCCCGGCGCCACTGAGGACGACGACTCCCCCGGCCGCGACCACCTCGGCGAGCGGGCCGACATCCGTGGCCGCAGGCTCCAGCGCCAGTACGTCGGGGCCGGGAGCCCACTGCAGTGTCGGACGGGAGCGCACGTCTCCAGGGTAGCTAGCGACGCACGCCGAGGGTGGCGATCAGGTCCTCGTGCAGCTCGAACCAGACGCGATGGCACGAGTCGACTGAGGTGCCGTCGACCCACTGCTGGTCCAGAGCATGCTGGAAGCGGGTGTCGTAGCCCTGGAAGCGTGGCAGGACCGCAGTGAGCCGGGCGACCAGCGGAGTCAGCTGTTGGCCGATCGCTGCGAGCTCACCGAGGACCTGCTCGTCCCAGACCGGGTCTGTGTGGTCGTTGGCGGCCAGTGGGTCCGCAGTCGTCGGCCGGAGCTGCCAGTTGGTGCAGGCAGCCTGCAGCCGGCCGTTCAGGGGCAGGAAGTCGTCGTACACGGCCGCTACCGCTGGAGAGCGCTCAGGAGCCAGAAGCCGCTCGTTCTCGGCCCGCCCGGCCGCAGTGAGCGACCAGCCGCCCAGACCGGCGAACTCACTCCAGCTGACCCAGCCGTAGGCCTGGTAGTCGAGCAACAGCTCCCCTGTGGTCGCTGGGTCGAGGTTGAAGCGCGCCGCGACGGCTGCGTCGTCCGCGAAGCCGAGCAGCCGGACTGCGTGCAGAACCAGGAGGCTCATGGCTGCCGGGCCGTCAGCCGGTCGAGGCGCTGCTGGCAGGCCTGCGGCGAGTTGAGGCCGAGCGCTCGGGCCATCTCGGCCCAGGTGAGCCCAAGGCCACGGGCGGCGAACAGCAGACCGGTCTCCAGCTGGTCGACCTCGGCGCGCGCAGCTGGCAGCAGTTGGAGCGCTGCAAGGGCAGCGTCGCGGTCGCCGTCCGAATGCAGGAAGAACTGGATGAGGTCCACCGCGGACGGCGGGATCGGCGCGGGCTGCCACGGACGCCGCTCCAGCTGGTCCGCACCGCGGTCCAACAGCCGATGACGGGCGTCCGCCTCGCGCTGCGCTTGCGCGTGATCGTTGCTCTCCATGCCCGAACAGTGGATCATCAACGAAACGTTGTCAACAAAGTGTTGAAGGAGTGGGCGTGATCCGTCTCGAGGACGCCGGTCCCGGCGCCGGCCCCAAGGCCGAGACACTCGGCCGGCTGCTCCACGCCGGCTTCCCGGTGCCACCCGGGCACGTCGTCCTGCCCGGCGCGTCGGCCGAGGGAGTGCCGGCGGGGTTGCACGCCGTGCGCTCGTCGGCGTCCTCCGAGGACGGCGTCCACGCGTCGGCGGCCGGCCAGCACGAAACCTTCCTCAACGTCCCGCACTTAGACGTCCCAGATCGGGTGGCCGACGTGCGGGCGTCGCTCTGGTCACCGCGAGCGGTGGCCTACCGCGGTGGCGCACCGGCCGAGATGGCCGTGATCGTGCAGCAGCAGATCGGCGCGGACGTCTCCGGGGTGATGTTCACCGGGCCGGTCACCGAGATCGAGGCGTCCTGGGGGCTGGGCGACGCCGTGGTCGGTGGCCTGGTCACCCCCGACGCCTTCACGCTGACCGATGACACCATCGAACGGCGAGGCGACTGCTTGAGCGACGAGCAACTCCGCGAGCTCCAGCGCGTCGGCGCTGCCGTCGAGGAGCTTCTGGGCGGGCCGCAGGACATCGAGTTCGCCTACGCGGACGGCGTGCTGTGGTTGCTGCAAGCGCGACCAGTGACGGCTCCCTTGGCGGGCACCGGCGGGAGCGCAGGGACGGCGTCCGGACCGGCGCGGGTCGTTCAGGGACCTGATGAGTTCGAGCGGGTGCAGCCGGGCGACATCCTGGTGTGCCGGTTCACAGATCCGGCCTGGACGCCGCTGTTCGGGGTGATCGCCGGCATCGTGACCGAGACCGGTGGGCGGCTGTCGCACGCGGCGATCGTGGCGCGGGAACGGCGGATCCCGGCCGTGCTCGGCGTCCCGGGAGTGCTCGAGACACTCCGGGACGGGAGTCTCGTCAGTATCGACGGCACGGCCGGGAGCGTCCGTCAGCTGCGCTTCGAGACGGAGCTGTAGCCGCCACCGCCCGGGTAGACCCACTCGCCGGCGAGGGTGTCGCCGCCATCGGAGAAGGTGCCGCGGAAGTACGCCGGGCTGCCCTTGGCGCCACCCCAGATCGTGAGCGTGTCGCCGTCCGGCTCGTAGACGTAATCGAGCGTGTTACCGGTCGAGTCGTAGAACCGCGACCACACCTCGGCCGTGGCCGGCTCGCCGAACGGGCGCAGGTTGCCGATCACCTCGAACCCCTTGATCTCCTGCCCGTACTGGCGCAGCTCGACGTGCTGCAGCAGGAAGAACCGGCCCGGCATCCACTCGTACCGGACGGTGCCCTCGACCCCGCCGCTCAAGGTCCAGGTGCCGACCAGACGATCCAGGGCCTGCAGGTCGCTACTCGGCTGAACGTTCTCGGTCATGTCGTCTCCTCGGTTGAAGTTGCCGCTACCTCGGAGGCGTCAGCGCCCACTCGACAACCGATCGATGTGACCTGGATCACGGTCAGGATCCGTCGAGATCCCCGGCTCGGCCACGAGGTGACGGCAACCAACGACCCAGGAGGTTGTCATGACCACACTCATCGCCACTGCTCCCCCGGCCACCATCCCCGCGCGGCGGCTGCTCGCCGGTGCGCTCGCCGGGCCGGTCTTCTTCGCCTCGGCCGGCCTGCAGATGCTGGCCCGGGACGGCTTCGACCTCACCCGGCATCCGATCAGCCAGCTCGCCACCGGCCCGCAGGGCTGGATCCAGATCAGCACCTTCGTCGCCGCCGGCCTCGGCGTGGTCGCGATGGCGACCGCGCTCCGCATCGACGGTCTCGGTCGCCGGGCGCTGCCGATCCTGCTGACCGTCTTCGGCTTCGGCCTGATCGCCTCCGGCGTCTTCACCATGGACGCCGAGCACGGCTTCCCGATCGGTACGCCGGACGGCCCGGTCGCCGACCCGTCGTGGCACAGCGTCGCGCACGGCATCGCCGCCGCGACCGGTTTCACCGCACTGGCCGTCGCTGCGATCGTCCTCGTCGTCCGCTGTGTACGGCGGCGCCAGGCGCTCCCGGCGGTGCTCAGCGGACTCGCGGCCGTCGTACTGCTCGCACCGATGTCACCGGAGCACATGAGCCTGCAGATCGCGCTGTGCGGGCTGGTCGGCTTCACCTGGACGACTGTGGTCGCCCTGGTCGGTTACCGTGCCAGCACGCAGAGGAGGGCATCGTGAAGTACCTGTTGCTCAGCTACACCCCATCCACGGCCTGGGACGCCGCTACCGCGGAGACGCCGTCCGAGGAGGCACTGGCCGCGTTCGCGTTCTACCAGAGCTACGAGCAGGAGCTGCGCGCGTCCGGCGAGTTCGTGACCAGCGAAGGGCTCGGCCACCCGGTGGTCAGCACGACGGTGCGCAAGGGCGCGGACGGCGTGGTCGCCACCGACGGGCCGTTCGCGGAGCTCAAGGAGGTGCTGGCGAGTTTCGCGGTGATCGACGTCGCCAGCCACGAGCGGGCGATCGAGATCGCCGGGCGGATCGTCGAGGTACTCGGTGAGCCGATCGAGATCCGTCCGATCATGGGCGACGACTTCGGCACATGAGCTCCGCGACCGACGTCGAGCACCTGCTGCGCACCGAGGCGCCGCAGGTGCTCGGCGCGCTGGTCCGGCGGTTCGGCCGCTTCGACATCGCCGAGGACGCCGTCCAGGAGGCGCTACTGGCGGCGAGCCGGGCGTGGACGGCCGGCGTACCGGAGAATCCACGCAGCTGGCTGATCCGGATCGGCTACCGGCGGATGGTCGATCTGCTCCGCTCCGACCAGGCCCGGCGGCGGCGTGAGCAGGCAGCCGAGCTGGCCGAGCCAGTCCACCGGGGCACGGCGGCTCCGTCGTCCGCGACCGACGACAGCCTTACGTTGCTGCTGCTCTGCTGCCACCCCACGCTCCCCGCGACCAGCCAGGTCGCGCTCACCCTGCGCGCGGTCGGCGGCCTGACCACGACCGAGATCGCCCACGCGTACGGCGCCACCGAGAACACGATGGGCACCCGGATCAGCCGGGCCAAACAGCAGCTCGCGAAAGCGGGCGCCCGCTTCACCGCACCCAGCGACGACGACCGCGCCGAACGCGTCGCTGCCGTGATGCGCGTCCTCTACCTGATCTTCAACGAGGGCTACACCGCCACTGCCGGCGAAAGCCTCACCCGCGTCGACCTCACCCACGAAGCCATCCGCCTCACCCGGCTGCTCGTCGCCACCCTCCCCGACCCCGAAGCCGTCGGTCTGCTGGCGCTGATGCTGCTCACCGAGTCACGCCGGACAGCACGCACCGGGCCGACCGGAGAGCTCGTCCCCCTTGAAGAGCAGGACCGGACCCGCTGGGACGCCGACCTGATCCGCGAAGGCACAGCGCTGCTCGACAGCGTCTGGAACCAGACCGACCCCGGCCAGTACCAGCTCCAGGCTGCGATCGCCGCTACGCACGCAGCAGCGGGCGAGACCGACTGGCCGCAGATAGCGATGCTCTACCTCTGGCTGGAGCGCCTCACCCCGACAGCGCCCGTTCGCCTCAGCCGCGTCGTCGCAGTAGCCCGCGCATACGGCCCCACTCGGGCCCTGGCTCTGCTGGACGACCTGAACCTGTCCCAGGACCCGCTCACCCGGCAACGCGAACGCGCCGTCCGGGCCCACCTCCTCGAACAGACCGGCGAGCCCGCCGCGGCCGCGGCGCTCTACCGCGAAGCCGCGGCTCTCACGGAGAACCAGGTGGAGCGAAGCTATCTGTCGAGCCGGGCCGATCGCCTCAGCTGACGAAGACAGCAGTGGGTTTGGCGAGCGGGCCGTGCGGCTCGTAGAGGGCGAGGAACGTGCCGGTGGGGTCGAACATCGCGGTCTGACCCACGCCGAGCTTCAAGCCGGGGAGCGGCCGGCCGGTGCGGATGGCGGCCGCCTGTTCGGCGTCCGCGTCGTACCGGGGAAAGGTGCCGGCGGCAACATCCGCGATCGGCAGCCAGATGAAGTCGTCGGCGAGCGCTTCGAGCGTGTGCGCGACACTCAGGTCGAAAGCGCCGACGCGCGTCCGCCGCAGCGCGGTCAGGTGGCCACCGACGCCGAGATCCGCGCCCAGATCGCGCGCCAGGGCGCGGATGTAGGTGCCGCTGGAGCAGTCGACCGAGACGTCGACGTCGATCCAGCCGTCGCCCCGGCGGATCTCCAGGACGTCGTACCGCGACACCGTGACCGTGCGGGACTTGAGCACGACCTCTTCGCCGGCGCGCACGCGCTCGTACGCGCGCTTCCCGTCGACCTTGATCGCGGACACCGCGGACGGCACCTGCGAGATCTCACCCCGGTACGGCGTCACTCCGGCCGCGATCGCCGCGTCCGTCACACCATCGACCGCGAAGGTGTCGACGACCTCGCCCTCGGCGTCGTCGGTCGTGGTGGTCGCGCCGAGCCGGATCGTCGCGTCGTACGACTTGTCGGCCAGCTGCAGATGACCGAGCAACCGGGTCGCGCGGTTCAGCCCGGCGACCAGGACGCCGGTCGCCATCGGATCCAGCGTGCCGGCGTGCCCCACCTTGCGGGTACCCGCCAGCCGCCGGATCCGGGCGACGACCGTGTGCGACGTCATCCCGGCGGGTTTGTCCACGATGACGATGCCGTCCGCGGACGGCGTGAAGTCGCCCACTAGTCTTCGGCGTCCTCGTCGTCCTTGTGCTTGTACGGGTCGGCGTCACCGGCCGGCTTGGCCCCGGCGGCGGCCTTGGCCACCTCGGCGTCGGCCTGGCGGGCCTTCTCGAGCAGCTCCTCGATCTGGCCGGCGTTCTCCGGGACGGCGTCCAGGAAGAACGCGACACTCGGCGTGTGCCGCAGGCCGAGGGCCTTGCCGACCTCGCTGCGGATCAGGCCGCGGGCCGACTCCAGCGCCGCGGCCGTCGAGGCCCGCGCCTGCTCGTCGCCGTACACGGTGTAGAAAACGCTGGCCTCGCGCAGGTCGCCGGTCAGCCGGGCGTCCGTCACGGTGACGAAACCCAGCCGCGGGTCCTTGACCCGCCGCTCGAGCAACTCGGCGACGAGCACCTGGATCCGGTCGGCCAGCTGCTTGGCCCTTGCTTCACCCATCAGGGCTCACTCCCTCAGTCATGAAGAACGTCCGGAGAGACGGTGGACCGTCTCTCCGGACGCTACTCCTCGATGACCCCTGGCGGGGTCACCACCCGATTCAGTTCCGCGGCTTCTCGCGCAGCTCGAACGACTCGATGATGTCGCCGACCTTGATGTCGTTGAAGTTGTTGACGGTCAGACCGCACTCGAAGCCCTCGCGGACCTCGGACGCGTCGTCCTTGAACCTCTTCAGCGACGACAGCTCGCCGTTCTCGACGATCACCGCGCCGTCGCGGATCAGCCGCATCTTCGCATTGCGGCGGACCAGCCCGCTGGTCACCCAGCAACCGGCGATGTTCCCGACCTTCGAGGAGCGGAAGATCTCGCGGATCTCCGCCTGGCCGAGGACGGCCTCCTCGTAGATCGGCTTCAGCATGCCCTTCAGGGCCGCCTCGATGTCGTCGATCGCGGAGTAGATCACCGAGTAGTACCGGATGTCGACGCCCTCGCGCTCGGCGACGTCACCGGCCTTACCGGCCGGCCGTACGTTGAAGCCGATGATGACCGCGTTCGAGGCCATCGCCAGGTTGACGTCGTTCTCGTTGATCGCGCCGACGCCGCGGTCGATGACGCGCAGGTTGACCTCGTCGTCGACCTCGATCCGGACCAGCGCGTCTTCCAGCGCCTCGACCGAACCGGACACATCGCCCTTGAGGATGAGCAGCAGCTCCTGCGTCTCGCCCTTCTCCATCGAGGCCATGAAGTCCTCGAGGGTCCGGCGCGCACGGCGCTTGGCGTTGGCCGCCGCCCGGGCCCGGGCTTCGCGCTTCTCCGCGATCTGCCGGGCCATCCGGTCGTCGTCCACCACCAGGAACTTGTCACCCGCACCCGGGACCGCGGTCAGACCGAGGACCAGGACCGGACGCGACGGCGTCGCCTCCTCGACCGGGTCGCCGTGCTCGTCGAGCATCGCCCGGACCCGGCCGTAGGCCGGACCGGCGACCATCGAGTCGCCGACCCGCAGCGTGCCGCGCTGCACCAGCACGGTCGCCACCGGGCCGCGGCCCTTGTCGAGGTTGGCCTCGATCGCGATGCCCTGGGCCGGCATGTTCGGATTGGCCCGCAGGTCCAGCGCCGCGTCCGCGGTCAGCACGACGCCCTCGAGCAGGCCGTCGATGTTGATCCGGGACTTCGCCGAGACGTCGACGAACATGGTGTCGCCGCCGTACTCCTCGGGCACCAGGCCGTACTCGGTCAGCTGACCGCGCACCTTGGCCGGGTCCGCGCTCGGGACGTCGATCTTGTTCACCGCGACCACGATCGGCACACCGGCCGCGCGGGCGTGGTTCAGCGCCTCGATCGTCTGCGGCATCACGCCGTCGTCGGCCGCGACCACCAGGATGACGATGTCGGTGGCCTGGGCGCCACGGGCACGCATGGCGGTGAACGCCTCGTGACCCGGGGTGTCGACGAAGGTGATCGCGCGCTCTTCGCCGTCCACCGTCGTCGTCACCTGGTAGGCGCCGATGTGCTGGGTGATGCCACCGGCCTCCTTGGCGACGACATTCGCCTCGCGGACCGCGTCCAGCAGCTTGGTCTTACCGTGGTCGACGTGACCCATCACGGTCACGACCGGCGGCCGCTTGACCAGCTCGGCCTCGCCGCCCTCGTCGGAGCCGAAGTCGATGTCGAACGACTGCAGCAGCTCGCGGTCCTCGTCCTCGGGGGAGACGACCTGGACGTCGTAGTTCAACTCGGTGCCCAGCAGCTGCAGGACCTCCTCGTTGACCGACTGCGTCGCGGTGACCATCTCACCGAGGTGGAACAGCACCTGGACCAGCGACGCCGGGTCGACGCCGACCTTCTCGGCGAAGTCCGTCAGCGAGGCGCCGCGGGCGAGCTTGACGACCTCGCCGTCACCGTGGCGGACGCGAACGCCGCCGACGGCCGGAGCCTGCATGTTGTCGAATTCCTGGCGCTTGGCGCGCTTGGACTTCCGGCCACGACGCGCCGGACCGCCCGGACGCCCGAAGGCGCCCTGCGTGCCGCCACGGCCCCGGTTACCCGGACCCGGACGACCGCCGCCGCCACCGGGAGGACCGCTCGGGCCGCCGCCGCCGGGACGGAAGCCACCGCCGCCGCCACCGCCGCCACCGCGCGGACCGGCGCCCGGTCCACCCGGACCGCCGCCAGGACGGCCACGGCCACCCGCGCCGCCACCGCCGCCGGGACCGGACGGGCGACCGGTGAAGGTGCCCGCCGAGGACTTCGGCATCATCGCCGGGTTCGGACGCGGTGCGCCCGGGACGCCGCCCTGACGCGGACGGTCGCTACCGCCGCGGTTGCCGCCGTCGCGGGCGGCCGGGGGACGCGGAGCCATACCGGCCGGGCTCGGACCGCCCTGACCGCCGCCCTGCCCACCCGGACCCGGACGGGCGCCACCGCGCTGCATGCCCTGGGTCGAGCTGAAGGGGTTGTTGCCCGGACGCGGAGCACCCGGACGCGGGGCGCCACCCTGACCACCCGGACGCGGAGCACCCGGACGGGGAGCGTTGCCCTGACCACCCGGACGCGGCGCGCCACCGGGGCGCGGAGCGCCACCCGGACGCGGAGCGTTCCCGCCCTGACCGCCCGAACGAGCATCCGGACGCGGCTGCGCCGGGCCCGGGGTCGGCCGGCCCGGAGCCGGCGTGCGGCCCGGGGCGGGAGCTGCCGGAGCAGCGGAAGCGGCCGGCGCCTCGAACGCCGGAGTCGCCGGGGACTGCGCCGGAGCGGCAGGCTCGGCGGCCGGAGCCGGAGCGGACTCGACCGGAGCGGCCTCGACCGGCGCGGGAGCCGCGGCGGCCGGGGTCTCCTGGCGCGGACCCGGCTTCGGGCCCGGGCGCGGACCCGGCTTGTTGCCCGCGGCGGGGACGGCCTTGACCGGAGCGGCCTCGGCCGGCGCCGGAGCGGACTCCGTCGGGGTCACCGGCGCGGCGGCTGCCGCCTCGGTGACCGGAGCCGGTGTCGCCGCGGCGGCCGCGGGGCGCTCGGCCGGTGCCGCCGGCGCCTTCGGGGCGCTCGGGGCAGGCTTGTCGGCCGCCTCGGCAGGCGCGACCGGAGCGGTCGCCTGCGGCGCGGCGGACGTGCTGGCGGCGGCCTTCTTGGCCGCGCGCTTCTTCGGCGGGTTCTTCTCGAACTCCTCCGCCAACCGTCGTACGACGGGCGCCTCGATGGTCGAGGATGCCGATCGGACGAACTCACCCATGTCGTTCAGCCTGGTCAGAACGACCTTGCTGGTAACTCCGAGCTCTTTCGCGAGCTCGTAGACCCGGACCTTTGCCACTACTCTCCCTCTGGTCCGAGCCTGGGCGCGGACCGTTAGTTGACGTACGTGCTCATCGCATTGCACTCATCGGTAGACACTCATCGAGTGGTCATGAGTCGATGACCCGCCTTCATGTCGGTCACACGGCCCGGTCAGGCCGTGCGTACATCTTGATTATCACGCTCCGCGAGGAACTCGCGCACCCCGGTGGTCTCCAGCGGCCCCTGGGCCTTGAAGGCCCGCGGGAACGCTTTCCGCCGGACGGCGAGCTCGAAGCACTCGTCCGTGGGGTGCAGGTGCGCCCCACGGCCTGGCGCCCGATGCTCGGGATCCGGGAGGACAAGCCCTCCGGACACCGTCATCCGCAGCAGGTCTGTCGGACTGGACCGCTTCCGGCACCCGATACAGGTGCGCTCCGTGCTCTTGCCAGGGCGCGCGTCTGTCACTACTTCCTCAGGGTGTGGTTGCGACTCAGTCGACCGACCGAGAGATCAGTCTACCTTCTTGTCCTCACCAGTCACATCGGTATCCGGCCGGATGTCGATGCGCCAGCCTGTGAGCCGCGCCGCAAGGCGGGCGTTCTGGCCCTCTTTACCGATGGCCAGCGACAGCTGGTAGTCAGGTACGACGACCCGCGCGGCCCGTGCCGCGGCGTCGACGACCTCCACCGACGTAACCTGCGCCGGGGACAACGCATTCCCGACGAAGGTCGCCGGGTCGTCGCTGTGGTCGATGATGTCGATCTTCTCGCCGTGCAGCTCGTGCATGATGTTGCGCACGCGCTGACCCATCGGGCCGATACAGGCGCCCTTGCCGTTCACCGACGGGTTCAGGGTCCGGACGGCGATCTTCGTCCGGTGCCCGGCCTCGCGCGCGATCGCGGTGATCTCGACGGTGCCGTCGGCGATCTCCGGGACCTCCAGCGCGAACAGCTTCTTGACCAGGTTCGGGTGCGTCCGGCTGACCGTGATCTGCGGGCCCTTGAAGCCCTTGCGGACGCCGACCACGTAGACCCGCAGGCGCGAGCCGTGGTCGTACTTCTCCCCCGGCACCTGCTCCGGCGCCGGCAGCACGGCCTCGATCTTGCCGAGGTCGACCATCACCGAGCGCGGGTCGCGGCCCTGCTGGACGACGCCGGAGACGATGTCGCCCTCCTTGCCGGAGAACTCGCCGTAGCGGACCTCGTCCTCGGCGTCGCGCAGCCGCTGCAGGATGATCTGCTTCGCGGTGGTCGCCGCGATCCGGCCGAAGTCGTGCGGGGTGTCGTCGTACTCGCGGGCCAGCGTGCCGTCCTCGGCGAGCTCGCGGGCGAACACGGTCACGTGCCCGGTCTTGCGGTCCAGCTCGGCGCGCGCGTGCTGCTGCGCGCCCTCGGTGCGGTGGTAGGCCACCAGCAGCGCCGCCTCGATCGCGTCGACGACGATGTCCAGGGAGATGTCCTTCTCCCGTTCCAGCGACCGCAGGACGGCCATGTCGATGTCCATGTCAGTTCTCCTCCACCGTGCCGTCGGCAGGTGTTTCGTCTTCGTCGTTGCCGGCAACCCGGTTGAACTCGATCTGGACCTTGGCCTTGTCCACGTCGGCGTACGCCACCGACTGGATCTTGCCGTCGACGTCCAGCTCGGCCGCCTCCTCGGAGGCGGCCTTGATGCGGCCCGTCAGCTTGTTGCCGCTGGTCAGCGTGACCGCGACCAGCCGGCTGATGTTGCGCCGCCAGTGCCGCGGCAGCGTGAGGGGCCGGTCGACGCCGGGGCTGGAGACCTCCAGCGTGTAGGCGCCCTCACCCATGATGTCGTCGGCGTCGAGCGCCTTGGAGATCGCCCGCGTCACCTCGGCGACGTCGTCCAGGCTGATCCCGCCGTCGCGGTCGACCAGCACCCGCAGCAGCCGGCGCTTCCCGGCCGGGGCGAGGTCGGCGGCCTCCAGATCGCAACCGAACTGGTCGACGATCGGCCGCAGGAAGTTCTCGAGGCTCGAGGTGTCCGTGTGGTCAGTCCTTCGGCTCACAGGTAGACCTGCCTCTCTGCAGTTGTGCGCCCGTTCCACCCGGCGGTTCAGCCGAGGGCAGTAGCCCACCTTATCTGCCCGGACGGGGCCCTGATGTCACCGCCTCGTTCCAGCCCTGTCACCGGGTAGGGTTCCGGCGTGCCGAACGAACCCCTCCGGCTGTCACGCCGCGTCGCACTGCGATCCACCGCCCTGGTTTCGGGCGCCTTCGTGCTGACCGCCTGCCAGGACGACAAGCCAGGTTCCGGTACGCCGGGCGCCGTCGATCCGGGGTCGAAGAACGACCCGGGCGGCGCGGACACCCCGTCGGTCGACCCGGCCGTCGTGGCCGCGTTCAGCACTGCCGCATCGGTGGTCAACGGACTCGTCGGGCAGTACGCCCAGATCGGTACGAAGCACCCGGCGCTCAAGCCCAAGCTGGCGGCCGGCGCGAAGTACCACGCGGCGCACCTGGCCAAGCTCACCGAGACGCCCGGCGTGACGACGGTCAAGATCGCCCCGAAGAGCGTTCCGGCGAGCTCGGCGGCTGCCCTGTCCGCGCTTTCCGTCGCCGAGCGCTCGGCCTCGGAGGTGCACGCGACGGCCGCGGCCAAGGCCTCTGGCGCCGCCGCCCGGACGCTCGCGATGCTCGCGGCGTCCGAGCTCCAGCTCGCGCTCAGCCTCGCCCCGGCCAAGAAGGCGGAAGCGTCATGACCGAGCTCGAAGCCCTGCAGGCCGCTCTGGCCGGTGAGCACGCGGCCCTGTACGGCGTCGGCGTCGCCGGCGGCAAGCTGAACGGCGCGAAGTTCCGCGCCGCGGCCGACACGTTCGACCGGCACCGCGAGAGCCGTGACCACCTCAGCCAGCTGATCGCGGCCGCCGACGAGACCCCGGTCGCCGCCGAGCCGGCCTACGACCTGCCGCAGCCGGTGACGAACGCCGCGAGCGCGAGCCAGCTGGTCCTGCTGATCGAGCGCCGGCTCGCCGGGGTGTACGGCGACCTGGTCGAGGCTGCCGAGCAGCCCGCCGTCCGCAAGTTCGCCATCGACCAGCTGCTGGCCACCGCGGCCGCCCAGCTCAGCTGGGGCGGCGCACCGGTCGCACTGCCCGGCGACGCCTGACCGTGACCGCGTGGACACGGTCCGCGCGCAAATACCGGCACTAACGAAGAATTTCCCGTCGGGTTATGCCCGGACCGGAAATTACTGACGCATTCCCCTTTACGCACGGCTCCGCATTCACCTATATTTTCGGCCACGGAGACTGGGGGGTCACCGAGTTTCACGGCGCCCGCGTTGGTGGCGCGGGCCGCGTACTCGCACCGAGCCGATCCGGCTCGTTTCGGCGCCTGTGTGCGCCTTGTTCCGTGCGTTCGTTCCGCTCTGATCTCAAACTTCTTCGGTCACGCCCGGCGTGACCCCGGAGGGTGGCGAAGCATGCGTACATTCGACCTGCGCACCGGTGAGGACCTGTTCGTCAAAGACCTGCGAGTGGTCCGCTGGGAGCAGTACGGCGTGGACGGCGACCTGCCGTTCCAGGCCATGTGGTACTCCGTTCCGCCCGGCTCGGAGAGCCCGCTCGACCAGCACCCCGAGCTCGAGCTGTCGCTCGTCGTCGCCGGCACGGCGCACGTGCTGACCGGCGGCGCGGAGTACGAAGTCCAGCAGGGCAACGCGTTCCTGCTGTCCAGCACCGAGGCGCACGTCGTCCAGAACCGGTCGGAGTCGACCGAGCTGACGGTCTTCAGCGCGTACTGGATGCCGGCCGATGGCTGAGCCGCTCAGCGTCTTCACGTTCCCGCAGCCGACCGTCAACGGCCCGCTGCACGTCGGGCACCTGTCCGGCCCTTACCTGGCCGCGGACATCGCGGCCCGGGCGGCCCGCGCCCGCGGTGAGCGCGTGCTGGTGACGAGCGGCCTGGACGTGCACCAGAACTATGTGCTGACCAGGGCCGAGCGCGAAGGCCTGGACCCGCACGCGATGATCGCGGACTTCCGCGACGACATCCTGGACACCTACGCCCGGGCCCGTATCGGCTATGACCGTTTCTCGAACCCGCTGGTGGCCGAGCACGCGCCGATCGTCCGGCAACTGCTGACCCACCTGGTCGAATCCGGCGCGACGCCGCTGCGCGAGATCACCCTCTACGCCTGCGCCGACTGCGACCGGACCCTGCACGACTCCTACCTGACCGGCCGCTGCGGCACTTGCGAGGAGCCCGCGGCGGGCGGCGCCTGCGAGGTGTGCGGCACGTTCGCCTCGGTGCCGACGCTGATCGATCCCAGCTGCGGCCGCTGCGGTGGTGAGCCGAAACCCTTCCAGGTAACGGTTCCCGTCCTGCGGATGGAGGACTTCCGGCCGCAGCTCGTCGAGACCTGGCTGCGCGCCGGGCTGCCGCCGGAGGTCCGGGCGCTGGTCGATCGGACGTCGCGGACCGGGCTGCCCGAGATCCCACTCGCCTTCCCGACCGACTGGGGTATCGAGTGCGACGGGCCGCTGACCGGCCTGCGGGTGGCGGCGTACGCCGAGGTCGCGCTGACCGATCTCTACAGCATCGCGCGGGCCGTCGACCCCGGCGCCGCGGACGTGGCCGGCTACCTGGCCGCGCTCGGCCGGGTAGACCACCTGTGGCACTTCCTCGGCCTCGACAACGCGTTCGCCTACGCGCTCTACTGGCCGGCCGTCTGGGCCGCCGCCGGGCTCCCCCGATCACCGCTTTCCGGGCTCGTCGTGAACGACTTCTACACATTCGACGGCGCGAAATTCTCGACCAGCCGGAAACATGGAATCGCGGCGACGGAATTACTCCGCGAGCGGGACCCATCAATCGTTCGTTTGGCACTGGCCTGGGACCGGCCGGACCGCTACCCAAGTGATTTCACAATGGATCACTTCGAGGCTTTCGCGACCCGCGCCGAGGCGGCGCTCGCAGGTGTCCGGACGGCCTCCGAGCCGCTCGATCCGGCCCTGGCCGCGAGTGAGCTGGCCCGGGGCGAGGCCGCCTTGCGGCCGGACGCTTTCGACCCGCCGCTGGCAGCCCGCTGCCTCCTCACCCTGCTGGACGGCGGCGCCGACACCGGCTCGCTGCGCAGCGCGCTGACCGGGCAGGAATGATGCGGATCTGCGTGGTCGGCGCCGGCATCGCCGGTGCCCTCTTGGCCTGGCGGCTCGGCGACCGGGCCAGCGTCGACCTGATCACCGGCCCGCCCGGCACGGATGCGACCGCGGCCTCGGGCGGCGGCGTCCGTGGGTTCGAGACGCACCCGCTGCAGCGCCGGCTGGCGATCGAGAGCCTGAACGAGCTACTCGGCACGCTCCACAACCAGGCGGCGTACACCGAGACCGGCTGCACGTACCTGCTCCCGGCGTACGACGGCATCGAGGCGGCAGTCGCCGAGGTCGAGGACGCGCTGCCCGGGTCGGCCACGCTGGTCGACGGACCGGAGCTGCACCGGCGTGGCTGGCGCGACCTGCCCGCGGGCACGGTCGGCGTCCTGGAACGGCGGGCCGGCTTCATCGACCCCGACCGGCTGCGGACGAGCGTCGTCCGGCGGCTGGCGTTCGGCCGGACCACCCGGGTACTGACCGGGCCGGTCCTGCGGCTGCTCACCGAACCGGACGGCACCGTGTCGTGCCGGCTACCGGACCGGACCGAGCGGTACGACGCCGTCGTGGTCGCCGCGGGGTCGTGGACCCCCGGCTTCCTGACGGAGAACAACTTCGGCGCCAACACCCGGACCAAGTCGGTCCAGATCGCGGTGTACCGGGTGGAAGGCCAACTGCCGACCATGTTCGTCGACGAGACCAGCGACCTGTACGGACGGCCGACCGCCGACGGCCGCCTGCTACTGGGCGTCGACACCCAACGCTGGTCGGTTCCACCCGGCAGCAGCGCACCGGTCCCGGATCTGGCCGAACAGGCCGTCCGGATCGCCGGACGCCGGCTGCCGCAGCTGAAGCTGTCGACGCCTGACCACCTGGTCAGCACCGCCGACTGCTACGCCGATCCACCGGTTCTGACCTTGTGGCCGGTTCCCGGTGGCACACATCGGCTCTACACCTTTACCGGCGGGTCCGGTGGCAGCGTGAAAACCGCGCTGGCCGCCAGCCGGGCCGCTGCGAGCGAACTGCTCGCCGCGGGCGGGACAAGCACCTCCACTTCGCGGACGGAGAACAAGCGCATGACGATCACCGAACCAGGCATCCGGCGAGCAGACACCCAGCCCGTCCCCCGCTACCACACCGTAGGTATCGGGGCCGGTCCCTCCAACCTCTCCCTGGCGGCGCTCTACAAGAACGTCACCAGCGAAAGGCTCGCCCTGTTCGACTCCCGGCCGGGTACCGGCTGGCACACCCCGCTGCTGTACCCCGGGGTGCGGATGCAGACCGGCTGGATGAAGGACCTGGTCTCGCTGGTGGACCCCCGCCACGAGCTCACGTTCCTCAACTACCTGGTCACCTCGGGCCGTCTCTACGCGCTGATCAACTCCCAGTTCGACTCGCTCCCCCGGATCGAGTACGAGCGCTACCTCACCTGGGCCACCGAGCGGCTCGGCGTGGTCAACTTCGGCGCCCAGGTGGACGCGATCTCACTGACCGACGAGGGCTTCCAGATCACCGTGGACGGCGTCCCGGCCGCGGTGTCGGAGCACCTGGTGCTCGGCGTCGGCACCCGGGCCGTGCGGCCGGCGTACCTGGGCGGCCTCCCGGCCGAGCGGGCGTTCATCGCCGACGACCTCGGGCAGCGGCTGGCCGCGCTGGACCGGACGGCGCCGACCGCGGTCATCGGCGGCGGCCAGACCGGCCTGGAGTCGGTCCTGCGGCTGCTCGGCTCGGGCTTCACCGACGTCCGCTGGCTCGGTCGGAACCAGTGGTTCCGCAGTATCGACGACTCGCCGATGGCCAACGAGCTCTACCGGCCGTCGCACATCCAGTACCTGCAGGGCCTGAACCGCGGCAAGCGCCGGCAGATGATCGACGACTCGCGCTACAGCGGCGACGCGATCACCCCCGGCGGCCTGCGGGCGCTCTACCAGGCCAACTACGACGGCTTCCTGTCACTGGGCCAGTTCCCGGTCACGCTGCTCCCGGGCCGCGACGTCCAGACCTCGGACCTGCAGCCCGACGGCAACATCCGCCTGTGCTGCTCGACCAGCACGCTGCCCGAGGAGCACGTCGTCCGGCAGCTGGTCGTCGCGGCCGGTCGCGAGCACGTGGCGGCGCCGTTCGACGACGATCTGCGCGAGCGGGTCGAGGTCGACGACGACGGCGACCTGCTCGTCGAGCCGGACTACTCGGTGCGCTGGAAGGGGATGAACGGCCACAAGATCTACACGTTCAACGCCAGCCGCTACAGCCACGGCCTGACGAACGCCGGGCTCACGCAGCTGCCGGTCCGGGCCGCGATCGTGCTGAACTCGATGTTCGAGCGGGAGATCTACCCGATCGCGGACGACGTCTGCGCGGTGCGCTGGTGAGCGCGGCCGCGCCGGAACCCGTCGTCCCCGATGTCGACGGGGTCTGGTTCCAGCTCGAGGTCGACGACCCGGCCGCCGGCGCGCCGTACGGGCAGTACCACCGCGACGACGACGTGGTCTGGGCCGAGTTCTATGCCGGCGGCACGCTGCGCAGCGGCCGGCTGGTCGGCCGGCTGCGCGCCGACGGCAGCTTCGACGCGTCGTACTGCCTGCTCACCGAGACCGGTGAGCTGATCAGCGGCGCCTGCCACAGCATTCCCGAATTCGATGCCCAGGGCAACATCCTGGTCACCGACCACTTCCGGCGCGCCGACGGCAGTCGCGGCGTCAGCCGGATCCGTCAGATCCCCAGTCCAGTCAGGGAAGTGTGAGATGTCCGACAAACCCCATCTACTGGTCGTTGCCACCGGCATGCGGCTGTTCCGCGAGTACATCTTGCGGTCGATCGCGCCGGAGTACCGGCTGCACATGTTCCTGCACGCCGAGCCGACCTGGGAGCAGGAGTACCTGGACGGCTGGACGGTGCTGGAGTCCACGCTGGACGCCGACGCCCTGGTCGCCGCGGCCCGCACGCTGAACGACCGGGACGCGCTGGACGGCGTCCTGTGCTGGGACGAGGCGCGGATCCTGCAGACCGCCCATGTGGCCGAGGCGCTCGGGCTGCCGGGCGGCGACGTCGCGATGATCAACCGGTGCCGGGACAAGCACCTGACCCGGACGGCGCTCGCGGAGCACGGCGTCCCGCAGCCGGTCTCGGTCCTGGTCGACACGGTCGACGAGGCGCTCGCGACCGCCGAGAAGCTCGGCTACCCGGTGATCCTGAAGCCGCGCGCGCTGGCGGCCAGCCTGGGCGTGGTCAAGGTGAACGACGCCGCCGAGCTGACGGCGAACTGGGAGTTCGCGCACGACACGACCGTCCCCGAGGCGCCGCACTACGACGTGAAGGTGCTGGTCGAGGAGTTCGCCGACGGCTACGAGATCAGTATCGACGCGGCGGTCTTCCACGGGCAGGTCGCGCCGTTCTGCCTGGCCCGCAAGGAGCTCGGCTACCCGCCGTACGCCGAGGAGATCGGCCACTTCGTCGACGCGGCCGACCCGCTGCTGGCCGACGAGCAGCTGCTCCAGGTGCTCGTCGACGCGCACAAGGCGATCGCGTTCACCGACGGCGTCACGCACACCGAGATCATGATGACGGCCGACGGCCCGAAGGTGATCGAGATCAACGCCCGGATCGGCGGCGACCTGATCCCCTACCTCGGGCTCAAGGCGACCGGCGCCGACCCCGGCCTGGCCGCGGCCGCGGTCGCCTGCGGCCGGCAGCCCGACGTCACCCCCGACCGCACCCTGGTCGGCGGCGTCCGGTTCTTCTACGTCGACGAGAACGACACCGTGCTCGACTCGGTGGAGTTCGACCGGGCCGGGCTGCCGGAGTCGATCGACCAGCTCGTCGTCCTGATGGAGGCCGGTCAGACGACCAGTCCCCCGCCGGATGGCACGCTGTGGGGCCGGATCGCCTACGCGACCACGGTCTCCGGCTCCCTCGCCGAGAGCCGCGCCGGGCTGGACGCCGCCGCGCAGTCGCTGCGCTGGAGCGGGCACCCGAAGGAGCCGTCAGCATGACCGAGACCGACGAGAGCACCGGCATCTGGCAGACCATCCGGGAGGCTCCGACACCGGTGAAGGCGCTGCTGGTCGGCGTCTTCGTGAACAAGCTCGGCTGGTTCCTGCAGGTCTTCCTGGTGCTCTTCCTGACCACCTCGAAGGGCTTCACGCCGGTCCAGGCCGGCACCGCGCTCGGCGTGTACGGCGCCGGCTCGGTGGTCGGCCTGATCATCGGCGGCTCGCTGTCGGACCGGGTCGGCCCGCGCGCGGCGGTGATGATCAGCATGTTCGGCATGGCCGGGTTCGTGCTGGCGATCGCCTACGTGCCGAGCTACGCGGCAATCGTGGTCGTCGTCGCCCTGGCCGGCGCGGTCGGGCAGTTCTACCGGCCGGCTTCGGCAGCTCTGCTGACCGAGCTGACACCGAAGAACCGCCAGGTGATGATCTTCGCCGTCTACCGGCTGGCGATGAATCTCGGGACGACGGCCGCCCCGCTGATCGGCGCCGCACTGGTCGCCGTCTCGTGGAACCTGCTGTTCATCGGTGAGGCGGCCGCGGCCCTCGCGTACGCCGCGGTCGCGATCGTCGCGCTGCCGAAGCGGTCCAAGCCCGCCGCGGCCGAGACGGACGCCACCGAAACCGCGGAGCCCGAGCCGAAGGGCAGCTACCTCGCTGTTCTGCGCGACCACAAGTACGTGCTGTTCCTGCTCTGCATGTTCATCAACGCGGCCATCTACATGCAGTACCTGGCCGTGCTGCCGCTGCACATGAACGCCGACGGGTTCTCGACGTGGTGGTACAGCGCGATGGTCGCGCTGAACGGCTTCATCGTGATCACCTGCGAGCTGCTGGTCACCAAGTACGTCCAGCACAAGGCGGCCCGGACGATCGCGATGATCGGTTTCGTGCTGCTCGGCGGCGGGCTCGCGTTCTACGCGCTGCCCGGCGGCCTGGCCATCTTCGTGATCGGCACGCTGCTGTGGACGCTGGCCGAGATCATCGGCGGGCCGACCATGTTCGCCTACCCCGGCATGGCCGCGCCGAAGCCGCTGCTCGGCCGGTACGTCGGCGGCGCGCACGCGATGTTCGGCCTCGGATCCGCGCTCGGCCCGTTCCTCGGCGTCTGGGCCTGGAACAGCGTCGGCACCCAGGTCTGGCTGTGGTGCGGCGTCCTGGGCGCCATCGGCCTGGTGCTCGCCTACTTCGGAATGGCGCCGGCCCCGGAGCCGGCCGACGAGACCTCCACCGTCCTGGAAGGCGGACAGCATGCCTGACTACGCGATCGTCGTCGACCCGTTGTCGACCGGACAGGAGTACCCGGCCGCGTTCCGGGCCGCGGGCCGGATCCCGGTCGCGGTCCTGAGCGGGCCGGAGCCGCCGCCGGCGTTCACCGGCAGCTGGCACCCGGAGGACTCCGACCACGTGCACTACTTCACCGGCGACGTGCAGGCGCTGGCGGACGAGCTGCGCCAGTACGAGCCCGAGTTCCTCGTCCCGGGCGCCGAGAGCGGGGTCGAGCTGTGTGACCAGCTGATCGAGATCCTGCTGCCCGGCACGGGCAATGTGCCCGAGCTGGCGTCGTCACGCCGGGACAAGTGGGACATGGCGCAGGCCCTGACCGCGGCCGGCGTCCCGAGGTTGCGGCAGGTGCTGACCGCCGACGAGGGCGAGGCCGAGGAGTGGCTGCGGGCCAACGACCTGCTCGGGAAGCGGTTGGTGATCAAGCCGCCGAAGAGCGCCGCGGGTGACGAGGTGTACGTCGTCTTCGAGGGCGGCGACTGGCGGGAGCGGTTCGGCCGGGTGCTCGGACGCACCAACAAGATGGGCCTGACCAACGACGCCGTCCTGATCCAGGAGTACGCCGAAGGGACGGAGTACCTGGTCGACACCTACAGCGTCGACGGCAAGCACGCGCTCGTCGACGTCTGCCGGTACACGAAGGTCGGCCGCGGCGACAAGATCGGCATCTACCGGCGGATCGACTTCCTGACCGAGGACGACCCCGAGGTACAGGCCCTGTGGCCGTACACGCAGCAGGTCCTGGACGCCGTCGGCATCCGGATCGGCTGCGGGCACGTCGAGGTGATGATGACGGCCGACGGTCCGCGGCTGATCGAGGTCGCGGCCCGCCCGGCCGGCGGCGGGCATCAGATGGTCAGCGAGCTGGCCACCGGCGACAACCACATCAAGCGGACGGTCGCGCACCGGGTGCGCGGCGAGGTGCGGGACGGGTTCGACCTGGTCCAGCACCTGCGCGGCATCTTCATCATCGCGCCGCAGGAGGGCTACTTCCGCAACCGCGAGGTGTTCGACGGGATCGAGGAGCTCAAGTCCTTCCACTGGTGGAAGGTCCTGCACGAGGAGGACGCCGTCGTCCCGGCGACGGTCGATCTGTTCACCTGTTTGGCCTGGGTGATCCTGATCCACAGTGATCCGCAGACGCTGGACGAGGACTACCAGCGGGTGCTGGAGATGGAGGCCGAGATCGTGATCGAGACGCCGTGACGGCGCACGGCCGGGCGGCCCACCACCGCCCGGTCGTGGCTCGAATGCGAAAATGCGCGGATGGCCCCGACGTCCGAAACCTGCCCGTGCGGCCTCCCGGCGGCGTACGCCGACTGCTGCGGCCGCTTCCACACCGGCCCGGAGACCGCCGCGACCGCCGAGCAGCTGATGCGCTCGCGGTACGCCGCCTTCGTCCTCGGTGACACCGGCTACCTGCTGCGGACGTGGCACTCCACGACCCGGCCGCTCGGGCTGCAGCTGGTCCCGGACCGGCACTGGACCGGCCTGACGATCCTCGGCACGACCGACGGGAGCCCCTTCCACAGCGAGGGGACCGTCGAGTTCCGTGCCGACCACCAGGCCGGCGCGCAGTACGAGAACAGCTACTTCACCCGCGAGAACGGCGCGTGGGTGTACGTGCGCCCGGTCGCCTAGCGCCGACGGCGCCAGGGCCCGGTGATCGCGTAGGTGATCCCGGGGTTGTAGACGTTGAAGAACATCGTCCGGCCGTCGGCGGAGAAGCCGACGCCGGTCAGCTCGCCGTACTCCGGCTCCTCGGGCGAGCCGATGTTGACGGTGTTCTTGGCGAACTTGAAGACCTCGCCGTCCTCGGTGGTGCCGAGGATGTGCTGCTCGCCGAGACCGTCCTCGCACATCATCAGCCCGCCGTACGGCGACATCGTGATGTTGTCCGGGGAGTCGTACTCGGGCTCGGTGCCCGGCTCGTGGCGCTTGAAGATCACCTCGAGGCGGAGCGTGTGCTTCCGCGGGTCGTAGCGCCAGACCTGGCCGTTGTGCGCGACCTTGGACCCGAGCTCAACGGTCGCGAACGACGAGACGAAGTACACGCAGCGGTCCCGGGTGCCCCACCAGCAGCCCTCGAGTTTGTAGCCGCCGGTGATCTGCTTGCCGTAGTCCTGCGAGCGGACCGACTCGGTCTTGGCCAGCGGGTCCGGCACCTTGAGCCACTTGACGCCGCGGAAGACCGTGCCGGCCTCCTGGACGACCGACAGGTCCGGCAGGCCGGGGATGTACATCGCTTCCAGGACGCCGCCCGCGCGCAGTGAGCCCCAGCCGCCGCGCGGCCGGTTCGGCAGGAAGCGGTAGAAACCGCCGAGCGGCGCGACGAACGCGTCCTCGGTCTCGTAGACGATGCCGGTCGCCGGGTCGATCGCGACCGCCTCGTGCTGGAACCGGCCCATCTCCTTCAGCGCGAACGGGTTCCGGTTGCGGCGGTCGTCGTACGGGTCGACCTCGAAGATGAACCCGTGGTCCTTGGTGTAGCCGCTCTCGCCGGCCTTGAGCTCGGTCTCCTCGCAGGTCAGCCAGGTGCGCCACGGGGTGATCCCGCCGGAGCAGTTGATCGCCGTCCCGCCGAGGCTGACGTACTCCTTGGTCGAGTTCAGGTGCCGGTCCACGACCAAGGTGCTGGTGCCGCCGGCCGCGCCCGGGTCGTAGGTGCGCTCGGGCGGCGCGACCACCTTGATCGTGGACGTCGGGCTGCACTCGTGGTTGCGGACCAGCCGGGCGCCGCCGTGCCGGTCCGGGAAGGCGCCCATCCCGTCGAAGCGGCTCGGCGTCTTCAGCCCGTCGGCGCGGACCGTGCCCTCGCGGGACAGGATCTCGTACCGGAAGCCGCGCGGCAGGTCGAGCATCCCGTCCGGGTCCTCGATCAGCGGCCCGTAGCCGATCTTCGGACCGGACGTCCCGAGCGCAGGCTGGGCCGTGTACAGCGCCTCCACCGACCCCGCTACCGCGACCGTGACTCCGGCCGCGGCGGCGGTGCCGACGAACTGACGTCTGGACAACTCGGACATGGGCGGCCTCCTGGCTCCTGGACAAGCAGTGGTCGCCAGTGAACGTACGGTAAACACCTGACAAACATCAAGAGTGGGTCACTGATAACAGGGCTTGCTGAACTCGTAGCCGGTCGCCGTCTTCCCGGTGAAGAAGTCCTTCTCCACGACCACCCCGGTCGGCGCCGACGGGTCGACCTTCGAGATCAGGCTCTGCCGGAACACCCGGTCGTTCGGCGCGCCGCCGAACTTCCCGGCCGCGGCCGGGAGCATGCCCTCGTAGTCCACGGTCTCCAGCGACTTGACCGCGGCCAGCAGCCCGGCCCGCGTCAGGTCCTTGGCGTCGACGGCCTTCTGCAGCGCCGCCTTCATCGGATACGACCAGACCCAGCCCGCGGTGTAGCCGTCGTTCGGCGCGGCCTTGAAGGTCGCCGGGTCCAGCGCGGCCGCCAGCGCCTTGTGACCGGCGGTGTCGGTCCCGTACGGCGCCCACGGACCGGACTGCCGGTAGAGCGCGGTCAGCGCGGGTGCGGCCGGGCTCTTCAGCAGCGCCGGGTTCCAGGTCGGGCTGCTGCCGATGAACTGGCCCTTGAAGCCGTTCTGCGCGGCGCCGCCGACGATCGTGGCCGCCTCGGTCGGGCCGGTGCTGAGGATGACCAGATCAGGTTTGGCGGCGAGCAGCTTCTGGATCGCCGCGCCCTGGTTCTCCTGCCCCGGTGCGGTCGGGATGTCGGTGAACGTCATCCCGTTGGCCTCTGCCGCGACCTTCGTCCCGGCCGCCGCGTCGTCGCCGTAGTCACCGGGGAAGTGCACCGCGGCCACGCTCTTGGCCTTGAGCGTCTCGGCGCCGAAGTCGACCGAGTTCATCGACTCGAAGCAGTAGTTCGTCCCCGACTCCAGGATCACGTCCTCGAACGCCCACGCCGACGTCCAGGACGCCGGGACGCCGATCACCCCGCTGGACTTGAGGTCGCCGAGGATCGCCGTGGTGGTCGGTGAGCCGAGGGTCTGGGTCAGCCCGAGCACATCGGGTTTGATCTCGGCGTACACCTCGTTGTGGATCTGCGGGTTGTACTTGTTGTCCTTGACGTACTTGGTCACGTCGACCTCGAAGCCGCCGATCCCGCCGGCTTCGTTGACCCGCTGCCAGAACGCCTTCTGGCTGGCGGTGATCGGGACGCCGAGCGCCTTGAACGGGCCCTCGGTCAGATCCGAGATCGAGCCCAGGTAGATACAGCCCTTGGCCTGGTCGACCGCGGCCGGGCACGGCTCCTTGGTGACGCCGACGTCGAACTTGACGCCGGTGGCGCCCTCCTGCGTCTGCGGGGCGTCGTTGCGGCACCCCGTCAGCACGGCCAGCGCCACGACCAGCGTGACGGCGATTCCCCTCCGAATATTCATCGTTGCTCCTTCAGTGCGAGAACGGCCACGCTTTCCAGTAGGTGCGGAGCCGGGTCCAGATCCCGAACAGCCCCCGCGGTTCGAAGACGAGAAATCCGATGATCAGCAGGCCGTAGAGAATCGTCTCGACCTGGAAGACCGTGATGCCGCCCGAGCCCGGGCTGCTGCTGACGAACGGCAGCACCGCCGGCAGCTCCCGGGTGACCCGGGGCAGCAGCGTGATGAACACGGCGCCGAGGACCGACCCCGAGATGGTCGCGACACCGCCGATCAGGATCATCGCGATGTACTGCACCGACATCGCCAGGTTGAACGACCCGGGCTCGACGAAGCCGATCATCACGTACAGCAGGGCGCCCGCGACGCCGGCGTAGAACGACGACACCGCGAACGCGATCATCTTGTAGCGGGTCACGTCGACCCCGATCACCGCCGCGGCCAGATCCCGGTCCCGGACCGCGGCCAGCGCCCGCCCGATCCGCGACCGGACCAGATTGCGCGCCAGGACGCCGAAGATCACCAGCAGCACGAGCATCAGCAGGTACAGCTTCTGCGCCTTGGTGAAGAACGCGCCGTCCACCGCGAACTGCAAGTCGAACAACTCCGGCACCGCGGCCGGTCGGCCGACCCCGACGCCACCGGTCAACTCGCGCCAATGCTTGAACACGTGCTCCCCGATGAACACCAGCCCCAGCGTCACCACCGCCAGATACAACCCCCGCAGCCGAGCCGCCAACGGCGCAACGATCAGCCCGGCCAGCCCCGCCACCAACCCCGCCGCCAATAACCACACCGGCAACGAGGTGATCCCGAACCCGATCAGCCGCGTACTGTCCGGATCCCCCGAGATCGCCGCCGCCGTGTACGCCCCGATCGCCAGGAAGAACGCATGTCCCAACGACACCTGCCCGCCGTACCCCGTCACGATGTTCAGCCCGATGGCCCCGATCGCCGCCACCCAAGCCGTGGCCAGCACGATCAACAGATCGTCCTGCACCACGAACGGCAACCCCAGCCCACCCACCACCAGCACCGCCGTCCACCCCCGCTTGGCCCCGGTGTTCAGCAACGCCATGTCCTGCCGATACGACAGGTAGAGCAGTGGCCGGCTCATATGCGTTCCACCTCTCGGGTTCCGAACAGGCCGTAGGGTCTGACGAGGAGGACGAGGAGCATCAGCAGGTAGGGGACGACGAGGAAGAAGTCGCCGCCGAAGACGGGATGGAGATCGCCGCCGTAGCTGCCGACCAGGGCTTCGACGACGCCAATCGCGAGACCGGCGAGGACGGCGCCGCCGAGCGAGTCGAGGCCGCCGAGGATGATGACCGGTAGGGCTTTGAGGGCGGTGAGCCAGAGGTTCTGTTCGAGGCCGATACCGGTGGCGAGGAAGACGCCGGCCAGACCGGCCAGGGCCGCGGCGAGGGCCCAGGAGAGGGAGAAGACGCGCGCGACCGAGATGCCCTGGGCGAGCGCGACCTCCTGGTCGGACGACGCCGCGCGCATCGCCAGCCCGGTGCGGGACCAGCGGTAGAAGGCGAAGAGCACGGCCACCACGACGAGCGTGGTGACCAGGGTGGCCAGGTGGCGCTGGTCGATCTGCACGCCGAGGACGTCGAGCTGGCGCAGGCCCCAGGGGTCGCCCATCTGGCGGATGTCGAGGCCGATGAACGAGTTCACCACCGTGCGGACGACGATGTCGACGCCGAGGGTGACGATCGCGAGTACGAAGACCGGTTTGCCGATCATCGGGCGCAACGCGAGCCGCTCGACCCCCGCGCCGAGCAGCGCGGTCAGCAGCAGGGCGATCAGGACGGCGAGGAAGAAGTTCATCGACAGCACCAGGTAGCCGACCAGCAGGCTGCCGGTCATCATGAAGGCCGGCTGGGCGAAGCTGATCACCCGCATGGACTTGTAGACGATCACGAACCCCAGCGCCAGCAGGGCGTAGATCGACCCGCTGCCGAGGCCGCGCACGACGGTCGCGAGGAACTCGTTCACCGCGCCTCCTTCGCGTACATGGCCTCGACCAGGCCCTCGAACGAGCGCAGGACGGCCGACCGTTTCAGCTTCTGGGTCGCGGTCAGCTCGCCGTCCTCGTGGTCCAGCAGCTTCGGCAGCAGCCGGAACGAGCGCACCTGCTCGACGGTGGCGAACCGGACGTTGACGTCGTCGACGACCGTCTGCACGAGCGCGACCACCTCCGGTTTGGCGGCCAGGTCGGCGTACGTCGTGTAGGCCAGCCGCCGCGTCTGCGCCCAGTGGCCGACGGTGTCCGGCTCGATGCCGATCAGCGCTGCCAGGAACCGGCGGCGGTCGCCGACCACCAGCGCCTCCTTGATGTACGGCGACGCCTTCAGCGCGTTCTCCAGCTCGGACGGCGCGATGTTCTTCCCGCCCGCGGTGATGATGATGTCCTTCATCCGGTCGGTGATCCGCAGGTGCGTGCCGTCGACCCACTCCCCCACGTCGCCGGTGCGCAGCCAGCCGTCCGCGCCGAGCACCGCCTTGGTCGCCGCCGGATCCTGCCAGTAGCCCGCGAAGGTGCCCAGGTGCCGGGTCTGGATCTCGCCGGTCAGCTCGTCGATCCGGACCTCGACACTCGGATGCGCCTCGCCGACCGTGCCGACCTTGACCCGGCCGGGCCGGTTCGCCGTCGCGACGGCGGTGTTCTCGGTCATCCCGTACACCTCGTGCATCGGGACGCCGAGCCCCATGAAGAACCGGAGCACCTCGGGCGCGATCGGCGCCGCGCCGGACGCGGCGTACCGGACCTCGCGCAGCCCCACCCGGTCGAGCAGCGCGCGGTAGCAGAACAGCCAGCCGATGCCGTAGACGATCCGGGACGCCGTGCTGTGCCGGCCCGCGTTGGCCGCGAGCACGCCGCCGATCCAGTCGGCGCGGCGCAACCAGAACCCGCCGACCCGGCGTTTGATCGGGTCCGCGGAGTCGATCCGGATCTGCACCCCGGCCGCGATCTTCTCCCAGATCCGCGGGACGCCGAACAGGATCGTCGGCTGCACCTCGCGCAGATTGGCCGCCACCGTCTCGATCGATTCGGCGAAGTGCACGCAGACGCCCGCACCCGCGCCGAACCAGGTGCTGAAGATCCGCTCGGCGACATGGCACAACGGCAGGTACGACAGCACGCAGTCCCGGGCGGACGGCGGCGGCGAGGCGAACCCGCCGCGCTCGATCAGCTCCTGGATCGCGAACTCGACATTCGCCGCGGTGAGCATCGCGCCCTTGGGCGGGCCGGTCGTCCCGGAGGTGTAGATCACGGTGACCACGTCGTTCGGCTGGCAGCGCTCCATCCGGCGGGCAACGGCGTCCGGGTGCTGTTCCTGGTGCTCCTTGCCGAGGGCAAGGAAATCGGGCCAGGCGAGCAACCGCGGATCGTCGTACCGGTTGCGGATGCCGCGCGGCTCGACGTACACGATCCGTTCCAGGGCGGGCAGGTCGCCTGCAGCGAGCGCTTTGTCGACCTGTTCCTGGTCTTCCGCGATCAGCACCCGGGCCCCGGAGTGCCGGAGCAGGTAGGCGACCTCGGCGACCGGGTTGGTCGGGTAGAGGCCGACGGTCGCGGCGCCGACGGCGACCGTCGCGACATCGGCGTACAGCCACTCGCGACGGTTGTCGGAGTGCACGGCGATCCGGTCGCCCGGTTCGATGCCGAGGGCAAGGAGCGCGTGCCCGGCCAGCTCGGCCGTCCGCCAGTACTCCGACCAGCTGACCTGCTGCCAGATGCCCAGATCCTTCTCCCGTAAGGCGATCACCTCCGGGGTCGCGGCGGCCCGGTCCCGGACCCGGGTGGCGATCGTGGCGGTCATCCGGCCTCCCGATGCTCGGCGCCGAGATAGGCGCGGATCACCTCCGGGTCGCCGGCCACCTCCGGCGGGGTGCCGGTCCGGATCGGCCGGCCGAAGTCGATCACCATGATCCGGTCGGCCAGATCCATCACCAGGCCCATGTCGTGCTCGACCATGATGATCGGCAGCCCGAGCTCGTCGCGGATGTCGAGGACGAACCGGGCCATGTCCTCGGTCTCCTCCAGGTTCATCCCGGCCACCGGCTCGTCGAGCAGCAGCAGTTTCGGCTCCCCGGCCAGGGCCCGGCCGAGCTCGACGCGCTTCTGGACGCCGTACGGCAACAGACCGACCGGCAACCGCCGCCACTGGGCCAGCTCGAGGAAGTCGATGATCTCCTCGACGGCCAGCCGGTTGGCCAGCTCGCTGCGCCTCGCCTTGCCGAGCCAGCCGAAGGCCGCGAGCACGCCGTACGGGTGATGGTGATGCCGGCCGAGCATCAGGTTGTCCAGCACGGTGAGGTTCGCGAACAGCTCGATGTTCTGGAAGGTCCGGGCGACGCCGAGCCGCGCGATGGCGTGCGGACGGCGTCCGATCAGCTCGGCGCCCTCGAAGCGGACCGAGCCGCGCTGCGGCCGATAGACGCCGGAGAGCACGTTGAAGATCGAGGTCTTGCCGGCGCCGTTCGGGCCGATCACCGCGAACAGCTCGCCCGGGTTCACCGTGAAGCTGACGCCGTCGAGCGCCGTGACACCGGCGAAGCCGAGCCGGACGTCGTCGAAACTGAGCACCGGCTCCGTCATGACAACCACCGCTTCCGCCGCCGGTAGTGCTTCACGTCGCGGAACGACTTCACCGCGCCCTCGGCCCCGAGCCCCAGGTAGAACTCGCGGACGTCGCCGTCCGCGAGCAGCTCGGCCGCGGGTTTGTCCATCACGACGGAGCCGTTCTCCAGCACATAGCCGTGTTCGGCGATCGACAACGCCATCGCTGCGTTCTGCTCGACCAGCAGCACGGTCGTCCCCTGCTCGTTGATCCGCACGATCACGTCCCGGATCTGCTGGACGATCAGCGGCGCCAGCCCGAGGCTCGGCTCGTCGAGCAGCAGGTACGCCGGGTCCGACATCAGGGCCCGGCCGATCGCGAGCATCTGCTGCTCACCGCCGGACAGGTAGCCGGCCGTCCGGTGCCGCCGCCCGGCCAGCACCGGGAACAGCTCGTACGTCCGGTCGAGGTTGGCCCGGATCGCGCGCGGCGTGACGTGCCCGCCGATCCGCAGGTTCTCCTCGACGGTCAGGTCGGCGAGGATCCGCCGGCCCTCCAGGACCTGTTTGATGCCCAGGGCAGCGATCCGGCTGGCGCCGTAGCCGTGGATCGGCTCGCCGTCCAGCGTGATCGACCCGCGCCGGACCGCGCCGTCATGGACGTCGAGCAGCCCCGACAGCGCGCGCAGCAAGGTGGACTTGCCGGCGCCGTTGGCCCCCAGCAGGGCGACGATCCGCCCTTGCGGGATCTCCAGGCCGACGCCCCGCAGCACCAGCATCACGTCGTCGTAGACGACCTCGAGGTTCTTCGCAGCAAGCACCCGGCCTCCCGGATCCCCGACGGTTCCCATGACCTTGGCGAGTGAGTGTGACAGCACTTTTGGTCACCTGAGAAGACCTCGCGCCCAGGTAAAGGGGCAGTGCCACCCGAACCGTGACCGGTATCAGGTGCTAAACCAGTGAGACAACTGGTATCAGAGCGAGCGAACCCAGTTCTCCAGGACGGTCGCACCGGCGTCCCCGGATTTCTCCGGGTGGAACTGCGTCGCGGTCAGCGGGCCGTTCTCGACGGCGGCCACGAAGCGGTCGCCGCCGTACTCCGTCCAGGTCACCAGCGGGGTCACGGACTCGCGGGTGTCGGTCAACTCCCAGCTCCGGACGCCGTAGGAGTGGACGAAGTAGAACCGCTCCTTCTCGACGCCGTCGAACAGGCTGGTACCGGCCGGGACGTCGATCGTGTTCCAGCCCATGTGCGGAACGGGCTGCTCGGACCGGAGCCGCTCGACCGTGCCCGGCCACTGCTCGCAGCCGTCGGTCTCGACGCCGTGCTCGATCCCGCGGGCGAACAGGATCTGCATCCCGACGCAGATCCCGAGCACCGGGCGGCTGCCGGTCAGCCGGCGGTCGACGAGCTCGTCACCGCGGACGGACTTGAGCCCGGTCATACATGCGGCGAACGCGCCGACGCCGGGGACCAGCAGGCCGTCGGCGTTCAGCGCTTCGTCGTAGTCGGAGGTGACGGTGACGTCGGCGCCGACGCGCTGCAGCGCCCGCTCCCCCGAGCGGATGTTGCCCGAGCCGTAGTCGAGCAGGACGACCTTCTTCGTCACAGCGCGCCCTTGGTGGACGGGATGCCGGGCTGCCGCGGATCCAGCTCGGCGGCAGCGCGGAGCGCGCGGGCGAACGCCTTGAACTGCGCCTCGACGATGTGGTGCGGATCGCGGCCGGACAGCACCCGGATGTGGATGCAGATCGCGGCGTTGAACGCGAGTGTCTCGAAGACGTGCTGGGTCAGCGAACCGGCGTAATCGCCGCCGATGATCGCGTAGATCTGCCCGTCGGGCTCACCGGTGTGCACGCAGTACGGGCGGCCGGACAGGTCGACCGTGCAGTGCACGAGCGCCTCGTCCAGCGGGACGGTCGCGTCGCCGAACCGGCGGATGCCGCGCTTGTCGCCGAGCGCCTCCTTGAGCGCCTGGCCGATACCGATGGCGGTGTCCTCGACCGTGTGGTGCGCGTCGATCTCCAGGTCGCCGACCGTGTTCACGGTCAGGTCGAGCAGCGCGTGCTTGGCCAGCGCGTTCAGCATGTGGTCGTAGAACCCGACCCCGGTCGAGATGTCGGCCCGGCCGGTGCCGTCGACGTCCAGCTCGACCAGAACCTTCGACTCACTGGTCTCGCGATCGATCCGTGCAGTGCGCGTCATAGCAGCCTTCCGGTGTCTGTCTTGAGGATGCGCTCCAGGGAAGCGCGGAACGCGGCCATCTCGGCGCCGGTGCCGATGGAGACCCGCAGCCAGCCGTCCGGCCCGGTTTCGCGGATCAGGACGCCGTCCGCCAGCAGGGCCTGCCAGACCGCGTGCCGATCGGCGAAGAGGCCGAACAGGACGAAGTTCGCGTCGGAGTCGACCGCGCGCAGGCCGAGGCCGCGCAACCAGCTGACGGTCTCGTCCCGCTCGGTGCGCAGCTGCTCGACGCGGCCGAGCAGCTCGTCGGAGTGCCGGAGCGCGGCCCGCGCGACGGCCTGCGTGACCGCGGACAGGTGGTACGGCAGCCGGACGATCCGCAGCGCGTCGACCAGTTGGTTGCTCGCGGCAAGGTATCCGACCCGGCCGCCGGCCAATGCGAACGCCTTCGACATCGTCCGCGCGACGGCCAGATTCGGGTACGACGGCAACAGGGACAGGGCGCTCGGCGTCCCGGCCCGGCGGAACTCGCCGTACGCCTCGTCGACGACGAGCACCGCGCCGATCGCCGCCGTCCGCGCCGCCAGCGCCTCGACGACCTGGATCGGCAGCGCCGTCCCGGTCGGGTTGTTCGGCGAGGCGAGCAGGACGACGGACGGGCGGTGCCGCGAGATCGCGGCCAGCGCCTTGCTCTGGTCGAGGGTGAAGTCCTCGGCGCGGCGGCCGGTGACCCAGGCGGTGTTGGTGTCCCGCGCGTACTCCGGGTACATCGAGTAGGTCGGGGCGAACGAGAGCGCCTTGCGGCCCGGGCCGCCGAAGGCCTGCAACAGATGCAGCATGACCTCGTTGGAGCCGTTGGCCGCCCAGATCTGCTCGGCCGTCAGCTGCGCGCCGGACTCCCGGCCGAGGTAGGCCGCCAGATCGGCCCGCAGCTCGAGGAACTCGCGATCCGGGTAGCGGTTCAGCCCCCGGGCCGCGGCCGCGACCGAGTTGGCGATGTCGGCAACCGCCTCCTCGCTGGGACCGTACGGGTTCTCGTTGACGTTCAGCAGCACCGGTACGTCGAGCTGCGGTGCGCCGTACGGCTCGAAGCTCTTGAGCTCGTCACGGATCGGCAGACCGTCGAAGCGCCCCATCAGCTGGCTCCGGGGAAGCGGATCGAGACGGCGGCGCCGTGCGCGGGCAGGTCTTCGGCGTTGGCCAGGGCAACGACATGCCCGGCGACGTCCTCGAGCGCGGCGCGCGAGTAGTTGATGACGTGCACGGCTTTGAGGAAGCTGCGCACGGACAGGCCGGACGAGTGGCAGGCGCAGCCCGCGGTCGGCAGGACGTGGTTCGAGCCGGCGCAGTAGTCGCCCAGCGAGACCGGGGACCAGCCGCCGACGAAGATCGCACCCGCATTGGTGATCTGACCAGCCCGCTCCTCGGCGTCCACGGTCTGGATCTCGAGGTGTTCGGCGGCGTACGCATCCACGACGGCGGCGCCCTGGTCGAGGTCGTCGACGAGGACGATCGCGGACTGCTGACCGGTCAGCGCCTCGGTGACGCGCTCGCTGTGCCTGGTCGCGGCGACCTGCGCGGGCAGCTCGGCCGCGACCGCCGCGGCGAGCGTCTCGCTCGGGGTGACCAGGACGGACGCCGCCATCGGGTCGTGTTCGGCCTGACTGATCAGGTCGGCCGCGACGTGTCGCGCGTCCGCGCTGTCATCGGCCAGGATCGCGATCTCGGTCGGGCCGGCCTCGGAGTCGATCCCGACCTCGCCGAGCAGAAAGCGCTTCGCGGCAACGACATAGATGTTGCCGGGACCCGTGATCAGGTTGACCTTGCGGCAGCCGTCGAAGCCGTAAGCGAATCCGGCGATCGCCTGCGCGCCGCCCATCGCGTAGACCTCGGTGATCCCGAGCATTTCGCAGACGGCCAGCACCGTCGGGTGCGGCAGACCGCCGAACTCCTTCTGCGGCGGGGATGCCACCGCCAGCGACGGCACGCCGGCCACCTGCGCGGGGACGACGTTCATCACGACGGACGACGCCAGCGGCGCGCGGCCGCCCGGCACGTACAGCCCGACGCGCTGGACCGGGACGAACCGCTGCGTGACCCGGCCACCCGGCGCGGGCTCGGACTCGATATCCGCGGTCAGCTCGTCCTCGGAGACCTCGCGGACCCGCCGGATCGCCTCCTCGAACGCGGACCGGACCACCGGGTCCAGCTCCTCCAGCGCCGTCTTCAGCGCCGCCGCCGGGACGCGCACGTCGTCCACCCGGACGTGGTCGAACTTCTCGCCGTACTCCCGGATCGCCGCCAGCCCGCGATGACGGACGTCCAGACAGATCGGTCGGACGACGTCGAGAGCCTTCTCGACGTCGAACACGGCTCGGGGGACCAGGGCGCTCACTTCGGCGTGGAGGTCGAAGACCTCACCGGCCGCCACTCGTCCCCGCAGGTCGACGCGGCGAATCATGGGCCCAGTCTAGTGCTCACGCTCCGCTCCCCTGACCGCATATCCATCCGGCGGGCGGAACGGCGCGGTGACGCCGCGTGATGAGGTGCGTTGTCCACTAGGCTCCTTGATATGGACTCCCGCCTGCCACTGCTCACTGTCGAAACGGTGATCTTCCCCGGGCTGGTGCTTCCGATCCCGGTGACCGACGTGCAGGGCCGCGCCGTGATCCGGGACCTGGTCGAGAACGGCGGCGAGCTGGTCTGCGGCGCGCTCGCCGTCCGGGACGGGTACGAGCTCGGCGAGCGGGTCTTCCGCTCGCTGTACGGGACCGGCTGTTCGGCGACGATCTCCGAGATCACCCTGGACGCCGACGACGACGGCCCGGTCGAGATCACGCTGACCGGCAGCCGCCGGTTCAAGGTCGCCGAGCTGGACGGCGCCGGCGACTACCTGGTCGCCGACGTCGAGTGGCTGCCCGAGGAGCTGGGCGACGACCCGCTCGGGACGGCGATGATCGCCGTCGAGCGCTTCCGCCGGTACGCCGAGGCCGTCACGACCATCAGCCGCCCGGGGCTGCACATCGGCGACCTGCCCGACGACCCGAGCACGCTGTCCTACCTGATGTCGGCCGCCACCACGCTGCTGACGCCGGATCGGCAGAAGCTGCTCGAGGCCACCGACACCACCACCCGGCTGTCCCAGCTGATCGGCCTGCTCGACACCGAGCTGTCCGCGATCGCCGCGCTGCCCTCGCTCCCGGCCACCGACCTGAGCTGGTCGACGATGTCGCCGAACTGACTCCTGGCGGGGTGCATCCCGGGGCGGTATGGTTTTGGTATGAGCAAACAGATCACCGTGCGGCTGCCCGATGACCTGGTCGAGTTCATGGACGAGCTGGTCGCGACCGATCAGGCCACCAGCCGGGCGTCCGTGGTCGCCCGGGCGATGGAGCGCGAGCGCCGCCGGGCGCTGGCCGCCCGCGACCTGGCGATCCTGGCCGAGCACGGCGACTACCCCGAATTCGAGGGAATGACCGCTTCGGCGTCCAGCACCGTCCTGACCGACCTCGACTGAGATGCGGCCGCTGCACATCGCACTGCTGGACAAACCGCGGCCCGTCGTCGTCCTGACCCGGGAGCTGATCCGGCCGCGGCTGACGAACGTGACCGTCGCGCCGATCACCAGCACGATCCGCGGCCTGTCCACCGAGGTGCTGGTCGGCCCGCAGAACGGGCTCGACCACCCCAGCGCGATCTCCTGCGACAACATCCAGACGATCCCGAAGTCCCAGCTGGGCCGGTTGATCGGCTATCTGCACCCCGACCAGGAACCGGCCCTGGCCGAGGCGATCAACCTCGCGTTCGACCTGGAGATCTAACCCAGTTTGCTGACGTCGCGGACGGCGCCCTTGTCGGCGCTGGTCGCCATCGCGGCGTAGGCCCGCAGCGCCTGGGAGACCTTGCGCTCGCGGCTCTTCGGCGCGTAGACGCCGCCGAGCGCCGCGCGCCGGGCCGTCAGCTCGGCGTCGTCGACGAGCAGCTCGATCGAGCGGCTCGGGATGTCGATCCGGATCTGGTCGCCGTCCTGGACCAGCGCGATCGTGCCGCCCGAGGCGGCCTCCGGCGAAGCGTGGCCGATCGAGAGCCCCGACGTACCGCCGGAGAAGCGGCCGTCGGTGACGAGCGCGCAGACCTTGCCCAGGCCGCGTCCTTTCAGGAAGGACGTCGGGTAGAGCATCTCCTGCATCCCCGGGCCGCCCTTGGGGCCTTCGTAGCGGATCACGACGACGTCACCGGGCTGGACCTGCTTGGCGAGGATCTTCTCGACGGCCTCGTCCTGCGACTCGCAGACGACCGCGGGCCCCTGGAAGGTCCAGATCGACTCGTCGACGCCGGCCGTCTTCACGACGCAGCCGTCTACGGCCAGGTTGCCCTTGAGGACGGCCAGACCGCCGTCCTGGGAGTAGGCGTGCTCGAGGTCGCGGATACAGCCGCCGGCCGCGTCGGTGTCGAGGGTGTCCCAGCGCTCGGACTGCGAGAACGCCGTCGCGGACCGCTTGCAGCCCGGAGCCGCGTGCCACAGCTCGACAGCCTCGGCCGACGGCGAGCCGCTGCGCACGTCCCAGGTCTTCAGCCAGTCGCCGATAGAGGCGCTGTGCACGGTGTGGATGTCCTCGTTCAGCAGGCCGGCCCGGTAGAGCTCGCCCAGGATGGCCGGGATGCCGCCCGCGCGATGCACGTCCTCCATGTAGTACGTGCCGCCGGGGGCGACGTTCGGCGCGACCTTGGCCAGGCAGGGCACCCGGCGCGAGACGGCGTTGATGTCGTCCAGGTCGAAGTCGACCTGCGCCTCCTGGGCCGCGGCCAGCAGGTGCAGGATCGTGTTCGTCGAGCCGCCCATCGCGATGTCGAGCGCCATCGCGTTCTCGAACGCGGCCCGGGACGCGACGTTGCGCGGCAGCACGGTCGCGTCGTCGGTCTCGTAGTACCGCTTGGTGATCTCGACGACCGTGCGGCCGGCGTTCTCGTAGAGGGCCCGGCGCGCGGTGTGGGTGGCCAGCACCGAGCCGTTACCGGGCAGCGACAGGCCGATCGCCTCGGTCAGGCAGTTCATCGAGTTCGCGGTGAACATCCCCGAGCAGGAGCCGCAGGTCGGGCAGGCGTTCTCCTCGATCCGCGCGATGTCCTCGTCGGAGACGTTCTCGTTGACGGCCTCGGACATCGCGTCGATCAGGTCCAGTTTGCGGACGGTGCCGTCGACGAGCGTCGCCCGGCCGGCCTCCATCGGGCCGCCGGAGACGAACACCGTCGGGATGTTCAGCCGCAGCGCGGCCATCAGCATGCCGGGGGTGATCTTGTCGCAGTTCGAGATGCAGATCAGCGCGTCCGCGCAGTGCGCCTCGACCATGTACTCGACCGAGTCGGCGATCAGGTCCCGCGAGGGCAGGCTGTAGAGCATGCCGCCGTGGCCCATCGCGATCCCGTCGTCGACGGCGATCGTGTTGAACTCGCGGGCGATCCCGCCGGCGGCCTGGATCGCCTCGGACACGATTCGGCCGACCGGCGCCAGGTGGGTGTGGCCGGGGACGAACTCGGTGAAGCTGTTGGCGACCGCGATGATCGGCTTGCCGAAGTCCCCGCGGTCGACGCCGGAGGCCATCATGAGGGCGCGGGCGCCCGCCATGTTGCGGCCGTGGGTGACGGTTCGGGACCTCAGCTCAGGCACGACGATCTCCAAAATCTCGCTGCGAACGACTTCGTCCATGGTGCCACTCGTCGTCCGGATGCCGAAACGGCGGTCCCGGATGGCGGATTCCGGGCGGTCGCTATCGTGGCGGTATGGACACCGATCTGGTCCGGGCCGCCCAGTCCGGCGACATCGGGGCGCTCGGCAGCCTGCTCGCGCGGCACCGGCCCGGGATGACCGCGGTGGCGATCTCCGTCCTCGGTCCCGGCCCGGACGCGGACGACGCCGTCCAGGAGGCGATGACGGTCGCGCTGGCCCGGATCGGCGACGTCCGGGAGCCGGCCGCGGCCGGGGCCTGGTTGCGGCAGGTCGTCCGGAATGCTTGCCGGACGCAACTGCGCGCCCGGCGTCCACTCCCCCTCGACGAGCAGCTGCACGCGGTCCTGCCGTCGTCCGAGCCGGATCCCGCGCAGGCGCTCGAGCGGCACGCCACTCGGGACTGGGTGTGGCGGGCGCTGGAGGAGCTGTCACCGCCGCTGCGACTGGTGATGATGCTGCGGCACTTCAGCGGTGTCACGGCGTACCAGGACATTGCGGACGCGTGCGGCATCCCGGTCGGCACGGTGCGGAGCCGGCTCGCGAAGGCGCGCGGGCAGCTGTCGACGAGCCTGCTGGCGACGGCTGACACGAGCTACGGCGATGCTGACGCGCTGACCGGCGTCCGCTGGCGTGAGGTGGCCGAGACGATGGACGCCGCTGAGCGCGGGACGCTGGCTGAGACGCTGGCGGCGTACTGGACGCCGGACGCGCGGTACAGCTGGTCCGGTGGCGACGGCGACGTCAGCTCGTTTCTGCGCGGTATGTATGAAGACATCTCGGACGGCGTCCGCGGCCAGCTGACGAACGTGCTGGCCAGTCGGGACGTGACCGTCAGCGAGATCGACCTGATCAATCCGCCGGAGGACCCGTTGCACTGCCCGCCGACGGTGGTCTGGGTGCAGCACCTGCGCGACGGTCGGGTGCACAACCTGCGGTTGTTCCACTCCCTGCGGATGGACCAGTCACTGTCCGCGTGACGCGGGTCACTGCTGCTCCCGCGAACTTCGGGTGCGCTCCCGCATCCTGTCCATGTGAGCAACCAAGACGATCAACTCGCACGATTCGCGCTGGCCGGGCAGGCGCGCGATGTGGTGAAGGCCTGGGTCGACGGCGCCCAGATCCTCTCGCTGGTCACAGCGCTGCGCGATAAGGGCTGGACGACGTACCTGACCGAACCGCGCAGTCTGGACGAGCTGGCGGCGTACTCCGGGCTGCCGCCGCAGCGGGTCAGTGACCTCGTCAGTGCGCTCGAAGCGCATGGCGTGGTGCAGCTCGACGACTCCGGCGTCCAGCTGAGCGACTCGTTCGCCGCACTGGCCGCTGACGACGCCTACATCGGTCTGAACGACGCACTGGACCAGGCCGAGCTGCTGACCCGGTTGATCCGGACGGCGGCAACGGACTCGGGGCCGCTGCCACTGACCGAGGCAGATGCGCTCGTTACGGCGCGGGCGACCGGTGGGAAGGCCACACCGGTCACTGCGGCGCTCTACGACCGGCTGTTCCTGCCGCAGATTCCGGAGCTGGGTGAGGCGATCCGTCGTGATCGGTTCATCGACGTCGGGTGCGGGGTCGCGGGTGCGACGACGACGCTGGCTGGGCTGTTTCCGGAGCTGCGCGGGACGGCGATCGAGTTGATCCCGGCCGTCGCGGCGGAGACCCGGCGGCGGGTAGCGGCGCTGGGGGTCGGCGCTCGGGTCGACGTGCGGGTGCTGGATGCGCGGGACTTCGATGAGAAGGACGTGTTCGGCTCGGCGTTCTGGGCGCAGCCGTTCTTCCCGGAGCCGACGCGCGCGGCGACGCTGGAGATGATCCTGCGGGCGCTGAAGCCGGGCGGCATCCTGTTCATCCAGGAGATGGAGCCGGTGCCGGACGAGGCCGGGCTGCCGTCGTACACACTGCGCCGGCTGATCGCTCAGGGCTGGGGTGTTCCGTTCGGACGGACTGCGGAGCAGCTGACCGACGAGGCGGTTGCGGTCGGGTTCGAGCTGGTACGGGTCGCGCAGACCGACTTCGGGCGGATGGTGCTGGTTCGGCGTCCGATCTAGCCTGAGGGCTATGGCAGGGTTCACCCACGTTCAGCGCGCGGTGCACCCTGCCCTGCGGCCGTATGTGGGTGACCTCAGCGGATACGCGTACGACGGTGCTCCGCCGGAGCTGCATCGCGGACTGCCGTCGCAGTACCTGACGCTGGTCATCACGCTGGACGAACCGCTCGGGATCGCGTGGCCGGACGGGACTAGCGGTTTCTACGACGCTGGGCTCAGTGGGCTGCATTCGCAGGCGGTGCACGTCGGCGGCTCGGGCAGCCGGGCTGGTCTGCAGCTGGCGCTGACTCCGGCGGCTGCGCGGGCGCTGTTCGGACTGCCGCCGGTTGAACTCGCGTGGCGAGTGGTTGAGCTGGAGGAGATTTTCGGGTCGTCGGGTGCGCAGCTGATCGCACAGCTGCGGTCTGTCGCTGGCTGGGGCGAGCGGTTCGACCTGTTGGAGGGGGCGTTGCTGCGACGGTGGGCGACTCCCCCGGCGTCCGGCGTCCGGGCTGAGGTCGGATGGGCCTGGCGGCGGCTGTGCGAGACGGGCGGGGCGATCGGCGTCCAGGAGTTGGCTGCTGAGGTCGGATGGAGCCGGCGGCACCTGACTGAGCGGTTCGGTGCGGAGTACGGGCTGGCGCCTAAGGTGGCTGGGCGGGTGTTGCGGTTCGAGCAGGCGGTCGCGCGGCTGCGGCAGGAGCCGACGCTACGGCTGGCTGACCTGGCTGCGGCGTTCGGGTACGCCGATCAGGCGCATCTGACGCGGGAGTGGCAGGCGATCGCCGGGTGCACGCCACGGCGGTGGATGATCGAGGAGCTCCCAAACGTTCAAGACCGGTGCACCCTGGAGGCTGCAGAGTCTGGGATATGACTACTGCGACTGGCGTCTGGCCGACCTTGATGTACCGCGACGGACAGGCCGCACTGACGTTTCTGACCAAAGGACTCGGTTTCGAGGTGGTGGCGTCGTACCCGGGCGTGGCCGAGGGATCGATCGGGCATGCGGAGTTGCGCTGGCCGGCGGGTGGCGGAGTGATGCTGGGCTCGGTCGACGCGAAGGCCGCACCTGATGCGTACTCGGCGCTCGCTGACCAGACGCAGGCCGTGTATCTGGTCCACGACGACCCGGACGCGGTGATCGGGCGCGCGATCGGCGCCGGGGCGGTCGTCGTCCGCGGATTGCGGGACACCGATTACGGATCGCGCGGGTTCACGGTCCGTGATCCGGAAGGGAATCTGTGGGATGTCGGGACGTACGCCGGCGAGTAATCCACAGGCTGCGGCGATCGGGCACACGCGGCGGCGCGGAGCTGCCTAGAATCGCTGGGTGACCGAAACACCTGTGCCGCCCGCGTCCGACGAATCGCTGCCGAGTGAGGCTTTGGACGTGCTGCGCCGGGTCTTCGGGTACGACGCCTTCCGCGGCGACCAGGCCGAGATCATCGACACCGTCGTCAGCGGCGGTGACGCGCTGGTGCTGATGCCGACCGGCGGCGGCAAGTCGCTGTGCTACCAGATCCCGGCGCTCGTCCGCTCCGGTGTGGGTGTGGTGATCTCGCCGCTGATCGCCCTGATGCAGGACCAGGTCGACGCGCTGACCGCGCTCGGCGTCCGGGCCGGCTTCCTGAACTCCACACAGGATTTCGACCAGCGGCGCGAGGTGGAGCAGGCGTTCCTGGCCGGCGAGCTGGATCTGCTCTACCTGGCGCCGGAGCGGCTGCGCGTCGAGGCGACCGTCCGACTGCTCGACCAGGGCAAGATCGCGCTCTTCGCGATCGACGAGGCGCACTGCGTGTCCCAGTGGGGCCACGACTTCCGGCCCGACTACCTGATGCTGTCCGAGCTGCACGAGCGCTGGCCCGACGTCCCCCGGATCGCGCTCACCGCGACGGCGACCGAGGCGACCCACGCCGAGATCGCGACCCGGCTGCAGCTGGGCGACGCCAAGCACTTCGTCGCCAGCTTCGACCGGCCGAACATCCAGTACCGGATCGTCCCCAAGGACAACCCGCAGCGCCAGCTCCTCGACCTGCTCCGCACCGAGCACGCGGGGGACGCGGGCATCGTCTACTGCCTGTCCCGCAACAGCGTCGAGAAGACCGCGGCCTTCCTCACCCAGAACGGGATCGAGGCCGTCCCGTACCACGCCGGTCTCGACAGCCGCATCCGCGCGCAGAACCAGTCCCGCTTCCTGCGCGAGGACGGCCTGGTCGTCGTCGCGACCATCGCCTTCGGCATGGGCATCGACAAACCCGACGTCCGGTTCGTCGCCCACCTCGACCTGCCGAAGTCCGTCGAGGGCTACTACCAGGAGACCGGCCGCGCCGGCCGCGACGGCCAGCCCTCGACCGCCTGGCTCGCCTACGGCCTGCAGGACGTCGTCCAGCAGCGCAAGATGATCGACACCTCCGAGGGCGACCTCGCCCACCGCCGCCGGCTCGGCGCCCACCTCGACGCGATGCTCGCCCTCTGCGAGACCGTCGAGTGCCGCCGCACCCAGCTGCTCGCCTACTTCGGCCAGCAGGGCGAGGCCTGCCAGAACTGCGACACCTGTCTCACCCCGCCCGAGTCCTGGGACGGCACCATCCCCGCCCAGAAGCTGCTCTCCACTGTCTACCGCCTCCAGCACGAGCGCAACCAGAAGTTCGGCGCCGGCCAGCTGATCGACATCCTCCTCGGCAAGGACACCGACAAGGTCAAACAGTTCCGCCACCAGGAGCTCACCGTCTTCGGCATCGGCACCGAGCTCAAGGACACCGAGTGGCGCGGCGTCATCCGCCAGCTCCTCGCCCTGCGCCTGCTCGCCGTCGAAGGCAACTACGGCACCCTCGTCCTCACCGACGACAGCGCCGAAGTCCTCGGCCGCCGCCGCACCCTCCAGATGCGCCGCGAACCCGAACGCACCAAATCAAGATCCCGCTCCACCAGCGGCAAGAAGTCCCCCGCCGCCGACCTCCCCACCGAAGCCGCCCCCCTCTTCGAACGCCTCCGCACCTGGCGCGCCACCACCGCCAAGGACCAAGGCGTCCCCGCCTACGTCATCTTCCACGACGCCACCCTCCGCCAAATAGCCATCGACCGCCCCACCACCCTCTCCGCCCTAGGCACCATCAACGGCATCGGCGAAAACAAACTCGCCAAATACGGCCAAGGCGTCCTAGAAGCCCTAGCCACCGACTAACCCGGTGTGCGCACGTCGTCCAGCCCGCTTCGGCGTCCGGGACGGCGTCCGACCTGACTGACCGGCCGCGGTCGGCGCCTTATGCTGGCGCCGATCCGCGTCACCGCCGCGTCAGTTCTGGACGGCGTAGAGGGTGTTGCCGTCGGGGTCGACGAAGGTGAACATGGGCGGCATGCCGGGCCAGGTCAGGAGGTCGCCGGCTGCGTCGGCGAGGGCGGCGTGGGCCGCGGCGGCGTCGGGGGTTCCTAGGCGGATGCCGGTGTCGCGGCCTAGCGGCTGGTCTTTGGTTGCTGGTGTTAGTGCGAGGTTCGCGCCGTCGCCGGTGGTTACGACGATCCAGCGGCCGCCGAGCTGTGGGAGTGGTGCGTCCATCACGAGGTTGAGGCCGAGCGTTTCGGTGTAGAAGGCGAGCGCGCGGTCCTGGTCGCTGACGGGGATGCCGACGGTGTGGACGCTTGTGAAATGGTTCATGGTCTCTCCTTGGAGGTGAAAGTTGCTGTCACCTTCGAGGTAGAAGCCGTCTGCCGACTTTCGACATCCTCGATCGAAGAATTTTCTGCCGGAAGGATCCGATGCCGAGTCTCGAGCTGCCCAACGGGCTTTTTCACTACGAGGACGCCGGGGGCGAGGGTGAGCCTGTCCTGGCGCTGCACGGCACCTTCGGGCGCGGGCGGACGTTCGCCGCGCTGGCCGAGCGGCTGCTGCCGGAGTACAGGTTGCTCGCTCCCGATCTGCGCGGACACGGACTGACCACGACGTCCGGTGGTTTTGGGCGGGACGAGTTCGTGGACGACGTGGCGCAGGTGATCGAGGCGCTCGGCCTCGCGCCGGTCATCCTGTACGGGCACTCGCTCGGGGGCGTGACGGCGTACCAGGTGGCGGCTCGACGGCCGGAGCTGGTCCGTGCGGTCGTCGTCGAGGACGTCGGCGCGGTCACCGACGAAAGCGCCGTGGCGCAGCCCGTGCTGGACGTGACGGGCTGGCCCAGCCGGTTCGCCGGGGCGGACGCGGCAGCGAACTTCTTCGCCGGAACGCCGGCGCCGGAGTACTTCCTGGAGAGCGTCGTGGACGGCGCCCTGCTCTTCGACCTGGACACGATGATGCTTGTGCAGCAAGGAAATGTCGGCAGCTGGTGGGCCGACTGGGAGGCTGTCGAGTGCCCGATCTTGTTGCTGCGGGCCACCGATAGTTTCCTGCTACCCGAGGAGCTGGCCGCCGAGATGCTGCGGCGGTGCCCCGGCACCGAACAGGTGCTCTTCGAGAACACCGGGCACTGGATCCACCGGCAGGATCCCGACGGCTGCGCAACCGCCGTCCGGAGGTTTCTCGAGCGTTAGCGGCGGCTGGTGAGTGCCGCGAGGCCGTAGCCGGCTGCGGCGCCGATCAGTGCGGCGACCGGGGCCAGGAAGAGGGCCGGGTCGGTCCACTCCGCTCCCCCGGCCAGCCAGGCCCAGGCAGTGTTCGCCGCAACCAGGACCGCCGCGCCGATCGCGGCCCAGCGCTGACCACGGCGGTGCCGAACGGGATCGACCATTCGTCCACGATAGCGAAAGCTCCGGACGACGGGTGGTCGTCCGGAGCTTCGGCGGGGTGTTACTTGGCGACGACGCGGAGGGTGAAGTCACCCTCGAAGTTGCCGGTGTTGCGGGCCACGATGCCGGCCGAGCGGAGGGCCTGGACGTCGGCGTTGGGCTTCTCGTCGAGGGCTTCCATGATGTCGGCGGCGGCGGTGAAGTCGACATAGCCGAGCATGGTGGCGCCCTGGACGTCGGGCAGCGCGAGCTTGAAGTTCTCCGCGGCGCCCAGGTTGCCGCCCTGGAGGACCTGGCCGGCGTAGGCCTGGTCGGTCGAGACGACGAGGGTGTCGCCGTCCTTGGCGGTCACCAGCGGGATCTGGACCGGCGACTGCTGCTGCATGAGCGCGGTCAGCTTCTTGACCACCGGCTCGGCCTTGGCCGGGTCGGTCTCCATCCGGGCCGCGAACTTCGGGCCGGCGGAGGCGTCCTTGTCGACGACCAGCGACAGGTTCTTGCCGAGCAGGTTCTTCAGGTCGTCCGGCAGGCTCAGGCCGGAGGCCGAACCGAAGCCCTTGACCATCTCGCCCAGCTCGCCGCTCTTCTCCAGCTGCTTCCACAGCGTGTCGATCGACGTGTCCACACCCGAGACCGTCATCGCGGCGGCCGTGGTGTCGGGCAGCTTGGTGAACAGCTCGCTCGCGTCGGTCGCCTTCGCGACGACCTCCTGGTCGGCCTTCACGATGCCCTTGACCTCGACGTACTGCGCGTCGAACCGCAGCGCGGCCGCGACAGTACCCTCGCCGACCGGGTCGACCTTGGCGGGACCGATCTCGCCGGCCAGCGCCGACAGCCCCTTCATGTCGGCCCAGACCGTTGCGAACCCCGGCTCGCCGAGCTTCTTCAGGTCGTCGGTGTACTTGGTGTTACCCGCCAGCGGGTTGGTCTTCGTGGTCGCGATCGCGGCGTCCACGTCGGCCTGCTTCTCGCCGAGGATCATGTAGTCCTCGTGGAAGGCGCGCCCCGGCTTCTCGGTCTCCTTGGCCAGGAGCTTGTCCATCCCCTTGGCCGCGGCCTTCTCGTCCTTCACCTGGACGGCGATGACGACCGGCGGCTCCTTCGCGCCGTCGGCCACCGGCAGCACGGCCGCACCGAGGCGGTCGCCCAGCCACGGCTTGACGTCCTTGGCGTAGTCGACCTCGGCGAGGTCGTCGCCGGAGCTGCTCTTGATCGCCTCGAACAGCTTCTGGTGCAGGTCGTCCTTGTCACCGGTCAGCTTGAGCTTGTCCTTGGCCGACGGGAACTTCATCAGGAACCGCAGCGCGGCCAGCTTCTGACCGGCCGACGGGTTCAGGTCGACGCGCAGGAAGCCGATCGCGGTCCCCGGGAGGACGGCGTCCGGCTGCTTGCCGCTGTTCAGCTTGCCGTAGGCAAAGATGCCGCCACCGGCGACGACGAGCACCATCGCGAGCGCCGCGATGATCGGGATCAGCTTGCCGCGCGGCTTCTTCACCGGCGCCTGCTGCCCCTGCGGGCCGAACTGCAGCTGCTCGAAGGACTGCTCCCCCTGCTGCGGCTGCTGGCCCTGGTACGGCGGCTGCCCGGGCTGCTGGCCCTGGTACGGCGGCTGGGGCTGGTTACCCGGGTACTGCTGCCCGCCGGGACCCTGCGGGCCGGGCGGATTGAACTGATCAGACATGCTTCTCTACTTCCCCCTCAACGGACCGGTGGCCTCACCCACCGGCCTGAACACCTTAGTGCACCGGGGGGTGGCCTTCTGACGCAACAGGTTTCGGATCGGTTGCGACCGGCTCCGACCTCCACGTGGTGGCGGAGATCACTGCCGCGGCCAGCGCGGCGCCCACCAGCCAGGCGACCGCCGGCGTCCAGGTGTGCAGCTCGAGGGGCGCGGCGACCAGATCCCCGGGCTTCGCCGCGGCCAGGCGCTCGTCCAGCGGGTCGTGGCCGAGCAGCATGCCGACGCCCCACGCGACGCCCGAGCCCAGGCAGGCCCCGAGGACGGCGATCGCGACCGACCACGGTCCGTAGTTCCGCAGCCACCAGAACACCGCGCCGCCCAGCACGAACGCGGCCACGAACCCGATCGCCGTGAACGTCCCGTCCGGCCCGAACACCCGCGTCATCTGCTCCTCGCCGAGGGCGCCGCCGCTCTCGTCGACGGTGTACTGCGCGAGCGGCGAGAACTGCTGCCACGCCCACCCGCCGACCACCCCGGCCACCAGGAACACCACCACCGTCACCAGGATCGCCTTCGCCCACGGCATCCGCGGCTCCGGCTCCGGCGGCGCCCCGAACGGATTCATCGACGGCGGCGCGACATACGGACCGGGCTGGCCCCAAGACTGCGGGGACTGCTGCTGACTCACCACGCCAGTGTGCCGTATCCCCGTCAGCCGGCCAGGCAGGAGGGGCCGAGGAGGGCTTTGAGGTCGGCCATCAGGGCGCTGGTGGGGGTGACGCGGAAGCGGTCGCCGATGCGCATGACGGTGGTTTTCTGGCGGGCCTGGAGGCGGAGCTGGACCTCGGTCATACCGGGGTGGGCCTGGAGGATGTCGCGGAGCTGGTCGACGACGGGCTGGGTGCAGCGGGTGGTGGGCATGCTGATGACGACCGGGCCGCTGGGGCCTTCGGTGAGGTCGGGGACGACGACCTCGTCGCCGGACAGCTCGACGCGGTCCTCGCGGCGGCGGATCCGGCCCTTCATCAAGATGATCGCGTCGTTGCTCAGCAGGTGCGCGTGCAGCTGGTACGCCGAGGAGAACATCATCACCTCGATCGAACCTTCGAGGTCCTCGATGGTGACGATCGCGTAGATGTCACCGCGTTTGTTCACCTTGCGCTGGACGGCGGTGACCAGGCCGCCGATCGTCACCCGGATGCCGTCGGGGCGGTCCTCGTCGGCCAAAAGCTGCCCGATCGTGCAGTCCGAGCCGTTGGTGAGGACGTGTTCGACGCCGAACAGCGGGTGGTCGGAGACGTAGAGGCCGAGCATGTCGCGCTCGTGGGCGAGTTTGGTCGCCTTGTCCCACTCCTCGATCTCGGGGACGGTGACCGACAGCCGGCTGTTGCCCTCGCCGTCGTCCGCCTCGTCCTCGCCCATCGAGAACAGGTCGAACTGGCCGTGCGCCTCGTTCCGCTTGAGGTCGATCGCCTCGTCGACGGCCTGCTCGTGGACGGCGACGACCGCGCGCCGCGCGTGGCTCATCGAGTCGAACGAGCCGGCCTTGGCCAGCGACTCGATGACGCGCTTGTTGCAGACCGGCAGTGAGACCTTGTCGATGAAGTCGACGAAGTCGGTGAACCGGCCCTTCTCCTCGCGGGCCGCGACGATCTCGGCCACCACGTTGACGCCGACGTTGCGGATCGCGGACAGGCCGAAGCGGATGTCGGTGCCGACCGGGGTGAAGTTCGAGTCGGACTCGTTGACGTCGGGCGGGAGGACCTTGATCCCCATCCGGCGGCACTCGTTCAGGTAGATGGCCATCTTGTCCTTGTCGTCCTTCACCGACGTCAGGACGGCGGCCATGTACTCGGCCGGGAAGTTCGCCTTGAGGTACGCCGTCCAGTACGAGACCAGCCCGTACGCCGCCGAGTGCGCCTTGTTGAACGCGTAGTCGGAGAACGGGAGCAGGACGTCCCACAGCGCCTTGATCGACTGCTCGGAGAAGCCGTTCGACTTCATCCCCTCGGCGAAGCCGACGTACTCGGCGTCCAGCACCTCGCGTTTCTTCTTACCCATCGCCCGGCGGAGCAGGTCCGCCTTGCCGAGCGTGTAGCCGGCCAGGCGCTGGGCGATCTCCATCACCTGCTCCTGATAGACGATCAGGCCGTAGGTGATGCCGAGGATCGGCTCCAGCGCGACGGCGAGCTCGTCGTGCGGGTAGGAGATCTCCTGCTGTTTGTTCTTCCGCAGGGCGTAGTTGGTGTGGCTGTTCGCGCCCATCGGGCCGGGGCGGTAGAGCGCGCCGACGGCCGAGATGTCCTCGAAGTTGTCGGGTTTCATCAGCCGCAGCAGGGCCCGCATCGGGCCGCCGTCGAACTGGAAGACGCCGAGGGTGTCACCGCGGCCGAGCAGCTCGAAGGTCGGGCCGTCGTCGAGGGTCTGGGCCAGGGCGTCCAGGTCGAGGCTGATCCCGCGGCTGGCCTCGACGTTCTTGACCGCGTCGTCCATGATCGTCAGGTTGCGCAGACCCAGGAAGTCCATCTTGACCAGGCCGAGCGTCTCGCAGCTCGGGTAGTCGAACTGGGTGATGATCTGGCCGTCCTGGTCGCGGCGCATGATCGGGATCAGCTCGATCAGCGGCTCGCTGGACATGATCACGCCGGCCGCGTGCACACCCCACTGGCGTTTCAGGTTCTCCAGGCCGCGGGCGGTGTCGACGATCTTGCGGACGTCCTGGTCGCCCTCGTAGAGCTGGCGGAACTCGCCGGCCTCGGAGTAGCGCTTGTGCGAGGTGTCGAAGATCCCGGACAGCGGGATGTCCTTGCCCATCACCGACGGCGGCATCGCCTTGGTGATCCGGTCGCCCATCGCGAACGGGTAGTCGAGCACCCGGCCGGCGTCCTTGATCGCCTGCTTGGCCTTGATCGTGCCGTAGGTGACGATCATCGCGACCCGGTCGTCGCCGTACTTCTCGGTGACGTAGCGGATCACCTCGGGCCGGCGGCGGTCGTCGAAGTCGATGTCGAAGTCGGGCATCGACATCCGCTCCGGGTTCAGGAAGCGCTCGAAGATCAGACCGTGCTGGAGCGGGTCCAGGTCGGTGATCCGCATCGCGTACGCGCACATCGAGCCGGCGCCGGAACCACGGCCCGGACCGACCCGGATGCCGTGCTCCTTGGCCCAGTTGATGAAGTCGGCGACGACGAGGAAGTAGCCGGCGTACCCCTTGGAGGTGATGACCTCGATCTCGTACTCCGCCTGCTTGCGGACGTGGTCCGGGACGCCGGCCGGGTAGCGCTTGTGCAGGCCGGTCTCGACCTCGGCGACGAACCAGGACTCCTCGTTGTGGCCCTCGGGGCAGGGGAAGCGCGGCATGAACCGGCCCTCGCCCTCGGTGAAGCTGACCTCGCACTGCTCGGCGATCAGCAGCGTGTTGTCACAGGCCTCGGGGAAGTCCTTCCAGACCTCGCGCATCTCGGCCGCGGTCTTCACGTAGAACTCGTTCGCGTCGAACTTGAACCGGTTCGGGTCGGACAGCGTCGAGCCGGACTGCACGCAGAGCAGCGCGGCGTGGGACGTCGCGTCCTCCGGTTTGGTGTAGTGCAGGTCGTTGGTCGCGACCAGCGGCAGGCCGAGCTCCTTGGCCAGGCGGAGCAGGTCGCCCTGGATGTTCCGCTCGATGCCGAGGCCGTGGTCCATCAGCTCGCAGTAGAAGTTCTCCTTGCCGAAGATGTCGCGGAACTCCGCGGCCGCCTTGATCGCCTCGTCGTACTGCCCCAGGCGCAGCCGGGTCTGGACCTCGCCGGACGGGCAGCCCGTCGTCGCGATCAGGCCCTGGCCGTAGGTGTTCAGCAGCTCGCGGTCCATCCGGGGCTTGAAGTAGTAGCCCTCGAGGGAGGCCAGCGAGCTCATCTTGAACAGGTTGTGCATACCGGAGGTGTTCTTCGCGAGCAGCGTCATGTGCGTGTACGCACCCGAGCCGGAGACGTCGTCACGGCCCGAGTTCGCGTCACCCCATTTGACCCGCTTGCGCTCCGTGCGGTGCGTGTGCGGGGTCAGGTACGCCTCGACGCCGATGATCGGCTTGACGTCGTACTTCTTCGCGGTCTTCCAGAACTCGTACGCCCCGAACACGAACCCGTGGTCGGTGGTCGCGATCGCCGGCTGACCCATCTCCTGGGCGGTCTTGAACAATTCGTCGATCCGGGCGGCGCCGTCCAGCATGGAGTACTCGGTGTGCACGTGAAGATGCACGAAATTGTCGCTGGACGCCATGTCTTCGCAGACCTCCCAGAGGCGTGTGTGAGCGGAACTGCCACAGCTTATGCAGACCCCTCCGACAGTTCTGAATCGGCTCACCGACCGAACCGGCGACCGCCCGCTATCCGGGCGTGGATCACACCAGTTCGCGCCAGTTGCCGTCGATGAAGAGGGCCTGGCCGTCGCGGAGACCGACGTACGTGACGCCGGTCCGGTCGTAGGTCGCGGCGACGGCGGCGACGAGGTCGGTCTCGGGGTGGCCGGGAGAATCGAGGTGCGGGACGATCGCGTGGTCGAGGAGGCCGAGGCCGTCCCAGATGACCGGGTCGAGGCCGTCGATGGGGTCGACGTGTTCGAGGCCGCGGAGGCTGGGGGCGAGGACGCAGGCGCCGGCGCTGTAGCCGGCGTAGACGAGCTGTTCGGAGCGGATCAAGTCGGGGAGGACGGCGTCCACGCCGGAGTGGGCGAGGGCGGCGCGGAGGTGGAAGACGTTGCCGCCGCGAACCCAGAGGGCGTCGTACGCCGGGAGCCGGGACGCGGCGTCGTCGTCGCGGAGGTCCAGCTCCTCGGCGGTCAGGCCGAGGGTCGCGAGGGCGGCCAGCTCGGCCTCGACCTTCTCCCGGCGGATCGCGGGGGTGACGAAGTCCATCGCGTTGGCGACGACGGCGACGCGGGCCGGGGTCGGGAGGAGGGCCAGGAGGCGCTCCGGGGAGTCGCCGAGGCGGAAGGAGGACAGGTAGAGCTTCACGGTGCTGTCATTGGGCTGTCATTGGGCGTCGGCGAGGACGTCGAGGGCCTGGTCGAGATCCTGGGGGTACTCCGAGGTGAACTCGACGTACTGGCCGCTGCCGGGGTGGTCGAAGCCGAGGCGCATGGCGTGCAGCCACTGGCGGGACAGGCCGAGGCGCTCGGCGAGGACCGGATCGGCGCCGTAGGTGAGGTCGCCGCAGCAGGGGTGGCCGATCGCGGACATGTGGACGCGGATCTGGTGCGTGCGGCCGGTCTCGAGGGTGATCTCGAGCAGTGTCGCGTAGCGGAACGCCTCGAGGGTCTCGTAGTGGGTGACGCTCGGTTTGCCGCCGGCGATCACGCCGAACTTGTAGTCGTGGTGCGGGTGCCGGTCGATCGGGGCGTCGACGGTGCCGGTGAACGGATCCGGGTGGCCCTGGACGAGGGCGTGGTAGATCTTCTTGACCGTGCGCTCCTTGAAGGCGCGCTTGAGGACGGTGTACGCGTACTCCGTCTTCGCGACGACCATCAGGCCGGACGTGCCGACGTCCAGGCGGTGCACGATGCCCTTGCGCTCGGCGGCGCCGCTGGTGGAGATGCTGAAGCCGGCGCCGGCCAGGTGGCCGATCACGGTCGGGCCCGTCCAGCCCGGGGACGGGTGCGCGGCGACGCCGACCGGTTTGTCGACGACCACGATCTCGTCGTCGTCGTGCACGATGCGCAGGTTGTCGACCGTCTCCGGGACGATCTGCACCTCGGCCGGGGGCGGCGGGAGCTCGACGTCCAGCATGACGCCGGCGGCCACCCGGGCGGACTTCGCCGCGGTGGCGCCGTCCATCTGGACCAGGCCGGACTCGATCATCTCGGCCGCCTTCGTGCGGGAGACGCCGAACAGGCGGGACAGGGCGGCGTCCAGGCGCTCGCCGGCCAGGCCGTCGGGGACCATGACGGTGCGTGAGCTCACTTGCGGATCTCCCGGGTGCCGTCCAGGCGGATGCCGCGCAGGGTCTGGATGACCAGCAGGATCGCGGCCGAGGAGACGGCGATGTCGGCGACGTTGAAGATCGCCCAGTGCGGCGTCTGCAGGAAGTCGATCACGTGCCCGTGGAACGGCGACGGCTCGCGGAAGATCCGGTCGGTGATGTTGCCGACCGCGCCCCCGAACAGCAGCCCGAACGCGACCGCCCAGCCCGCCGAGCCGAGTTTGCGGGACAGATACACGACCCCGATCGCCACGATGATCTGCACGGCGCTGATGTACGGCGTGTACCCCGCGCCGAGGCTGAACGCGGCGCCCGAGTTCCGGATCAGGGTGAACTTGAGCAGCTCACCCACCACGTTCACCGACTCCCCCGGCGTCAGGTTCGCCAGCGCCAGCGCCTTCGTGAACTGGTCGATCCCCCACACCAGCAACCCCACCACGCCGAACACCCCCACCCACTTCCACCGCACCCCGCTAGCCGGGTCCCCCGCCCCGGGCTCGTCGCCTCCGGCGACCTCGCCCGTTTCAAGAGCAGATGTGTTCGCGGGCTCGCTCCCCGGGGTCGGGTCCTTCGGGCTGCGCGGGACCTCGGGCTCGTCGCCTTCGGCGACCTCGCCCTGGGAAGGACTGGAGGTGTTCGAAGCCGCGTGACCGGTGGTCGGGTTGGCCGAGCCGGTGGTCGAGTTGGCCGAAGCGGTGGGCTGGGCGGTTACGGCTGCAACTGAAGTGCCGTCGGACGCCGGGCCGGCTTCGCCCGACGAACCAGCTGCGCCGGGCTCGTCGCCTTCGGCGACCTCGCCCTGACCAACAGCAGGAGTGGTCGCAGGGCCGTCTGCTGGGGTTTCAGTTCCGGGCGCTTCTGCTGGGGGGGCAGTCGCGGGGGGTTCGGTGGTGGGGGTGGGGGAAGACGGGCTGGGGGACGACGGAGAACCGGCCGAGGGGGGGTCGGCCGGTTCGGGGGTGGGGGCTTCTCCGGGGAGAGGCTGGTCGTCGGTCAGCGGCGTTCTTCGCGTTCTTTGCATGAGACGCACAGTGTCGCACGGGGGAAGGCTTGGAGCCGACCCTTGCCGATGGCGTTGCCGCAGGACTCGCAGATGCCGTAGGTGCCGTCCTCGATGCGGGAGAGGGCGCGCTCGATCTGGTCGAGCATGTCGCGGGCGTTGTTGGCCAGGGACATCTCGTGGTCGCGCTCGAGGGTGGTGGAGCCGACGTCGGCCTGGTCGTTACCGGCGCCGTCGCCGCCGTCGCGGAGCAGGCCGACGATCTCCTGCTCGGCGTCCTTGATCTCCTGCCGCAGGTGCACCACGTCGGCCTCGAGCTCGGTCCGCAGACCGGCCAGCTCGGCCGCCGTCCACGGGGTCTCGCCCGTCTTCACCGCGAGGGTCTCCGCCTTGTGTGCCGGGGACTTGCCCGGCGCCGTGGCCGGGGTCCGGTTCTCGTTCGTCTTCATGGCTGCCCTCTTCGTCGTCGCTTGCTTGGCAGGGGCTGTCTCGGCCGGAGCCTTCTTCGCCGCAGCGGCGGTCGTCTTCTTCGCTGCGGAATTCCTGGTGGCCGGCGTCTTTTTCGCCGGACTGGCCGCATTCGATCCCGAGGCGCTCTTCTTGGCCGCGGTCGTGCGCTGGGGGGCGGTCTTCCTGGGAGCCGTAGCCATGCGCAGCTACCCCCTGCCTTCGTCGTCGGAGACTGAAGTCGGACTGGTCGCAAGACAGTAGGCCAGCTCACCCACGCTGGCCAGCCCGACGCGCGGACCGTGGACATACGGTAGTCGCTTCTTCAAGTTCACTCGATGTTCCGCGCGTCACAGCCACATCTCAGCCGCTACCGACGGTGACATTTCCGTGAACATCACGCAGCATTCTCACCGCTGTACCCCCGATCGGCACCCCATTAACGATTCGTGATCACCCGGTACGACGCCGTACACTGGCGACCGCGACCTGCAAGGCAGTGATGGGGCCATCACCCCGGAGCCGCCGGAAGAACAGTCCGTGGCGACCTATTAGAACCGGCAGCGGCGCGCGAAGGAAGTGGGTGACTCCCCCGGAGTCGCCAAGGAGGGTGGTACCGCGCGGTGCCCGGCCGATCCGGCCGCGGCATTTCGTCCCTCGTCGGGCCCGTATCTGGCGACGAAGGAACGAAACGATGGCGGCACAGAACCCTGAGACCGGCTGGCGGCAGGTCCCCGCGCAGGTCGACTTCCCCGCGATGGAGCGGGCGGTGCTCACCCACTGGGACGAGCACGACACGTTCGCCAAGAGCCTCGAGCAGTCCGCCGGCGGCACGCCGTGGACGTTCTTCGAAGGCCCCCCGACCGCGAACGGGATGCCGGGCACGCACCACATCGAGGCCCGCGTCTTCAAGGACGTGTTCCCGCGCTACCGGACCATGAAGGGGTTCTCGGTCGAGCGCAAGGCCGGCTGGGACTGCCACGGCCTGCCGGTCGAGGTCGCGGTCGAGAAGGAGCTCGGCTTCAACGGCAAGAACGACATCGAGGCGTACGGGATCGCCGAGTTCAACGCCAAGTGCCGCGAGTCGGTGCTGCGCAACGTCGACGCGTTCAACGAGCTGACCACCCGGATGGGCTACTGGGTCGACCTCGAGCACCCCTACAAGACGATGGACCCGGAGTACGTCCAGTCCGTCTGGTGGTCGCTCAAGCAGATCCACGACAAGGGCCTCCTGGTCGAGGACTACCGGATCACCCCGTACTGCCCGCGCTGCGGCACCGGCCTGTCCGACCACGAGCTGGCCCAGGGCTACGAGACCGTCGTCGACCCGTCGGTCTACGTCCGCTTCCCGCTCACCTCCGGCCCGCTGGCCGGTAAGGCGTCCCTGCTGGTCTGGACGACGACGCCCTGGACGCTCGTCTCCAACACCGCCGTCGCCGTGCACCCCGACGTCTCGTACGTCGTGGCCACCGACGGCAGCGAGTCGCTGGTCGTGGCCGAGCCGCTGCTCGACCGCCTCGGCGAGGGCTGGACGGTGACCGAGCAGTACGTCGGCCGCGACATGGAGCGCTGGACGTACCAGCGCCCGTTCGAGCTGGTCGAGTTCCCCGAGCCGGCGCACTACGTCGTCCTGGCCGAGTACGTCACCACCGAGGACGGCACCGGTCTGGTGCACCAATCCCCCGCGTTCGGCGCCGACGACCTCATCGTCTGCCGCGCGTACGGCCTGCCGGTGGTGAAGCCGGTCGAGGCCGACGGCACGTTCAGCGCCGACATCCCGCTGGTCGGCGGCCAGTTCTTCAAGAAGGCCGACGCGGACCTGGTCAAGGACCTGGACGCCCGCGGCGTCCTGTTCAAGCACGTGCCGTACGAGCACCCGTACCCGCACTGCTGGCGCTGCCACACCCCGGTCATGTACTACGCGCTGCCCTCCTGGTACATCCGCACCACCCAGGTCAAGGACGCGCTGCTGCGCGAGAACGAGAAGACCAACTGGTTCCCCGACTCGATCAAGTGGGGCCGGTACGGCGACTGGCTGCGCAACAACATCGACTGGGCGGTGTCCCGGTCGCGCTACTGGGGTACGCCGCTGCCGATCTGGCGGTGCGCCGAGGACCACCAGGTGTGCGTCGGCTCGCTGGCCGAGCTGGGCGAGCTGGCCGGGCGCGACCTGAGCGCCACCGACCCGCACCGGCCGTACGTCGACGACATCACCTTCGCCTGCCCGACCTGCGGGGAGGAGTCGCGCCGGGTCGCCGAGGTGATCGACGCCTGGTACGACTCGGGCTCGATGCCGTTCGCGCAGTGGGGCTACCCGTGGGCCGAGGGGTCGCAGGAGAAGTTCCAGAAGGCCTACCCGGCCGACTTCATCTCCGAGGCGATCGACCAGACCCGCGGCTGGTTCTACACGCTGATGGCGGTCGGCACGCTGGTGTTCGACGAGTCGTCGTACCGCAACGTCGTCTGCCTCGGGCACATCATGGCCGAGGACGGCCGGAAGATGTCCAAGCACCTGGGCAACATCCTGGAGCCGATCCCGCTGATGGACGACCACAGCGCGGACGCCGTGCGCTGGTTCATGGCCGCCTCCGGCTCGCCGTGGAAGGCGCGCGGTATCGGCCCGAACGTGCTCAACGAGATCGTCCGGAAGGTCCTGCTCACCTACTGGAACACGGTCGCCTTCCACGCCCTGTACGCGCGGCTGGCCGACTGGTCGCCCAGCGACGTCCCGCCGGTCGCGGAGCGGTCCGTGCTGGACCGCTGGCTCGTCAGCGAGACGCACCGGCTGGTCCGGGACACCGACGAGGCGTACGCCGCCTACGACACCCAGAAGCTCGGGCTGCTGATCAGCTCCTTCGTCGACACCCTGTCGAACTGGTACGTCCGGCGGTCGCGGCGGCGGTTCTGGGCCGGTGACACCGGCGCGCTGGCGACGCTGCACGAGACGCTGGACGTGCTGACGCGCGTGCTGGCGCCGCTGACGCCGTTCGTCACGGAGCGGGTCTGGCAGGACGTGTTCCGCCCGGTCACGCCCGAGCTGGCCGAGTCGGTGCACCTGGCAACCTTCCCGGCGTACGACGCCGCGCTGATCGACGACGTCCTCGCGCAGCACGTGTCGATGGCCAAGCGGGTCGTCGAGCTGGGCCGGTCGGCCCGGGCGGACGCCAAGGTCCGGACGCGGCAGCCGCTGTCGCGCGCGCTGGTCGGCTCGGCCGCGATCGCGGACCTGTCGCCGGAGCTGCTGCAGGAGATCGCCGACGAGCTGAACGTCGGCTCGGTCGAGCCGCTGTCGGCCGCCGGCGCGGATCTGATCGACTACTCCGCGAAGGGCAACTTCCGCGAGCTCGGCAAGCGGTTCGCCAAGCAGACCCCGGTCGTCGCCGCCGCGATCGCCGCCGCGGACGCCGCCGCCCTGGCCGCGGCGCTGAAGGCGACCGGTACGGCGTCCGTGGTCGTGGACGGCGCCGACGTCGAGGTGACCGAGGCCGACGTCCTGCTGTCCGAGCGGCCCAAGGAGGGCTGGTCGGTCGTCAACGAGCAGGGCGAGACCGTCGCTCTCGACCTCGAGATCACCCCGGAGCTCAAGCAGGCCGGTCTGGCCCGCGAGGTCGTCCGGACGCTTCAGGAGGCGCGCAAGTCCGCCGGCCTGGAGGTCTCCGACCGCATCCGCGTCTGGCTGACCACACCGGACGCCGAGCTGGCCGACGCCCTCGGCAAGCACGCCGACGACCTGGCCAAGGAGGTGCTGGCAGTGGAGCTCACGCAGTCCGCGCCGGCCGAGGCCGGGCTCGTCACCGGCACCGAGGACGACCTCCAGCTCACCTACTGGCTCAGCAAGGCCTGAGAACGTCGTACGGCGCGGGTCCGGTGATTACCGGGCTCGCGCCGAAGGTGTGACGACGGGTGGTGTTCCCCGATGGTCCGGCGGGGGAAGCACTCCCAGTGACGATCAAACGACTGTGTGTCAGAAGTTTCCGGACACGCCGAAGAGGCGGTGCTGCCGGAAAGCACCGCCCCTTCACAGGTTCAGACGTGGTTGCTCAGACTCCGTGACCGCCGTGGGCCTGCACGCGGGCCTCCGGGCGGAAGCCGTTGCGCGGGCTCAGCGTGTCGTCGCCGTTGCCCAGGGCCTTGAGCTGCTCGGTGAAGTAGGTCTTCAACCGGCTGCGGTACTCGCGCTCGTACGCGTGCAGATCGTCGATCGTGCGCTCGAGCTGGCCCTTCTGCTTCTCCAGCGTGCCCAGCATCTGGGCGCGCCGCTCGGCGATCTCGCCGTCGAGCTTCTCGGCGCGGGCGCGGGCCTCACCGGTCATCCGGTCGGCCTTGCCGCGGGCCTCGTTCTCCAGGCGCTCGGCCTTGGCGCGGGCCTCGCCGATGATCTTGTCGGCGGTGTCCTTCGCCTCCTGGACCAGGTCGTCGGAGTGCTTGGTGGCCATCTCCAGCAGCCGGACCGCGGAGCTGGACGCGTCACCGACGGTCCCGGCGGCCGCAGCAGCCCCCGCAGCCGCTACCACCGGCGCGACGACAGGCGGCTTCTCCTCGATGATCGGCTTCTCGACCACCACCGGGGGCTTCGGCTGCTGCACGACGGGCGGCAGCGCGGCGGTCTGGTCGACCGGCCGCTCCTGACCGGCGCCCGCGCGCTGAGCAGCGGCGAGCTTGGCCCGCAGCTCCTCGTTCTCGGCGAGAAGGCGCTCGAGCTCGGCCTCCACCTCGTCGAGGAAGGAGTCGACCTCTGTGACGTCGTAGCCCTCCCGTAGTCGGACGGGCGTGAACTGCTTCGAGCGGACGTCATCCGGCGTCAGCGGCATCTTTCACCTCGTTTGTCTGTGTCTTGGCGGAGCCCCCGTGGCTAACACCATCGGCGACTCAGTAGATCACGTTATCGCTTCGTTGTGTTGTGACGGAATCCGGGCGGGCGACAACGCTCCCTGTACTTCGATTTTGTCCGAGACCTTACCTACCCGATCCAAGCCCCCGTACCCGCCGGATCACAGCGAATGCAGGATCGTGGAGTTGATCGACATCGCCACGGAGACGATCACGAACAACATCAGCATGGACAGATCCAGCCGGATCCCGCCGGCCCCGATCGGGGGCAGGATGCGCCGCAGCGGGCGCAGGCACGGGTCCGTGACCGAGTAGACGGCCTCGAAGAGCAGCAGTAACGGCCCCTTGGGGTGCCACTGCGGCGCGAACATGACGATCAGTCCGAGTACGAAGCGCGCCAGCAGAACCAGCAGGAAGGCGAGCAGTACCCAGCTGACAACGGTGAGGACGAGCACTAGAGCATCCATGTCGTCAATGAGTGTAGAAGACGGGCGAAGTCACCGGTCAGGACTGGTTGTAGAACCCGTCCGCGGCGATCTTCTCCTTCTCCTCCGCGGCGACCGTCACGTTGGGCGGGCAGACCAGGAACACCTTGGTGGTGATCCGCTCGATCGAGCCCCGGCAGCAGAAGATCAGGCCGGCCGCGAAGTCGACCAGGCGCTTGGCGTCCGCGTGGTCCATCTCGGTCAGGTTCATGATGACGGGGGTGCCGTCACGGAAGTGCTCACCGATCACACGCGCCTCGTTGTAGCTGCGCGGGTGCACGGTGGTGATGCGGGCCAACTCGGTAACCTCCGGGGACGGTGCGACACCGCGACGCTCTGGGAACTTGCTGACCGTGCCGCCCGGCTCCTCGCGCCCGTGCCCCTGGTGGTGATCGGAGCGGGGCTCGCGGTGCTGGTCGCGGCTCTCCCGGCCGGCAGGCGCCGGCTCGGCCTCGTGGGAGTCCCCGTCGACGGCTTCGTCGTCGTACTCGTCGTAGTCGTCGTACTCGTCGTCGTACCGCGCGTTGTAGCGCTCACCGTCCTCGACCAAGCCGAGGTACACACCCATCTTGCGCAGTGCGCCGCTCATGGCCCTCCAGCCCCTCGATCCCGGTTCGACGACATTCTGATGAGCCGGAAAGAATCCTGCTCGATGTCGACACTAGCCCAGGTGAGTACGCGTACCGAGTAATGCGCGCCCGAGCCGAACGTGTGTCGCCCCGTGCCGGATCGCCGCCTCCAGGTCGCCGGTCATCCCGGCCGAGATCCACCCGGCGCCGGCATGTTCGGACCGTAGCCGATCAGCTACCTCGCGAAGACCCGCGAACGCCTCGTCCGGCTCCGCTCCGAGCGGCGCGACGGCCATCACTCCGCCGAGTTCGAGCCCGTCCGCGGCAGCGACCGCGGCCCCCAGCTCCAGGACGTCGTCCAGCCCGGCGCCGCCGCGATCCGCACCCGTGGCCGCGCCGGCCGCGCCGTACGCCGAGAGGCTCACCTGGAGCAGACACCGAACGGTCTTCTGCTCGGCGACGGCGGCCTTGGACAGCGCTCCGACGAGTGACAGCCGGTCGACGGAGTGCACGACCGAGGCGTGCCGGACGACGGAGCGCGCCTTGTTCGACTGCAGCTGGCCGACGAAGTGCCACGTGAGCTCCGGGCACTCGGGCGCCTTCACCTTGAGCTCCTGCTCACGGTTCTCCCCGACGTCGACGACGCCGAGGCCCGCCAGCGCCCGTACGTCGCTGACTGGGAAGGTTTTGGTGATCGCGACCAGGGAGACCTCGTCCGGGGCCCTTCCGGCCGCTACACAGGCCTTCTCGACCCGCTCCTGCGCCTGTTGCAGGTTCGCGCGCAGCTCGTCCAGACGGTTCACGCGGTGACCAGCTTGATCAGACCGGCCAGCCGGCCGCTCTGCTTGCCCTCACGCCGGTAGGAGTACAGGCTCGGGTTCTCCATCGTGCAGCCGCGGGCATCCTCGATCACGTCGACGCCGAGCTCGGTCAGCTGAGCCTTCACCCCCGCAGCCACGTCCAGCGCCGGAGTCCCCCAGCTGGTCTCGGAGTACGCCGCTGGCACCCGCTCGGCCACCTCGGCACGCATCTCGGCCGGGACCTCGTAGCACTTGCCGCAGGCGTTCGGGCCGAGCACAGCCGTGATCTGCTCCGCGCCGAGCGCGCGCATCGCCTCGACGGTGGCCGGCGCGATGCCGACGTACATGCCGGGGCGGCCGGAGTGGGCCGCACCGATGATGCCGTTCGCGCTGTCGGCGAACAGGACCGGGAGGCAATCGGCCGCCCGGACACATAGGACGACGTCGGTGCGCGTCGTGACGAGCGCGTCGACCCGCGGCACCGGGTCGAGTGGCACCGGGTCCCCGGGCCGGACGACGTGCACGTCCCGCCCGTGCACCTGGCTGACCCGGATCACCCGCTCCGGCTCGACCCCGAAGGCCGCGCCGACCCGGCGAAAGTTCTCGCCGATCCGCGCGGCGTCCTCCCCCAGCTCCCCGGCCCCACCGAGGTTCAGCTCGCCGTACGGCGGCTGACTGATCCCGCCGAAGCGGTCGGTGACGGCGAAGCGGGCAGCACCGTGAACCTCGTCGTAGCTGAACACGACCAAAGGCTACCCGCGCTGATGACAGTTACTTCAGGAAGTCCGGGATGTCGAGGTCGTCCTCCGGGTCCGGCTTGCGGGCCGGGCGCGGCGGGGTGGACTGCGGCGGCGTGGACGGCGCGTTGCTCGGGCCGGTGGTGGGCCAGGAACGCTCGGTGGTCGGCTGGCTCGGCGTGGCGGTGGTGTGCGGCGCGGGCTGGCTCGGCTGCACCGTGCGGACCGGGTCACCGGACTGCGGGCGCGCGGACGTCGTCGTCCCGTGGCCGGGGCGGGCGTCGTTCTGCGTGGGGACCGGGACGGTGTCGTCGGTCGGCAGCGTGGGGTTCACCGGGGTCTGCGGCGCCGGCGGCGTGGCCGCGGCCGGAGCCGGCTGCTGCACGGGCGGCTGCTGGACCGGGGGCTGCTGAGCCGGCGGCTGCGCGACCGGCGGCTGCTGCTGCGCCGGCGGAGTGTTCCCCGCGGACATCTGCTCGGAGTACGCCGGCTGCGCGGGCGCGGGCGCAGGTGTCGCGGCCGGCGCCGGCGGAGCGGCCGCCGGGCGGCCGGCCTGCGGGCGGGCCTGGTTCATCGCCTGCTCGCGGCGCTTCGGCATCCCGCCGTCGAACCCGGCCGCGATCACGGTCACCCGGACCTCGTCGCCGAGCGCGTCGTCGATGACCGCGCCGAAGATGATGTTGGCGTCGGTGTGCGCGGACTCCGAGACCAGCTGCGCGGCCTCGTTGATCTCGAACAGGCCGAGGTCGGAGCCGCCGGCGATCGAGAGCAGCACGCCGTGCGCGCCCTCGATACTTGCCTCCAGCAACGGTGAGGAGATGGCCGCCTCGGCGGCCGCGACCGCGCGGTCCTCACCGCGCGACGAGCCGATCCCCATCAGCGCGGAGCCGGCGTTCGACATGACGGCCTTGACGTCGGCGAAGTCGACGTTGATCAGGCCGGGGGTGGTGATCAGGTCGGTGATACCCGACACGCCCTGGAGCAGCACGGTGTCGGCCTGCTTGAACGCGTCCAGCACCGACACGGCCCGGTCGGAGATCGTCAGCAGCCGGTCGTTCGGGATGACGATCAGCGTGTCCACCTCCTCGCGGAGGTGCGAGATGCCGTCCTCGGCCTGGGTGGCGCGGCGCTTGCCCTCGAAGGAGAACGGCCGGGTCACCACACCGATGGTCAGCGCGCCGAGCGAGCGGGCGATCCGGGCCACGACGGGCGCGCCGCCGGTGCCGGTGCCGCCGCCCTCACCCGCGGTGACGAAGACCATGTCGGCGCCCTTGAGCGCCTCCTCGATCTCCTCCGCGTGGTCCTCCGCGGCCTTCTGCCCGATCGCCGGGTTCGCCCCGGCGCCGAGGCCCCGGGTCTCCTCGCGGCCGATGTCGAGCTTGACGTCCGCGTCGCTCATCAACAGCGCTTGCGCGTCGGTGTTGATGGCGATGAACTCAACGCCCTTCAGGCCGTGCTCGATCATCCGGTTGACGGCGTTCACGCCGCCTCCGCCGATACCGACGACCTTGATGAGTGCCAGGTAGTTCTGCGGTGCCGCCACGTCCGCGCCTCTCGCCTCGTTGCTATCCCGTTGTCCAGCGAAAAGACTGAACCTCAAGTAAATGCTTAGACTTATGTCAACTTTAGATTACGCCGCACGGTACGGGACGCTTCCGGCCAAAGTCCACGCGCCTCGCCGCTCGCCGTGCCGATGTGATGCGTTACCGCCGCTGGGTGACACTTTCGCCTTTGGTGACAGGGAGATCGGGCGCCGACACGTCGTACGTCCGCGCCTTGCGTTTCATCAGCACGCTGAGTACCTCGGCCTTGCGCGCGCTGTCATCGGAACTCCCCCAGACCACTGTCACGCCGGACCCGAGATTCAGTGTGATCGAGTCCGGCGACGCTGCCGAGATCGACCCCACCTGGGCCCGCAGGACATCCGGCAGCGCGGCCGAGACGGTGACGATCGACCGGACCGTCTGCTCGCGGCGCGCGCCGGTCACCTTGGCCTCCGGCAGGCCGGTCGGCCGGGCCGTCAGCGTCCGGTACGACGTCCCGGTCGCGTCGACCAGGTCGTACCGGGCGCCGTCGGTGACGACCACCACCGGAACCCGCTCGGTGACCACGACGACGATCTTGTTCGGCCAGGCCCGGGTCACCTGCGCGTCCGCGACAGCCGGGATCGTCCGCACCCGGCCCGCGATCGCGCTCAGATCGACCTTGGCCAGCGGCGTCCCGCCCGGGGCCGCCGCGGTCTGCTCGATCGTTGCCACCGGCACCGTGTCCGCACCGCTCACCCGGACGCCGGAAACCGCGAACAGCGACGAGAAGTAGAACAGCCAGACGATCACGGCGGCGAGTAACAGCACCCCGCCGCCGACCGCCCACGGCAGCCAGCTCCGCCAGCGCACCAGCCGTTGCCGGCGCGCGAACCGCTGTTGCGCCCGCGCCAGATCAGCGCTCTGGCTCACTCGACGAACCCCACGGCGACAAACCCCACGGAACTACTTCAGCACAGGGTCGGGAGCCGCTGCCGCAGACTCGCGGAGCAGCGCCCGTTCGGCCAGCAGATCAACGACTTCCGGGCCGATCAGCGAGACGTCGCCGGCGCCCATGGTGACCACGATGTCCCCCGGACGGGCGAGCTCGGCGAGCAGCGCCGGGACCGCGGACCAGGACGGCTCGAAGCGAACCTGCTCCGGCTTCAGGGGAACGTGGTTGGCCAGCAGCGCGCCGGTGACGCCGGGCTCCGGGTCCTCCCGGGCGGCGAACACGTCCATCACGACGACCTCGTCGGCCAGCGCGAGCGCTTCGGAGAACTGGGCCGCGAAGATCCGCGTCCGGCTGAACAGGTGCGGCTGGAAGCAGACGACCACATGCCCGTCCCCCGCGACCTGGCGCGCCGCCTTCAGGTCGACGGTCACCTCGGTCGGGTGGTGCGCGTAGGAGTCGAAGACGCGGACGCCGTCCTGCTGGCCCTTGAACTCGAACCGCCGGCCCGTCCCGGTGAAGGCCGCGAGGCCCTCGGCCAGATCGGCCGCGGAGAACCCGAGCCCGAGCCCGACCGTCAGCGCGGCCGAGGCGTTCAGCGCGTTGTGCTGGCCCGCCTGCTGCAGGTGCACGACCGGCAGCTTCCGCCCGCGGTAGATCGGGACGAAGGACTGCGTCGCGCCCTCCGCGGCCAGCTCGGTGACCTGCAGGTCGGCGTCACCGGACAGGCCGTACGTCCGGACGTCGACGCCCCGCTCGCGCGCGTACTCCGCGAGCTGCCGGGCGCCCTCGTCGTCGTGGCAGATCACCATGAAACCGCCGGGCAGCACCCGGGCGCAGAAGTCCTTGAACGCCTGCCGGTAGGTCGCCTCGTCACCGTAGTTGTCCAGGTGGTCGGGCTCGACCGAGGTGACGATCGAGACCTCGGGCGCGTACGTCAGGAACGACTTGTCCGACTCGTCGGCCTCGGCGACGAACAGCTCACCGGTGCCGTCGTGGGCGTTCGAGCCCGACTCGTTCAGGTTGCCGCCGATCGCGTACGACGGGTCGGCCGCGCAGTGCTGCAGCGCGACCGTCAGCATCGACGTCGTGGTCGTCTTGCCGTGCGTCCCGGCGACGGCGATCGTCCGCCGGCCGGCCATCACCGAGGCGAGCGCGGCGGCCCGCGGCAGGATCGGGATCCCGGCCGCGCGGGCGGCCACGACCTCGGGGTTGGTCTCCCGGATCGCGGTCGAGACGACGACGGTGTCGGCGTCCGCGACGTTGCCGGCGGCGTGGCCGACCCAGCAGGTGGCGCCGAGGGCGCGCAGCGCGGCCAGCACCTTGCCGTCCTTGGCGTCGGAACCGGAGACCTCGATGCCGCGCGAGGCCATGATCCGGGCGATCCCGGACATCCCCGCGCCGCCGATACCCACGAAGTGCACCTTGCCCAGCTTCTCGGCCGGGAGCAGGGTGTCAGGAGCGGTGACGATCACGAAGCAGACCTCACCACATCGAGGATGATCTGCGCCAATCGGTCGTCGGCATCCGTACGGATGACGCCGGTGGCTGCGGTGGACATGGCTGTCAGACGCGCGGAGTCGTGCAGAAGTTGCGGAACGGTCGCCCGGACCCACTCCGCGGTCACGTCGGCGTTGTCGACCAGCAGGCCGCCGCCCGCGTCGACGACCGGCTTCGCGTTCTGCCGCTGCTCACCGTTACCGTGCGGCAACGGAACGTAGATCGCGGGCAGCCCGACACCGGAGACCTCGGTCACCGTGTTGGCGCCCGAACGGCAGACGACCAGGTCGGCCGCGGCGTACGCCAGATCCATCCGGTCGACGTACGAGAGCACGCGGTACGGCGCGGGGCCGGTCTGCGCGACCTCCAGCGAGTTCTTCGGGCCGATCACGTGCAGGACCTGGACGCCGGCGGTCTGCAGCTCGGCCGCGGCGCCGGCGAAGGCGTTGTTCAGCTGCTGGGCGCCCTGGGAGCCGCCGGTCACCAGCAGCGTCGGCAGCGCCGGGTCGAGCCCGAAGAAGGCCTGCGCCTCCGCGCGGACGGCGGCCCGGTCCAGCGTCGAGATCGCCCGGCGGATCGGCAGCCCGACGTACCGCGCGTGCGGCAGCTCGGACCCCGGGAAGGACGTGATCACGTGCTGCGTGCAGTACTTGGCAGCGAACTTGTTCGCGATTCCCGGGACGGCGTTGCCCTCGTGGACGACGATCGGCGTCTTCCGGCGCCAGGCCGCGACGTACGCCGGGGTCGACACGTAGCCGCCGAACCCGACCAAGACATCGGCCTTGGCCTCGTCGAGCGCCTTGCGGGCGGCCGACACCGAGGCCAGCATCTTGCCCGGGACGGCGAGCAGCGCGGGCGTGGGTTTGCGCGGCAGCGGGACCGGCGGGATCAGCTCGAGCCGGTAGCCGGCCTCGGGCACGACCCGGGTCTCGATCCCCCGCTCGGTGCCGAGCGCGAGGATCTCGATGGTCGGATCGATCCGGCGCAGCGCGTCGGCGGTCGCGATCAGGGGTGAGGTGTGGCCGGCGGTTCCGCCACCGGCCAGGACGATGCTGGGCACAGCTTTCAACGCTCCTGCACGCATTTTCAGGGGGAATGTCAGGGGATGGAGTTGTCTGCTACGGCGTCCGCCGCGAGGGCAGCCATCCGAATCGCGGCCGTCTCGTCTCCTTGAGGGCGGCCTGCGCGCCGGGTTCGGCCTTCGCGAAGGACAGCAGCATGCCGACCGCGATCAGCGTCGGCAGTAGTGCGGAACCACCGTACGACAAGAGCGGGAGCGGAATACCCACGATGGGTAGCAATCCGATCACGGCGCCGAGGTTGACCAGCGTCTGGGCCATGATCCAGACCGTGATCCCGGCGGCCGCGTAGCGGACGAACGGCTCGGTGTTCCGGGTCGCGATCCGGACCCCGGCGTAGGCGAGGGTGAGGAACAGCGCGAGCACGGTGAGTGACCCGAACAGGCCGAGCTCCTCGCCGATCACCGAGAAGATGAAGTCGGTGTGCGCCTCGGGCAGGTTCCCCCACTTCTGCCGGCTGTTGCCGATCCCGACGCCCCACCAGCCGCCGGTCGACAGCGCGTAGAACGAGTGGTAGGCCTGCCAGCCGACCTCGGTCGGGTCGGCCATCGGGTTGGTGAAGTTGAGCAGCCGGTCCATCCGGTGCTTGGCGGTGCTGACGAAGTACGCCGCGAACAGGCCGACGGCCACCAGCGTCGCGCCGAACAGCCGGGCCGGCGCGCCGACCACCCACATCAGCCCGATCATGATCGCCATCAGGACGAGCGCCGTCCCGAGGTCGTGCTGGCCGACCACCAGCGAGATCACCAGGCCGCAGACCGGGATCATCGGCACCAGCAGGTGCTTCCACTGGGTCAGCAGCTTCTGCTTGCGGGCGTAGAGATCGGCGCACCACATCACCAGCGCGAGCTTGGCGAACTCACTCGGCTGGATCTGCAGCGGGCCGCCCAGGTTCAGCCAGTTGTTGTTGCCCTTGACGCCCTTGCCGAGCCCCGGCACATACGTCAGCACCAGCAGGAAGACCGAGCCGAGCAACGCGATGTAGGCCAGCATCCGGAAGTGCCGCGGCGTCATCCGGGAGGCGACGTACGCCATCGGGAGACCGACCGCGACCCAGATCAGCTGCCGGACGAAGATCGTGTAGCTGTTCCCGTTCGCACGCAGCGACAGCACGCTGGACGCCGACAGCACCATCAGCAGCCCGAGCACCAGCAGCAGGCCGGTCGCGCCGAGCAGGATGTGGTACGACGTCAGCGGCCGGTCCAGCACCTCGCGGATCGCCGCCAGCCACGGCCGCTCCGGCGCCCGCGTCTCGCGCTCGTCCGGTGGGTCAGCGATCGACGTCATGCGATCAGCCCCGGATCAGTCCCGGAGGCCGCGAACGGCTTCGGCGAAGGCGTCCCCACGGGCTCCGTAGTTGGCGAACATGTCCCAGGATGCGCAGCCCGGCGCCAGCAGCACGGTGTCACCCACCTGTGCGACCTTCGCCGACTCCCCCACCACGATCTCCATGGCTCCAGTGTCGGTTGACTCGACGACGATCCTCGGGACATCCGGTGCGTGTCGTTCAAGAGCTTCGGCGATGACGGCCTTATCTTGCCCCAGCAGGACGACGGCCCGCAGCCGGTCCTTGGCGGCGATCACCAGCTCGTCGAACTTCGCCCCCTTGGCCTGGCCGCCGGCGATCCAGACGACCGGGTCGTAGGCGAGCAGCGACGCCTGGGCCGCGTGCGGGTTGGTCGCCTTGGAGTCGTCGACATAGTTGACCCCGGCAACCTCGGCGACCTGCGCGATCCGGTGCTTGTCCGGCCGGAAGCCGCGCAGCCCGTCGCGGACGGCGGACGCCGGGACGCCGAACGCCCGGGCCAGCGCGGCCGCGGCCAGCGCGTTCGCGACGTTGTGCGGCGCCGGCGGCTCGACGTCCTCGAGTTTGGCCAGCTCCAGCGCGGAGGTCTGGCGCTGCTCGACGAACGCGCGGTCGACGAGCAGGTCCTCGACCAGGCCGACCATCGACAGACCCGGCGTCCCGAGGGTGAAGCCGATCGCACGGCAGCCCTCGATCACATCGGCTTCTTCGACCAGCCGCTCGGTGACCTGGTCGGCGACGTTGTACACGCAGGCGACCTGGCAGTTGGTGAAGATCCGGCCCTTGTCGGTCGCGTAGGCGTCCATCGAGCCGTGCCAGTCGATGTGGTCCGGCGCGAGATTCAGGACGGCGGCCGCGTGCGCGGACATCGAGTGCGTGTAGTGCAGCTGGTAGCTGGACAGCTCGACCGCGATCACGTCGTACGGCTCGGGGTCCATGACGGCTTCCAGCAGCGGGAGGCCGACGTTGCCCGCGGCAACTGCCCGGTGGCCGGCCGCGGTCAGCATCGCGGTCAGCATCTGCACGGTCGTCGTCTTGCCGTTGGTGCCGGTGACGCACAGCCAAGGCGCGGCGTTGGCGGGATCGCGCAGCCGCCAGGCCAGCTCGATCTCACTCCAGATCGGGACCTCGCGCTCGGCCGCCTGAGCCAGCAGCGGCGCGTGCGGCGGGACGCCGGGTGAGGTCACGACCACGTCGACGTCCACCGGGAGCGTCGCCGTACTGCCCGGGCCGAGCGTGATGGTCGCGCCGAGCACCTCGAGGATCTGCGCCTTGTCGCGCAGCGCCTCGTTGTCCCGGTCGTCGAGGACGACGACCTGCTCGGCCCCGGCCTGCAGCAGCGAGTCGGCACACGCGTAACCCGCCGTCCCGAAGCCGAGGACGACGAACCGCGTGGTCGCCCAGCCGTCGTCCGTCCGCGTTGTCAGGCTCATCCGGCCACCCATTCCGCGTAGAAGATGCCGAGACCGGTGACCACGCACAGACCCTGGATGATCCAGAACCGGATCACCACGTTGACCTGCTCCCAGCCGAGCATCTCGAAGTGGTGGTGCAACGGCGCCATCCGGAACAGCCGTTTGCCGCGGGTCACCTTGAAGTAGCCGACCTGCAGGATGACCGACGCGGTGATGATGACGAACAGACCGCCGAGCAGCAGCACGAGCAGCTCGGTCCGCGTCATCACGGCGAAACCGGCCAGTGCGCCGCCGAGCGACAGCGAACCGGTGTCGCCCATGAAGATCTTGGCCGGGGACGCGTTCCACCACAGGAAGCCGAACAGCGCGCCGGTCAGCGCGGCGGCGACCACCGCCAGGTCATGTGGATCGCGGACTTCGTAACAGCGAGCCTCGGGCGTGGTCGCGCAGCTCTGGTTGAACTGCCAGATGCAGATCAGCGTGTAGGCGCCGAAGACCATCATCGACGCGCCGGTGGCCAGACCGTCCAGGCCGTCGGCGAGGTTGACGCCGTTCGACATGCCGGCGATCAGCAACAGGATCCAGATCACGACCAGGACCGGCAGCAGCTCGAGCCAGCTGATGTCGCGGATGAACGAGATGAACGGCGACGCCGGCCGCTGGCCGCGCTGGTCGGGGAACTGCAGCGCGAGCACCGCGAAGATCACCGCGACCAGCGTCTGCCCGGCCAGTTTCGCCTTGCTGCGCAGGCCGAGGCTGCGCTGCCGGAAGATCTTGATGAAGTCGTCCAGGAAGCCGACCGCGCCCATCCCGGCGAACAGGAACAGCACCAGGATCGCCGAGGCGCTCGGCTCGGTCATCGTGAACAGCTTGGCCGCGAAGTACCCGATGATCGTGGCGATGATGAACACGGTGCCGCCCATGGTCGGCGTCCCGCGCTTGGTGTGGTGCGTGGTCGGGCCGTCGGTGCGGATCTCCTGGCCGTAGCCGCGCTTGGCCAGTACCGCGATCGCCCACCGGGTGCCGATCAGCGTCAGCACCATCGAGACGGCGCCCGCGAACAGGATCGAGATCACTGTGCGACCTCCTCGATCAGCGCCTCGGCCAGGCTGCGCAGTTTCGAGCCCTTGCTGGACTTGACCAGGACGACGTCGCCCTTGCGCAGCTCACCGCGGAGGAAGTCGAGCCCTTCGGGGATCGTGTCGACGTACGCCGACTCGTCACCCCAGGAGCCCTCCAGCGACGCGCCGAGGTGGATCGGTTTGGCGCCCGGGCCGATCACCAGCAGCCGGTTCACGTCCAGCCGGACGACGAGGCGGCCGATGCCGTCGTGCTGTTCGGCCGAGGTCTCGCCGAGCTCGAGCATCTCGCCGAGTACGGCCCAGGTCCGCGCGCCGCGGGAGCGGCCGATCGCGACCAGGGCCTTGAGCGCGGCGCGGGTGGAGTCCGGGTTGGCGTTGAAGGCGTCGTTGATGATCGTGACGCCGTCCGCGCGCTCGACGACCTCCATCCGGGCGGCCGAGACCGGCGCCGCGGCCGTGAGGCCCTGGGCAATCTGCTCCGGGGTGAGGCCGACGGCGTACCCGATGGCGGCCGCGCCGAGCGCGTTCGAGACGTAGTGCTCGCCGACGTACTTCAGCTGCACGTCGCCGGCGAAGTCGCCGATCCGCAGGGTGAAGCTCGGGCGGCCCTCGCCGTCCAGCGTCAGGTCGGTGGCGCGGACGTCGGCGCGCTCGGCCTCGCCGAAGGTGAGAACGCGCTGCTCGGTCCGGCTCGCCATCGCGGCGACCCGCGGGTCGTCGGCGTTCAGGACGGCGGTGCCGCCCGGGCCGACGGCCTCGATCAGCTCGCCCTTGGCCTGGGCGATGTTGTCCTGGGAGCCGAACTCGCCGATGTGCGACGTCCCGACGTTGAGCACCAGGCCGACCTTCGGCGGCGTGATACCGGACAGGTAGACGATGTCGCCGGCGTGCCGGGCGCCCATCTCCGCGACCAGGAACCGGGTCGACCCGGTCGCCTGCAGCGCGGTCAGCGGGTGGCCGATCTCGTTGTTGAACGAGCCCTCCGGTGACACGGTCTCGCCGTAGGGGCGGATCAGCTGGGCGATCAGGTCCTTCGTGCTGGTCTTGCCGGACGAGCCGGTGAGCGCGATCACCGTGAGGTCGGGCAGTTGGCTGATGACGAGCCGGGCCAGGTCGCCGAGGGCCCGCTGCGCGTCCGGGACGACGATGCAGGGACAACCGTCGATCGGCCGGGTCGTGAGCGAGACCGTGACACCTGCTTCGGTCGCCGTGCCGACGTAGTCGTGGCCGTCGACGCGCTCGCCGGGGAGGGCGACGAACAGGCCGCCCGGACCGGCCGCGCGGGAGTCGATCACCACCGCGCCGTCGACGACGGCCGCGGGGTCGACCCCGGCCAACTCGCCGTGGACCGCCTCCGCGATCGCACCGCACCTGACTGGAATCACCGCTCCGCCTCCAACAGTTCCCGCACAGTCTCCCGGTCGTCGAACGGGTGGATCACACCGCCGACGTCCTGGCCGGTCTCGTGGCCCTTGCCCAGCACGACGATGGTGTCATCCGGCCCGGCGAGGCCGATCGCCGAGGCGATCGCCTGCCTCCGGTCGCCGATCTCGTGCAGATCGACGGCCGGTACCGCCGCCCGGGCGCCCTCGATCGCAGCGGCCCGGATCGTCGCCGGGTCCTCGCTGCGCGGGTTGTCGTCGGTGACGATCACGACGTCCGCCGTCCGGGCCGCCGCGGCGCCCATGGCCGGGCGCTTGCCCGGGTCGCGGTCGCCGCCGCAGCCGACCACCGCGAACAGCCGGCCCTTGGTGGCCGTCCGGGCCGCTTTGAGGGCCAGTGCGACGGCGTCCGGCGTGTGCGCGTAGTCGACGATCGCAGTGAGGCCGTCGGACCGGGTGAACGCCTCCATCCGGCCGGGCACAGTGGCGTCCCGCAAGCCCGCTGCGATCGCTTCCGCGGGCACTCCGGCCTGGCGGAGCATCACTGTGGCCAGCAGCGCGTTGGAGACGTTGAAGTCCCCGGGCAGCGCGATCTCCACGGTCAGGGCCTCGTCCGGGCCCTGGATGTCCAGAACGGTGGTGCCGTGCTCGGACGTGTGCCGGTGCGCGACTGTCCAGTCGGCGGGGCCGGTCACGGAGACCGTCACCAGCGGTACGACGACCTGCGCGGCCAACCGGCGTCCGTAGTCGTCGTCGATGGTCACGACCGCAAGGTCGCAGCGCTCGGGGGTGAAGAGTGACGCCTTGGCGGCGAAGTACTCCTCGAACGTCTTGTGGAAGTCCAGGTGGTCCTGGGTGAGGTTGAGGAAGCCGGCGACCGCGAACCGCGCGCCGTCGACCCGGCCCATCGCCAGCGCGTGGCTGGACACCTCCATCGAGCACCACTGGACGTCGTGCTCGCGCATCACCGCGAACAGCGCCTGCAGGTCGGTGGCCTCCGGAGTGGTCCGGACGCTCTTGACGACCTCGTCGCCGACGCGGGTCTGGATCGTGCCGATCAGTGCGGCCGGGCCGAGCCGGCGGAGTACGGCGTCCAGCAGGAAGCTGGTGGTGGTCTTGCCGTTCGTCCCGGTCAGGCCGAGGAGCCGCAGCTCGGTGGTCGGATCGCCGTACACCCGGGACGCGACCGCGCCCAGCACGTCGCGCGGCTTCTCGACCACCAGAACCGGCAGCCCGGTCGCCCGCGCGCGCTCAGCGCCGGCCGGGTCGGTCAGGACGGCGGCCGCACCGGCCTCCTGCGCTTTCGCGACGAACGCCGCGCCGTGGGTGATCTGGCCGGGCAGAGCGGCGTACAGGTCACCAGGAAGAACAGAACGGGAGTCCAGCGTGACTCCGGTGACCTCAGTGGGTCGCTCAGGGGCCGCTGCGCCGACCAGGAAGGCCAGGTCGGAGAGGGCTACCGGCACCACGTGCCGGGGTCTGATCGCTGCTACGGCACCGCCTGCGGCGGTAGGGGTGGACACGGGCCCAGAGGCTACCGCTCCAGGCCCTGCGACACCTACCTGACCCTGCGTCACCAGCTAATGGGGACGTTGTTCTGCTTGGCCCCGGTCGGCGGGACTGCGTACTTCTGGAGCGCGTAGCTCATCACGTCGCGGAACACCGGTCCTCCTTGGAAGCCGCCACCCCGAGCACCTGTCGGGTCGTGCAGTACGACGTACACAACGAAGCGCGGGTTGTCGGCCGGAGCAAATCCGGCGAAAGAAGTGGCCCACTTGCCGTACTTCTTGGTCTTGGGGTCGACCTGCTGGGCCGTGCCGGTCTTGCCGGCGACCAGGTAGCCGTCGATCGCCGCCTGCGGCGCGGTGCCCTTCTCGGCGGTCACCGCCTCCATCATCGTGGCGACCTCCTTCGCGGCCTTCTCACTGACCACGCGGCGCGGCGGCGCGGTCTCGTGCGGGGTCTCGGTGCCGTTGGCGTCGACGTAGTTGCGGATCAGCTTCGGCGGCACGTAGACGCCGCCGTTCGCGACCGCGTTCACCGCGGACGACTCCTGGACGGCGTTCACCGACAGGCCCTGGCCGAAGGCGACGTTCGAGCGGGTGATCTCCGGCCACTCGTCGCCGGCGGTCATCAGTCCCTTGCTCTCGCCGGGGAAGTTCAGCCCGGTCGGCTCGCCGAAGCCGAAGTCGTGCAGGTACTTCACGAACTGCGGGATCCGCATCTGCTGGGCGGCCATGATCGTGCCGACGTTCGAGGACTTCGCGATCACACCGGCGATGGTCAGGTTGATCTCGCCGTGCGCCCAGTGGTCCTTGATCGTGCGGCGCTGGACCTCGATCGTGCCCGGGACCCGGAGCTTGGTGTTCAGGTCGATCAGCCCGGCGTCCGCGAGCGCGGCCATCGTGACGACCTTCTGCACGCTGCCGGGTTCGAAGGTGCGCTCGAGCGCCGGGTTCTTCAGGTCGTTCGGGGTGAACTCCTTCTTGTTCGGGTCGAACGTCGGGTAGTTCGCCATCGCGAGGATCTCGTTGGACTTCACCTCGGACACGATCACCGTGCCGCCGGAGGCGCCGTACTTCTTGACCGCCTCCTCGATCCGCTTCTCGGCGAACCACTGCAGATCGGAGTCCAGGGTCAGCTGGACGCCGAGGCCCGGCTTGGGCTCCTCGACGGTGTGGTTCGCGTTCGGGATCTTGTTGCCCTTCGAGTCCACCTCGTAGATCGCTTGGCCGTTCTTGCCGGACAGCTTGTCGTTCAGGCCGTACTCGAGACCGGACAGGCCCTGGCCGTCCTTGCCGGTGACGCCAACGACGGTCGCGGCGATCGAGCCGTTCGGGTGGCTGCGGATCGGGTCCGCCTCGGTGTACAGGCCGAGCAGCAGCGGCGCCTTCTCCAGCTTCGGCTTGCCCGCGTTCTGCTTGCCGAGCTCCTTGTTGGCGGCCTTGATCTCGGCCTGGATCTCGTTCCAGGTCTGCGGCGGCACCTTCTCGGCGAGCTTGGCGTACCGGCCCTTCTTGGTCATCTCGGCGATCAGCCCGGCCGTCGTCGTCCCGGTCAGCTTCGGCGCGAGAATCGCGGCGAGCTTCGCCGCGACCGGCTTCGTCTGGACCGGATCGGCCGCGATCCGCACGGTGTCCTCGGTGACCGAGAACTCGACGCCGTTGCGATCCGTGATCGAGCCGCGGGTCGCGTGCAGCACATACGTCTTGTTGTTCTCCTTGGACGCCGCCAGCGCGTAGCTGTCCGGGTCCACGCCCTGCAACAGCACCAGCCGCCCGGCGAACAGCGACAGCACGAACGCCATCACGCCGAACGTCACCCGCAGCCGAACCGTCGACCGCCCCAGCTTCAGCGTCTTCGGCGGCTTCTTCACGCGCGGCTTCTGCGGCGGCCGCTTCCGCGGCGGCGCCTTCTTCGCGGCAGTCTTCCTCGCCACCGGGCGTCCGGTTGCGCTCTTCTTGCCAACTGTCTTCTTGGCAGCTGTCTTCTTCGCGGCGGTCTTCCGGGGTGCGCCTTCTCCCGTACGGCGTCCCTCGGTTCGCTGGGGCCGGCCGGCCGCGGCCTTCTTGACCGGCTTGCGGGCCTGCGGCGGACGTGGCCGCCGCTCGCGCGCTTCCGCCTGCTCGCGGGCCTCCTGCGCCTCGCGCGCCTGGCGGAGGAGGCGGTCCCGGGTGGATTCGGGACGCTGCGGGGTGGCTCGGGTGCGGTCGGTAGCGGACGACGGGCGAGACGAGCTGGACCGCGGCGGGGTGCCGCGGCCCGGATCGCCGCCACGCCTGCGCGGCGGCTCGTCGCCCCGTCGATCCGTCATCCGATCATCCCCCGGTGGTCGAGTTGGCGGGTGGCTTGGTGTTCGTGGCCGGCTTGTTGGTGGCCGGCGTACCGCCCTGGGAGTTCGCGGGCGGCTTGTTGGCCGCCGGCGGCTTCACCGGCGGCTTGACGGGCGGCTTGACCGGAGGCTTGACGGGCGGCTTGGCGCCGTCCGGCGTACCGGGGCCGAACATCGCCTTACCGGTACCCGCCTTGGCTTCCTTGGGGACGCCGAGCACCTGCCCGTCGCCGAGCCGCAGGAAGACCGGGTTCGGGTTCGGGACCATGCCCATCCGCAACGACCGGTCGGCCAGGTGCTGCGGCGACTCCAGCGCGCGGACCTGCTTCTCCAGGCCCTCCTGCTGGTCGCGCAGCAATGCCGCCTGGGTGTTCAGCTTGGTGATCTCGAACGTCCCGCGCTGCAGCTCGGTGTTGAGCAGCAGCAAGCCGATCAGGCCGGCCGCGAGCAGCGACACGACGAAGATGACGAACGGCATCCGCGGCGGCCGGAAGGGCGCACCGTACACGACCCGCAGCCGCGGCTCAGCGCGCTTCGGAGCCGGCGTCGCCGGTGTGACCCGCGCCTTCTGCGGGCTGAATACAGTGCTCATCAGACCACCAACCCCTTCTCCCGGACCCGCTCGGCCGCCCGCACGCGAGCAGAGGCCGCCCGCGGGTTCTCCGCGACCTCCTCCTCGGTCGGCCGCTCGGCTCCCCGGGTGACCACGCGCAGGTACGGCTCGTGGCCCGCCGGGACGACCGGCAGGTCGTCCGGCACATCGGACTTCGTCTGGGCGGCGAACGTCTGCTTCGTGATCCGGTCCTCCAGGGACTGGTAGCTCATCACGACGATCCGCCCGTGCAGCGCCAGCGCCGCGAGCGCCGCCGGCAGCGCGCGGCGCAGGACCTCGAGCTCACCGTTCACCTCGATCCGGAGCGCCTGGAAGGTCCGCTTGGCCGGGTGTCCCCCGGTCCGCCGGGCCGCCTGCGGGATCGCGTTGCGGACCAGCTCGGACAGTCGCGCGCTGTGGGTGAACGGCTCCGTCTCGCGCTCGCGCACGATCCGGTCCGCGATCCGGCGGGCGAACTTCTCCTCGCCGTACTGGAACAGCACCCGCGCCAGCTCGGCCGCGCTGTAGGTGTTGACGATGTCGGCCGCGGTCGTCGGGCCGGTCGAGTCCATCCGCATGTCCAGCGGCGCGTCCTGCGCGTAGGCGAAACCGCGCTCGGCCTCGTCCAGCTGCATCGAGGACACCCCGAGGTCGAACAGGATCCCGTCGATCGCGGGGACGCCGAGCTCGTCGAGCACCCGCGGGAGCTCGTCGTACACCGAGTGCACCAGCGAGATCCGATCGGCGTCCGGCGCCAGCCGGTCACCCGCCAGCCGCAGCGCGGCCGGGTCGCGATCGAGGCCGATCAGCCGCAGCTCGGGGAACTCACGCAGGAAGGCCTCGGAGTGTCCGCCGAGGCCGAGGGTCGCGTCCACGAAAACAGCGCCGGGGCGGGCGAGCGCGGGAGCCAGCAGCGCGACCACGCGCTCCAGCATCACCGGCACATGCCGCTCCGACGCGTCCATTTCCCGACCCTTCTCGTCGCTGCGGGAGCGACCCTGCCCCCGCAGGTCCTGTGTGTACTGCTGGTGTGGATCAGCGGCCGGATACGACTCCGTCCGGTCAGATCGCGGGTACGACGTCCGGGGAAGTACTTCGTCGCCTTGGCGCCGGGGAAGTGGCGTCAACACCTGAAGTCGGAGGTCGGACCCGTGATCTCACCGGACGGCCGGTGTGCTCGCGTGCCGCTAGCCCACATGTTGTTTGTCAGAAGATGCCGGGCAGAACCTCCTCGGAGAGATCGGCGAACGCCTGCTCCTGCTCCTGGGAGTACCTGTTCCAGTTCTCCGTGTTCCAGATCTCCACCCGGTTCATCGCCCCGATGACGACGCAGTCGCGATCCAGTCCCGCGTAATCGCGCAGCATCGGCGGGATGGTGACCCGGCCCTGCTTGTCCGGCACCTCGTTGGAGGCTCCGGCGAACAGCATCCGCAGATAGTCCCGCGCACCCTTGTTGGTGATCGGCGCCTGTTTCAGCTGTTCGGTCAGTTGCACGAACTCGCGCTCCGGCCACACGGACAGCGATCGCTCCTGCCCACGCGTGATCACCAGGCCTTCGGCCAGTTCGTCCCGGAACTTCGCCGGCAGGAACAGCCGTCCTTTGTCGTCGAGCTTGGGGAAGTGAGTTCCGAGGAACACGCTCCACCTCCCCGTTGCGGTCTCTCCGTCTCAGGCGAGCTGTTTCCACCACTTCGGTTCCACTGCGCTCCACCTTACTCCACTTTGCCCCACCGTCAACCAACTTCCGCCCCACACACCCCACTCCGAGCGCAAATCGGGCCCGCGTGTCCCGCGTGTCGTTGCGCCTGAAGCGACCGCTCCGGGGGCCCGGTGGAGCGAAGTGGAGGACGGGAGTGGAGCGAAGTGGTGGAACGGGTAAGACAAAGGTGCGAACCGAACCGGCACTTCCGTCGTCGAACGGCGCATCCGGATTTCGGTCGCCCGTACGCTGGAAGGGCACCGAAACCCCAGGTAACGAAACATCGGCTGCTCTAGGTCCGACCCTCACTCCGGGTGAGAATGTGTCGGCCGTCAATCAAATGGGGAGGACCCAGGGTGAGCACCACCGCGACCAGCCCGCTGGCAGCAGGCGGAGACTTCGACGAGCTGTCCGAAGTCGCCGGCCGCGTCCGCCGTGCGATCGAGCAGGTGATCGAAGGCAAACCCGACGTGGTCGAGGTCGCCGTCACCGTCCTGCTGGCCGAAGGCCATCTCCTGATCGAGGACGTTCCCGGCGTCGGCAAGACGATGCTGGCCAAGGCGCTCGCGCGCTCGATCGACTGCAGCGTGCGCCGGATCCAGTTCACGCCCGACCTGCTGCCGTCCGACATCACCGGCGTCTCGGTCTTCAACCAGGAGATCCGCGACTTCGAGTTCAAACCCGGCGCGGTGTTCGCGAACATCGTGGTCGGCGACGAGATCAACCGCGCCTCGCCGAAGACCCAGGCCGCGCTGCTGGAGTCGATGGAGGAGCGCCAGGTTACGGTCGACACCACGACCTACCTGCTCGAGGCGCCGTTCATGGTGATCGCGACGCAGAACCCGATCGAGATGGAGGGCACCTACCCGCTGCCGGAGGCGCAGCGGGACCGGTTCATGGCCCGGGTCTCGATGGGCTACCCCGAGCCGGCCGCCGAGTTGCGGATGCTCGACGGGCACGCCGCCGACGACCCGCTGCAGAACCTGCAGCCCGTCACCGACGGCCAGCAGATCCTCCGGCTGGTGAAGACCGTCCAGTCCGTCCACGTCTCGGAGTCGGTGAAGGAGTACGCCGTCGGCCTGGTCGGCGCGACCCGTCGTTCGCAGGAGCTGCGGCTCGGGGCCTCCCCGCGCGCGACCCTGCACCTGATCCGGGCGGCCCGCGCGGCCGCGGCGCTCGACTCCCGCGAGTTCGTCCTGCCGGACGACATCCAGGAGCTCGCGGTGCCGGTGCTCGCGCACCGCGTGCTGCCGGCGGCCGAAGCGCATCTCGGCGGGCGCGGCTCGGCCGACATCGTCGCCGGGCTGGTCTCCTCGGTGCCGCTGCCGCGCACCCGCCGGGACTGATCCATGCGGCAGGCACTCCGCGGGCTGACCACCAGAGGACGGGCGTTCGTGGCGGCCGGGATCACCGCGTCGCTGTGCGCGCTGCTGCTCGGCCAGAAGGACCTGTTGCGCGTCGGCATCCTGCTCGTCGCGCTTCCGGTCGTGGCCGCGCTGGTCGTCGGCCGGACCAGGCTGCGGCTGCAGGTCCGGCGCAGCCTCACTCCGAGCCAGGTGCCGGTCGGCGCCTCGGCGACCGTCGAGCTCGCGCTCAGCAACCAGGGCCGGATGCCGGCCGGGCTGTTACTCCTCGAGGACCGCATTCCTTATGTCCTGGGGCACCGGCCGCGGTTCGTCGTCGACCGGGTCAGCCCGAACTGGCGGCGTACGGTCACCTACCCGGTGAAGTCCGACGTCCGCGGGCTGTTCCAGGTCGGTCCGTTGATGCTGACCGTCGCCGACCCGTTCGGGCTGGTCGAGACCAGCCGGACGTTCACGCGCAGCCAGCACCTGCTGGTCACCCCGCGCGTCCACAAGCTGCCGGAGATCCGCCTCGGCGCGGACCGGGCCGGCTCCGGTGAGAACCGGCCGCGCGCGATCGCCGCGGCCGGCGAGGAGGACGCGACCGTCCGCGAGTACCGCGACGGCGACGACCTGCGCCGGGTGCACTGGCGATCGACCGCGCGCCGCGGCGAGCTGATGGTCCGCCGGGAGGAGCAGCCGTGGCAGAGCCGCTGCTCGATCTTCCTGGACGCGCGGACGATCTCGCACCACGGCCACGGTCCGTCGTCCAGCCTGGAGTGGGCGGTCAGTGCGACCGCCTCGATCGGCGCCGACCGGATCCGCCGCGGCTACGTGACCACGATGCTCGGCGGTCCGACGACGCTGTCCGCGATCACGCATCGCTCGGCGGCCGCCGTCCATCAGCCGCTGAACACCCAGCAGCTGCTGACCGAATGCGCGACCGTCGAGGAACACAAGTACGCCGAGGTCGGCCCGCTGCTGAGCGTGGACCGGCTCGCGCAGGAGCCGAGTCTGGTGATCGCGATCCTCGGCGCCTGTGGAGCCGACGACATCACCGCGCTCAACCGCTGGCGGACCAGCCAGGCCACCGGCGTCGCCATCGTCCTGGACGCGGCCAGCTGGGCGGTCGGCGCCGAGGCGACCGACAAGACGGCCCGCCTGACCACCGCCACGGACGCCACCGAACACGAGCTCCGCCGCAACGGCTGGCGCGTCGCCCGCGTCCGCCGTGGAGACCAACTGGCAACAGTCTGGGCAGGCCTAGGCCTGAGAAGCGGAAGGATCGCATGACCGGACACGCAAGGATCTCCATCGCCGCGTGGGGTGCGACGGTGCTCGGGTCGCTGGTGCTGACGCCGGTGTTCTCGGGGCCGTTCCTGTTCCTCAGCGCGTTTCTGTGCGCGCTGCTGACGGGCGTCGGCGTCCTCCTGCAGAACCTGCGCGCCCCGCGGCTCGTCGTGCCGCTGGTCCAGCTGGTCGTGCTCGTCGAGCTGATCTCACTGTTCTTCCTGAAGGAGACGCTGAAGTTCGGCATCGTCCCGGTGGGCGGGACGGCGATCGAGTTCAACGCCCAGATGGCCAACGCGCTGACCTCGATCAACCAGTACAGCGCTCCCCTGCCGCCCGACGCGCACCTGACGCTGTTCGCGACGACGGTGATCTCGGCGACCGGTCTGCTGATCCACGTGATCGCCGTCCAGCTCCGGCAGGCGGCGTGGGCCGGGCTGTTGCTGCTGATCATGTACACCGTGCCGGCCGCGACCGTGCACGGCGGCCTGCCCGCGTTGCTGTTCATCCCGCCGGCGCTCGGCTACATCCTGCTGCTGTCGGCCGAGGGCCGCAGCCGGCTGAGCCGCTGGGGCCGGCGCATTTCCGGCGTCTCGCACCTGGACGCCGCCGAGCCGGTCGAAGCGTCCGCGCTCGGCCAGGCCGGGCGGCGGATCGGGCTGACCGTGGTCGCACTCGCCGCGCTGCTCCCCGCCCTGCTGCCGACCCTGCCGGAGAGCGTGATCGGCAACGGTCTGGCCGGCGGCGGGAGCGGCGGCACCGGCATCGGCGCATCGATCTCCTCGACCGACCCGATGCTCGACATGGGCAAGAACCTGAAGCAGGGCGCGAACACCGTCGCCCTGACCTACAAGGGCGGCCCGAACGGCGGCACCAACCTGCGGATCACCACACTCGACCAGTTCGACGGCAACACCTGGCGGATCGCGCCGCGGCCCGAGGGCCGCCGGATCGACGGCGACCTCACCCAGCCGCCCGGGTTCAACGGCCCGCTGAGCGAGGTCGGCACGGCGAAGATGACGATCGACGTCAGCCGCAGCCTGCGCTCGAACTTCGCGCCCGTCCCCTACCCGGTCAAGTCGATCTCGCTGAAACGCGACTGGCGGTTCGACGTCGGCTCACTCGACGTGGTCTCGGCCAACGGGCAGGTCGTCGGCGGCAAGAAGTACGACGTCACCTGGTACCGGATGGCGCCGACCGAGCAGCAGCTGCGCAACTCGATCGACACCGGCATCCCGGACCAGTACACCAGCAAGGTGCCGAACGTCCCCAAGGAGATCCGCGACCTGACCGCCCAGGTCACGAAAGATGCCCAGGGCAACAAGTACGCGGCGGCCGCGGCGATCCAGAAGTTCTTCCGCGGTAACGGCAACTTCACCTACAGCCTGGAGCGGCAGCGCGGCAGCGGGATGCCGGCGCTGTCCGAGTTCCTGCTGAAGAACCGGACCGGGTACTGCGAGCAGTTCGCGACCGGGATGGCGCTGATGGCCCGGATCTCCGGCATCCCGTCCCGGGTGGCCATCGGCTTCCTGCCCGGCCAGGCCGGCAAGGACGGCTACACCGTCCGGATGCACGACATGCACGCCTGGCCGGAGCTGTACTTCGAGGGCGCGGGCTGGGTGCCGTTCGAGCCGACGCCGGCCAGCCGGGCCGCGTCCGCGCCGAGCTACACGATCCCCGGCATCGTCGACCCGACGAACCCGTCGACGACGCCGTCCGCGACACCGACCACCCCCGGCCAGACCCTGGACCCGGAGCAGAACCGCCCGGACCCGGACCGCAACCTGCCTGATGACCAGGGCGTCGCCGTGGGCGACACCGGCAACTGGTTCACCAACGGCGGCGGCCGGATCATCGGGATCGTCGCGCTGGTGGTCTTCGTCCTGCTGATCCCCTGGATCCTCCGGGCGCTGTCGCGACGCCGGCGCTTCCACCGCACCCCCGGCCGGACGGCCGCCGAAGGGCTGTGGTCGGAGGTCCGGGACACCTCCCGCGACCTCGGCCTGGACTGGTCGGACGTCGCCACCCCGCGGCAGGCCGGCGAGTGGCTGACCACCAAGCTCCCCGAGGAGACGCACCCGGCGGCGCTGCGGCTGGCCCGCGGGATCGAAGCGATCCGGTACGCCGGGAACGCGGACGTCACGACGGATCTGCGCCCCGAGACCGACGCCGTCCGGACGGCGCTGTGGGCCCAGGCATCGCACCGGCGGCGCTGGCGGGCCCGGCTGCTGCCGCCGTCCTGGCGCTGGTACCTCAGCCGGGGCACGACCGAGGCGTCCGACCTGCTCGACGAGTTCGATCTCCTGCTGGCCCGGCTGCGCACCACGATCCTCCGCCGCGGCCGCCACGCCTCCAGCTGACCGGCGCCTCCGGCCCAGGCCGGGGGCAGACAGAGGAGCGAGCGGTAGGCAGACAGAAAGGGTGGGTGCTCAGGCACCCCACCCTTTCTTCGTCGTGCTATGAACTGCGGCGAGCTCAGCTCGCGGTCAGAGGTCCTCGTCGCGCCGGCGGCGCCAGCGGTCCTCCATCCGCTCCATGAAGCTGCCGGACGAGTCGTGTTTGGTCCGGTGCCGCTTCGAGGTGGGCGGTGGCGGCGGGATGTCGTCGGAGTCCCCCGCGTTGCTGATCCGCTTCATACTCAGCGCGGCGATGTACAGACAGGCGACCATCATCACGAAGCCGATGACTCCGATGATGGTGTTCGGGAGGATCGCACCGGTCATCAGCACCACGATGCCGAGCACGAATCCGGCGCCGGCAAGTACTGCCCGGCGCTTGTAGTACAAGCGCACGTTTGTGCCTCGCATGGCGGAGACGAACTTCGGGTCTTCCGCAGCAAGGGCGCGTTCGAGCTGCTCGAACTGGCGCTGCTCTTCTTCCGAGAGGGGCACCGTCGATCCCTCCATGGTGAGCGCGATCTCGATAGGCCGCCTCCAGTCTAGGCCGCGGTGGCGTCACACGAAACCCTGACCGCCTGTCCCGCGCGTCACGGTCCCGCAACTCCGCTCATCACACCCACTTCGGATGCGCTACCCGACGGCGTGTCGAGCGCACCGAAGCACCCGATTTCCGGACCGGAACCGCTCCCGGAACTACGCGCACGTGATCAACCACACTCTGCACACGGCACAGCGGCTGACGGATCAGCGAGTGGCGAGGATGTGCAGCTGTGTGGCCAGCGCCCGGAACGCCGGGTGCTGACTCGCCGTCCGCTCGAGCTCGGCGAGCGACTCGGCCGCGCCGGGCTCGGAGTCCACGAACGCCGACGGCACCAGGTCGGCGAACGTCCGGACGCCGTGCACGGTGTGCACCATGAAACCGGCGTCCGCCAGCTGGGCGCTGATACCGGCCTCGTCGAACCGCCGCGGCATCGGGTCGTTGGCGCCCCAGCGTCCGTCCGGATCCTGGAGGGCGACCCGCGCCTCGGCCAGATGACCGGCCAGCGCCCGGGCCAGCACCACAGCGTTGCGCTGGGCAACCAGCAGACTCAGCACACCGCCCTCGCGCAACACCGAGGCCATCGCCTGCAGAGCCTGAACCGGGTCGTCGACGACCTCGAGCACGCCATGACACAACACGGCGTCCGCGCTCGACTCCCCCGCGATCCCGGGCAGCTCGGCCGCGTCGCCCTGCACACCGCGGACCAGCTCGCTGACGCCCTCGTCCCGAGCGCGCCGCTCCAGCGAGGCCAGCGCATCCGGGCTCGGGTCCACCACGGTCACCCGGTGTCCTTCGACCGCCAGCGGTACCGCGAACCCACCGGTCCCACCGCCCAGATCGACGATGTCCAACCCGGCCCCCGGCTCAACGCGGCCCCGCCCCGCCAGCGCCACCCGCAGCGCCTCACCCACCAACGCCGTCCGCACGGCCCGCCGCCGCCGATCCACCATCGCCAACCCTTCTACGCCACAACCCCCGACCCGCCACACCCTACTTGCCGCCCAGTCGGCCCTCAGCAGTAGATCTTGCTGAACAGCCCGATGAGCGTCGCGGACGGGTCGGCACCGGGCAGCGGGTTGTACGAGAGCGTCGCCTGCGTGGCGGCGGTGTTGAGGGCATAGGTGGTGTAGCCGAGGAGCTGGCCGCTGTGGCCTTCGACGTCGCGGCCGCAGGGCAGGTGGAAGCGCTGGAGGCCGAGGCCGTAGTCGAAGAGAGGTGTGGCCGCGGTATAGCGACGCATCTGGTCGAGCAACTGCGGGCTGAGCAGCCGGCCGCCGAGGAGGGCATCGAAGAACGTGTTGAGGTCGCGAGCGGTGGAGATCATCTCGCCGGCCGCCCAGTCGAGGGACGGATTCATCAGCGTGGCGTCGACGAGCCGGCCATCGACGTCGGCGTAGCCGGGCGCGTGTGGACGCGGCAGGCCGGGGCGATCGCCGGGAAGCTGGGTCTGGCGCAAGCCGAGCGGGCTCAGGATGCGCCGCTTGATCTCAGCACCGTACGAGCGGCCGGTCAGGCGTTCGATCAGGAGGCCGGCGATCACGTAGTTCGTGTTCGAGTAGTGCCAGCCCTGGTCGGGTGCGAAATACGGCTCATGGGCGAAGGCGACCGTCAGGAGCTCCTCGGGCGCGTAGTGATCGAAGCGATCGGCGCCTCGCCAGCGGTTCGTCGAGAAGCCCGCGTCGTGGGCGTAGTCGTAGATGCCACTGCGGTGGTTCAGCACCTGGCGCACGGTGATGTTCGCGCCGTTCGGTACGACACCTGGCAGGTACTGCTCGATCGGCGTATCCAGGCCCAGCCTGCCCTCGCCGGCCAACTGCAGCACGACCGTGGCGACGAAGGTCTTCGTCACACTGCCGATCCGGAAGTAGCCATCCGGTCGCGCCTCACCGGCAGCCCGGCGGCCCGGCGCGGACTCGCCCGCCACCACCAGCAGCGCTGACGACGCCGCACCCGACGCGACCAGCTCATCCACCTGCTCCGCGGGAAACAGCGCCCCGGACAGCGTCATCAATCCGGCCAGCGCCCCACTCAAGAAGGTCATACCTGGACGCTAGATCCGGCGCGTCGCGGCCGGAATGAGGCTGGCCCCCTAGCCGGCGTCCGGACAACCCCAGGTAGGGAACGAGTCGGCCCACCCGCCCGGCGCCTTCGGGTGGGTGGGCCGGGATCGGGGTCAGCTCGCTTGCATCCAGGGCTGGGCGAGGACCGAGGCGGGGTCGGTGGTGGCGGTGAAGGTCGGGGTGGTGGAGAGGCGGAGGCTGGACTCGACCTGGGTGTAGAAGGTTTCGACGGCGCGGATCAGGTCGTCGGCCTCGCGGGTGCTGACGGAGCGCTCGAGGCCGGCCTCGGCGGCGGCGCGCTGGGCGGCGCCGGCGGCGAAGAAGGTGGCCCACTCGCCGAACTCGGGCGCCACCTCGGCGAGCAGGACCCAGGCGTTGCGCTGGACCCGCCGGCGGGCGCCGGAGCGGACCGGACGGGCGCGGACGGCGAGCACCGCGGCCGCGACCCGGAGCGCGGCGACATGCGCGCTCGAGTAGCGGATCAGGTGGTCACTTGTCTCGATCGCCTCGGCCAGCGCGGCGCGGGCCCGGGACAACTCCCGGCTGGCCGCACCCGCGGCCACCGGAGACACCGGTGAAACAGTCATCGGTCGGTCACCCTTTCCAGTTGCCAGCGACCGGAGTCCGGGTCGTGGGCGAGATCGAACAGCTCACGCCGGCCCTGCCGGCCGCAGCCTGCCTCCACCCGGTACACCGCACGCCGCGGACCCCACTCGGCGTCGAGGATTCCAACAGCCGACGGGCTGCCGGCCATTCCCGGGGCGGGCTCGTCGAGGGTCCCGGCGGGGGCGTAGGTGGCGGCGCCCCCGCCGGGAGAGTGCGCGGCGGCGCGATCGGCGCGGGAACGGGGATGCACCGACGCCGCCACGCGGCTGGGGAAGGAATGCGACCAGTGCGCCAGGCGGTCGTCGTACGACGCGGCGCCCGTCCCGATCACGCCGCGCTCCCACCAGGCGGCGGTCTCGGTCCAGTGCGCCTGGACGGAGCAGACGCGCCACAGCCGGCCGCGCCAGAGGAACTGCGTCGGGGTCTCGACGCCGCCTTCGACATCCGAGCGCACCTCGACGGCCTCGTCGAACTCCCACATGTTCCATCGCCTCCTGGGTACGAACCGGTGTTCCTGATCGACGGCCGGGGCCGAGGCCCGGCGGGCGGTCGCGCGGCGGGGGTCGAGGTCCGCCGCGGCGCCCGGCCCACCGGGACCACCGGAACCCGATGCGGCCGCAACTCCGCACCGGGGCCGTCCAGCTGCCCGGGTCACCCCCGGCCGGTCTCCCGACGACACCGGACCGAAGGTAATCGAACATCTGTTCGAACACTGGAAGAGTATCGCCGCCCGGGCGGAATCGTCAACGGGCGGTAATCCCGGCGTGGCGGACAACGGGTGCGCGGGCCGTGACACTGGGAACACACATCCGGAGGCGGAAGGACGCGCGATGCGGAAACGGGCAGCACTGGTCACCACGGCGGCGGTGGGCGTCGTGGTCGCGGCGGTCGGACTGCCGCTGTTCCAGCCGTGGCGGCTCGTCACCGATCGGACGGTCGACGAAGCGCTTCCCATTTCCATACCCACATCCTCCAAGCCGCCACCGACAGTTTTCGAAGGCGAAGGGAAGGAAGGAAAGAAGGGGACTTCTCCCAAGCCTTCGTCTCCGGTCCGGAAGCAGGAGGACGGGCCCGCGGTGTTGTTGCGGGGGGTGTTGATTTCGCATGAGCACGAGACTTCGGGGCGGGTGGCGGTGCTGCGGCTGGCGGATGGGGCGCGGGTGTTGCGGTTCGAGGGGTTGCGGACGTCGGACGGGCCGGATCTGCGGGTCTGGCTGAGTGACGCGCGGGTGGTGGAGGGACGCCGGGGGTGGCATGTGTTCGACGACGGGCAGTACCGGTCGCTGGGGAAGCTGAAGGGGAACCGGGGCAGCCAGAACTACGCGATCCCGGAGAACGTGCGGCTGGCGGACTTCCGGAGTGTGGCGATCTGGTGCGACCGGTTCAACGTGTCCTTCGGGGCGGCCACGCTCGCATAGGCTTGCGAGCCGTGAGCAACCATCCCAACGTTCAGCTGGTGGCCGACGCGCTTCAGGCGGGCGGCGTCACCGGAGAGATCGTCATCCTGGCCGAGGCGGCCCCGACCGCGGCCGCGGCGGCCGAGCAGCTCGGGTGCGCTGTCGGCGCGATCGCGAACAGCCTGATCTTCGACGGGGACGGCGCACCCGTGCTGATCCTGACCTCGGGCGCGCACCGCGTCGACACCGCCAAGGTCGCGGCCGCCATCGGCGTCGGCAAGCTCCGCCGCGCGACTCCGGAGTTCGTCAAGGAGCACACCGGCCAGCCGATCGGCGGCGTCGCTCCCGTCGGCCACCCCGCGCCGGTGCCGACGTACGTCGACGCAGCGCTCCAGCAGTACGACGTGATCTGGGCGGCCGCCGGCATCCCGCACTCGGTGTTCCCGACGAGCTACACCGAGCTGCTGGGCCTGACGAAGGCCACCCAGATCACCGTCAACTGATCAGAACGCGGGCTTGATGTCCACGTCGGCGGCGCGGACGTAGTACATGCGGTGCCCGAACCAGATCTGGTAGTAGCGGTCCTTGCCGATCACCTGGACGTGGTCGTTCGGATCCGTCACGTCGAACGTCACCGCGCGGTAGTAGTCGGTCTGGATCGACGCATCACCCAGCGAGTAGGCCTGCCCGGCGCCGATCGAGTACTGCATCGGAGTGATCTCCTGGTACGGGATACCGGCCGGGTACGCCGACTCCTCCGGGTAGGCCCGCCCGTACACCGGTACGGACGCCTTGCCCTTCTTCGGCGTCACCACGGCGCCAGGCTTGGCGAAAGCGTCCGGTGCGGACTTCGGACTCTTGAACCACCCGATAGCGCCCAGGTACCAGACGCCGACCCAGTCGCCCTGCCGCTGCGCGACCACGTACTCGCCACCCGCGGCCGCGCGGGCGCCGATGTCGGAAACCTCTGTCGTGCTGTCCGCGCCGTTCGGCCGCAGACCGATGTCCTTGACCAGCGGGGCGTTGTCGTCCGGCGCCTGGCGCAGGTAGATGAAGTTCGAGCCCTGCTCCGCACAGGGGACGCCGGCGCCGGCGCAGCCGTACATGACCTGGTGGTTCCCCGCGAAGCCCGGCTTGATGGTGACGATCGAGCCGGTCTTCACCGGGAAGATCGAGTGCCCGTAGATAGGCGCGCCGAGCAGGTCCATGTAGTGCTCCCAGTCCCAGAAGGGACCCGGGTCCCAGTGCATCTCAGAGACCCGGGGCGGCAGCAGACCGGGCACCTGGTCGTGGCCGATGATGTGCGCGCGGTCCAGCGGGATGTTGTTCTTCTTCGCCAGGTACCGCACCAGCTTGGCCGAGTTGCGGTACATGGTCTCGCTGTACCAGGCGGCGCCGGTCTTCGCGAAGCCCTCGTGCTCGATCCCGACGCTGTGCATGTTCACGTACCAGTTACCGGCCTGCCAGGGCACGTCCTTCGTCTTGACGTGCTGCCAGATGTAACCGTCGGAGGCGCGCATCGTGTAGTGCCAGCTCGTCCACGTCGGGTCCTGGGCCAGGTTCAGCGTGCCCTGCCAGTAGCCCTCCGCATCGTGGATGACGATGTAGTCGATCTTGCCGGTCTTCGGCCGGTTGCCCTTGTCGTGGTTGCCGTAGCTGGTCGGCGCGGGACCCAGCTTCTGGTACGGCGCCGGCAGCCACTCACAGGCGACCGTGGCCGGGCACTCGACGTCCGTGTTGTTCCGCTTCGCGCCGGCCGGCAGGTCCAGCTTGTTCACCTGGCTCTTGTCCGGTGCGACGTTCAGCGCCGGCATCGCGACGTGCTGCCCGGTGTTCGTCGTACGGGCCGCACCGCGCGCCAGAATCGCGTAGACATCGTCTGCGAAGCTGGCAGCGGCAGCGCGGTCCGCCGTCTCGCCGTACGACGCGACAGCGCCGTACCACTGCGCCGGGGAGGTCTCAGCGCCTACAGGCAGGCCCAGCTCTTTCTGGTACGCCGCCAGCAGCGCCGCGCCACCAGCGATGTTGGCTGCTGGGTCGCTGCGCAGCGCCACCGGGTCCAGACCGGTCAGCTTGGCCGCGCGGTAGAGCGTCAGCAGCGACTGCGTCTTGAACGTCCGCTGCTTGCCGGACAGGTCGAGCACGGTCGACGGGTCGACAGCAGTCAGGTGCATCGGCCCGTAGCCGCCCGACGTACTGGACGCGCCCTGGTGGTCGTCCCACCGGCTTTCGGCGTACGACACTGCCAGTAGCACCGACTCCGGTACGCCGTACTTCGCCGCGGCCGCACCGAACGCCGCGCTGTACGCACTGCCCTCCGGTGGGGCGGCAACCGCGGGCGGACCGCCCGAAGACACGCCGGTCACGGTGATGGGCAACGCTACTGCCGCGAGTGCGGCGAGAATCTTCGTTCGACGCAGCATGTTCGATCTCCTGGGGAACCCGATGGCGGGGTCTGCCGGTCACACAGACTGGCAGTGCGATCACTGTTAGTCGAGGCGACCCGGGCTGTCAACGGTTAACCAAAACTCCCCCGTGAAGGTTCGATTCTGACGAAAAGGTAGTGCCATGGAAGTGTTGCCGCTGGCGGTGACGTCGGGCTGGGCGAGTGGTGTCAACGCCTATGCCTGCGTGCTGATCCTGGGACTGCTCGGCCGGTTCGCCGGCGCGGAGGAGGTCCCGGCCGCGCTGACCGGCAACGGCGTACTGATCGCGGCCGGCGTGCTGTTCGCGTTCGAGTTCGTCGCCGACAAGATCCCGTACGTCGACTCGGCGTGGGACGCCGTCTCGACGGTGATCCGCCCGGCCGTCGGCGCGATCATCGCCGCGCTGATGGCCGGCGAGGCCGACACACTGCAGCAGGCCGTCATCGCGACGACCGGCGGCCTGGTCGCTCTGCTCTCCCACGCGGTCAAGTCGAGTCTGCGCCTGGCCATCAACACCTCCCCCGAGCCGGTCACCAACATCGCCGCGTCGTCCGGTGAGGACGTCGCGGTCGCCGGTGTGGTCTCGCTGGCCGCCTTCCACCCGGAGATCGCGCTCGTCATCGCCGTAGTGCTGCTACTCCTCGGTCTGATCGGTGTGTACGTCGCCTTCCGGTTCATCAAGCGCGGCTGGCGGCGATTCAAGGCCTGGCGAGAGAAACGAGATGCCCCGGCGGCTGGAGGCAGTGCGGTCTGATGGCTGAGGTGATTGTTGTCGGGGCCGGTCTGGCCGGTCTGGCCAGTGCGGTTCGGTTGGCCAAGCTGGGCCATCAGGTCACGATCTGCGAGCGGGACGAACGTTTGGGCGGAGTGATCGGCCGCATCGAGGCCGACGGCTTCCAGTGGGACGCCGGAGCCGCCAGTACGACGCTTCCGGCCGCGCTGCGCGACCTCTTCCGTAAGAGTGGTCGCCCAATCGACAGTCTGCTGACTCTGGAGCCGATCACCGAGCCGCGTCGGCACATGTTCGCCGACGGCTCTGTTCTCGATCTGCCAGTCAGCGACCGCGGCAGCCAGCAGGAAGCGTGGACAGATCTGGCCGGTGCGCAGGTGGCCCAGCAGTGGACCGATCTGGTCGACAGCTACGGCGACACCTGGCAGATCCTCCGCAAGACCTCACTCGAGCCGCCGCTCGAGCACAAACTGCCGCTCAGCGCGGTCCGGGCCCTCAAGCCCTGGCAGTCACTCGACAAGGTCGCGCAGCGCCGGCTGTCCGACGAGCGGGCCCGTGCGGTGCTGCGGCACTTCGCAGCGCAAGGCGGCTCGGATGCGAAGCTCACCCCCGGCTACGTCGGAGTCTGGTCCTATCTGGAGCGCACCTTCGGCAGATGGACCGCACCGGGCGGTTTCGGCACACTCGCTGATGCCCTGGCGCAGCGAGTCAGCGAACGCAGGATCACCGTCCGCACCGGCGCGGACGTCGCCGCAGTCACCACCAAAGCCGGCGCGGTCACCGGCGTCCGGCTCACCGACGGCGCCGAGCTGGCGGCGGACGTCGTCGTCAGCGACATCGACCCGCGTGATCTCTACGGGCAGCTCGTGGACGACCCCGCGGCCAGGAAGATGCGCAAACGCGTGCTGGCCACGCATCAGGCCCAGGCGGCGTACGTCGTCCACCTCGGTCTGCGGGAGCCGGTACCGACACTGCCCTTCGAGACTGTCCTGCACGGGACGCCGACCGTCGTCGTCCGGACGGGTGGTCAGGCGCCGGACGGGCATCAGGCGTGGACGGTCCTGGTCCACGGCTACCCGACGGACGACGTACTGGACCTGCTGGTCGCTCGCGGCCTGCCCATTCGGGACAAGGTCGTCTCTCGGCAGGCATCGCCGTCCTGGTGGGCCGGAGTGGCCTGGGAGGGCTACCGGACGGCCCGTCGCCGCGCAGCGAACGTGTCCCCGATCAGGGGCCTGTACTGCGTCGGCGCGGGCGCGCATCCCGGCTCCGGCGTCCCGGCGACCACGCTGGGCGCGGCGATCGTCGCGGACGCGATCGGGAAGGCCTGAGGGCAGTCTGCGGTTGGTTACCGAGGCGCATTAAGATTGATGGTTCGTGTGCAGTAGAGAGGACCTCGGTGGATCAAACCCCCCTGCCGGCCGATGACGAGAACGTCGAGCGGGCTGAGCTGGCGGCTGAGCAACAACACGTGGACCTGGTGTACGACCGGGTCGACGTGGCGACCCGATCGGCCTCGCAGATCGCGGTGGACGGCCATCAGCGGGCCCAGGCGCAGAACGTCGGCCGGGTCCGCGAGGAGGAACAGACCGGCCTGTACGAGCGCGACGTGCTGGTGTTCGCCGCCGCGCGCCGGATCGCCGAGCTGGACGCCGAGCACGAGGGCCTGGTCTTCGGCCGCCTCGACTCCGACCGCGGCGACGACCAGCCGCTCGCGGCCAGCGCCGCTGAGCTGGAGAAGCTCTACATCGGCCGGATCGGCGTCCGCGACGCGGAGTACGAGCCGCTGGTGATCGACTGGCGCGCACCGGCCGCCGAGCCGTTCTACCGCGCCACGGCGACGGACCGGCAGAAGGTCGTCCGGCGCCGCGTCCTGCGCAACAAGGGCCCGCGGATCGTCGGCATCGAGGACGACCTGCTCGGTCCGGAGCGCGCCCCGGAAGACCTGCCGGTGATGGGCGAGGGCGCGCTGATGGCGTCGCTCTCGCGCGCCCGCGGGCACACGATGCGCGACATCGTCGCCACCATCCAGGCCGAGCAGGACAAGGCGATCCGGGCTCCGGCCCGCGGCGTCACCGTGATCGGCGGCGGGCCCGGCACCGGTAAGACGGTGGTCGCGCTGCACCGCGCGGCGTACCTGCTGTACAGCGACCGGCGCCGCTTCGAGCGTGGCGGCGTTCTGGTGGTCGGGCCGTCGGCGGCGTTCATGGCCTACATCGAGCGCGTGCTGCCGAGCCTCGGCGAGAACACCGTGGCGCTGCGCGCTGTCGGCGAGCTGGTCGACGGTGTGAAGGCCACCGCGGTCGACGAGGCCGACGTGGCCGCGATCAAGGGCTCGCTGCGGATGCGCGGCGTCCTGTCCCGTGCCGCGCGCGACCGGGTGCCGAACGCGCCCACCACGCTGCGGGTCTTCGTCGGCGGCGCCAACGTCGAGCTGGATGCGAACCAGCTCGACAACGTGCGCCGGAACGCGCTGCGGCGGACGCCGCGGAACCGGGCCGCCGGTGAGGCGCGTAAGGGCCTGGTGGCCGCGCTGTGGAACCGCTTCCCCGAAGACCTGCGGACGGGTGTGCACGGCGACCGGGAGGCCTTTGGCGACCGAGTCACCGACACTCCGGCATTCCGGGCGTTCTTCAGCCAGTGGTGGCCGGTGCTGACACCGGAGGCCGTGCTGCGCTGGCTCGGTGACGCACGCCGGCTGCAGCGCTGGGCGCGGAACGAGCTGACCCCGGTCGAGATCGAGACGCTCGCCGCCGGCATCCGCGGCACCGACGAGTTCACCATCGCCGACGTCGCGCTGCTGGACGAGCTCGGTACGTCGCTCGGTCGCGCTCCGATCCCGGAGACCCGGGACGAGGAGTTCGACTGGCTGGAGGGGCTCAGCGACGGCGTGAACGAGGTGCTGACCACCTCGGAGCGCCGTGCGCGCGCAGCTGCGGCCAGAGAGGCCGAAGAGCCGGAGGACTACGCCCACGTCCTGGTGGACGAGGCGCAGGACCTCTCCCCCATGCAGTGGCGGATGGTGACCCGGCGCGGCCCGCAGGCGAGCTGGACGATCGTCGGCGACCCGGCGCAGAGCTCCTGGCCCGATCCGGACGAGGCGCGCGCAGCGATGGACTCGATGCTGTCGCACCTGCAGCGGCACTCGTTCCGGCTGTCGACCAACTACCGGAACTCGGCCGAGATCTACGCGTTCGCCGGTGAGGTGATCCGGCAGACGCTGCCGGACGCCGACCTGCCGAACGCCGTCCGCCAGACCGGTGTGGAGCCCGAGCACCGGGTCTTCGACGCGGACAAGGTCGCCGAGGCGGCCGGCGACGCAGCGGCCGAGCTGCTCGGTCTGGTCGAGGGCACGGTCGGTGTGATCGTGCCGCCGAAGCTGCGGCCGATCGTCGACCCCGTCCTCGCCGAGATCGGCAACCCGCGCGTCGCCGCGCTCAGCCCGCTGGAGTCCAAGGGCCTCGAGTACGACGCCGTCGTCGTCGTGGAGCCCGACCGGATCATCAGCGACACCCTCGGCGGCGTCCGCGCGCTCTACGTCGTCCTGACCCGGGCAACCCAGCGAATGATCACGGTCAACAGCACCACCACCTGGCTGCCCGGTCGGTAGCCAGGTCGTTAGCCGCGCGGGACGACGTACGAGAGCAGCTCGGCGTCGTCCGCGCCGACGGCCGCCCACTGTTCGGTGAAGCGCAGGACGGTCAGGCCGGAGGTCGGGTACTTCTGCGTGAGTTCGACGCGCTCCGGGCTGGTGCCGGGCTGGGCCAGCTCGTCGGCCAGCCAGGGGATGCCCGGCGCGTGGCCGATCATGACGACCGTGCGCGCCTCGGCGGGCACGTCCCGCAGGACGTCGAACAGCTCGACGGTGTCGGCGTTGTAGATCCGCTTGTCGTACCAGACGTCGGTCGCGGTCGCGCCGCCCTCGGCCACGTACTTCCACGTCTCGCGGGTGCGCTTCGACGACGAGCACAGGACCAAGTCAGCTTCGATGCCTTGGGCAACGAGATAGCGGCCGGCCGCGGCGGCGTCCGCCCGGCCGCGCTCGGCGAGCGGACGCTCCAGGTCCGGCATCGACTCCGGAGGCACCGCTTTCGCGTGCCGGAGCAGGACAAGGGTGCGATCGATCAGCAGGTCCGACGGGTCAGCCATCGGACCAGGATACGAGCTCAGGAGCCGACGTGGCTGCCCAGGTTCTGGAAGACCTGGCGGGTCGCGGTCGAGCGGTTCAGGGTGATGAAGTGGATGCCGGGCGCGCCGCCCGCGAGCAGCCGCTCGCACAGCTCGGTGGCGATCTCGATCCCGGCCTGCCGCACCGCCGCCGGATCGTCCGCGACGGCGTGCAGCCGATCGGTGACGGCCTTGGGCAGCGCCATACCGGTCAGCTCGGCCATCCGCTCGATCTGCTTGATGTTGGTCACCGGCATGATGCCGGGCAGCACCGGGATGTCGCAGCCGAGCGCCGCGGCCCGATCGACCAGCCGGAAGTAGTCGTCCGCCCCGAAGAACATCTGGGTGATCGCGTAGTCGGCGCCGGCCTGCGCCTTGGCGGCCAGCACCTGCGCGTCCTCCTCCAGCGAGGAGGCCTCAGGGTGCTTGTCCGGGAAGGCGGCCACGCCGACGCAGAAGTCACCGAGCGAACGGATCAGCTCGACCAGCTCGACCGCGTGGTTGAGGCCCTCCGGATGCGCGACCCAGGGCTGGTTCGGCCCGCCCGGCGGGTCGCCGCGCAGGGCCAGCATGTTCCGGACGCCGGAGCCGGCGTACGCCCCGATCACCGAGCGCAGCTCGTCGCGTGAGTGCGACACGCAGGTCAGGTGACCGATCGGCGTCAGCGACGTGTCCTGGGCGACCCGCTCAGTCACCCGGATCGTGCCGTCGCGGGTGGTGCCGCCGGCGCCGTACGTGATCGAGACGAACGTCGGCCGCAGCTGCTCGATCTCGCGCAGCGAGCGCCACAGCACTTCCTCGGCCTCCGGCGTCTTCGGCGGGAAGAACTCGAAGGAGAACGAGCGGGCTCCGCTCGCCAGCAACTCACGGACCGTCGGAGCGCCGCCGGGGAGCGTGGAAGGAAGACCGTTCGCCATGCGCCAAGGTTACCCGCGCCGTCGGGACCTGTCCCCCGACCGACTACGCTCCGAGACGTGTATGGCGATGTCGACATCCCCACCGAGGTGCAGAACGCGCTGACCGGCTTTCTGGACCTGCAGGAGCAGCGGCTCGCGGCCATCGGGCCTGAGCTGGCCGAGCAGGTCCAGGCGGCCCGTGACGCGACCAGCGGCGGCAAGCGGCTGCGGCCGGCCTTCTGCTACTGGGGCTTTCGTGCTGCCGGTGGCGATCCTGCCCAGCCCATTCTGACCGCGGCTGCCAGCCTGGAGATGCTGCACGTCAGTGCTCTGGTGCACGACGACGTCATGGACTCTTCCGACGTACGCCGTGGCGCTCCGGCCGCGCACCGTCGGTTCGAGGCGTTGCAGCGAGCCCGGTCGGAGGCATCTGGTCGTGGCGGTGATCCGGTCAGCTTCGGCGTCGGTGCGGCGATTCTGCTCGGTGACCTGTGCCTGATCTGGGCGGACGAGCTGCTGCACACCTCTGGCTTCGATGCGGCCGCGCTGGCCCGGGCCTCTCAGTTCTTCGACGCTGTCCGGGTCGAGGTGACCGCCGGGCAGTACCTCGACCTCGTCGCGCAGGCGAGTGGCGAGTCGGACATGGACCTCGCACTGCGCGTACTGCGCTACAAGGCCGCCACCTACACCGTCGAGCGTCCGTTGCATGTCGGCGCCGCGCTGGCCGGTGGCGACCAGCGGCTGGTCGAGTCGCTGTCGGCGTACGGCCAGCCGATCGGTGAGGCCTTCCAGCTGCGCGACGATCTGTTGGGTGTCTTCGGTGATCCGGCGCTGACCGGCAAGCCGGCCGGCGACGACCTCCGCGAGGGCAAGCGGACCGTTCTGGTCGCTTACGCGGTCGAGCGGATGTCAGAGGTGCAGCTGACCGAGTTCGACCGGCTCTTCGGCCGCCCGGACCTTGGGGACGACGAGATCCAGCTGCTGCGCGAGATCCTGCAGGACTCGCGCGCGGTCCAGGCCTGCGAGGATCTGATCACCGAGCGGACCGAGGACGCCCTCGACGCGCTCCACCACGCGCCACTGGCCGACGACACCGCCCGCAAGGGCCTGACCGATCTAGCGATCGCAGCAACCTCGCGAGTGCTCTAGACGGTCGGCAGCGTACTGAGCAGGTCCGGCGTGGCCGTGTCCGGCTCCTGGTGGATGAGCACGCGGAGCTGACCGGAGTTCGTGATGTCCTCGCTGAGGATCTGCAGCGCGACGTCCACGGTGTCGTGGTCGTGGGTGAGGAGATGCTGCAGCCCGGTCCAGTAGACGATCTCCGGCTCTCCGGTCGAGCGGTCGCTCAGCGAGTCGGCCAGCGCGTCCCAGTTCCGGCCGAACCAGCGCGGCAGATCGAAGGCGGTCGCGCAGACGTCCAGGAATCCGGCCTTGTCGTGGACGTCGGTGGTGTCGAGCAGGACGAAGTCCCAGCCGGCGTCGGTGACGTCGTGGCGGATCTGCTCCGGCGTCCGGGCGGACTCCCACCGGTACACGCCAGGGCGCAGGCCCTTGGTCAGCAGGGCAGTCAGATCACTCATCCGTCGTCTCCCGGATCCGGCGGAACGATTGGTAGTGGTCTTCGGTGTAGTAGCGCTCGTCGGACTTGCCGGTGACGATCCGCCGGGCGCCTCGGTCCCGCTCCCCCGGCGTCTTCACGGTGTACTCGCGGTAGTACCCGTTGTTCTGCTTCGGCAGCAGCTTCTCGCGGTTGCCAAAGGTCACACCGTCCCGGCTGTAGGGGTACGGACCGCCCTGGTCGATCAGCTTGAGCGTGTCCCGCGCCTCCTTCGGGAGGTCCGCTACAGCGACGTACCGCAGTCCGCTGACCGGGTCGGTACTCGGCGTGGTCGCGGGCTTCTCGGCGGCACAGCCGAACAGCGAAGCGGCCAGAGTGATCACCAGCATCGCGATCACGATGACTGCGACGATGCGGGCGACCTTCGGGTTGTTGATCACCCGGCACTCCGCAGCCGCCGGCTGAACTCCGCTGCCGCCGCACCGGGGTCGTCGGCGTCCGTGATCGCCCGGACGACGACCACGCGGTTCGCACCGGCCTCGACCACCTGGTCCAGCCGTTCCAGGTCGATACCGCCGATCGCGAACCACGGCTTGGTCTGCTGGCGGCTCGCCGCGTACGACACCAGCTCCAGGCCGGCCGCCTGCCGACCGGGCTTGGTCGGCGTCTCCCACGTCGGGCCGACGCAGAAGTAGTCAGAACCCTGCTCCGCCACCGCGGCATTCACCTGGCTGAACGTGTGCGTGGAGCGACCCACAACGGCGTCCGGCCCGATGATGCCCCGCGCGGCGTGCACCGGCAGGTCACGCTGACCGAGGTGCAGTACGTCGGCACCGGCAGCGAAAGCGATGTCCGCGCGGTCGTTGACCGCTAGCAGCTTGCCGTGCCGTTTGCAGGCCGCTGCGAACACCTCCAGCGCAGCAAGCTCGTCGGCCGCCTCCATCTCCTTCTGCCGGAGCTGGACGATGTCGACGCCGCCTGCGAGCGCAGCGTCCAGGAATTGTTCGAGGTCTCCCTGCTTGGCACGCGCATCCGTGCACAGGTACAGGTGTGCGTCCTGCAGGCGGTCCGTGGACTCAGTCACACCGCACAGCCTGCCATGCCGCGCCGGACGTAGGCTGACGGCATGCCTGAGCACACGTCCGATGTGGTGGTGATCGGCGCCGGGCTCATCGGTCTGGCGACCGCCTGGCAGTTGGCCACCGACGGTCTGCAGGTCACCCTCTGCGACCCGGCTCCGGCTTCGCAGACATCCACTGTCGCCGCCGGGATGCTCGCCCCGGTCACAGAGGTCGAGTACGGCGAGGACGACCTGCTCGCCCTCAACCTGGCCGGTGTGAACGCCTGGCCGGACTTCGCTGCCCGCCTCGAGGACGCCACCGGCGTACCGGCCGGTCTGCACCGGACCGGCACCCTCTCGGTCGCGTACGACGTCGACGACGCCGCTGCGCTGCGCCGGCTCGCGGAGTACCAGCGGACGCTCGGTCTGGAGGTTGAGGTGCTGACCGGCCGCGAGTCGCGCAAACGCGAGCCTCTGCTGGCGAACGGCGTCTCCGGCGGCGTCTGGGTGCCCGGCGACCACTCGGTCGACAACAGGCAGGCACTCACCGCGCTACTGCGAGCTGTCGAGGTCTCCGGCGTCAGACTGATCCGCCAACGGGTCGCACACGTCCTGACCGCCGGTACGACGGCGATCGGCGTCCAGCTCGACGACGGGACGGCGGTGCACGCGGGGCAGGTGATCGCCGCGACCGGTCCGTGGTCGGCGCAGCTGAATGGCGTCCCGGCGGAATTGCGCGCGCCGGTGCGCCCGGTGAAAGGCGAAGTCCTGCGTCTGCGGGTGCCCGAGGCATATCGCCCGGCGCTCAATCACACGGTGCGCGCGACGGCCCGCGGATTCGCGGTCTATTTGGTGCCGCGCCCCGGCGGCGAGCTGGTGGTCGGTGCCACCAGCAACGAGCTCGGCTACGACACCCGGGTGCTCGCGGGCGGCGTCTTCGCTTTGTTGCGCGACGCAAGGACCGTGCTGCCGGTGATCGACGAACTCGAACTGGTGGAGGCGATCGCGGGACTCCGCCCGGCCACTCCGGACAACGCCCCGATCCTCGGCCCGTCCGGGCTCGACGGGTTGCTCTGGGCAACCGGTCACTACCGCAACGGCGTCCTGCTGACGCCGGTCACCGCGGCGATCCTGAGCGCCACCGTGCGCTCCGGAACGCTCCCGGATCTCGGCAAACCATTCCTCCGGAGCCGTTTCGGTCACTTCTGAACAAAACAATATAAACATTGGATTACAGCCGTAACAATCACCCCATTCGCCTCTGTTGTCACATCCGTACCAGCACTTACGGTCAAGTGACGTGACACGGGGAGATGGACATGCGGAACGTCGTACGTGTACTGACCGGGATCGCCGTACCGGTGCTGGCCGCCGGTCTGATCACCGCCGGCTCGCCCGGCTTCGGGGCCTACACCGTCAAGAGCGGTGACACCCTCAGCCAGATCGCCACCCGGCACGGGACGAGCGTCAAGGCGCTGGTCGCGCTGAACAAGCTCCCGGGCAACGGGAACGCGATCTACGCCGGCGAGGTGCTCAAGCTGCCGGGTGCGCCCAAGGCCAAGCCGAAGACCGCCGCCAAACCCGGCGCGGCGAAGGCGCCCGCGCGGCGCTCCCAGCTCGGCCGGGTGACCTACGTGGTCAAACCGGGTGACACGATCTCGAAGATCGCCAAGCGCTTCAAGTGCTCGCAGGCCAATCTGCTCGCCGCCAACAAGCTCAAGGCCGGCGACCGGATCTTCGCCGGGAAGACGCTGCAGGTGCCGGTCAAGCTGCGGGCCAAGAAGCCGGCCAAGACGAAGAACAAGAACAACACCTTCGCCGGCCGGACGTACGCCGACCACATCGTCGCCCAGGCCGACCGGAACCGGGCGACGCTGAAGAAGCGCAACCTGCCCACCCGCGCCCAGATGCGGACGATGATCCGGAACACCGCGAAGAAGTACGGCGTCGATCCCGAGCTGGCGCTGGCGATCAGCTGGCAGGAGTCCGGCTGGAAGCAGCGCGTGGTCTCCCCCGCGAACGCGATCGGCGCGATGCAGGTGATCCCGTCGACCGGCCGGTTCTCGTCGGGCATCGTCGGCCGCAACCTGGACCTGCTGAAGCCCCAGGACAACGTGACCGCCGGTGTCGTACTGCTGGACCGGCTGACCGGCGCCGCCAAGCTGGACATCGCCATCGCGGGCTACTACCAGGGCCTCGGCGGCGTCCGGAGGAACGGCATGTACCCCGACACCAAGGTCTACGTGAAGAACGTGCTCCGGCTGAAGGCGGCGTTCGAAAAGGGCTGGGATCCGCTCAAGTGACCGCTTGAGCGGTGAGCCTGGCGCTGTCGGCGTAGAGCCTTATCTACACTGCTCTGCAGCAGGACAGCTTTGAGAGGCGGCTCACCACCAGTGACGGACGACGTGGACACGCAGGTTGGCGACCGCCTCGTCGGGCGAGTGCTCGACGGCCGGTACCGCGTGGGCGCGCGCGTCGCGAGAGGTGGCATGGCCACCGTCTACCAGGCGCTGGACATGCGTCTGGACCGGACTGTCGCGCTCAAGATCATGCACGACGGTCTGGGGGACGACGCGCAGTTCGCCCGCCGGTTCGTCGCCGAGGCGCGCGCCGCGGCCAAGCTGTCGAACCCGAACGTCGTCGCCGTCTTCGACCAGGGTGACGACAACGGCACCCTGTTCCTGGCGATGGAGTACGTCCCGGGCCGCACGCTGCGCGATCTTGTCCGTGAGCACGCCCCGATGTCGCCTGCCCGCGCGCTGGACCTGCTGGCGCCGATTCTGTCCGCGCTGTCCGCCGCGCACGATGCCGGGATCGTCCACCGGGACATCAAGCCGGAGAACGTGCTGATCAGTGACAACGGCGCAGTGAAGGTCGCTGACTTCGGTCTGGCCCGTGCCGTGAGCGCTACTGGCAACACCGCGACGCAGGGTCTGCTGATGGGCACAGTGTCGTATCTGGCGCCTGAGCTGGTCACCGACGGCAGTGCGGACGCCCGATCGGACGTGTACTCGGCCGGCATCCTGCTCTACGAGCTGCTCACCGGGAAGAAGCCGCACAGCGGCGACACCCCGATTCAGGTCGCCTACGCGCACGTGCACGCGGACGTGCCGGCTCCGTCGCTGGAGCAACCCACGATCCCGCCGTACGTCGATGCCCTCGTCCAGCGCGCTACCGCCCGCGACCGGGACCTGCGGCCTGCGGACGCGCGCGTGCTGAGCCGCCAGGTCCGGCGGGTGCGCAGTGCGCTCGAGGAGGGCCTGCCGGACGACCCGGAGCTGACCGGCGACCTGACCGTGCCGATTCAGCAGATCCGGCAGGACAGCGACTACGACGACGGCTACACGCGCGAAGTACCGACGCTGGCGCCCACGCCGCAGATGCGGCACGAGACGATCGTCGTACCGGTGGAGAGCGGCCGCCCGACCGGTGCGCCACGCGTGCAGCCCCGGCCGCAGCGCCGCAGGCGTGGCGTGATCGCGCTGGCTCTCATCCTCGCTGCGGCCATCGCTCTGGGCACATCAGCCTGGTACTACGGAATTCACCGCTACACGACCACTCCGGATCTGCTGAGGCTGACTGCGACCTCAGCGGCCGTCGAGGCCGAAAAGGCCGGCCTACGGACCACACTGGCCAACCAGGACTTCTCCGAGGACGTCCCAAAGGGTCAGGTCATCGCCAGTGACCCCAAGGCCGGCGACCGGATCAGCAAGGACGGCGAGATCCAGCTCACGGTCTCCAAGGGCCCGGAGCGCTATCGCGTCCCGCAGCTGAACGGGCTGGACCTGGACGCCGCCAACCGGGCGCTCGCCGCGATCAAGCTGGTGCAGGGCCAGGTCAACGAGCAGTACAGCGAGACGGTGCCGGCCGGGCGGGTGGTCGCCTTCTACCCGCGCTTCGACGCGATCGTCGCGCCGAACACCGCCGTCAACCTCGCGATCAGCAAGGGCAAGCGGCCGATCACCGTTCCCGACTTCACCGGCAAGACGTACCGCGAGGCGAACAAGGGCCTGCGCAAGCTGGACCTGGGCGTCAGCCGCAGCGAGCAGTACGACGAGAAGGTGCCCGAAGGCACGGTGATCAGCCAGACGCCGAAGAGCGGCACGCTGTACGCCAAGGACAAGGTGCAGCTGGTCGTCTCCAAGGGCCCGGCGCTGCGCGAGGTGCCGGACGTGAAGCGCAAGCCGCTCGCCGAGGCGCAGCAGATCCTCACCGCGGCCGGTTTCGTGGTGAAGGTGGAGAAGGCCACGCTCAACATCGGCCTGAACATCGTGGCCGCGCAGAACCCCGGTGCCGGTAAGAAGGCCAAGCCGGGCAGCACGGTCACCATCACCATCCTGTGAAGTTGGAGCCCGCCAGGGCGGGGTGATTAGCTGTCCGCGTGAACCGCTCGCGTCTTGCCGTACTGGCCCTGCTGGCGGTCGCGGCGGCGTGGGGATCGACGTTCTTCCTGACCAAGGACCTCCTCACCCGGATGGACGTCGCCGACTACCTGGCGTTGCGGTTCCTGATCGCCTCGGTCGCTCTGCTGCTGGTCTACCCGACCGCCATCGCGAAGCTGAGCCGGCTGGACCGCGGCCGGGCCGTTGCCCTGGGCATCACCTACGGCATCGCCCAGCTCGTGCAGACCGAGGGGCTGCGGCACACCGACGCCAGCGTCTCCGGTTTCGTCACCGGCATGTACGTCGTCTTCACCCCGCTGCTGGCCGCGGTCATCCTCCGGCACAAGATCGGCCGGTGGGCGTGGATCGCGGTGGTGCTCGCCACGATCGGTCTCGGCGTCCTGTCCCTGCGCGGTATGACCATGGGCAACGGCGAGCTGCTGACGCTCGCGTCGGCCGGCCTCTACGCGCTGCACATCATCGGGCTGGGCGCCTGGTCGACGCCGGAGAACGCGTTCGGGCTGTCGGCGCTGCAGATGGTCGTCATCACCTGTGTGTGCGCGATCGGCGCGATCCCCGGCGGGTTCTCCGCGCCCACCGGAGCGCGGGACTGGATCAGCGTGATCTACATGGCGCTGATCGCCGGTGCGCTCGCGCTGATCGTCCAAACCTGGGCGCAGGCGCATCTGACGCCCACCAGGGCCGCGATCGCGATGACAATGGAGCCGGTGTTCGCTTCGGCGTTCGCGGTGCTGTTCGGCACGGAGAGCGTGACGCTGCGGATGCTGGTCGGCGGCGCGCTGGTGCTGTCGGCGATGTATCTGGTCGAGCTGGCGCCACGGCGTAAGTTCGAGGCCGAAGTACAGCATCTGGCCCAGTAGGGGGATCATGCGGGACGACAGCGGACGACGCGGCCGGTGGTTCCCGGTCGCGGTCATCGGCGTCCTGTCGGCCGTTGTCATTGGCGGTGGGGCGAACAACCTGGCCCGCTACCCGCAGCCGGGGCTGGTGGCCGAGGACGTGCCGCACCGCGCCAACGTGACCTACGTCGCCGGTCCGGCCCGCGGCGACGGCGGACCGCCTGCCGACCTGGCTACACGCGCGCTCGCCGACCTGGATGCGCTGACGCTGCCCAGTGGAGCCACACTCGCCGGCTGGGACGGTCCGTGGCGATACGTCTGGCCGCGGGATGCGTCGTTCGTCGCAGCAGCCCGTTGCGCCGTCGGCCAGGACGCCGAAGCCGCCAAGGTGCTCGACTTCCTGGACAGCATCCACCCCAGCACTGGCCGCTGGCAGGCCCGGTACGCCGAGACCGGTACGCCGGTCAACGACGAGCGGGAGCCGCAGCTCGACGGCTCCGGCTGGGTGCCGTGGGCAACCTGGTTCTGCAAAGCCGGTGCGCGGTACTGGGAGATGGTCCGAGTGTCCGCGGACCAGATCACCCGCGAGCTCGACGCGGACGGTCTGCCCGGCCCGTCCCCTGACTACTGGGAGCGCCCCGAGCACGAGGTGACGCTCGGCACAGTGGCGCCACTGCTGACCGGGCTCCGCTCTGCCATCCACATCGCCACCGAGCTCGGCCATCCAGCCGAGGCCGAGCGCTGGCAGCGCGCGCTGAACACGCTGTCCGCAGCCACCGAGCGCCGCTTCGCGCCGGACTACCCGCGGACGCCTCCGCGCGCAGAAAGCTTCCTGGAGCCCGGGCTACCGCCAGCCCGCGTCGGCGGCAGCCCAGACGCGATCGTCACCGTTCTGGGCCCGCCGTTCGCACCAGAACGCAAAGAGCTGACCCAAGCCATCTCTGCCACCCAACAGGCGCTGCGCCAGCCGAACGGCGGTTTCACCCCCGGCGAAGAGTGGCGGGCGGACGGCGTCTCCTGGACGCCGCAGACCGCACTGTTCGCGCTCAGCGCGGCCGCACGCGGCGATCGACCAACCGCCGAAGCACTACTGGGCTGGCTCGCCCAGTACCGCACCCGAACCGGAGCCCTCCCCGAGAAGGTCAACCGCGACTCAATGCCGGCCGGCGAAGCACCACTGAGCTGGACAGCCGCAATCGTCGTCCTCGCCGACCAGGCCCTCAAACGACCGCTACCGATCCCCTGAGTCAGCAGATCTCCATCACGTCGTGGACCGGGGCGTCCGGCCGCGTCGTACTGGTCTTGGCCGAGTAAAAGAACGCCGTCGAGGCGATGTCGTCCTGCAGCGGCAGATAGCGCCCGCCGGATCGCCAGCCGAGTGCCTGGACGTCGACGCGCAGCTTCGCCCGGAAACGGATCGGATCCGGGAGGTGGAACCGGTACATGCCGAACCGCTGCTGGCTCGCGTACTGGCCGTCCGGCCGGATCACTTGGGGCATACCGAGGTAGGGCGTGCTGAACTCGGTGTAGCCGCCGAGATGCGGGACGTCGAAGTTCCAGGCGCCGCCGAAGTAGTCCTCGGTTCCGGTGCCGCAGATGGTCGGAAACTCGTCGTCGCCGTCCAGGTAGAACTTGACCTCGCCCTCGCCCCACCAGCCGGTGCTGTTGACGCCCCAGGCCAGGTAGGTGCCGACGTAGTGGCCCGGTCCTTCAACGCCGTCGAGCAGCGTATGGACGGTCTTGACGGTCAGTGGGTTGCTGCGACGCCACTGCGCGTGCAGGTACGCCGCCTGCTCCGGTACGGCGCCCAGCCAGTAGTCGACCTGGAAGTAGACGACCACGGACTCGGTGTGCGTGTTCTCCAGCGTCAGCTTGGCCTGCTGCTGGAAAGGCATCTCCCAGTAGCAGTTGAAGCCGCCGTTCGGGTTCACCGCGACCGGGAGCGCGTTGACCTGGGCGAAACGGCCCCAGCCGGAGCAGAAGAAGTCTCCGACCGGAGTCTCGATCGCCGGCGCCTCATCGCCGTCCCAGTGGCCGCGCAGGACCAGCCGCCGCCAGTGGTCGACGTGCGTGGTCAGCCAGATGCGCGTGATCGCGCCGGAGCCGGCGATATCGGCCAGCACCGCCGTCTCCCCCGGCCCGATCTCGATCGACGGCGACACCTTCCAGCCCTGGCCGAGGTCGCGGGCCGCGTGCGCCCCGGTCCCCGCGGTCCGCCGGCCGCCCTGCCCCGGCTCCCCGGTCGGGTTCTCCGCGCTGATGGAGCGCGTCTCGACATCCACGAGCGTGCTGATTCCGGACAGGTTCCCAAGAGTCATACAGCGACCTTAGGACGCCGCGAGGGTCGCGGGAAATCGATTACTCAGCAGCTGCGGACTTCGGCGTCCAGACCGGTGAAGCTGACACACGCCCACGGACGGGTGTGCTCCGGCGTCATCCGCACGATCAGCGGGAACGCATCGGCGCCGCGCACGACAGGCGACTTCTGCGTGGACGGCGTACCGACCGCGCCACCGCGGGCGGTCGCAGCCGCCTTCACATCCTCGACCGTGACCGCGGAACGGTTGTCGGACGCCGCAGCGCGCTTGGCATCGGAGGCGACCGCCAGAACGAAGTCCACCTCCGGCGGGCTGGCCCACAGCGTCATCGTGAACGGGAACACGAGACCGAACATCAGGACGCCGGCCGAGGCGATGATGCGGCGCAGACGGCGCGTCGGATCGGCGACGACCATGAGGGCACAGCCGACCGCCAGCAACAGGGTCACGCCGCGCAGGATCCACTGCCGGTCGAGCCGCGAGTCCATCCCGAACGCCGCGGCGAGCGCCAGCAGCACACAGCCCCCGGCCACCGCGAGCGCTTTCACGCGCTCGAGCAGTTTCAGCACCATGCCCAGACCCTAAGGGTCTAGAAGAGCTTCGGCTGCGGCGGGGCGTGGGTGGGGTCGACGCCGTCGAAGAGGCTGGAGACGGACTCGCCCTCGTGGATGCGCTTGATCGCCTCCGCGAAGAGCGAGGCGACCGAGCTGACCTGCAACTCGGGGAAGCCGTCGGGCCGGGGGACGGTGTCGGTGCTGATCACCTCGGTGATCGACGGGTGTGACCGCAGCCGCTCGACGGCCTTGCCGGCGAACAAGCCGTGCGTGCAGGCGACGGCCGCCTCGGTGCAGCCGCGATCCTTGAGCCGGTCGAGCAGCTCGATGATCGAGCCGCCGGTGGCGATCTCGTCGTCCAGCACGATCGCGCGCTTACCGGTGACGTCGCCGACGATCGCGTCGATGACGACCCGGTCGTCGGCCATCCGCTGCTTGCTGCCCGCGGCGACCGGCAGCCCGAGCAGCCGGGCGAACTGGGTCGCGGTCTTCGCGTTGCCGAGATCCGGGCTGACGACGACGGTGTCGCTCAGATCGCGGCCGCGGAAGTGGTCGGCCAGGACGCCGATCGCGGTCAGGTGGTCGACCGGGACGGAGAAGAAGCCGTGGACCTGCGGCGCGTGCAGCGCCATCGTCAGCACCCGGTCGACACCGGAGGCGACCAGCAGGTCGGCGACCAGCCGGCCGCCGATCGAGATCCGCGAAGCGTCCTTCTTGTCCGACCGCGCGTACGCGTAGTGCGGCATCACGGCGGTGATCTGCTGCGCCGAGGCGCCGCGCGCGGCATCGACCATCAGCAGCAGCTCCATCAGGTGCTCCTGCGTCGGCGGCACCAGCGGCTGCACGATGTACACGTCGCGCTGCCGGCAGTTCGCCTGCAACTGCGCCTGCAGGCAGTCGTTGCTGAACCGATGGATCTCGACCGGCGAGAGCCGGACGCCGAGATCGGCGCAGATCCGCTCCGCCAGATCGGTATGGGCACTTCCGCTGAACACGACGATCTCTCGCACGGCTCTCCCCGAACGCTGCCGACCAGACAGCCGCAGCTTACTTGGCGGCGGCGCGGATCTTGTCGGCGAGGGCGTCCAGCAGCCCGCCGAGGAGCGTGATCGTGTCGGCGTCGGTCAGGTTGCCCTCCGCGTCGAACCGCTCGTGGGCCTTGAACACCATCACCTCGGGCTTCACCACGACATCCGAGTGCGTCCAGACGAACACCTGCCGGAGCGCCAGCTGCGCCCGGACGGTCCCGAAGTTCGTCGGCGCGGCGCCCATGATGGCGACCGGCTTGTGCAGCAGGGAGGACGTCGCCGCCGGTCGCGAGGCCCAGTCGATCAGGTTCTTCAGCCCGCCGGGGATCGAGTAGTTGTACTCCGGCGTCGCGATCAGCAGGCCGTCCGCGGCCCGTACCGCCGCGCGCAGCTCGCGCACGGCCTCCGGCAGCCGCTCCTCGGTGTCCAGATCCCCGTCGTAGTGCGGGAGCTCCGCGAGCCCTTCGTACAGCGAGATCGTCGTCCCGGCCGGCGCCTGCCGCTGCGCGGCCCGCAGCAGCGCGGTGTTCAGCGAGGCCGCCCGCAGGCTGCCGGAGATGGCGAGGAGCTTCAGATCAGTCATTCAACTATTTAAACATGAACTACTTGCGGGTCTGCCACAGGGTGGCCGAGATCCAGCTCCAGGCGAGCGCCATCGCGAGGTAGAAGGCGATCGTCATCCCGCCGGTCGAGCCCGAGGCGATCCCGGCGAAGGCCGCGAAGAACAGGACGCCGGTCGCCGCGGAGAACGCCGACCAGCCGCGCCGGCCGGCGACGGCGTACCGGCGCGCGCTCACCAGGCAGCAGGCGATCAGCGCGAGGAATCCGATCCCGCCGACCGCGAAGTGCGCGATACCGTGCCAGCTCACCACGCCCTCGGCGGCGCCCTCGGGGAAGCCCATGGCCGGGTCCGGGACGAACAGGCCGGCCGCGATCGTGCCGGCGCCGAAGATGCCGAGCAGTCGCGGCGTCCAGCGGCTCGCGCTGGTCCGGCGCAGTCCACCGGCGGCCGCGATGACCAGCGCGCCGGCGACGATGAAGTTCAGGACCTGGATCCAGCCGTGCTCGCCGACCGCCAGCATGCTCGCCGCGTGCCGGCTGGGGTCGAACCCGTCGCGGGTGAGCGCCTGGGCCGCGACGACGACGGCGTACAGCGGGCCGGCGAGAATCCCGCCGGACAGCAGGGTGCGGGTGCTGACGGCGTAGGTCGGGGTGCTGATCGTGGTGGTCATGATGGCGTCCTCTCGGTTGGTCTTGCCAACGCGTCGGACGGGTCACCGCGAAATCGACACCGCTACGCAGAAAAAATTCTGGCGAGTATTTCGGCCGCTGCGCGGCAGTCGGCCGCGGACGCGTCGAGGTGGGTGACGACGCGGAGCTGAGTCGCGCCGACCCCGCCGACGAGGACACCCTGATCCTTCGCCGCGGCCACCACCTCGGCGACCGATTTGCCGGTCACCGAGAGGTCGGCGACGACGATGTTGGTGTCGACCTGGTCGGGTTTGACGGAGCCGGGGGCGGCGTCCGCCAGCAGCTCGGCGATCAGGCGCGCGTTGGCGTGGTCCTCGGCGAGGCGGTCGACGTGATGGTCGAGGGCGTACAGACCGGCGGCGGCGAGCAGACCGGCTTGACGCCAGCCGGCGCCGAGGCGCTTCCGCCAGACGCGGGCCTCACGGATCAGCTCGGTCGAGCCGACGAGCACCGAGCCGATCGGAGCGCCGAGGCCCTTGGAGAGGCACACGCTGACCGCGGCCGCTCTGGAGGCGTACGACGCGGGCGTCCGGCCGGTCGCGACGGCGGCGTTCCAGAGGCGGGCGCCGTCCAGGTGCAGCGGGATGCCGCGAGCGTCGAGCTCGTCGGCGAGGGCGTCGAAACCGTGCTGGACGGCGCCGCCGCCGAAGTTGTGGGTGTTCTCGACCGAAACGGCCGACGTCCGGACGAAGTACGGGCCGAGGTCGGGCGCGATCAGCGCCCGGATCTGCTCGAGGTCGATCTGCCCGGCCGGGGCGCTCCACGTCCGGGTGGTGATCCCGCTGACGGCCGCATGCGCGCCCAGCTCGGCCCGGACGACGTGCGCACTCGCCTCACAGATCAGCTCGCCGCCGCGCGGGACCAGGCCCTGGACGCCGAGAACGTTCGCGAGCGAACCGGTCACGGTGAACAGGCCCGCCTCGTGCCCGAGCAGACCGGCGACGGTCTCCTCGAGGCGATTGACCGTCGGGTCCTCGCCGTACACGTCGTCGCCCAGCGGGGCGCTCGTCATCGCTGCGAGCATCCCCGCGGCCGGCCGGGTGACGGTATCCGACCGGAGGTCGATCATGCCCGCGCGCCCCGCAGCCGCTCGGCGACCAGGAAGGCGAGCTCCAGCGACTGGTGCCGGTTCAGGCGCGGGTCGCAAGCCGTCTCGTACCGGCTGGCCAGATCCTCGGCGACAAGCGCCTCGCCGCCGCCCAGGCACTCGGTGACGTCGTCACCGGTCAGCTCGATGTGCATCCCGCCCGGCCAGGTGCCGATCTGCTGGTGCGCGTCGAAGAAGCCCTGGACCTCGTCCATCACGTCGTCGAAGTTGCGGGTCTTGTAGCCGTTCGGCGTCTCGTAGGTGTTGCCGTGCATCGGGTCGCAGACCCACGCGATCGGCGAGCCGTGATCGCGGACCGCCTCCAGCAGCGGCGGCAGCGCCTCCCGGATCTTGCCCGCGCCCATCCGGGTGATGAAGGTCAGCCGGCCCTCGAGACCCTTCGGGTTCAGCTTGTCGATCAGCGCGCGGATGTACTCCGGCGTCGTCGTCGGGCCGATCTTGACGCCCAGCGGGTTGCTCAGCGAGGCGAGGAACTCGACATGCGCGCCGTCCAGCTGGCGCGTCCGCTCCCCCACCCAGAGCAGGTGGCCGGCGACGTCGTACGGCTGCTCGGTCCGCGAGTCGATCCGGGTCAGGGCGTGTTCGTACTCGAGGATGAGCGCCTCGTGCGAGGCGTAGAAGTCGACGGTCTTGAACTCGTCGGAGGTCGCGCCGCAGGCCCGCATGAAGGCCAGCGCCCGCTCGATCTCCGAGGCCAGCTGCTCGTACTTCTGGCCGACCGGCGAGGACTTCACGAAGTCGGTGTTCCAGGCGTGCACCTGATGCAGGTCGGCGTACCCGCCGGTGGTGAACGCGCGGGTCAGGTTCAGCGTGGCGGCGGCGGCGTTGTAGACGCCGCGCAGGCGGCGCGGATCCGGGATGCGGGCCTCGGGGGTGAACTCCAGGCCGTTGACCGCGTCGCCACGGTACGACGGCAGCGTCACGCCGTCCCGGGTCTCCTCACCGGAGCTGCGCGGTTTGGCGTACTGCCCGGCGATCCGGCCGACCTTCACGACCGGCACGCTCGCGGCGTACTGGAGAACGACCGACATCTGCAGCAGCACCCGCAGCTTGGCGCGGATGTTCTCCGCGGTCACGCCGTCGAACGTCTCGGCGCAGTCCCCGCCCTGGAGCAGGAAGGCCTCGCCCCGGGCGACGGCCCCGATCTTGGTGGTCAGGTCGTCGCACTCACCGGCGAACACGAGCGGCGGCAGCGTCCGCAGCTCGCTCATCACCTGCTCCAGCGCCGGCTGGTCCGGCCACTCCGGCTGCTGCAGCGGCTTCAGGGCCCGCAGCTCGTCCAGAGTCGGAACTCCCGGCACTTCCCCCGTGCTCAACGTCGCGAATTGCATGCCCTCAGCCTATTCGAGGGCGCACACCCCGCGCACTGCCGTCTCAATCACACGGGTCAGGACGCTTTCTCGTCACCCAGCCGCAGATGGTCGTCGATCGACTCGCCGGCCTTGAGCAGCTCCTTGGCTTTGTCGGCGTACATGTCGACGTACTCCTGGCCGGACAGCTCCATCATCGCGTACATGATCTCGTCGGTGACCGAGCGGAGCACGAAGCGGTCCCGCTCCATGCCCTCGTAGCGGGAGAAGTCCAGCGGGGCGCCGATGGCGACGCCGGGGCGGTTCATCCGCGGGAACAGCTTGCCCGGCTCGCGGCGCCAGATCTTCGGCAGCACCGAGCCCGGGGGCTGCAGCTTGTGGGTGTCGATCATCGCGACCGGGATCACCGGGACGCCGGCCACGATCGCCATCCGGGCGACGCCGGTCTTGCCCTTGTAGAGCCGGCCGTCGGGTGAGCGGGTGCCCTCGGGGTAGATCCCGAACAGCTCGCCCTTCTTCAGGATGTCGAGCCCGGTGTTCAGCGCGGCCAGCGAGGCGCGGCCGCCGGAGCGGTCGATCGGGATCTGGCCGATCGAGCGGAAGAACGTCGCGACGACCTTGCCCTTGAGGCCGGGGCCGGTGAAGTACTCCGACTTGGCCGGGAAGACGATCTGCCGCGGGACGGCGACCGGCAGGAAGATCGAGTCCGAGAACGCGAGGTGGTTGCTGACCAGCAGCGCCGGGCCGCTGGTCGGGATGTGGTGCAGCCCGGTCACCTTCGGCCGGAAGAACAGCTTCACGATTGGCGCCACGATGAACTGTCTGATGAGCAGGTACAGCATCCGCCTCGACCTCCGTCACTCGCCCGACACGTACAACCGCCGACACCATCGTCGGCCCGTCCTTCGTCCGGCACCAGTGCTGGCCCGTCGCTGCAGGACACTACGTTCCAGCTTCCCCCTCAGGCAATGTCACCGCCAGGAATGTCCGCGTCGCACACCGTGTTGTCATCTGGATGCAGACTGGACGTGGTCCAGATGCGACCATTGAGCGGCGGCCTGGCCGCCTTGTGAGGATCCCACGACCGGGCGAGGAGTCGACCGTGCCAGTGCAAGCCCACGCGGAGGAGTACCGCAGCCCCGGGAGCGGGGAGAACGCCGCCGTCGGAGTCCTGCTGAGCCACGGGTTCACCGGTACGCCGTACTCGATGCGCCCCTGGGGCGAGCACCTGGCCGCCCTCGGGTACGGCGTCGCCGTCCCCCGCCTGCCCGGCCACGGGACCAGCTGGCAGGAGGCCAACCGGACCACCTGGCAGGACTGGTACGCCGTCCTGGACAACGAGCTGGCCCGGCTCCGCGCCGAACACGACCAGGTCGTCGTCGCCGGCCTGTCGATGGGCGGCTGCCTGGCGCTGCGGCTGGCCGAGGAGCACGGCGACGACATCGCCGGCGTCGTCCTGGTCAACCCGTCGGTGAGCACCGAGGACAAGCGGATCGGCCTGCTGCCGCTGCTGGCCAAGGTGGTCCCGTCGTTCCCGCCGATCGCGAACGACATCAAGAAGCCCGGCGTCGACGAGCACGGCTACGACCGGATGCCGCTGCGGGCGATGCTGTCGCTGTCGCAGCTGTGGAAGGTCACCCGGGCCGACCTGGCCAAGGTCACGCAGCCGGTGTTGCTGTTCCGCAGTACCGTCGACCACGTGGTGGAGGCGAGCTCGGCGCGCAACGTACTGGCCGCGATCTCGTCGCGTGACGTGACCGAGACCCTGCTCGAGGACAGCTACCACGTCGCCACCCTGGACAACGACGCGCCGCGGATCTTCGCCGGCTCGGCAACCTTCATCGAGCGGGTGACCAGCCGTGCCACTGCGTCATAACGGGCTGACCGCCGAGGCGTTCGCCTCGGTCGGCGCGATCACCCCGGCGCTGGTGGAGCCGTTGCTGCTCCAGCTCGGCGAGGCCGGGATCGCGGCGTACGTGAAGGCGCCGGGCGAGGAGCCGCGGACGCCGGAGGAGTCGGCGAGCGCCCCGGTCCCGGACGGCTCGGAGGAGCTGTTCGTGGACGCCGAGGCGGTCGACGACGCCCGTCCGGTGATCTCACGGACGACCGAGGACGTCGAATGGAAGCTGCTCGTCGAGCAGTTCAACCAGCCGTCCGCCCCCGGGCACGACGGCGGCGAGAGCCCGGTGCCGCGCTGGCCGGTCAGCGAGGACGTCGACGAGAAGTACGAGCCGCTGATCGACGTACCGGCCGGGCTCGCCGTCCGCGACGAGCCCGTCGAGGAGGAGCCGGAGCGCCCGGCCCGGCCCGTCGACGACCCCCGCGACCACTACATCCCGCCGGAGCCGCCGCGCGGCCCCCGGCTGGACTGGATCAGCCGGGCCGCCTGGCTCGGCCTGCTCGGCGGCCCGCTGCTGCTGATCCTGGCCGCCGTCCTGGACTTCGGCACCGGCTGGATCACCACCCTCGGCGTGGTCGGGTTCGTCGGCGGCTTCCTCACGCTGGTGATCCGGATGGGCGACCGGCTCCCCCAGGACGACACTCCGGACGACGGAGCCGTGGTGTGAGCTAGCATCAGCAGATCGTCGGACAATCTGACGTTCTTGACTGAGGGAGGTACCCCCGTGCAGGTCAGTGAGACGGTTGAGATCACCGGACACCTGATGGACTCGGGGTTGCTGTCCCGGGTGCTCGACGACATCCGCGGGTACGGCGGTGAGTACACGCTGGACAAGTTCGACCTCGGCTACGACAAGGACGACCCGTCGACGGTCCGGATGACGGTCGGCGCCGACGACGAGGAGACGCTGCAGCGGCTGCTGATGCGGATCCAGACCAAGGGCGCGAACCTGGTCGACCCCGGCACGCCCGAGATCACCGAGGTGGAGCGCGACGGCGTCTTCCCCGACGGGTTCTACTCGACCACGAACCTGCCGACCAGCGTCCGGCTGGACGGCCACTGGGTCGCCGTCCGGAACCCGGAGATGGACTGCGGGCTGCTCGTCGAGGACGCCGGCGTCCGGACGATCCCGATGTCGGAGGTGAAGGCCGGGATGCGGGTCATCACCAGCGCGCAGGGGGTCAGGGTGACCCCGCCGATCGTGGCGAACTCCGAGGAGGCCTTCGGCTTCATGGAGTCCGAGGTGTCCAGCGAGAAGCCGCAGCGGGTGCTGGTCAAGCAGGTCGCCGACGGGATGCGCGAGGCGAAGGCGAACGGCCAGAAGGTGCTCTGGGTCGGCGGCCCGGGGATCGTGCACACCGGCGCCGCGCCGGCCATGGTCGCGATCGTCGAGGCCGGTTTCGTCGACGTCCTGTTCGCCGGGAACGCGCTGGCCACCCACGACATCGAGTCCTCGCTGTACGGGACGTCGCTCGGCGTCGACCTGGCCCGCGGCCGCGGCGTCGAGCACGGTCACGAGCACCACATCCGGGCGATCAACACGATCCGCAAGTCCGGGTCGATCGCGGCCGCGGTCGAGCAGGGCGTGCTCACCTCCGGCGTCATGCACGCGCTGGTGAAACAGGGCAACACGTTCGTACTGGTCGGCTCGGTCCGCGACGACGGCCCGCTGCCCGACGTGTACACCGACGTCCTGGCCGGGCAGCGCGCGATGCGCGCCGAACTCGAGGGCGTCGGCTACTGCCTGATGGCCGCCACCATGCTGCACTCCGTTGCCACCGGCAACATCCTCCCGGCCGCCGTCCCGCTCACCTGCGTCGACATCAACCCGGCGACCGTCACCAAACTCGCCGACCGCGGCTCCACCCAGGCCCGCGGGATCGTCACCGACGTAGGCCTCTTCGTCGAGCACCTCGCCCGCGAGCTCTCACCGACCTACGCAGAGACGAAGTAGGAACCGCCAGCCCATCACAATCGCTCCGCGCGCCCCGCGCCGAGCGTGGCGGCGGCCGCCGGCGGTGATTGTGATGGCGTGGCGATCCGCGCCACAGCGCGCGGCCGGGGAAGGTGCTTTCATGGGCGCATGACCGAGCTCGTGCACCTGACCGTGGCCGATGGCGTGGCGACCCTGACGCTGGATTCGCCGCACAACAAGAACGCGCTGTCGCAGCAGCTGACCGGCGAGCTTTTGGCGCATCTGGAGACGGCCGGGGCGGACGACGCCGTCCGGGTGATCGTGATCCGGTCGGCGCTCGACGTGTTCTGCTCCGGCGCGGATCTGTCCGAGGCGACCAGCGTCGGGATGGGCGTGGGCGCGCAGCGGATGGTCGACGTCCAGCGGGCCATCGTGGCCAACCCGAAGCCGGTCGTGACGCGGGTCGCCGGGCCGGTCCGGGCGGGCGGGATCGGCATCGTGGCGGCGTCCGACATCAGCGTCGCCGGCGCGACGACGACGTTCGCGCTGACCGAGGTGCGGCTCGGGCTGGCGGCGGCCACGATCTCGCTGACCGTGCTCCCCCGGCTCAGCTCGCGGGCCGCGGGCTACACGTTCCTGACCGGCAACACCTTCGACGGTCTCGAGGCCGCCAACCTCGGCCTGGTCACGCTGACCGTCCAGGACGACGAGCTGGACACTGCCGTCACGTCGATGGTCGAGTCGCTGCTCAAGGGCGCACCGCAGGGCCTGCGCGAGAGCAAGCAGCTCCTCAACCGCGAGCTGCTCGCCGACATCGACGCCCGCGGCAAGGACCTGGCGGAGCTGTCGGCGAGCCTCTTCGGCTCCCCCGCGGCCCAGGAAGCCATGCTGGCCTTCCTGAACCGCAAGAAGCGTTAGAGCTGCACAGTCTGCGGCGTCCCCGCGGCGAGCGTGACGGTGTTGCGGGTGTCGCCGTGGCGCACTGTGCGGGTTTGGTCGGTGTCGGCGGTGAGAGTTGCGGTGGCGGCGGTCGGAGACCAGCTGAGGTCCACGGTGACGCCGCCGCGGGCCCGGAGGCCGGTGATGCTGCCGGTGGGCCAGGCGGCCGGTAGGGCCGGAAACAGGTGTACGTCGTCGGTGTGGCTTTGGAGGAGCAGTTCGGCGATGCCAGCGGTGGCTCCGAAGTTGCCGTCGATCTGGAACGGCGGGTGCGCGCAGAGCAGGTTCGCGTAGACGCCGGCGCCGCTACCGACGTAGTCCGTCTCGGTGTCGTCAGCCAGGGTCAGGAAGGCGCGGACGAGCCGGTGCGCGGCCGCACTGTCGCGGAGACGCGCGCGGAGGTTGATCTTCCAGGCCAGAGACCAGCCGGTGGCCGCATCACCGCGGAGGTCCATCGTCCGGGCAGCCGCGGCAGCCAGCTCAGGTGTGGTGTCTGGCGTGATGAGGTCGCCGGGGTGGACGCCGATGAGATGCGACATGTGCCGGTGGTGCGGGTCCTGCTCCGGCAGGTCGGCGGCCCACTCCTGGAGCTGGCCCTGGCTGCCGACGGACGGCTCCGGGATGCGCTTGCGGGCTGCGGCGAAGCGGTCGACCAGCTCATCCGACAGGCCGAGGACGGCCGCTGTCTGGACGCAGCGGTCGAAGAGGTCCGCGATGAGAGCCAGGTCCATGGTGGACGACGTGGTGACGGACGCCGGCTGACCGTCGGCGGCGACGTAGTCGTTCTCGGGTGAGGTGGACGGCGACGTCCCGAGGGTGCCGTCCGGCAGTTCGGTCAGCCAGTCGAGGCAGAACTCGGCCTGACCACGCAGCACGGGCCAGGCCTCGGCGAGGAAGTCACGGTCGCCGGTGAAGGCGTAGTGGTCCCAGAGGTGGCGGACCAGCCAGGCGCCGGCCATCGGCCAGTTGGCCCACTTCGGGTTGCCGTCGACCGGGACGGTCCAGCACCAGGCGTCGGCGTTGTGGTGGGCGACCCACCCGTTGACGCCGTACCGCTCCTGCGCCGTCCGGCGTCCGGCTGCTGCGAGGTGACCGAGGTAGCTGAGCAGCGGCTCGTGGCACTCGGACAGGTTGGTGGTCTCGGCGGGCCAGTAGTTCATCTCGGTGTTGATGTTGACCGTGTAGTTGGAGCTCCACGGCGGCTGGAGGATGTCGTTCCAGATGCCCTGCAGGTTGGTCGGCAGACCGCCTGGGCGGGAGCTGGCGATCATCAGGTAGCGGCCGTAGTTGTAGATCAGCGCGGCCAGGGCCGGGTCGTCGTTGCGGGCCAGCCGCTGGTCGGTGGGGAGCGCGGCGGTGTCGGCCGGGGGCAGGTCGAGGACCGAGCGGCGGTAGAGGGACTGGTGGTCGGCGACGTGTTCGGCGTACAGGGCCTCCCAGCCACGGGCGAGCGCGGTCCGCGCCCGGTGGTCGGCCTCGGCGAAGCACTCCGCGGCGGGCTTGGTCGGCGCGGTGTGCGGATCGACGTACCCGGTCGCGGTGGCGAGGACGAGCGTGATCTCGGTCGCGTCCGCGATGGTGAGCCCATCGGTGTCGTCGACCTCGGCACCGTTCGAGGCGGCGCGGAGCGCGATCGCCGCGGCCATACCGCGATCGTCGCCGTCGGAGTAGCGGACCGGCTCGGGGACGTCGCGGTGCGGCGGCGCCACATCCGCGGGGGCCTGGATGAGCAGGCCGGCGCTGTCGGACGACACGTGCGCGCGGGACTGCAGCTGCGACGTCAGTCTGGCCTGGACGCCGATCGGGCGCGCGGCCGTCAGGCGGACCACTGCGACCCCGGCCGGGTGGCTCCCGAAGACCTCCTGCGTGACCGCGAGACCTCCGATCTCGTACGCCGTCGTCGCGGTCGCGGTGTCGAGGTCGAGGCGGCGCTCGTAGCGAGTCGGCTCGCCGTCGACGGCGTAGTCGAGGAGGAGGTCGCCGAGCGGCAGGTAGGCCTGGGAGTGCCCGGCGTGGAACCCCGCCGCGAGCTCCTCGGCGCGGCGGACGTCGCCGTCCGCGATCGCGGCCCGGATCGCTTGCAGTGCTTGCGGTCCGACCGCGCCTCGCGGCTGCTCGAGCGCGCGTTGCGTCGCCGGGCTGCCGGACCAGAGGGTCTCGTCGTTCAGCGCGAGCCGCTCCCGGCCGGCGCCGCCGAAGCACATCACCCCGATCCGCCCGTTGCCGAGCGGCAACGCCTCGACCCACTCGGACGCCGGACGGTCGTAGCGCAGGCTGTTCACCGGATCTCCCATGGGAGAGATCCTATGTCTCAACCCGTCAGTTCGATCAAGAGGGGAAGATGGTCGGATGCCTTCGGCAGGTCTTCACGCACCTCGGCCGGGACCGGCACGATCCGCCCGGTCAGCTCCGGGGACAGGTGGGCGCCGTCGATCCGCTTGTGCGGATCGGTCGAGCTGAATGTCGGACCGGCGTCCGCCCCGAGGTCGGTGAGCCCTTCGTCCGCGAGCCGCTGCCAGACCGGGCCGTCGGGCGTCTCGTTGAGGTCGCCGACCAGGAGGAACGGCGTCCCGAACGAGCGGCAGCCGCGCAGCACCTGCTCCAGCTCGCGCTGCCGGCCCAGGATGTGCAGCCCCAGATGGCAGACGACGAGCGCCGCCGCCGTCGTCCCGATCAGCACTCGCCCGCCCACCGCACCGCCCGGCAGCTGCGTAGCGACCAGCCGCAACCGCCGCCGGACGAACGGCCGCCAGATCCGCCAGTGCAGCGACTGCGCCAACTCGATGCGCTCAGCAACCAAAATCGCGTTCCGCGCCCCGCCCGCCACATAAGTCAGCCCAAAACTCGCAGCCATCGCCCGCCGCTTCCGCCTGGTCCCCCACCAAGTCGGCGCCTCCTGCACCAACATCACATCCGGCGCACACGCCTTCACCACCCGCGCCAACGCCTCCCGGTCATCCCCCCACCGATGCACGTTGTACGACAACACCCGCATCACCGCCGCCCCGACCGCATCCCGGGCGTCGCCGCCCGGCCCGAACGGCGTACTCATGCCTCCGTGTCGTTCAGTTCGGGTTCGGGGGTGGCGGGCTGGCGGAGGGGGCTGCGGCGGGCGGCGGATTTGCGGGCCGCGCGTTCGAGGCGGGTGGAGCGGTTGCGGGCGGCGGCGGTCTTGGCGGTGACCGCGGTGGTCTTGACGCGGACGCGGCGCAGCCAGGTGGCTTCCTCGCGGGCCAGGTCGGCGGCGCCGACCATGCCGGCTTCGGGGCCGAGGACGGCGCGGACGATCCGCGCCTCGGGGCGGAATCCGCGGCCGGTGAGGGTGCGTTTGAAGGCTTCGCGGGCGGGGGCGAGGAGCAGCTCCCCGGCGTCCGAGACGCCGCCGCCGATGACGAACGTGCCGGGGTCGAGCGCGGCGGCCAGGTTGGCCAGGCCGATGCCGAGCCAGCGGCCGACCTCTTCGAGCAGCTCGACGGCGACCGGGTCGCCGTCCTTGGCCAGCTCGGTCACCATCGGGCCGTTGATCTTGCGCGGGTCGCCGCCGGCGGCCCGGAGCAGGTTGTGCGCGACCGGCGAGCCGGACAGCGCGAGCTCGCGGGCCTCGCGGGTGAGCGCATTGCCGGAGGCGTACTGCTCCCAGCAGCCGCGGTTACCGCACTCACAGCGGTGACCGCCCGGCACGACCTGCATGTGCCCGAACTCGCCGGCGATACCGAACTTGCCGCGCTGGAGCGCGCCGTCGTTCAGGATCGCCCCGCCGATCCCCGTGCCGAGGGTGACGCAGACCAGGTGGCTCTCGCCCTGCCCGCCGCCGAACCGCCACTCCGACCAGGCCGCGGCGTTCGCGTCGTTCTCCACGACGACCGGGATGCCGAGCCGGCGCTCGACCGCATCCCGCAGCGGCTCGTGCCGCCAGGCCAGGTGCGGCGCGAACAGCACCGATGACCGCGTCCCGTCGACGAACCCGGCCGCGCCGATCCCGACCGCGATCACATCGTGCCGCGAATCCAGGTCGTGCACGATCTCCGCGATCGCGTCCTCGGTCTCCCGCGGATCCTTCGTCGGCGTCTCCCGGCGCAGCCGATCCAGAATATTTCCCTCCGGATCCACCACCCCCGCCGCCACCTTCGTGCCGCCGATGTCGATCCCGATCGTCAAAGCCTGCGTCAGCGCCACCCGAGCCTCCTAGTAGTCCCCCCAGTATCCCCCGCCCCCGGACGCCGCCCGTGGTCCCGTTCCCCATCCCGGCCGGACACCTCCGCCTGGCGCGAGTCGCCGGCGGCCGCAGGAGGAAGGCTGTCGGAGCCTTCGACCTGTGGCTGGGGGTGGGCTGGGCGCCGGCGGGGCGCTCGGCGCTTCGTCCGCCCCGGACGCCGCCCGTGGGCCCGTTCGCCATCGCGGCCGGACACGTTCGTCTGGCGCGAGTCGCCGGCGGCCGCAGGAGGGAGGCTGTCGGAGCCTTCGACCTGTGGCTTGGGGTGGGCTGGGCGCCGGTGGGGCGCTCGGCGCTTCGTCCGGGCCGGACGTAGTCCGCCGGAAGTCATTTGGTGGGGGCGGGGTGGCGGGCTAGGTCGGCGGCGCCGATTAGGCCGGCGTCGTTGCCTAGGAGGGCTATGCCGAAGGTGGGGTGGGGGCGGTTGGAGCGGGCGGGGAGGTTTTTTTCGAAGGCGATCTGGGCGGAGGTGAGGATGAGGTCTTTGGCGGCGCTGACACCGCCGCCGATGACTACGACGGAGGGGTCCCAGAGGGTGACGATGGAGGCGAGGCCTTCGCCTAGCCAGCGGCCCAGGTCTTCGAGGAGTTCTACGGCCAGGGGGTCGCCGTTGGTGGCGGCGTCGGTGATCATGGGGCCGGTCAGGTCGGCGGGGTCGGTGATGCCGCAGACGCTGAGGAGCTGGGCGGCGGCGGGTGAGCCGGACTCGGCTTGGGCGCGGCCTTCGCGGACCAGGGCGCGGCCGGAGGCGTACTGCTCCCAGCAGCCGCGGGCGCCGCAGCCGCAGCGGTGACCGCCGGGGACGACGCGCATGTGGCCGAGCTCGGCGGCCACGCCGTGGGCGCCGCGCAGGAGCTGGCTCTCGCTCACGACACCGCCGCCGATCCCGGTGCCGACGGTGACGCAGACCATGTGCTCGACGTGTTTCGCGGCGCCGAAGGCGAACTCGCCCCAGGCGGCCGCGTTCGCGTCGTTCTCGACGACGACCGGGATCTTCAGCTCCGCGGCGACCCGGGCGCCGAGCGGCTCGTCGCGCCAGGCCAGGTTCGGCGCGAACAGCACGGTCGACCGGTCGGAGGAGACGAAACCGGCGGCGCCGATCCCGACCGCCTCGATCTCGTGCTCACCGATCAGCTCGGCGGCCGCGGCGCAGATCGCGGCGGCGGTCGCGTCGACCGAGTCGGCCGGGGTGTCGCGATGCGCCCGCGCGATGATCGTGCCCTCGGCGTCCACCACCCCGGCGGCGATCTTCGTGCCGCCGACGTCGATTCCGATGCTCAGTCCCATGGTTCGGGGTCCTCACTCACGTCGATCCGGTCCACCTTCGGCGGAGCCGGCTCCTCCTCCTGCCGAGGAGAGCGCGACGCTGCGTCCTCCCGTGCCTGCCGGGCGGCCTCCGCGGCCGCCTCCAGCAGCGATCGCACCGACCCGAGCACATGCGCGGCAGCGGTCGACAGCTGCTCGATCGTCTCCGGGCTGGTGTTCCGCACCTTGTTGACCACCTGGCAGACCGGACACCACACGCAGTCCGGCCCCAGCTTGTGCTCGTGCTCCTCAACCGGCTCAGCATCCGCATCCGGCGCCGCACCAGCGGTCTGCAGGACGGCGAACAGCTTCGCGGCCTCCTCAGCGAGCGAACCGACAGGTTCCTTGCTCACCGGCTCTCACCGATCGCTGCTTCGCGGCTCTCCTGCTGAGCCAGGTACTCCGCCGTCAGCCCTTGCGCCAACTCCTGCGCGGACTCCAGCGCCGGCGCCGGCCGCGCGACCTCTCGCGGAGCGAACCGGACCTGCAGCCGCCCGTCGTCCAGCCGCGCGCCTGCGACCACGCCACGCGCCAGCGCGGCCGGCAGCGGCAGCACGCGGCGGTACGACCCGACCGTGATGATCAGCTCGTCGCCGTGCCGCGCCAGCTCCAGCTCACTCGCGGAGGCCAGCGGCAACGGCATCGTCAGCGTGTACGTCCGCCCGTCGGTGTCGATGTGCCGATCGACCCACAGCGAGGTCTCGTCGGTCGCGCGGGCGAACGGGTCGTCACCGCCGTACATCTCCACGGCGAACGCGGCCAGCTCCTCCACCCCGACCGGCTCGCACACCCGGTACGGCGACTCCCAGATCGGCAGCGGCCGGAACGAGTCGGCCACCTCCTCCAGGATGCCGCGCTGCGCGGCGACCCACTGCCGCCGCCAGGTGTCCGCGCCGGCGGCCGGGAAGACCCGGTTCGCGACGACGCCGTCCACGCGGTAGCCGTACAGCGACAGCCGCGTCAGCGAACGCCGAGCCTCCGCGACGACGACCGCCTCCGGCGTCAGCACGAGCCGCACCGACGCATCCGGACCGGCCAGCAGCGTACGGATGTCAGCCAGATCACTCTGCAGCCGCCGCAACGCGTCGAACACGTTGTCGTCCGGAACGGGCAGGTTCGACCCGCCGCTCAGGAACGGCCGGAACGTCCGCATCACCTTGCGCTCGGCGTTGAAGATCCGATCCATGTACCAGCTCAGCGCCTCCGGCAGCGCCAGCAGCCGCAGCGTCTCCGCGGTCGGTGCGCAGTCCAGGACGACGACGTCCCACCGGCCGGACCGGACGTGGTCGCGGACGGCGAGCAGCGCGAGCACCTCCGCCGCACCCGGCAGCACCGTCAGCTCCTCGGCCTCGATCGGGTCGACGCCGACCATCTGCAGCAGCGAGCGCAGGTACGACTGGATGTCGCCCCAGGACCGCTCGAACCGCCGCTGCGCGTCGATCTGCTGCACGAACAGCAGATCGTCCACCTCGGTCGGCTCCTGGCCGACCTCGCAGTCGAACGCGTCGGACAGCGAGTGCGCCGCGTCCGTGGACAGCACCAGCGTGCGCAGCCCGCGCAGCGCCGCGAGAGTCGCCGTCCCCGCGGCCGACGTCGTCTTGCCGACGCCGCCCTTACCTGTGTACAGCAGTACCCGAGTCACCGCGGATCAGGACTCGACGCGCTTCTTGAGCCCCTTGAGGGCGGTGTCGATGATGACCTTCTCGGCCTTGCGCTTGAGCATCCCGATCATCGGGATCGCCACGTCCACCGCGAGCCGGTACGTCACCTCGGTCCCTTCCGCGCCCTGGTCGGTCAGGACGTACGCGCCGTCCATCCCCTTCACCATCTTCGCCTCGACCAGCGTCCAGGTCACCTCGTTGCGCGACCAGACGTAGGCCAGCGTGTACTCGTCGGAGATCGCGCCCGCGTCGACCTTGAAGCGCACCTTGTTCGGCCGGCCGGCCTCGTCGGTGGACAGCACCTCGGTCTCGCGCATCGAGTCCGCCCATTCGGGGTACGCCGCGAAGTCCGCGATCACCGCCATGATCTCTTTGGGGGTCGCGTTGACCACGATGGTCGAGGTGGTCTGTTCCGCCATCGATTCACCTCTTAGCTGCCGGGACTTGCCATACGAAGACTGCACCGTCGGGAAGAGCTCAGAGCGAGAGACTATCGCGGGTTGGTCCCCGGTACGTCGCTCGCCCGCGGCGCGGCCCGCTTCGGCTTCGTCCTTGAACGCCCAGAGCCGCTCCCGGTACTGCCGGACATAGCGTTCCCGCACCCGCGTCAGGGCCCGCCCGCGCAGCGGCCGGGCCGGATCGGCGCGCAGGTACCAGTGGACGACGACGCCGTCGCGGACCTGCTCCAGCCACCACTCCGCCGTCCCCAGCGCGGCGCCGGTGACGATCCACCGGACGCCCTCCGCGCCGCGGCGTTCGGACGGCGTCAGCGTCAGCTCCGGCCACCACTCGCGCCACACCGTGTCCGAGCCGAGCCGCTCGGCGACGTAGGCTGGATCAGCAACGACCAAGTCGTCGCAACTGATGTCGAGCGCGGGCATGGCTATTCCTTGGGTCACATAAACCTGGCTACCTGTGGGTAAGTGACTGTAGCGTGCGCCGGAAGCCCGGCAATTCGTGACGGACTGATGGGGAGACGCGGATGCGTGAGTACACCGTTCCTGCTGTGACCGAGCCGCCGACCGGCAGCCTGAGCGACGCGGTCTGGGCGAACGCGTCCGCCTACCCGGCGACCGCGGTGTTCAGCCGCCGCTCCGGCGCCGGCTGGGTCGACGTCAGCGCCGCCGAGTTCGCCCAGCAGGTGACCGGCGTCGCCAAGGGTCTGATCGCGGCCGGCGTCAAGCACGGCGAGCGGGTCGCTCTGCTCAGCCCGACCCGTTACGAGTGGACTCTGGTCGACTACGCGATCTGGAGTATCGGCGCGGCCACCGTGCCGATCTACGAGACCTCCTCCCCCTCGCAGGTGCAGTGGATCCTGAGCGACTCCGAGGCCGTCGTCGCCGTCGTCGAGAACGCCACCCACGGCGCAGTGGTCGAGTCGGCCCGCGCCGAGGCGCCCGCGCTGCAGGAGGTCTGGCAGATCGAGGCCGGCGCTGTCGACCAGCTGATCGAGCTGGGCCGCGATGTCAGCGACGCCGACTTCGACAAGCGCCGCTCGGCGGTCGCGCCCGGCGATCTGGCCACGCTGATCTACACCTCCGGGACGACCGGCCGGCCGAAGGGCTGCCGGCTCACCCACGGCAACTTCGCCGCCGAGCTCGAGCCGGCGGTGAAGATCCTCGACGAGCTGTTCGACACCAACGGCGCGAGCACGCTGCTGTTCCTGCCGCTGGCGCACGTGTTCGCCCGGATCATCCAGGTCGGCTGCGTGCTGAAGCGGGTCAAGGTCGCGCACAGCCCGGACGTGAAGAACCTGGTCGCCGATCTCGGCGAGGTCCGGCCGACCTTCATCCTGAGCGTGCCGCGGGTCTTCGAGAAGGTCTACAACTCCGCCCACCAGAAGGCGCACGCCGGCGGTAAGGGCAAGATCTTCGACGCCGCCGCGGACACCGCGATCGCCTACTCCCAGGCCCAGGACAAGGGCGGCGCGTCGTTCGGCCTGAAGGCCAAGCACGCGCTGTTCGACCGGCTCGTGTTCAGCAAGCTGCGGGCGGTCCTCGGCGGCCAGGTGCAGTACGCCGTCTCCGGCGGCGCGCCGCTCGGCGACAAGCTGGGCCACTTCTTCCGCGGGATCGGCGTCCCGGTCCTGGAGGGTTACGGCCTGACCGAGACCACCGCGGCCGTCTCGGTGAACCTGCCCGACGACATCCGGATCGGCACCGTCGGCCGGCCGCTTCCTGGGGTGACGGTCGCCGTCGCCGACGACGGCGAGCTGCTCTTCAAGGGCGGCCAGGTGATGCAGGGCTACTGGAAGAACGACGAGGCGACGGCCGGCGCGATCGACGCCGACGGCTGGTTCCACACCGGCGACCTGGGCGAGTTCGACGTCGACGGGTTCATCAAGATCACCGGCCGCAAGAAGGAGATCCTGGTCACCGCCGGCGGCAAGAACGTCGCGCCGACCGTCCTGGAGGACCAGATCCGCCTGCACCCGCTGGTCAGCCAGTGCATGGTCGTCGGCGACGGCAAGCCGTTCATCGCCGCGCTGATCACGATCGACCCGGAGAACATCGTGCCGTGGGCCAAGGAGCACAACAAGCCGAGCGACCCGGCCGCGCTGACCGAGGACGCCGACCTGATCGCCGAGATCCAGAAGGCGGTCGACGAGGCCAACGACTCGGTCTCCAAGGCCGAGGCGATCCGCAAGTTCCAGATCCTCCCGATCGACTGGACGCAGGAGTCCGGCGAGCTCTCGCTCAAGCTCTCGCTGCGCCGCCACATCGTGATGGCGAACCACGAGGCGGACGTCGAGGCCCTCTACACGAAGTAGTTCACCCGCGGAGGAGGTCGCCCGTGATCAGCCCGGTCAGCGCGGCGACCGCCTCCTCGGCGGTCACCCGGTCGTGGTTCAGCTCGACCGCGAGCGCGTCAGCCGCGCCCAGGACGCCGACGCACCGCACGCGCAGCGCCGCCGCAGGCAGCCGCGAGTACGGCATCAGCGCGACGAACATCAACTCGACGTACTCGTCGAGCAGATCGTGCTGCGCGGCGTCCGCCTCGGGGTCGCCTTTCAGCGCCGCCGCCACCGCCCCGAACTCGGGCAGGTCCGTCGCGCAGGCGAAGTAGGCCTCGCTCAGCACCCGCGCGACGGCGTCCGCGGTCGCCTCAGCCGACCCCAGCGCCTTCTCGACCGCCGTGCGGTGCTGTTCGTCCAGCAGCCGATAGAGGGCCAGGAGCAGACCCGAGCGGGTGCCGAAGTGGTCGTAGACGATCGGGCGGCTGACCGCGGCTGCCTCGGCCAGGGTGACCAGCGTCAGACCGTCCGTACCCCGCGTGCGGACGAGGGTGAGCGCGACGCCGAGCAGCTGCTCGCGCCGGGCCTGCTTCGGCATACGGGTCGTCATGGTCCTCCTTGCGGCTGCCCCCAGCTTAAGCTACAACTTGTAACCTACACAATGTAGCTAAGGAGCTGATGATGACTTCCGTACTGATGCTGGGCGGTTCGGGCCAGGCCGGGTCGAGTACCGCCGCGATGCTGCGGAGCTGGTACCGCGACCTGCCGCTGACGATCGCCGGCCGCGACCTGAGCCGTGCGCAGCAGGTCGCGACCAACCTCGGGACGGCGTCCGCCGTCACCGTCGACCTGTCCCGCCAGGGCCTCGGCCTCCCCCAGGACGCGCGGTACACCGCCGTCGTGGCCACCGTCTGGGACAAGCACCTGCAGGGCCTGCACTACGCCCAGGACCACGGCATCCCGTACCTGAGCATCTCCAGCGGCATGTCCGATATCGCCCCCGAGGTGGTCGCGAGCGGTCAGCGGCCGACGGCCGCGCCGATCGTCGTGGGCAGCCACTGGGGAGCCGGCATCGCGGTCCTGACCGCGATGGACGCCGCCCGCGCGTTCGGCCGGGTCGACGCGCTCGAGATCGCCGCCGTCCTCGACGAGAAGGACGCCGGCGGTCCGGCCTCCGCCGCGGACATGGACCGGTGGGCCGACGCCGCCCCGACCGCGATGATCCGCAAGGACGGCGTCTTCACCTGGACCGCGGAGGTGGACGTCGACGTCCGGGCGGCCGACGGCGTCGTCCTCCCCGGCCAGCTGGCCGGGATCCTCGACGTCCCGAGTGTCGCGCTGGCGACCGGGGCGCGCGACGTCCGGTTCGCGTTCGCGATGGGCGAGTCGTCCGGACGGCGGGCCGGCGGCGACCCGTCGCACGACGTCCGGATCGAGCTGCGCGGCAGCGACCACGAGGGCGCACCGCTGGCCCGGACCGTCCAGCTCGTCCACCCCGGCGGCCAGCGTCCGGCGACCGCGGTCGGGATCGCGCTCAGCGTCGAGCGGCTGCTCACGCTCCGCGGCGACGTAGTTGCCCCCGGCATCCACATGCCCGAGGGCCTGGTCGATCCCGCGGACGCCGTCCGCCGGCTGCGCGAATCCGGGGCGACCATCACCGATCAGCCGATCGGCTGATCCCGGGTCGAGCTCAACGGGCGATGCGAGGGCCCCGCACCGTCCGGCAGGCTCGAGCCATGAGCACGCCACCGGTCGTCGAAGTCAGCAATCTCCGGAAGTCCTACGGCGGGCGAACCGTCGTCGACGACATCTCCTTCACGGTCGCCGAGGGCGAGATCTTCGGCATCCTCGGCCCGAACGGCGCCGGTAAGACCACCACCGTCGAGTGCGTCGAGGGCTTGCGGGTGCCGGACGGCGGACGCGTCCGCGTCGCCGGTCTGGACCCGGTGGCCGACCACGCGGCCGTCACCCAGCTCCTCGGCTCGCAGCTGCAGGAGAGCGAGCTGCAGGCGAAACTGACCGTCCGCGAGGCGCTCGAACTGTACGCCGCGTTCTACCCCGAACCGGCCGACTGGCGGCAGCTCGCCGAGCGGCTCGGGCTGACCGCGCGGCTGAACACCCGCTTCGGCGTCCTCAGCGGCGGCCAGAAACAACGCCTGTTCATCGCCCTCGCCCTGATCGGGAACCCGCGCGTCGTCGTCCTCGACGAGCTGACGACCGGGCTCGACCCGCGCGCCCGCCGCGCGACCTGGGAGGTCGTCGAGGAGGTCCGGGAGCGCGGCGTCACGGTCCTGCTCGTCACCCATTTCATGGCCGAGGCGCAGCGGCTCTGCGACCGGATCGCCGTCATCGACCAGGGCCGGATCACCGCGCTCGACACGCCGAGCGGCCTGATCGCCCGATCGGCCGGCTCGACGGTGATCTCGTTCACGCCGTCCGCGCCGCTCGACGACGAGCAGCTCGCCGCGCTGCCGGCGCTGGTCTCGGTCGAGCACAAGGGCGACCGGATCACGCTCGCGGGCAGCGACGAGACCGTCAACGCGGTCATCTCGCTGCTCGTCCGCAACCACATCACCGCGCACCAGCTCCGCGTCACCGACGCCACGCTGGACGACGCCTTCCTCGACCTGACCGGAGCCAACCGATGACCACCGCCATCGCGGTCCCCCGCGGCCCGTACGCCGCCGTCCTGCGCTCCGAGGCCAGACTGCTGGGCCGCGAGCCCGGAATCCTGTTCTGGGCGCTGGGCTTCCCGCCGATCCTGCTGGTCATCCTCGGGCTGATCCCGGCCTTCCGGGAGCCCAGTGCCGGCCTCGGCGGTCTGCGCACCATCGACGTCTACGTCCCCGTGCTGGTCCTGGTCGCGGTCATCATGACCGGTCTGCAGACGATGCCGCCGGTCATCACCGGCTACCGCGAACGCGGCATCCTGCGCCGGATGTCGACGACTCCGGTCCGGCCGTCCGCGCTACTGACGGCGCAGATGGTTCTGACCGGTGGGATCGCTCTGTTCTCGGCTCTGGTCTGTCTGACTGTCGGCCGCCTGGTGTACGACGTCCGCCTGCCGCGCCAGCCCTTGGCGTACACGCTTGCGCTGTTGCTCACGACGGCCGCCGCACTTGCCTTCGGCGCGCTCATCACCGCGATCGCCCGGACGGCGAAGGTGGCCACCGCGATCGGGTCCGCGACCTTCTTCCCGAGCCTGTTCTGCGCCGGGATGTGGCTGCCGGTCCAGGCGATGCCGGACCTGATGGCGCGCATCGTCACGCTGACTCCGTTCGGCGCTGCCGCTCAGGCGCTCGGCGACGCAGCGGCCGGGCACTGGCCGGCCTGGGCGGATCTCGGCGTCCTGGCGGGCTGGGCGGTCGTTCTGTCGGCCGGTGCGGTGCGCTGGTTCCGGTGGGAGTAGCGGCAGGGCAGACTGAGGTGGTGACAGCAGAGTTCGGCAACCTGGACAGGCATCAGCGGCTGTTCACCAAGCTGGCGCCGCTGGCGCTGCTCGTGCTGTCGACCGTGCTCGGCTACGCGACCGCCAGCCTGATCATGCCGGAGCAGTGGAAGCAGACCACTGCCACCGTGCTGGTTGCCGGTGCGCTGCTGCTCCAGCTCACCTGGCTGTGGATCAGCCCCCGGCACCCCAAGCCGAACAACCTCACCCTGGCGTACTTCGTGCTCCGCTGGGCGCTCGCCGCGACCCTGGCCCTGCTGAACGGCTTCTTCGCGTTCTACGTCGCAGCGGGGTACTTCGACACCGACGGCATGATCCGATCGCGGACCGGGCAGCGCCTCGGCCTGTTTGTCTGCTCCGTCCCCATCTCGTTCGCACAGGTCGGCGGTATCCCCACCGACGGTCCGATCGGCTGGATCGTGTTCGGCTTCCTGCTGATCGTCAACAACGCCCTGCTGGGTTTCGTGCGGCACCTCGGTGAGCAGTCCGAGGAGCGCTCCGAAGCGCGTGCCGCTGCCATCGCCCAGCTCGAACAGGCCCAGGCCGAGAACGCCGCCCTCCAGGCCCAGCTGCTCGTGCAGGCCCGTGAGGCGGGTGTCGCCGACGAACGGCGTCGCCTGGCCGCAGAGATTCACGACACGCTCGCGCAGGGTCTGACCGGCATCATCGCTCAGCTGCAAGCCGTCGAGACCACCAGCGATCCCGCGGTCGCCAAGGACCATATCGCCCGCGCTACCGACTTGGCCCGGGACAGTCTCGGCGAGGCCCGGCGCTCGGTGCAGAACCTCGCGCCAGAAGGGCTGTCGTCCGATGCGCTGCCCGAAGTACTCCGCAAGACGGTCGACCAGTGGGCCGAGCGGACCGGCGTCCGCGCTGATTGCACTGTCACCGGGACGACGCACCGTCTGCACGGCGAGCTGTCGGCGACGCTGCTCCGCGTGACGCAGGAGGCGCTCGCCAATGTGGCGAAACACGCTTCGGCGTCCAGAGTCGGCGTGACGCTGAGCTTCATGGACACAGAGGTGACGCTCGACGTCCGGGACGACGGCGTCGGGTTCGATCCGCTCAGCTTGCCGGGCCGATCCGACAGCGGCGGTTTCGGGCTGGACGGGATGCGTGCACGAGCCGAACGGCTCGCCGGCTCGCTGGTTGTCGAGGCGGAGCCAGGTGGAGGTACGGCGGTCTCCGCGCGCGTACCGTTGGTGGTCGACGAACGATGACAGGGGACGACGTGATCTCGCTACTGCTGGTCGACGACCATCCCGTCGTCCGGAACGGCCTGCGCGGCATGTTCGAGTCCGCAGGCGGATTCACTGTGCTCGCCGAGGCGTCCAACGGCGTCGAGGCCGTCGCACTGGCCGCGGAGCACGACCCGGACGTCATCCTGATGGACCTGCGGATGCCTGGCGGCAGTGGGCTCGAAGCGATCGCAGAGCTGCGCCGACGCGGCGCACGGGCGAAGGTGCTCGTGCTGACCACCTGGGACACCGATACCGACACTGTGCCCGCGATCGAGGCCGGTGCGACCGGCTATCTACTCAAGGACGCTCCCCCGCACGAGCTGTTCACCGGCGTCCGCGAGGCCGCGGCCGGGCGGACGGTCCTGTCCCCCGCGGTCGCGTCGCGGCTGGTCTCCGCCGTCCGCGAGCCGGCTGCCGCACCGCTGGCGGCGCGTGAGCGGGAGGTGCTGGCGCTGGTCGCGAGAGGGACCTCGAACCGGGAGATCGCGCGCGAGCTGTTCATCAGCGAGGCGACCGTGAAGACGCATCTGAGCCACGTGTTCACCAAACTCGGGGTGAACGATCGGGCCGCGGCGGTCGCGAAGGGTTACGAACAAGGGATTCTGGGCCGCGACTGACGCGTGGGGCCCGGTCCACCGGCAGGTGTGGGCCGGGACCCATCTGCGGTCAGTTACAGATGGTTGGCGACATCACCGTCGTGGGGCTGTCCCACGCGGCGCATTGCACCGTCGAGTGGCCGTACCAGTTGTGGCCGAACTCGTGCGCCACGAGGAGCGCGTCGTCGTTCACACCGCCCATGTACAAGGCGATGCGCTGGCCGGCTCCCCAGTTGCAGCCGACAACGTTGCTACCGCCACCGCAGTCGGTGATGTAGCCGTTGCGGCACTCGATCGGGGTGCCGCCACCTTCGGTGAGCCCCTGCCACGCCGCTGCACCTTGCCGGATGGCGGATGCGTGCTGCGAGCAGGAAGCGGTGATGGTGTAGCTGCGCTGGCTCGGAACGGGCCAGCCGCCAGGTGGCGGTGCCATCACCTTCGCCTTGCCCTTCAGGCTTGCGGGCATCGGGGCGACAGTCGTGCCGTGCGGCGCGGACGCACCTTCGGCGTGGTCGGATTCGGTTTCGGAGTGGGCGGATGGGGACGAGGCCGCCATCGTGACCGGTGCTTTGTCGTCGACGACGCCGGCCAGCGAGACCGGTGCGGCATAGGTGACGACGGCAACGACCACGCTGGCCAGGCCGGACAGCATCAACAGCTTGCGCGCCATTGATTCCTCCTTCTGTGGGGGGCGGTGCCTCACGGGAGGGCGGAGGCAGAAGGTGCGCACACGCTAAAGGAAGTAGACCAATGCTGTCCATGGTTCGGTTACCGAACGCCACCCTTCGGCTACTTTCCGCCCGTGAAGGTAATCCCTTGCGTGATGTGTTTCTGTGCCGCGAAGAACAACGCCAAGCAGGGCAGGGTGATCAGCACCGAAGTTGCCATCAGCAACGGCGTGTCGGTGCCGTTCACCGACTGGAAACCGGCCAGGGCCAGCGGCAACGTCTTCCACTGGTCGGAGTTGATGTAGATCGCCGGGCCGAGGAAGTTGTTCCAGTAGCCCATGAACAACAGGATCGACACCGCCACCACGGCGGGCCGGGCCAGCGGCAGGTAGACCGACCAGAATGTCCGGAACCAGCCACATCCGTCGACGACCGCGGCGTCCGCCAGCTCACCCGGCATCCGCGCGAAGAACTGCCGGAACAGGAAGATGAAGAACGGCGAGCCGAAGAACGCCGGCAGGATCAGCGGGTAGAGCGTGTCGATCATGCCGAGGTTGTTGAAGAGCATGAACTGCGGAACCATCGTCACCTCCCCCGGCAGCAGCATCGTGGCCAGGACGACGGCGAACACGACACCCGAGAACCGGACCCGCAGGCGGGCGAAGGCGAACCCGGCCAGCGAGCACGACAGCACTGTGCCCACGATCGGGATCAGCGTCGTCAGCACCGAGTTCAGCGTGTAGCGCCAGAACGGGAACGACGTCACCGCGCGGACGTAGTTGTCCCACAGGAACTCCCGCGGGACGACGCTCGCCCCGGAGCTGCCGACCCCGGCCAGCGAGCGCAGCGAGGTCGCGATCATCCACAGGAACGGGTACACGAACGCGACCGAGCCGGCCGCCAGGACGACGTACAGGACGACGGTCGTCAGCGTGCTGCGGCGTCTCATCGGGCTCTCCGCTTCCGGCGCGTGGTCAGCTCGGTCTCGTAGTACACGGCGAACGCGCTGCCGCGGAACGTGACCGCGGTCAGGGCGAGGATGACGACGAACAGGATCCAGGCCAGGGCGGACGCGTAGCCCATCCGGAAGTTCTGGAACGCGTTGTCGTACAGGTAGTAGACGAAGAACAGCAGTGAGTCCTTCGGGCCGCCATTGGTGACGAAGCCCTGGGTGAAGATCTGCAGCGAGCCGATGATCCCGGTCAGCGCGTTGAACAAGATGATCGGTGACATCTGCGGCAGCGTGACATGCCAGAACATCCGCAGCTGCCCGGCGCCATCGATGGCCGCGGCCTCGTACAGGTTCGGCGGGACGTCTTTCAGCCCGGCCAGGTAGATCACCATCGCGCCGCCGACCGTCCACAGACTCATCAGGATGACCGTCGGCAGCGCCCAGGAGGCATCGTTGAACCAGCCCGGCCCCTCGATACCGAGTTTGCCGAGGACGTCGTTCGCGAGCCCGTACTGCGGGTTGAAAACCCAGAGGAACAAGACCATCTGGGCCACGCCGGACACCAGGCTCGGCAGGTACCAGATGGTTCGGAACAACCGCATCCCGGGTAGTTCGGTGTTCAGCAGCAGCGCCACCACGAAGGCGAGCGCGGTCTGCAGCGGAACGCTGATCACGCCGTACAGCAGCGTGACCTTGAGGGCCTGGCCGACGCGCGGGTCCTGGAACGCCTCGGTGTAGTTGGCGAAACCGACGAACCGCGGCGGGGTGATCAGGTCCCACGAGGTCAGGCTGACGTAGATCGAGGACGCCATCGGGCCGACCGTGAAGATCGCGAAGCCGATCAGCCAGGGCGAGATGAACAGCCAGAACGCAATCGCCTTGTCCGCGCGCGGCCACCGGCGCCGCACCCCGTACGCCGCCAGTCCGATGACGGCGTACAGGGCGATCAGGAGCAGCAGGAACGGGACCAGCGGCACCAGGACGCCGGGGACGCCCCAGGCGGCCGCGAGGTCCCGGATCCAGCCGACGGTGGGATTCACTTCTTCAGGGCCTGCGTGCACTTGGCGGCGAGCTCGGGCAGCACCTTCGCGACGTCGTCCTTACCGCTGCCCAGCGCCGTGTAGCTGGTCATCCCCTTCTCGGCGTCCCCGGACAGCTGCGCCTCCCGCGGTACCGAGACCCCGACCTCACCGGCCTTCAGCGCGGTGGTGAAGGCGGCCAGATTGCGGTCGGCCGGCAGCACCTTCTCCAGCGTCGGCGTCGACGCTGCGATCACCGGGACGCCGAGCGCGGTGTTGCCCTGGATCAGCTGGTCCTGCGCGGCCTGACTCGTACCGGCGAACTCGACGAACTTCTTGGCGGTCTCGAGCTGCTTGCCGCTCGCGGTCTTGCTGATCGCGAGCCCGTCGACCTCCATCGGGAACCCCTTGCCAGGCACCGGGACGAGCGTCCAGTTCGGCTTGCTGATCTTGGCGAAGTCCGCGACCGTCCACGGGCCGAAGTCACTGAAGGTGGCCAGCCGCCCGGCGGCGAACCACTGCGCCTGGTCCTGCCCCTGGATGTCCAGCGAGGTCGGCGAGGACTTCGCCTGCTGCAGATCGACGACGTACTGCGCGGTCTTGACACCGGTCTCGTCGCCGAACGTGCACGCGGTCGCGTCGGTGTTGAAGTAGCCGCCGCCCGCGGCCGTCAGCCAGCCGCGATACCAGAGGTTGCTCGAACCGTAGACGCGCGCTTTCCCCTCGCCATGGGACAGCTTGGCCGCCAGCGTCTTGAACTCGTCGAGCGTCAGCGGCGTCGTTGCGCTCGGCAACGGGATGCCCGCGGCCCGGAACGCGTCGACGTTGATCGCCATCACCTTGGGCTTCGCGGCGAACGGCGTCGCGTAGTACTTACCCTCGAACTGCATCGACGACGAGATGTTCGGCTGGACGTACTTCGCCGGATCGACCTGCTGCTCGGCGAAGCTGGGCGCGAACCCGGCCAGGCTGGTGTTGCTGATCTCGATCACGGTGGACTGCGTGCCGCCGGCGATCGAGGTCTGGATCTTCTGCTCGTAGTCGGACTGGATCCAGTTCGTGGTCACCTTCGCACCCGGGTTGGCCTGCTCGAAGGCGGCCGCGATCGCCCGCAGCGACGCGGCCTCGGAGTTCGTTCCCCAGAACGAGAAAGTGATCTCGGCGGAGTCGCTGTCGGCGTTCGAGGCGGGCTGGTTGCCGGTCGCGCAACCGGCGGCGAGCAGCAGCGCCACCGCGGCGGGGAGCAGGCGGGCAGAAGTTTTCATGAGGGGTCCTTCGGGGATGTGCTGACCCGGGCGGTGCCGCCGGGGTCGAGGATGTGGGGTTGGCCCGCGACGATCACGGTCAGCGGGCCGGGGCCGCTGTGCACGGTGATCTCGGTCGCGTGCCGGGCTTCCTGGGTGATGCGCAGGTCCCAGCCGCCGACCCGGAGATGGTCCGCGGTCAGGACGCCGATCTCGGCCGGCAGATGGGAGTCGACCGCGAGGACGGCGTCGCCCGCGCGCGGCCGGAGTCCGAGCAGACCGGCGACCAGATGCTCGACGACGGTGAACGAGATCTCCGGGTAGTCGTCGCGGCTGTCGATCAGGTGCTTGGTCCAGGCCCAGGCCGACTCGTCGCGGCCGTGTTTGAAGAGCAGCTCGGGGTAGTAGCTCTTCGACTCGATGTTCAGCGGCGGGTTCGCCGCCATCTGGGCTTCGAGGTAGTCCAAGAACCGTTCAGAGCGCTCTCCCGTGCCGCTGAGGCCGAAGAGCGCGGCAAGGGTGTGCGACTCCAGGCCCCAGTCGAAGTCGAGGCCGTCCTTGGTGACGCCGCGGGCGAAGTGGTCGCCCTGCCACCAGGTTCGGTAGATCGCCTGGAGCCGGTCGGCCTCGGCGTCCCGGCCGAGTTTGCGGAGGACGGCGTACTGCGCGGCGAGGCCGTCGCCCGCGATCAGGAGCGGGGCCTCGCGTTCGTTGTAGGTGGCGGTGCCGAGGAAGATGTCGGCGGTGCCGCCCGCCTCGGGGACGCCGTCGCCGTCGGAATCGTGGGCGGTGACGAAGTCGCCGACGCAGCTCCGGTAATAGGCGGCCAGGTCGGGGTCGTCGAGCCATCGGCGGTCGCCGGTCCAGTCGTACTGTTCCAGCGCCCGGTAGGTCAGGTCGAACACCGCGGGGATCTCCCGGACGAAGTGCTCGTCGGAGTGGTAGTCGAGGGCCGCGATCCGGCCGTCGAAATGGAAGGCCCAGAGCGGGAACCACTTCCGGGTCGGTGTCGCGGAGCGGGCGAAATGCCGGAGCATCGCGAAGTTCTCGGCGTCCAGACCGAGCAGGTGCGCGCCGGCCGCCTGGTGCGCGACGTCGCGCAGGTAGAACAGCTCCCGCGACGGGTAGCCGGCCCAGTACGACGGCAGGTTGCCCGGGCCGGTCCGCACCCAGGCCAGAGCCCGGTCCCGGGCCCAGCCGAAGGCCTGCTCGAGATAGCTGGAGTCAGAGCTCACTGCGAGCACGGACACTCCTCATATTAGCGGTAAAATTCCTAGCTAAAGTAAGTACATTAGACCAATTTCGTCAATACTTCGGCGGGGCCGGTTTTACCGCTATAGTCCGGCTCGTGACGAAATTCGAGATCCGCTCTCCCGACGGCCGCTCACACCGGACCGGCAGCGCCGACGGCGCGCGCTCGGTCACGGAGCTGCCGAGTTCTGAGCCCGGCGTGCTGCTGTTCGAGGTGCTGGCCGATGCCCCGGTCACCCTGCGCTGGACGTGGCCGACCGGGCCGGCCGTGACGCTGTGGCGGGCCAGTCAGGGCGCGCGCCGCGAGCTGCCGACCGACTGGGGCTCGCGGCGGCGGATCCGGTCGGTGCGGTCGGCGCCGGTCGGCAGTCTCGTCGACGTCCGCGATCGGAGCCTGACCACGGTCTCGCTGTCGGCGTTCGTCCGCGGCTGCGAGTTCGCCATCGGGGTGAACGAGGAGACCGGTGAGCAGCTGATCGAGTTGCTCGTCGACGATGTCGAGCCGACCGACGGCGTGCCGCGGTTCGTACTGCGGGTCGATCTGCGGGAGGTGCATTTCGCCGAGGCGCTGCGCGGGGTGACCGCGGCCTGGGCGGCCGAGCTGGGCGACCGGATGGCCGTCGTCCCGGAGTTGGCGCGGTCGGCGATGTACTCGACCTGGTACAGCGACCATCAGCATGTGACGGCCGAGCGGGTCGAGCACCACGCACGCGCCAGCGCGGCGTACGGGTACGAGGCGATCATCGTCGACGACGGCTGGCAGACCGACAGCACGGCGCGCGGCTACGCGTTCTGCGGTGACTGGGAGCCGACCAGCACGAAGTTCCCGGACATGGCGGCGCATGTGCGCCGGGTGCACGAGGCCGGGCTGCAGTACGTGTTGTGGATCGCGCCGCCGTTGATCGGCGTCCACTCCAAGGCGTGGGAGCAGTTGCAGACGCGGACGCTCGGCTTCGTCGACAGCGAGGTGGTCGCGGTGCTGGACCCGCGGTACGCCGACGTGCGCGAGCATCTGGTCGAGTGCTGCGTCCGCCCGGTGCGGGACTGGGGTGTCGACGGGTTGAAGATCGACTTCATCGACTCGTGGGCGTGGGACGGGCCGGTGCCCGACGCGCCGGATGCCGACTGCTCGTCGATCGACGAAGGCGTCGAGCTATTGCTGCAGGCGGTCCGGGACGAGTTGCAGCGGCTGCGTTCCGAGGTGCTGATCGAGTTCCGGCAGGACTACGTGAACCCGCGGCTCTGGCAGTTCGGCACGTTCCTGCGCGCCGGAGACTGCGCTTTGGATCCGGTCGAGAACCGCGTGCGGACGATCGACACCCGGCTGCTGGCCGGCGATCGGGCCGTGCACTCGGACATGCTGATGTGGCATCCGTCGGCGGCTCCGGAGACGGTTGCGCAGCAGTTCATCGGCGCGCTGTTCAGTACGCCGCAGGTGTCGATGGAGTTGGAGGCGTTGCCGGCCGAGCACGATCGGGTCGTCCGGTACTGGCTCGGGCTGACTCGTGAGTTGGGGGCTGTGCTGCAGCACGGCGTCCTGGTGCCGTCTCGGTCGGATGCGCGCTACTCGCAGGTGCGGGCTGTTGGGGAGACGACTGTGGTGGCTGCCTACAGCGATCCGGTTGTGCGGCTGACGGAGTCCGATCGGTCGGTGGTGCTGGTGAACGGCGGCGGCGAGCCGCGACTCCTGGTCGAAGGTGCCGGTCCCGGGCCGGTCGAGCTCGTAGTGTCGGACTGCTCTGGGGCCGAGGTGTCCCGGAGTACGACGACTCCGCCCGCGCTGTGGGTGGTCGACGTACCGGTGGCCGGGGTGGCCAGGATCGAACGGAACTGAGGGGGCTCGCGCGTGGTGGAGCAGCGGCGACGGCGGACGACGGTCGCGGATGTCGCGAAGCTGGCCGGGGTGTCGGCGATGACGGTGTCGAACGTGCTGAACGCGCCACATCGGGTCAGTGACCCGACAGTTCGGACGGTGCAGGCCGCGATCGACGAGCTGGGCTACATCCCGAACCACGCCGCGCGGGCGCTGTCGTCGGGGCGCAGCCAGGTGATCGGGCTGCCGCTCTATCTCGAGGACGAGAACCCGGGGCTCGGCGGCTTCCTGCACGGTCTGCTCAGCGGCCTGGTGCAGGCCGCCGCGAGCTCCGGGTACGGCGTCCACGTCACCACCCCGACCGCGGGAGCGACCGAGATCGCGCTCTACGAGAAGCTGATCGCGGCTCGCCAGGTCGACGCGATCGTCGTCCTGGAGACGATGCCGAACGACGAGCGGATCGAGTTCCTCAGCCGGCGCCGCTTCCCGTTCGTCGCCTTCGGCCGGACCGGGCCGCGGCACCGGCAGTGCTGGGTCGACGTGGACAACGAGACCTCGATGGCCGGGATCGCCCGGCACCTGCGGGAGAGCGGCAGAGAGAGCGCTCTCTACCTGCGTACCAACGGCTCCCTACCGTGGATCCACCAGCGCGAGACCGGTTTCACCAGCGCGTTCCCGCGCACCGACGTCCGCACCTTCGGCTCCCTGGCGGCAGTCGAGGAGTACGTGTCGGAGAGCGCTCCCCCGGATGTTCTCGTCGCCGACAACGACGCCTTCGCAGTCGTCGCGATGCGCGCCCTGCAACGCCGCGGCCTCCAGATCGGCCAGGACGTCGCAGTCACCGGCTTCAACGACTTCCCCTTCGCCGGCATGCTCGACACTCCCCTGACCACCGCCCGGATCCCCCTCCGCGACATCGCCGCCTCCCTCTTCGACCGCGCCCTCCACGAACTCACCGGCGCCCCCGACGAACCCGGCCGCCTCGTCACCGCCCCCCTCATCATCCGCGCCAGCGCCTGACCCCACGGCTGACACCACGATCAGGTACGGCGCCAGCGGCCGCTGCCTCGACAGCAACGGCGGCGGCGATGTCTACACGCTTCCGGCCAACGGGAGCGCTAACCAGCGCTGGCTGCAGTAACCCGCATCCCGCCGCCCCCGCGTGCCCGACCGGCGACGCGGGGCGGTGGCGCGTCGGGTCCGGTGCTGGCGGGCCGAGTTGGGGCAGGCTGGGGTTGACGCGTCGGCCGGCTGGAGGAGGGCTTGTGAACGAGGGGATGCGGCATATCCGGCGCTGGCCGGCTTCGCTGGCGGTGGTCGCCGTACTGGTGTTGCAGCTGCTGGTGCCGACGCAGATCGCCATGTTTCCGCGGTGGGTGATGCCGGCGCTCGGTGGGCTGCTTCTGTTGCCGCTGGTCTGGATGAACCCGTTCCACCTGCGCCGCGACGAGCCGTGGCTGCGGTGGGTCGAGCTGGCGCTGCTCGGCGTCCTCGTGCTGGCGAACGCGGTCTATCTGGCCGAGCTGATCGGCTATCTGAACTCTGGCGATGCGAACAACGGTCTGGTGCTGGTGAAGGCAGCCGTGCTGATCTGGGTGACGAACGTCGTCGCCTTCGGCGTCTGGTACTGGGAGGTCGATCGCGGCGGCCCGTTCGCCCGCGCACCCGAGCACGAGCGCGCGGCCGAGCGGGCCGACCTGCTGTTCCCGCAGATGACCGTCGACCTCCCCGGCTGGGAGCGCTGGCTGCCCGGGTTCACCGACTACCTGTTCGTCGCGTTCACCGCCGCGACGGCGTTCAGCCCGACCGACACGATGCCGCTGACCGCCCGGGTGAAGGTGCTGATGGCGATCCAGTCCGCGATCGCGCTGCTGACGATCGCGGTGGTCGCGGCGCGCGCCGTCAACATCCTCTGAGACGATTCGAAATACGAGATATAATTCCCGGTATTTAGATATATCCTGAGGCTCCGCAGTCTGCCGCCAGGACCAGGGAGCCGCCATGAGAGTCGCCGTCGTCGGAGCCGGAACCATGGGGCAGGGCATCGCCGCCGTGCTGGCCGCCGCCGGGCACGAGGTGACGGTCGTCGACACCGCCGACCGGCTCCCCGGCAGCCTGGCCCAGATCGCCGCCCGCCAGCCCGCTCCCCCGGCACCGGTCACCGGGACGCCGGATCTCGCACAAGCCGTGGCGGACGCCGAGCTGGTGATCGAGGCCATCCCGGAACAGCTCGACCTCAAGCTCGACGTCCTCGCGGCGATCAGCGCGGCGACCGGGCCGACCACGATCATCGCGACCAACACCTCCGCACTGCCGCTGGACCAGCTGGCCGCCGCCGTCACCCGCCCGGAGCGCTTCCTCGCGGCGCATTTCTTCCACCCGGCCGAGACCATTCCGGGCGTCGAGGTCGCCCGGACCGAACAGACCGATCGGCAGCCGGTCGACGACGTCCTTCGGCTCCTTAGCGCAGCCGGCAAGGAGCCGATCGAAGTCGCCGCCTGCGTCGGGTTCGTCGCCAACCGGCTCCAACTGGCCCTCTTCCTCGAGGCGCTGGCATGTGTCGACGAAGGTCTGATCAGCCCCGCGGACCTGGACGCCGTCGTCCGCCGCACGATGGGTGTGCGGCTACCGGCGTACGGGCCATTCGCGGTCGCCGACATGGCCGGTCTGGACGTCTACAGCGCCATCCTGACCGTTCTGCATCAGCAGTACGGCGACCGGTTCGCCGTACCGGAGCGGATCGAGGCCATGGTCGGGGCCGGCCGGCTCGGCGCCAAGTCCGGCGCCGGATTCTTCGAGTACGCCGATGCCGACGGCCTGGCCGAGCGCCGCGACGCTGTGTACCGGCGGATCCTGGGAGCGGTCGGATGACCGCCGTGATCACCGGCGCCGGTCGGGGTATCGGCCGGGCCATCGCCGTCCGGCTGGCCGCGGACGGCGCCGAGGTCGTCCTCGGCGGGCGGGACCTCGCCGCCCTGGCAGAAACCGCCGCTCTGATCGGCGACCGGGCGCACGTCGTCGGCGTCGACCTCAGCATCGAGCAATCGGTGGAGTCGTTCGGCGAGCAAACACGCGAACTGATCGGGACGCCGGACGTCGTCGTCTGCAACAGCGGCATCGGCGGGCCGTCCGGCCCGCTGTGGACCCTCGACCGCGCGGACTGGCAGCAGACCCTGGACGTCAATGTCACCGGCACCTTCCTCGCCCTGCGCGCGTTCCTGCCCGGCATGATCGAGCGTGGCTCCGGGAGCGCCGTCCTGATCGGCTCGATGACCGGCAAACGGCCACTGACCGGCCGGACGCCGTACGCCGCATCGAAGCTCGCGCTCGTCGGCCTCGCTCGCACGCTGGCCGCCGAATGCGGCCCGCACGGCATCCGGGTGAACGTCGTCTCCCCCGGCTTCGTCGCCGGGCCGCGGCTCGACTGGGTGATCGAGGCCCAGGCCGAGGTGAGTGACCGCGACGCCGACGCCGTCCGCGCCGAGATGCTGGCCGGCGTCCCGCTGGAACGGTTCACCACACCGGAGGAGGTCGCGGCAGCGGTCAGCTATCTGGCGACCGCCGCGTCCGTGACCGGCGCCGATCTGAACGTCTCGGGCGGCCTGGTCATGTACTGAGGCGGCATCCGGTGAGATGACTCTCGACAGCGATGTAATGAGCATGAGAGCTTATGCTCATGTACAGCACGAAGTCGGTGGGGCTCGGTTTCGCGGTCTTCTCAGCCGTGACATTCGGTGGCTCGGGGCCGTTCGCGAAGGCGCTGATCGGCGCCGGTTTCACGCCGCAACAGGCCGCGTGGGTCAGGATTCTGGGGGCGGCGCTGCTGCTCGTCCCGCTGGTGCTCGCCCTGCGCGGGCGGGCCGGGCTGCGCGCGGCGCGGGCGTCGTGGAAACCGCTGGTGCTGTACGGGCTGACCGGGATCGCCGGCTGCCAGACGCTGTTCTTCATCGCGGCCAGCCGGCTGCCGGTCGGGGTCGCGCTGATGCTGGAGTTCTCCGGCCCGGTCCTGGTGGTGCTGTGGCTGAAGTTCGGCCAGAAGGTCTCCGTACCGCGGTCGGCCGCGATCGGCGTCGGCATCGCGCTGCTCGGGCTGGCGACCGTCGCCGAAGTCTGGTCCGGCTTGACGCTCGACCTGATCGGGCTGCTCGCCGGGCTCGCCGCGGCGGCGTGCCAGGCGACGTACTTCATCTTGATCGACAAGCTGACCGGGGTCGCCGATCCGCTGGTGATGACGGCGGCCGGGTCCGTCGTCGGCGCCGTCGTCCTGACGCTGATCGCCGTACCGTGGCAGACGCCGTGGCACGTACTCACCGACACGATCGCGATCGGCGAGCGGCAGGCGCCGGGCTGGGTGATGGCGACCTGGCTGATCGTGGTCAGCACGGTCGTGGCCTACCTGGCCGGGGCGGCCGCCGTCCAACGGCTGTCGGCCGCGATCGCCGGGGCCGTCGCGTACATCGAGGTCGTCGCCGCCAGCCTGTTCGCGCTGATCCTGCTGAACGAGCGGCTGACGACCAACCAGCTCATCGGCGGCGCGATCGTGCTGCTCGGCGCGTTCGTGGCCCAGTCGTCGGTGGGGAAGGTCGCGCCCCCGGAGGTGCCCGCCCCGCCCACCGACGTCCTGGATCCCAGCCTCACCTGAGGGAATCCACCAGCTCGCGGGGCAGCCCGTGGGTCTCGTGCAGGTACTCGTAGTCGGTCTCGTCGAGCTGCTTGTGGAACCGCTCGTGGCTGAGGATCTTGCGGCCGCGGTCGAGCAGGTTGCTGAACCGGATCTCCTCGTCGATCAGGATCCGCCGGACGAGCGTCACGGTCTCGCCCTGGTGGAAGTGGTTCAGCGTGTGCTCGAACAGCTCGATCGGCAGTTCGGACAGCGAGCGGGACTCGTCGCCCTGCCACAGCAGCGTCAGCACCCGGCGGAGCAGCCGGCGCAGGACGTACCCGCGGCCGGTGTTCGACGGGTGGACGCCGTCGCCGACGATCACGATGCTCGAGCGGAGGTGGTCGATGACGATCCGCCGCGACGTCTCGTCGAGCGTCCAGAGCTGCGGGATGTGCCGCATCCAGGGCTCGAACAGGCTGGTGTCGTAGACGGAGTCCTTGCCTTCGAGCAGCATGGTCAGCCGCTCCAGGCCGAGGCCGGTGTCGACGTTCTGCTGCTGCAACGGCTCCAAGGAGCCGTCGTCGTGGCGTCGGTAGCGCATCATCACGTGGTTCCAGACCTCGACCCAGCGGTCGTCGGTGGTCGGCGTCCCCTCGGGATCGCCATCGCCCGTCCAGACGAACATCTCCGAGTCGGGGCCGCACGGACCGGTCGGGCCGTTCGACCACCAGTTGTCGTCGGTGGTCAGCTCGATCGGGAGGCCGAGGTCCTGCCAGGTCCGCAGCGACTCTTGGTCGAGCGGGACCTGATCGTCGCCGCCGAACACCGTGACGTACAAGCGGCTCGGGTCGATCCCGAACCCGCCGGTCAGCAGCTCGAACCCCCAGGTGAGGGTCTGCGGGCTGCCGTAGTCGCCGAGCGACCACGAGCCGAGCATCTCGAACACGGTCAGATGCGTCGAGTCGCCCACCTCGTCCAGGTCCGTCGTCCGCAGACAGCGCTGGATACCGGTCAGCCGGCGGCCCAATGGATGTGGCTCGCCCTCCAGGTACGGCGTCAGCGGATGCATCCCGGACGTCGTGAACAGCACCGGATCACCCAGGCGCGGAATGAGCGTGGACCCGGTCGTCGGAACGTGGCCGCGGTCGAGGAAGAAGTCGATGAAGGTCCGGGTGACGGACTTCTGCAGGGTGGTGGTCATGGTCTCTGGTCCTTGTCGTGAAAGACCGGAACCGAGTCACCTGGCGCTGGAAACAACAACACCGGCGAACCGTTTCCGGTCGCCGGTGGTGGAAGAAGATGTCAGGCAGCGGCAGCCGGAGAGCGCGAAGCTCGTACGGCTGCTACAAGGCTGAACATCGAATGCATGAAACGCAGAGTACACGACCGCACCAGCTAAATGTCCAGTAGCTCGCGGAGGGTGGCGCCGGTGGCGGTCCAGCTCCAGTTGGACTCGGCCCAGGTTCGGCCGGCTTGGCCGAGGGCTTGGGAGTGGGTCGGGTCGCGGAGGAGGTCGATCAGGCGGACTGCGACGGCGGCTGGGTTGTAGGGGTCGACCAGGTAGCCGGTTCTGGCGTGTTGGAGGGTGTCGGGGGTGCCGCCGGAGTCGCCGACGAGGACGGGTTTGGCGGTGGCGGAGGCTTCGAGCGTGACGATGCCGAGGGCTTCGGGCTCGAGGCCGAGGCGGCGGGTCCGGGTAGGGAGGGCGAAGACATCGGCGGCGTCGAAGTAGGCGGGGATCTCCGGCCAGGGAACGGGCCCGGTGAAGATGATGTGGTCGCGGAGGCGGGCGGCCAGGCCTTCCAAGCGGGTGCGATCGGGACCGCCGCCGACCAGGAGGAGCTTGGCGGTGGGGACCGCGGCCAAGACTCGGGGCCAGGCCCGGATCAGGGTGTCCTGGCCTTTACGCGGGATCAGCCGGGACACGCAGACAACGAGCGGAATCCCTTCCAGGCCTAGCGATGCGCGGAGTTCCGCGCCGCCGGAACCCGGGTGGAAGCGGGTCGTGTCGACGCCCGGAGTGAGGCGGCGCATCCGGCGTACGGCGTCCGGTGACAACGCGGGGGCGATCTGCTCGGCGCACCACGACGAGACCGTAGTGACGGTGTCGGCCGCGTCGCCGATCCGGCGGAGCGCCTGCCGAGTGCCCGGCAGGCGCGCCCACCAGGTCTCGTGCCCGTGCGTCATCGCGACGATCCGCCGCGCGCCGGCCCGCCGCAGCGCCGGCCCGAGCAGCCCCAGCGGCGCCGCCGCGCCGAACAGGACCCGGTCGGCGTCGTACGCACGCATCAGCTCGACCGCCCGCCGCGCGACCCGTGCCGTCGGCAACAACATCCGCGACCGATCGCGGACAACGGCGAACGGCAGACTCGCGTCGTACGCCGAATCCCCCGCCTCACGCGACGTGTAGACGACCACCGACGGCAGCTCGTCGCACACCGATCGGACGAACGTCTCGATCCCACCTTGCCGCGGCGGGAAGTCGTTCGTGACGACCAGGACCGTCATCGCGGCGGGATCGGCGTACCGTGTTCGGCCGCCCAGGCCCGGCCCATCGCGATCCGCTCCGGCGTCGTCGGATGACTGGCGAACATCCAGTACCGCCAGCGGCTCGGCGACAGGCCGGAGATGTTCGTGACGGCGAGATCGTGTTGCATGGCGACGAAGCTGCTCGGGTCCTTGGTGAGCTGGAGCGAGTGATAGTCGGCGCGCGCCTCGATCCGCCGGCTGATCAGATTCTGTACGGGCGCCGAGACGACCGTCGCGGCCGTGATCAGCGCGAGCAGCGTTGCGATCCGCCGCGGATCGGCGAGCCTTGCCCCGAGCAACAACCGCAGGAGGACGACGCCGAACGCCGCGCCGAGCGTCCCGATCAGCGTGCCGTGCAGGACGTCATCCTCGGCCGCGTGACCCAGCTCGTGCGCCACGACCAACCGCACCTGCGCGGGCGGTGCGCTCGTCAGCAGCGTGTCGTAGACGACCAGCCGGCGCGTCGATCCGAAGCCGGAAACGTAAGCATTCAAGGCGGTTGTCCGCTTCGAGGCATCCGCGACCAGCACGTCCTTGACCGGTACGCCGTCGTCCGCGGCCAGCTTGAAGAAGTCGTCTCGCTGCGGACCAGCGGGCATCGAGCTGAACTGGTTGAACCGCGGCTCGACCAGCACCGGGTACGCGAACGACACCCCGAGCACGAGCAGCGCGGTGACAATTGCCGCCGGCAACCACCAGCCCGTCCGCCAGCGCCGCGCCAGCGCGACCAGGCAGAGCGCGATCACGGCCAGCGCCAGCGACATCAGCAACCAGTTCACCGCGCGATCCCGCGTCCACAATCCCCAGCCCTGTACGGACAAGCCGTACTTCCGGCTGACTCGCTCGGCAAGCGCGTCGGTCGGCAGGGTGACCAGGCTGGTGATCAGCCCCAATCCGAAGACGAGCACCGGGACGCCGACGTACCAGCGGCTGATCCGGACGGCGTCGTACAAGCGGCCGCCGAGCGGGCTGAAGCCGATCGCGAGCGGGACGGCGACCGACAACACCCACGAGGTGGTGGACCAGGGCAACAACTCGCCGCGGAACGCGTTCTGCCGGGCGATCTCGGCGGCGGTGAAGTCGAGCGCCGGGTTGGGCTCGGGGACGGCGATCAGCTGCCACGGCGTCGTGGTGACGATCACCGCGACCAGCGCGGCGGCGAGCAGGACGGCGACGACGCGCGGCGCCCGCTCAGACACCAGCCAGCTCCTTGAGGTACTTCTGCCACTCGGCGACGAACTGCTGCTCGGTCATCCCCAGGTGCGTCTTGAAGGCATCGGACAGCCCGTCCGCGCTTCTCGACGTGTGCACCGCGCGGTAGAACTTCATCAGCTTGTCCTCGCCCTCGCGCTCGGCGATCAGCCGGCAGGCGAGCCACGCCGACTCGTACGCCTCGGGCAGGCTGGACGACGAGGCGGCGAACGCCTTCGTGTCGGGTAACGCCGTCGGCACCCGCCCAGCGCGAACCGCCTTGAACAGCTCCTTCGCCGCGGACTCGTCCTGCACGGGGACAGCCTCGAACGCGACGTAGTCCGCGAACCCCTCGGCCAGCCAGAGCGGCACCGGGGAGGCGGTCGCCGTCGAGGCCACATGTGTCGTCTCGTGGGTGAGAACGATCCGGCGGCCCTGCTTCCCCAGCTCGACGAACAGCTTCGGGTTCGCCACGATGCGCACCGGGGCGCCGATCTGCGGCGCATCCAGCTCGGCCATCGTGACGGCGGCGATCTGGGTGTAGGTGTTCGGCGCGGCGCCGAGCACGTTCTCCATCTGGGACTGCTTGGCCGGCAGCACGACCACGACCTTCTGCGGCCAGGACTTCCCCCAGACCTTGCTGACCGAGGTGACCGCACGGTCCGCGAGCGGGACGTATGCCTTCGCCTGGGCTGCGGAGTTCAGGCTGATCACCAGGCTGCGGTCGCCCTCGGCGACATCCAGCTCACCGAGTGTCCAGACCGGACGGCGCTGCCCGGCGACGAAGCGATCCGAGAACGAGGCGGCGTACGTCTTGCCGTCGTCGCGGCGGACGAACGTCACCGGCAGGATCGCGCGCGCGGGCTTCTGGTCGTAGCCCTTCAGCTGCCAGGAGACCTCCACCTGCGCGAGCCACGCCTCGGCGCCGCCGAGCTCGGCCAGCCGATCCGGCGCCAGCGCGGCGGTGTCGTCACTGACGTACCGGAACTGGAAGACGCCGAGCGGCAGTTTCTCGAGATTCGCGTAGACCATCCGCGCCGTCGTCCGGAAGGCGGTGGAGCGGTCGTCGATGGTGTCCAGGAAGTCGCTGCGGTTCTCGGCAGCGACGGCCTCGGCCATCTTCTGCAGGACCTCTCCCCCGGCGGTCGCCCGGCGGACGCCGTCCGCGGCCTGATCGTCCGGCGTGGACGAGGTCTGCGGACCTTGGGTGCCCGTCGGCGCGTTCGGGTCGGCGGGGGCGTCGGCGACCTGCCGGAGCCCGGCGTACCCGGCGCCGGCGACCAGACAGATCGCGAGGCCGATGGCGACCTTCTTCGCGATCGGCCCCACCGGCGGCCGCGGGCCGGACGGCGTCGGCGGGATCGGCGGCGGCCCGGCGGGCGGACGGCCACCGGGATCGGGACGCGGCTGCTCGACGGCAGGCAGCGGCAGTGTGTCGCCCTGGTCGTCGATCACTTCGGCCCCTCGCTGCTCACCTGCCCCAGTCAGGCGGGACACTACGTGCCTCCTCCGACAGTAGAACACCCGGATGGTCGTGAAACGACTCGGCTCCGGGGATGAGACCCCGGAGCCGGTGCGTAACGCAAGACGGAAGGTCAGCCCGGCCGCACGGCGCCGTTGTACGGCATCGTGTCGATGGAGGCCGTCTGAACCGGCTTACCGGACCGCGGCGCGTGCACCATCCGGCCGTTGCCGATGTACATCCCGACGTGGCTGACCGGGCTGTAGAAGAAGACCAGGTCGCCGGGCATCAGCTGGCTCTTGCTGACCGGGCGGCCACCCGAGCTCTTCTGCGCCTTCGAGGAGTGCGGCAGCGAGACGCCGGCCTTCTTCCACGCGTAGAGCATCAGACCGGAGCAGTCGAACGAGTTCGGCCCCTCGTCACCCCAGACGTACGGGTCGCCGAGCTGGTTCATCGCGGTCTGGACGGCGACGCCCGCACGCCCGTTGGCCGGGACCGGAGTGTCCTCGTCGTCGTCCATCCGGTCGCCATCGCGGCTGGGGCGCTTCTCGCGCTCCTTCTCGGCTTCCTTCTCGGCCTCGTCGCGCAGCCGCGCCCGCTCCGCGTCGCTGAGCTTGCTCAGGACCTTCTCGGCGGCGTCCAGCTTCGACTGGGCCTCGGCCTTGAGCTTGTCCTGCTGCCCCTGGACGGCCTTCAGCGCGGCCAGCTCGGTCTGCGCGCCGGCCTGGAGGTCGGCGAGCTTGCCCTGCGCCTCCTGGTACTTGCGGAGCGCGGCGTTCTGCTGGCCGGCGAAAGCCTGCGCCGTGGAGGCCTGGCTGAGGAACTGGTCCGGGTTCTGCGAGAGCAGCAGCTGCGCCGTCGTCGACATGCCGGAGGTCTGGTAGCCCGCGACGGCCAGGGAGCCGATCTGCCGCTTCACGCCGTCGACCTGGCGCTGCTGCTTGTCGATCCCCGCCTGCAGGGCCTTCAACCGGGTCTGGGAGGCCGTGATACCGCCGCGGAGGTCGTTGGCGTCCTCGCCGATGGCGGCCGCCTTCTCCTGCAACGTGGCGACCTGCTTCTTCGCCTCTTCGAGACTCAGCTTCGGATCGGCGTCGGCGCCCGACTGGATGAAGAGCACACCCGCTGCGACAGCGGTGCTCGTGATGGCGGCGAGGGCGATTCCCTTGGTGCGGTTGATGCGTCCGGTGGACACAGCCCGGTCGGTCCCTTCCTCTGCTCGACGCCGTCCCCGTCAACCACGCCGCCTACAGGCTTAACGCCCGAAGGACCCGCAAGGTCACTCACTCGGCTCAAACGCTGCCCGGCCGATCCGATCAACCGGCACCCTGAGGCAACGAGACGTAACCCTAGTGACCGTTTTGTGACCGGCGCAATTCGCCCCTCGGGTTTGATCCAAACTTAACGTCGGAATCCTCGCGGGGAAGGCTTTCCACGGCATGGACGAGGCGGAGCGGCGGGACGAGGCCGGAGTTGGCGAGGGCGGTGAGGGCGGCTTGCTCGTCGTCGTCGATGCGGAGGGTGGGGGGCGGGTCGGCGGTCAGGCCGAGGAGGACGGTGACCACACAGTCCTGGCAGCCGGGACCACGCATGACACAGGCGTCGCAGTCGATCAGCACAGCGTCCTCCAAAGGGGGAAGGATCCGGACTTGCATCCGGCTGAGAAGGACGCTAGAGAACCCCGCCGACAGTTTTCGGCGCGGACCGCGGATCAGGTGCGGGCGATGCGGCTGATCAGGCTCGTGGCGGCCAGGGAACGGGCGCCGAGTTTGGCGACGCTCTCGGCGACCTCGCGGTCGGTCGAGACGACGACGATCGGGCGGCCGGGCGGTTCGGCGCGGACGAGCTGGCGGATCACCTCGTCGGCGATGACGCCGGCCGGGCTGAAGCGGACCCGGACGCCGCGGGGCGCGGTGAGCTGGACAGGGCCGGAGAGCTCGGCGCCGTCGAAGACGACGGTGACTTCGATGCGGCGCTGGGCCACCAGGGCGCCGAGCGCGGTGACGAGGCGCTGGCGCTGGGAGTGCAGTGGCGAGGTCGGCCAGGCCGTCTTGGTCACGTTGTAGCCGTCGATGATCAGATGCACCTGCGGAAGGGACAGGAGCTCGTCGAACAGCGACGAGTCGTCCTCTGGCGCCGTCCGGCCTACTGGGGCCGCATCGGGCTCCGTACCGGCGACTGTGTCCGCTGGACGCAGCTCACCGCCCGGTGGGAGCGCCAGCTCGCGCCGGAGACCGCTGGCGGCCTCCAGGACGGTGTCGAGCAGGAGGCGGGTGCGGGTGGAGGCCATCTCGCGTTCCTGGCCTGCTGTACGCCGAGCCGCGTGTTCGATCGCCTCCAGCTCGGTGATGCGCGCCCGCAACCGGCGTACCTCGCGCTCGACCTCGCTGCGAGCCGCTTCGACGCGTTCGTCGGCCGTCTCGGCCTCAGTGGTGCGTGCGGCCAGGTCGGTCTGCAGACCGCCGATCCGCTGGCGGGCCTCGTTCAGCTTGCGGCGCAGCGTCACGTTCTCGGTCTTGAGCTCGTTCACCTGCTCGCGGAGCCGTTCGCGGACTTGGCGGGTCTCGGTGCGCGCCTGATCGAGCTGGTCGCTCAGCCGCGCGACCGCCTCGGAGTCCGCCCTCGGTGTCTCGACGGCGACCTGAGCCGCGTCGGCGACCCGCAGCTCCCAGTCGTCGGGACGCAACAGGTAGGCCAGCGCGGCGATCTCGACCGGGTCCGCGGCCGGAACAGGGATGCCCTCGGCAACGGCGTCCCCAAGCTCTTGGTGCTCACGGCGAACCTGGAACGCGGTCAGCCGCCGGAAATGCTCGTCGGTTTCCAGAATCGGCCCGAGCACGGACGCCGAGAGCTTCGCGCGTTTCGCCGGCGCGAAGCTGGCGAACCGCCGCAGCGGCGCCGGTATGTCGGTCGCGGGCAGCTGACCGAGGGCCTGCGCGGCCAGGGTCAGAACACGTTGCCGCACCGGTTCGGGCAAAGTCGTAGCGGCGGAGCTCGCGGCGGTGCCGGCCTCAGTCACCGGTCCGCAGTCCGTGATGCAGACCACAACGGATCGGCGCGACGGCCGATTTCGCGGTGATCGCCTGTGTACGCATACCTAGAGCCTAGTCCACGTGTCTGCGTGTCACCCGCGGAATTGTCGGTGACGGCTTCTAGCGTCGTCGCCATGACCAGCCCGATGCGCCCGCCGGCCTCGGAACCGCTGACGCCGATCCGCGGTGTCCAGCCGAGTTTCGACGACTTGGGGACGCCGTTGCGCGATCTCACGTTCTGCGTCGTCGACCTGGAGACGACCGGGGGCGCGCCGGGCGAGTCGGGGATCACCGAGATCGGCGCGGTCAAGGTCCGCGGCGGCGCGGTGATCGGCGAGTTCCAGACGCTGGTCAACCCGGCCGACCCGATTCCGCCGTTCATCGCCGTCCTGACCGGCATCACGAACCAGATGGTTGCCGCCTCACCCCGGATCGGCTCGGTGCTGCCGGCGTTCCTGGAGTTCGCCCGCGGCTGCGTCATGGTGGCGCACAACGCGCCGTTCGACATGGGCTTCCTGAAACACGACAGCCTCGTGCACGGGTACGACTGGCCCGATTTCACCGTCGTCGACACCGCGCTGCTGGCCCGCCGGGTGATCACGCCGGACGAAGCGCCGAACTGCAAACTCGGGACGCTGGCCAAACTCTTCCGGACGAAGGTCACCCCGAATCACCGCGCCCTGTCCGACGCGCGGGCGACGGTCGACGTCCTGCACGGGTTGTTCGAGCGGGTCGGATCGCTCGGCGTCCAGACGCTGGAGGATCTGCAGACGTTCTCGTCGCGGGTCGCGCCCGCCGTCCGCGCGAAGCGGCACCTGTCCGAGCAGCTGCCGCACGCGCCGGGCGTGTACCTGTTCACCGATGACCGCGGCGAGGTCCTGTACGTCGGTAAGTCGAAGGACCTGCGCAACCGCGTCCGCTCGTACTTCACGGCGTCCGAGACGCGCAGCCGGATCGGCGAGATGGTCGGGATCGCGACCGGCGTCCGCGGGATCGAGTGCGGGACGTCGCTGGAGGCCGAGGTCCGCGAGCTGCGGCTGATCGCGGAGCACAAGCCGCGGTACAACCGGCGGTCGAAGTTCCCCGAGCGGCAGCACTGGCTGAAAGTCACGGTCGAGCCGTTCCCGCGGCTGTCCCTGGTCAAACAGCTGAAGGACGGCGACGGCGGCTACCTCGGCCCGTTCAGCTCGCGGAAGACCGCGGAGCGGGCGATGGCCGCGCTGCACGAGGCGTTCCCGATCCGGCAGTGCACGGCGCGGATGTCGCGGCGTCCGTCGCTGTCGCCGTGCGTCCTGGCCGAGATGGGCCGCTGCGTGGCGCCGTGCGACGGCCGGATCTCGATGGATTCGTACGGCCAGTTCGTCGACGAGCTGCGGACGGCGCTGATCGCCGACCCGACGCCGGTGATCCAGGCGCTCGACCAGCGGATCGACGTCCTGTCGGCCGGCGAGCGGTTCGAGGACGCCGCCGTGCACCGGGACCGGCTGAGCGCGTTCGTGCGCAGCTCGGCCCGTATGCAGCGGATGGCGTCGCTGACCGGGTGCGCGGAGATCTGCGCGGCCCGGCGGACCGATGACGGCGGCTGGGAGCTGCATGTGATCCGGCGCGGGCGGCTGGCCGCGGCCGGGATCAGCCCGCGCGGCAACGACCCGCGGCGCTATCTCGACATGCTGCGCGCCTCTGCGGAGACGGTGCTGCCAGGGGTCGGGCCGGTCGCTTCGGCGTCCCCCGAAGAGCTGGATCTGATCCTGCGCTGGCTGGACCAGCCCGGTATTCGCCTGGTCGAGGTGGACGGTACGTGGAGCTGCCCGATCACCGGTGCCGGCCGGCACCTGACCAGGCTCGACAACGCCGGGAACGACCTGCAGCACCCGTCCGAACGCCGCCGGATGCGGCCGCTCGGCCCGGCGCGGGCCAGCTGACCCGAGTGCGGCCAACTATGCTTCGGCGGGTTGGGATTTCGAGGGAGAGGACGACATGGTCACCGCGATCGTGTTCATCAAGGCCGATGTCGCGCGCATCCCGGAGGTCGCCGAGCAGGTGGCGGCGATCGAGGGCGTCAGCGAGGTGTATTCCGTGACCGGCGGGCTCGACCTGATCGCGATGATCCGGGTCGCCCGTCACGACGATCTCGCGACGGTGATCCCCGATCACCTGAACCGGGTGCCCGGCGTGCTCAGCACCGAGACGCACATCGCCTTCCGCGCCTACTCGTCGCACGACCTGGAGGCCGCGTTCAGCCTCGGCCAGGAGGACGGCGTCTGAGGTCATTTCCGGGCCCGCGCTGACACGAGCTGAAGTTACGGTGAACGCATGAGCAATCCTCCCGCCGGCTGGTATCCGGATCCGACCGGACAGCCCGACACCATTCGCTGGTGGAACGGGAAGCAGTGGACCAACCGCACCGACCAGGAGGGCGCCGAGGAGCCTGCTGCTCCGGTAGCGGAGTCGGCCGAGGTCGCGGAGGTCCAGGCGCCGGTGTGGGGCGCCACGGCGTCCGGTGGCGGCGTTTCGGCGGGCTCGACCGACAGCGGCTGGTGGACGACGCCGGAGCCGGCTGAGAGCGGTCCGCGGCTGACGGCCGTGGCTGCGACTGGGGACGACGGGCCGAAGGACGACGGCACGGCGGGCGACGGGCTGACGCCGTTCGAGCGGGCTCGGGCGACATGGGGTGCGCCGGAGCTTGCTATCGCGCCGCCTGAGCACTGGACGCAGCGTCCGGTGCCGGAGCCGGGTGCGGATGAGCCGGCTACTGATGCGGGATCGGCTGAGGTTGCTGGGCCTGCGCCGGCGGATGCTGCGCCGACTGGGTGGAAGCTGCGGCTGGCGCCGACTCCGGCGTCCACGGATGAGACTGGTGAAGACTCGGCTGCGGTGAGTGCGGCCGGCAGTTGGGGTGTCGAGACTGGTGACGGCGCCGGGGCTGTGGAGCCGGCTCCGACTGTCGGGTGGGGTGTCGAGCCCGAGCCGACGCCGGATGCGCCGAGCTGGGGTGGCGGGTCGGCGTCCAGTGCGCCGACTGAGGTGAACGCGGCGCCGGAGCCGCAGCCGACTGCTGATGACGGGCAAGGCTGGTCCGCGGTGAGCTGGACCGAGACGCCGAACCCGGTGCGCAAGCCGCATCCGACGCCGGTTGATGACGAGCCGACGCAGGTGCAGTCCGCCTGGGGTGTCGACCCGGAGCTGCAGGAGACGCCCGGCCCGCAGAGCTGGGGCGTAGCGGCCAGCGCGCAGAACCCGACCGAACAGACCATCGAACTGAGCACGACGCCCTGGGGCGAGCAGCCCGACAGCACGCCTCAGTCGGCCGAGTCTTGGGGAGCGCAGCCGGACGCGACGCCGCCGTCCGCTGACAGCTGGGGGACGCAGCCGGACAGCACCCCACAGACGGCCGACGGCACGACGGCGGTGGGCGCTACGTCGGCTGGAGACAGTGCGCCTTGGGGCGATGGCGCTACCTCTTGGACTGCGCAGCCGGACGGAGCTCAGCAGGGCGCCAGCGCCTGGGGCACCGGGCAGCAGGGGGACGTCGGGCCGTGGGGTCAGACGGCTGTCGAGGGACAGCAGGGTGGGCCTTGGGGTGGCGGAGCGGAGCAGACGTCGTCCCAGCAGAGCGGTAGCGCCTGGGGAGGTGGGGCGCCGGAGTCGCAGGGCAGTGAGCAGGGTGGGCCTTGGGCCGGCGCGCAGCAGGCTTGGGGCGCGGATACGGCGACGCCGGAGGCCAAGAGCGGGGCGTGGAGTGGTGCGCCGACTGCTGAGCCGAAGGCCGCTGGGTGGGGTGCCGGGCCGGCGGTGTCGTCGAGTGGCGGCGGGCAGCGCGGAGGCGCCAAGAAGAAGTCTTCCGGCGGCGGGGGTGGCGGCTCCGGCGCGAAGCTGCCGCTGCTGATCGGCGGGGCGATCGCCGTGGTGATGCTGATCGTGGCCGCGGTGTTCCTGATCAAGGGGTCGGGTGACGACAAGCAGGCCGGTCCGGGCGACCCGACGACCCAGCCGACGGCGTCCACCAAACCCGGCCAGTCGAAGGACCCGAAACTGCACGAGGGTGAGCGGGTGTCCGCGGACGCGATCTCGTTCCCGCGCCAGACCGGCGGCTGGTCGGACCGCAAGCGCCTCGTCCCGCAACTGCTCAACTCGAGCGGCCAGTACGTCGTCCTGCAGGAGAAATTCGACGGCCGTAACGACTGGTACGCCGATATCTTCGTCGGTGCCCTGGGCAACGGTTCCGGTTTCGGCGGCGATCCGAAGGCGACCGCGCTGCGGCTCGCGCAGGAGGTCCGCACCAGCCTGTACGGCGATATCGGCGTCACGTCCAAGGCCGGGCCGAACGCCGCCGTCCAGCGCTCGGGCAAGTCCGGCTGGTTCGTCCAGCAGACCGTCACCGCCACCTCGGCCAAGGTGCAGGCCCGCACCCTCACCCTCACCGTCGCCGTCTTCGCCCTCGGCGACGGCACCGCCGTCGCCTACATCAGCGACATCCCCACCACCCGGCCGGACCTGAAAGCCGCCGAGAGCCGGGCCTACCAGGGACTCAACGTTGGCTGACAACGACAACAACCAGACCCCGCCCCCACGCCGCACCGGCCGCCACGCCGCCCCACCCCCCGTAACCCCCCACCGCCGCCCCGACCCCACCCCCGCACCCGCACCCGCACCCCCCACCGGCGCCGACTACTGGTCCGCCGAAACCCCCGCCGAAGACCCCCTCCCCACCGACGTCCTAGGCGGCCAATCCCCAGCCCCACCACCCCCAGCCGCTCAGCCACCCCACGCCCAGGCCCCACAGCCCGGCGAACAGCCCCACACCACCCCAGCCCAAACCGAGCCACACCGCAGCCACCCATCACAGTTCGGCGCCCCCGGCACAGCCCCCTCCCCCGGCACCCAGCCACCGCACACCACTCCGGCACCACGCGACCCGCACCGCACCCAACCACCACAGGTCGGCGGACCCAGCCTGGAACACCCGCACGCCACCCAACCCCCGCCTGCCGTGCCCCCACACAACTGGCAACCACCCCAAGCCGGCGGCCCCAGCCCAGAACAGCCACAGGCCCCCTCCCCTGGCACCCCCGCACCGCACAGCACTCCGGCACCAGGCGAGCCACACCGCAGCCAACCAACACAGGTCGGCGGACCCAGCCTGGAACAACCGCACACCACCCAACCCCCGCCTGCCGTCCCCCCGCACAACTGGCAACCACCGCAGGTCAGCGGGCCCAGCACAGAACGGCCGCAGATCACCTCCCCTGGCACCCGGCCACCGCACGGCACTCGCCCACCAGGCGAGCCGCAGCCCGGCCGACCTCTCCAGGCCGGCGGGCCCGGCGTGGGACAGCTGCACGGCGTACCCCCTCAGAACGGCGGGCCGCAGACAGCTGGTCAGCAGGCGAGTGGAGTTGCGCCACAACCGCCGTACGGTCCGCCCGTTGGCGGTCAGCAGCCCGCACGCCGACAGCCAGCAGCCGAGCAAGCGGCGCCAGGTAGGCAGTCGCCTTTGGGCGGACCTCCACCGGCAGGCCAGCCGATGGCTGGCGAACCACCGGCCGGTGCACAGCCGCCGTACGGGCGAACAGTCGGCGAGCAGCCGCCCGCGCACAGACAGCCCGCAACCGAACAGGCGGCGCCAGCTAGGCAGTCGCCGTTGGATTGGCCTCCACCGGCAGGCCAGCCGACAGCTGGCGAACCACCGGTTGGTGCGCAGCCGCCGTACGGGCGAACAGTCGGCGAGCAGCCGTCCGCGGGCCGACAGCCAGCAGCCGAGCAAGCTGTGCCAGGTAGGCAGCCGTCGTTGGACGCGCCACGAGCGGTTGGCCAACCGTTCGCTGGTGGCCCGCCAAGCGGCGGGCAATCGCCGTACGGTCCACCGGATGGCGGGCAACCGCCCGCGGGCACGCATGCGACAGCCGGGCAGGCGACGGCTGGTTCGCAGCCGCCAACAGGTGGGCGTCCGCCGACAGCTGGTGAACCACCGGTCGGTGGGCAGCCGCCGTACGGACGGCCAGCTGGCGGGCCGCTGGCCGCGGACGGGCAACAGCTGGTCGGCGGGCACGCCTCGGCTAGCGGACTGTCGCCGTTGGACGGACCGGCACCACACGGCCAACCTTCGGCTGGTGGACCGCAGAGCGGTGGGCAGCCGCCGTACGGTCCGCCGGGTGGCGGGCCGTTGGCCGTGGGTGGGCAGGCCTCGGCTAGTGGACAGACGCCGCTGGATGGGCCACCGGCTGGTCGAGCATCGGTTGGCGGACAGCCGCCGACGGGTGGGCAACGACCAGCAGGTCAGCCGTCGGCTGGTGGGACGCCGGGTGGCGGGCAATCGTTCGCGGGTAGACAGCCTGCGGCTGGGCAAGCGGCAACAGGCGGACAGTCGTCGCTGGACGGGCCGCCGAACGGTCAACCGTTGGCTGGCAGGACGCCGGAAGGCGGGCAACCGCCGTACGGACCGCCGGTTGGCGGGCAGCAGCCCGCGGGTAGGCAGCCAGCAGTCGAGCAAGCGGCAGCTGGTGGGCAATCGGCGGTAGGTGGGCCACAACCGACTGGTCGTCCGTTGGCTGGCGGGACGCCGGGTGGCGGGCAGCCGCCGTACGGTCCGCCGGTTGGTGGGCCGTTGGCCGTGGGCGGGCACGCCTCGGCTGGTGGACAGTCGCCGACGGGTGGGCAACGGCCGGCAGGTCAGCCGTTGGCTGGCGGGATGCCGGGAGGCGGGCAACCGCCATACGGTCGGCCGGGCGGCGGACAGCCGTCGTTGGACGGGCCGCCGAACGGTCAGCCGTTAGCTGGTGGGACGCCGGGAGGCGGGCAACCGCCGTACGGACCGCCGGGTGGCGGGCAGACGTTCGCGGGTAGGCAGCCTGCGGCTGGGCAAGCGGCGAGTGGTGGGCAGGCGTCGTTGGACGGGCCGCCGAACGGTCAGCCGTTAGCTGGTGGGACGCCGGGAGGCGGGCAACCGCCGTACGGACCGCCGGGTGGCGGGCAGCCGTTCGCGGGTAGGCAGCCTGCGGGTGGGCGTGCGCCGGGTGGGGCGGCGGGTGGTGGGGGGTTGTTTTCGCGGGAGGTGGGTGCGGTGCCTGAGGCTGAGGGGTATGGGTTGGTGGCTGGGCGGAGTGAGGAGCGGCGGGCTCGGTTGGTGGGGGCGCTGGTGCTGGTGCTGGCGGCGCTGGCGGTGACCGGGTTGAGTGTGGGGTGGATCTGGACGCGGGCGGACGCCGTGTCGCCGGTGGCGTTGCCGTCGGGGCCGCCGCCGGGGCTGAAGACGGTGGATCCGACGGTGAAGCCTTCGGAGACGCCGCCGCCGCAGGGGCGGGTGGTCGGCGCGCAGATTGTTGCTGCGAGCAACGACACGATGCCGATCATGGGCTCGGCGTGGGGGAACACCGGCGAGCGGACCAAGCTGTTCGGCGGCGCCGCGATCTGGCTGAACGTGCACGAGAACTACAACGGCTCGGCCGACTGGGGCAACTACGTCGCGTTCGGTCAGCTGGCGCCTGAGGTCAAGGTGACCAGGACGCCGGCCGGGCTGAAGGCGGCCGCGACGCAGGCCGGCTCGCGGGCGCTGATCGGGCTGTACGGCGACAACCCGAAGATCTCCGGGACGACGCACAAGGCGATCACCGTCGACGGCCACCCGGGCCACGAGATCACCACCCGGGTCGCGGTCAGCGCGCCGAAGCTCAAGGAGACGTTCTCCACCGTGCTGATCGCCGTCATCGATCGCGGCGACGGGACCGTCGCGGTCTCGATCGGCGACATGGCCGGCAGCACCCCGGAGTGGACCGCGGTCTGGCGCACCAAGGTGAGCCAGATCAAGATCAACCGCTGAACAAGCCGACGCCCACCACCCGGTAACACGAACCCGGTGGTGGGCGTCGAGCGTGCGGCCGGCGGCCGCGACGAGGTTGGTGGGTGGTGGCGGTCGGCCTACGCCTGGCGAACCTGCGCCGCGGCGGCGATCCAGTTGTCGAGGACGTCGCGCGCGGCGCCGGAGTCCAGCGCTTCGGCCGCCTGGGACATCCCCGCGCGGATCCGCTCGGTGATCGGCCCCTCGACCGGGTGGTAAGCAGCCAGCGCCGCCCCCGCATTGAGGACGACGACGTCGCGGACGGCGCCCGGCTCGCCGTCCAGCAGCGCCCGCACCACCTTCGCGTTGTAGACCGCGTCCCCACCCCGAAGCGCCTCGGCGGACACCGGCTCGATCCCGAGCTCCCGCGGGTCCAGCGTGAACGGCCCCTCGACCGCTCCCCCGCCGACAACCCAGATCTGGGACGTCGTCCGCGTGGTCAGCTCGTCGAGCCCGTCGTCGCCGTGGAAGACCAGCGCGTCGATCCCGCGCCGGGCCAGCACGCCGGCCATCAGCCCGGCGACGCGCGCGTCGCCGACGCCGACCGCCTGCGCGGACGGGTCGCCCGGGTTCGCCAGCGGGCCGAGGAAGTTGAACGTCGTCGGCACCCCCAGCTCCCGGCGCGGGACGGCGGCATGCCGCAGGGCAGGGTGGAAGGCGGGCGCGAAGCAGAACGTGATCCCGGCCCGCTCCCCCACCTCGGCGACCTGCGCCGCGGTCAGGTCCAGCGGGATGCCCAGCTCGGCCAGAACGTCGGCCGCACCGCACGCGGACGACGCCGCCCGGTTGCCGTGTTTGACGACCTTGGCCCCGGCGCCCGCGGCGACGATCGCGGACATCGTGCTGATGTTCACAGTGTGGGCCTGGTCACCGCCGGTGCCGACGACGTCCAGCGTCCGTCCGGGGACCGTGATCCGGGTGGCGAAGTCGCGCATCGTCGCGACCAGCCCCTCGACCTCGGTGACGGTCTCGCCCTTGGCCCGCAGCGCGACCACGAACCCGGCCAGCTGCGCCGGTGAGGCCGCGCCGGACAGGATCTGCTCCATCGCCCACGCGGTGGCGTCGGCCTCCAGGTCCTCGCGCCGCAGCAGCGGGTTGAGGATCTGCGGCCAGGTGTAGGCGGCCACCTGCGTCAGGAGGTGACGGCGGGCAGCTTGGCGATCCGCTCGCGCAGGACGGCGGCGGTCACCTCGGCGAGCCGGATCGGGTCGATCGGGTGCGAGACCGCGGCCTCGGCGCGCGACCAGGTCGCCAGCCAGGCGTCCTGCGGACGGCCGGTGATGACGAGGATCGGCGGGCACTGGAAGATCTCGTCCTTCAGCTGCCGGGCGATGCCCATGCCGCCGGCCGGAACGGCCTCGCCGTCCAGGATGGCCAGGTCGATCCCGCCCTTGTCCATGGTCTTGATCACGGCCGGCTCGGTGGCGCACTCGACGTACTCGAGCTCGGGCAGATCGGCCGCGGGCCGCTTGCCCAGGGCCAGCCGGACGGACTCCCGCGTCGTACGGTCGTCGCTGTAGACCAGCACCTTCAGACTCATCGATCCATCCCAAAACTCAGTGCGGAAATGACTGGACACCGCAGATGTTACCGGGGCGCCTGCTCGGCCCGCCGCGCCTGTTCCTCCAGGCGGTCCAGCCGGCGGTCCTCACGGCGCGCCTCCCGCCGCGAATCCCGCACCCATTGCACGAACAGGACGGCGAAGAACACCAGCCCGACGATGTCGCCGGAGCCCCACAACAGCCCGCCCGCGAGGTACTGGTCCTCCAGCGGGGACGGCGGCCAGGACCGTTCGAAGCTGGTGTACCAGTCCTCCGCGATCAGCGTGTTCGCCGACATGATCGTGATCCCGAGGAACGCGTGGAACGGCAACGTGAGGAACGTCATGATGAGCCGGAACGGGTAGATCACCTTCCCCGGCACCGGGTCCAGGCCGAGCAGCGGCCAGAAGAACAGCGATCCGACCAGGATGAAGTGCAGATGCAGCAGGTCGTGCAGCAGCGCGGAGCGCAGCGTCGCGTCGTAGATGCCGCTGAAGTAGAGCGCCCAGGGGCTCAGGACGAACAGCGCGAAGCCGATCAGCGGGAAGCACAGCACCCGCGCGAACCCCGAATGCAACACGGAGAGCAACCATTTCCGCGGCCGCAGCGGCAGCGTGCGCAGCGCCAGCGTGACCGGCGCGCCGAGCGCCATCATCAGCGGCGTCAGCATCGACAGGATCATGTGCTGGGCCATGTGGACGCTCAGCAGCACCGTGTCGTACGCGCCGATCGCCGACTGCGTGGCCACGATCGCGCTCCCCAGGCCGCCGCCGACGAACGCGAACGTCCGGCCGCGGGACCATTTGTCCCCCCGTTTGCGGAGCCGGTGGACGCCGTACAGGTAGATCGCGCCGATGACGACGATCACACCGAGTAACACCGGTTCGACCGACCAGCCGGTCAGCAGCCGCTGCGGCGTGAACGGCGCGATCTGGTCACCGGGCCCGGCGTGGAGGGGAAGCACCCGTCCACAGTAGAAAGCGCCAGTTTCCGACATGCATGGGGGTGGTCGTAGTACTTCGTAGGCGGACCGACATAATGACGGCGTGGCCACTGCAACCGCGCTCCCAGCGTCTCGTGAACACGGACACCACGACCGTCCCAACATGGTCAGTGTCGGCACGATCGTCTGGCTCTCGAGCGAACTGATGTTCTTCGCCGCTCTGTTCGCGGCGTACTTCACGATCCGGTCGGTGACGACCGCCGCCGTCCCGGAAGGGGCGGAGACGCTCTGGGACGCCTCGACGGCGATGCTGAACATCCCGTTCGCGCTGATCAACACGCTGATCCTGGTGCTGTCGTCCGTGACGTGCCAGTTCGGCGTGTTCGCGGCCGAGCACGGCCGGGTCGGCCGGGTCGGTTCGGCGCTGAACGTCCTCAAGTGGGGTATGCGTGAGTGGTTCATCCTCACCTACCTGATGGGCGCGGTCTTCATCGCCGGCCAGGTGACGGAGTACGCCACGCTCATCCACGAGGGCGTCACGATCGCGTCCTCGCCGTACGGGTCGGTGTTCTACCTGACCACCGGGTTCCACGGCCTGCACGTGACCGGCGGCCTGATCGCCTTCGTGTACGTCCTGGCCAGGACGTACATGGCCCGCAAGTTCACCCACGAACAGGCCGTCTCGGCGATCGTCGTGTCGTACTACTGGCACTTCGTCGACGTCGTCTGGATCGCCCTGTTCGCGACCATCTACCTGCTCAAATGAGTGAGAAGAGAACCTCCTTGTCACCGGCGCGCTTTCTCTCCGCGCGACGACGGCACCGGTCCGCCGGCCTCGTCGTGCTTCTGTTCGGCCTCCTGGCTGTGGGCTCGGCGTACGCCGCTTTCGCCCCCGGCGCCGCGGTGGCCGACAACTCGGCTCAGTCCCAGCAGATCGAAGAGGGCAAGAAGCTCTTCGCGGTCGGTTGCTCGAGCTGCCACGGTCTGAACGCCGAAGGCGGTGGCAACGGTGAGGGCGACCTGGCCGGGCCGTCGCTGATCGGCGTCGGCGCGGCCGCGGTCGACTTCCAGGTCGGCACCGGCCGGATGCCCGCGATGCAGCCGGGTGCGCAGATCCCGCGCAAGACCCCCGCCTACACGCCGGAGGAGATCGAGGCCCTGGCCGCGTACGTCGCCTCGCTCGCCACGGGCCCGGCGGTCCCCGCGACCGACTCGTACGACATCAGCAAGGCCACCGACGAGCAGGTCACCCGCGGCGGCGAGCTGTTCCGGACGAACTGCACGGCGTGCCACAACTTCGCCGGCAAGGGCGGCGCGCTGCCGAACGGCCGCTACGCCCCCTCGCTGATGAACGTGGACCCGAAGCACATCTACGAGGCCATGCTCACCGGCCCGCAGCAGATGCCGGTGTTCTCCGATCAGGTGCTGCAGCCTGAGGACAAGCGCGACATCATCGCCTACCTGCACGCGCTGCAGGAGCAGAAGGACCCGGGCGGCTTCGGTCTCGGCCGGCTCGGCCCGGTCTCCGAAGGCCTCTGGGGCTGGCTGGTCGGTATCGGCCTGCTGGTCTGCGTCGCGGTCTGGATCGGCGCCAAGGGCGTCAAGGCCAAGGGAGCGAAGGCCGAATGAGCGAGAAGAATCTGCCGGTGAAGGCGGACGACGAGCACCACGGCGCGGTCGAGGTGGCCGAGCCGATCGCGGATCCGGGTCTGGAGCCGCACGAGTACCGGATCCAGGACGTCGACCCGAAGGCGGCCGACCGCGTCGAGCGCCAGGTCGCGCTGATGTTCTCGCTGGCCGGTCTGCTCTCGCTGGGCGCCTGTGTCGCGTACTTCGCGATCCCGCGGGACGCGACGCTGGTGTTCGGCCCGCTGTCGGGTAACGCGAACAACATGACGCTCGGCATCACGCTGGGGCTGGCCCTGTTCCTGATCGGGGCGGGCGCCATCCAGTGGGCCAAGAAGCTGATGGTCGACACCGAGGTCGTCGAGTACCGGCACGACGCCAACTCCTCGCCGGAGCAGAAGGCCGATATCATCGGCGGCTTCCAGGAGGGCGTGGCGGAGTCCGGGTTCACCCGGCGCAAGCTGATCCGCCGCTCGCTGCTGGGCGCGATGGGTCTGCTCGGTCTGCCGGCCGTCGTCCTGCTGCGTGACCTCGGCCCGCTGCCGGGCCGGGCGCTCTACAACACCATCTGGGCCAAGGGCATCCGGGTCGTCAACGACGTCACCGATCGTCCGATCAAGCCGTCCGACCTGATCGTCGGTCAGCTGGTCAACGCCGCTCCCGCCAACCTGGCTCCGCTGCAGGAGGAGAGCGCGGTCGAGTACCAGAACGCCAAGGCGAAGGCCGCGGTGATCGTCGTCCGGATCGAGCCCAGCAAGATCCGCACCCAGGCCGGGCGGGAGAACTGGGGTATCGACGGCATCCTGTGCTACTCCAAGATCTGCACCCACGTCGGCTGCCCGATCTCCTTGTACGAGCAGACCACGCACCACGTGCTCTGCCCGTGCCACCAGTCGACCTTCGACCTGGCCGACAGCGCCAAGGTCGTCTTCGGCCCTGCCGCTCGCCCGCTGCCGCAGCTACCGTTGGCAGTGGACTCGGAGGGGTACCTGGTCGCACAAAGCGGCTTCACCGAGCCGGTCGGCCCGAGCTTCTGGGAACGAGGGTGACACCAGTGTCCGAAACCAAGGAAAAGCCCGCGACCGCGGAGTTCCCGCCGCCGGTCAAATGGGTCGACGATCGGCTCGGCATCGGCAAGCTCGGCCGGAAGAACCTGCGCAAGGTCTTCCCGGACCACTGGTCGTTCATGCTCGGCGAGATCGCGCTCTACAGCTTCATCATCCTGATCCTGACCGGTATCTTCCTGACGCTGTGGTTCAAGCCGTCGATGGCCGAGGTCGAGTACCAGGGCTCGTACAGCCTGCTCAAGGGTCTGCACATGTCCGAGGCGTACGCCTCGACGCTGGACATCTCGTTCGACATCCGCGGCGGTCTGCTGATGCGGCAGATCCACCACTGGGCCGCGATCCTGTTCGTCGCCTCGATGATGGTGCACCTGCTGCGCATCTTCTTCACCGGCGCGTTCCGCAAGCCGCGTGAGCTGAACTGGGTGATCGGCTTCGGGATGCTGTTCCTCGGCATCATCGAGGGCTTCATCGGCTACGGCCTGCCCGACGACCTGCTGTCCGGGACCGGGCTGCGGATCACCCAGGGCATGATCCAGGCCTCGCCGGTGGTCGGCACGTACATGAGCTTCTTCATCTTCGGCGGCGAGTTCCCCGGTGACGACTTCGTCTCCCGGTTCTTCACCGTCCACGTGCTGCTGATCCCGGGCCTGATCCTGGCCCTCGTCACCGTGCACCTGTTCCTGGTCGTGTACCACAAGCACACCCAGTACCCCGGCCCCGGCCGGACCGAGAAGAACGTCGTCGGCTACCCGCTGATGCCGGTCTACATGGCCAAGGCGGGCGGCTTCTTCTTCGTCGTCTTCGGCATCACCGCCCTGATGGGCGCGCTGCTGCAGATCAACCCGGTCTGGCTGTACGGGCCGTACAACCCGGCCGAGGTGACGGCGGGCTCGCAGCCCGACTGGTACATGGGCTGGCTGGAAGGGTCGGTCCGGCTGATGCCGGGCTTCGAATCGGAGTTCTGGGGGGTGACCCTGAGCTGGAACCTGCTGATCCCGGCTCTGATCGTCCCGCCGGCCTTCGTGACGCTGGTCGCGCTCTACCCGTTCATCGAGGGCTGGATCACCGGTGACAAGCGCGAGCACCACCTGCTCGACCGGCCGCGTAACGTGCCGACCCGGACCGGGATCGGCGCCGCGTTCATCACGTTCTACGGCCTGCTCTGGATCGGCGGCGGTAACGACCTGATCGCGACCCACTTCGGCGTCTCGCTCAACAGCGTCACCTGGTTCCTGCGAATCGCCGTGTTCGTCGGCCCGGTCGTCGCGTTCTGGGTGACCCGGCGGATCGCGATCTCGCTGCAGCGCGCCGACAACGAGCGGCTCCTGCACGGCCTGGAGTCCGGCATCATCGTGCGCTCCCCCGACGGCTCGTACTCGGAGAAGCACACCCCGATCTCGAACTACGAGGCCTACGAGCTCACCGCTCGCGAACGCCTCGTCCCGTACGAGGTCGGCCCGGAGACCGACGACAACGGCGTCCGCGCCCCGCGCCGGGCCCTCAACAAGCTCCGGGCCCGCCTGAGCCGCTTCTACTACGCGGACGCGGTTCAGAAGCCCACCGCCGCCGAGATCGAGGAGGCCCACTCCCACGGTCACGACGACGACCTCCACGAGTTGACCGACTCGGACAACTTCCACGAGATCACCCCGGACCGTCACTGACAGTCCCCCGAAACGCCCCGGCTCACCCGAGCCGGGGCGTTTTCGTTTGCCGTGCAGAAGCTTGCCTCTTCTTCCGAAATGCCGGAAACTTCTTCCAAATTTCGAGAGATGGAGGCCCGCCCGTGCCACCAGAAATGTCCCGACGGCAGGCGTTGTCCCTGGCCGGAGCCGCGACCGCGGCCGGAATCGCCGGACCCGGCGCGGTGCTCCCGGCGGCCGCCGTGGCCGCCGGCGCGCTGGCCGCGAGCTCGGCCGTGGAGCCGAATGTGCAGGAGGCGCTGAGGTGGTGGGTGCCGCAGCGGCAAGTGTGGACGCCGGTGGGGTGGAAGGATCACCTGTTCCGGTTCGACGTCTTCTACAACGGGACGACGGTGTGCCAGCCGGCGGTGGCGCTGCCGGTGGGTAGTCCCAAGCCGTACCTGGACCAGTTCCGGGGTAAGGACTTCCAGGTCACGCCGGTGATGCCGGACCGCGGGAAGATCCCGCCGATGCCGACAGCGCCGTACTACATGCACCGGGGCGACTTCGGCGTCGGCATCCAGGGCTGGCGGGAGGACAAGCACACGCCGGTGCTCTGGACCGAACATCGGCGGCAGGAGGGGCTGGTACTGCGTCAGTCCACGTTCGCGCACCTACGTGGCGCACCGGACGTCCAGACGGCGCTGGAGCCGATCTACGCCTGGACGCGGTTCTCCGTCGAGCAGGTCAACGAGGTGCGGGCGCCTGCCACCTTCACCTTCGTCCTGCGGCTCAGCAAGGCGTTCATCAAGCACTACATCGACCCGCCACAGCAGCAGGAGGCGTTCGTCACCATGCAGGTGACGCCCTCGGCCGCGCCGCTGGGTTCGGCGCTGTCGATCGAGCCGGTTTTCAACCCCGGCCCGAAGCCGGTGCCGGCCCGGGTGTTCGATGCTGCTGGAAACGTGCGGATGTCGGTCAGCGTCCCCGGCGCCACCAGCCTGACCGCGGTCGCCGGTGGCGTGTACGACCTCAAGGTGGTCATCCCGGTCCGCAAGGGCGCGTACGTCGACGTCCTGGTCCCGATGCTGCCGCAGCCGCGGGCCGAGTTCGACGCCGAGGTGGCCCTCGGGTACGACGGTGCGCTCGCTCAGGCGGAGACGTACTGGGCGAAGAAGCCCGCGACCGCTGCGACGATCCGGACGCCGGAGCCGTACGTCGACCAGTTCTTCCGGCGCAGCGTCCAGCTGGCCGAGATCATCGCGGAGAAGAGCCCCGACACCGGCAAACGGACGTTCCTGTCCGGCTCCTACGGCTACGACCTGCTGTGGAGTACACCGACCTCCATGGTCAGCCACATGTTCCTGGACCTGCTCGGTCACCACGACGTCGTGGCCTCGCACCTCGAGCTGTACCTCGCCGTCCAGGGCGTCCGGACGCCGCCCGGCGCGGCGTACGCGACGATCGGCAAGGAAGGCTTCTTCGCGACTCCGGAGTCCCTGCAGGCGTTCGACTGGATCACCGACCACGGTGCGATCCTGGAGGCGGCCAGCCGGCACGCGCTGCTGAGCCGGAACGCCGCGTTCATCAACCGATGGACGACGCCGATCGTCAAGGCCTGCGACTTCATCAAACGGGCCTGTGCCGCGACCAACCACCAGGGCGTGCACAAGCTGATGCCGCCGGCCAAGAGCAACGACACCGGTGTCGAGCAGCAGTCCATCTCGATCCAGGCCTGGAGCTACCGCGGTCTGACCAGCGCTGTGCAGCTGCTGCGGCGGATCGGGCATCCGAGGGCAGCCGAGTTCGCTGCGGTCGCCGAGAGCTTCCGCACCGCGTATGTGGCCGCAATGCGGCAAGCCGCCGCCGATGCGCCCAAGTGGACGGCGCCGGACGGTTCCAAGCACCCGGTGCTGCCCAGCAAGTTCTTCGGGCCGGAGAGCCCCTGGCCAGACCTTGAGGCGTTCGACACCGGCGCACTGATGTCGGTATGGGCCGGTCTGATGCCTGCCGACGACCCGCTGATGAAGTCGTACGTGGAGTTCTACCGGGTCGGTCCGAACGTCGCCAACTTCGATCCTGCGCACCACACCGCACTGGACCGCGTAGTCCTCGACCATGAACAGAGCAGTGGTGAGCCCTGCTACAGCTGGAACCTGTTCCACAGCTGGCAGCGCGCGGACCGCGGGCGCTTCCTGGAGGGGCTCTACGGTCTGCTGACCGGAGCGGTTTCGCCGGACACCTACATCTCCGGTGAGCACCGGCACGGCATGTACGGCACGCTCTTCGTGCAGCCGCTCATCACCTGGTCCGCCCGGCACGCCGTCATCGACGACTCCCTCGCACCAGGTGAGCTGCATCTGCTGCGGCTCTGTCCGCAGGCATGGCTCTCCCCCGACACCGAAACGGTCTTCGACGCGATGCCCACGCTGTATGGCCCGATGTCGCTGCGCTTCCGGCTGTCAAGCGACCGGACGACGCTCAACGTCACCCACTCGACGACGTGGGCCGAGGCGCCGCAGCGGATCACGGTCCACAAGCCTGTCGACGGGCTTCGCCTCGTCGTGAACGGATCGGAGGTCCGGTGATGCGCAGCCGACTACTCGCCGCAGCGCTGCTGATCGGCGCTTCGCTGACCACTGCGACGCCGGCGTCCGCCGCGGGACCCGTTCTGGACGTCACCGGCGACGGACGGGCCGACATGGTCGTCCGCCAGGACGGCAAGCTGTACGTCGACGTCCACACCGGCCAGTCCGGATCGAACCCGTGGACTCGCCGCTACTACACCGACACGTTCGGCTGGGACATCGTCCGGCGGCTCTACCTGTCCGACGCTACCGGCGACGGCCGACCTGACCTGGTAGCGATCTTCAACGACAACACACTGCACGTGTACCCGCACAACGGACAGTCCGGCGATGCGGCCAAGTGGTTGACGCCGTACGCGACGGGCCAGTCCGGCTGGGATATCGCGGACTGGGTCGGTATGGGCGACCTGACTGGCGACGGCAAACCGGACATCGTCGCCCGGTACCCAGCTGATGGCAGTCTCTGGGTCTACCCGCACAACGGCCGCAGCGGCACCGCAGCGAACTGGGACGCGCCGTACAGCATCGGTGTGAACTGGATGGCGTCGACGGCACTCCTGCTCGGGGATGTGGACGCCGATGGGCTGACGGACCTGGTCAGCCGGGACGCAGCGGGCAACCTGAGCGTCTACCTGGCCGGATCGGGCCGAGTGGTCGCCGCAGGCGGTGGATGGAACTTGGCGAGCGTCATGCTGCTCCAGGACGTGACCGGGGACGGCAAGCTCGACATGTTCGTCCGGGACGGCGGCGGCAAGGGCTGGGTCTACCCGCACAGTGGCGCCACCACGGGTAACCCCTGGACGGCGGGTCGGTACGAGGCGGGTAACGGCGTCGGTTCGGCGTCCGCGCTGGTTCTGTAGACGTACCGAGGCCCTCAGCGCCGTTCTGCGGGGCTGAGGGCCTCAGGTGTACTCGGGGCTCAGGAGAGGGCGGAACCCTTCTTGTAGGTGGCGTAGGGGACGTTCCAGTCGGCCCAGCCGTTGCCCATCTGCATGTAGCGGGTGGAGCCGGTGACGACGATGGGGTCGCCGCGGAGGGTCTGGTTGAAGAACCATTGGCCGTTGGCGAGGCTCATGCCGACGCAGCCGTGGCTGACGTTGGCCGAGCCCTGGCTGCCGCTGGACCAGGGGGCGCCGTGGACGAACTCGCCGGAGCTGGTGACCCGCTGGGCCCATTTGACGTCGTGGATGTCGTAGTACTCCGGGTCGCCGGGCTGGATGCCGACGGTGCGGGCGTCCATCCGCTTGGTGGCGAACTTCTCCATGATGACCTTGGTGCCGCTGCGGGTGGTGAACCCGGACTTACCGGCGGTGATCGGGATGGTGCGGGCCAGTTTGCCGTTGATCGTGACCGTCATCGTGTGCTTCTTGATGTCGACCTTGGAGACGACCGACTTGCCGATCGCGAACTTGATCTCCCGGCTGGCGGCGCCCCAGGTGCCGTTCCCGGCGTTCACGCCGGCGGTGTCGATGTTCACCGTCACCTTGGTGCCGGCCGGCCAGTAGACCTTCGGCCGGTAGTTCACCTGCTTGCTGTTCAGCCAGTACCAGCTGCCCTCGACCGGGATCGAGGTCTTGATCGACAGCCGCTTCTCGACCGCGGCGCGGTCCTTGATCGGGTTGTTCCAGTAGATCTGGATCGGCAGCGCGACGCCGACGGTCTCGCCGTTCAGCGGGACGACGGAGGCCTTCAGGTTCTTGGCCGCCTTCAGGGTCTTGAACGTCGAGCTGATCGGCACGCTCGCGCCGTCCGTCCCCTCGGCGGTCCCGCTGACCGTGTAGGCCATGTTCGGCCGCAGCTCGGGCTTCGACGTCCAGACCGTCTTGTCGGCGTTGAACTCACCCGCCAGCGCGTCACCCGCGCCGCTCTTGACGGTGACCGCCGTGAGCTTGCCGCCGGTGCTCGTGACGGTGACCGGCTTGTCGGGCTGGACGGACGTCGCGCCCTTGGCCGGGACCACCGCGACACTGGCCGCGGAGGGGTTGTCGGACGGTTTCGTGGACTCGCTGGGGTTCGCCGACGAGCTCGGCCCGCCGCTACTCTGCGTGGTGCTCGCGGACGGCTGCCCACCGGCGCCCGGCTCGCTGTCACTACACGCGGTGCCGGCCAGCAACATCACGCAGATCCCCGTCACGGCCAGGCCGTGCTTCCTGCTCACCATTTCCCCAGTACTCCCCTGCATCTGTAGACCGCCGCCCAGCGTAACCCGTCGTTCCTGAGACGCACGAAAGCGCCGCCCGGTTGGCTCCCGGACGGCGCTTTCGGTACGGCGTTCGATCAGTGGGCGTGATCCCCGCGGTAGTACTCGAAGATGAACCCGGACAGCGTGATGATCCCGAGCGCACAGCCGGCGATGAACAGCCACCAGCCGATGACGACGCCGAGGACGACGACCGACAGGGTCAGCGCGCAGTGCAGCGGCCACCACGAGTGCGGCGGGAAGAACCCGAGCTCACCGGCGCCGTCGGCGATCTCGGCGTCCTTGCGGTCCTCCGGGCGCTCGTCCATCCGGCGGGCGGTGATGGTCAGGTAGAACGCGACCAGCAGCGACAGGAAGAACGTCATCACCAGCGCGGTGGTGCCGGTCGGGTCCTCCGACATCAGCCAGTAGATCGGCGTGACGACCAGGACGAACACACTCAGGATCCCGAAGACCCAGGCTTCGATCTTCACGCCTCGTCCTTCCCGTCGGTCCCGGTGGTCTTGCCCTTGGCGATGTTCTCCTGCAGGTTCTCGACCCGGCCCTCGTCCTCACCGGCGTCCAGCAGGTTGTCGGCGGAGGCCTTGTTGGCCGGGTACTCGGCCAGGGCGATGTCGGCGTGGTGCAGGTCGAACGCCGGGCTCTCGGACCGGATCCGCGGCAGCTTGGTGAAGTTGTGCCGCGGCGGGGGCGAGCTGGTCGCCCACTCCAGCGACCGGCCCCAGCCCCACGGGTCGTCGACGCCGACCAGCGGCGCCTTCCGGGACTTGTAGACGTTGTAGAAGAACGGCAGCATCGACATGCCCAGCACGAAGGCGCCGACGCTGGAGACCTCGTTCAGCGTGGTGAACCCCTCGTTGGCGCCGTACGACGCGTAGCGCCGCGGCATCCCCTCGACGCCCAGCCAGTGCTGCACCAGGAACGTCGTGTGGAAGCCGATGAACAGCAGCCAGAAGTGCAGCTTGCCGAGCCGCTCGTCGAGCATCCGGCCGGTGAACTTCGGCCACCAGAAGTAGAACCCGGCGAACATCGCGAACACGACCGTGCCGAAGACGACGTAGTGGAAGTGCGCGACCACGAAGTACGAGTCGGACAGCTGGTAGTCCAGCGCCGGGGAGGCCAGGATGATGCCGGTCAGGCCGCCGAACAGGAAGGTCGTCAGGAAGCCGATCGACCAGAGCATCGGGGTGTCGAAGGACACCGATCCGCCCCAGATCGTGCCGATCCAGTTGAAGAACTTCACCCCGGTCGGGACCGCGATCAAGAACGTCATGAACGAGAAGAACGGCAGGTTCACCGCTCCGGTGACGAACATGTGGTGCGCCCAGACCGCCACCGACAGGACGGCGATGCCGAGGGTCGCGCTGACCAGGCCGATGTAGCCGAAGACCGGCTTGCGGCTGAAGACCGGCAGGATCTCGGTGATGATGCCGAAGAACGGCAGCGCGATGATGTAGACCTCGGGATGGCCGAAGAACCAGAACAGGTGCTGCCACAGCAGCGGCCCGCCGTTCGCGGCGTCGAAGACATGGGCCCCGAGTAACCGGTCGGCCTCCAGCATCAGCAGCGCGCCGGCCAGGATCGGGAACGCGATCAGCACCAGGATCGAGGTGACCAGGATGTTCCAGGTGAACATCGGCATCCGGAACATCGTCATGCCCGGAGCGCGCATGGTGATGATCGTGGTGACGAAGTTCACCGCGCCGAGGATGGTGCCCAGACCGGCCATCCACAGACCCATGATCCACAGGTCGCCGCCGATTCCGGGTGAGCGGACGGCGTTCGACAGCGGCGCGTAGGCGAACCAGCCGAAGTCGGCCGCGCCGCCCGGCGTGAAGAAACCGCTGATCGTGATCAGGCCGCCGAACAGGAACAGCCAGAAGCTGAACATGTTGAGCCGCGGGAACGCGACGTCCGGGGCGCCGATCTGGATCGGCATGATCTCGTTCGCGAACCCGACGAACAGCGGGGTCGCGAACAGCAGCAGCATGATCGTGCCGTGCATCGTGAAGAGCTGGTTGTAGACCTCTTCGTTGACGATCTGCAGGCCGGGCTTGGCCAGCTCGGCGCGGATGACCAGCGCCATCACACCGCCGATCAGGAAGAACGCGAACGAGGTGATCAGGTACATGTGCCCGATCAGCTTGTGGTCGGTCGTGGTCAGCCACTTGACCGCGATCTGGCCCTTGCTGCGGCGGCGCGGCAGGGCGGTCGAGCCGACAGCGCCGCTGCGCTCGGCGAAGTCCGTCACTTCTCGCCTTCCTTCTTCTCGCCGTGACCCGGAATGGTCGTGGCGTCCGAGCCGCCGGTCGCGGCCCCGGTCTGGCCCTTCGCGGCCAGCTCCTTGAGGTGCGCGTCGTACTCGGCGCGCTCGACGACCCGGACGGTGAAGATCATCCGGCTGTGGTAGAGCCCGCAGAGCTCGGCGCACTTCCCGGCGAACGTGCCGGTCTTGGTCGGCGTGAGCTCGAACTTGTTGGTCCGGCCCGGGATCACGTCGAGCTTGAAGTAGAACGCCGGCACCCAGAACGAGTGGATGACGTCGGGTGAGGTCAGATCGAACTGGATCTTCTCGCCCACCGGCAGCACCAGCTCGGCCGGCTTGTCCAGCGTTCCGGTCTCCCAGACGCCCTGGTGACCGTCGACGGTGTCCTTGTAGTTGAAGGTCCACTGCCACTGCTGGCCGACCACGTTCACCGTGTGCGTCGGGTTGCCCGACATCGCGGTGATCTTGTTGCCGTGCTCGACGGTGTAGAAGAAGAGCACGCCGATGATCGCGAACGGCGCCAGCGTGTAGAGCACCTCGAGCGGCAGGTTGTACCGCACCTGCTTGGGTGCGTCCTCGTTCCGCTTGCGGTACCGGACCACGACGTACAGGATCAGCGCCCAGACCGCCACACCGACGATCATGGCCGCGATCCACGCGCCGACCCACAGGCTGCGGACAGCCTCGGTCCGGTCCGATGCGCCCTCGGGCAGACCGATGCGTTTCCACTGCTCAGTGGTCTCCGGCGAGCAACCGGTCATCAGCAGGGTGCCGAGCACCACTGCCGCGCCGGCCAGTAGCCGCCGTTTCGCCGGACGTGTGGCGGCGGCAGGACCTGCCGCGCTCTTCACTCCGGGCGTGCCGTTCGAACCCACGGGGCGCCTTTCCCTTCCCAAGTGAGACTGACGACCAAACACTACTGGACACCGTTCGCCGTCTCGCGCATAGGTAGGCCTTAGCGTTTCCCGTGTGAATGAGCGTGTCTACCTGGACGCCGCGTCGGCGGAGGTCCTGCATCCCGCCGCGCGGGAAATGTTGCTCTCGGCAGTGGATTCCGGGTGGGCCGATCCGGTGCGCCTGCACCACGAGGGACGGACCGCCCGGCTGCTGCTGGACAACGCCCGTGCGGTCCTGGCCGAGGCGGTCGGCGTCCGCCCGGACGAGCTGTACCTGACCACCTCCGGGACGGCGGCCATCCGCACCGGGCTCAGCGCCGTCCGCACGGCGCGCAGGCGGGTCGGCGACACCGTCGTCCACAGCGCGGTCGAGCACTCCGCCGTCCTGCACACCGCCGGCACAGCGGCCACGGAGGTGGGCGTGGACATGAGCGGCCGGGTCGATCTGGCCGCCTTCCGGGCCGCAGTGCGGCAGCCAGGCGTAGCGGTGGCGGCGCTGCAGTCCGCCAACCATGAGGTCGGGACGCGGCAGCCGATCGAGGCGGCCGCTGAGGCATGTGGCGACGTACCGCTACTTGTGGACGCCGCCGCCTCGCTCGGCCACGACGCCGTCCCGGCAGGCTGGTCGGTACTGACGGCGAGCGCACACAAGTGGGGTGGGCCGGCCGGTGTCGGGTTGCTGGCGGTGCGGAAGGGCGTCCGGTTCACGCCGGCCTGGCCGATGGACGAGCGGGAGGACGGCCTCTCCCCCGGCTTCCCCGACGTTCCGAACCTGCTGGCCGCCGCTGCGGCGCTCCAGGCCCGGCTAACCGAGGCGCGCGAGCTGAACGCCCAGCACCGGGCCTGGATCGCGGAGGTTCGTCAGCGAGTGGCCGCTGATGTCCCGGACGTCGAGGTGGTGGGCGACCCGGTGGACTGTCTCCCCCACGTCCTCACCTTCTCGTGCCTCTACGTGGACGGCGAGGCGCTCGTCACCGCTCTGGACGCGGAGGGCTTCTCTGTCTCCAGCGGCTCCGCCTGTACGTCCAGCACGCTGCGGCCGTCCCACGTCCTGGCCGCGATGGGTGTGCTCACCCACGGCAACGTCCGCATCTCCCTGGCCCGGACGACGACATACACCGAGATCGACCGCTTCTGCAGCGTGCTGCCGGGGATCGTGCAGCGGATCCGGGCCGAGGTGGGGATGTGAACCTCGAGCTGGACTGCCGTGGGCTGCTGTGCCCACTCCCGGTGATCAAACTGGCCAAGGCGCTACCGACGGTGGCTGTCGGCGACACCATCACTGTGCTGGCCGATGACCCGGCCGCCGCGACGGACATCCCGGCCTGGTGCCGGATGCGGGCGCAGGAGCTGGTCAGCGCGGCGGAAAATACGTATGTGGTCCGGCGGGTCAGCTGACACACTCCGCGATGTGACCGACTTCGCTGCCAAACCGACGCTGACCGGCGACCTGGTGATCCTGCGCCAGCTCGACGAGGGCGACTACGACGCGCTCAAGACAGCCATGGACGACCCGGACGTCCGCCGGCTCACCGGCAGCCACCAGGACGTCTCCGAGGAGCGGGCCCGCGAGTGGATGCGGACCCGGAAGGACCAGACCGACCGCCTGGACCTCGCGATCGTGGACAAGGCCTCGGGGGACGTCGTCGGCGAGGCTGTGCTGAACGACTGGGATCCGGACAACCGCTCCTGCAACTTCCGGATCCTCATCGGCCCCGCCGGTCAGGGCCGCGGGCTCGGGACAGAGGCGACCCGGCTGATCGTCGGCCATGGGTTCGAAGCGGTCGGCCTGCACCGGATCAGCCTCGGCGTGTACGCGTTCAACCCGCGCGCCCAGCGGGCCTACGAGAAGGCCGGCTTCGTCGTCGAGGGCGTCTTCCGCGACGCGCTGCGGTGGGACGGCGAGTGGGTCGACGAGGTGATGATGTCGGTCCTGGCGACGGACTGGCTACAGTCCAAGGCGTGATCGACGCCGCACGTATCGCTGTCCTGACCGGAGCCGGGATCTCGACCGCCTCGGGGATTCCCGACTTCCGGGGCCCGCAGGGCCTGTGGACGAAGAACTCGGCCGCGCAGGCGATGTTCGACATCGACGAGTACGTCGCCCGGCGCGAGGTCCGCGTGGAGGCGTGGAAGTTCCGCGTCGCCGCGCCGGCCTGGACCGCCGAGCCGAACGCCGGTCACCAGGCGCTGGTCGAGCTGGAGCGGCAGGGGCGACTGACCGGGCTCGTCACGCAGAACATCGACGGCCTGCATCAGAGAGCCGGCTCGGCGCCGGAGCTGGTGCATGAGCTGCACGGAACGGTCCGGTACGTCGACTGCCTGTCGTGCGAGCGGCGGATCCCGATGACCGACGTCCTCCCCCGCCTGGATGCGGGAGAGGACGATCCGGCCTGTGAGCTGTGCGGCGGCATTCTGAAGTCCGCAACGGTCTCGTTCGGGCAGTCGCTCGATCCGGCCGTGCTGGACGCCGCAGTGGCCGCGACCGAGGCCGCCGAGGTGTTCCTCGCGATCGGGACGTCGCTGCAGGTCTACCCGGCGGCCGGTCTGTGTGATGTGGCACTGCGGGCGGGCAAGCCGCTGGTGATCCTGAATGCGCAGGAGACGCCGTACGACGACGAAGCGACGAGTGTGCTGCGCACTCCGATCGAGAGCACCTTGCCCGCCCTGTTCAGCTGAGTGAGCCGCCCAGGTCGGCCCAGCCGGCCCACCCGGACCCGAGCGCGGACTGCCACGCGGTCCGGAGCTTGCCGTTGGCATCGATCGTGAACGCGGACCCGGCGCCGCCGACCGAGTCGATCATGCGGACGTCGGAGAACGCGACCACCTGGTCGTTCAGCCAGCCGGCGCGCCACTCGCCGCCCGGAGACAGCTGCCACATCGTCCAGCCCCGGTTGTCGGAGCCGCGGACCGTCAGGGTCAGGCCGCCGGTGTTGTCGAGCATCGCGTCCGGGTTGCCCTGCGCGGTGATCCCGCCGATCCGGCTGGGCCCGCTGTACGACGCGCCGCGATGCGGCTGCCAGCTGGTCCACACGCCGTTGTCCTGACCACGGTAGAAGAGACTGAACGAGCCGTCGTAGCTCATCACCAGGTCCGGGTCGGAGGTGGAGAATCCCGGCACGGTCTTCCAGTCGCTCCAGTCCCCACCCGGTGCGATCTGCCAGCGGGTCGAGAGCCTGTTGTCCGTGCCGCGGATCACAGCGACCAGCGTGCCGTCCAGACTGACATCCGCTGCCGGTTTGCCGAGCATCTTCGGTCCGCCGAGCGATCCGGACCGCCAGCCGTTGTTCTGCCAGAAGGTCTGCAGGACGCCGTCAGAACCGCGGACGAACAAGCTGATCCCGCCGTCGTCACCAACGACGGCGGTCGGGTCGCCGCCGACCACTACGTCGAGCACCCGTGACCAGCCACTCCAGCCACCGCCAGCAGTGCTCTGCTCGCTGGACCAGATCCGGTTGTCGGTGGCCCGGACGAACGCGGTCAGGGCACCGTTCCGGCGGACTACCACCTCAGGCTTTCCTGCGGCCGCTACCGGCGGCAGGTCCGAGAGGCCGCTCCAGTTGCCACCAGCAGTCGTCTGCCAAGCACTCTGCACCCGGCCGTTCCGACCCCGCTCGTAGACAGACATGGCGCCGCTGTCGTGTTTGACGACATCAGTACCGCGCGAGACGCCAGCCAGATCGAGCAGATCGTCCAGACTGCCCGGAACGGCCAGTCGGAAGGAGGTGTTGCCGCCGGCCAGTGCCGCGTGCATCACCTCGCGCTTCGCCCGGTATCCCGCGACATCCCCGGCAGCCTTGGCCTGCAGCGCTTGGACGGCAGCCACACCCGCCTGTGCTCTGCGCTCGGTTCTGGCGAACCACGGCTCGGAGTCCTGCACGAACGACCTGCTGGGCAGCTGCGCCCGCAGCTCGCCCGGCGCCGCCGCCAGCCGGTTCAAGAAGCCCGACAGCGCAGTCGCGGACGCCGTCAGGTCCTGGCCGTTGCGGTAGGCAGCGGTGAAGGCACGGACAAGCGGAGTGAGCGGAGCGGACGAATCACTGCTCAATGCGGACCCAGTGTGGACCTCGGCGTACCGGCGCAACGCACCGGCGACCGGACCGCCCAGCTCGGTGATGACTCGGTTCCAGGCCGCCTGTGGGTCGTACGCGGCCGGATTCCAGGCGTACTCCGACGCAGTGCCCAAGGCGATCAGTGACGGCTCCGCCTCCTGCATCTCGTTGATCATGAAGCCGGTCGCGTGCTGCGGCAGCCCGGCGTCCCGGCCGACGAGCGGACCGAGGTGCTGGGCGTTCGGGGCGTAGTCGTTGACCGGGTAGTTGTCGAAGATGAGCAGCTTGCGGCCGCCGAAGGCCGCCGACGCCTCAGCGGCGTCCGCCGTGGTGATGGTCGGCGAGATGACCTCCCGGCCGGTCCAGAAGATGTCCACGTCGCGCGGGATCAGCGCGGCGAACCGCGTCCGGTACGCCGTCCGGCCGTTACCCCAGTAGTCGGTCGGGACGGTCAGCAGCCGGGCGCCGGGGTGCGTCTTGATGAACCGGTTGTAGATGTCGTTGACCACATGCGCCTGGGCGGCGCCGAGCGGACTGGCGTCCGAGCCGAACGTGTCCTGATCGAGGGGACAGCGGAACTGGCCGCCGACGTCGTCCCAGCCGACTGCGAAGACCCGCTCACCGAGATCCCAGAGCTGCTCGTACCTGGCGATCAGCGCGTCCTTCTCCGCGGCCTCCGCATGACAGATCCCGTGGTCCGGGCTGGGGGCGGCGTTGGCCTCCGGATTGACCCGGTAGATGAACTCCACGTGGTTGGCCTTGGCGCGCTGGATCGCCTCCCGGATCCGGTCGACGTCCGCACCGGTATAGCGCTCCCGCCATTTGGTGCCGGCGGTGTGCTGATCACCGCTGACCGTGTACATGAACGCGTTCATCCGGTGCCGGCCCAGGAAGTCCAGGTGGTTGAGCAGGTCCGGCTGCCGCCACGGCTGACCGTAGAACGACTCCATACCGCCGCGGAGCGCGAATGCGGGCTCGTCGACGATCGCGACGCTGGGGATCGAGCCGGCCGCGGTCAGCTGCGCCAGGGTCTGCTCCCCGTAGAAGGTGCCGGCCGCGTCGCGGCCCACCAGAACCGCGAGTTGCTTCCCTTCGTGCTTGCCGACGCCGAGCACGTAGCCGCCCGGCTTGAGGCCCGCCGCCGACGGCAGCGACCAGGCCGCGAGCGCGGACGCCGCGCGCTGCGTCGAGACGCCGGTCTCCTTGACGACGGTGAGCCCGGCGCTGGGCAGGTCCGGGCCGAGGCGTCTGACCGATTGCGGCGCGGGCGTGAGGGTGGGTAGGTCGCTGCTCGCGGCGGCCGGCGCGGCCTGCGTGAGCAAACTCGCGGTGAGCGCGGCGACGAGTAACCAGGGCAGTTTCATGGACCGACATCCCTTCGAGCGGGTGGGTGTCTCCAGGAAAATACCGGTCTATACCTCTCTGCAATCCTTTCGATGAGGACTGTCGGTTTTGTGACGTTCGAAGCCTTCCTTGCCCCTTGACAGCGGGCTAGCGTCCCCGGGGACCGGCACGGGAGGGGATGCGCAATGCGTGGTTTCAGGCGGTGGGCAGCGGGATTCGCCGCGGCGGCGATGGTCGCTGTGGGGCTGCAGGTCCCGGCACAGGCGGAGGTGCGCGCGGAGCGGGTCGTCACGCTGGCCGGGTCGCTCCAGAGCGAGCTGGGGTGTGCGGCCGACTGGGATCCGGCCTGCCCGGCGAGCAGTCTCGGGAGTGCGGCGCCGTACGCGAAGGTGTTCGACGTCCCGGCTGGGACGTACGAGTACAAGGTCGCGGTCAACGGCAGCTGGGACGAGAACTACGGCGCGGGCGGCGTCCTGAACGGACCGAACATCCCACTGCGGATCGAGGGGCCGGCCAAGCTGTCCTTCAGCTACGACGACAAGACGCATGTCGTGTCGGTCAAACCGGTGCAGCTGGCCGGTCCGGCGGTGACTCCGGCCGACAAGGCGCTGTCAGCGCCGAGCCTGCGTCAGGACCTCACCAAGGAGCGCTTCTACTTTCTGATGGCGGACCGGTTCGCCAACGGCGACAAGAGCAACGACGCCGGCGGTCTGACCGGCGACCGGCTGCAGACCGGTCTGGACCCAACGGACAAGGGCTTCTACCACGGCGGTGACCTGGCCGGCGTCATCCAGAAGCTCGACTACATCAAGTCGCTCGGTACGACGTCGCTGTGGCTGACTCCGTCGTTCAAGAACCGGCCGGTGCAGGGCGCCGGTGCTGATGTCAGCGCGGGTTACCACGGCTACTGGATCACCGACTTCACCCAGATCGACCCGCACCTGGGCACGAACGCGGACATGAAGCGGCTGATCGATCTGGCGCACCGCAAGGGGATGAAGGTCTTCTTCGACATCATCACCAACCACACCGCGGACGTGATCGCGTACGAGTCCGGTCAGTACGGCTACATCCCGAAGTCGGCGTCGCCCTACAAGGATGCGGCGGGCAACGTGTTCGACGACAAGGCCTACGCCGGCGGTGACACCTTCCCGGCGCTGGACCGGAACACCTCGTTCCCGAACGTGCCGGTCTTCAAGACCCCGGCCGACGAGACCGTGAAGGTCCCGGCCTGGCTGAACGACCCGACGCTCTACCACAACCGCGGCGACTCCACCTTCGCCGGCGAATCGGCGGAGTACGGCGATTTCGTCGGGCTGGACGACCTGTTCACCGAGCAGCCGCGGGTCCGGGACGGGATGATCGACGTCTACAAGACCTGGGCCGAGCTCGGGATCGACGGCTTCCGGATCGACACGGTCAAACACGTCAACCTGGAGTTCTGGCAGAAGTTCTCCCCCGCGGTCCTGGCCGCCGCGAAGGCCGCCGGGTCGAAGAAGTTCTTCATGTTCGGCGAGGTCTTCGACGCGGACCCGAAGTTCATGTCGACCTACACCACCGCCGGCGCGCTGCAGGCGACGCTCGACTTCGGTTTCCAGCAGAACGCGGTGACGTTCGCCAAGGGCGATGCCGGCGCCAAGCTGCGCGACTTCTACGCGAACGACGACTACTACACCGACGCCGACTCCAATGCGTACCAACTGCCGACGTTCCTCGGCAACCACGACATGGGCCGCGTCGGAACGTTCCTGAAGCAGGGCGGTGCGAACGGCCCGGAGCTGCTCGCCCGGGACAAGCTGGCGCACTCCCTGATGTACCTGACCCGCGGCCAGCCGGTCGTGTACTACGGCGACGAGCAGGGCTTCACCGGACCGGGCGGCGACAAGGACGCCCGCCAGGACATGTTCGCCACCAAGACCGCGGACTACGTCGACGACGAGGTGGTCGACGGCACTGGCACGACGACGATCGGCAGCAAGGACCGGTTCGACGTCAATGCCCCGATGTACAAGCACATCGCGGCTCTGGCGAAGCTGCGGTCGAAGTACCCCGCGCTGTCCGACGGACGCCAGGTGCATCGCTACTCGTCCAACTCCGCCGGCCTGTACGCGTTCAGTCGTCTAGGTGCCGACAACGTCGAGTACGTCGTTGTGGCCAACAACTCGACCACAGCCAAGACAGCGACCGTTCCGACGTACGGACCGAACACCTGGCTGAAGCCGGTGTACGGCGGCACCAAGGCCGTGCGGACTGACCGTGAAGGGCGGGTGCTGCTCAGCCAAGCGCCTCTCTCGGTGAGCGTGTACCAAGCACGGAACAAGGTTCCGCGGCCGCACAAGGCGCCTGCGGTCTATCTGAGTGCACCCGAGCCCGGTGGGACGGTCGGCGGCCGTGCGGAGATCAGTGCGGCCGTTCCGGCTAACACCCCAGTCACTGTGACATTCGGCTACCGCCCTGTCGGTACGACGGACTGGAAGCGACTCGGCTCTGACGACAACGCGCCGTACCGCGTCTTCCAGGACGTGGCCGGCGTGCCGAAGGGGACGCTGCTCGAGTACCGCGCCGTCCTGCGGGACTCCGCCGGCCACTACTCGGTTTCCGGTTCGTACGGCGTGGTCGGCGACGCCCCGAAGCCGGGAGGCGGCGGTAGCACCGGACCGGTCGTCCAACCGGCCAATGTGAGCGTGCCCGGTGACCACAACAGCGAGATGGGCTGCCCGGCGGACTGGTCACCGGACTGCGACCAGGCACAGCTCGAACTCGACCCGAAGGACAAGGTGTGGAAACACACCTACACGATCCCCGCGGGCGAACATGCGTACAAGGCAGCGCTGAACAAGAACTGGGACGAGAACTACGGTGCCGGAGGCAACCAGAACGGCGCCAACATCTCCTACACCGCGCCCAACGGCCCGATTACGTTCTACTACGAGCATGGACGGCACTATGCGACGTCCAGTGCCGAAGGGCCGATCATCACGGTGCCAGGCTCGTTCCAGTCCGAGCTGGGCTGTCCGGGCGACTGGGATCCGGCCTGCATGCGACCCTGGCTGACGGACACCGATGGAGACGGTACGTACACCTGGTCGACGAGTGAGATCGGAGCAGGCGCCTATGAGGCCAAGGTCGCGCACAACCTTTCCTGGGACGAGAGCTACCCGGCGAACAACGTGCCGGTCACAGTCCCGGCGGACGGGCTGGTCGTCACGTTCTCGTACGCCATCGCGACCCACACGCTCACTGTGACGACGTCCAAGCCCGGTGCGCAGCCGGACCTCAGCCAGGCCAAGGCCTACTGGCTCGATCGCCACACCCTCGCCGTACCGGCGGTCCCGAACCCGGAGCGGTCTCGCTGGCGACTGCACTGGTCGACCACCGGCGGTCTGAAGATCGATGCCGACGACATCGGCGGTACGTCGGCCGGCCTGCGGTACGACGCCAGAACGGTCCGACCGGGCTATACAACACTCAGACTCGGCCACGCGGACGTACGCCGCATCCTGACCGGCCAGCTGGGACTAGCGCAGTACGACGATGCCGGTCGGCTCCTGGACGCCACCGGCGTGCAGATCCCCGGCGTGCTCGACGACGTCTACAAGGGTGCGGCCAACCGCACCTACGGAGTGAGCTGGAGCGGCGGCACCCCCACCTTCACGCTGTGGGCGCCAACCGCTCAGAACGTGAACCTGCTCATCGGGTCGCAGCGGCTGCCGATGCGCTCCAACGAGGACGGATCGTGGAGTGTCAGGGGCGGACGCAAGAACTCGTTGTACCGCTACGAGGTGACGGTCTACGCACCCAGTACCGGCAAGGTCGAGAAGAACGTCGTCACCGATCCCTACTCGGTCGCGCTGACGACAGATTCGACGCACTCGGTCGCAGTCGACCTGAACGACCCAGCTGGCAAGCCTGCGCTCTGGTCGAACACTCCGGCTCCCAAACTGGCCCGGTCGGTCGACTCGACCATCTACGAGCTGCATGTCCGGGACTTCTCGATCAGCGACCCGACCGTGCCCGCAGCGCACCGAGGGACCTATCTGGCCTTCGCTGACCAGGGCAACGGGACGAAGCACCTCAAGAAGCTCGCAGCGGCCGGTCTGAACACCGTCCACCTGCTACCGACGTTCGACATCGCCTCCATCCCGGAGACCGGCCAACAGACACCTGCGTGCGATCTGAAGGCGCTACCGGCGGACTCCGACCAGCAGCAGGCCTGCGTCAGCGCAGTAGCCGCCAAGGACGGTTTCAACTGGGGCTACGACCCCTTCCATTGGCTGACACCTGAAGGCTCGTACGCAACTCAGAAGGACGGTCTGGCCCGAGTGGCCGAGTTCCGCACGATGGTCGGCGGACTGCACCGCTCCGGACTGCGCGTCGTCCTCGACCAGGTTTTCAATCACACACCCGCAGCCGGCCAGGCGCCGACGTCCGTGCTGGACAAGGTGGTGCCCGGGTACTACCAGCGGCTGAACGCGACCGGCAAGGTCGAGACCTCGACCTGCTGCAGCAACATCGCCACCGAGCACGCCATGGCCGAGAAGATCATGGTCGACGGCACTGTCAGCTGGGCGCGCAACTACCGCGTCGACGGTTTCCGCTTCGACCTGATGGGCCACCACACCAAGGCGAACATGCTGAAGGTGCGGGCCGCACTCGACAAGCTGACACTCGCCAAGGACGGCGTCGACGGCAAACGCGTCTACCTGTACGGCGAGGGCTGGAACTTCGGCGAGGTCGCGGACGACGCTCTCTTCGTCCAGGCCCGGCAGGGCAACCTGGGCGGTACCGGGATCGGCACGTTCTCCGACCGCCTCCGGGACGCCGTCCGCGGCGGTGGCCCGTTCGACGACAACCCGCGCGTCCAGGGCTTCGGCTCCGGCGCGGCCAGTGACCCGAACGGCGACCCGATCAACGGCTCCGAAGCCGAGCGCGCGAAACGGCTGGCGCACGACACCGACCTGGTCCAGCTGGGCCTGGCCGCGAACCTGCGGTCGTTCACGTTCCGCTCCGCGGAGACCGGAGCGACCGTCCGTGGTGACGGCGTCGACTACAACGGCTCCCCCGCCGGTTACGCCGATCAGCCTGACGAGGTGGTCACGTACGTCGATGCCCACGACAACGAGACCCTGTGGGACAGCCTGACCTACAAGCTGCCCACCGACCTCCCGATGCCGGACCGGATCCGGATGAACACGCTGTCGCTCGCCACCACCGCACTCGCCCAGACACCGTCGTTCTGGCACGCAGGCGCGGACATGCTGCGCAGCAAGTCCCTAGACCGGAACAGCTACGACTCCGGCGACTGGTTCAACACTCTGGACTGGACGGGCGCCGACAACGGCTTCGGGCACGGACTGCCGCCGAAACCGGACAACGAGGCCAAGTGGGACTACATCCGGCCGATACTCGGCAATCCGGCGCTGAAGCCGACTGCGACCGACGTACAGACCGCCTCGGCCGCTGCGGCCGACCTGCTCGCGCTCCGGTTCTCGACCCCGCTCTTCCGGCTCGGCTCGGCCGACCTGATCAAGGCCAAGCTCAGCTTCCCGCTGAGTGGTACGACGCCTGGTGTCGTGACGATGCGGATCGACGACACGATCGGCCCGAACGTCGACCCGAAGCTCAAGGGAGTGCTGGTCGTCTTCAACACGACCGGGTCGACCGTGACGCAGACAGTGCCCGGGCTGGCCGGGCAGTCGCTCAAGTTGTCGCCGATCCAGGCCAACGGCTCGGATCCGGTGCTGAAGCAGACGACCTGGGACGCGGCGACCGGTTCGGTGCAGGTGCCCGCGCGATCGGTCGTCGTCCTGCAGCACTGAGATTTGTCAGTGGCAAGGGATAGCGTGCTGGTCGTGACCCTTCCGCGGAGTGCACCAGAAGACCAGGGGCTGTCGAGTGCGGCGATCGATGCGTTCGTCGCCGCGCTCGACGCGTCCGACCAGGAGATCCAGACCGTGATGCTGCTGCGGCGCGGCCAGGTCGTGCTCGAGCAGGAATGGGCGCCGTACCGGTTGGCCGATCCGCATCTGCTCTTCTCGGTCTCGAAGAGTTTCACCTCGACCGCTGTCGGCCTGGCTGTCGAGGCCGGGCTGCTGTCGGTCGACGACCCGGTCGTCTCGTTCTTCGGTCCCGATGAGTTGCCCGAGACGATCAGCGACCACCTGGCCGCGATGACGGTCCGGCATCTGCTCACGATGACGACCGGCCACGACGAGGACACGGTCGGCCGGCTCACCCACGACCGGCGGATGGTGAAGGTCTTCCTCGGTCTGGACGTCGAGCGTGAGCCCGGCTCCTGGTTCGTCTACAACAGCGGCGCGTCGTACCTGCTGTCCGCGATCGTGCAGCGGCTGACCGGGGAGACCCTGCTCGACTACCTGCAGCCGCGGCTGTTCGAGCCGCTGGGGATCACCGACGCGAGCTGGGGCGCCTCGTCGGAGGGCATCAGCTTCGGCGGCTGGGGGCTCAGTCTGGACACCGAATCGGTGGCCAAGTTCGGTCAGCTGGTGCTGCAGCGCGGCCGGTGGAACGGCGAGCAGCTGGTGCCTGCCGAGTGGTTCGAGGCGGCGACGGCCAAGCAGGTCGACAACTCCAACTCCGACAATCCGGACTGGCAGCAGGGCTACGGCTACCAGTTCTGGCGCGGCCGAAACAACAGCTACCGGGCCGATGGCGCCTTCGGCCAGTTCGTCGTCGCCTTCCCCGACCATGACGCCGTCCTGATCACCACCGGCGCGACCGAGAACATGCAGGCCGTTCTCGACACCGTCTGGTCCGATCTGCTGCCGGCGCTCGAGGGCAAGGAGGTCGCGCCCGTTCCGCGGCCCGAGCAGTTGGAGCTCGCGCCGCCGTCCGGTCCGGCTCCGCAGGCCGGCAACGGGCAGACCTACACCTTCACGCCGAACCCGGGCTTCCTCCGGTCGGTCCGCTGGGATGCCGACGGCACCGCCGTCCTGACCTTCCTGGTGACCGAGCGCAGCGAGCCCGAGACGGCCGCCTTCACCTGCGCGCCCGGCGCTTGGCTCCCGGCCGAGAGCGAGCGAGTCGTCACCAGCGCGTACGGCGACGGCGACGCTTTCGTGGCCACCGTCCGCTGGCTCGACACGCCCTTCGCCGGGCGGTTCCGGTGCCGTATCGACAGCGGCCGGATGACGGTCGACGGCGAGCTCAACGTGTCGTTCGGGCCGACCGAGTTCAGCATCACCTCGGAGTGAGCCCTCCTGACAAATCAGCTAACAGCCGGGCTCGCCGGACCGGAGTCCCGGCTGTTGCTTAGGCTTGCCTTATGACAACCGCCCAGGAACAGGCCGCGCTGGACCGGATCGACGAGGAGTTACTCGTTCGCGTCTGCACGGCGCTGGTCCAGGCGACCGGGCAGAATCCACCCGGTGAGGAGGCCGCGACGGTCGGCGTCCTGGCAGCTGTCGGCGCGGAGCTGGGGCTCGAGGTGACGACCTCGACGGTCGAGCCGGGGCGGGACAACATCAGTCTGACCGTCCCCGGTGGGGCCGGGCCGGGGCTGCTGCTGCTCGGGCACACGGACGTCGTCCCGGTCGGCGAGGGCTGGACGAAGGATCCGTACGGCGCCGAGATCGCGGACGGCCGGATCTACGGGCGCGGCTCGTCGGACATGAAAGGCGGCCTGGCTGCCGCGGTGGCGGCGCTCGCCGCGCTCCGCGAGGCCGGGCTCTCCGGCCCGGTCGAGCTCGCCGCGGTCATCGACGAGGAGGAGACCGGCAAGGGCATCCAGGCGTTCCTCGCGGCCAACGAACGTCAGTACGCCGCCTGTATCACCGCCGAGCCGACCGACCTGCAGACGATCATCGCGGCCCGCGGCGACTCCTACCTGCGCGTCGCCGTCCACGGTCGCGCCGTCCACGCGGGGAACGCGAAGGACGGCGCCAACGCGATCTACGGCGCGGCCGCGATCATCGCCGAGATCGAGCGTCTGCACGCCGAGCTGGCGGACGCCGAGCACCCGCTGCTCGGCCCGGCCACCTGGAGCGTCGGCCAGATCAACGGCGGCACCGGCGGCTCGATCGTGCCGGCCGAGTGCGTGCTGATCGCCGACCGCAGGCTGCTGCCCGGCGAGTCTCCCGCTGCCGTCCTGGCCGACCTGCGCGACCGCGTCGCCGCGCTGCGGCTGGCCGATCGCGGGCTCACCGTCGACCTGGACATGCCGATGGAAATGCCGCCGTTCGAGACGCCGGCCGACGCCGAGCTGGTGCGCGTCGCCGAGGCCGCGCGCCGCGAGGCCGGCGGGCCGGAGCTGCCACTGGCCGGTTGGGGTGCGGCATGCGACGGTGGGTACGTCGCACGCGACCTCGGCCTGCCCGTCGTCGTCCTGGGCCCCGGCTCGGTGCTGAACCAGGCGCACCGCGCCGACGAGTCGGTCCCGATCGCGGAGCTGGTGATCGCCGCCCGTACCTACGTTCTCGCGGCCATCCGGCTGCTGACCTGATCCGAACACTCTGCTGGAAAGGGGCCTGCTGATGAGTGCTTGGGTGGAGTTGGAGCAGTTCGACACGGACGGTTTCTGCGTGACGGCGACCGGTGGTCTGCCCGCGGAGATCGCCGCGGAGCTCCGGACGGCGTACGCGCGGCTGGGCGCCGACGTACCGGTCGCGGTGCGGTCGTCGTCCGGGGAGATCTCCCTGGACGTCGTCGGCCCGGACGCGGTCGTGGACGCCGTCCGGCGCTACTGCGCCGGCGAGCAGCGGACGGTCGCCGTCCAGCGGATGAACGGCCCGACGGCGCGGGTCGACCTCCGGCTCAGCCTCGCCCACGGCGTGCCCGAGCCGACGACGCCGATGGGCCTCGACGGCCTGCGGCTGATCGGGACGTCGCTGTCCGAGCTGATCGACGGCCGACGGTCCCGTCTCCGGGCGCTGTCGACCGCGGTCGCGCCGTCCTCGGCCCACTGGCGTGTCCGCCGGGCCTCGACCCGCGTCACCACACTGCTCGGGGCCGCGACCCGTTCGACGGCGGCCCGCTTGGACTTCGTCGAGCGCCTGCTACGCACCGAAGCGACGGCGCTGCTGCATCGGCTCCCGCCCGCACCGGCTGCCGGGGTCGCGCTGACCGACCTCGCTCGGAAGGCGCTCGGCAAGGCCGTTCACCACAGCGACCTGCAGACCGTCCTGCGCGGTCATGACCTCACGGCCGAGCTCGATCTCGAGCTGTGGGCGCTGGCCGAGCGGGTCCGTACCGACGAGCAGTCGGTGCGCGCGCTCGACGACCCCGCGGAGACAGTCGCGGCCAACTACCGCATCGGCGCGCTGCCCGCCGTCCTTCAGGACGGGCTGGTCGAGTTCTTCAACAAGCACGGGCACCGCGGCGTGACGGAGCTCGATCTCGGGACGCCGCGCTGGTCGGAGGACCCGGCCCCGATCGTCGCCGTCCTGGCCGATCACCTGCGGGCCACCGAGGCGCCGGAAGGGCTGGCGGCCCGGGCCGAGGCGGCCGAGCGGAAGATCGCCGAGCTGGCTGCCCGGGTCGGCCTGGTGCGCGGCCGGATCGCGCGGTTCGCGCTCGGTCGCGCCCGGAAGCTGGCCGCCCTGCGCGAGACCCCGAAGTACTTGCTGGTCCGGATCCTGGCCGCCGCCCGCCGCGAGCTGCGGATGGTCGGCGCGGAGCTGGTCGCGGCCGACCGGCTCGACACCCCGGCCGATGTGTTCTTCCTCGACCTGCGCGACGTCCGGTCACAGGCCGACCTGCGCCCGATCGTGGCGGAACGCCGCGCGACGTACGAGCTGGAGCTGCGGCGGCGGGTGCCGTGGCCGATCCAGCCCGATGAGCTGACCGTCGAACAGGCCAGCTAGGGCTTCTCGGCCAGTGAGGCGAGGCCGGCGGTGATGACCGAGAGACCGAACTCGAAGCGTTCGTCACCGCCGGTGCCCGAGGTCAGGGCGCCGGCCAGCGCCAGAGTGAACGGAAACCGGTCGGCCGGCAGCTCTGCGAAGTAGCTGCGCATCCGGCCGACGTACGCCTCCCGATCCGCAGGCGTCCACGCGGAGGCGCTCTGCACGGTCTCCTCGAACGAGACCGCGGTGACGTAGAGCGGGATCAGGTCGACCGCCCAGGCGGCGGCCTGATCAGGCAGCTTGCCGGCCTTCAGGATCGCGAGGAACTTCTCGGTGCTGAGCAGCGCCGGCTCCCCCAGCGGGACCTGGCCGATCGCGGCCCGCGCGACCCCCGGGTTCGCCCGCAGCACGCTAAGCATCTCGCGCATGCAGTCCTTGAGCTGCTCCTGCCAGCGCTCCGGATCCGCCGCGGCCGGGAACTCCATCTGCTCGGCGGCCCGATTCACGAGCAGCTGATCGAGCTCACCCTTGTTCGCCACGTGCGCGTACAGCGACGCCTGCCCGGTGCCCAGCTGCTGAGCGACCTTCCGCATCGAGACCGCGTCGTAGCCGTGCTCGACGAGCAGCCGCATCGCGGCGTCCACGATCCGCTCCCGCGTCAGCGGCTCCCTGGCCGGGCGCGGTGGTTTCGGCGGGCTGACCGGCTGCCACGGCGACTGGGTCACGAGGTCACTGTAGCGAACGATGTTCGTTAACGAACATCGTTCGCAGCCGGGTCCCATACCCCACGCGTCCCCCCCGGCGACCACCCCCCCTTCCCACCCACCAATCGTGGAGCCAGTGGGGCGTGGAAGG
>NZ_JBVJMQ010000002.1:386743-402991 GCF_055584105.1 Kribbella sp. NPDC104218
CGTCTCCCTGGCGGGGCCGGGTGTTTTCGGTGGGTTGACTGGCGGCCACTGGGGTTGGGTCACGGGGTCCTTGGAGCGACCGCTTTTCGTCAACGAACCTCTTCCGCAGCCGGCTCCACGCCCGCGTCAGTCCCGCGTGACGAACCCTTCCTTGACCAGCCAGTCCATGGCGACGTCGGCGGGCTCGCGGCCGTCGACGTCGACCTGGGCGTTCAGGTCGATCAGCACCTCGTCGGTCAGTTTGTCCGAGACCGGCTCGAACAGCTTCGGCAGCTGCGGGTACTGGTCGAGCACCTTCTTGGCGACCACCGGCGCGACGTTGTACGCCGGGAAGTACGCCTTGTCGTCCTCGAGCACGACCAGGTCGAGCGCCTTGATCCGGCCGTCGGTGGTGAAGATCTCGCCGAGCAGGCAGTCGCCCTTGCTGGTCGCGACGTAGACCGCGCCGGTGTCGAGGGTACGAACGTTGTCGCGCTGGACGCCGGAGCCGAGCGGGACGCCGTAGTGCTTCAGCATCGGCTCGAATCCGTCGTTCCGGTTCGCGAACTCGGACTCGACGCAGAACGTGCGCTCCTTGGCCGGCAGGCTCGCCACCTGGGACAGCTTGGTGAGTTTCAGCCGCTCGGACTCCTTGCGGGTGACGGCGAACCCGTAGCTGTTGTTCATCGGCGCGGGTTTGAGCCAGATCAGGCCGTACTTCTCGCGATCCTCCTTGCTGACCGCGTCGTACTGCTTCTGTTTGTCGGGGATACCGGTCTCGTGGCCGAGGTAGGAGATCCAGGCCGTGCCGGTGTACTCCCAGGAGAGCTGGATCTGGTCCTGCAGCATCGCTTGCCGGGACGTGTCACTGCCCGGCATGTTCGTCAGGTCCTTCACCTCGGCGCCGGCCGACTGCAGCAGGATCGCGGCGATCTTGCCGAGGATCAGTTGCTCCTGGAAGCTCTTCGAGCCGATCCCGATCTCGAGCCCGTGCAGGTCGACGTCCTTGAGCGGCGCGTTGAGGGCGCCGGTCGGCACGAACCCGCCGCTGGTGCCGAGGCCGCAGGCCGACAGCAGGAGGACAAGGGCTGTTGCCATCAGCTTCTTCATTCGAGCCCCCTCGGCCGGGTGACCTCTTCGAGGACTCGGCCCGCCCAGTCGATCAGCAGCGCCAGCGCCGCGACCAGGATCGCGCCGCTGATCAGAACCGGATAGCGCAGCAGCCGGATACCGGTGGTGATCAGACTGCCGAGCCCGCCCGCGTCGATGAACGTCGCGAGCGTCGCCGTCCCGACGACGAGGACGAGCGCCGTCCGGATGCCGGCCATGATCACCGGGACGGCGAGCGGCAGCTCGATCCGGCCGAGGACCGCGCGATTCGACATCCCCATTCCGCGACCGGCCTCGACCAGCGTCGGGTCGACACTCTGCAGGCCGACGATCGTGTTTCGAAGGACCGGCAGGATCGCGTACAGGCAGAGCGCCAGGATCGCCGTCCAGAACCCGAACCCGAGCCAGATCGCCAGCAGCACCACCAACCCGATCACCGGCGCCGCCTGCCCCGCGTTCGCGACCGCGACCACCACGGGCGCCGCCCGCTTCACCCCAGGCCGCGTCAGCGCAATCCCCAGCGGCACCGCGATCACCAGCACGATCACCGTCGCCACCACAGTCAGCTGCAAGTGCTGCACCGTCAGCCGACCCAGCAACCCCCACTCCAGCTGCCGCTGCTCAATCGCGTCCAACTCAGCACGACTCCGCCAAACCGCCCACCCCGCAATCACCACAGCTACGAACAACGGCTGCCCCAACAACACACCCCAGCTAGGACGCCGCCGCCGCGAGCTCGCCAGCCCCGCAGCCGTAGCCTTCGCATCAGCCAAGTTCTTCCCAGCCACCGGCTCCGTATCCGGCCCAGGATCAAGCGCGGTCACGCCGGCTCCCCCGAGTCCGGCCGGGAGCCCGCTGCGGCTGTTTCGTCGGCAGGCAACCGTGTAGCCGCCGCCGGGGCGTCAGCGTCCGCCGTCGACCTGTCCGCGCTGCTCGCGGCGGCTTGTTCTTCGTGGTGTTCCTGGATTCGGGTGACGACGGCTTGGAAGTCGACGACGCCGAGGTACTCGTCACGGCGTCCGGTGACGACGGCGCTGCCGTGGCTGGACATCAGCATGGTGTCGAGGGCGTCGTTGAGGGTGGCCCGGCGGTCGATGGTGACCAGGTCGGTGTCGTCGGGTGGGGCCGGGACGGTGTCGAGGCCGTCGAGATCGGTCGTCCACATCCAGTCGACCGGACGCCGTTTGCCGTCGAGGATGACTACCGACGTGTCCCCGGCCGCCTTCGCCGCGGTCAGCACCGGGGACGCGGCCGCGCCCACCTCCGCGACCGTCGGGCGGCTCAGCTCGATCTCGCTGACCCGGCTGAGCGTGAGCTGTTTCAGCGCGGCGCCCGCGCCGACGAAGTCCGCGACGAAGCGGTTGGCCGGGTTCGCCAGGATCGCCTCGGGTTTGTCGTACTGCGCGATCTGCGCGCCCTCGGTCAGGATCAGGATCCGGTCCCCGAGTTTGACCGCCTCGTCGAAGTCGTGGGTGACGCAGACGATCGTCTTGCGCAGCTCCTCCTGGATGCTGAGCAGCTCGTCCTGCAACCGCTGCCGGGTGATCGGGTCGACCGCGCCGAACGGCTCGTCCATCAAGATCACCGGCGGATCCGCGGCCAGCCCGCGCGCGACCCCGACCCGCTGCTGCTGCCCGCCGGACAGCTCCCGCGGATACCGGTCGCGATACCGCGCCGGGTCCAGCCCGACGAGTTCGAGCAGTTCGTCGACGCGCTCCGCCGTCCGCCGCCGGTCCCAGCCCAGCAGGCCCGGGACCAGCGCGATGTTCTGTGTCACGGTCATGTGCGGGAACAGGCTGCCACCCTGGATCACGTACCCGATCCGGCGGCGCAGATCGTCGTCGTCCTGGCGGCTGATGTCCTCGCCGCCGATCCGGATGCTCCCGGACGTCGGCTGGATCAGCCGGTTGATCATCTTCAGCGATGTCGTCTTACCGCATCCCGACGGCCCGACGAACATCACGATCTCACCGGCCGGGATGTGCAGGCTGAGCCCCTCGACGGCCGCCTTCTTCTGGCCCGGATAGCGCTTGACCACATCGGTCAGCTCGATGTCGACGCCACTGATTTCAGACACGGATACCCCTCGAGGTGGTCAGGCGGCCGACAAGCAGCAGCAATGCGTCCAGGACGAGCGCCAGCAGCACGACCCCGAGCGTGCCGACGAGCGCCGCGTTCAGCGCGTTCGCGCCGCCGATCTGGGTCAGACCGGTGAAGATGAAACTGCCCAGGCCGGGCCCGAGCACGTACGCCGCGATCGCGGCGATCCCCATCGACATCTGCGCCGACACCCGGACCCCGGCCAGGATGACCGGCCAGGCCAGCGGGATCTCGATCCGCAGCAGCGTCCGGATCGCGCCCATCCCCATCCCGCGGGCGGACTCGATCAGCGTCGCGTCGACGCCGGCCAGGCCGACGACGGCGTTCCGCAGGATCGGCAGGACCGCGTAGAAGGTGACCGCGACGACCGAGGTCGCCGTCCCGATCCCGGCCAGCGGGATCAGCAGGCCGAGCAGCGCGAACGACGGAATCGTCAGGCCGATCGCGCTCACCCCGCCGGCCAGCGCGGCGATCCGCGGGTTGCGGTGCACGACGACCGCCAGCCCGACGGCGATCACGGTCGCCAGCAGCACGCACTGGATGACCAGGCTCAGGTGCTGATAGCTCTGGTAGAGGAGCTGCGAGTAACGCTCGGTGATGTAATCCCACACGAGCGGCTCCGTACCCAACAAGTGTTTTCTTCATGCGAAAGCCCCCGGACGCCACGTGGGCGCCGGGGGCTTTCGGGGGCTAGCTCAGTTGAACGAGTCGCCGCAGGCGCAGGAGCCGGTCGCGTTCGGGTTGTCGATCGTGAAGCCCTGCTTCTCGATCGTGTCCACGAAGTCGATCGACGCACCCTTGAGGTACGGCGCGCTCATCCGGTCCGTGACGACGCTCACACCGTCGAAGTCGGCCACCACGTCGCCGTCGAGCTGCCGCTCGTCGAAGAACAGCTGGTACCGGAGCCCGGAGCAGCCACCCGGCTGTACGGCGACCCGGAGCGCGAGGTCGTCGCGGCCTTCCTGGTCGAGCAGCGCCTTCACCTTGGCTGCGGCCCCGTCGGTGAGGAGCACACCACTGGCGACGGTCTGCTCGGTCTGCGCTTCAGTCATTCCTGACTCCAGTCATCTCGCAAAAGTCCTGTCAACACCGGCAACAGCGCCCGGTCCGTGAACATTCCCATGGTCGCACACCAGTTTTCAGGATCAAGAATCCTGTCAGCGCGCCCAGGTCTTCGCGACCCGCTCCGCGACCGTCGCGAGCGAGCCGTGCGGGTCCGCGAACGCCTGCGCCTCGCCGACGGCGTCCACCAGCGAGTACGCCGATTCCACCCCCATCGTGCGCATTTCCCGCGACCCGATCAGCACCTTGCCGGCCAGCACCACGCACGGCCGCATGGCGTCGTTCGCGACCTTGGCCACCCCGGCGATCACCTTGCCGTCGCGGGACTGGAAGTCGAACGCGCCCTCACCGCTGAGCACTAGGTCGACCCGCGCCGCCTTGTCCTTCAGCCCGGTCAGCTCCGCGACCAGGTCGATCCCGGACACCCGCTCGGCGCCGAGCAGTAACAGGGCGTAACCGAGCCCGCCGGCCGCACCCGCGCCCTTCTGGTCGGCGGTCTTCCGGCCGGCCAGCTCCGCGAACTTGGTCAGCCACCCGTCCACAGCGGGCTTCCGCTCGTCCGCGATGCCCTTCTGCGTGCCGAAGATGTTGGTCGCGCCGCGCAGCCCGAGCATCGGGTTCTCGACGTCGCTGGCGGCCACGAACTCGATCCCGGCCACTCGCGTCAGCGCCGGCTCCAGATCCACCGCCGTCAGCTCGGCCAATCCGGCCGCTCCGACCGCCAGATCGCCGTCCACAGCGGTTGCTCCGAGCGCGGCCAGCAGACCCGCGCCGGCGTCGTTCGTCCCGGAGCCGCCCAGGCCGAGGATGATCCGCTTCGCCCCGGCGTCCACCGCGGCGGCGATCAGCTGACCGACGCCGTACGTCGTCCCGTCCTCAGGACGCCGATCCGCCGGCTCGACCAGGTGCAGGCCGCAGGCCTGGGCGGTCTCGACGTACGCCGTCTCTCCCGCCACCAGCACGGTCGCCGGGGTGTCATCGCCGAGCGGGCCACGCACCGTCACCGACAGCAGCGTCCCGTCGACCACCGCGGACAGCACGTCGATGAACCCGGGGCCGCCGTCCGCCATCGGCGCCACGAGCACCTCGGCCTCCGGATCCCGGCGCCGCCAGCCCTCTTCAATGGCCGCGGCCGCCTCCACCGCGCTCAACGTCCCGGCGAACTTGTCCGGCGCAATCAGCACTCGCATGCGGTCATCTTCCCCCACCGGCCAGGTGGACCGCCTCCTGCCATCTCGGTCTACGGTCTACACGTGAACTGGCCCACAACCGCCGCCGAGGCGATCGCCGTCCAGGAGCAGCTCCGCCACGACGTCGACCGCACCGACCAGGGCCCGGCGCCTCGGCACGTCGCCGGTCTGGACGTGGCGTACGACGGTGACCAGCTGACGGCGGCGATCGTCGTCCTGGATTGGGAGAGCCTGGCCGAGGTCGACCGCGTGGTGATCCACGGCCGGACGACGTTCCCGTACGTTCCGGGGCTCTTCGCGTTCCGGGAGATCCCCGCGTTGCTGGCCGCCTTGGACCAGCTCACGACCACCCCCGACCTGCTGGTCTGCGACGGCGCCGGTATCGCCCACCCACGCCGCTTCGGCCTCGCCTCCCACCTCGGCGTCCTGACCGGCATTCCAGCTCTCGGCGTCGCCAAAACCGCCTTCGTCGGCACGCACGCCGCTCCCGCTGCGCCGCGCGGCTCCACCGCCGACCTCATCCTCGACGGCGAGCTCGTCGGCGCGGTCCTCCGGACGCAGGACGGCGTGAAGCCCGTCTACGTCTCGATCGGCCACCGCATCAGCCTGCCGACCGCGGTCGCCCACGTCCTCCACCTCGCGCCGCGCTACCGCCTACCCGAAACCACCCGCGCCGCCGACCACCTCTGCCGCCAGTCCCGTCGATAACGACATGAGGTAGTCGCCCGGCGGCGACCGCCGTCCGCCTGCGCCCTCGACGCCGAGGGACGCGGGCGGCACCACCTCATGTTCTTACCGACAGCTCGTCAGTCCCGCGCGGTTTTGCCCGGGAGGGCGAGCATCCGGTCGAGCGCGAGTTTGGCGTAGTGCTCGGTGTCGGCGTCCACCTTGATCGGGTTGACGACGTGACCGGCGACCAGGTTCTCGAGGGCCCAGACGAAGTGCGGGAGATCGATCCGGTTCATCGTGGCGCAGTAGCAGACCGTCTTGTCGAGGAAGACGATGTTCTTGTCCGCGTGCTGCTTGGCCAGCCGCTGCACCAGGTTGAGCTCGGTCCCGACGGCCCACGACGTCCCGGGCTCGGCGGACTCCAGCTTCTTGATGATGTACTCCGTCGACCCGACCAGATCAGCCTTCGTGACGACCTCGTGCCGGCACTCCGGGTGCACGATCACGTTCACCCCAGGAACCCGCGCGCGGACGTCGTCCACCGACTCGGGCGTGAACCGGCCGTGCACCGAGCAGTGCCCGCGCCACAGGATCATCTTCGCCGCGGCCAGCTGCTCCTTGGTCAGCCCGCCGCCCGGCTTGTGCGGGTCGTAGACCACGCACTCGTCGAGTGAGATCCCCATCTTCATGACGGCGGTGTTCCGCCCGAGGTGCTGGTCGGGCAGGAAGAGCACCTTCTCGCCCTGCTCGAACGCCCACTCCAGCGCGACGTCCGCGTTGGACGACGTACACACCGCACCGCCGTTGCGGCCGCAGAACGCCTTGATGTCGGCACTCGAGTTCATATAGGTGACCGGCACGGTCACGTCGGCCACACCCGCGTCGGCCAGCGCCTCCCACGCCGCCTCGACCTGCTGGATCCGCGCCATGTCGGCCATCGAGCACCCAGCGGCCAGATCCGGCAGGATCACCGTCTGATTCTCGTTCGTCAGAATGTCGGCCGACTCCGCCATGAAGTGCACACCGCAGAACACGATGTACGGCGCGTCCGGCCGGTTCGCCGCGTCCCGCGCCAGCTTGAACGAGTCCCCGGTGACATCGGCGAACTGAATCACCTCGTCCCGCTGATAATGGTGACCCAGCACGAACACCCGGTCACCCAGCGCAGCCTTGGCCTTCAACGCCCGCTCCACCAGATCAGGATCCGAAGCCGGCGGCAACGCCCCCGGACACTCGACCCCCCGCTCCGAATGCGGATCCGTGTTCTGCCCCAAGAACAGCAACGGCAAAGACTTCTGCCCACCGGCGATAGTCGTCACATCAACCATCGTCACACACTCCCGCTCCCCCACACATGTCCAACACCACAAGCCCAAACCCTGGAATCCCCCCACCGCCCTACCACTCCCCCCACAGGTCCACCCGCCCCTCCCCGGAAACAAAAAGCCGCAGAGCGACCCAAAACTTCCGAACAACGACCACGGCCCACCCGAACCGCACCGAGCGCCCAACCCCGGCCCGATGCACCACCCCACCACGAACCCGAACCGCACCGAGCGCCCCAGCCGGATGACCCACCCCAACCGCAACCTCGGTCCGGCATCTGCGGCAGCACCAGCGAACACCTCCGGCCGAAACCTCAACACGACTCCGGGAAGCCTGTGGACAACGCCCCAGGCGACCCCACTCCCACCGATAGACTCAAGCAGGAAGAACAGGGCGGGGCGGGGCCGCTCAGCGGGAAACGCGGGCTGTGTCGTACCAGGTGGCGAGGAGGTCTGGGAGGCGGTCTGGGCCCCAGCGGTCGACGGGGGTGATGCGGCCGTCGAGGGAGGCGAGGGCCTTGGCGAGTTCGCCGACTACGTCGCCGCGCCAGGGGACGGCGACGCCTTCGCCGGGGCCGACGATGACGGAGGGGCCGCCGCGGTCGAGGCAGACGACGGGGCAGCCCGAGGCGAGGGCTTCGGTGACGGCCCAGCCGGCGGCTTCGCGGAGGGCTGGCGCGAGGACGGCGTCCGCGCGGAACATGGCGGCCAGGACGGACTCGCGCGGCAGCTGGCCGGTGAACTCGACGCGGTCGCGGACGCCGAGCTGCTCGGCGAGGCGCTCGGCGCGCTCCCAGTCGGGCCCGTCGCCGATGATGCGGAGCTCCCAGCCGGCGGCCTCGGGCCGGGCGAGGGTGCTGATCGCGAGCAGGACGCCCTTCCACGGGATCAACCGGCCGACGAACAGCGCGGTCTTCACCCCCGGCGGACCGAACGGCTCGTAGGGACCGGACGCCGTGAACCGGCGGATCGCGACATTCGGCTGGACGACGATCTCGCGCGCGGACGCCCGGAAGGTCTCGGCGACGTCGTTGTTCTGGGCAACCATCAGGTCGGCCGAGCGCGCCGTCCGACGGCCGGTCAGGCGCCGCCGCAACCCGGTGTAGACGCGGCGGACCAGCTCACCCGCGACGCCGCGCGCCCCGAGCCACTGCGCCATCGAGAGCGGCGCGGTCGTCGAGCCGCCCACCGGCCCCCAGATCACCTTCGCGGACGACGGCTGCACGACCCCCGCCGCCATCCAGTCGACGGCGAAGGTGAGGTGGTGGATGACGTCGTACGTGTGCTCGGCGTGCAACCGGCGCGCCGTCCGCCCCGCCAGCCGCTGCCAGAGCGGGTAGTACCAGTACACATCGGCCGGACGCCGGCGCAGCTTCAGCACCCATCGCGGCAGCTCCAGCGGGACGACGGTCAGCCCCGGGAGCGGCCGGAGCGCGAGCTCCTCGGCGATCTCGTGCGCGAACTTGCCGCGCGTCAGCAGCCACACGTCGTGGTCGCGCGCCGCCGCCTTGGCCCAGGCCCAGCCGGCGCCGGGCTCCGAACCGCCCTGCGGCCGGCACGCGTAGGCGCTGATCAGGACCTTCGGCCGGCTCGACATCAGCTCAATCCCTCCAGCAGGCGGCGCAGATCGGTGCTCGACGTGGACGCCGTGTACGGGAAGTAGTGCACCTGGGCCCCGACCTCGCCGAGCAACCGCTCGAGCCGCGTCCCCTTCTCGGCGCCCTTCCAGTCGTCGCCCTTGAACAGGACGTCGTACCGCAGCTGTTTCCACATCTCGAACTTGTCGCTGGACCAGTCGCTCACGACCTCGTCGACCAGACCGAGCGCGCGCACGACCTCCATCCGCTCGTCGTGCGGCACCACCGGCGGCCGGCCCTTGATCCGGGTGACGACGTCGTCCTCGACGACGCCCGCGATCAGGTGGTCGCAGTGCTCGCGGGCCCGGCGCAGGATGTTCAGATGCCCGATGTGGAACATGTCGTAGACACCCGGCGCGTAGCCGACGACGCCCATCAGCCCGCCGCCCCGAGCGCCGCCATCTCGCGGTACCACTTCCGCACCGCGGCCGCGAGGAACACCAGGTTGACGGCGAGCAACGCGCCGTACAGGACGCCGAACACCGCCGGCGTCCCGAACGCGAGGAAGACCAGGCAGAGGACGCCGTAGTCACTCGGTGCGATCAGCAACGACTTCAGCACCGAATCGCCACGCTGGTTGGGTTTCTGCGCGGCGTCACTGTGCCGCCGACGCAGCTGGTCGATCAGGATCAGCCCGAAGAACAGCACCGACGACATACACACATAGGCCAGCGGCACGAGCAGCACCAGGTCGTTGCCGAAAGCATCGAACCGGTAGAACGAGATGAGGACGGCGCTGTGCAGCAGCACGATCTTCACCGAGTCGATCATGTGGTCGAGCCACTCGCCCAGCGGCGAGCCACCGCCCCGCAACCGGGCCAGCTGCCCGTCCGCGGAGTCCAGGCCGTAGCCCAGCACCAGCAGCGCGGTCACCGCGAGCGCGAGCCCGAACGACGGCCGGACCGTCGCGATCAGCACGATCCCGGCCAGCGAGCAGAGCCCGCTGGTGATGCTCACCTGGTTCGGCGTCCGGCCGGCCAGAAAGGCGGCGGCCGCGAAGACGCGGCCGATCCGCCGGTTGACGAACCGCGAGTACGCCGGGGTGCCCGCGGACGGCTTCTGCGCCTGGGACAGCCGGGCGACGACCTCGCCGAGCGTGCCCGCGCTCATGCCACCGAGCTGCGGGACTGCCGCTGGTCGATCGCGGCCCGCAGGATCGTGCTGCGCGAGATGCGCCCGTCTGGCAGCTGGGTGATCCGCGCCGCCGGGACGCCGGTCAGCTCGTCCGGCCCGAGGACGCCGTCCGTGCCGCCGGCGGCGAACACCGTCGTCACGCCCAGCTCACCGAGCAGCCATCGCGGACGGACGTCGTCCACCGCGATCACCTCGTCGACGACCCGCAGGTGCTCGAGGATCTGCGCCCGCTCCAGCAGCGGTACGACGGGCCGCGCACCCCAGGCCTCGACGGCCCACTCGTCGCTCAGCACTCCCACCACCAGCCGGTCGCACGCCTGGCGGGCATGCCCGAGCACGTCGAGATGCCCGACGTGGAACAGGTCGAAGACCCCGGCCAGAAATCCGATCTGCGGCAAGCTACGTTCCCCCTGCTGCTCCCCCACGGAGCTTTCTCTCGGTCGGGACGCTCCGGTCCCGACGCGTGTGACCCTATACCCCTGCGTCACGACTGGCCCAGCGTCCCCTCCGGCCGCGCGCGCCGTCGGCGTACCGGGCGATCGCATCCGAGTAGATCCTCTCCGTGGCCGCGAGGTCGCGCTCCGGGGTGAAGCGGTCGAGATAGACCTGTCGGGCCCGCTCGCCGAAGGCTACCGAAGTCACCGGATCGCTCACCAGCCCGATCGCCTTCCGCAGCCCCTCGGCATCCCCGGGCTCGAACAGCGCGCCGGTCTCGCCGTCGTCCACCAGCTCGGCCAGCGCGCCGAGCCGGGACGCGACCACCGGAACGCCGTGCGCGAACGCCTCCACCACCACGAGACCGAAGGTCTCATACGAACGCGCCGGGACGACGACGGCGCGCGCTTCGCGAAGGACTTCCATACAGCGGGCCCACGGAAGTTGCCCAAGTACCTGAATCGACAGGTCTTCGCGCGCCCGCGCCTCGGCCTCGGCGCGCAGCGGGCCGTCGCCGATCACGACGAGCCGGCCGAGCGAGGAATCCCAGGCCCGCAACAGATCCGCGAACCCCTTGTCCTCGACCAGGCGCCCGAGGAAGACGACGGCCTCCCCCGGCCCGCCGCGGACCTGACCGTCATGCGGGACGGCGTGCGGTTTCACGACGATCCGATCGGCGTCGTACCCGTGCGCGGCGTACCGCTCCCGGACGAACTCCGACGGCGCGATCAGGGTGGTGACGTAGCGCTGCCAGGTGTGCAGGCTGCTGTGGACGCCGATGCTGGTGGCCAGCGGCAACGTCTGGACGCGCGACTCGCGGTAGCAGCTGTGCCGGACGGCGGCCAGCGGCAGCTTGCCGACGCAGGAGTCGCAGGGCCGGCCGTCGCGCTGGAGGACGGCGTTCGCGCACATCAACCGGAAGTTGTGCAGGGTCGCGACGATCGGCAGGCCGAGCTTCGCCGCGGCGCGCAGTACCGACGGGCTGAACAGCGGGAAAGTGTTGTGGACGTGCACCACATCGGGCCGATTCGCCTGCAATAGCTGTGTTAAATCGCGTTCGGCCGAATATGACCAGACGGAGCGGAACGGTAACAGTGCGCGATCTTTTCGGCCCATCCCGGCGATATCGTCGCTGTTTCGGGCGTAGAGGTCGATCTCATGTCCTGAGTTACCCAGCAAATCAACCGTTTGCGCGACAACGGTGTTCTCGCCACTGGGTTGACCGCTCCGGTAACGGTTGTGCAACATGGCGACCCGCATGGCACTACCTTAAGTCTCGCGGTGGCTACGCCTGGTGTCGCCAGGCGGATTGGTGAACCGCAACCCTCGGAGGGTGCGTTGAGAAAGTCTTGGCTCGCAGCTCTAATCGCTGCCGCCGTCGCTGTCGTTACGGTCGCCCTGCCAGTGATCGCAACTGAGAACAACGCGACAACCGCCGCCAAGTCACGCCCCGACGCCGAGCAGATCCAGGCCGGCAAGAAGCAGCCAACCCCTCGGGCGACCACTCCGGCGCCCGGCAAACCGGCGTCCCCGAAGCACACGCCGACCGCGCGGCCGAGCTCGAAGCCGAAGCCGTCGGCCCCCGTCACGCCGTCCAAGCCGCCGGTCACGACCGCCGCGCCGACCGTTCCGGTCGTCGACCAGGCCGACGCGGGCCCCGCGGTGGCCGGGCCCTGCAGCGGCACCGTGATCAAGCCCGGTGACGATGCGGCCTCGGTCATCTCGGACGGCGCCGCGGGCGCGAAGTTCTGCTTCGCGGCCGGTCTGCACCGGATCGGGACGACGATCCGCCCCAAGGCCGGTCAAGTGCTCGCCAGCTCGGCGCGCGCCGTCCTGACCGGATCGGTGCCGCTGACCGGCTTCACGCGGGACGGCGACCGCTGGGTGGTGCGTGGCGTGCTGCCGGCGGCGTACGGGAAGTCGGGGCAGTGCGAGGACAACGTCGCCAACATCTGCCACCTGCGCGAGCAGGTCTTCATCGACGGCGCCCACCTGACCCGGGTCGCGAGCGCCGCCGCGGTGGCTCCGGGCAACTTCTACGCCGATTACGCCGCGAACGCCGTCCACATCGGCTCCAACCCGGCCGGGCGGTCGGTCGAGATGTCGAAGACGAAGACCGCGATCGAGTCCGGCGCGACGGGCGTCGTCGTCCGCGGGCTGACCATCGAGCACTTCGCCAGCGCGCCGCAGTCCGGGGCCCTGGTCTCGGGGCCGGGCTGGCAGGTGACGGCGAACGACGTCCGCTGGAACCACGCCGTCGGCGTGATGCTGGTGCAGGCGGCCAAGGCGCGGATCGAGAAGAACCTGATCCACCACAACGGGCAGCTCGGCCTCGGCCAGTACAGCTCGGCCGCGGCGACCGTGACCCGGAACGTGATCAGCGAGAACAACACCGACGGATTCTGGGTCGCGGACTGGGAGTCCGGCGGGATCAAGTCCACCCGCTCCTCGGGAACGGTCAGCGGGAACCTGATCAAGGCCAACCGCGGCGTCGGGATCTGGGCGGACGTCGCCGACGACGGCCGGGTGATCAGCGGTAACACCATCGTCGGGAACCTGGCCGACGGCATCCGGTTCGAGATCAGCCGCAACGGCGTCATCTCCGCCAACGTCATCACCGGTAACGGCCACGGCACCGGGCGCGGCTCCGGCAAGACCCTGTGGGACGGCGGCGGGATCAACATCAACACCTCGTCGAACGTCGAGGTCCGCGACAACCGGCTGACGGGGAACGTGAACGGGATCACGATCCAGTCCCGGACCCGCGGCGCCGGCCCGTGGGGCGCCTACCTGCTGCGGGACGTCGCGGTCACCGGGAACACGGTCACGATGACCGGCGCCCAGGCGACCGGGACGGTGCAGAACAAGGCCGCCCCGCTCCCGGCCGGTGAAGTGACGTTCAGCGACAACGACTACGTGGTCGACGGGCTCGGCGCCAAGCACTTCGCCAACCTCGGCGCCAAATTGTCCGCGCTGGCCTGGCAGAGCGCCGGTCTGGACGCGGCCAGCACGTTCAGCACGAACTGAGCCCGTATCCAGGCCGTCGGGCCGTTGCCGGGGGCCCGTTGTCGGGGGCAATTACTGTTCGCAACCGAATTCGCGCTGTGTGATCGATGCCGGGTGCAACTTCCGGATTGCGGGCACAAAGCAACAAACATTGCGTATTGCATTGACTACCAGACGTAGTACGCTGCTGACTTGAAGTCGCGCCATGGGGGGTGCGCAGAGGAACACCTGTGCCCCCGGAGGCTCCTCGTGAAGAAACCCCGCACCGCATTCGCGCTCCTGACGACCGGCGCCATCGCCGCCGCCGTCCTCGCCCAGCAGGCCCTGGGCGCCCCCGGCACCGTCGGTCTCCGCCTGTCCGACGGCGCCGTCCCCTACCTGCCACGCGCCGCCGACACGCCGGTGCCGTTCGAGGTCGCCGGTACCGCGGTGATCCCCGCCGGTACGCCGACCCCCGGCCCGGCAGCGGTTTCAGCAACGCCGGACGACGTCCCGACGTCCACTCCGACCAGCGTCCTGCCGGAGCCGCCGTCTGTGCTGCCCACCGCGCTGCCGTCCGGGCTGCCGACTGTGCTGCCGTCGACGCCGCTCACGGTGGGGCCGATCACCGTCCGGACTGTGCCTGTCGAGGAGCCGGTCGACACGCCCACCCCGACGAAGCCGCCGAACGCGCCGGCCTGCGCCGGTACGACAATCACGACGGCCCAGAACGCGGCCGAGGTGGTCGCCGCGGGTGCCGTCGGTACGACGTTCTGCTTCGCCTCGGGTCTGCATCGCATCACCAAGACGATCCGGCCCAAGTCCCAGCAGGTGCTGACCGGGCTCCCGGGCGCGATCCTCACCGGCTCCGTCCCGCTGACGAAGTGGGCGGCGTCCAACGGCGACTGGGTGACGACCGGCGTCCTGCCGGCGGCGTACGGGCGGACCGGTCAGTGTGAGGACAACGTGGCGAACATCTGCTACCTCCGCGAGCAGGTCTTCCTGAACGGCAAGCACCTCAAGCGCGTCGCGACCCGCGACAAGGTTGCCCCCGGCACCTTCTACGCCGACTACGCCGCGAACGCCGTCTACCTCGGCGACGACCCGCGCAACCGCCCGGTCGAGATGTCGAAGACCGCGACCGCCATCGAGAGCAAGGCGACCAAGGTCACCGTCCGCGACCTGACGATCGAGCACTTCGCCACCCCGCCCCAAGGCGGCGCCGTCGTCCTCGGCCACGGCTGGCGCGTGTCCGGTAACGACATCCGCTGGAACCACGCCGTCGGCGTGATGCTCGTCAACGCCGACGGCGCCGTCCTCGAGAAGAACAACATCCACCACAACGGCCAGCTCGGGATCGGCCAGTACAGCACGCTGAACGGCACGATCTCCGGCAACATCGTCAGCGACAACAACACCGACGGCTTCTGGATCGCCGACTGGGAGTCCGGCGGGATCAAGACCACCTGGTCCAAGGGCGGCACGGTCAGCGGCAACCTGATCAACGCCAACCGCGGCGTCGGCCTGTGGAGCGACGCCTACGACGACGGCCGCACCTTCAGCGGCAACACCATCTCCGGCAACGCCGCCGACGGCATCCGCTTCGAGATCGGCCGCAACGGCGTCATCTCCGGCAACCTCGTCATCGGCAACGGCCACGGCACCGGCCGCGGCTCCGGCACCTCGCTCTGGGACGGCGGCGGTATCAACATCAACACCTCGTCGAACGTCCAGGTCCGCGACAACGTCGTGGCCAACAACGTCAACGGCATCTCCGTCCAGTCCCGCACCCGCGGCTCCGGCCCCTGGGGCCGCAACCTCCTCCGCGACATCTCCATCACCGGCAACCAGGTCACCATGCGCGGCGGCACCACCGCCACCGGCATCGTCCAGAACTCCGGCGCCACCATCCCCGCCGGCGAAGTCACCCTCGACAAGAACGCCTACCTCCTGGACAGCCTCACCCTCAACCGCTTCCAGAAAACCGGCCACTGGTACACCGCCCAGCAATGGCGAGCCACCGGCCAAGACAAATCCAGCACCTTCCTCCCCAACCGCCTCCCCCCACCCCGCTAACCCAACCCCAACAACAGGAAGTACCCACCCAACCCCCTCCCCCACACCCCCACCCAGCCGTCCACCCCCAACGCCCACCCCACCACCTCCTGTCCTTAATGCCCCACCACCCCCCCAAACGCCCCTCCGGCACCCCGCCCCATCCCCCGACCACCAGAACCCTGCCGACCAGCACCCCCGCACAGGTTCACAAACCCACCGGCACATCCACCCCCTCCCTCGACCGCCAGGCCGCCGCCCCACCCCACCAACCACCCGAACGCTCCGCCGGCATCCCGCCCCATCCCGCCACCACCAGAACCCTGCCGACCAGCACCCCCGCACACGCAGCCCACACGTTCACAGACCCACCGGCGCATCCCTCCACTCCCTCGACCGCCACGCCGCCGCCCCACCCCACCAACCACCCGGACCACCCCGCGGCACGTTCGTTCCCTCCTCGACCGCCACGCCGGCACCCCGCCCCGAACAACCTGCGCACGACCCCTCCACGCTCTCAACCGGCCGACTGCGCCGCGTCGTGGGAGCACAGCCGGACGCGGCTCC
>NZ_JBVJMQ010000002.1:403088-1144211 GCF_055584105.1 Kribbella sp. NPDC104218
TCCCGGCTCCCGGCTCCCGGCTCCCGGCTCCCGGCTCCCGGCTCCCGGCTCCCGGCTCCCGGCTCCCGGCTCCCGGCTCCCGGCTCCCGGCTCCCGGCTCCCGAGGATTGCAATGGCGCGGGGTCCGGCTGTCCAGCGGAGGTGGAGGTGATTTCGGGCTATTCCTGCGGCGGGGTGCGGTCGACCTGGTGACCGTTCTTCCAGATGGTGTGCATGGTCCGCAGGTTGCGGATGTCACGGGTCGGGTCGGCCGACGTGAGAACCAGGTCGGCGCGATACCCGACGGCAATCCGCCCCCGGTCGACCAACCGGAAGTGCCGGGCCGGCGCCGCGGTCGCGGCGGTGAGTGCCTCGGCCGGGCTCAACCCGGCGGCGACCAAGTGCTCGAGCTCAGTACACAAGCTCGCCCCGCTCACATTCGCACGAACCGGCGCATCCGTCCCCGCGAGCACCGGGACCCCAGCCGCATGGAAACGACGCACATTGGCCCGAGCAATCCCCAGAAAGTCCGGACGCCCCGGACGATCCGGCGGCTCCTGCGACAGCAGATACAGCTGCGTCGGGCTCAACCATTCGGTGATCCGCTCGTCCTCGAGCAACGTCCGCGCACCCAGCCCCCAGTCGACCACCGACATCGTCGGTACGACGAAGCTCCGCGTCCGCCGAATCGCCTCAACCTCAGCATCACTCGCAACCGCGTCGTACGGCGCATGCACGATCCCATCCGCCCCGGCGAGCACCGCCTCGACGTACAGCTTCAGCTTCTCGACATGCCCGACCGCGAGCCGCCCGCGCCGGTGCGCAGCCCGAATCGTCCCCTCAACCTGCTTGGCCGTCAGACTCGGCAACGGCCGCTCCGGCGGATTGCCCGGCTCGTACACGAACTTGACGTAGTCCGACCCCTCCCGAATCCGATCCGCGACGAACGCATCCAGATCCGTCTCCGGCCCAACCCGCGGGAAGTCGTACCCCGGCGCCACCGGATGCCCACCCGGCACCGTCACCCCATTACCAGCCGACCACAGATCCGCCGTCCGCACACGCCCCCGCGACCGCCGCCGGCGCTTCGCCGCCGCCAACCCCGACGGCTCCCCGAACATCTCCAGCTCGGTCGTCACCCCGAACCGCAACGCGTCCGCCCCACTCCCCTCGAACGAATGCACATGCGAGTCGATCAACCCCGGCAGCAACATCCCCTCACGCCCCTCCACCACCGGGACGCCATCCGCCGGCGCAGCCCCCGCCCCAATCCCCGCAATCACCCCACCCCGAACCAGCACCCACCGCCGCCCCGGCAACACCCGACGCCCGTCAAAAACCCGAACATCCCGAATCACCACCGCCCCACCCCGAGGCTCCCCCGCAACCGCCACTCCACCCCACCCAGCCGAAACCACAGCCGGCCCCAACCCCAACACCACCCGCCGAGAGATTCCCATCCCCCGAACCTAACGACCCCCACCCCACCTTCGGACCCCCACCAAAGATCCAAAGTATCGACTCACCCCCGACCCGCCGCATCCCTCGAAACAGCGACCACCCGTCAGCCTCGTGCATCTTCAGCGATTGCTCGCAGAACTCGCGCACGCAGCCGCTCGTACTGTTCGCGGTGCCGACGTGGGGCATCCGGCGGGCGAACGACCGAACGTCCTCCGACAATTTCCTCATCCGGTTGAAACTGGTCCGCAGTCAGATCAACCTCCGATCCGTCCGGCAACCGGTTCCAGTAGTGGTAACCCACCTGAACACCACGGACGTGAACCTCCCCGAGCATCAACTCGCCGCCGAGCACATCCTGCACAACCAGCGCAGTCATCCCGCACTGGTCACGCGCCGGGTTCTCCGACGTCCACCGAGCACTGCTCTCCGGATAGCAAGTATCAGCACCCCAAGACGCGACGAAATACACGCGCAACTCCTCACCCGATATCCCCATCCGCCAACAATCCCACCCTCGGCGTCAGCATCTCGAACAACCACCAACCGACGGCTCGTAGGCGCACCTGCCGAAAGCAAGCGGACCACGCCAGAGCCACGCCCAACAGCAAACGACCAGCAGACCAAGCAAGCGGCAGCAAACCGCGAACGGCGAGACAGCGGCGAGAGCCACGCACGACATCAAACGACCAGTAGGTCGGGCAAGCGGCAGCGAACCGCGACAGCAGGACGGCGGCACGGGCGACGGCAGGACGGCGAGACGACGGCGACAGCCACGCACGACACCAGACGACCAGTAGGTCGGGCAAGCGGCGGCGAACCGCGACGGCAGGACGGCGGCACGGGCGACGGCAGGACTGCGGGACGGCGGGGACAGCCACGCACGACACCGGACAACCAGTGGGCCGGGCAAAGCGGCAGCGAACCGCGACGGCAGGGCGGCAGGACGGCGGACGGGTGACGGCGGACCGCGGATGGGTGTGACAGCGGACGGGTGACGGCAGGTTGACGAGCGGCAGAGGTCGGCCGTTGGACCAGTCAACGGGGTCGAGGTAGCGCCATTGGTGGAGGCAGAACCAGATCAGCAGCAGCCAAACGCCGCAAGCCGCGCGGCGGCACCGGCCGACGACAGTGGACGGGGCACACGGCGGGTGGACGGCAGCTGCACCCATACACGCGCATAGCCGGGGACGGTGATGGCGGCGGCCTTGGGCGACAGATAGCTGACGGCCCGGGCGCTTGGGCACCTGGGCGTCTGGGCACCTGGGCGTCTGGGCGTCTGGGCGACCAGAGCCCCGCAGGGAGCTGGCCAACGGATCCAGGCGGCGGTTGCGAAGCTCGGGGAGAGCTGGCGACGGGAGCACTGGAGGAGCCCGGGGACAGCGCGACGCACGAGATGGGACCGTGCCCGGGCGGCATAAGGCTCATCGCGAGGTGAGGGGCCGCGCGGGGTGAGGGGCCGCGCGGGGTGAGGGGCCTCGCGAGGCGAGACTCATCGCGAGGTGAGGCTGTTAGGGGCGGGGGTTGGGGGTGCGGCGCCAGGTTTGGAGGGGGATGAGGGCGTTGGTGTGTAGGTAGGGGGTGAGGGCTTGGTGTTGGGGTTGGGTTAGTTGGAGGGTGATGGATTCGGCTTCGTCGGCTAGGGAGACGAGGTCGTGGCCGTGGTGGTCCCAGACGGTGGCGTCGTAGGCGTGGGGGCAGAAGGTGGTGAAGGCGGACCAGGTGTTGTGGGTTGCTGGGGTTGTGCCGGTCCTGGCGTAGCCACCGCGTTCCAGGTGTCCGTTGGTGCGGGCGTGCGCTCGCAGGGTTCGGGCTGCTGCTTGGATTTCGGGTGACCACTCGGAGTCCAAGGTTGGGATGTCGCACTCGAAGATGGCGGCGTCCGAACGGAGTACTTCCAGGACCTGTCGACACGCGGTGACGACGCGCTCGCGGGACCAGGAGGCATGGTCCAAGACGTAGGTCTGGTGGGTCTTCACAGGAGCAGGTTCTCGTGTGAAGCCGCGGTTGCCTACTGGTTTCTCGGGGTGAGCGCGGCCACCTGGGTGATGAGGAGGTCGCGGAGGGCGGGGGCTGATTGGAGAGTTGCGGGGAAGATCGTGGAGAGGGCGAGGAGGGCGTCGACGACGGCGGTGGGGGTTTCGGCGTTGGCGAGGGCGGACTTGAGGGCGGGGGCTTGGGGGTCGTCGAGGGTCGGTGTGGTGTGGACGTAGACCATCCAAGCGGCCACAGCGAGAGCGAGGGTGGTGGGCTCGGCACCGGCCGCCAGGCGGTCTTCGAGGGTGCCCAGGAGGCGGACAGGGAGTTTGACCGAGCCATCCATCGCTACTTGCGCGGTGCGGTGCTTGAGCGCCGGGTTGGCGAAGCGCTCCAGGACGGTCGCTCCGTACGCGGTGAGATCAAGACCGTCGGGCGGGGTCAGGGTCGGGATGACGTCTTCGGTGATCAGGGTGTGGGCCAGCGCGGCGAGCTCGTCATCGCGGACGGCCTCCGCGATCGTTTCGTAGCCGCGGAGGGCGCCGAGGTAGGCGAGCATCGAGTGAGTGGCGTTCAGGACGCGGAGTTTGGCCTGCTCCCAGGGAGCGACGTCAGCGGTCAGGACGGCGCCGCCGCGCTCCCAGGCCGGGCGATCCCCGGCGAACTCGTCTTCGATGACCCACTGCAGGAACGGCTCGGCGACGACGACCGCTTCGTCACGGACGCCGAGCAACCGGGCGGCTTCGGCCCGGTCGTCCTCAGTGGTCGCGGGGACGATGCGGTCGACCATGCTGGCGGGGAACCGGGATGACTCGAAGACATCGGGCGTCTTGCCGAGGGCGTCGAAGTACTCTGCGACCAGCCGGCGCAAGAAGGGGCCGTTGGCAACGAGGTTGTCACAGGAGACGATGGTCAGCGGCGTCTCACGCCGCACCAACGCGGCAGCCAGCTGACCGACGACCGTGCGCGGCGGTCGACCGGTGAGGTCGGCCTGGATCTCCGGGTCGTCGAGGTGGAGACCGCCGCCCTTCGCACGGTAGCCCTTCTCAGTCACGGTGAGCGTCACCACCGAGACGGCCGGGTCTGCGATCCGGGCGACCACCGCCTCCGGGCTCTCAGGAGCGGTCAGCACCTCGCGGATGCTCCCGAGCACCTGAACCGTCGGCTCCCCGAGACCACGCTCCAGCACGCTGTACAGACCGTCCTGCGGGGCGAGCTGCTCCCGGACGGCGGCAGAGCGCTGGCTCACGCCGCTGATCCCCCAGCGGGTGTCGCCGGTCGCAACCGCCGCCCGCTCGGTGATCACAGCCTGGTGCGCGCGGTGGAAGGCGCCCAGCCCGAGGTGGACGACGCCGACCGACAACGAGCCCGGATCGACAGCGGGCGCGACGGGGAGGTTGGTGAGACTCAGCCTGTGCACGGGAGGACCTCTTTCAGCCTTTGCCGGACGGATGACGCGGAGCGGGACCGGTGGAGTCGCGGACGATCAACTCACCGATCAAGGTGTTGCGCAGCCGGATCGGCGGCAGCGGGTCGGGCATCGAGATCAACCCGAGCAGCATCTCGACGGCCATCTCGCCGGAGCGCTGCTTCGGCAGCCGGATCGTGCTCAAGGCCGGCGTCGCCATCCGCGACATCTCGATATCGTCGACACCGAGCACGCTGATCTCACCGGGTACCGAGATCCCCCGGGCGTGCAGCCGGTTCAGCAGCCCGATCGCGACCAGGTCGTTGTAGGTGACCACGGCGGTCGCGCCGGTGGCGACCGCTTGGTCAGCCGCGGCGACACCGCCCTCGTACGTTGGCGCGAAGCTGCCGACCGGGACCAACTCGACGCCTTGGTCGCGAGTGGCGGCGAGCAGACCTAGTTTGCGGTGCTGGCTGGACCAGGAGGCCTGCGGACCCCCGACCCAGGCGATCTTGGTGTGCCCGAGAGCGGCCAGATGCGCCGCGGCCCGGCGCATCGCCTCCTCGTTGTCGAAGACGACGCCGGCGATACCGTCGACGCTCCGGTTGATCAGCACGACATTGGTCTCGGCCGCGATCGTGACGAGGTCGTCGGACTCCGACCGCGGTGAGCACAGGATCAGCCCGTCGACCTGCTGGGCCAGTGCCCGGATCAGGCCCGACTCGACGGCCTGATCTTCTTCGGTGTCGGCGACGAAGACCGCGACGTCCTGGCGGCGGGCGCGCGCCTGAACACCCTTGGCGACGCTCGCGAAGAACGGATTGGCCAGATCGGGTACGACGAGGCCGACATTGCCCGTCCGCCCGGTGGTCAGGCCGCGGGCGGCCCGATTCGGCTGGTATTGGAGCTGCTCGACCGCGGTCGCGACACGAGCGCGGGTCGCCGCGTTGACCATCTCCGGCATCGAGAGCGTGCGAGAGACGGTCGATGGGGACACCCCGGCCAGGCGCGCCACATCACGGATCGTTGCGGGCATCGCCACCTCCTCGGCCGGTTTCGAGCCATCTTGCAACCGGTTGCAATGACCTGTCAAATCTGCTTCCATCGGCGTGTCGAGATCTGCGAAATGCCCTTGTGGACAAGGAACTTGTGCGATCGTCGATCGCCTGCAATCCTTTCACTCTGCGTTTCATCGACCGTCCCCGGGAGGACCTCATGTCCAAGGCCCTGCAGCCCCATCCCGACCGCGCTCTGCCCGCCGGCGCGGCGCGTGACGTCGCCCGGAGAATCCACGCGTCGACCAAAGACCTGCCGCTGCTCTGCCTGCACGGACATGTCGACATCGGGCTGTTCGCCGCCGACGCGCCGTTCGGCAACCCGGCCGAGCTGCTCGTGATCCCCGACCACTACGTCACCCGGATGCTCGTGTCCCAAGGCGTCTCGCCGGACCGGTTGGGCCTCCCCCGCCGCAACGGCGACCGGACGGCGGATCCGCGCGAGGTTTGGCGCGAGTTCTGCTCCCACTGGCACCTGTTCCGCGGGACGCCGAGCCGCTACTGGCTGGAGCACGAGTTCGCCGAGGTCCTCGGTGTGTCCGTTCAGCCTTCGGCGGAGACTGCCGACGAGCTCTACGACCAGATCTCCGCCCGGATCGCCGAGCCCGACTTCCGGCCGCGCGCGCTGCTCGACCGGTTCAACATCGAGCTGCTCTCGACCACCGATGCAGCCACCGACGATCTCGCGCTGCACGCCAAGGTCGCTGGCGATCTCCCCGGCCGGATCATCCCGACCTTCCGGCCGGATGCCGTCGTCCACCTCGATCGGCCCGGCTGGTCCTATCTGGCCGAGCAGCTCGGGCAGCTGGCCGGCGTCGACACCTCGTCGTACGGCGGCTATCTCGAGGCGATCCGGCAACGCCGGCAGGTCTTCGTCCAGGCGGGCGCCCGCGCTACCGACCACGGCCACTTCAGCGCGTCGACGACACCGCTGACGGATACCAACGCTGAGCGCATCTATGCGAGCGCGCTGAAGGGTCAGGTCTCGCCGGAGGACTCAGCCGCGTTCGCGGGGCACATGCTCTTCCAGTCCGCGGTGATGTCGGCCGAGGACGGGCTCGTCATGCAACTCCATCCGGGTGTGCTGCGCGACCACGATCCGGCGATCCACGCCAGCTACGGGCCGGATCAGGGGCACGACATCCCCGTCACGACCGAGTTCACCCGGTCGCTGCGTCCGCTGCTCGAGCGCTTCGGCCACGCCGAGGGTTTCCGGCTCGTGCTCTTCACGGTCGACGAGACCACCTACTCACGCGAGCTCGCACCGCTGGCCGGGGTGTACCCCGCGGTCCGGCTCGGGGCGCCGTGGTGGTTCCTCGACAGCCCGGACGGGATGCGCCGGTACCGCGAGTTGGTGACCGAAACGGCAGGCTTCTACAACACCTCTGGGTTCGTCGACGACACCCGCGCGTACCTCTCGATCCCCGCACGCCACGACCTCGCGCGCCGGATCGACGCCGGCTACCTGGCCGACCTCGTCGTCCAGCACCGCCTGGACGAGGACGACGCAATGGAGGTTGCCCAGGACCTCGCCTACAACCTCGCGCGGGACACCTACCTGCGGTGAGACATACCAGCCACACGGGCAGTTGATTCGCTAGCGCGCGTTGATCAAGAGGTCTCAACGGCGGGCGAGTCTGCTGCCGTCGGGCCAACGGCCTGCCGACGGGCGTCCGCTCTGACGCCCGTCAGGGCGAAGACGGTCGTCGAGGCGCTGACGGGTGTTCGAGACGCAGGCGGCTGGTCGAGGCGCCGGTGCGTGGTTCGACTCGCTGGTGCGTGGGTCGAGGTGCTGGTGGCTGGTCGAGGCGCAGGCGGGTGCTCGACTCGCAGGCGGGTGGTCGACCCGCTGGGTGGGTGGTTGACCCGCTGGGTGGGTGGTTGAAGGGCTGGTGCGTGGTCGACTCGCTGGTGGGTGGTCGACCCGCTGGCGGCTGGTCGACGACGAGATGGTCGCGTTCGCTCTCGTCCTGCTCGTGCTGGCAGCGCTGGCTGAAGGCGCGGATGGCCACGCTCGCTGGTGGGTAGTCGAGGCGCAGTACGGTGGTCGACTCGCTGGCGGGGTGCTCGAGACGCAGGCGGCTGATCGAGGCGCTGGTGCGTGGTCGGCTCACTGGTGGGTGGTCGACGACGAGATAGTCGCGTTCATCCTTGTCCTGCTCGTGTGGCAGCGCCGGCCGAAGGCCCGGCTGGCCGCGCTCTCGCTGGTGGGTAGCCGAGGCGCAGGACGGCGGTCGACTAGTGACGGGGTGCTCGAGACGCAGGCGGCTGATCGAGGCGCTGGTGCGTGGTCGAGGCGCTGGTGCGTGGTCGAGGCGCTGCTGGGGGGCGAAGGGCTGGTGCATGGTTGAGGGGGCTGGTGGGTGGTTGGGGGCTGGGGGCTTCGACTTGTGGGGCGTTGGTTGGGGCTGAGAAAGTTGATGGTGTGTCTGGTTCGCAGGAGTCTGTCCGTGCCTTCGTGTTCCTTGGGTTGAGCGTCGATGGGCGCATTGCGCGGCCTGATGGGGATCTTGAGTGGCTGACCAGTCGTGGTGCGGCTGCTGGGGATGCGGGGTTCACGCCTTTCGTGGAGTCCGTTGATGCGGTGGTGATGGGTCGGCGGACTTATGAGGTCATCGCTCCTGAGGAGGAGTGGCCTTACCTTGATCGGCCGATGCATGTGATCAGCACGACTCTTGCGGCAGACGCCGATTCTCGAATCACCGTGCATCGGTCCGCCGAGGATGCCGTCGATGCGCTGCAGCGGGCCGGCCATCGGCGCGTGTATGTCGATGGTGGCGAGACTGTCCGTTGGTTCCTTGCCTCGAAGCTTGTCGACGAGCTCACGCTCTCGCACGTTCCTGTGCTCATCGGCGACGGGCCGTCGTTGTTCGGGTCGCTTGGCGGAGATGTGGATCTCGAGCACGTCCGGACCACGGTTCTCGACGGTGGGATGGTTCAGACCACCTACCGGGTCTTGGGCGGACCGACGCCGCACACAACCAAGTAGTCCGAGGCCACGCTGGTCGACGCCGTCCGCGTTTGACGACCAGCCTCCGTCAACACGCGCCAGCGTTCACGCTGGCGGGGCCGACATCCCAAGCCACGAACGATCCCGCCGCCGCGAGCCGATCTAATGCGAGCCGGGGGTGGTGGGGTGGGTTAGGCGGATTCTAGGCGGCTTAGGGGGAGGCGGGTCAGGTCTTTGCGGGAGGTGATTTCTAGTTTGGCGAAGACCTTGCGGAGGTGCCAGTCGACGGTGTGACGGCTGATGTAGAGCTCGGCGCCGATTTCGGGGTTGGAGAGGCCTTGGCGGGCCAGGCGGGCGATTTGGGACTCTTGGCTGGTGAGGAGGCCGCGGGTTGGGTGGTGGCGGCTGTGGGCCGAGCCGCCGGCGGCCAGGACTTCGCGGCGGGCGCGTTCGGCGTAGGCTTCGGCGCCGATGTCACTGAAGAGTTCGTGGGCGGCGCGGAGTTCGTTGCGGGCGTCGGTGCGTCGGTTGGAGCGGCGCAGCCATTCGCCGTACAGCAGGCGGGCGCGGCCGAGGTGGACGGCGACCTGGGTGCGTTCGAGGCGCTCGATGGCTTCTTGGTAGAGGGGTTCTGCTGCTTGGCCTTCGGCCAGGAGGGCTCGGGACCAGGCTTGGACGCCGAGCGCCCAGTCGGTGCCGGCGGCGCTGGTTCGCTCGCGGACGATGCGGAGTGCGGCTGCGGCCTCGTCTTGGGCGCCGCTGCGGACGGCGGCTTCGATCAGCTCGACGAGGGCGAAGCCGTAGACGCCGAGGTCGTCGTACTCGCAGGCTTGTCGGGCGGAGGCCAGCGCTACGTCGTATCGGCCGAGGGCGTTGTGGAGGACGGCGTTCACGTAGCCGAGGCCGCCGATCCAGCGGGCTTCGCCGCGTACTGTCACGTCCTCGAGGTCGAGGCGGAACGCGGTCATCAGCTCGTCCGGGTCTACGCCACGCCAGGCTGCGAGCAGCATCGGTGGGTAGTTCACGGCTGCGCCGCCGGTGACTGTGGAGATCAGGGCTCCTTCGGCGGCCAGCGCCGAGGCGGCGGCGAATTCGCCGGCGTGCAGGTGGACGACGGCTCGGTATCCGAGTGCCAGTGGCAACAAGGTGAGCGCGCCGGAGTCGCGGCAGAGACGGACTGCTCGGCTCGACAGGTCGTGCCATTTCGCGTCGTCCCACACGTCGCCTGCTACCAGCCACGGCAGCCAGAACCAGCGCAGGACGTCGCTCTCATCGGCGTCGGCGAAGCCGTCCAGAGCCCGGCGTAGCGGCGCGACGCCTGCGACGTAGCCGTCGATGAACCGAGTCGTCAGACCTTCGAGCAACAGGTCGGTCGGCCGAACCACACCACCCATCGGTGGGCCCACCTGCACGGAGCTGCCGGGTGGGGGGAGGGTGGGGCGGGCGGAGTGGGCGATGGTTTGGGGGGTTAGGGGGGTGGTGAGGCGGCCGGCGTAGATGGTGGCGCCGAGGGCTTCGAGGTAGGTGTCGCGGGCGGCTTCGGGGTCGTGGGGGGTGAGGGTTTGGGCGGCGGCGAGGAGGGCTGGGGGTGCGTCGAGGCCGCGGTTGATGCGGAAGAGGATCTGCGCGCGGAGGCGGGCGGCGGAGGCGCGCTGGTGGGCGTCCATCGGGTAGCCGGCGGCGGAGGCGAGGAGGGCGGAGGCGGCGTCGAAGGCGCCGGATTCGAATCTGGCTTGGGCTGCGGCGAGGGCGCGCCGGCCGCGGCGGCGGGGGTCCGGGGTGAGTTCGGCGGCGCGTTCCAGGAAGGTGGCGGCTGCGGCGATGCCGCCGCGGGAGCGGGCGCGGTCGGCGGACTGTTCGAGGCGGACGGCGGTGGGTTCGTCGAGGCCGGAGGTGGCGTGGCCGAGGTGCCAGGCGTGCCGGTCGGGGTCGTGGGCGGCGTCGATGGCAGCGGCGAGGGCATCGTGTACGGTCCGGCGTTCCGATCTGGATGCTGCCCGGTAGACAGCCGATCGGAGCAATGGATGCCGGAACCGGACGTGGGCGTCCAGCTCGATCAGACCTTGTTGCTGGGCTGCAGTCGCGGCGTCGAAGCCCAGACCGAGCAGGGACGCCGAACGCCACAGCAACGCGACGTCGCCCATCGGCTCAGCAGCGGCCAGCAGCATCAGCCGACGTGTGTCCGCGGGCAGCGACTCGACCTGGCGCAGGAAGCTGTGCTCGATCTGGGTGGCGATCGGCGCGGCGTCTGGGAGGTAGTAGCCGCCGGCAAGCTCGGCCGGTGTCAGACCGCGCGGAAGTTCGAGGAGTGCGAGCGGATTGCCACGTGACTCCGCGACGACGCGGTCGCGGATCTTCTCGTCGAGCCGCCCCGGCCAGGCCGCGTCGAGTAGCGCGCGGGCGTCGGCGTACCGAAGGCCGTTGAGGGTCAGCTCCGGGAGGCCGGCGAGTTCACGCACCTCCTCTGGCTGGCGGACCGCGAAGACCAGTCCGACGGACTCCGCCTGCAAGCGACGAGCCACGAAGGCGAGCGTCACCAGCGACTCCTGGTCGAGCCACTGGGCGTCGTCGATCACGCAGAGCAGAGATCGCTCTTCGGCGGCTTCGGCGAGCAGGGCGAGGACGGCGAGTCCGACGACGAAGCGGTCGGTTGGCCCCTCGGTGCTGAGCCCGAACGCGGTATCGAGCGCCGCTCGCTGCGGGGCCGGCAGCCGCTCCAGCAACGGAAACAACGGGCCGCACAGCTGATGCAGCCCGGCATAGGCGAGCTCGGTCTCGTACTCCGCGCCGGCCACGCGCACGAGCCGACAGCCGGCGGCGTCGTCCAGTAGGCGCCCCAGCAGCGCGGACTTCCCGATTCCGGCTTCGCCGCGCACGACCAGGGTCTGACTCGCCCCGGAGCGAACGTTCGCCACGAGCTCGGCAACGACGCGGCATTCGGCAACCCGCCCCAGCAGTCCGTGTAGGGGCCGTTCGGTCGCCATGCGAGGACGCTACAACGCCTCCTGGCTGCTGCCAATCCGGCCGCTCCGGACCGCGCTCAGGGTGATCGCATCGTCCAGGGCGGCCAGGATGTAGTCGGGGACGTCCATCCCTTCCTTCCGCGCCCAGAGCAGGTCACGTTCGACCAGGCTCACCTGGCGGGCAACAGCGAGCAGATCCCGATCGAAATCGAGTGCCCGGGCCACATCACCGAAGTCCGCCCGCTGCTGATTGTTGCGCACGCCAACCACCTCGAAAGAGTGCCTCCGCAACAGTCGCGCGAGGTGGAGCTGCCAGTCGCGCAGTCCGGTCTCGTGGACGAGCGCCTCGGCCGACATGCGGTAGAAGGCGAAGTGACCGGGCTCCTGCCGCCGGATCGGCGCGACGACAGTCTCCGCGATCGCCCGCTCCCCCATTGCTCGCAGCCCGTCGACCAGCCGTGAGTACGCGATGACGGCGGACTTCTCGGTGGCCGCTCCGGTCAGGTAGTAGAGCAGCCGGACGACGCTGAGCATGCCAGGCAGCCGGGAGAGCACTCCGACCAGCCGGATGCCCACCCCCACCTGTGCGACGTCGGTCGGTGCCGCCGTCATCTGCAACCCATTCTGGACCGCGTCGAGCAGCACGCCGTGTTGCAGCTCCTGCGGCGACCACACCTCGCGGTAGAAGAGCTGATCCGTTTCGGTTGCGTCCGGCATCAACGCCCGCAGCTCCAGCACGTTGCGCTCAACCTCGAGCTCGACCCGGGTCAGGTAGTTGAAGACCGGTCCGTACGCACGGCGCACCGCGGCGGCGTCCCTGATGGTCAGGTCGGCGGCGGCGAGTGCCAGCGGCGGATGCTCGGCGCCGTACGTCTCGACGAACCGGCGTAACCGGTCCTGCGTTGCCCTCACGGCCTCTCCCTTCCCAAGGCAGGTCGTCTCTCGCACGACATGACCCCCGGGAAGGGAGAGATGTGACATCGGCCAGTTCAGTCGACGCTGTTGAACCAGGCGCGGAGCCTCGGCGTCCGACGGATGACGAGGCGGTCCAGAATCAGCACCAGGGCCAGAGTGATGCCGAACATCGGTAGGAACAGGGCCAGCGCTATGACCAGCACAGCCAAGGCAGGTGTGGCTTTCAGGGGCATCCGGCCGCGGGGCGCGCCGACTGCGCCGGCTGACTTGGGACGGCGGCGCCACCACATCAGCGGGCCCGACACGCACATGAAGATGATGCCGACGCAGAACGCGGTGGTGAGCCACATGTTCACCGTGCCCAGGCGGCGGCCCTCGTGCAGTGCGATGCCTTGGGCAACTGTCTTGGCGAGCAGCGGGTAGTCCTCGTACCCGTACGTCGAGATCACCTGACCGCCGAACTGGTCGACGTGCAGCGAGCGCTCCTTGGCCGGGTCCTGGAAGGCGTACCCGATGACCGAGAACACTCCCTCCTCCCCGCCCGGCAACGCGATCGTCATCGGCCGTGCCAGCCCGTTCTGGACGCCGACGGCGACGGCGGTGTCCAGGTTGGCCACCGACTTGCGGTCCTGGTTCGGATTCGACTTCGGCACCTTCGCGTCCCCCTGCGCCCACGGCACCGTGTGGCTGTGTGGGAGCGACTCGTCCAGAGTGGACGTCGGGTTGGACAGCGCACCGGGGTCCTCGCCCCACATCGAGCTGCCCTGGCTTGTCGCGAACTGCTGCACCTTGGCGCCCCAGAAGCCTGTCCAGGGCAGTCCGGACACCAGCAGGAACAGCAGGCCGATGCCGAGCACCGAACCGGTCAATGCGTGCCGCGACCGCAGTGCGGCGCCCGCAGCCTTCGCCGTACGCCGACGCGCGCGTGCGACCCGGCCGCGCAGGAACAGGTAGTAGCCGGTGATCGCCATCACCAGCGCCCAGCAGGCACCGATCTCGATCACCGCATCACCCCAGCGACCCGCCATCAGCTCGCCGTGCAGCAGGATCGCGCCACCGGACAGAGTCGCGTCCGGATCGAGCGCACCCAGTACCTGTCCCTGGTAGGGGTCGACGAACACGTCCCGTCCCGCTCCGTCGGCGGTCTGGACCGAGAACACCGTCGAGCGGTCCGGTGCGGACGGCTCGGTCATGGAGACGACTGTCGCGTCCGGAAACTCCTTCTTGACCGCCTCCAGTTGCGACGCGTATTGCTGAGCCACCAGGCCAGGGGGCTGCTCGACCTTCATCAGGTCCGCGTGCAGCACCTGCTCGATCTGGAAGCGGAACAGGTAGATCAGACCGGTCACGGCCAGGATCAGCACGACCGGGATGACCAGGAAGCTGGCGTAGAAGTGCCAGCGCCAGAAGGCCCGGAACAGTCCGCTCCCCTTGGCCCCACGTTTGTCCGGCGCCTTCTTCGCGGCGTCGACCGTCAATTCATCAGTACTTTCCATCTGCTTCTCCGGAGTCCTCGATCCGGCGGGCGGTCCGGCCGGATCAGACGGCACTACGGCCTGCCGGGCGGGCATGGCCGTACCCGGCGCGGCCACAGGGGGCACTGCGTCGGGTGGGTCGAGCTGTCAGACGACAGCGACTGTGCCGGGAGGACCTCGGGAGACGATGGCGTGGACCAGCAGCCACCGCTGGATGGTGCCGAAGCGGAGTGCGCGCGCCGGGCGCAGCCGCGGCAGATACGCGGGCACCGCGTCGACGAGCGCGAACGCCGTCCAGACGCGACGCATGGCCGTGCTGAGCGCACGGAAGGTCGCTCGCTCGCCACAGGCGAGCCAGAGGCCGGACAGCAGCGCCAGGACCAGGTGGACGCCGAACATCCCGAGCATCGGGACGAGCGTCATGGTGTGCCCGTGCGCCGATGGCGCCTGCATCGACATCTCAGCGAAGGTGAAGCCGCCATGCAGGACAGCCTGGACAGCCACGGCGACAGCGGTGACCGAGGGCACATCGCGCTCCTCGGCGGCAAACCACCAGCCGCAGCCGTAGACCGCTAGTAGTGCGCCGGTCACCGACCACCACGGCAGAGCCGACGCGGACATCAGGCTGTGGCCCAGGGCAGTGAGCAGCACACAGACGACGGCGAACACCGCCGCCCGCACCGCGCGCGTTCCTGCTACCTCAGCCATGTCCCCGCAATGGTGACATCTCGCAGTCTCCCTGCGTAATCCCCAGGAGCCGCACAGCGCTGGCAGTGGGTTGGAGCGAGGGAGAGTCGCGGTAGGGTCCTGCGGGTCTGTTGGGTGGGTTGGGAGGGGCTGGGATGCGGCGGCGTGGGGTTGTGGGGTGGGGAATCGCCTCGGTCGTGGTGATGCTGCTGGCGGGGTGTACGGATGACGATGCGGCGCCCGAGCCGGGCGATGCGGTGACAGTGCCGACCGGTCCGCCCGCTGCGGCGGCGGCCGCGCTGGGGCCGACTGGGCCTGAGACGGCGGAGACCTGCCGTGGGACGGCTATCGAGGTGGGCGCGGAGCCGCAGCGGGTGATCGACGACTCCCCCGCCGGTACGACGTTCTGCTTCGCGCCCGGAGTGCATCGGATCAGCCGGGCGCTCGTACCGCGGGACGGGGACTCGTTCGGCGGTGCTGGGGCGACTCTGACCGGGGCGGTTGCGCTGACGGGCTGGGTGCGGGACGGGGAGCGGTGGGTGGTGCGGGGCGTGCTGCCGGCGGCGTACCCGCTGAAAGGTCAGTGCGAGGACAACCGGACCAACCCGTGCCAGCGCGGCGAGCAGGTCTTCTTCGGCGCCAAACACCTCGACCGTGTGATGAGCCTCGCTGAGCTGCGACCGGGGACGTTCTTCGGGGACTACGACGCCAACGCCGTGTACGTCGCCGACGATCCGGCCGGGCAGGACGTCGAGATGTCGCGGGCGACGACGGCGTTCGACAAGAACGCCGAGAAGGTGACCGTGACCGGGCTGGTGATCGAGCGCTTCGCCTCGCGGCCGCAGGGCGGTGCGCTCGAGGCCGGCCGCGGCTGGCGCGTCCTGGCGAACGAGGTGCGCTGGAACCACGCGGTCGGGGTGATGCTGATCGAGGCGGACGGCGCGGAGGTGAGCCGGAACGCGATCGCCGACAACGGGCAGCTCGGACTCGGCCAGTACCGGTCGGCCGGCGTCCGGATCACCGCGAACCTGGTCACCCGGAACAACACCGACGGCTTCTGGATCGCCGACTGGGAATCCGGCGGGATCAAGTCGACGCGGTCGTCCGGCGAGGTCTCCGGGAACGACATCGTCGCGAACCGCGGCGTCGGGATGTGGAGCGATATCGCCGAGTACGACCGCAAGATCAGCGCGAACCGGATCCGGGACAACGCCGCGGACGGCATCCGGTACGAGATCAGCTACGCCGGGGTGATCGAGGAGAACGTTGTCGAAGGCAACGGATTCGGCACCGGACGCGGCTCCGGCGGGAGCCTGTGGGACGGCGGCGGGATCAACGTGAACACCTCCGCCGGCGTGCACGTGCGCGGGAACCTGGTCAAGGACAACCGGAACGGCATCTCGATCCAGTCCCGGACCCGCGGCGACGGGCCGCGCGGGCGGTACCTGCTCAGCGACGTCGTCGTCGAGGGCAACCTGATCGTGCTCAAGGACGACGGGTCCAGCACCGGAGTCGTCGAGAACAAGGGCTCCCCCACGCAGGACGGCGCCGTCACGTTCCGCCGCAACAGCTACCGCGTCCCCGGAGCCACCCGCTTCGCCTACCGCGGCAGGACCCTCACCTGGCCGCAGTGGCAGGACGCCGGCTTCGACAAGGACTCGACCACGAAAGCCGGCTGATCAGTGAACCGGCTGTCTGGAGCGGTGGCGGATGCGATCCGCGTCGCAGATGGCCGCAGCCACCAGCAGGTGCACGGTCATCGACGAGAGGTCGGACAGGCCGGACTCGTTCATCGAGGCGGCAGAGACGTAGCCGAGCAGGAGCGCGCCGGAGGCCCGGATGTACGGCGTCGGCGCGCGCAGCACGGCCACCCAGGCCAGAATCAGCGCCACGGCGACGATGACGACAGCCAGCAGCCCGGTCTCCCAGTAGAGGCCCAGCCAGCTGTTGTCGATAGCCATCACGTCGATGTCACCCTCACCGCGGCGGAGCAGCACCCGTTTGTTGCCCAGCCCGTGGCCGATGATCGCCGTCTGGATCGAGACCTTCTCATCCAGGACCGCCTGCCAGCTGGTGGTGCGGCCGCTCAGGGAGCTGATCTGCCGGGTGCCCTGGCCACGCAGCAGCCAGGTATGTAGTGAGCCGATCATCAGGAAGGCGAAACCGAGTAAGGCCGGTACGCCGAGCGTCATCAGCCGCCCGAACCACGTCTTCCGGGTCAGCAGCAACGCCAGGACCAGCCCGAAGGCGATCGCGGCGGCCGACGTCCGCGTCCGGCTGGCGGCGATCAGAACGCCACCGAGGACGATCAGCGTGGCTGCGGGCAGCATCGACAGTTTGCGGCAGACGTACCCGATCAGCGCCAGACCGAGCAGAATCGCGCCGACCTCACCGACGCGCGGCGGGAGCATCGGGATGATGACGCCCTGGAGCCGGTAGCCGTTTCCGAGCGAGCTGAGCGGACGCCAGGCCTGACTCGGCGCATAGGCCAGGCTGGCGACGACGGTGATCGCCAGCAGGATGTGCGCCCAGAGATGGGCTCGGACGAGCCGCTCGGGGACCTGCACGAGCGGTCGCCAGAGCAGGAAGACCAGCACCAGACCGATCAGGAAGCGCGCCAGGCGAGTCAGCGGGCCCATCGGCTCGGCCAGCAGGAACGCCGTGGCGGTCGCGAACAGCACGTAGACGACGTACAGCGTGCCGGTCGGGTTGACTCTGGTCCGGAAGCCGGGCTTGGTGGCTGCCAGAGCGATCAGAAAGATCGCACCGAGCAGCAACCCCTTCATGACGCTGTTCGTCGAGCCAGTCGTCCCCTGAGGCGCGGCAACGCGCCCTGACCACGGCTGCACGCCCAGCACGAACAGACACCACAGCACCAGCCAGAACCAGGCCGGCTTCTCCAGCGGCGTTTCGACTGTCCCTGGCACCGCCTGTGCCAGCCGGTCCCGCCGCGGGCCCCACCCGCGACCGACCCGGTACTCCGCACCATCGCGGAACAGGTCGGCCGCTCGCTGCGTACGCACGGTCAGCGGACGTGGGGGGTGGGAGATTCGGTCGGGGTGTAGTTGAGCGGGATGCCGAGCGTCTCGTCGTGGTCCGAGGCGCCGATCAGGACGACGCCCAGCACGGGCGCACCGGCGTAGTGGAGCGCCGCGGTGAGGCGGGCGACGTCCATCTCCTTGTCGTGACCGACCTGGACGACGAGCACCGACGCGTCCACCGCGGCGGCCAGCGGGGAGATGCCGTGCCGCCCGACGGCCGCAGGGCCGTGGATGACGACGGAGTACCCGGGCGGCAGGTCGGCGACGATGCCTGGGACCAGCGAGGGGCCGACCGCGGAGGCGGTCTCCTCGTGGTTCATACCGGGCGGCAGGACGTAGAGGTCGGCGACCGTACCCGGCCGGAAGAGCTTGCGGGCCCGGATGGCGCGGGTCGCGGCAGGCTCCATGACGAGGTCGGTCAGGCCCTCGTGACCAGTCACGTGCGGAAGGACCGGCGTCCCCTCGACGTCAGCCAGCACGAGCAGCGTCTCGCGGCCGTCGCGAGCGTTCGCCTCGGCCATCGCGAGCGCGATACCGGCGGCGTTCGGGCTGGGCGAGGCCGAAACGACCAGCAGCGCGCCCGTGGCGCCGCCTGCGAAGGCGCGGGTGTTCAGCTCACGACGCGCGAGCGCACCGCTCGCCTCGGCACCCAGCGCGGTGATCTCGTACTGCGGAAGCTCAGGAGCGGCCCGGTGCCAGATGCGGCGCCGGTTGCCCTCGGAGGCCGCGATGACCGGCGAGCTCGACGCCCGGGCCGCCTGGTCCCGCGTCAGGATGTACGGCGTCAGGTGGGACCGCAGCAGCGCCAGACCGAATCCGAGCACCAGCCCGAGGATGCCGCCGACCAAGATGTCCCGCAGCACCATCGGGGACGAGGACGCCGTGTCCGTCGTCGCCGGGGTGACCAGCTCGCTCCCGGCGCCGACGCCGGTCAGCGCCTTGCGCATGGCGGCCGCGTCGTCCGCGGCCTGCCGGGCCTCGGTGGCCAGCCCGACCCGCTGATCGCGCAGCTGGCTCGCCGTCTGCGTGTCGCCGCGCTGCACAGCCTCGTCGATCTGGCTGACCAGAGTCTTGGACTGCGCGGTCGCCGTCCGCGCCCTGTCCTGCGCCTGGCTGGCCAGGGTGGTCAGGAGCGCCTTGGCGGCGTCGTTGCGCTGCTTCAGGTAGATGGTCGCGATCGCGTTCGCCCGCTGGACGGCCTCCGGAGCGGTCGGGCCGTCGGTGGTCACCAGGTAGGCGTTGTCGGTGACCGCCTTGACCCGCGTCACGGCGGCGAGGTCGCGGATGGTCTCGTCGGTCGTCGGCAGCCCCAGCGTCACTGCGACGCTGCGGAGCAGCCGCGGGCTGGCCATCACCCGGGCCTGCGTCTCGGCCGGCAGGTCCATGCCGAGCGGGCCGGTCTTGTCGGTACTGCTGGGCAGCTTGCCGACGAGCGCCGGCGGCACGGCCGGGCCGATGACGAGCTGACTGGACGCCGTCCAGCGCTGGGTCTGGGCGAGCGCGAAAATCGACGCTCCGACCAGCCCGAGCACGATGCAGGCCAAGATCAGCCACTTCTGCCGTAGCAGGGACTGAGCGGTCTCCCGCCAGACCACGGTGCCCGGTTCCATCCCATCCTCATTCCGTCGGCCAGCGCCTCAGGATAGCTACGACGGCAAGGCGTGGCGAGTTGGTCCCGATCTGTGCCCTACTCTCTTCCCAAGGGTCTCGGGGGAGCACTACAGAGACCGTGGGGAGAGAACGCAGTATGAAGAGATGGTTCGTCACGTCCATTGCCGCCGCCGGGGCGTTGATCGCGGGGTCGCTGGTGTTCGCACCGGCCGCCCAGAGCATCGAAGCCTCGCTGTCGGCCACCGACAGCCCGGTCTGGCAGACCAATGCCAGCGTCCAGGGTCTGACGGTCGCCGGCGGGAAGGCATACGCCGGGGGCCGGTTCACCTCGGTCCGCCCGCCGGGCGCCGCCGCCGGGACCAGTGAGGTCGCGCAGGCCTATCTGGCCGCGTTCGACCAGTCGACTGGTGAGCTGGTCAGCGGGTTCAACCCGGTCCTGAACAACCAGGTGTACGCCGTAGCGGCGTCCGCCGACGGCTCGCGGATCTTCGTCGGCGGCGACTTCACCACCGTGAACGGCGTCACGCGGAACCGGATCGCCGCGTTCGACACCGCCACCGGCGCTCTGGTCGCGAACTGGAAGCCCAGCGTCTCGTACCGGGTCAAGACGATCGCAGTGTCCGGCAACACCGTGTATTTCGGCGGCTCTTTCGGTCTCGTGAACGGCCAGGACCGCCCCAAGCTCGCCGCAGTGACCGCCGACAGCGGCACCCTGCTGCCCTTCGCACCGGTCGTGAACGGCGACGTGTACGCGGTGGACGCCGCCGACGACGGCAGCAAGGTGTACGCCGGGGGTCAGTTCAGCCAGGTCAACGGGACCAGCCAGAACACTGTGGCCAGTCTGGACCCGGCCAGTGGCGCAGTGCTCCCCTTCCCGGGGGCGTCCGCCGTACCGCCGCCGAACGGGTCCTGCACGACCCGTGTGAAGTCGATCGACGCCAGCGGCGACACCGTCTACTTCGGCAACGGCGGTGACGGCGGCGGCTGCTTCGACGGCACCTGGGCCGCCGACATCGCCACCAACAGCCTGAAGTGGAAGAACCAGTGCCTCGGCGCGACCGAGGCGGTCAAGGTCGTGAACGGCTGGCTCTACAAGGGCTCGCACGCCCACGACTGCGCTTACCAGGGCGCGGGCGGCTTCCCGCAGGGCTTCGGCTACCGCTTCCTGCTCAGCCAGCAGCTCACGGACGGCGCGCTGGGCCCCTGGTTCCCGAACACCAACGCCGGTGCGCCCACTGAGGTCGGTCCCCTGGCGTTCGCTACCGGTGGCAGCGACCTGTGGGTCGGCGGTGACTTCACCACCACGAACGGCGTCGGTCAGCAGGGTCTGACCCGCTTCACCAACTCGCTGCCCGGTGCGGCTCCGGCGAAGCCGGCCAAGCTGACGCCGTACAGCGTGGAGCCCGGAACGGTGCAGATCCACTTCCCGACTGTGGTGGACAACGACGACAGCACACTGACCTACCGGCTGCTCAAGGGGTTCAGCAACACCACCATCGCGACCTGGTCGGCCAAGTCGACGCCGTGGGACCGCCCCTGGCTGCACTACACCGACACGAACGTGACGCCAGGTGAGTCGACCAACTACCGCGTGGAGGTCACCGACGGCAGTACGACGTTGCGCGGCAACTACTCCGATCCGGTGACAGTGGCCAGTACGGCGTCCACGGCGTACGACCAGATCGTCAACGCCGACGGCCCGCAGGCGTACTGGCGGCTCGGTGAGCCGTCGGGCACGACCACCTCGGTCGACTCGTCCAACCAGAGCAACAACGGCACTTTCACCGGTATGACGCTCGGTGCGAGCGGTGCGATCGCGGGGAACACCGCTGCGACCACCAGCTCGAGCAGCGGCCGCATGGTCGGCGAGAAGGCGTTCAGCATGCCGCAGCAGTTCACCGTCGAGGCGTGGGTCAAGCAGAGCTCGCTGCGCGGCGGACGCATCCTCGGCTTCGGCAGCTCCAAGACCGGCAACAGCGCCGGTGGCGGCGACCGCATGCTCTACATGCGGTCGAACGGCGCGATCATGTTCGGCGTCAACGACGGCTCCCAGCGGACCATCACCAGCCCGTCCGGCAAGAACAACAACCAGTGGCACCACGTCGTCGGCACGTTCGGCGACGGCATCATGCGGCTGTACGTGGACGGCGTCCTGGTCGGCAGCACCACCGCCGGCACCGCCGCGCTGTACTACGGCTGGTGGCGGATCGGCTACGACAACACGAGCTCCTGGAGCGGCGGCGGGGCCACCCAGACCGGGCTCGCGATCGACGAGGCGACCGTCTACCCGTATGCCCTGACCGCTCTGCAGGTGCAGAGGCACTACGATGCCCGATGAGCATTCTGTCGGGGAGTTGTAGCACAAAGTCATAACGCGGGTGGGGGCTCGGTTTCCAGCCGGCCGCCCAGAGCGCTAGTGTCCGCTGCTGGCGCGTCTGTGCGGCCCGCGCCGTCGACTGATCCCCCGCCCAGTCAAAGGAACTTGATGAAGAAGCTAGTTCTGGCCAGCGTCACCGCTTCGGCCGTCGTCGCCGCGGCGCTGATCCCGTCCGGCCCGCCCGTCGAGGCGGCCTCGAAGGGGTTCGGGTCCGCGGTCTCCGCGGTCCGGCAGTCGGCGTGGCAGACGAACAGCAGCGTGAACGCGCTGGCGATCGCCGGTAATACGGTCTATGCCGGTGGCCTCTTCACCAGGATCCGCCCGCCGGGCGCGGCCAAGGGCCAGCGCGAGTCGGTCCGCACGTACGTCGCCGCCTTCAACAAGACCACCGGCGCGCCGACCACGTTCGCGCCGAAGCTGAACGGCGCGGTCTACAGCATCGCGACCAGCCCGGACGGCAAGTGGGTCGTGCTCGGCGGCGACTTCACCACGGTGAACGGCGTCAAGCGCAGCAAAGTTGCCTTGTTCAACGTTGCGACCGGCCAGCTGGCCCCGTCCTGGGCGCCGGTCGTCGCGGCGCGGGTGAAGGCCCTGGCGATCTACGGCAACAGCGTCTTCATCGGCGGCGCGTTCACGAAGATCGCCGGTCAGGTCCGCAACCGGCTCGGCGCGGTCACGCTCAGCACCGGCGCGCTGCTCAAGTGGAACCCGAACGCCGACGACGACGTGTACGCGCTGCAGACGTCCGACAACGGGACGCGCGTGTTCGTGGGCGGTCCGTTCACGTCCATCAACGACCGTGATCACTACTCGCTGGCGATGGTGAACAGCACCACGGGCGCCGCGCTGGCGATGCCCGCGGCGAGCGCGATCCCGAAGCCGACCTGGCAGTGCACGACCCGGGTCAAGACGATCGACACCCTCGGCAACCGGGTCTTCATCGGCAACGGCGGTGACGGCGCCGGCTGTTACGACGGCATCATCGCCGCCGACGCCACCACCGGGAAGCTGCTCTGGCAGAGCAAGTGCCTGGGCGCGAACGAGGCGCTCAAGGCGATCGACGGCTGGCTCTACAAGGGCTCGCACGCGCACGACTGCAGCCAGGACGGCTCCTTCGGCGACGGCACCGGGACGCACTTCCTGCTCGTCCACAGTGTTGCCAACGGCAAGCTCGGGCCCTGGTTCCCGAACACGGACGCCGATCCGAACAGCACCACGCAGGTCGGCCCGCTGGCGATGGCCGGTGACAGCACCGGTCTGTGGACCGGTGGCGACTTCCGCAACGTCAACGGCAAGGGACAGCAGGGGCTCGCCCGGTTCAGCAGTACGCCGGGCGGCGCCGTCCCCGCCGTCCCGAAAGCGCCGGCGCTGACCGCCGGCAAGGCGAAGGTGACGATCAAGTTCACCGACGTGTACGACGTCGACAACATCACGCTGACCTACAACGTCTTCCGCGGTAACACCAAGATCGGCTCCTACAAGTACAACTCGTACCACTGGGAGGCGCGGAAGTCCTACACGGTGACCGACACCGGAGTGAAGACCGGCCAGACGGTCGGTTACCGGATCGAGGTCACCGACGACCGCAACACCGTCAAGAGCTCGACAGCGAGCGTCAAGGTCAAGTAGAACCAAGGGGGTCTGCCCGATCGGGCAGACCCTCCGCACGTCGCCCACCGGCCGCCCGCCGGTCCCCCGAAATTCGCCCGTTTTCGCCCATAGGCCACTGGGGGTGGCCGATCTACAGTTGAACCCGAGGGGGGTTCATACAAGTGAGGAAACTTATCGCTGCGCTCGGCGCGGCCGGTCTCGGCGTCGCCGGGATCCTGGTCGCCCTGCAGCCGGCTCAAACCGCAGTGACCACCGGCGGTCCGCTCACCGCGCTGCCGGCGTCCGCCTGGCAGACCGACGCGAGTGTGCTCGGCCTGGCCGTTGCCAAGGGCAAGACGTATGTCGGAGGCCGCTTCCTGAACGTCCGGCCGCCGGGAGCCAAGCCCGGCGTCAGCCAGACCAAGCGGACGTACCTGGCAGCGTTCAACCAGAACACCGGTGCGCTCGACACCTCGTTCAACCACGTCCTGAACGGCGTCGTCTGGTCCATCGTGGCCTCGGCGGACGGCTCCCGGATCTACGTCGGCGGCGACTTCACCAAGGTCGGCACCGTCACCCGGAACCGGATCGCCGCGTTCGACACCGCCACCGGCGCGCTCGTCGCGAACATCAAGCCGAGTGTGTCGTACCGGGTCAAGACGCTCGCGCTCGGCGGGACCAGCCTGTACTTCGGCGGTTCGTTCGGGCTCGTCAACAACGTCGCCCGGAACCGCGCGGCCGCGATCAACGTGTCCACCGGCGCGCTCCAGGCCTGGAACCCGAACGCGGACGCCGACGTGTACGCGATCGACGCGGCCGACGACAACTCGAAGGTCTACCTGGGCGGCACGTTCGCCAAGATCGGCACCACCAGCCGGTGGGCCGTGGCGAGTGTGAGCAGCTCGACCGGCGCGATCCTGCCGTTCCCGGCGGCGTCCGCCGTCCCGAACCCGACGGCCGCCTGCAAGAGCCGGGTCAAGGACATCGAGACGGTCGGCAGCCGCGTCTACTTCGCGAACGCCGGTGACGGCGGCGGCTGTTTCGACGGGACGTGGGCCGCGGACATCGCGACCGGCAACCTGGTCTGGAAGAGCTCCTGCCTGGGCGCCACCGAGGCGCTCACGATGGTGGGCGGCTGGCTCTTCAAGGGCTCGCACGCGCACAGCTGCCCCGGCGCCTTCCCCGAGGGCACCGGTAACCACTACCTGCTCCTGCAGAACCCGGCCGACGGGGCGCTCGGCCCCTGGTTCCCGAACACCAACGCGGCGGCCCCGACCCAGGTCGGCCCGCTCGTCTCGGCGACCGGCGGCACGGACCTGTGGGTCGGCGGCGACTTCACCACGGTGAACGGCGCGGCCCAGCAGGGTCTCACCCGCTTCACCAACGTCGGCAACGGCGCCGCGCCCCTGGGCCCGGCTCTGCCGACGGTGTCCAACGCCGTCACCAAGCAGGTCAAGGCGACCGTTCAGACGTCACTCGACAACGACGACATCACGCTCACCTACCGCCTGCTCCGCGGCTCGACCAACACCGTCGTCGCCACCACCACCGCGAACTCCACCTTCTGGAGCCGCCCGACCGTCACCCTCACCGACACCAACGCGCCACTCGGCTCGCAGATGTACCGCATCGAAGTCACCGACGGCAAGAACACCGTCCGCGGCGGCTACTCCACCATCACCGTCAAGTAGCTCCACCCTGCTGAGCCCCCGACCCACCCGGGTCGGGGGCTCACTTGTTGCTGCTGCGGCGGTGGGTGGTTATGGCTTGGTTGGCTTGGTGCCACCAGAGGAGGAGGGTTAGGAGGGAGGCTAGGGCTAGGCCCCAGGCGGCGCCGGTGGGGCCCCAGAGGAAGGCGCCGCCCACGCCTAGGAGGATGAGGATGACTGAGGAGACGAGGCGGACGCCGAGGCCTCGGTTGGCGGCGGTGAGGGCGCGGAGGATGGCGAAGGCGCCGGCGTTGGAGGCGCCGAGGGCCTGGAGGAGGATGACGGGGATGAGGACGGCGTGGGCTTGGTGCCAGACGCCGGGGCCGAGGAGTTCGCGGCCGACGACCGGGGGCAGCAGGAGGAAGACGGCGCCCCAGGCGAGGGCGCCGGCGCCGACGCCGAGGGAGATGGCCAGGCCGACCAGCCAGAGGCGGCGGTAGGAGTGGGCGAGGGCGCGGCTGGCTTCGGGGATGGAGATCATCCGGATGCCCTGGTTGAGGACGTTGACCGGGCCGAGGAGGACCTGAGCGCCACGGATACCGGCGGTGGCGACCAGGCCCGCGGCCGCGGTGATGCCGAGCATGTAGACCTGGATGGTGCCGGAGACGGCGAGCATCTCGCCGACGTACTTCGGGCTCAGGTCCCAGTTCCGGCGGACCCACTCCCGGATCAGCTGGCGGCGCGGTGCGACGCCGGCCTGGAAGCGACCGACCACGGCGGCGATGACCGCGCCGAGCCCCCACGCGAAGGTGAGAGTGAACGCAGAGGCGGTGTCGGTCAGGTAGAGACCGCCGAAGATCACCAGCATCGCGAGCAGCCAGATCAGGTCGTTCAGGAACGCCTTCTGGCCCTCCCCCACCACGAAGAAAGCCCAGCGCCACGCGTCCTGGAGCAGCAGCCCCGGAAGCGTCAGCGCGAAGGCGAGCAGGACGCCTTTGGAGGGGACGCCGGGAAAGAGCGCGATCGCCACCCCCACCAGCAGCCCGAGGAAGCCCGCGAACAGTGCGGTCGCGGTGGCGGCGCGGACGGCGCGCTGCCACTCCGGCGTCCGTTCACCGGAATGCCGGACGGCGAGCGGCTCGGTCGAGATCGCTCGCGACACGTTCAGCGCGATCGTGTAGCCGCCGAAGGCGAGCGCGTAGACGCCGAAGTCCGCGACCGTACTCGACCGCGCGACGACGACGCCGACGGCCAGGTTGCTCAGGCTCGACAGCGCCTGGTCGGCCAATCCCCAACCCGCGCGACCGGCCGGACCGGCCAGTCGACGGAGCTTTCTCGGCCGCCGGAACTTCACCCCCGCACGTTACAAGGCGCGCGGCGGACGGCGCAGGACGCCGAACACGAAACGCGGGATGCCGATCAGGTACCGCTTCCACAGCCGCCGCGGCTCCTTGTAGAGCCGGTAGCTCCACTCCAGCCCGGCGCGCTGCATCCACAGCGGCGCGCGGTCCAGCCGGCCGGTGTGGAAGTCGAACGCCGCGCCGACGCCGACCAGGATCGGGGCGTTCAGGACCGAGCGGTGCTCGGCCATCCAGCGCTCCTGTTTCGGCGCGCCCAGCCCGACCCAGATGATGTCCGGACGCGCCTCGTTCAGCCGGGCGACGACGTCCGCGTCCTCCTCGGCCGTCAGGGCGCGGTACGGCGGGCACTCGACCCCGACCACCTTCAGCGCCGGATGCCGCTCCTGGAAGGCCATCCGCAGCTCGTCGGCGACACCCTCGGCGCCGCCGTAGAAGTACTGCGTCCAGCCCCGCTCGGCCGCCTCGGCCATCGCGCGCTCGAGCAGGTCGGGCCCGGCGACGCGGTCCATCTGCTCGAAGCCGGCCTTCTGCCCGGCCCAGACCAGCGGCATCCCGTCCGGGACGACGAGGCCCGCGGTGTTGTACACCTCGGTCAGCCGCTCGTCGGCGCGCGCGTGCAGCAGGGCGTTCATGTCGGTCACGCAGACCAGCTCGCGAGCGCCGTCGTCGATCCAGCGCGCGAACGTCGCCACGGTGTCGTCGAGATTCGTCACGCTGACGTGGACGCCGAGCACATCGACACGGTCCGCGGCGGTGGCCGGAGCCTCGAGATCGGTCATTCGGGGTCAGTCCTCCGGGGTCAGCGCGGCGAGATCGGCATCGACCATGATGCGAACCAGCTCGGGCACATGGGTCTGGGCCTTCCAGCCGAGCTCGGTGGTCGCCTTGGAGGCGTCACCGATCAGCGAGTCGACCTCGGTCGGGCGCTCGTACCGGGTGTCGTGATCGACGTACTTCTCCCAGTCCAGCCCGACGTGGTCGAAGGCCAGCGAAACGAAATCACGGACCGAGTACGACGTCCCGGTCGCGACGACGTAGTCGGACGGGGTGTCGTGCTGCAGCATCCGCCACATCGCCTCGACGTACTCCGGCGCGTAGCCCCAGTCGCGGCAGGCGCTCAGATTCCCCAGGTACAACCGGTCCTGTTTGCCCAGCTTGATCGCCGCGACCGCGCGGGTGATCTTCCGGGTCACGAAGGTCTCACCGCGGCGCGGCGACTCGTGGTTGAACAGGATGCCGTTCACCGCGAACAAGTCGTAGGCCTCGCGGTAGTTCCGCGCCATCCAGTACCCGTAGACCTTCGCGGCGCCGTACGGCGAGCGCGGGTAGAACGGGGTCTCCTCGTTCTGCGGGGGCGGCGTCGCGCCGAACATCTCCGACGACGAGGCCTGGTAAAACCGGCAGTCCAGCCCGACCATCCGGATCGCCTCCAGCAGGCGGGTCGTCCCCATGCCGGTGGTGTCGCCGGTGTACTCGGGCTCGTCGAACGACACCCGCACATGGGACTGCGCGGCCAGGTGATACACCTCGACCGGCCGGATCGACGCCAGCAACGTCACCAGCCGCGAACCGTCGGTCAGATCGCCGTAGTGCAGGAACAGCCGCTTGTCCGACTGGTGCGGGTCCTCGTACAGGTGGTCGATGCGTTTGGTGTTGAACGTCGACGCCCGCCGGATCAGCCCGTGCACCTCGTACCCCTTGGCGAGCAGCAGCTCCGCCAGGTAGGACCCGTCCTGGCCCGTGATGCCGGTGATCAAGGCCTTCTTCATACGGCGTTCTCCAAATACCAGGCGTACGTGGCGGCCACTCCGTCGGCCAGGGCGATCGACGGCTTCCAGCCGAGCTCGCCGAGCCGGCTGACGTCGAGCAGTTTGCGCGGCGTCCCGTCCGGTTTGGACAGATCGTTGCTCAGGGCCCCTTCATAGCCGACGACCCGGGCGACCAGCTCGGCCAGCTCCTGGATCGTCACGTCCTCGCCGACGCCGACGTTGATCGGCTCGGGCGCGTCGTAGTGCTCCAGCAGGTGCAGGCAGGCGTCGGCCAGGTCGTCGACGTGCAGGAACTCGCGCCGCGGCGTCCCCGTCCCCCAGAGCACCACCTCGGGCGCACCGGCGACCTTCGCGTCGTGGAACCGCCGGATCAGCGCGGGCAGCACATGTGAGCTGGTCAGGTCGAAGTTGTCGTTCGGCCCGTACAGGTTGGTCGGCATCGCCGAGATCCAGCGCAGGCCGTACTGCCGGCGAACCGCCTGGACCTGCATGATCCCGGCGATCTTCGCGATCGCGTACGCGTCGTTGGTCGGCTCCAGCTCACCGGTCAGCAGACTCGACTCGCGGATCGGCTGCTCGGCGTACTTCGGGTAGATACACGACGACCCGAGGAACAGCAGCCGCGGCGTCCGCACCTCGAGCGCGGCGTCCATCAGGTTCACCTGGATCCGCAGGTTGTCGCTGAGGAACTCGGTCGGGTGGTCCCGGTTCGCGAGGATCCCGCCGACCCGGGCGGCCGCGTCGATCACGACGCCGGGCCGGTGCTCCGCGAAGAAGGCGGACGTCGCCGCCCGGTCGCGCAGATCCAGCTCGGACGACGTCGCCCCGATCAGCCGGGTGTACCCGGCCGACTCCAGCCGCCGCCAGATCGCCGACCCGACCAGGCCGCGATGGCCGGCCACGTAGACGGTCTCACCAACATCCATCAGTACGCTCCCGCGCCGTAGATCACCGCACGCACGGTCTTCCAGAGAATCAGCAGATCAAGGGTCATCGACCAGTTGTCGACGTAGCGCAGGTCGAGCCGGACCGACTCGTCCCAGGACAGGTCGCTGCGGCCGCTGACCTGCCACAGGCCGGTGAGCCCGGGTTTGACCAGCATCCGCCGCGAGTCGTCGGCGGCGTACAGCGCGACCTCCTCGGCCAGCGGCGGGCGCGGGCCGACCATCGACATGTCGCCGCGCAGCACGTTGAACAGCTGCGGCAGCTCGTCGAGCGAGAACCGCCGCAGCCAGCGGCCGAGCGGGGTCATCCGCGGGTCGTTGCGCATCTTGAAGATGACGCCGTTCCCGTCGCTGAGCGCGAACAGGTCGCCGAGCCGCTGCTCGGCGTCGGAGTACATGCTGCGGAACTTGAGCATGGTGAACTCGGCGCCGCCGCGGCCGACGCGCTGCTGCCGGAACAGCACCGGGCCCGGGCTGGACAGCCGGACGGCGAGCGCCAGGCCGATCAGCAGCGGCGCGAGCGCGATGATCATGCCGAGCGCGAGCAGCCGGTCGAAGACGGCCTTCATCAGGTGCGGGCCGCCACTGACCGACGGCCGCTCCAGGTGCAGCAGCGAGAGCCCGGCGACCGGACGGACGGAGATCCGCGGACCGGCCACCTCGATGATGCCCGGCGAGACGATCAGCTCGACACCGCGCTGCTCGAGCGCCCAGGACAGCCGGCGCAGCGACTGCCCGGCCAGCTCGGGATCGGTGGCGATGGCAACGACCTCGACCGCGTGCCGGTCGGCGGCGGCCAGGATGTCGGCCTCGTCCAGCTCGTCGGGCTGGAGCATCGCGTCCGGTTCGGCGTCGCTGCGCGGCCGGCAGGTCGCGACGACGCGGAACCCGTCGGTCGGGCGGCTCTCGAGGTGCTCACACAAAGTCGCGGCCGGGCCACTGTGCCCGACCACGAGAACCCTGTGCATACAGCGGCCCCGGACGCGGTGCCGGTGCAGGTCCTTGCGGAGGGCGTAGCGCAGGAAGAGCGCCGACGCGCACATCACCGGGATCGCCAGCACGACGAAGCCGCGGGCGATCTCGGTCTTGGTCACGTACGACGCCATCGCGACGGCCGCGGTCAGCCCGACGCCGGAGCGCAGCAGCGAGCGGAACTCGTCCGGCCCGACGCCGAAGAAGCGCGGGTCGTAGCCCTTGGACAGCGCGACCGCGGCGACCCAGCCGAGCGGAAGCAGGCTGCTGACGATCAGGTAGCCGCTGCCGACCTCACTGCCGAACCTGGTCAGCAGGGCGACGAAGACGCCGAGTATCGCGGCGAGCAGATCGCCGCCGACCGCGGCCCAGCGGTAGACGCCCACCCAGTGCGGCTCGGTCGATCGGGACGACCGGGGAACGATCGCGGGAACCTCGTGCGGCACGACCCAGAGTGGGCGGCGTCCGTCGATCGCGCCCGGCGCCTCTGCTCCGCTCACTCGCCCTCGTTCCATGCTGCGATCGCGCGGTCACGGACCGTGCCCGGCGAAGTCTGCAGTCTGCGCGTCATACCTGTCAAACGGTGATCGCCGTCCTAAGTGACGGCGAAATCCTCGAGAGCCTCACATCCCCAGAATTCACCCGCCGGTCGGCGGCGGGTCACCGCAGATTACTACGGCCCACCGGACCCGGCGACCACCGACGCGGAACCGTTGCAGAGAACTTGCACACACTCCGGGGGCCGGGAATCCGGGCCGTCTCAGACCCGAGAGCGGGCACTTCCGACGAAGGTCAGGAGCTGCTGGCCGGCCGCCTCGGTGGAAAACCTGGTCTCGGCGTGCTGGATGGCCGCGGCCGCCATGCGGTCGCGTTCGGGCTCGTCGACCATCAGCCCGATCAGTACGTCGGCGGCCGCGTCGGCGTTGTCCAGCGGCCAAAACAGGCCGTCCGTCCCCTGACGCATCACCTCTGGGACCCCGCCGACCGGTGCGGCGAGCACTGGCACGCCCTCGGCCATCGCCTCGACCAGGACGATGCCGAAGCTCTCAGTCCGGGAGGTGTGGCAGTAGAGGCGGTGTTCGCGCATCAGCCGGCGCGCATCCGGCCGGTAGCCGAGGAACGAGACCTGGTCGGCCAGTCCGAGCTCAGCCGCCCGCGCCTCCAGGGCAGTGCGGTCGCCGCCGTCCCCGACCACGGAGAGCGTGTAGCGGTGTCCTCTGGACGCAGCGGCGGCCAGGATGTCGAGGAGGTACCGGTGGTTCTTGCGGGAGTCCAAGCGGCCGACGGTGATCAGGTCGGCCCGGGGCGTGGTCAGGCCGCGGTTCTGGCTCGGTGCGACCGGATTCGGGACGACGGCGTTCGGCACGGCCTTCAGCGCCGGGACCTGATTCTCCAGCCCGGTCTTGGTGTAGTCGGAGACGTAGACGACGCCGTCGAGCCGACTGAGCACCCGCTGCTCGAAGGCGCGGATCGACCGGAACAGCCGGCCGTCACGCGGCAGCTCTCCCTCATCGGCCCACTCGTCGGCCTGGGAGACGTTGAAATGCGCCACCATCACGACTGGCTGCGTCGTCCGGACGTCGAGCGCGACGCCGGCCGAAATCGGGCACTGCGCGTAGATGACCGCATCCGGTCGATCTTCGAGCCAGCGGGCCAGTGCGGTCTTCAGATAGCGCGCATGCCAGAACTGATGCCACCAGACCGCCGCGGCCCGGCTGACCGGCCGGATGCCGATCCGCGCGGCGAAAACCGGCAGTACGAACGGAGAGCGGGCCTCGAACGGGGTGACCACCTGGACCGGCGCACCCAGGCTGCGCAGGTAGGAGTCGAACGTCCGGACGTGGCTCTGCAGTCCGGAGCCACCGGCGTACCGCATCAGGCTGGCGATGACGATCTCGCTCATGCGGGCGCTCCTGCGACGACGAGACCGGCGACGTGGTCGCGGCGGGCCTTGGCCAACCTCCACCACCACAGCGCGGCGCCGAACACCGAGGCGGACGCACTCCCCCACACCACGCCTTGGGCCTGCCAGAAGAAGCCGCCGAGCGTGGCCAGCGCGACGAACAACGACGTCACGATGACCTGGACCTGCATGGTCTGGTCAGCACGTCCCAACGCACGCAGTCCGGCCGAAGGCCCGACCTGCATGCAGCCTGCGGTCGCACTGACGATCACACCGAGGACCAGCGCCTGCGCACCCGGCCAGACCGACCCCAGCACCAGCTCACCGAGGCCGAGCGGGAAGACCAGCAGAATGACGACACCCCAGGCCAGCGCCATGCTGGCCAGTCCACCACTCAATGCGGTGCACAGCTTCCACAGAGCGCGGTCGCTACGGCCCAGCGCCCGAGCCGCTTCCGGTACGGCGACCTGACCGACACCCATCAGCAGCGCAGCCACCGGGCCGATCAGCATCTCCGCACCACGAATGGCACCCGCAGCAGCCAGCCCGCCGGTCGCCGCCACGATCAGCGGCCGAATCTGCCCACCGGCGCCGAGTACGACGTTCTCGATCAGAAAGCGGACGCCGAGGTCGCTGTGACTCCGCAGCCAGCCGGCAGCCGCCGCAGGCCGCGGAAGGACGCCGGCCTGCCAGATACCGAACAGTCCGGCAACGGCCGCCGTCCCGCCGAAGGTGAGCAGTGCCGCGGTCAGTCCGAAGCCCAGGTACTGACCGGCGAACAGACCGCCGATCATCAGCACCGTCCAGACGGTGTCGTTCAGGAAGGTCTTGTGGCCCTCACCGGCCGCGAAGAACGCCGACCGCCAACTGTCCTGCAGCATCAGCCCGGGCAACACCACGCCGAGCGCGATGAAGGCGGCGCCGGTGGTCTCCGAGACACCACGCATCGCGAAGCCGATCCCGACGCACAGGGCGCCGCCGACCACGCCGACCAGCAGCGCGACACCCCCGGCCGCAGCGACCGCCTCGCGGCGCTTGGCGTCATCGGCGACGCTGAACCGCACCATCAGCGCATCGGTGGAGAGCGCGCGGGAGCAGTTCAGCGCGATCGAGTAGGCCAGGAAGGCGAGGCCGAGCGCGCCGAGGCCGGTGGCGCCGAGCAGCCGGGCCACGAAGACGCCGAGGAGGAAGTTCCCGAGGCTGGAGACCGCTTGGTCCGCGATCCCCCAGCCCAGGCGGCCGGCGACCTGGCGGCGCAGGTTGGTGCTCATCTGGTGACCTGCGTCCTCGTCGATGGGAACAGCGCGGTGTCGAGATCCCGGAAACCCTCTTCGAGCCGTTCGCGGCAGTCCGCGGCCCGCTCGGCGAGCGTCTTGATGATCTGCGGTTCGAGGGACTCCAGCTCGGCGACCTGCTCGACCAGCCGGTCGATGTCGAGCGTCCGGACGTCCTGGACGTACTGCGGCAGACCCATGTCCGCCATCAGCGCATCGTGTTTGCGGCCGTAGCCGATCGCCAGCGTCGGCCGACCGAGCTTCAGCCCGGCGACGACGCAGTGGTAGCGCATGGCCACCACCGTCTGCACCGACGCGACCTGGTCCATCAGACCGTCGAACGACGCGAACGGCTCGTAGCCGACCGGAGCTGGCCCGGAGCCTGTCCAGTAGGACTGCGCGTCGTCGACCACTGCCTTCGCGACCTCTTCGTCGAGTGCGTCCCCGATCAGCAACCGGACACTGCGCCCGGAGTCGACCAGTCTGCGGACGAACTGACACATCTGGCCGACGTACTCCGCATGGACCACATCAGCTCGCGGTCTGTCGGTCGGAGCGCCGTAGTACGCCATCACCCCGACGCCGACGGACCTGGGCTCCGGATCGCGCGCCGCCTCGACAGGCAGGGCGAACGCGAGATCGGCGTACGCACGGTCCTGCGGTTTGGCCACACCGGTCTCGCGGCCGACCCCAAGTGAGTATTCGTCCCGGAACGACCGGTACGTGACCATGCGCGCCGCAGAGCGCAGCAGGTAGCGGATGAGCGGTTCTTCGACCCGAGAGCCGCCGACACAGACCAGTGCGGTCTTCACACCGAACAGAACGCCGCACACCGCCATCACGAGCATGCTGTACGGCAGCTCCCACGGCCGCTGCGGCAGCGTTGCCTCCAGGACGCCGGCACCCGGAATGATCACCACGTCGTGCCGCCGTACCCACCGCCCGGTCCGCCAGGTGTCGATGACAGCCGCCGGACCGATGCGCAGCAGCGTCAGCAGCTTCTGCGCGATGCGGTTGCGAGCGGGTTTGCGGGACTGCATCCAGTGCAGCTCGACCGCGGGGACGCCGAAGCGCTTGGTGATCGCCTCCGGTCCCTCGCACATGAAGTCGAGCTCGGCGTCCGGGCGTTTCTTCCGCAGGTAGTCGAGGACGGCGTCGAGCATCGCATCGTTGCCGATGTTGCCGCCGCCGAGGCGTCCGTAGAGTCCGACCTTCATCGTCAGCGCCCCTCCTGACCGGCGACCAGCGCGCCCAGCGACAACTTGTCGACCGCACCGAAGTACGTGATCGGCTCCGGCCGGTCCGCACCCGGAAGACGCCGGGTGACCCGGCTGGTCAGCCACTGCCGGATGTGCCGGTTGCAGGCGCGCTTGTCGGCCGCGGAGAGCGGCGCGCGGCGGACTGCGGCGAAGTAGCCGCCGATGTACTCGGCGACGAGCCGCACCGGCGGGTGCACGAGCTTGTTGGCGCGCTTCGGGTCCAGGTTGCGCGACCAGCTGCTGATGGTCGGGTTGGCCTGCAGCGCGCGCCCCTCGTGGTGCCGGCGGAAGTACAGCCACTCCGGCACCTGCAGGAAGCGCCCGTGCAGCGCCACCTCGGCCATGAACACCTGGTCCGCGTGGTAGAAGCTGTCGTGCGGCTTCACCTTGCGCAGCACGTCCGCACGCATCACGCCGTAGAAGTCGTCGGCCTGGATCGCACCGGGCAGATCGCCGTCCCGCAGCATGCTGCGCAGTCGCTCCGGCGCTTCCAGCGAGTCGGTGTGCAGCGGATACTCCAGCGCCTGGATGACGTTGTCCTTACCGTCGATCGCAGCGGTGTACGAGTGCGTGAGGACGGCGTCCGGGTGCGCGTCGAGCATCTCGACGCACCGGGCCACCAGCTCCCGGCCCCACAGGTCGTCGCCCGAGGCCCACTTGAAGTACTCGCCGTGGCTCTTGCGGAAGACGAAGTCGTGGTGCGGCGCGGCGCCGACGTTGCGCTCCTGGCGGTAGAACGTGATCCGCTCGTCGCGGGCGGCGTAGTCCCGGCAGATGTCGTCCGTGCTGTCCGTCGACGCGTTGCTGGACAGGATCAGCTCGAAGTCGGTGTAGGTCTGGCCGAGGACGGCGTCCAGCGACTGGGCGAGGTACTCCTCGCCGTTGTAGACCGGTAGGCCGATGCTGAGTCTGGGGTGGGTCATGTCGGGCTCCCAACTGAGTCGACGGCCGAGGGGCGGATGGTCCGGTGCACCGGATCGAGGAAGCGCCGCGACGATGCGAGCGCGAGAACGGGAACTGCCAGCAGGAAGCCGCCGACGACATCGGTGAACCAATGCATCGACAGCACCAGCAGCGCGAAGCCCATGGTCAGTTCGGCCACGAGCACGAGCCACCAGGCCCACAGCGGCGGATGGCGGCGCCAGACGAACAAGATCCCGCCCAGACAGCACAGCAGCACCGCTGTGTGCCCGGACGGGTACGAACCGCTGAGGACGCCGACGTCACCGTGCGGATCGGGTCGCTGCAACACCGCCTTGGTCACCTGCGTGACGAAGACGGCGAGCACGGCGACACCGACGACATACACGAGCGGAGCCAGCAGCCGGCGCCGGACGGCGGCGATCAGCCCGGCCACCGCCAGGAAGAAGAGCGCGACCGGCGGACCGGCCGCGTCCACGACCCAGCCGAATTTCAGTTGCCAAGGGCCCCAGACGTCGTCCGGCCGGAACACCTCGCGGGCCACGCGGTCGAAGTTGTCGGTCGGGTCGACCGTGACGTACACGGCCAATGCCAGGAACACCACCAGGCTGACCACAGCCCAGCGGTGCGCCGCTGACACCTTCAACTCCACAGCGCTCCCTTCACGCGTACTTACGGAAGACGGGCTGCACCGGACGGCCGGGCAGGAACGCCGCGACGTCCTGGGCGTCGAGCGCCTTGCGGTAGACCGTGCAGGCCTGCGCGACGACCTCGACCGTCCGATCGATGTCCTCGTTCGTCAGCGCACTGCTCACGACGAAGGACGGGCCGATCACGCCGCCGAGGATCAGCTCCCGCAGGAAGAGCGTCCGATACGGCTGGGACGGCGCGTGGTTCTCGTCGAGCGTCGCGAAGACCAGGTTGCAGGACCGGCCGCGGACCAGCACGTGCTCCTCGACCCCGGCCGCCAGCGCGGCCTCGCGGACGCCGGCCGCGAGCTTGTCGCCGCGCTCCTGGAGCCGCGCGGCGATCCCCTCGGCGGCGTACACGTCCATGACCGCCATCGCGGCGGCCAGCGCGTGCGACTCGGCGCCGTGCGTCGTGGAGAGCAGGAAGACGCGCTCGTGGCTGTCGCGCAGCCCGCCGCGCTCCATGTACTCGCGCTTGCCGGCCAGCGCCGAGACGGCGAACCCGTTGCCGAGCGCCTTGCCGAACGTGGACAGGTCCGGTGTGACGCCGTACATGCCCTGCGCGCCGGCTTCGGAGAACCGGAAGCCGGTGATCATCTCGTCGAAGACCAGCAGCGCGCCGTAGGAGTGGACCAGGTCGCGGAGGCCTTCCAGGTAGCCCGCCGGGGGCTCCTGCTGGGTCGCCGCCTCCAGGATCAGGCAGGCGATCTCGCCGTCATGGCGGCGCAGCAGCTCCTCGGTCGCGGCCAGATCGCCGTACGGGAAGGCGACGGTGAGGTCGCCGATCGCATCCGGGATGCCGGCCGCCATCGGCGTCCGGGTGATGAACCAGTCGTCGGTGGAGAAGAAGGCGTGGTCGGAGCAGATCGCGACCTTGGCCCGGCCGGTGATCGCGCGCGCGAGCTTGACCGCGGCCGTGGTCGCGTCCGAGCCGTTCTTGGCGAATTTCACCATCTCCGCGGTCGGCACCGTGGCCAGGAACCGCTCGGCCGCCTCTGCCTCGAGGATGCTCGGCCGGACGAAGTTCGTGCCGCGGTCAAGCTCGCGGCGGACCGCTTCGAGCACCCGCGGGTGCTTGTGCCCGAGGCTGACCGCGCGCAGGCCGGAGCCGTACTCGATGTACTCGTTGCCGTCGACGTCCCAGACATGGGCGCCGAGGCCGCGCTCGATCACCGGCGCCATGTCGGCCGGGTACTGGTCGTCGCCCTTGGCGTAGGTGTGCGCACCGCCGGGGATGGCCGCGTGCAGCCGCAGGTTCGCGGCGATCGACTTCTCGAACGACTTGCTCATGTCAGCCTCGCAATCGCCGCGGCCAGGGACGGCGCCGCGAGGTCCCGTTCGGACATCAGCGTCACCGGCAGCGGCCAGTGAATGTCGAGATCCGGGTCGTCCCAGCGGATCGAGACGTCCTCGGACGGGTCGTGCGCGCGATCGATCCGGTACGACACGTCAGCCGGCTCGGTGAGCGCCTGGAACCCGTGCGCGCAGCCGGCCGGGACGTAGACCGTCACCTGGTTCTCACCGGTCAGATCGAACGTCTCGCGCTGCCGGTACGTCGGCGAGCCGGGCCGCAGGTCGACGACGACGTCCAGGACGGCGCCGGCCGAGCAGCGGACCAGCTTCGCCTCCCCCGCGCCCGCGCGGATGTGCATCCCCCGGACGACGCCGCGCCGCGACCGGGAGATGCTGTCCTGGACGAACGCGTCCGGGTCGAGCCCGGCCTGCTTGACGATGTCGCGGTCGAACGTGCGCGAGAAGAACCCGCGCTCGTCGACGTGCGGCGTCGGCCGGAAGACCAGCGCTCCGGCGATGTTGGCGACCTGTTCGACCTGCATCAGCGCCTCAACTCATGCGGTTCGGGCAGCGGGACCAGGTACGTCGCGCCCCAGCCGCCGTCGGCCTCGAGCTGCGCGATCACCTCTTCGGCGATGTCCCAGGTCAGGACGAGGACGACGTCCGGCTTGGCGGCCTTGAGCTCCTCGACCGGCCGGATCGGGACCATGCACGCGCCCGGGATCCGGCGGCCGTGCTTACCCGGCGCCTTGTCGACGGTGAACTCCAGCAGCTCCGTCCCGACCTTGCTCAGGTCGAGCAGGACCGGCGCCTTGGACGGCGCGCCGTACCCGAGGACTCGGCGTCCGGCGGCCTTATGCCGGGTCAGCTCGGCGTGCAGCGAGCCCGCGGCGTGCCAGGCGGCCTCCTGCAGGCTGGCCAGCTGGATCTCGTCGGCGATCCCCGCGGCCTCTTCGTCGGCCAGGATGACGTCGACCGACGGGTCCGGCTTCGCGTCGTCCGCGTGCCGCAGCATCACCATCAGGCTGCCGCCGTACATGTCCACCTGCTTGACCGACTCGACGGCCAGACCGTTGCGGGCGGCAATGTTCCGGACTGCGCGCAACGACTGGTACGACCAGTGCCCGTGCCGGATCGTGTCGAACTGGTTGCCCACGAACAGCGGCAGCAGGTGGTGGAACTCCATCACCAGCAGGCCGCCGGGCGCGAGCCGCTCGGCGCGCAACGTGAAGCTGTCACCCATCGCAGGCTCGTGGACCAGGCCGTGGACGTCGATGACGAGGTCGGCTCGCTCACCGTCGTCGGCCAGGCGCGAGCCTGCGGCGTACAGGTGGTCCAGCCAGGAACCGCCGTGCGGGCTGCCGAACTCGAAGACGACGCCGCCGGCGAGCTCCGGGTAGTCGCGCAGGATCTCCTTCACCGACGACTCGGCGTGGGCCAGGCTCGTCGCCGACTCGACCGCCAGCGGCTCCTCCGCGATCTGGGCCTCGACCGGGCCGAGCTGGACGAGCGTGCAGTCGCGGCACAGCCACAGCGACAACGGCCAGCGCGGGTCGGGCCCCGGCGCGTCGGCGGGCGGGAAGAGGTCCGCGACCGGCTGGTCGCCGATGTCGACGACGAGGACGACGTCGTCGGATGCGCAGCCCCGGCAGTTCACCACGTCAACATCCCCTTACCGGTCGTGAAGGCCTCGGCGTACCGGGCGCGGCACTCCATGCCACGGAGCCGCGCGAGACCGGTGAAGGTCTCCTCGTCGAACCAGTCGTGCGGGACCTGCGAGGGGTACGCCTTGTGCAGCAGGGCGACCTTCTCCCGCATTTGCTCCTCGGTCAGCTCGACGTACAGCCAGGGACGGCTCAGATCGCCGTCCCACTTGGGGATCTCGTAGTGCAGCACGAGATGGTCGCGCCACACCGTCGGCGCCAGCTCGGCGATCAGCCGGTGGTCCTGGTGCGCGTCGTGCTTGCTCGGGGCAAGGACCAGGTCGGGCTTCGGGCCGTCCCCGCGGGCCGTTGCCTCCAGCAACTCCTTGGTCTCGTTCCAGTGTGCGGGCAGGCGACCGTCCGGCAGCCCGGCCGAGGTGACGGTCACCTCGCACTCGGGCAGGAACAGCTCCGCCGCGTGCCGGGCCTCTTCGAGCCGCAGCGGCGTCCCGGTCGCGATCACGAACTCGGCGGTCAGCTCCGGCACCGACTCGGCCAGCTTGAGCAGCGTGCCGCCGCAGCCGATCTCGATATCGTCCGGATGCGCGCCGAGGGCAACGAGGTGGACCGGCCCGTCGATCAGGCCGAGCTGGAACGGCAGCATCAGATCGCCACCACTACCGGGTCGGTCGACAACGGGCTCGGCCGGCGGTTCTCGTGCGACCACAGCGCCCACGGCTTCTTGCCGGAGCGGTACAGCTCCTCGAGCTGGCTGCGCTCCTTGAGCGTGTCCATCGGCGCCCAGAACCCGTGGTGCGGGATCGCCTCCAGCTTGCCGACCGCGGACAGCCGCGGGAACGCGTCGCCGACCAGATCCTCGCCCTCGTTCAGGACGTCGAAGATCTCCTTCTTGATCACGAAGTAGCCGCCGTTGATCCACACGTTCAGATCGGCCGCCGAGCGCAGCCCGGTGACGCGCGAGTCGGTGCCGAACTCGACCACGTGGAAGGACGCCTGCGGCGGGACCGCGAGCAGGCTCGCCGTCACGTCACTGGAGATCACGTGGTCGACGATCTTGTCCATCGGGGCGTCGGTCAGCACGTCGCCGTAGTTGGCCAGGAAGACGTCGTCGTCCTCCAGGTACGGGCGCACCCGGCGCAGCCGCTCCCCGATAGAGGTGTCGATCCCGGTGTCGACGAAGGTGATCTTCCACTCGCTGATGTCGGAGTCGAGCAGCTCGATGCGCTGCCCGCCCTTGGTCATCACGAAGTCGTTGGAGACCGTCTCCTCGTAGCGCAGGAAGTACTCCTTGACCGCCGAGCCGCCGAAGCCCAGCGCCAGGATGAACTCGGTGTGCCCGAAGTGCGCGTAGTAGCGCATCACGTGCCACAGGACCGGCCGATCGCCGATCGTCATCATCGGTTTCGGCGCCGAGTCCACCCCACTGCGCATCCGCAGCCCGAAGCCGCCACAGAAAATGACTACCTTCATGTTCCCCCCAAACCCCTCAGATGCCAGATACCTAAAGCACGGCGAGACGCGGGATCGGGACGACGAACTTCGCGCCCCACTCCCGGGCGTAGCCGAGCTGGTGGACGATCTCCTCGCGCAGGTTCCACGGGAGGATCAGGATGTAGTCGGGGCGCGTCTCGGCCAGGCGCTCCGGGGCGAAGATCGGGATGTGCGTGCCCGGCAGGTACATGCCGTGCTTGTGCGGGCTGCGGTCGACCGTGTACGGCAGCAGGTCCTCGCGGATGCCGCAGTGGTTGAGCAGCGTGTTGCCCTTACCGGGCGCGCCGTAGCCGGCGACGGTCTTGCCGTCGCGCTGCGCCTGGATCAGGAACTCCAGCAGTTCGGCCTTGATCGTGAAGACCTCACTGGCGAAACCGGCGTGCCCCTCGACGGTGTGCAGGCCGGCGTCCGCTTCGTCCTGGAGGACCTTGCCGACGAGCTCGGTCGGCTCCCCCGCGGTCTCGATCGGCGTGCTGAAGACGCGGATCGAGCCGCCGTGGCTGGCCAGCTCCTGGACGTCGACGACCTTGAGCCCGGCCTTCTCCAGCGCGAGCGACGCGGTCTTGAGCGACAGGTACGAGTAGTGCTCGTGGTAGATCGTGTCGTACTGGCGACGCTCGATCAGCCGGAGCAGGTGCGGAAACTCCAGCGACACCAGGCCGTCGTCCTTGACGAGCGCGCGCAGACCCTTGGCGAAGTCGACGATGTCCGGGACGTGCGCGAAGACGTTGTTACCGACGACCAGGTCGGCCTGGCCGTGCCGGGCCGCGGCGTCCGTTCCGGTCGCCTCGCCGAGGAAGTAGCTCTCGGTCCGGATGCCCTTCTCGTTCGCGATCGCGGCGATGTTGCCGGCCGGCTCGATCCCGAGCACCGGGATGCCGAGCGCGGTCGCGTGCTGGAGCAGGTAGCCGTCGTTGCTCGCGGCCTCGACGATCAGGCTCTCCGCGCCGAGGTCCAGGCGCTCCTGCATGTCGACGACGAACCGGCGGGCGTGCTCGACCCAGCTGGTCGAGTACGACGAGAAGTACAGGTAGTCGCTGAAAACGTCGTCGGCCGCGACGTACGCCGGCAGCTGGACGAGCAGGCAGTTGTCGCAGATCCGCACGTTCAGCGGGTAGAACGTCTCACCGGCGTCGATCTGGTCGGCGCGCAGGAAGCTCTCGCACGGCGGTGACATCCCGAGGTCGACGAACGTGCGGTTCAGCTCCGCGCCGCAGAGGCGGCAGTCCACAGCGGCCATCAGTTGGACTCCTGGAAGAAGGCGGCCGTCGGGCCGGGGAACTGGTCGTCGGTCTGGCGGCGCAGCTGGCTGTCGACCAGACCCTTGTCGAGCAGCTGCTGGATGCGGCGCAGCCGGACGAACTGGGCCGACGTGAAGTCGTCGTAGGTGAGGCCGTGCCGCTGGTAGGCGGCGTACATCTCCTCGACGCCCTTACGGACCGTCCACTCCAGCTTCAGATCCGGGAAGGTGTCGTTCAGCTTGCTGAAGTCGACCTTGTAGTTGCGCAGGTCCGGGCCGGCGCCGTCCGCGATCGACAGCGTCGAACCGGGGACGACCTCGCGGACCATCTCGGCGATGTCGCGGACCTGGACGACGTCCTCGGACCGGCCGACGTTGAACGCCTCGTCGTGGATCAGGTCCCGCGGCGACTCCAGCACCTCGCCGAACGCGCGGCTGATGTCCTCGATGTGGACGAGCGGCCGCCACGGGGTGCCGTCGCTCTCCAGCCGGACCTGGCCGGTGGTCAGCGCGACCGCGGTCAGGTTGTTCACCACGATGTCGAGCCGCAGCCGCGTCGAGGCGCCGTACGCCGTCGCGTTCCGCAGGTACGTCGGGCTGAAGTTGTCGTCGGCCAGCTTCGACAGCTCCTGCTCGGCCAGCGCCTTGGTCTCGCCGTACGCCGTCACCGGGAACATCTCGGCGTCCTCGCCGACCGCCTCCGACCCGGCCGCGCCGTACAGGCTGCAGCTGGACGCGAACAGGAACCGCTCGACGCCGGCGTCCTTGGCCGCCTGGGCGACGTTCAGCGTGCCGTTCAGGTTGACCGAGTACGTCGCCTCCTTGTCCAGGTTGCCCAGCGGATCGTTGGACAGGGCGGCCAGACAGACCACCGCGTCATACCCCTCGAGCTCCTCCGGGCGGACGTCCCGCATGTCCCGCGGCCGGCGGCTCCCGATCGGATCCGGGCCGCCGAGCAGGTCACATCCCTCGTACAGCCCGGTGTCCAGACCGTCCACCTGATGGCCCGCGTCCCGCAGGAACGGCACCATGACGGCCCCGATATAACCCCGATCGCCGGTGACCAGCACTCTCATCCGTACGCTCCCTCACCCCGACACTCCCCTGTCGCCTTGTACAGAACCGCTTCCAGCCGTCCTGATACATCGAATCGGGATGCTTGTATCAACCACGCTGTGACACAGCTCTCTTCGATGTCGGCGCCCGGGCGGGACGCGCGACCTGAGGAGGCGCCATGAGTGTGATCGGATCAGCCCGAGGCCTGCTGCGCGAGGCCGTCGACCGGACCACGGTCCGGCTCGGTTTCGGCGACTCGGAGGAACGGCTCGCACACGATGCGCGCTCGTACTGGACCGAGGGCAACGACCTGCCGACCTGGCGCGGCAACTCGCACATCCGCGACGCCGGCATCTTCAGCTCGGTGGACTGGGCGGCCGTCGGCACCGAGCACTGGGAGCTGTTCGCCCGGCTCGCGAACGTCGCCCCCAGCGGCAGCTTCGACCGCGTCGTCGAATGGGGCTGCGGCGGCGGCGCCAACGCGGTCGCCTTCGCGCCGCACTGCCGCGAGTTCATCGGCGTCGACGTCAACGCCGCCACGCTGGCCGAGTGCGCCCAGGAGATGGCCGCCACCGGTACGCCGTTCACCCCGGTCGAAGCCGACCTGACCAAGCCCGAGGCTGCCGTCCCGCAGATCGGCCAGGCAGACCTCTTCCTCTGCCTCTACGTCCTCGAACTGGTCCCCAGCCCCGAGTACGGCCTGCGCCTGATGCGGATCGCCGCCGACCTCCTCAAACCCGGCGCCCTCGCCTTCGTCCAGACCAAGTACCAAACCGCCGACTGGCGCACCGCCTCCCGCCGCCACCGCTACCGCGAATCCACCGCCGCCAGCATGACCGCCTACCCCATCGACACCTTCTGGACCCAAATGGCCGCCCTCGGCCTCACCCCAGAAGCCCTCTACCTCGTCCCCGAGAACAACCTCGACCACCGCTACGCCTACTACCTCCTCCGCAAGTCCTGAGATGGGCCGACACACGCCGATTGCATATGTCGTTAACGACATATACTCTCGATGAGTGGACGAGCTCTACCTGGTCGAGATCGAGCCTGAAGTCCGGTCCTGGCTGGAAACCCTTCCGGCCAAACACTTCCTCAAGGTCGATGAGTTCGTCGGACTGCTGTCCCGATCGGCCCAGTCACTCGGAGAGCCTTACGCACGGCACCTTGGCGAGGGGGTGCGCGAGCTGCGCCCTACCCTCGACGGGGCGGCAATGCGCATCACCTACTGGCTGGCGCCAGGCCGCCGGATCGTGTTGTTGACGGTCTTCCGGAAGACCCGAATGCGAGAGGACGCCGAGGTGAAGCGCGCCTTGCAGGCCAAGAAGGTCTGCGAGGCCGAGCACGGGCCGGCCCACGACGAGTTCGTCCGGAACATCGAGGCTGGAGAGGTGGAATGATGAGTCACAGCAAATGGAAGACCCTGCGTGCCCGGAAGCTCCGCGAAGGATTCACCGAGCCCGCGGACGTAGCCGACGCCCGGCGCGAGATCCGGCTGTCGATGGCGCTGGCCCAGGCCGTCCACGAACGGCGTACGGCGCTCGGCCTCACCCAGACCGAGCTCGCCGCCCGCGCCAGCTTGACGCAGGCCAAGATCTCTCGGATCGAGGGCTCCGACACTGTCCCGACGCTGCCGTTGCTGGCTCGACTCGCACAGGCTCTCGACGCTTCCCTGAACATCGCGCTCGACGACGACCGCGCCGAGGTCTCCTTCATCGCGCACAACACCGACGCGGCCTGACCGCTACCGCCAGATCCGACCAACCGGGTGTCTACCGCTCCCGCTCCTGACCGGGGCCGGACGGACGCCGAGCGGCCGCACCAGGTGCACCTTGCGGAGGGCGCGCGGTCGGAGGCGGGCTGTCCCGCAGGATGGCGGCCTGCCGCAACAGATCCGCCGGCACGGGGATCCGGTGCGGCGTCGTCTGCACCCCCTCCCGCCGATCCGGCCCCACCGCCGGCCGACCGCCGCCCTCGAGCCCGTGCAGTCCGCGATCGAGCATCCCCCGCTGCCGTCCGAGCCGCTCGCCGGCCACGGCCGCCGGATCGTCCGAACGCGCGGTGAGGTTGATCGCGTGTCGGTAGGCCTGAGCGTCCGGATTGTGGACCACCCGACCGTCCTCGACGGTCGGCAGCGGGTCGAACTCGCGGTAGACGAGGCGATGCGACGGTCCCAGCGGCCGGCCGGAGTCGCTGTATTCCTGGACCACCGGCACCTTGAGCTCAGCGGCATCACGTAAGTCGTACGACGATCGGCCGGCGCCGAGTTGTTTCCCTTCGTACTCGCTCTCCCGCCCTTCCCGCAACGCTCGGAGTGCCCCCAGCGCGGCCTGGAACTCCAGCCCCTCGCGGCTCCCGCTGTCCTGCTTCCACGCGGCGTGCAGCCGGTTCAGGTCCTGCTTGAACGCAGCGTCGATGATCAGGTGGTAGGAGGTCACGGCTTGCCGGGATCCAGTGGCTCGCCGGAATCAGGATCCAATCCGAACTCGGCCATCATGTCCTCGAACGACACGGCGTCCTCGTTCCGTGAGGTCGCGATCCGCTCCCGCACGACCTGGTAGGTACGTCGGTCGAACTCCGCCTCAGCCTTCAGCTCCTCGTCGTCGGCCCACTGCTCGAACGAGATGACGGCGCCTTCCGGCGCCGGGCGGTCGCCGAAGAAGGCAGGCTCCGTCGCACCTTCCCGAATCCGCTCGAGGAGATGCGGGAGGGCACGGGCGGCGCCGGCCGTGGTGACGGCTCCGAGACGCTCAGCGGTCTCTCGGGCCAGGGCGCCGCTGGTGGTCAGATCCCAGCCGGCCACGCGCGAGGCGTCCTCGAACGACAGCTGCTCACCAGTCTCGGCGAGATGCCTCTGGATGGCCTCCAACCGGCGTCGCTCGCCCTCGGCATCGTTGCGGAGCACCTCGGCCTCGGTCCACTGGGCGAAGGGGACGACGACGCCTTCGGGGCGTTGGTCGCCGAAGAAGACCGGCTCGGTTTCGCCGTCGCGGTAGAGCTGGAGGATCTGCGGCAGTTGCGCGGCGACTGTGGCGACGTCGATCACCCAGACGCGGTCGCCGTTGGCCAGGTCGTAACGGAACTCCATGTGACCGAGGATACTTTCTGCGATTTTCGGGTGGGGTGTATCAGCGGGGGGTGGTGGGTGCTCTCTTGGGCGCTGCCGTGTTCTGAGCCTGTGGGGGGCGTTATGAAGGTTGCCGTTTTCGGTCTGGGGTATGTGGGGTCGGTGACCGCCGCTTGTTTGGCTGCGGCGGGGCACGAGGTCTGGGGTGTCGATGTCGACACCGCGAAGGTCGGGCCGATCACCGAGGGGCACAGCCCGGTGGTCGAGCCCGGGCTGGACGAGTTGGTCGCGGCGGGGGTGGAGTCGGGGCGGTTGCACGCGACGACGGACCCGCGGCTCGCGGTGGAGCGGGCGGATGTCTCGCTGATCTGCGTGGGGACGCCGTCGACCGCGGCCGGGAGCACGGATCTGACGTACATCAAGCGGGCCGTGCGGGACATCGCGGAGGCGGCGCACGTGGTGTCGCCGCCGGAGTCGGGGTTCCACAGCATCGTGATCCGGAGCACCGTGCCGCCGGGGACGGTGGACGAGGTGGTCGCCGGGGTGCTGGCGGAGACGCCGGCGCCGGCCGGGCTGACGATCGGGACGGCGATGTGCCCGGAGTTCCTGCGCGAGGGATCGGGGCTGGCCGACTTCTACGAGCCGCCGTTCGTCGTGGTCGGCACGCAGGACCCGAAGGTCGGCGTCCAGCTCACCGAGCTGTTCGGCTTCCTGAACGTCGAGGCGCAGGTCGTCGACGTGCGGACGGCGGAGGCGCTCAAGTACGCCTGTAACGCGTTCCACGCGACGAAGGTGTCGTTCGCGAACGAGATGGGCCGGATCTTCCGCAACTACGGGGTCGATTCCCGTGAGGTGATGCGGTTGTTCGTCCAGGACACCAGCCTGAACATCTCGCCGTACTACCTGAAGCCCGGGTTCGCGTTCGGCGGCTCCTGCCTGCCGAAGGATCTGCGCTCGGTGCTGCACCTGGCGCGCGTCAACGACACCGAGCTGCCGCTGCTGGCCGGGACGCTGGCCACCAACGAGCGCACGGTCAGCGACGTGGTCGACCGGGTGATCGCCGGGCCGGGCCGCGAGGTCGCCCTGCTCGGGCTGAGCTTCAAGGTCTCCACCGACGACCTGCGCGAGAGCCCGAACGTCGAGCTCGCCGAGCGGCTGATCGGCAAGGGCTACAACCTGCGCATCTACGACGCGATCGTGAACCCGGCCCGCCTGGTCGGCGCCAACCTGCGGCACGTCGAGTCCAAGCTTCCGCACCTGCAGCGGGTCCTCACCGACGATCCGGCGGCCGCGCTCCGCGGCGCCGACGTCGCCCTGGTCTCCGCGACCGATCCGGCCGCCGTCGAGGCGCTCCTGGCCACCCCACCGGCCCGGACCATCGACCTGAGCGGCCGGCTCGGCGCGGACGTCGAGGCCCTGCCCGGATACGAAGGAGTCGGCTGGTGACCGGTCCGCGCGTCCTGATCATCATCCAGAACCTGTGGGTCCCGTTCGACCGCCGGGTCTGGGAGGAGTGCAAGGCGCTGAAAGGCGCCGGGTACGACGTCACGGTCGTCTGCCCGAAGGGGCCGGGCGACCCGTCGTACCAGGTGATCGACGGCGTCGCCGTCCATCAGTACAAGGCCTACGCGCCCGGCGGCAGCAAGGCGGGGTTCATCCTCGAGTACGCGTACTCGTTCCTGATGACGCTGCTGCTCGTGCTGCGCGCCCGTAAGGCCGGCAAGTTCCAGGTGCTGCAGGCGTGCAACCCGCCGGACATCTTCTGGCCGATCGCGATCCTGCTCCGCCGCCTGGACCGGACGAAGTTCGTCTTCGACCACCACGACCTGTGCCCGGAGCTGTTCCAGTCCCGCTTCGGCGGTACGACGTCCCTTCCGTACAAGGGACTGCGGTTCCTGGAGCGGATGACGCACCGGACGGCGGACCACGTGACGTCGACCAACGACTCGTACCGGCGGATCGCGATCACCCGCAGCGGTAAGGCCAATCACGACGTCACCGTCGTCCGGACCGGCCCCGACCCGGACAAGCTGCAGCGCAGCACGCCGGACGACGCGCTGCGCGACGGGCACAAGTACCTCGTCACCTACATCGGCGTGATGGGCCCGCAGGACGGCGTCGACATCGTCGTCCGCGCGGCCGACCACATCGTCAACAACCTCGGCCGGACCGAAATCAAGTTCACGCTGATGGGCGGCGGCGACTCGTTCGACGAGGTCGTTGCCCTGCGCGACGAACTCGGCCTGACCGAGCACATCGAGTTCACCGGCCGGGTCCCGGACGAGACCGTCCGCGCGGTGATGTCGACCGCCGACCTCGGCCTGTCGCCGGACCCGAAGAACCCGCTGAACGACGTCTCCACGATGAACAAGACGATGGAGTACATGGCGTTCGAGCTGCCCGTCGTCGCCTTCGACCTGATCGAGACCAAGGTCTCGGCCGCGGACGCCGCGGTCTACGTCGAGCCGAACGACGTCGCGAAGTACGGGCAGGCGATCGTCGACCTGCTGGACGACGAGGTCGCGCGGCGCCGGATGGGCCGCTTCGGGCGCGAGCGGGTCGAGCAGGTGCTCGCCTGGAAGCACCAGCAGAAGGCTTACCTGGAGGTGTACGGCCGGCTCACCGGTCACGTCACCCCGTTCACCGTCGTCCGCGCGACGGGGTCCTGAGGTGTGTGGGATCGCCGGCTGCTACCAGCAGCGCGACGGTAACGCGCTGGCCGCGGTGATGAGCGACCGGATCGCCCACCGCGGTCCGGATGCGGCGTCGGTGTACCGGTTCGAGGAGCCGGACGTCCACGCCGTACTGGCGCATCGGCGGCTGTCGATCATCGATCTGTCCTCTGCGGCGGATCAGCCGTTCAGCAAGCGCGATCTGACGCTTTGCTACAACGGCGAGCTGTACAACTACAAAGAGCTGCGCAGCGAGCTGGCCAAGGCCGGCGTCTCCTTCCGGACCAACTCCGACACCGAGGTCGTGCTGGAGGCCTGGCGGCGCTGGGGGCCGGACGCGCTCAAGCGATTCCGCGGCATGTTCGCGTTCGCGATCCTCGACGAGGAGAGCGGCAGCCTGTTCCTCGCCCGCGACCCGCTCGGCATCAAGCCGCTCTACTTCCTGCGCCGCGGCGACGGCGTCCTCTTCGCCTCCGAGCTGAAGGCGATCGTCGCGGCCGTCGGCCCGGAGCTGCGCACCGAGCCCGGCGCGCTGATCTCGTCGATGCTCTACTACTGGCTGCCCGAGCAGCGCTGCTCGATCGAGGGTGTCGAGAAGCTGACGCCCGGCTCGTGGGCCGAGTTCCGCCCGGACGGCGGCAGCCGGCACGAGACCTATTGGCGGGTGACCGACGTCGCGACCGAGGCCGCCGCCGGTCCGCCGGCCGATCTGCGGCAGGTGATCGAGGAGTCGGTCGCGGCGCACATGGTCGCCGACGTACCGGTGTCGACGTTCCTGAGCGGCGGGCTCGACTCGAGCCTGGTGACCGTGCTCGCGAAGCGGATGGACCCGGCGGTCGACTCGTACACGATCACCTTCCGGGCGCAGGACCAGAAACTCGAAGCGATGCCGGACGACGCGATCTACGCGCGCAAGGTGGCGCAGCAGTTCGGGATCGACCTGCACGAGATCGAGATCGCGCCGGACGTCGTCGAGCTGCTGCCGCGCGTGGTCGACATGCTCGACGAGCCGATCGGCGACCCGGCCGCGATCAACACGCTGCTGATGTGCGACACCGCGCGCGACGCCGGGGTGAAGGTGCTGCTGTCGGGGATGGGCGCCGACGAGCTGTTCGGCGGCTACCGCAAGCACCTCGCGTGTGTGATGGGCGCGCAGTACCAGCAGCTGCCCGGCGTCCTGCGGAACGGGCTGATCGGCCCGGCCGTCCGCCGGCTGCCGGTGACCGTGCGCGGTCGCGGGTTGCGGTACGCGCGCTGGGCGAAGCGGTTCGAGACGTTCGCGAACCTGCCCGAGGAAGAGGCGTTCCGGCGCAGCTACACGATGTACGACGGCGATCAGCTCACCGGGCTGCTGAGCCCGGATCTGGAGCCGTACGTCGGGAAGCTGCTCGCCGAGCACAGCGACATCTACCACGACACGACCCTCGACGATCATGTGAACCGGATGTGCCTGGCCGACTCGCGGATGTTCCTGCCCGGGCTGAACCTGGCCTACACCGACCGGTCCTCGATGGCGGCGTCCACCGAGGTCCGGACGCCGTTCGTCGACCCGATCGTCGCGCGGGCGGCGTTCTCGATCCCGGGCAGCCAGAAGATCCACCGCCGGGTCAGCAAGCTGGCGCTGAAGAAGGCGGCCGAGGCGTGGTTGCCGAAGGAGATCATCTACCGGCCGAAGGCGTCGTTCAGCGCGCCGCTGCGGGCCTGGGTGCGGAACGACCTGCGCGAGCTGGTCGACGACACCCTGCTGCGCGGCGAGCTGGTCGAGAGCGGGTTCCTGCAGCGGGCCGCCGTCCAGCGGCTCGTGGACGACGAACGCGCCGGGCGTGAGGACTACTCGAAGCAGATCTGGCAGTTGCTGACGCTGGAGACGTGGACGCGGCACATGCGTTCCCTCGGCGTGACGATCACCTCCTAAGGACACAGACATATGAAGCAGGTTGCGCAGAACTACAAGTCCGGCGAGCTGGCGGTTCTCGACGTCCCGCCGCCCGGGTGCCAGCCCGGTGGCGTGCTGGTGCGCTCGCTGTACTCGCTGATCTCGACCGGGACCGAGCTGATGAAGGTCGGCGAGGCGAAGCTGTCGCTGGTCGGCAAGGCGAAGGCGCGGCCGGACCAGGTGAAGAAGGTCCTGGACACGGTCGCGCAGCAGGGTCTGCGGAACACGTACCAGAAGGTGATGAACAAGCTCGACTCCTACACGCCGCTCGGCTACTCGCTGTGCGGGGTCGTGGTGGAGGTCGGCACCGGGGCCGAGGAGTTCTCGGTCGGTCAGCTGGTCGCTGCCGCGGGCAACGAGTTCGCGCTGCACGCGGAGTACAACTGGGTGCCGGTGAACCTGTGCGTGCCGGTGCCGGACGGGGTGCGGCCGGAGGAGGCCGCGTTCTCGACGGTCGGCGCGATCGCGATGCAGGGCGTCCGGCAGGCGGAGGTCCAGCTGGGTGAGACCGCGGTCGTGATCGGGCTCGGGCTGGTCGGTCAGCTGTGCGTGCGGCTACTGGTCGCGGCCGGCGTCCGCGTGTTCGGGATCGACACCGTCGAGGACCGCTGCCGGATGGCGGAGAAGGCGGGCGCACTGCACTGCTCGTCGCCGGACGACGTCGCCGCGCTCGAGCGGTCGTTGCTCGCGGCATCCAACGGCCTGGGCGCCGACCACATCCTGCTCGCCGCCGGCGGCTCCTCCAACGGACCCGTCGAGACCGCCGCCCGCCTGGCCCGCGACCGCGCCCGCGTCGTCGACATCGGCAAGACCAAACTCGACCTGCCCTGGAACGCCTACTACGACAAAGAACTCGACCTCCGCTTCTCCCGCTCCTACGGCCCCGGCCGCTACGACGACCGCTACGAGCTCCAGGGCATCGACTACCCGGCCGGCTACGTCCGCTGGACCGAACGCCGCAACCTCGAGTGCTTCGTCGACCTCATCGCCCGCGAACAAATCGACGTAGGCTCCCTCATCGCCGCCACCTTCCCCATCGCCGAAGCCACCGACGCCTACGCCAAGCTGTCCAACGGCTCCGTCCCCGGCGTCGGCTTCCTCTTCGAATACCCCGACGTACCGTCGGAGGAGACGAAGCAGGTCGCACCGCAGGTTGCGCGCCCGGCCAAGAGCACGAGCGGCGCGGTGCGGTTGGGGTTTGTGGGGGCTGGGAATTATGCGTCGAGCATGTTGTTGCCGCATTTGCAGTCGAATGATGACGCGGTGCTGGCGCGGGTGGCTACGAACAAGAGTTTGTCGGCGGCTAATGCGCAGCGGAAGTTCGGGTTCGAGGCGATCTCGACGAGTGCGGACGAGGTGCTGGGCGACGAGAGCCTGGATGCGATCTTCGTGGTGACTCGGCACAGTACGCATGCGGAGTTGACGTGCCGGGCGTTGGAGGCGGGCAAGGCGGTGTTCGTCGAGAAGCCGCTGGCGCTGACGAGTGACGAGGTCGACCGGATCGTGGCGACGGTGGAAGCGACCGGGAACGATCGGTTGATGGTCGGGTTCAATCGGCGGTTCGCGCCGTTGCTGACGGACCTGCGGCAGCGGTTCGGCGATCCGGGCGGGAACTCGTCGCTGCGGTACCTGGTGAACGCGGGGAAGCTCGATCCGTCGAGCTGGTACCTGGACCAGGGCAAGGAAGGCAGCCGGTTCGCGGGTGAGGGCGGGCACTTCATCGACACGCTGGCCTGGTGGCTCGACAGCACCCCGACCGAGGTGTACGCCGTCCCCGGGCCGGACGCCGGCGACGTCGTCGTGACGCTGCGGTTCGCGAACGGGTCGGTCGGGACGATCAGCTACGTGGGCGGCGGCAACGCACGCTTCCCGAAGGAGACGATCGACATCACCGGCGGCGGCCGCAACGCGCGCCTGGACAACTTCGGCAGCGCCTCGGTCTGGAGCGGCCGCAAGCCCGCGACCCGCAAGGCGCGCGGGACCGACAAGGGTCAGCGCGTCGAGCTGGAGCGCTTCGTCCAGGCCGTGAAGACCGGCAGCCCGATGCCGATCTCCCTCGACTCGCTCATCGCCACCACCCGCGCCACCATCGCCGTCGACCGGAGCCTCGCCAGCGGCGCCCCGGAAAAGGTATGAGCCGTCAGCCCATCGGGTGGTACGTCCGGCGGCTGCGCCGGATGTCCCCCGCCGAACTGATCTGGCGCACCACCGACCACGGACGACGGACCACCTGGGCCTACCAGCAGGTCCGTCCCGGCCAGGACCCGCAACCGCCGGGCAGCCTGCGTAAGGACCTGACCTTCCGGACGACGCTCCCGCACCAGACGGCGTGCGGCGTCCCGGAGGCGGCCCGGGCGCAGGTGATCGCGACGGCCGACGAGATCCTGGCCGGCCGGCTCGAAGTCCTCGGCACCGACCGGACGGACCTCGAAGCGCCGGACTGGTTCCGTGACCCGATCACCGGCCGCCGGTCCGACCCGGCGCAGTACGTGTTCCGGCTGAACCACCGCAACGAGGACGCCGTCGGCAACATCAAGCAGGTCTGGGAGCTGTCCAGGCATCACCACCTCACCCAGCTGGCCGCCGCCTGGTACCTGACACACGACGACAAGTACGCCGACCGCGTCGCCGAACACCTCAACGACTGGTGGCGGTCGAACCCGTTCCTGTCCGGCGTGCACTGGGCGAGTGGGATCGAGGTCGGCATCCGGCTGATCAGCTGGACCTGGATCCGCCGGCTGCTGAACGACTGGCCCGAGATCACCGATCTGTTCGAGCACAACGAGCTGGCGCTGAACCAGATCCACTGGCACCAGCGCTATCTGGCCGCGTTCCGCAGCCGCGGCTCATCGGCCAACAACCATGTGATCGCCGAGGCCGCCGGCCAGCTCGTCGGCGCCTGCGCGTTCCCCTGGTTCCGTGAGAGCGCGAAGTGGCGCACCGACGCCGCAGCCCTGCTGGAGCGCGAGCTGGACGCCAACACCTTCCCCTCCGGCGTCAACCGCGAGCTGGCCACCGACTACCACCGCTTCGTCTCCGAGCTCGGCCTGTACGCCGCTCTGGAGGCAGACCTGGCCGGACACCCACTCAGGCCGGCGACCTGGTCCCTGCTGACCCGGACGGCGGATGTCTCCGCAGCCATCGTCGACAGCACGCTCCGACCACCACGCCAGGGTGACGACGACGAAGGCATGGTCCTGGTCCTCGACCCGCCGAACGTGCACAGCTGGTCGGCGTACGTCGCCCTGGCCGGAGCCGTCGTCGGGACGGCGTCCTGGTGGCCGACCGTCCCGGAGACCGCGACGTCCGTCCTGGTTGGCGCGCTGGTCGAGGGGACGCAGGGCGACCGCCCTGCGGAGAAGCCGGGTCACTTCAACGACGCCGGGCTGACCATCCTGCGCAGCAGCGACGACGGGCCCGAAATCTGGGCCCGCGGGGACGCCGGTCCGCACGGCTTCTTGTCGATCGCAGCACACGCACACTGCGACGCACTGTCGCTGGAGGTCCGCGTCGGCGGTGTCGACGTCCTGGCCGACCCAGGAACGTACTGCTACCACGGCGAAGAGGAGTGGCGGAACTACTTCCGCTCCACGATCGGCCACAACACCGTCGAAGTGAGCGGCGCCGAACAGTCCACCTGGGGCGGACCGTTCCTCTGGCTCCGCGGCGCGACCGGTCGCCTCCGCCAGTACGACAAATCGACCTGGGACGCCGAACACGACGGCTACGCCCCAGCAACGCACAGACGGCACACCCGCCTGGACGACGGCGTCCTGCGCGTCGAGGACCACCTGGACACGGCAGCCGACGTCCGCATCGCTTGGCACCTCGGACCGGACGTAACCGCCGAGCTGGACGGCGCCACGGCCCGCCTCACCTGGCCGGCTGGTTCCGCGGTCGCCGAGCTCCCAGCCGAGCTGAACTGGGAGGCGCACCGAGGTGGCGAGCTGGGTTGGTACTCCCCGCGCTTCGGTCGCAAGGTGCCTTCTACCACGCTCATCGGCTCCGGACGGATAACTCCGGAGAGTCCTGCGACGAGTACCTTCCGTTTTCGCAGTTAACGGTGTATCAAGGCAGGCTGTGCCCCCTCTATATACGCGAACGATTGACGTTCTTGGAGGGGGCACCGTGAGGGAGCGCAGCGACCGAACAAATAGGCAGAGCAGCGCCTGCGCTCAAGCCGTAGCTGAGCGAAGCGAGGCGAAGGCGTGAGCGCTCAGCAGCTGGATGTGAAGAAGTCGTGGCAGGCGATCCGGCGGTCGCGGCTGCTGATGGCTGTGATGGCCGTGGTCGGTCTGCTGCTCGGTGTGGCCTATGCGTTCGTGCGGCCGCCGATGTACACGTCCGCCGCGCTGGTGGTGCTGCCGCCGCCGGCCGCGGTCGCGGGCTCGACGACGGGTTCGCAGAGTATCGAGACCCAGGTGTACATCGCCGAGAGCGGTCCGGTCCTGCACAGCGCCGGCCAGAACCTGCAGCCCGCGCTGCCCACCGAGACGGTCCGGTCGCGGGTGAAGGCCACCGCGGTCACCGACGACGTGATCCGGATCGAGGCGAAGGGCACCTCGGCGCGCCAGTCCGTCCGGCTCGCCAACGCGGTCGCGCAGGTCTACCTCGTCTTCGTCACGACCGACAAGCAGCTGCCGGGTGACCTCGGCAAGCGCACCGGCGCCCGGCTGCTCGAGAGCGCCGCTGAGGCGCACGGCGGCAACATGTTCGTCCACGCGGCGACGTACGGCGGTCTGGGCGCACTGCTCGGCGCGGTCGCCGGCGCGATCATCGTGCTGGCCCGGGCCCGTGGCGACCGCAGGCTGCGGCTGCGTGACGAGATCGCGGACGCCGTCGGGCTGCCGGTCCTCGCGTCGGTGTCCTCCTACCCGGCCCAGGACCCCTCCGACTGGGCCGACCTGCTGGAGAACTACACGCCGACCGCGGTCGACGCCTGGAGCCTGCGCAAGACGCTGCACCACCTCGAGCTGGACGCCAAGGGCGGCCCGCCGCTCTCGCTGACCGTCATCACCTTCGCCGACGACGACAAGGCCCGCTCGCTCGGCCCGCAGCTGGCCGCGTTCGCCTCGACATTCGGCATCACCACCTCGCTGGTGATCGACCAGATCCACGCCGACGCCCGCGGGAACGTTGCCCTCGACATCTATCTGACGCTGGTCGACCGGGACGAGCCGCAGCCCGAGGGCGAGCCGACCACCCGGACCATCATCGCGCTCTCGGCCGGCACCGTGACCGCCGAGGAGCTGGCCCGGCTGGCGGTCGCCACCACCGCCGACGACCGGACCATCGACGGCATCGTCGTCACCGATCCCGACCCGTTCGACCGGACGATCGGCCGGGTCGCGCAGTCGCAGCGCCGTTCGGGCTCGCGGCTCCCCACGCTTCTCACCGGAACGGCAAGGCGGAACCGATGACGAACCACCAGTACTCCGAGCCGGCGGGCGCCAGCAGCCGGTGGGACGACGAGGACGGCCTGTTCGACGCCGAGCGGACGAGCAGCGCGCCGCCGGACAGCCTGGTGACGTTCCGGTTCCTGCGGGACGCCGTCGTCCGGCACCTGCGGTTGTGGCTGATCCTCGCGATCGCCGGGTTCGGCATCGGCCTGGCGACGCACTTCGTCCTGCCCGCGCCGCACGCGGCCTCGGCCCGGCTGCTGATCACCACCCGCGAGGGCGACGACCCGTCGAAGGCGATGGCCACCGAGGTCAGCCTGGCCACCACGCGGACCGTCGCGCACCGGGTGATCGCGACGCTGAAGCTGCCTGACGCGCCGGACGACCTGCTGGCCCGCTACACCGCCGAGCCGATCACCAGCCGGGTGCTGGAAATCAAGGCCACCGCGAAGACCGACGCCGAGGCCACCACGCTGGCCACGACCGTCGCGCAGACCTACCTGAAGTTCCGCCGCGAGCAGATCGCGGCCCAGGACGTCCCGCTGAAGCGCGACCTGACCGCCGCGCAGAACGAGGTCACGCTCGCCGAACAGGCCGTCCGCGCCGGCGGCGACGACCCGCTGGACCCGCAGCGCCCGAACAGCCCGGAGGTGACCCGGCTGAACGCGGCACAGGACAAGGTCAAGTTCGTCCAGCAGCAGCTGCTCGACTCGACGACGTCCGCCGCGAAGATGAACAGCAGCCGGCTGCTCGATGCGCCGGCGGCACTGCCCAGCTCGGCCAAGCGGATGCTCGCGCTGAAGGCCGCCACCGGTCTGGTCGCAGGGCTGTTCCTCGGCCTCGGCTTCGTGATCGTGCGAGCCCTGATCTCGGACCGGCTCTGGAAGCGTCAGGACATCTCCAACGCGCTGGGCGCCCGCATCCGGCTCAGCACCGGCCGTCCGCCGCGCAGCTGGGTGCCGTTCTCCCGCTTGCTGCGGACGTCGCAGTCCAAGCACCCAGGGATCAAGCTGCTGTCGCAGCACCTGAGCCGGCGGATCGTCTGGACCAAGCGGCCGACCCCGGCCGTGGTCGTGGTCAGCGTCGATGACCTGCAGGCCTGTTCGCTGGCCGTGGCGTCGCTCGCGGTCTCGCTGGCCGACGAGGGTAAGCACATCCTCGTCGCCGACCTGACCGGGACGCGCGCTCTCGCGAGCAAGCTCGGCGTCACCGAGACCGGCGTCCACGACTCGAAGTTCGCCGAGCAGGGACGCCGGATCGCGGTCCACCTGCCTGCCAAGGGCGCTCTGCCGCCCGAGGGCTGCTACCTGCGGGTCGGCGACAACAACCGGCCCGCCGGCTCCGGCGACGTCCAGCTCGATGCTGCCTGGGAGGCGGCCGACCTGGTGCTCACCCTCGCGGTCCTGTCCCCCGCCCTCGGCGCCGATCACCTCGGCAGCTGGGCGTCGCGGGCGGCCGTCGTCGTGACGTCCGGCCGGTCGACCGCGACCACGGTCCGGTCGACCGGTGACATGCTGCGCCTGGCCGGGCTCGAGATCGACACCGCGATCGTGCTGAACGCCGACAAGACCGACGAAGGAATCGGCGTCGCCGACGCGGAGGCAGCGCCGCCGGCTGCCGACCTCGAGATGTTCTCCCGATGACCACACTCACCGCGCTCGCGGCGCGGTTGCCCAAACCCGGCTTCCGGCCGGTGCCACCGGAACGCCGGCGGCGCCGGCGGGTCCAGCTGGTGTGGGCGCTGCTGGTGCTGAACGTACTCACGTTCTTCCCGGACTTCGACCTGCTCATCCCGATCCCCGGTCCGGTCGGCAAGCTGATCGCCCAGGGCTCGCTGCTGGTCGCGGCACTGCTGGTACTGACAGTCAATCGGCCGCTCCGGGTCCGGCCGAGCGTCTACATCTTTCTGGCCACGCTGCTGGTGACTGAGGCGATCGTCTCCAGCCTGCGCGCAGAGTTCCTGCTCGGCGCGCTCTACCGGTCCGGGCGGCTGAGCCTGTTCGTCCTGGTCCTCTGGTTGCTGTCGCCGTGGTGGACCCGCCGCGACCTCCTCCTGATCAGAACGCACCTGATGGTGCTGTGGGCAATCATCGGCTCCGTCGTCCTCGGTCTGGTCATCGCACCCGGCATCGCGATGTCCGACGAGCGGCTCGCCGGCGTCATCTGGCCGATCCCGCCGACCCAGGCCGGTCACTACGCCGCTGTCGCCACCGGGCTGACCGCCGTCCTGTGGCTGGCCGGGCTGCTCCGCAAGGAACTCGCACTGCTCAGTGTGCTGGTCGCAGTGCCAGTACTGCTGCTGACGCACACCCGGACGGCGCTGGTCGCGCTGCTGGCAGGTGTGCTGATCGCGGGCCTCAGTCTGTTCACGGCACGACGCCGGGTCCGGCGGTCGTTCGCGATCGGGATCGGTGTCTTCTCGGTCGGTGCGCTGACGCTCGGCTCCGTCGTGACCACCTGGCTGGCCCGCGGCCAGGATCCGGATGAGGTCGGCGCACTGACCGGACGCCGTGCGGTGTGGGAGGCGATCCTCGCGCAGCCGCGATCGACGTTCGAGACGTTCTTCGGCTTCGGGCTGTCCAACAAATCGTTCACCGGGCTGCCGATCGACAGCAACTGGCTCGGCACCTACTACGACGTCGGCTTGCTCGGTGTCGCGTTCAACATCGCCATGGTGCTGTTCGTGCTGGTCGGCGCCTGGTTCACCCCGCAGGGGCCGCGGCGGGCGCTCGCGCTGTTCCTGGTCGCGTACTGCGTCGTCGCGTCGTTCACCGAGACCGGGCTGAGCGAGGCGTCGCCGTACCTGCTGGAGCTGACACTGGCCGCGTCGCTGGTGTATCCGAGACCGTCCCGGGAAGGCGCCTGATGAAGATCCTGCTGGTGCACAACAGGTACCGGTCGACCGCTCCGAGCGGCGAGAACCGCGTCGTCGACCAGGAGCAGGCGGCGCTGGCCGAGCTCGGCCACGACGTCCGGCTGTTCGAGCGGCAGAGCGACGAGATCGAGGAGTGGCCGGTCTGGAAGAAGGCCACGCTGCCGGCGCGCGTCGTCTGGAACCCGACCAGCAAACGCGACCTGGCTGCGGAGCTGCAGGACTTCCGGCCTGATGTGGTGCACGTCCACAACACCTTCCCGGTGCTCAGCCCGTCGGTGCTCTACGCGTGCCGCGCCGCGAAGGTGCCGGTTGTCATCACGCTGCACAACTACAAGTTGCTCTGCGCAAGTGGCGACTTCTACCGCGAAGGCTCGGTCTGCCACGACTGCGCGGGCGGCAACCCGCTGCCCGCCGTCCGGAACAGCTGTTACCGCGGCTCCAAGCTGGCCACGGCGACGACCGTCCTGAACACGCGCTCACATCGGCGCAGCTGGCGGAACCTGGTGTCGGCGTACCTGTTCATCTCCGACTCGCAGCGCCAGCTGCTCGCCGGAATGGACTTCGACGCCGACCGCAGCTTCGTCCGGCACAACTACGTCCCGTACGACGGTCCGCTCGCGACCGAGGCCCAGCGGCAGGTGGCGTACGTCGGCCGGCTGGACGCGGCCAAGGGCGCGCCGCTGCTGATGAAGGGCTGGGACGCGTACCGCGAGATCGCCGGGGACGACGCGCTGCGGCTGGTGATCGCCGGCGGCGGGCCGATGCTCGACGAGGTGACCGCCTGGGCGGCCGACCGGCCGTCGGTCGAGCTGCGCGGGATGCTCGCCAAACCCGACATCTTCGAGCTGATCGGCCAGTCCCGCGCGGTCGTGCTGCCGTCGGAGTGGGAGGAGACGTTCGGGCTCGTCGTGGTCGAGGCGATGGCGGTCGGCGTCCCGCTGCTCGCCTCCGCACACGGTTCCTTCACCGAGCTCGTAACCGAGGGCGTCGACGGAGAGTTGTTCGATCCGGGCCGTCCGGCCGAGCTGGCCAAACTCCTGCTCGACGTGGACACCGCCCCCGACAAGTACGCCGAACTGGGCCGGAACGCCCGGACGACGTACGAGACCCGGCACGACCCGACCAGCAATCTCCAGCAACTGCTCGACGTCTACCGGTTCGCGATCGCGCATCCGGTACCGAGCTAGCCAGACCAGCCCGCCAGGCCCCGAAGGAAGAATCATGGAACAGCGCACATCCCGGTGGTACCGCTCCCGACGCCTCCTCGTCGGCGGGAGCGCGGTCGCCCTGGTCGCGCTGGTCTCGACCGCCGCCTTGCTGACCGGCGGCGACACGCTCCGCGTCGGCGGCGGGGCCGGCGGGACGACGACCACGCCGGCCAAGGCCCAGACCGCTCCGACCAAACCGCCGGTGACGATCTGCGGGAACCTGCAGGCCCTCAGCGGCCCGGCCACCCCGCCCCCGGGCGCCGTCTCGGTGACCACCGCGCAGAACCTGCAGGACCTGACCGCCGCCCGCCCGGCCGGGACGACGTTCTGGCTCGCCCCCGGCACGCACCGGCTCGGCGACGGCGAGTTCGTCCAGGTGATCCCGAAGGAGGGCAACCGGTACATCGGCGCGCCCGGCGCGATCCTGGACGGCGGTAACAAGAACAAGTACGCCTTCACCGGCTACGCGGCCAAGGTGAGTATCAGCCACCTGACCATCCAGAACTTCGGCAAGGCGCGCGGCAACAACGACGAGGGCGTCGTCAACCACAACTCCGCTCCCGGCTGGACGCTCGAGGCGAACACCATCCAGCGCAACGCGGGTGCGGGGCTGATGATCGGCAGCAACAACACCATCCGCGGCAACTGCCTGCGCGACAACGGCCAGTACGGCTTCAACGCCTACCACCCCGACCGCGTCCAGACCGTCACGGTCGAGCGCAACGAGATCACCGGGAACAACACCGACGACTGGGAGAACCTGCGGGCCGGCTGCGGCTGCACCGGCGGCGGGAAGTTCTGGGCGGTGGCCGGGGCGAACGTGCGCGGCAACTGGATCCACGACAACCACGGCGCCGGGATCTGGGCCGACACCAACAACTCGGCGTTCACGATCGAGGACAACTACATCTCCGGCAACTACGCCGAGGGGCTGATCTACGAGACCAGCTACAACGCGATGATCCGGCGCAACGCGTTCATCCGCAACGGCCTCGGCAAGGGCCCGCTGAACGAGGGCTTCCCGGCCCCGGCGGTCTACATCTCCGAGTCCGGCGCCGACAAGCGGGTCGCCGGGCTGTACGGCGACGCGTTCGAGGTGACCGAGAACGTCTTCACCGACAACTGGTCCGGGGTGATCCTGTGGGAGAACGCCGACCGGTTCGCCGGCTCACCGGCCAACACCAGCACCGGCTCCGGCACGCTGGTGAACCCGTCGGTGGTCACGATCAAGTCATGCAACGCGCAGAACATCTCCAAGCAGCCCTACCTCGGCGACTGCCGCTGGAAGACGCAGAACGTTCGCGTGCACGGCAACACCTTCAACCTGAACCCGGACAAACTCGGCGACAAGTGCTCGTCCAGCAGCGGCTGCGGCTACAACGGCATCTTCTCGAACTGGGGCACGTTCCCGGACTGGTCGCCGTACCAGGCGCGGACGATCGAGGACGCGATCACCTTCAAGCAGGCCAACAAGTTCTACGCCAACACCTACAGCGGCCCGTGGAACTTCAACGTGCACGAGCAGGGCAACTCGGTGAACTGGGCGGCCTGGCAGGGTGCGCCGTACGGGCAGGACGAGGACAGCGTCATCAAGATCGCCGGGGAGCGCTGAGCCCTCGATGACCCTGCCGCCCCCCGAGCTCGGCCCGACCGGTACGCAGATCGCTCTGCTGCGCTCGGTCGGCTATGCCGCGTTCGGCCGGCACGAGCAGGGTCTCGACGTCCTCGACGTCATCTACGACAGCCTGGTCGACGCGCCGGACAGCCGCTGCGACGAGCGGCGGCTGCGGTTCGTCGGCCACGGCATCACGCTGGACGTCGACGTCCACGGGCAGGCCGATCTGACCGTGGAGCTCCGGGTGTCGCCGGCCGGGCCGGTGGCGGTGGAGTCCCGCGGCAGCGACGCCGGGACGGCGCGGCTGGTCAGCTTCCTGCTCAGCTGGCCGAACAGCACTCGGCGCCCGGTCCGCACCGCCTGGATCATGCTCTGACGGTGCGGCGCCGGGCGCCTCGTAGTTCTGCTGCCTCAGGAGGCAAGCAGCAGTCTGAGTTTGTCCAGACAGCGGCCGCGGATCGGGCCGATACTGCCGATCGGGATCCCGATCTGCTTGGAGATCTCGGCGTACGGCGCGGGCGGGTCGGCCATCAGCATGCCGAGCAGCTGCTGCCAGCGATCCGGTAGCTGCTGCAGGGCCTCGCGGACGTCGGCCGCCCGCTCGAGCGCGATCAGGTCGGCGTCCAGCTCGGGCTGGTCACCGGAGACCTCCTCGAAGGCCGCCGACTCGTAGGTGAGCAGCACCCGCTTGCGGAACGCCAGCACCCGCAGGCATTCGCGCCGCGTGGTGACGACCAGCCAGGCGCCGACCCGCTCGGGGTCGACGCGGTGGATGTGCTCGAGCAGCCGCAGCCAGACCACCTGCGAGACGTCCGCGGCATCGCTGTCGCTGAGCCGGAAGCTGCGCGTGACGGCCCAGACCAGCCGCGCATAGTGGTCGACCAGCCGGCTCCACGCCCCCTGGTCCCCGGACGCGGCCTGGATCACCAGGGTCGCGGCCTCGGACCGCATGGCAGCCGTCGTCGATTCGGAATCAGTACCGGACTCGGCACTGAGGTGTTGCACCATGAATTCCCCCCTCGGGAATGCACCGCAAAGTGTCGTCGCACGCCCGTGCGTGCTTGCTGATCCGCATCGGCCGACCCCCATCGGCCGCGCGGAGGGTTGTCAGTAGGCGCCGTCACTACCCAGGACGGCGCGGGCGGTCTTCCAGAGGATCAGCAGATCCAGCGCGATCGACCAGTTGTCGGCGTACCGCAGGTCGAGCCGCATCGACTCCTCCCAGGTCAGGTCGCTGCGTCCGCTGACCTGCCACAACCCGGTCAGACCCGGTTTCACCAGCATCCGGCGGGCGTCGTCGATCGCGTACTGCGCGACCTCGGCGGGTAGCGGCGGCCGCGGGCCGACCAGGGACATCTCGCCGCGCAGGACGTTGATCAGCTGCGGCAGCTCGTCGATCGAGAACCGCCGCAGGTACCGGCCGACCTTGGTCACCCGCGGGTCGTCGCGGAGTTTGAAGAGGATCCCGTTGCCCTCGTTCAGCGCGACCAGCTCGGCCTTGCGGGCTTCGGCGTCCGCGACCATCGTGCGGAACTTCAGCATCGGGAACTGCGCCCCGCCGCGGCCGACCCGGGTCTGCTTGAACAGCACCGGCCCCCGGCTGGTCAGCTTCACCAGCAGACCCGCGACGAGCAGGATCGGCGCGACGGCGATCAGCAGCAGACCGCCGACCACCCGGTCGAAGATGCTCTTCAGCAGGTGCGGACCGCCGCTGACCGACGGCCGCTCCAGGTGCAGCAGCGACAACCCGGCCACCGGCCGGATCGAGATCCGCGGACCGGCGACCTCGACGATCCCTGGGGAGACGATCAGCTCGACCCCCCGCTGCTCGAGCGCCCAGGACAGTTTGCGCAGCGAATGGCCGGTGAGCTCGGGGTCGGCGGCGACCGCGACGACGTCCACGTCGTACTGGTCGACACCAGCCAGGATGTCCATCTCGGTCCGGCCCAGCCGCTCGGGCTCCGGCTCCTCGAACGCGTCACCGCGCGGCAGGCAGGTCGCCACCACGACATACCCGTCGGCCGGCCGCTCCTCCAGATGCCGCCGCAAGGTGGTCACCTGCTCGTTGCGCCCGACGACGAGTACCCGGCGCATACAGCGCCCGGCGAACCGCCGCCAGGAGATCTGCCGGTGCAGCAGCCAGCGGCCGAACATCGCCGCCAGACACGTCATCGGCACCGCCAGCAGCACGAAGCCGCGCGCGACCTCGCTCTTGGTCGCGTACGACGTGATCGCGACGGCCGCGGTCAGCCCGACGGCCGCCCGGATGATGGACCGGAACTCCTCCGGCCCGGTGCCGAAGTAGCGGCTCTCGTAGCCGCGCGCCAGCGCCACACAGCCCAGCCACGCGATCGGCAGGATCGCCCCGAGGACGACGTAGCCGAGGTTGATCTGGGCCCCGAACCGGCCGACGAGCGCCAGCGACACCCCGATCAGCGCGGCCGCGAGGTCCCCGGCGAGCGCGGCCCACCGGTACTTCGCCACCCAGCGCGCCTCGGTGAAACGCGCCGACCTCGGCACGACCGCCGGTACCTCGTCCGGAACTACCCAGACCGGCCGACGACGTTCCCCCGAAGTCGCCGGCCGAAGATCGGCCGGTTCGGCCAAACCTTCGGACATGACAATTTCAGTCACGCACAGTCACCCCCCACAGGTGAACAGCGAACCCCGCGACCAACCCACTCCCCGTCACGGACTTCGTCCAAACGCCGCCCCCACAACGGCGTGGGCACGAGAGTACTACGTCGATCCCGCCACCGACAGTATTGATCGCGAGTGTTTACCCGCGCGTCATCGGCCGGGCCCCGAAGGAAACGACAAGACCCCCGGGAGAACCGTTTCCGGTCCCGGGGGTCTCGCAAATCACCCGAACGGGCGCTCGCGCAGGGGTCGGTGCCGAATCAGCCGGCGATCAGGCCGTCGCCGCTGATCAGCTCGCGCATCTCCGACAGCGAGCTGTCACTCGGCGGCAGGATCGCGTCGGAGTCGTGCAGCACCTCGTCCGGCACCTTCTCACCCGAGCGGACGAAGTCGAGCAGGGCGGCGAACGCCGTCCGGAAGCCTTCCTCGTCACCGGCCGAGACGGCCTTCTCCAGGTCGCCGTCGACCGCGTTCAGGTCGTCGAGCTTCTCGTCGGCGAGCTGCCACTGGCCCTCACCCATGATGCGAACGATCATCGAACGTCTCCGTCCTGCGGTCGGGCCGGTTCCGCGGCCGGCTGCTGCACTGGCTGCTGAGCGGGTGTCGCGGCCTCACCGGACAACTGCTTGGGGGTGCTGCCCCCGGCGAGCTGGGCCTTCATCGCGGCCAGCTCGTCGTCGACGCCGGAAGTGGACGACATCCGCTCCAGCTCCAGGGTGATGCTGTCCTTCTGCGTGCCGGAGGCGTCGTCGAGCGCGCCGGAGGCGAGCAGCTCGTCGATCGCGCCGGCCCGGGCCTGCATCTGCTGGGTCTTGTCCTCGGCGCGCTGCACGGCCAGGCCGACGTCGCTCATCTCCTCGGAGATACCGGAGAAGGCCTCGTTGATCCGGGTCTGCGCCTCGGCCGCGGTGTAGGTGGCCTTGATGGTCTCCTTACGGGTCCGGAAGGACTCGACCTTGGCCTGCAGCCGCTGGGAGGCCAGCGTGAGCTTCTCCTCCTCGCCCTGCAGCTGCGCGTGCTGCGTGGTCAGGTCGTCGATCTGCCCCTGCAGCGCGGACTTGCGGGTCAGGGCCTCCCGGGCCAGGTCCTCACGACCCATCCCGAGCGCCTTCTGCGCCTGGTCCTGCAGCTTGGCCGACTGCGACTGCAGCTGGGACGCCTGGAGCTCCACCCGCTTGCGGCTGGTGGCCACATCGGCGACGCCGCGGCGCACCTTCTGCAGCAGCTCCAGCTGCTTCTGGTAGGAGTAGTCAAGGGTTTCGCGAGGATCCTCGGCCTTGTCCAGGGCGGAGTTCGCCTTGGCCTTGAAGATCGTCGACACTCGCCTGAAGATGCTCATCGATATCCGTACCCCTTCTGCGCCGGCCCGTCGACCCGGCGTGCGTGTCATCCACCCTATGTCCCTATGGGTCCCCACACCATCAGGACCGGCCCGGATAAAGTGGTGTTTAGTTCCGGGGACCACCCCGAGTCGCGACTGCCCTGCCGAATGAGGTTCAGACCCCGTGTTCCGTCGTACCAAGTCCGATACAACTACTGACACCGTACCCGCCGAGCCCCAGGGCAAGGCGGGCGGCAAGGGACGGCCGACGCCGTCGCGCAAGGAGGCCGAGGCCGCCCGCAAGGCGACCTTCAAGAAGCCCCGCAACCGGAAAGAGGCCGCGGCGCTGCGCCGGGACAAGGTCCGCGCCGAGCGCGCCAAGATGCAGGCCGCGATGCAGACCGGCGACGACCGGTACCTGCCGGCCGGCGACAAGGGCCCGATCCGCCGGTTCGCCCGCGACTACGTCGACGCCCGCTACTCGGTGATGGAGTTCGCGCTGCCGGTGCTGCTGGTGGTCTCGCTGGTCGGCGTCGTGTTCTCCCAGCAGTTCATCTGGCTGGCCGGCGTGGTGAACCTGTTCTTCCTCGGCATGATCCTGCTGATCGCGGGCGACTGGTTCCTGCTCTCGGCCGGGCTGAAGAAGGCCGTCGGGACGAAGTTCCCGAACGAGTCGGCCAAGGGGATCGGCTTCTACGCGGTCCGGCGGACCATGCAGATGCGCCGCTGGCGGCTGCCCAAGCCGCTCGTCAAGCGCGGCGAGAAGCCGTCCTGACGTAGGGTCGGGGTATGGACTTCCGCTATCTCGGCAACAGTGGTTTGAAGGTCAGTGAGATCTCCTACGGGAACTGGCTGACGCACGGTTCCCAGGTGGAGAACGAGCAGGCGGCGGCGTGTGTGCGGGCGGCCCTGGAGGCCGGCATCACCACGTTCGACACCGCCGACACCTACGCCAACACCAAGGCGGAGAGCGTGCTCGGCGACGCGCTGGCCGGTGAGCGGCGCGAGTCGCTGGAGATCTTCACCAAGGTCTACTGGCCGACCGGCCCCGGCGGCCCGAACGACGTCGGCCTGTCCCGCAAGCACATCCACGAGTCGGTCAACGCCTCGCTGAAGCGGCTGAAGACCGACTACGTCGACCTCTACCAGGCGCACCGGTTCGACACCGAGACGCCGCTCGAGGAGACCATGGAGGCGTTCGCCGACGTGGTCCGCCAGGGCAAGGCGCTCTACATCGGCGTCTCCGAGTGGACGGCCGAGCAGCTGCGCGAGGGCCACCGGCTGGCCCGCGAGCTGCGGATCCCGTTCGTCTCGAACCAGCCGCAGTACAGCATGCTGTGGCGCACGATCGAGGCCGAGGTGGTCCCGGCGTCCGAGGAGCTCGGGATCAGCCAGATCGTCTTCTCCCCGATCGCGCAGGGCGTGCTGACCGGTAAGTACCTGCCGGGCGCGCAGCCGCCGGAGGGCTCCCGGGCCACCGACGCCAACGGCGCGAACATGATCAAGCGGTTCCTGAACGACGACGTCCTGTCCCGCGTCCAGGAGCTGAAGCCGGTCGCGGCCGAGGCCGGGCTGGAGCTGTCCCAGCTGGCCGTCGCCTGGGTCCTGCAGAACCCGAACGTCGCCTCCGCGATCATCGGCGCCTCCCGGCCCGAGCAGGTCGCCGAGAACGTCAAGGCGGCCGGCGTCCGGCTGGAGGAGACCGTGCTCAAGCGGATCGACGAGGTGCTCGGCGGGATCGTCGAGCGCGACCCGGCCAAGACCGCGCAGAACTCCCCGCAGACCCGGCCGGGCCGATGAGCTGGGTGTGGCGGTTCGAGACCGCGAGCGGCGCCGTCGTCGACCCCAGTGAGGTCGGCGGCACGGAGTTCTCCGCCCAGGGCGACGCGGAGAGCTGGCTCGGCGAGGTCTGGCGCGAGCTGGCCGAGAAGGGCGTCGGCCAGGTCTTCCTGCTCGAGGACGGCCGTGAGGTCTACGGCCCGATGAGCCTGGCCGAGACGACCGACTGAATTCCCTGTGACCGGTGCGACGCCGTTACGCGGCGTCGTACCGGTTACTGCTTGTTAAGCTGCGGCCGTGACGCTACGACGGGTGCTGTTCAGTGTGCTGGCCGGGCTGGTGCTTGCGGGGGCCGGTGCGACGCAGGCGCATGCCGAGGACGGGTATCGCTTCTGGGGCTACTACCAGTGGAGCGGCGGGCAGTGGGCGTTCGCGCAGAAGGGCGCGGACGTCGTCGTCCCGGCCGACGGGTCCGTGGAGGGCTGGCGGTACGCCGTGGGCGGCATGAAGCCGCGCGTTCCGCGGGCGGACGGCGATTTCGCCAAGATCTGCGGCAGCACCCCGGCTGAGGCCGGGAAGAAGCGGGTGGCCGTTGTGGTCGACGGAGGCACCGAAGCGGATGCGCTGCCCGGCGAACGGCCCGCGGCCGCGACCGGGACGTGCGTGGTGACCGATTCGGCGTCCAACGGCGCGAAGATCCTGGCGGCGATCGCTCCGACCCGGATCGAGAAGGGCCTCACCTGCGGGATCGACGGCTACCCGAGCAAGGGGTGCGGCGACCAGGTGAAGAACATCAACGTCCCGGCCACCGACGCCCCGGTCCAGCTGGAGATCGGCGCGGCCGTCGGGTCGAGCGCGCCCTCGCCGTCCGTGCCGGACGACTCCCAGGACAACACGGTCTGGTGGTCGCTGGCGGTCGGCGCCGGGATCATCGCCCTTCTGGTGGTCGGTGGATTCGCTCTGGTCCGCCGTCGGCGCTCGAGCGAGTAGTGCGTGCTGTCCATCGCCTGACGCTCCCCCGGGCGCTGCACCCGGGGGCCTGGTGGTTGTGGGCGCTCGGGATGGCCGTCGCGGCGAGCCGGACGCGGAATCCCGTGCTGCTGCTGATGATCCTCGCGGTGACCGGATTCGTGGTCGCGGCCCGGCGGACGGATGCGCCCTGGGCGAACAGCTACGCCGCGTTCCTGAAGCTCGGGCTGGTCGTGATCGGGATCCGCGTCGTGCTGCAGGCGCTGCTGTCGACGCGCTCGCAGGGTCCGACAGTGCTGTTCACACTGCCGCAGCTCGCGCTACCCGACTGGGCCGCCGGGGTGAAGCTCGGCGGTGAGGTGTCTGCCGAGGCCGTCGTGACCGCCCTGTACGACGGCGGTCAGCTGGCGGTGATGTTGTGTTGTATCGGCGCGGCGAACGCGCTGGCCAGCCCCCGGCGGCTGCTGAAGTCGTTGCCAGGGGCCCTCTACGAGATGGGTGTCGCCTGCGTGGTCGCACTGACGTTCGCACCGCAGTTGGTGACCGATGCGCGCCGGATTCGCGCGGCCCGGCGGCTGCGCGGGCGGACGCGTGGCTCGTTCCGGACGACGGCTATGCCGGTTCTGGAGGGCGCATTGGACAGGTCGGTCGAGCTGGCCGCAGCGATGGATTCACGCGGGTACGGGCGGACTGCGCAAGTGCCGCGGCGACAGCGGCGGATCACTGGGCTCTGCGTGTTGCTGGGGCTTCTGGGCATTCTGCTCGGGGTCTACGCACTGCTGACGGATGCGATGAGCTTTCCGTTCGCCCTGCTGACGCTGGCTGTTGGGCTGCTCCTAGCGGTCAGTGCGCTCGCAATCGGTCGCCAGCGGGTCACTCGAACCCGTTACCGGCCTGACCCCTGGGCGCTACCGGAGTGGCTGGTGGTTGCGGCCGGTGCGGTCGCAGCGGCCGTCATGGTGGTCGCTGCGGTGCGTGGTGTGCACGGGCTGCTGCTGGCCGGGCCGCTCGTGGTTCCGCCGGTGCCGGTGCTGCCGGTGCTCGGCGTACTGGTCGGGCTGGTGCCGGCGCTCGCCGCACCGCCGCAGGGACGGCGGGTGGCGGCGTGATCGAGTTCGAGCGGGTGAGCGTGACCTACGACGGCGCAGCCGAGCCCGCCGTCCGGGAAGTGAGTTTCACCGTGCCGGAGGGCGAGCTGGCGCTGGTGATCGGCCGTACCGGCTCGGGGAAGTCGACCCTGCTGCGGACGATCAACGGGCTGGTGCCGCACTTCACCGGCGGGACGCTGACCGGCCGGGTGCTGGTGAACGGACGGGACACCCGGGAGTACCGGCCGCGGGATCTGGCTGATGTGGTCGGGTTCGTCGGTCAGGATCCGCTGACCGGGTTCGTCACCGACACTGTTGAGGACGAGCTGGCGTACAGCATGGAGTCGCTCGGTACGCCGCCGGACGTGATGCGGCGGCGGGTCGAGGAGACGCTGGATCTGCTGGGGCTGGCCGACGTCCGGGATCGGGCCTTGACGTCACTGTCTGGTGGCCAGCGGCAACGAACCGCGATCGGTGCCGCGCTGACGTCGCATCCGGCTGTGCTGGTGCTGGACGAACCGACGTCCGCTCTGGACCCGCAGGCAGCTGAGGAGGTGCTGGCCGCGCTGCAGCGGCTCGTGCACGACCTTGGGGTGACTGTCGTGCTGGCCGAGCATCGGCTGGAGCGGGTGGTGCAGTACGCCGATCGGGTGATCGAAGTGCCTGGTGGGGTTGGGCTGGTGACTACTGGGCTGCCCGCTGACCAGATGGTGACTGCGCCGGTAGCGCCGCCGGTTGTGGAGCTTGGGCGACTTGCTGGCTGGTCGCCGCTGCCGCTGTCGGTGCGGGACGCTCGGCGGTCAGCCGGCGCGCTGCGGACGCGGCTGACCGGGGCGGTGCCGCTTCGGCGTACGGCGACCATCGGGGCGGAGCTGGCGCGGTGTAGCGATCTGGTCGTCGGATACGGGTCAGTGACCGCGCTGCGCGGAGTCTCGACGAGCATCCGGGCAGGCGAGATCGTGGCGCTGATGGGCCGGAACGGCGCTGGAAAGTCGACGCTGCTCAACGCGCTGGTCGGAATCGTCCCACCGCGGTCGGGCACGGTCACGGCGTCCGGTGCGGATCCGCGCCGGACCAGACCGGCGCGGCTGGTGAAGGCGGTCGGGCTGGTCCCGCAGGAGCCGGCCGATCTGTTGTATGCGGCAACTGTCGCGGACGAGTGCGCCGGAGCGGATGCCGACTTCAAGGTGGCCGCGGGGACGTGCCGGGCGCTGCTGGCACGGCTGGCGCCGGATGTCTCCGACGAGCTGCATCCGCGGGATCTGTCCGAGGGACAGCGGTTGTGTCTGGCGCTGGCCGTAGTCCTGTGTGGGGCTCCCCCGCTGTTGCTGCTCGATGAGCCGACCCGCGGGCTGGACTACGGCGCCAAGCGGCGGCTGGTCGAGATCCTGCGTGAACTGGCCGTCGCCGGGCACGCGGTGGTGTTGTCGACGCACGACGTCGAGATGGTGGCTGAGGTCGCCACTCGGGTGATGGTGCTCGCTGATGGCGAGCTGGTGAGTGACGGCGAGACTGCGACGGTTGTCGCGGGTTCACCGGCGTTCGCACCGCAGGTGGCGAAGATCCTCGCGCCACTGCCGTTCTTGACGGTCGGCGAGGTAGCGACCGCGCTGGAGCGCGCATCGTGAATCTGATCCGGCTGCGACCGCGTAGTACGGCTGCGTTGCTGTTGGCGTCGCTGGTTGGCGTGGTGGCGTTCGCCTGGCCGTTGTTCTGGCAGACGACGCAGGCCGGTGAGTCGGCGATCGGGCACACGACGGACGCGCCGTGGTTGTTCGTGTTGCTGCTGCCGTTGCTGGTGGCCGTCGTCCTGGCGGAGCTGTCTGAGTCCGGCATCGACGCCAAGGTGGTGTCACTGCTCGGGATGCTGGCGGCGGTCGGAGCGGCGCTGCGGGCGCTCGGACCAGGGACTGCGGGGCTGGAGCCGGGCTTCTTCCTGCTGGTGCTGGCCGGACGGGCGTTCGGCGCCGGGTTCGGCTTCGTGCTGGGGTCGATCTCGTTGCTGGGCGGCGCGCTGATCAGCGGCGGGGTCGGGCCGTGGATGCCGTTCCAAATGTTCGCCTGTGCGTGGGTGGGGTGTTTCGCGGGCCTGCTGCCGCGGATCGGTGGCCGGATCGAGCTGTTGCTGCTGGCGGCGTACTCGCTGGTGGCTGGGGTGGTGTACGGCTTCGTGATGAACCTGTGGTTCTGGCCGTACGCGACCTTCGGGAGCGACTTCTCCTTCATCCCCGGTGACGCCTTGGTCGAGAACCTGCATCGCTATCTGCTCTTCGTCGTCGCCACCTCCCTCGGCTGGGACATCCCCCGCGGCGTCCTCTGCGCCGTCCTCGTCCTCCTCCTCGGCCGGCCCGTTCTGAACGCGTTTCGGCGTACCGCCCGCAAAGCGGCCTTCGACGCGCCGGTGGTGTTCGATCCAAGGAGTCCACATGCCTGACCGCGTTCTCATCCTCGGCGGCGCCCGCTCCGGCAAGTCCGTCGCGGCCGAGCGCCTGCTGGCCGACGTACCGGACGTCCTGTACGTCGCCACCGGCGGAGACGACGCCGGCAGCGCCGAGTGGGCCGACCGCGTCGCCAAGCACCAGGCCCGCCGTCCGGCGTCCTGGGGCCTGGCCGAAACCATCGACCTGGTCCCCCTGCTGTCCGTCCCGGGCCCACCGCTCCTGATCGACTGCCTCACCCTCTGGCTCTCCCGCACGATGGACGCCGTCGACGTCTGGTCCGACCTCGCCCGCGCCGCAGCGGTCGAGGACCGCATCGCCACCCTCGCCGAGGCCTGGTCGACCACCCCGCGCCGCGCAGTTGCTGTCAGCAACGACATCGGCGCCGGCGTGGTCCCCGCCGACCCCGGCACCCGGCTCTTCCGCGACCTCATGGGCCGCCTCAACACCGCCATCTCACTCAGCTCCACCCAGGCCCTCTACACCATCGCCGGCCGCACCCTCCCCCTCACATGAGCGCGTGGGCGGACGGCGTCCGGCTGGGTGTGGGATTGCTGACGGTTCTGCCGGCGGGAATGCCTCGGGTTGTGGACGGGCGGGTCGGACGGCGAGCGATGCTCTTGGCACCGATTGTCGGGGCTCTGGTCGGGGCGTTGGCGGCGGGGCTGGTTGCGGTCGTGCTCGTGGTGCGGCCGGAGGCTGGGTTGCTGGCGAGCGTGCTGGGGGTGCTGGTGCTGGCTGTGCTGTCCGGTGGGCTGCATCTGGACGGGCTGGCCGATTTCGCGGACGCGCTGGGCAGCCGGCGGGACCGCGAGACGATGCTGCGCATCATGAAGCAGAGCGACATCGGGCCGTTCGGAGTGCTCAGCATCGTCGGCGTCCTGCTTGTCGACGTGGCCACGCTGGCTGCGTGTGTGGACGCCGGCTTCGGTTGGCAGGCGATCCTGGTCGCCGCCGTGGCCAGTCGGCTGACGCTGGTGTGGACGTGCCGGGTCGGCGTCCCGTCAGCGCGGCCAGGTGGGCTTGGAGGCACCGTTGCGGAGACAGTGCCGACCTGGGCGGCCGTCGCGGTGACTGCGGCTGTTGCCGCGGGCACATGGTTCGCGCTGGGCTGGGCGGCGGGCCTGGCGGTGCTGTTGAGCGTGGGTACAGCGCTGGCCGTCGTCCGACGAGCCCGGACGACGCTGGGCGGCGTAACCGGAGACGTACTGGGTGCAACCGTCGAATTGGCCTTGCCAATCAGCCTTCTGGCGCTCGCACTGACCGTTTGACCGCTCCGTGGCCCCGCCCGCCGCTACCGTTCGGGCCATGTCTAAGAAATGGAAGATCGTCGGCGCCGCCGTCACGACCGCGGCGCTGGCGACCGGCGGGATCGTCGTCGCCAACCAGGCCGGCGCGGCGCAGAGCGGTCCGGCGGCGACGTCGTACCGGGCCACGCTGATCGAGATGAAGACCGTCGGGAACGCCGGCTACTTCTACACCGCCAGCCAGGCCGAGTACAACCGCGCCCGCGGGCTCAAGTTCACCAACACCGGCACGCCGCCCGGCTACGTCTCCACCAAGGCGATCCGCGGCACGGTCGCCGTCTACCGGCTGCGCAACCTGAAGAAGTCGACCTACCTGCTGACGCTGTCCGCCGCCGAGCGCGACAAGCTGAGCGCCTCCAAGCAGTGGAAGTACGAAGGCATCGTCGGCCGCGTCCCGGTCGCCGCCGCCAAGGACCGCGTCCAGGTCTTCCGCGTCTCCAAGGCCGGCACCGGCGGCGGCTGGCGCGTCGTCCGCGCCTCCGCCGTCAACGCCCACAAGAAGGCCGGCTGGCGCGTCGACGGCCCCATGGGCTACGTCTGGACCACCAAGTAATCAGGAACAGAAACGCGAGCCGCCCCGACCGAGCTGGTCGGGGCGGCTTTCGTTGCGGGCCGGTCAGGCGGTTGCGGCGGTCAGGTCCAGCTTCGGCTCGGCGAAGTGGCAGGCCGCGGCGTGGCCTGGGGTCGACTGCGGTTTGCCCTCGAGCAGCGGCTCCTGGGTCGCGCAGATGTCCTCGGCCTTCCAGCAGCGGGTGCGGAAGCGGCAGCCGCTCGGCGGGTCGATGGGTGACGGGACGTCGCCGATCAGCCGGATCCGCTCCTTCGGCGGGACGCCGCGGATCGTGCCGAGGTCGGGCGCGGCCGACAGCAGCGCCTGTGTGTACGGGTGCTGCGGAGCGCCGTAGATCTGCTCGCGCGGCCCCTGCTCGACGATCTTGCCCAGGTACATCACGGCGACCGTGTCACAGAAGTGGCGGACGACGCCCAGGTCGTGTGCGATGAACACGAACGCGATGCCGAGATCGCGCCGCAGATCCTCCAGCAGGTTCATCACCTGGGCCTGGATGGACACGTCCAGCGCGGAGACCGGCTCGTCGGCGATGATCACCTCGGGCTCGACCGCGAGTGCGCGGGCGATCCCGATCCGCTGCCGCTGACCGCCGGAGAACTCGTTGGGGTAGCGGTTGTGGTGCTCGGGGTTCAGGCCGACCCGCTCCAGCAGCTCCTGGACCCGGGCCAGCTCCTTGCCCTTCTTGACCAGGTTGTGCACCCGCAACGGCGTACTGATGATGTTGCTGACCGTCTGCCGCGGGTTCAGCGAGCTGTAGGGGTCCTGGAAGACGATCTGCAGCTGACGCCGGAACGGGCGCAGGTCCTTCTCCTTCAGGCGCGCGATATCCGTGCCCTTGAACAGGATCTGCCCCGAGGTCGGGGTCAGCAGCCGGGTGATCATCCGCCCGGTGGTCGACTTGCCGCAGCCGGACTCGCCGACCAGGCCGAGGCTCGCGCCGGCCTTCAGGTCGAAGCTGACGCCGTCGACGGCCTGCACGACCTTCTTGGTCCGGGCCAGGCCCGCCGCTTCCTTGATCGGGAAGTGCATCGTCAGATCGCGGATCTGCAGCAGCGTCTCGGCGTTCGAGGGCGCCTGGTCGATCGGGCGTACCGTGTCGCTCATCTCTCTCCTCAGTCCCCTCGTCAGCCCAGTCTCGGCAGGACTTCGGTCTCGTAGATCGAGGCCTTGTCCGGCAGATGACAGCGCGACGTGTGCAGGCCGGCGCCGTCCACCGGCAGCAGCTCGGGCAGATCCGTCGTACAGCGCTCGCCCTTGACGCGGTCCTTGTACGGGCAGCGCGGGTTGAACGAGCAGCCGCTCGGCAGGTTCAGCAGGGACGGCGGCAGCCCCTTGATCGGGCGCAGCCGCTCGCTGGCCGCCGAGACCGTCGGGATCGACTCCAGCAGGCCCCAGGTGTAGGGCATCCGCGGGTTGGCCAGCACGTCCTCGGCGGTGCCGTACTCGACGCAGCGACCGGCGTACATGACCAGGACGTCGTCGGCCATCTCGGCCACCACGCCCAGGTCGTGCGTGATCAGCACGATCGCGGAGCCGAACTCCTTCTGCAGGTTGTTCAGCAGGTCCAGGATCTGCGCCTGCACGGTGACGTCGAGCGCGGTGGTCGGCTCGTCGGCGATGACGAGCTTCGGGTCGTTGACGAGGCCCATCGCGATCATCGCGCGCTGCCGCATGCCGCCGGAGAACTCGTGCGGGTACTGGTTGAACCGGCGCGCCGGGTTCGGGATGCCGACCAGGTCGAGCATCTCCAGGGTGCGCTTCTTGGCGACCTCCTTGGACACCTTGTGGTGCACCAGGTAGGCCTCGGCGATCTGCTTGCCGACCGTGTACAGCGGGTGCAGCGAGGACTGCGGGTCCTGGAAGACCATCGAGACCGCGTCGCCGCGGACCTTCATCAGGTCGGCCTCCGGCATCCCGACGAGCTCGTCGCCGCCGAGCCGGATGGACCCGGTGATCTTGCTCCGCCGCGGGTCGTGCAGACCCATCACGGCCATACTCGACACCGACTTGCCGGAGCCGGACTCGCCGACGATCGCCAGCGTCCGGCCGAGCGGCACCGAGTAGCTCAGCCCGTTCACCGCGCTGACCACGCCGTCCGCGGTCGGGAACTTGACCGTCAGGTCCTCGACCACCAGGTACGGCGTCTCGCCGCTCGGGCTGAGCGCGCCCTGCCGGCGCTCCCGGGTGGCGACCTCCGGGCCGCGCTTGGCCTGCGCCGGCTGCTCGGCTGCGGTCTCGGACATGGCGTCCTTCCGGTCGTCTTGGGTGGGCTCGGTCACGACAGCCTCACCCGCGGGTCGATCAGGCTGTAGACGACGTCGACGACCAGGTTCGCCGCGACCAGGAAGATCGACGAGATCAGCACCGTGCCCATGATCACGGGCAGGTCGTAGTTCACCAGGCTCTGCAGCACCAGCTGGCCGAGCCCGGGCAGGTCGAAGATGCGCTCGGTGAAGATCGCGCCGGCGAGCATACCGGCGACGTCCAGACCGAAGATCGTGATGACCGGGATGAGCGCCGTCCGCAGGGCGTGTTTGTAGGTCACGACCCGGTCGGACAGACCCTTGGCCCGGGCGGTGCGGATGTAGTCCTCGCTGAGCGACTCCACCATCGAACCGCGCGAGTACCGGACGTACTGCGTCGTGTTGACGAGACCGAGGACGAGCCACGGCGTCACGAACCCGGCGATCCACTTCCCGGGACTGTCGAACGGGGACGTCCACTGCCCCCGCGGCAATATCGGGTAGAAGATCGTCAGATACAGCGAGATCATCAGCGCGACGATGTAGTACGGGATGGAGCTGACGATCAGCGTGCTGGTGACCAGGGCGCGGTCACCGGCGGTGCCGCGGCGTTTGGCCGCCATCGACCCGATCGTGACGCCGACGGTCAGCATGATGACGGCAGCGCCCGCGACCAGCGAGATGGTGACCGGGAGCCGCTCCTTGAGCATGTCCAGCACCGGCCGGTCGTTCTTGAACGAGTACCCGAGGCACGGTGCCGCGCACTCGCGCTCGACGCCGCCGTTCACGTAGGTCCGGCCGGCGACGATGCCCTCGAGGTAGGTGGTGAACTGCTTCACCTTCGGCTCGTTGAGGCCCAGGCCGGCCCGGATCTCCGCCAGCCGCTCGGGCGGGCAGTTCCGCGCTCCGCAGATCGCACCCGCGGGGTCCGTGGGCGCGATGAAGAACAGTGCGAACGTCGCCACCAGCGTGACGAGGACGACGGACAGAGCGCTGATGATGCGGCGCCCCAGGAAGTACAACACAGGATTCTCCTCACCGATCGCCACGGGCGGCCAGGCGGTGATACCGCCTGGCCACCCGCTTCGCGATCAGAACGAGTAGCGCACGGCTACCCGATCAGTGGTGGCGATCAGGGCTGCTTCAGGAACAGCGAGGTGAACTCGGGCATACCCTGTGTCGGGTCGTTGATCGCGTGGCCGATGTTGGTGCCGACCAGGAACGCGGACCGCGACTGGTAGATCGGAAGAGCCGGCAGGTAGTCCTGCATGATCTTCTTGTCCAGGTTGATCCAGGCCTTGGTCTTCAGGGCCTCTTCGGGGTCCATGTTGTTGACCTTGTCGATCTCCGCGTCCAGCGCCTTGTCCTCGAGCTGACCGACGGAGTTGCCCAGCTCGATCGCGTCGGAGCGGAACAGCACCGGCGCCCAGGACGAACCGCTCGGCCAGTCGGAGCACCAACCGGTCGGCGACTTCAGCGTGTTGACCGGAGCGTTCTGGTCACCGGTGACCTCGCGGATCTTCGCGGTCGGGACGCCGATCGCCTTCACCTTGAAGCCGGCCTTGACCAGCGCCTGCTCGCGGACCTGGCTGCGCGTGGTCGCGATCTTCTGGTCGTTGGAGTAGTACCAGGACAGCTCGAAGCCGACCGCGTTGGCCTCTTCCAGCATCTGCTTGGCCTTGGCCGGGTCGCCGTCGCCCTTACCGTTCAGGCCCGGAACCTCGTAGTTCTCCCAGCCCGGCACCGACGGCGACAGGTAGGTCGACGTGGCCGGCTCGGCCAGCGACGTCCAACCGGCGACCTTGCGCTCGGTGTCGTACGGGTACGCGGCCGCGATGGCCTTGCGGACCGGCAGCGGGATCTTGCGGGTGTCCATCGGGAACATCCGGTTGCACGGCGTCGGCCCCTGGACCAGCTGGTCCTTCTTGTTGCCGTTGTTCAGCTCCGGGACCAGCGTCGCGTCGATGTTGCTGTAGGTCAGGGCGCTGGCGTCCGGACCGGTGCTGGCGAGGATCTGGTTCTGGATCTTCAGCGTGTCCAGACCGAACTTGAAGGTGAAGCCGTCGACGTACTGGTGCCGGACCGCGTCGGTGGCCGGATCCCAGTTCGGGTTCTTGACCAGCTTGAGCTCGGCGCCCGGGTTCAGCGACTGCACCATGTAAGGACCGGTCGCCAGCGGCTTGCTCTGGTAGGTGTCCTTGGTGTCCTTCGCCTTCGGGATCGGCGTGAACATCGTGAAGGCCGCGAAGAACGGCATGTCCGCGAACGGCTTCGCCAGGTGGATCTGCAGGGTGCTGTCGTCCGGCGTCGAGACACCGGCGAAGTTGTCACCGCTGGTCCACGGGCCCTTGTACTTGTCGCCGTCCTTGAAGAACTGCTTCTGGTACGTCGGCCCGTTGGTGAACAGGTCCCGGGCGAAGGAGCGCTTGATCGAGTACGCGAAGTCCTCGGCCTTGACGTCGGTGCCGTCGGAGTACTTGATGCCCTTCTTCAGCTTGAAGGTCCAGGTCAGCTTGTCGTCCGACACCGTGCCCAGGTCCTCGGCCAGGTCGGGGACCAGCACCGGAGTGTGGTCCGGTCCGTCCAGCCGGTACTGGGTCAGCGCCCGGAAGTACAGCTTCTGGATCTGGAAGCCGTCCACGTAGTACGTGTCCGTAGGGTCGAACGTCGACGGGGTGACGTCGGACAGGACCGTCGCGGTCCCGCCCTTCTTGAAGCCGTCGACCTCGGGTGCGGGGCCCTTGGCGGCCGGATCCGTGACCTTCACCTGGGTCTTGTTGGCCGGCCCGTCGGAACCGCCGGTGCCCCCATTGTTCGAGGACGGGCTGCCACAGGCTACGGCGGCCAGCATGACCGTCGCCGCAACCGCGGTGATCCGTTTCCACTGCATGGTCGGGTTTCTCCTTTTCTGCCGCTCGGGCAATCGCCGCACTACCGGCGAGTCTTGGGGTCGAAGGCGTCCCGGATCGCGTCACCGAGGAGGGCGAGGGCGAGCACCAGGATGGTGATCGCGATCACCGGCAGCCACAGGTACGCCGGGTCGGCCTTGAACCAGTTGGTGGCGGTCGCGATCGTCTGGCCCCACGAGGGAACCGGCTCGATCAGACCGACACCGAGGAAGGACAGTCCGGCCTCCGCCGTGACGTACGCCGGCAGGGCCAGCGAGGCCGAGATGACGATCGGGGCGACCAGGTTGGGCAGCAGCTCCTTGAACAGGATCCGCTGCGTGGAGACGCCGATCGCCTTGGCGGCCAGGACGAACTCGCGCTCGCGCAGCGAGAGCACCTCACCGCGGATGATGCGCGCCAGACCGGCCCAGCCGAAGAACGAGAGCACGAAGATCAGCACGAAGAACCGGGTACTGGCCTGCTCCTCGGGGCTCAGCGTGAACGCCCCGCCGCGCCAGGACTCGACGATCGGCACCATCGCGATCGCGAACAGCAGGTACGGCAGGCTCAGCACGAAGTCGATCACCCAGGAGATGACCCGGTCGACCCAGCCGCCGAGGAAGCCCGCCATCAGGCCCATCACGACGCCGACCGTCGTCCCGAACACGGTCGCCACCGAGGCCACGATCAGCGACGGGCGAGCGCCGTACACCCAGCGGGCGAACAGATCCCGGCCGGTCCGCGGCTCGACGCCGAACCAGTGGTCGGACGTGAAGCCGATCGTCGGGAAGCCGAACTCGTCGACCAGGTTCACGTTGAAGGTGGAGATGTCGCCACCCTCGAGTTTGGCCAGCAGCGGCGCGAACACCGCGACCAGCACGAAGAACAGCACGATGCACGCGCAGACGATCGCGACCTTGTCCTTGCGGAGCCGATCGATCGCGATCCGGGTCGGAGACTTACCGTGCGCGACACCGCTCGCACGGACCGGCTCGGCCGATGCCGGGTGCTCCTCGATCCCCACACTCGAGTCAGGGGCCCCAATGCTCATGCGCGCTCCAAATTCGCTTGACAGCCCGGATTCCTCCACGCCGCGCGCTAGCCTGCCCGACACTCCGGCACCAAACCAGCCGTGTTCCAGACCAGTGCGCAAATCGTTACCGGAAGGCGTACTAGACCCGAATTTTTACCCCATTTATTCACTCTGCGCAGTCAAACCTGCGCAAAATGCGTCGGCACAGCACCGACAGTGGCCAATTGGTGCCACAAAAATAACAGAATGTAACAATCGGCGATGCTGCGGCCTTCCCCGAAAATGCCCGAAATCGGCCCCGCAGAACGCACCGAGCTCACCTCACACCGAGTAACTCCAACTGGCGCCGGAGCTCATGAGCACCCTCGACCGTCGCTCCCGGCATCGCGTCTTCGAGGGTCCGGCGCGCCTCGTCGACCCGCCCGGCGACAAAGTGCACACGAGACCACCCAATGGCCACCCGCACTCGACCGCCGGCGTTCGGGCGCCGGTCCAGAATCTCCTCAGCGCGGATCAGCAACTCGCTTGCTCCGCGCAGGTCGCCGGTGGCGGCGAGCACCTGAGCTGTCATCGCCATGACGTGCGCCGCTCCCAGCTCATCGCCCAGCCGTTCGACAATCTGCTGCGCCTCATGCACGACCGTCTGCAGCTCCACTGCATGCTGGGCACCCAGATCCGGCTCGGCCAGCAAGGCCTCGGCGAGCATCACCAGCCGGATTGCCCGGATTCGGCCGTGCTTGTCGTCGACCTGACAAATCGCCCGTCCAACCTCTTGCGCCTCGGCGACCCGGCCCAAGCCGTACAAGGCGCTGTACCGCTGGTCCAGCGCCCAGGACTGGTCCGCCGCGGGATCCTGTGCAGCTAGGTCGTACATCTCTTCGGCCACAGCGAGCATGCGCTCGTAGTCCGCACGAGCGCCGGCCGCCCAGCAGACCTGATTGAGCGCACCGAGCAGAAGCGGCACCGAACCCGCGCGACGGGCTGAGTCGACGGCACGGTCGGCCAGCTCGGCCAACAGCTCCGGCGCAGCGTCGGCCTGGGCGAACACGCCGAACAGCGAGCGGTCCAGCTCCGCTTCCAGACCGACTTCGGCCGCACCGGCGACGGCGTCCCGGGCGGTCTGCAGAACCGCCATCCGGTCATCACGAGAGTCTCGGACCAGCAGATAGCCGCGGAAGCGCAGCGCCAGCATTCCGGCTCGGCGCGGCCACGGGCCGGCCGCGCGTTCCACTGCTGCCCGGATCACCGACACCTCGGCATCCAGCCATTCGGCGCCGGCAGCGGCAGCTGCCTCCGTGGCAGGCAGGTCCGGGCCGCCGCCAGGGTCGACCTCGATCTGGCTGAGCAGGGAGTGGTCGATGGCGGCATCGGCGATCGTGAGCAGGCTGAGAACTGTGTCGAGATAGCGGACTTCGTGGACTTCGCGGTCCGGGCGCTCGAGATCGGCGTAGAGCTCGCTCGTGCGGGCGCGGAGCAGGCCGTGCAAGCCGTAACGCGGCGGGTCGAGTCGGCGGAGCTGGAGCAGGCCGAGGGCGGTGAGGGATTCGAGGACGCCGGCAACGGAGATTTCGTCGGTGTCGAGGAGGGCGGCGGCAACCCACGGGCCGAACTCGTCGGCGGCGACGATGGCGAGGCGAGCGAAGAGGGCCTGGGCTTCGGGGGTGGCGATGGCGAGGGTGAGGTCGAGGCTGGCTCGGACGGCTCGGTCGCCGGCGACGAGGTAGTCGAGGCGGTGGGATTCGTCGGCTAGGGATTGGACTACGTGGCTGACCGGTTCGCGGATGAGGGCGAGGCGGGCGCCGACGATGCGGAGGGCCAGCGGGAGGCCGGCGCAGTGCGGGACGACTTCGGTGAGGTGGGTGGTGGGTAGGCCGGAGAGGGCGCCGAGGAGTTGGGCGCTGGTGGTGTCGTCGAGGGGGTGGAGTTCGCGGTGGGTGGCGTCTTCGAGGCCCAGGAGGGGCTTTCGGGAGGTGGTGATGACGGCGCCGGCGGCGGGGAGGAGGGGGCGGAGCTGGCCGGCGTCTACGGCGTCGTCGAAGAGCAGGAGGGTGGATCTGTTGGCGAGGCGGCTGCGGAGGAGGGCGGAGCGCTCTTCCAGTGCGTCGGGTAGTTCTGAGCCGTCGACGCCCAGGGAACGCAGGAGCTGACCTAGGACGGCGCGAGGGGGTAGGGCGTGACCATTGACGTCCTGTAGGCGCGCGAAGAGCTGTCCGTCAGGGAAGGAGTCAGCGAGGAGGTGGCCGAGGCGGACGGCAGCTGTTGATTTGCCGGTGCCCGCTGCTCCGTAGAGGCAGACTACGGTCGGTACGCCGTTGCGGCCGCCGCTCTTCAGTGCTGCGGACAGCTCGGTCAGTACGTCGTCCCGCCCGATCAGCAAGCTCACATCCGCGGGCAGTTCGCGGGGAACGTCTGCCTGGGTGAGGAGGTCCAGCGACGGATCCTGGCGCAGAATCGCGACCTGGCGGTCTCGTACTTCGCTACCTGGTTCTACTCCGAGCTCCTCGTCGAGATGGCGCACCAGGTCCGTGTAGACGTTCAGAGCGTCGGTTTGGCGGCCGGAGCGGTACAGGGCGAGCATCAGCGCTGAGGCGAACGACTCCCGGGTCGGCTCAGCAGCGGCCAGCTCGGCCAGGCGTGGGAGGAGGTCCTGGTGGCGGCCGAGAGCGAGCTCGGTGGTGATCTGCAGCTCTTCGGCGGCACAGCGCTCTTCCTCGAGACCTGCGCACAGGCGGCGGCGTACGTCCTCAGTAGTGACGTCGGCCAGCGCTGGTCCGCGCCAGAAAGCTAGGGCGGCGGTCACGAGCTTCGTGCGCTGAGCCAGGTCCGCTTCGCGGTGCGCCTGGACGACGAGGGTCCGGAAGTGCTCGATGTCGGTGCTGTTGGGCTCTGCCTGGATGGCATAGCCCTCGGGACCGCTGGTGAGGTCCACATCGAGGGCCGTACGCAGGCGGGAGATGTAGACCTGCAGTGCCCGGCGTGGGTTGCTGGGGATTGCCTCGGGCCAGAGCAGCGCCATAAGCCGGTCTGTGGTCACCGGCTTGCCCGGCTCAAGGAGCAGTACTGCGAGCACCAGCCGCTCCTGGCGGCGTTTCAGCGCTATGAGCTGCCCGGCGGACCAGATCTCGACCGGGCCGAGCAGGCGGAACTTCATCGGCACATGGTAAGCGCCTGGTAACAACCTGAGCCCAGGATCGAGCCGCACCTGCCGCTAGCGAAAGGGGGTGTGATGGCTCGAGCCTGGGAATGGGGCTGACGGTCAGCTCTCGCGGACGTTGACGGTGACGAACGGGGGTTTGACGACGTCGAAGGTCTCCTGGCGGCCGCGGATGTCGACGGTGACCTGGTCGCCCTCCTTGACGGTGGCGTCGAGGAGGGCGAGGGCGACGCCCTTCTTGAGGGTTGGGGAGAAGGTGCCGGAGGTGACTTCGCCGAGGGCGGTGTCGCCGGTGAGGACGGTCATGTGGGGGCGCGGGATGCCGCGGCCGGCGGCGCGCAGGCCGCGGAGGATGCGGGCGGGGCCGGCTGCTTTCTCGGCGCGGAGCGCTTCGTCGCCCCAGAAGTGCTCTTTCTTCCAGCCGACGGCCCAGCCGGAGCGTGCCTGCACCGGGGTGATGTCCGATGAGATGTCCTGGCCGTGCAGCGGGTAGCCCATCTCTGTGCGCAGGGTGTCCCGGGCGCCCAGACCGGCGGGGACGATGTTGTACTGCGCGCCGGCCTCGAGCAGCGCGTCGAAGACCGCTACGGCCGCGGCGTTCGGGACGACGAGCTCGTAGCCGCGCTCGCCGGTGTAGCCGGTCCGGCAGACGACAACCGGCGTCCCGGCGAAGTCGGCGACAGCGAAGGACATGTAGTCGTGGCCGGTCGGCAGACCGATGGCCGCGACCACCTCGTCGCTGTTGGTGCCTTGGACGGCCAGGATGGCGTAGTCCTCGTGGACGTTGGTCACCTCGACACCTGCCGGCGCATCCGCCTGCAGCAGGCGGACGACCTCGGCGGTGTTCGCGGCGTTCGGAATCAGGAAGACGTCGTCGTCGGCGTGCAGGTAGGCGATCAGGTCGTCGACCACTCCCCCGCGCTCGTTGCAGCACAGCGTGTACTGCGCCTGGCCCGGAGCGATCTTGCCGAGGTCGTTGGTCAGGCAGGCGTTCACGTACGCCGCCGCGCCGGGACCCTTGACCGTCGCGTTGCCGAGGTGGCTGACGTCGAACACACCCACCGAAGTCCGGACCGCGGTGTGCTCCGCGACCACCCCGGAGTACTCCAGCGGCATCTCCCAGCCGCCGAACTCGGCGAACTTGGCGCCGAGCGCGACATGCCGCTCGTGCAACGGGGACTTCTTCAACTCAGGCGATCCGGTCATGGAGGGGAAACTACCGGACGCGTAGCATGCGAAGGCAGTATTCACGTACCGTCACGACCGGCTTTCCGTCCGCCGGTCAAGGAGGCCGAAGATTTTCGTGAGCACCATCACCCTCAGCAAGTCCGATCCGGCCGGTGTCAAGACCGACGCGGTCGTCATCGGCGTGGTCAAACTCGACGGCGGCGTCACCCTGCCCGCCGGCACCGAGTCGCTGAACGCCGCGTACGGCGGAAAGCTGACCGAGGTGCTGTCCGGCCTCGGCGCCACCGGCAAGGCGGGTGAGGTGACCAAGGTTCCGGGTCCGAAACCCGGCCGCTCGGCGACGCTGATCGCCGTCGGGCTCGGCGACGCCCCCGACGGCACGCTGAAGACCGAGGACCTGCGCACCGCCGCCGGCACCGGCGTCCGCGCCGCCAAGACCGGCCAGTCGGTCGCCTTCGCGCTGCCCACGCCGGACGCCGAGTGCGTCCGCGCGGTGGCCGAGGGCGCGCTGCTCGGCCGGTACGCCTTCACGGCGTACAAGTCCACCGGCGGCGCCGCCGAGGAGCCGGGCGCGCTCATCGTGCTGACCGACCTCGCCCGGAACAAGGACGCCAAGCTCGCGCTCGAGCGCGCCGAGGTGACCGCCGACGCGGTCCGCCTGGTCCGCGACTGGGTGAACACCCCGCCGTCCGACCTGCACCCGGTCGAGTTCGCCGCGCACGCGGTCAAACTCGGCAAGGAGCACGGTGTGAAGGTCGAGGTGCTCGACGAGAAGGCGCTGGTCAAGGGCGGGTACGGCGGCATCCTCGGCGTCGGCCAGGGGTCGGCCAACCCGCCGCGGCTGGTCCGGCTCAGCTACACGCCGAAGAAGCCGGTCACGCACCTGTCGTTCGTCGGCAAGGGCATCACCTTCGACTCCGGCGGCCTGTCGCTGAAGACGGCCAACGGCATGGTGAGCATGAAGTCCGACATGGCCGGCGCCGCCGCCGTGATCGCCGCGACGATCGCGATCGCCCGGCTCGGGCTGCCGGTCCAGGTGACGACGTACGCCGCGATGGCCGAGAACATGCCGTCCGGCTCGGCCGCGCGGCCGTCCGACGTCCTGACCATGTACGGCGGCAAGACGGTCGAGGTGCTGAACACCGACGCCGAGGGCCGGCTCGTCCTGGGTGACGCGCTGGTCCGCGCCTCGGCCGACGCACCGGATCTGATCGTCGACGTGGCCACCCTGACCGGCGCCTGCGTCGTTGCCCTGGGCACCAAGGTGGCCGGCGCGTTCGCGAACACCGACAGCGCCCGCGATCGGGTCGTGGACGCCGCCGTCGCGGCCGGCGAGGCGATGTGGCCGCTGCCGATCCCGGCCGAGATGCTGGACAAGCTGAAGGCGCACTCGAAGGTGGCCGACCTGGCCAACATCACCGGCGAGCCCTGGGGCGGCGCGCTCGCCGCGGCCGCGTTCCTCGGCGATTTCGTTGCCGACGGCATCGACTGGGTGCACCTCGACGTGGCCGGCCCGGCCTTCAACGACGGCGGCGCCACCGGCTACACCCCGGCCGGCGGCACGGGGTACGCCGTCCGCACGCTGGTCGAGCTCGCCGCTTCGGCGAGCTGAACCTGCCGTCGTAAAGGTCAGTACGGAGTCAACGGCGCGTCAGTGCGACTCGCCACCCTGGGCCGCATGTCAAAACTCAGGAGAATCGCACTGGCGCTGACCGTGCTGGTCGGCGCCCTCACCACCACCGCCGCGACGGCCTATGCGACGGACGGCGCCGATCGCGTCGGCTGGATCGACCAGGCCGGCAACTTGTACGTCCGCGAAGGCGCGCTCGCCGCCGGCGGTGAGCTGCAGGAGTCCGGCGTCGCCAGCTTCCAGCTGGAAGTCGACCGGGTGATGGCGCTCAAGACCACCGGCGAGCTGCTGGTCAAGGAGGGCGACCTCGGTCCCGGCTGGCACACGGTCGACACCGGCGTCACCTCGGCCGAGCTGGACGGCGACCGGATCGGGTACCAGAAGACCGACGGCGTGTACGTCGCCACCGACCTCTACGAGACCCCGGCGAAGGTGTGGGACGGCGCCGTCCCGCGCTGGCAGATCGAAGGCGACCGCGTCGCCGTCCTGGTCGCCAACAAACTGTGGGTCAAGGATGACACCACCGCCTGGACGTCGATCGCGCCGACCGTCGCGACCACGAACTTCCAGCTGCACGCCGACCGGATCGCCTACGTCTACGCGGCGCATCACGACTCGTTCCTCCAGGTGCGCGCGGGCGCGATCACCGCGGCCGACGTGAAGCAGACGAACCACACCCGGTTCTTCCAGCTTTCCAACGACCGGATCGCCGCGGATGCCGCGACCGGTTTCTGGGTCAAGGAGGGCGCACCGAACGCCATCGCGCAGGTCCTCCACGACACGCTGGACGCCGTCCCGTTCTACCTGGACAGCGGCCGGATCGGTTACGTGAAGGACGGCGACCTCTGGGTCGTCGAGGGCGAGATCGACGCCGAGCCGGTGCTCGCCGTACCGGACGTCGGGGCGTTCCAGCTTGACGGCGACCGGATCGCGGAGTCGGACGTCAACGGGTTCCGGGTCAAGGACGGCGCACCGGACGCGGCCTTCGTGACGATCAGCTCGACGCCGGTGAAGGCGTTCCAGATCGGCGCCGACCTGCATGCCCCGGTCAAGTCGATCTACTGGTCCTGACGGCGTACCGGATTTCCAGCATCAGACAGCCGTTGACGGTCGTGTAGGGACCGTGCGGCATCCCCGGCGGCCGGCAGGCGTAGTCGCCGGGGCAGAAGGTCTGCCCGAGGGTGAGGTCGGTGAGCTCACCCTCGAGCAGGTACACCTCTTCGACGTAGTCGTGCCGGATGATTTCGGCGCCGGACGTCGTACCGGCCGGCCAGCGGGCCAGTCTGGTCAGCGTGCCGTCCGCCTCGTCGACGCTGAGCACGCGTTGCTCGATAGCGCCGTCCATGCTCCATTCCAGCGTGTTTGTGCTGAAGAACTCGCGCTCGGCCTTCACAGGCGTCAGTCCCAGGCCGGGGCGAGCTGCTCGACGCTGTAGGTGATGCGGCTCGTCACGCCGCGCGGGTCGGTCATCTCGACGCGCCAGGCGTCCGCGAACTGGTCGACACCGGCGATCATCGGGATCGTCCCGCTGAGCAGGACGGTGCCTGGCACTAGCCGGTCGCCCAGCTCCTTGATCCAGTAGGACGGCGGCAGCAGCTGCGCCAGCGTGCCGTCCTGGATGAGCTGTTCGGTGTCGCCGTGCCGGACCCACGCCTTGAGCGTGAACTGGTCGAGCTCGGGCTCGATGTCCTTCAGGGGCCAGGCGACGTCGCCGAGCACGTCCGGCGCGGACTGCTTGCTCCAGGCCACACCGTGGACTTCGAGCGCGCGGTCGGTGTGGTCGCAGGCGACCGTGAGCAGCAGGCCCTCGTCACTGACCACCAGCGCCCATTCGGCCTCCCCCGAGGTCTTCGCGTGCGCGACCTGGACGACATCCGGTCGACCGACCAGGGACGCCGACAGCGGGTAGAGCGTCGGGATCCGGGTCGGCGCCGGGACGCCGAGCTCGGCCAGCTCGTCCACGTGATGCTGCACCTGCTCGGTGTCGCGGCCGGCATATCCGGCATTCAGGGCGTAGCGGACGGTAACTTGCCGCTCACTACCGGTGGGCAGGGTGAACTGCAGGGTCTGGCTCATCGTCGGCGGTCCTCCGAGTTTCTGTTCCGGTTTTCTGTTCCGGGAGCTTGCGTGAACACGTCGTATACAACGAGTATGGAGCAATCCCCCAAGGAGGTCCACCTCGATGTCCAGCCCCAGCACCGACCCCACGGAGCGCCGCGGCCTCTACAAGGCGTTCGCCGCGAGCCTGTCCGGCACCTCGCTGGAGTGGTACGACTTCGCCGTCTACAGCTCCGCAGCCGCGCTCGTCTTCGGCGACCTGTTCTTCCCCGGCAGCGAGCCGCTGACCGGCACTCTGCAGGCGTTCGGGACGTACGCCGTCGGCTACATCGCCAGACCGCTCGGCGGCATCTTCTTCGGCCGGCTCGGGGATGTGATCGGCCGCAAGCGCGTCCTGGTCGCAACCCTGCTGCTGATCGGCGTGGCCACCTTCTTCATCGGTCTACTGCCGACGCACGCCCAGGCCGGCGCGCTGGCTCCGACTCTGCTGGTGGTGCTGCGTTTCGCGCAGGGCGTCGGCGTGGGCGGCGAGTGGGGCGGTGCGGTTCTGCTGAGCAGTGAGTTCAGTCAGGCCGGGCAGCGCGGATTCTGGGCGTCTGCCGCGCAGGTAGGTCCGCCACTGGGCACCTTGATGGCGAACGGCGTACTGGCGCTACTCGCCGGGCTGCTCACCGAGGACCAGTTCCTCAGTTGGGGTTGGCGGATCGCCTTCCTACTGTCGGCCGTGCTGGTCGCGTTCGGTCTGCTCATCCGGTCCAAGCTGGAGGAGACGCCGGTGTTCAAGGAGCTGGAGGCCCGTGGGGACCGGCCGACCGCTCCAGTGACCGAGGTGTTGCGGACGCAGCGGCGTCCGCTGATCGCCGCGATCCTGGCGCGGGTCGGGCCGGATGTGCTCTACGCGATGTTCGCCGTCTTCGTGCTGACCTACGCGACCAACGAGCTCGACATGAGCCGCGGCCAGGCGGTCACCGCCGTACTGATCGGCTCCGCCTGCCAGGTCGCGCTGATCCCCTTCTCCGGGTACCTGTCCGACCGGTACGGACGTCGGTTGATCTATGGCATCGGCGCAGTCGGCGGCGCGGCCTGGAGTGTGGCGTTCTTCGCCGTCGCCTCCTCACTGGGGACTCTGGTGCTCGGCGTGGTCATCGGGCTCGTGTTCCACTCGCTGATGTACGGACCGCAGGCGGCGTTCGTGTCAGAACAGTTCACCGCGCGGCTGCGCTACACCGGTAGCTCACTGGCCTACACGTTCGCCGGGGTGATCGGCGGCGCGCTGGCACCGCTGGCCTTCACGTACTTCCTGGCCAAGGCCGGCACCGGCTACGTGATCGCGCTGTACATCGTGGTGGCCTGTCTGGTCACGCTGGTCGGCCTGCGACTCGGCCGCGCCGTTGTGGACGAAGAAGACCTGGCACTCAACCGTGCATGAGAATGCCGCCGGTGGTCTCGAGATGGCCGAGAATCGCCTTCTCGGCCGCTTCGGGCTTCCCGGTGGCCAGACCGTCGACAATGGCCTGATGCTCAGTCAGCACGTCCTGCCGGCGCGTCTCACTGCGCTGCAGCGCGACGATGCCGAGCAGCACGTGCTTGGCGCGCAAATTGTCGTAGAGCCGGCCGAGGACGGCATTACCGGCTGCGGCGACCAGAAGCGCGTGGAATTGGCTGTCCAGCTCGATGAACTCCTTGGCATCGCCCTGGTCGACGATCGCGCGCTGCTGCTCCAGTACGGCGGCCATTGCGGCCACCGGCGCGTTGCCGACAGCCAGCGAGGTCGCGGCGGCCCACGTCTCGATCACGCCGCGCGCCTGCATCATCTCGGCGATCTCACGGCCGGGCACCGGCGCGACGAAGGCGCCGCGGTGCGGAACGAGCTGCACCAGGTCCTCGGCCGCGAGCATCAGCAGCGCCTCGCGGACCGGCGTCCGCGAGATCCCGACCTCGGTCGCCACCGCCTGCTCGTTGATGAACGTCCCCGACACGGCCGGGTCGCTCAGGACGGTCCCGCGCAGGTACTGATAGGCACGGTCCCGGCCGGAATCCCCACTCAATTGCATACCCAATGTATACAGGCTTGGAGGTCCTCATGACAGTGTTGCGCGTGGCCGCGGCCCAGCTCACCACCGGAGCCGACCCGATCCCGAACCTGGCTGCCGCGACGGACGCCGTCCGCCGGGCGGCCGCGGGCGGCGCCGAGCTGATCGCCCTGCCCGAGGCGACTCTGGCCGCCTTCGGCACCGACCTGCGCACCGTCGCCGAGCCCCTGGACGGCCCGTTCGCCACCGGACTGCGCAAGGTCGCGGCCGAGCTCGGCGTGGTCGTCGTCGCCGGCCTCTTCGAGCCGGCCGCGGACGGGCGCGTCCACAACACGCTGCTCGCGACCGGGCCGGGCGTCGAGGCGGCGTACCGGAAGATCCACCTGTACGACGCCTTCGGGTCGCGCGAGTCCGACACGGTTGCCCCGGGCAACGAGCTGGTCAGCTTCGGGTACCGGGGCGTGACGATCGGGCTGGCGACCTGTTACGACCTGCGCTTCGCCGACCAGTTCACGGCGCTCGGGCGGCTCGGAGTCGAGCTGATCGTCGTACCGGCGTCCTGGGGTGCCGGGCCGGGTAAGGAGGAGCAGTGGGACCTGCTCACCCGGGCCCGGGCCGCCGACGCGCAAGCTTGGCTGCTGGCCTGCGACCAGGCCTACACGCCACCGCGTGGAACGGATCCGTTGGGTATCGGGCGGAGCAGCCTGACCACTCCCCTGGGCCACACCGCGGCCCGGCTCGATCACGCCGCCGGCATCCTGCACGCGACCGTCGACACCGAGGTCGTCGCACCGATCCGGGCACGGGTGCCCATCCTGTGAGCAGCCGCCACGCCGGCGGCGAGGGCCGGGCGACGTCCGCCGGGCTGACCGCCGCCGGGCGGGGCCCTCAGCTCAGGCCCTGCTTCTTCATCCGGGCGTTGTACTCGCGCATCCGCGGCGGGTAGCCGACCACGGCGGCGTCGTACGACGGGATGCCGAGCTTGTTGGCGAAGTTGTGCGCCCACTGGACCGAGGGCACGCGGCGCCTGGTCCACTCGCCGTCGATGGCGACCAGGAGCAGCGTGTACTCGGTCACCGCGGTGCGTGGCTCGACGAAACCTTCGACCCCCTGGCGGCTCAGGGCGAACTCCCGCAGGTGCGCCTGGTCGGGACTGTCCGACTTGCGCATCGTTCCGGCCTTCTGCCGGCGACCGAACCACTTCATGGACCAAGTGTCGCGCATCACGGCAAGTCACTGTGCGAAAGCCTCGGTAACGGTTTGCGGGCGCCGTGCGAAGATGACGCCGGGCCGCGAACCCGCGATCCGGAGCCGGCCCGCCGACCACACGCCCACGGAGGAACCTGTGACGAACCCGGCAGACAGCGGTACGACGTACGACCTGGTGATTCTCGGCGGCGGCAGCGGCGGGTACGCCGCGGGCCTGCGCGCGGCGACCCTCGGCAAGTCGGTCGTCCTGATCGAGAAGGACAAGGTCGGCGGCACCTGCCTGCACCGCGGCTGTATCCCCACCAAGGCGCTGCTGCACGCCGCCGAGGTGGCCGACTCGGCCCGCCACGGCGAGCAGTTCGGCGTCCGGACGACGCTCGAGGGCGTCGACATGGGCGGCGTGAACAAGTACAAGGACGGCGTCGTCGACCGGCTCTTCAAGGGGCTGCAGGGCCAGCTCAAGGCGCGCGGCATCACGGTGGTCGAGGGCGAGGGGCGGCTCACCTCCCCCACCACGGTGCAGGTCGGGGAGACGACGTACACCGGGCGCAACGTCATCCTGGCGACCGGCTCGTACTCGCGGTCGCTGCCCGGGCTCGACCTCGACGGCCAGCACGTGATCGCCAGCGAGCACGCCCTGACGCTGGACCGGGTGCCGGAGTCCGCGGTGGTGCTCGGCGGCGGCGTGATCGGCGTCGAGTTCGCCTCCGCGTGGACGTCGTTCGGCACCAAGGTGACCATCGTCGAGGCCCTGCCGCGGCTCGTCCCGGCCGAGGACGCCGACTGCTCCAAGACCCTGGAGCGGGCCTTCCGCAAGCGCAAGATCGGCTTCAAGACCGGGACGTCGTTCGAGTCGGTCAAGGTCGTCGACAACGGCGTCCAGGTGACGGTCGCGGGCGGCGAGGTGATCGAGGCCGAGGTGCTGCTGGTCGCGGTCGGCCGCGGGCCGAACACCACCGGCCTCGGCTACGAGGAGGTCGGGGTCGCGCTCGACCGCGGCTTCGTCACCGTCGACGCGAACCTGCAGACCAGCGTGCCGGGCGTCTACGCGGTCGGCGACATCGTGCCCGGGCTGCAGCTCGCGCACCGCGGTTTCCAGCAGGGCATCTTCGTCGCCGAGCTGCTGGCCGGGCTGGCGCCGACCCCGATCGACGAGGCCGGCATCCCGCGGGTCACCTACTCCGAGCCGGAGGTCGCCTCGGTCGGGCTCACCGAGGAGCAGGCCCGGGACAAGTACGGCGACGTCGAGATCCTCAATTACAACCTCGGCGGTAACGGCAAGAGCCAGATCCTGAAGACGGCCGGCTTCGTGAAGCTGGTCCGGGCCCGGGACGGCGCCGTGGTCGGCCTGCACATGGTCGGCTCGCGCGTCGGCGAGCTGATCGGCGAGGCCCAGCTGATCTACAACTGGGAGGCCTACCCGGCCGACGTCGCCCCGCTCGTGCACGCCCACCCCACCCAGAACGAGGCTCTCGGCGAAGCGCACCTGGCGCTGGCCGGCAAGCCTCTGCACTTCCATGACTGACCCCGCCTGAAACTGCCCGGCCGCACTGGTACGCCGGAGTAGGTTGGAGACGCGGGTCGACGAGTTCGCGTGACTCGGACGACCCGCGTCCGGCCCGCGCCGACCGCACCGTAGGCTGGCACTCGACCGATCAGACGAAGGAGCAACGACCGTCATGCCGACCTCTGTATCCCTGCCGGCCCTCGGGGAGAGCGTCACCGAAGGAACCGTCACCCGCTGGCTCAAGCAGGTCGGCGACACGGTTGCCGTCGACGAGCCCCTGCTGGAGGTCTCGACCGACAAGGTCGACACCGAGATCCCGTCCCCCGTCGCCGGCACTCTCCTGGAGATCAAGGCCGCCGAGGACGAGACCGTCGAGGTCGGCGCCGAACTGGCCGTCATCGGCGACGCCGGCGAGTCCACCGGCTCCGCTCCCGCGGCCCCCGCCGAGCAGCCCGCCGCCGAAGCAGCCCCGGCCGCCGAGGCCCCCGCCGAGTCGGCCCCGGCCGAGCAGGCCGCCCCGGCCCAGGAAGCTCCGGCAGCTCCTGCGGAGACCCCCGCTCCTTCTGCCGCCGCTGACAACTCGGCCCAGGCAGAGGCCCCGGCCGCCGCGGACAACGCAAGCCCCGCGTCCGGCACGTCAGTCACCCTCCCCGCACTGGGCGAGAGCGTGACCGAGGGAACCGTCACCCGCTGGCTCAAGCAGGTCGGCGACGACGTCGCCGTCGACGAGCCGCTCCTCGAGGTCTCCACCGACAAGGTCGACACCGAGATCCCATCCCCGGTCGCCGGCAAGCTCCTCGAGATCAAGGTCGCCGAGGACGAGACCGTCGAGGTCGGCGCCGAGCTGGCCATCGTCGGCTCCGGCTCCCCCGCGGCCTCCGCCCCGGCCGCTCCGGCCCCGGCCCAGGAGGCCCCCGCAGCCCCGGCTCCGGCCGCCCCCGCCGCACCGGCTCCCGCGGCCCAGGCTCCCGCTGCTCAGGCTCCGGCCGCCGCGGCACCGGCCCCGCAGGCCGCTCCCCCGGCCCAGGCCCCCGCGGCCGCTCCGGCTCCGCAGGCCGCACCGCCCGCGCAGGCCCCGGCCCCGCAGGCGGCTCCGGCAGCGTCTGCTCCGGCCGCTCCCGCGCCGTCCGCGAACGGCGACGGCCCGAACTACGTCACCCCGCTCGTCCGCAAGCTCGCGGCCGAGCACCAGGTCGACCTGGCGTCCGTCCAGGGCACCGGCGTCGGCGGCCGGATCCGCAAGCAGGACGTGATCGACGCTGCCGAGGCCGCCAAGGCTGCCCCGGCCCCGCAGGCCCCGGCGGCCGCCGCGGCTGCGCCCGCGAAGGCCGCGACGATCAGCCCGCTGCGCGGTACGACCGAGAAGATGAGCCGGATCCGCAAGGCGATCGCGGCCCACATGGTCAACAGCCTGAAGGTCTCGGCCCAGCTGACCACGGTCGTCGAGGTCGACGTCACCGAGATCGCCAAGCTGCGTACCGCGAAGAAGGCCGAGTTCGAGGCGCGCGAAGGCGTGAAGCTCTCGTTCCTGCCGTTCTTCGCACTCGCCGCGGTCGACGCGCTCAAGCAGTACCCGAAGCTCAACGCCTCGATCGACGAGGAGAAGGGCGAGATCACCTACCACGCCGCCGAGCACCTGGGTATCGCGGTGGACGTCGAGCGCGGCCTGATGGTCCCGGTCGTGCACAACGCCGGCGACCTGAACATCGCCGGCCTGGCGAAGAAGATCGCCGATCTCGCCGACCGCACCCGTAACAACAAGGTGCTGCCGGACGAGATGGCGGGCGGCACCTTCACCATCACCAACACCGGCAGCCGGGGTGCGCTCTTCGACACCCCGATCCTGAACCAGCCGCAGGTCGGCATGCTCGGCACCGGCGCGGTCGTCAAGCGCCCGGTCGTCATCACGCACCCGCAGCTGGGCGAGACCATCGCCATCCGCCAGATGGTGTACCTGGCCCTCACCTACGACCACCGCCTGGTGGACGGCGCCGACGCGGCCCGCTACCTGACGGCGGTCAAGCAGCGCCTCGAAGAGGCCCAGTTCGACGTGTGATCCCGCTGCCCGGGAGCCGGACCGGCTCTCGGGCGCACCCGCACGACAGCGCGTACCGGCGCCGGTTCCGTCCCGACGGACCGGCGCCGGTACCGTTTCCGGCCCACTGGGTACCCGGTCGGCGACCGACGACAGCTTGGAGCGAACACGATGAAGTACGTGCTGGCCGGCGCCTCCGGCTTCCTCGGCCAGGCCCTCGCCCGTGACCTGGCCGCCGACGGGCAGGACGTCGTCCGCCTCGTCCGCCGGGCGCCGTCCGCGCCCGACCAGCTGCGCTGGGACCCGGCCCGCGGCGAGCTCGACCTGGCGGCCATCGCGGACGCCGACATCCTGGTGAACCTGGCCGGTGCGAACATCGGCCGGCCGTGGACGCCGACGTACCGGGCGGTCCTCCGGGAGAGCCGCGTCAGCACGACCAGCACACTCGCGAACGCCGCCGCCAAACTGGAGCGACGCCCCGCCGTCATCACCCAGAGCGGCGTCGGCGGCTACGGGCTCGACTGCGGCGACGACGTCCTCACCGAGGACACCCCGCTCGGGGACGGCTTCCTCGCCGAGGTCGTCCGCGTCTGGGAAGGCGCACTCGAACCGGCCCGCGACGCCGGATGCCGCGTCGCGTCGCTGCGCACCGGGGTCGTCCTCGCCCAGAAGGCGCCCGCCTTCCAGCTGCTCACGTTGCCCTTCCGCTTCGGCCTCGGCGGGCGTTTCGGCTCCGGCACGCAGTACTTCCCGGTCGTCTCGCTGACCGACTGGCTCCGCGCTGCCCGCTTCGTCGCCGACCACGAGACCCTCAGCGGTCCGGTCAACGTCACGCTGCCCAACCCGGTCACCAACGCGGAGTTCGCCCGCGAACTGGCCAAAGCCCTGCATCGCCCTGCCCTCCTTCCTGTCCCTGCTCCGCTGATGAAAGCCGCCCTCGGCGAGTTCGCCTGGGAACTCCTGGGGAGTAGCCGAGCGCTCCCCACCCGCTTGCAGTCCGCCGATTTCACCTTCCGCCACCCCAACGCACCCGAAGCGATCACCGCTGCTCTCCACGCCTGACCCACCTGCTCTCAAACCGGCGTGATGGATTTGATCCGCCAGGTCGGGTTGGGGGCAGCGGTTGGGGTGAGCGTGATGAGGCGGGTGGTTGGGATGCCCGGCGGGAGCTGTGTGGTCACGCCGGTTCGGGTGACGGCTTGGGCGCGGATGAAGCGGTCGGTGGTGCGAAGGGTGACCGCTGTCGGGGATTGATGGACGACGGTGTTGCTGTCGATGTGGATCGTGAGGTTCTGGATGCGGACTCCCTTGCGGCGGTAGGTGGCCAGCAGCGCTCGGTCGGAGCGCCAAGGTGGGGTGCCGGGTACGTAGATGTCGTCCAGCGCGTTGAGGTCGAGGCGCCACAACGCCTTGGCCCGTTGGGCGTCGAGCCCGCGAAGAACGATCAGCCATTCCGCAGCCGTCCGAACGCCGCCGTCCGGGGCCGGGGATGCAGTCGACCGGACCGGGGTTGGGCTGCTGGGTTTCGGGGGTTGGTCGGGTGAGGCTCGCCCGGAGGCGTCTGGGGTCGGCTGTGGGCTTGGTTGGGGTGTGCTGGTGAGGACGCCTTGGGCTGCCAGGCCGATAGCCAGCACCACGATGGCGCCCAGGGCGACTGCGGCCAGTACGCCGTACGCGGGGTGGATCGCGCTGGTCCTGAAGCGCCACGCCTCGACGAGCCGAGCCGGGGCATCCCGAAAGGCCTGAACACGAGAATCGGGTCGGGACGGGGTGGGGTTGACGGGTGTGGGGTTGGTGGCAGGGCTGGGAGGAGGGTGGGTTGGGCCGGCGGGTGGGGGTTGTGACTTGGGGGCTGGCGGGTGAGGGGTGGACCAGGTGATGGCTGGCTCTACATGGGTGGTGCCGATCAGGTGGGTTTGGGCTGGGGCGATTACGTGGGATCGGGTCAGGCGCGAGAGGGGGTCGGCGGGGTCGCTGGGGGTTCGGCGGGTGAGGTTGGGGAGGCGTCGTGGGGGCTTGGCTCGGGGTGGCGTCGGCGTGGGTGAGGCGGGCAGCGGCGTTGTTGGCTGGGCGGTGGGGGTTGGTGGGTGGGGTGTGGTGGTTGAGGTTGGGTCTGGGGCAGGGAAGTTGATGGGCTCGGGGGCGGCGAGGGTCAGGAGGTAGTTGGGGAGTTTTTGGGATGGGGTCTCGGTGAAGAGGGAGGGCGGGAAGAGTGGGGTTGGGAGGCCGCAGGTGGCGGCCAGGTCGGCTAGGGCCAGGTAGTCGTTGGTGGTTGAGGGGTCGGGGAAGGTTGGGGTGGTCAGGGGGCGGAGGTTGCGGGTGTGCAGGGCGACGTCCGTGAGGACGGGGCGGCCGTCGGCGTCGAATAGGACGTTGGCGGGGGTGATTCGGCCGTGGACGAGGCCGGTGCGGTTAAGGTGGAAGAGCACATCGGTCAGCGGGCTGAGCAGGGTGACGAGCTCGCCGGGCGTCAGCTTGGCGCGGCGGCTGAGCAGCTGGGTGAGCGAGCCGGCGGCGACATGCTGGCTGAAGACGAGCCACTCGTCGGCGGACTCGCGGACCTCCAGCACGTTCGCGAGATGCGGATGCCGGATGCGTTGCAGGATGAGGAGATCGGCACGGAACTGCTCCTGTCGATGGATCGCGGTCACGGGAATGCGTTTGAGCACGGCGTTCCGCCCCGAGGCGAGGTCGCGGACCTGCCAGACAACGCCGGCCGACCCGGACCCGAGCCTGCGGCGCAAGCGGTAGCCGGCGAGGTCGTCGAGGTCCATGCCAAGAGAATGCCGCGATTGCGCCCAGCCCCGCGGAAGTTATCCACAGGCCAGGTGGAGGCCGCCGTCCACGCCTGGGATCGGCGGCCTACACTCGAAGGCGTGAGGGCTATCAAGTACGTGGAGGCCGGGTTCGGCGACGACGCCGTCGACTACGAGACCGCGTGGGCCGAGCAGCGGCGGCTGCACGCCGAGGTTGCCGAGGGCACCGGTTCGGACACGGTGATCCTGCTCGAGCACCCGCCGGTCTACACCGCCGGTAAGCGCACCGAGCCGCAAGAGCGTCCGCTCGACGGCACGCCGGTGGTCGATGTCGACCGCGGCGGCAAGATCACCTGGCACGGTCCGGGCCAGCTGGTCGGATACCCGATCGTCAAACTCGCTTCGCATGTCTACGTCGTGGACTACGTTCGCCGGCTCGAGGAGGCGCTCATCGCGGTGTGCGCCGAGCTGGGTGTGACGACTGGGCGGGTCAAGGGGCGCAGCGGGGTCTGGGTCGCGGCCGACGAGCGCGGGCGGGAGCGGAAGATCGCGGCGATCGGGATCCGCGTCACGCAGGGCGTCACGATGCACGGCTTCGCGCTGAACTGCGACAACGACCTGACCTGGTTCGACCGGATCGTCCCGTGCGGGATCTCGGACGCCGACGTGACCACGCTGTCCAAGGAGCTCGGGCGCGACGTCCCGGTCACCGAGGTGCTCGCCGCCGTCCGCCGGGAGCTGGATCGGATGCTGGCGTGGGACGAGTACGAGCGGACGCCGGATATCGCGCAGGGTGCGCCGGGCGGGATCACGTACGGGCTCACGGTGTGACGTTTCGGCACTGAAAGTAGTTGCCCGTCCGGGTGACTGCGAAGTGTCTCCCAGGTGCGGGCCGGAAACGTCGCTACGGTGGGGGCGTGTCCAAATTTCTTGGGTTCTTGCTCGGAGTGGCGGTCGCGCTGGTCGGGCCGGCGGTGTTCGGAGTTCTCGCGGCGCCGGGCGGTATCCAGCTGAATGCGAAGGGGATGGCGCTTGCCTACGGCATCGGCGCGCTGATCTTCTGGGTGGTGGTGTCGTACTTCTCCGGCGCCGGCGCGATCGGGGCGTTCCTCGCCTTCGGCACGCTGGTGTACTGCTGGCTGTGGATTCCTAACCGGACCACGAACTTCCTGAACGACGTCCCCGGGGTGACGAACGGGATGATCGAGGGGACGCGGCAGTTCACGCTGAACGGCGTCGTCCCGATCCTGACCGTGATCTCGCTGGTGTACGCGATTCAGCTGATCGTGCGCGGGGTGCAGCGCCGGCGGCGCGAGCGCGCGGACGCCGAGCGTCGCCAGCGCGAGCAGGAAGCCGCGCAGGCACAGCAGGAGGCGGCCGCCGCGGCGGTGTACCCGGTTGCTGCCAGCGCGTATCCGGAGGATGCGTACGGCGGGTCGGCGTACGAGTCGTACGACCGGTCGGGGCGGTACGACGACCTGTTCGACGAAGAGCCGGTACGGCCGCGGAACCAGGCGGACGAGCACACCGCGCAGTTCCCCGTCGCCGCTGAGCCGGTCGTGCCGGAGCGGACGGCGTCGTTCGAGACTGTTGCTGGTGGCAATGATCGGGACGAGACGGTGTTGGTGCCGGGTGACCGCGACGAGACCGTCGTCGTCCCGGAGTCGTCGGTCGAAGAGCCGGGGGAAGACACTCAGCCGATGCTCTTCCCGAGCTCGGAGCCTGAGGACACCCAGCCGGTCGCTACCGCAGTTGCTCCTTCGGCGGACGCTGGGTCTGCTGAGGCGGCCGGGGACTCTGCCCAGACTGGCGATGCGGCGGCCGAGGAAAAGCAGGAGGGTGCGGCGGGAGCCGCGACCGGTGGTTCCGTAGGCGGGTCGGCCGCGGGTGGTTCCGTAGACGAGTCGGGTGCGCCGGTTGCTGCTGGCACACAGGCGGTGCCGGTGGTCACTCCCCCGGCTGGACCTACGGCGGAGGCTCCTTCGGCGGACGGCGGGTCTGCTGAGGCGGCCGGACAGTCTGTCGGGGCTGGCGATGCAGCGGCCGAGGAAAAGCAGGAGGGTGCGGCGGGGGCCGCAACTGGTGGTTCCGTAGGCGGGTCGGCTGCGGGTGGGCAGGCGACGGACGGTGCCGTGGGCGGGCCGACGGCGGGCGGTTTCGTAGGTGGGTCGGGTGCGGCGGTTGCTGCTGGCACGCAGGCGGCGCCGGTGGCCACTCCCCCGGCTGGAGCTACTGCAGATGTTCCTTTGGCGGACGGCGGGTCTGCTGAGGCGGCCGGAGAGTCTGTCCGGGCTGGCGATGCGGCGGCCGAAGAAGAGCGTGGGGGGTCGGAGGAGCCTCCGCGCGGTGGTGGGGTGGGTGGTTCGGGGGCGGGTGCGCCGATGGCGGCTGCTGGCGCGTCGGGGGTAGGTGGCGGAGGGCCCGTTGCTACGCCGCCGGTTGTTGCTCCGCCCGTTGGTACGCCGCCGGTTGGTGGTTCGCCGGTGGCTACGGCGCCGGTGGGGGTTTCGCCGGTTGAGGAGCCGCCGGTGGGTGATTCTTCGATGGGGGATTCTTCGGGAGGTTCGGGGCGGCGGGTTGGGCCGGTGGAGCGGGTGGGGCAGCAGTATCGGGAGCGGATGGAGGATCCGGAGGATACTGGGGAGTTTCATTTGGGGGCTTTTGAGGGGCCGTTCGGGGCTGCGGGGGTGCGGCCGGCGGGGGCTTGAGGGCTGAGAGATTTGAGCGTGGCGTGGGCCTTCGGGTTCACGCCACGCTCGTTTGTGGGCACGTGCGACGTGGGTTTGTGAGACCAGGGCGGGACTCAAACGTCCTCGGACGGCCAGAACGTATTCCGCGCTCTCCTGCGGCCCACTGCTTTCCTCCTGCTGGTGTCCCGACGATGCGCCGGCCGACCTGTCGGTGTCTGGAGTCGTCTGCACGGATTCGCCTCCGGGAAATTCGGTGAGTGCTTCGCAGAGTGGGCGTGATAGTGGGGCTAGGGGGTTTGCGCACAGTTGCAGGTTGGTGCAATCGCGGTATCGGTAACCGAATTCTTATGAGCTACTGACAGTCGGTATCAGACGACTGATAGGGGCTCATGGTGGCGCGTAGGTTGACGAGCGCGGCGGTGGCTGCGGGGCTGGTGGCCGGTGTGTTGACGATGGGACCTGCAGGTGCTGCTGGTAGCAGGTCCGCAGCGGTGCTGGACGAGGCGGTGATTGCGTACGGCAAGGTGAAGACCGCAGCGGGGAAGGCGGCGGGCAGTGTGCCGGTGGTGCTGTATGCGTGGCCGGGTAACGACGTGACCGAGAAGATGCAGGTCGGTGACGAGGCGACGTTGCAGCAGCTGTCGGAAACGACGTCCGGCGCAGACGGTTCGTTCCAGCTGAAGCTGACCGATCTGTCGGCGTTGGAACCCGTGACCGGGCCAGACGGGATCGTGAACTTCGAGATCGTCGCCGGCGAGGGCGAGACAGCGGTCCCGTTCGGGCTCCCGCGCAAAGTGACGACCGTCAACGGGAGGAAGACGCTGATCAACGCGGTCGCGGATCCGGTATCGGAAGGAAAGCCGGAGTCGCCGCCGCTGCTGTCGATTGCACTACGACGCTGATCGAGAGCTACGGCGCCCGATGGACGACGGTCGGGGTGCATTACAACGACACCACAAAGGTAACCACCGACTTCGGGTACGTGCGTGAAGCGACCAGCGAGCTCGGGATCGGATTCTCACCCAGCGGCAAGCACGGAACCTTCAAGGCCTCGGGCACGCTGGCCAGGGCGACGACGGGCTCGATCAACTACGACACGGTAGGCGACTACCAGGACCGCTACCGAAAGACCCAGTTCCGGTACGGCAAGTTCAGAGTCATCTGCACCCGGCCCGGCGGGATCCCGGTGCCGTATTACCAGGCCCGTGCAACTGCCTGGATCGCCGCCTCGGACTCGACCAAGCCCAAAGGAACACCCAAGATCGACTACACCAAAAACTGCGCCAAGCAGCAGGCGAATGTCACCGTAACCATCGCGAGAACGCGTGCGGTGACTTTCTCGAACGGGGTCGTCATCGGGGCCGAAATCGGAATCGAACTGTCGGCGGTCACCGGCTACTCGCGAACCGCCACGGTCGCGTACAAGTTCAACGCCGCCGGACGGCGCCTGTGCGGAACCACCGGTGCACCCGGAGAGGAAGCCCCAACCACCCTGGTCGCGGCAATAAGCTTCTGACCGTGCCCAGATACCTAATTGCTGCAATCGCAGTAGCGACGATTACTGTCGTGGCAGGCTGTTCCGGGCGCAGTCCGGAGCGGCCGGCCGGCGACGGCCCCATGCGACTGAACAATGACGAAATCATCGTGTGCATCCCACTGGAAATCGGCAACCGCGACTTCACGTTTGCGATGACGTCACTGAACAACAGAGGCGAACGCCCGCTGCGCGTCACAGCCGTGACACCGGTCAATCCGCGCGGCCTGCGCGTGACTGATATCGACGTCACTTTCAGCGATGACGGGTTGTTCGGCAACTTCGCGCAGTGGCCTCCAGACTCGGCCCGAAATCCACGCAATGCAGAAAGCTGGAATGCGCGGCGGCCCGTGACGGAGGTCGATATCCCGACCGATCCGCCGAACGGCGTGTACAACTTGCTGGTCCACGTGGTGTCCGACGCCGGAGTCCGCGACGCCTCACTCGAGGCCCTCGAGGTCGATTACACCGTCGACGACAAGTACTACCGCACCCGCACTGCCATCAGCCTCCAGCTCAAACCAACATGCTGATGACCGCCCTCGGGATCAGGCTGGGCATGCCTTCCAGGGTTCTCGCCGTCGCGGCCGTCGTCCTGGTCGCTGGTTGTGGCTCAAAGCCGTCAGCGACCCAGACCTCCGATCCGGCAGCTGCAGCGGCGTCTACTTCCCCAGGTCTCTCGGTGGCACTGTCGGTAAAGGCGACCGCGGTGATCATCAATCACACCGCCCCGGCAAACAGCCTGTTCGGTGCGCAGTCGTGCGCTGCGACCCTCGTCGGCCCCACTACGCTTCTCACCGCCGCCCACTGCGTACGCACCCGACGCCCGGCCTCGTTGAACGTCGTGATCGGCGCCGACAACCTGTGCAGCACTGCCCCGATCACCGGCGAACGGCTGCGCGTCGCGGCGGTCAAGATCGACCCCGACCGGCGTCTGGATCTGGCGATCCTGACCGTCCGGCAACCCGCCACCACCACTCCGATCGCGACTGGGACGGTCGCCGAGACCCGAGATCTGGTCGCCGTCGGCTGGGGACGCGACAGCAGAACAGGGCCATCGCCCTGCCGCAAACGCGCCGTCGGGCTCACCCCCGCCAGCCAGACGCGATGCCGCACCGCGCAGGCAGCCAACCCAACCCGCTGGCACCCTGCGCAACTGTGCGCGACCGCCACCCCAGGAGCGAACCGCAACACCTGCACCGGCGACTCCGGCGGTCCCGTCATCGGCACCGACCTCACCGGCCGGCCGCGACTGGTCGCCGTCACCACCTGGGGAACCGGCTGCCGCCCCGACCAAGTCGGCTTCTACAGCCCCGCCCAGACAGCGCCGACGGTCGATCGATGACCCTTGGGCGCGGGTGGACGAAGGCGCCAACCGGTCAGGCGACGTGCATTTGGTGGGTGGGGTGGGTTTGGCGGGCTTGGGCGGCGATGGCTTCTTCGTAGGCGGCGGTGGCCATGTGGAGGACGTCGGGGGCCATTTGGGAGCGGGGGGACTCGGTGCTCCAGGCGAGGAGGAGGCGGCGGTGGATGGGGTCGCCGAGCAGGGGGCGGGTGATGACGTCGGTGGAGAGCAGGCGGTAGGAGGTCGGTGAGACCAGGGCTACGCCTTGGCCGCTGGTGACGAAGCCCATCAGGACCGAGGTGTCGACCGAGTGGTGTTCGACCTTGGGCTGGAAGCCGGCTTGCTCACAGGCGGCGCGGAAGAGGACGTGGAAGCCGCTGTCGTCCGGCGGCTCGCCGATCCACTCTTCGTCGGCGAGGGCGCCGAGGTCGACCTCGGCGGCGGGTTTGCGGGCGATCGGGTGGTCGGCGGACATGACGACGTACGCCGACTCGGACTCGACGACGGTGACGGCCTCGACGCCGGTCGGCAGCCGGAGCTCGAACCCGGGGAACTCGCGGAGCAGGGCGAAATCGAGCCGGCCGGTCTCCAGCTGCTGGAGCAGCACGCTCGTCGACCACTCGACCTCGATGCTGACCTGCTCGATCTCGCCGTGGTCACGCAGCCGGGACGCGATCCCCGACATCGGCGCGGTCGGGAAACCGCCCAGCCGGACGGCGCTCGACTCGACCGCCGTCATCGCGGAGACGGTCGCGGCGAGATGGTCGACGTCGACCAGGATGGCCCGCGCCCGGTCGACGGCGTACCGGCCCAGGGCGGTCGGGGTGACGCCGGTGCGGGAGCGCTCGAAGAGCTCACCGCCGAACGCGGCCTCGATGCGTTTGAGCTGCGCGGTCAGGCTCGGCTGGCTCACCTTCAGCCAGCGGGCCGCCCGCCCGACGGACCCAGCCTCGGCCACCAGGACGACGACACGGAGATGGCGCAGCTCCACATTCATGCGTTGAGACCGTAGTCGAGGTCGAGACACAGCACACAGGCATCCTACATTACGGTTTCGTCACAGCCGGAGCGAAAGTTGTAACGCTCGCCCCGGCCGTGACGATAGGTCAGCGCGCTTCGAGCGCCAGCGCCTCCCGGTAACCGAGCCGCCGGCCGGTCTGCAGTAGCGTCCGCTCGTAGAGCCGAGCGCCCAGCCGGATGATCAGCACCGTCGTCGCGATCAGGATCACGATGGCCGCCAGCGGCTGCCACAGCGGCACGTCCTCGGTCAGCATCCGCCCCGGCATCGACATGGACGACGCGATCGGCACGAACGACGCCACCGTCTTGGCCGTCGACCCCGCGAAGACCGAGAAGAAGAACGGGATCATCAGGATCATCTGCCCGGGCAGCGTGGTCGAGCCGAGATCCTCCTGCCGGGTGGCCAGTGAGCCGGCCACCGCCCAGAGCCCGGCCAGCGCCACGAACCCGAGGACGAAGAAGACCACGAACCAGCCGACCACCGGACCGATGACCGACAGGATGTCGAGCTGGTCGGTCACCGTCAGACCGATCACCGAGCCGATCGCGATCACCAGGATCTGGCCGAGGGCGAGCGTCGCGTTGCCGATCACCTTGCCCCACAGCAGCGCCCGGATCGGCACCGAAGCGGCCAGGATCTCGACCACCCGGCTCTCCTTCTCCTGGACGACGCTCTGCGCGATCATCATCCCGAAGCCGAGCGCGGTCATGTAGAACACCAGCGCCATCCCGAGGTTGACGAAGTCGCTCACGCCGGCCGGCAACGAGCCCGGCTCCAGCAGCTCCTGAGTCACCTGTGTCCCCGCGCGGAGCTGCTCGGGCGTCAGCCCGACCTTCGCGGCGTTCTGCTCCATCCCGACCGCGGCGACAGCGGCCCGCAGCCCGCTCTCGACGCCGGAGTCGACCTTCTCCTTGCCGATCAGCACGTAGCCGTCGGCAGCGGGCACCAGAGCGGCCTCGGCGTCGGTGTCGAGCCGCTTCTCCGCCTCAGCGCGGTCAGCGACCCGGACCGCCTCGTACCCGCTCCCGCCCGCGGCGGCGTCCGCCTGGGCGACGATCGCCGCGCCGGCATCGCTGGTCACCGCGATCTTGTCCGGTCCGCTGTTCCCCGAGAGCAGCGCGGGCAGGATGACCGCGGCCAGGACGACGACCAGCATCACCAGCGTGGAGCCGATGAAGGTCTTGTCCCGCAGTTTGGTGGTGATCTCACGTTCGGCGATCAGCATCCACGGCCGATCGAGAGTCCGGTCGTTCATCGGGTCGCCTCCCGGAAGACGTCGCTGAGAGCCACTCGCTCCGGCCCGAACTCCAGGACCGGACCGCGGCCGATGGCCTGCTGAAGGATCTGCTGCGCGACGGCGTCGTCCTCGACGTCGAAGAGCGCCGTCCCGCCGGCCACGTCGCGCACCCGTAGACCGGGCAGATCGCGCAGCCAGCCGGCGTCGCCGTCGATGACCAGCCGGTACGTCGGAGTCTGGCTCGCGGCCAGCTCGGAGACCGGACCGGCCGCGACGACCTTGCCGCGGGACAGGACGACCAGGTCGTCACACAGCCGCTCGACCAGGTCGAGCTGGTGGCTGGAGAACAGCACCGGCACCTCAGGCGTGACCTCCTCCCGCAGCAGGTCGACCATCGCGTCGACGGCCAGCGGATCGAGGCCGCTGAACGGCTCGTCCAGAACCAGCGCGATCGGCTGGTGGACGAGCGCCGCGGCGATCTGCACCCGCTGCTGGTTGCCCAGCGACAGGTTCTCCAGGACGTCGGTCGCCCGCTCGGCCAGCCCGAGCCGCCCGATCAGCTTGTCGACCCGCTCGGCCGCGGCGCCCGCCGCCAGCCCGTGCAGCCGGCCGAAGAAGATCAGCTGGTCGCGGATCTTCATCTTCGGGTACAGCCCGCGCTCCTCCGGCATGTAGCCGAAGTCCTGCCGGACGGCCTGCGTCAGCGGCTTGTCCTGCCAGAACACCTCTCCGGAGCTCGCGGCGAGGACGCCGAGGATGATCCGCATCGTCGTCGTCTTACCGGCACCGTTGGCCCCGACGAACCCGGTCATCCGCCCCGGGACGACGTCGAACGTGACGTCGTCCAGCGCGAGCTGTTCACCGAACCGCCGAGTGAGCCCAGCCACCCTCAGCATCCGTCCACCCATCCTTTGTCCCATCGGCCCCCGTCGTAACTCAAAGTTAGTGACCGCGGGCCCCGCCGGACGTCGGCCGCGCGGTTGATCACCCACGTCATCCGCGCGACGGAGGAGTGTCCTACGCCACTGCCGGGCGGTGTCACATCCGGCGTGTCCAGGTTGTCCAGGCTGGTGACGGCAGCAGCAGGGAGGATCATGGTTTCCGTGAGTGACGACGACCTCGAGCAGGCAGCGGCGGTTTTCAACGAGGTCCGGCCGCGGTTGTTCGGCATCGCCTACCGGATGCTCGGCAGCGCGTCCGAGGCCGAGGACATCGTCCAGGACGTCTGGCTGCGCTGGCAGCTGGCCGACCGTAGCGTGGTGCTCAACCCGGCGGCCTACCTGGCGACGGCGACCACGCGGCTGGCGATCAACGCGACGCAGTCGGCCCGGGTCCGCCGCGAGGCGTACATCGGGCCGTGGCTGCCCGAGCCGGTCGACACCAGCGCGGACCCGTACCTGGGCGCGGAGCGGGGCGAGGCGCTGGAGTTCGCCGTCCTGCTGCTGATGGAGCGGCTGTCGCCCAACGAGCGGGCGGCGTATGTGCTGCGGGAGGCGTTCGACTACCCGTACAGCCAGATCGCCGACATCCTGCAGCTGAACGAGCCGGCCGTGCGGCAGCTGGTCAGCCGCGCCCGCAAGCACGTGGACGGCGATCGCCGTGTCGAGGTGGACGCCGCCGAGCAGCAGCGGCTCCTGACTGCGTTCGTGCACGCGGCGCAGTCAGGTGACCTGCTGGAGCTGGAGGGTTTGTTCACCCCTGATGTGACGAGTGTGTCCGACGGCGACGGAAAGGCGCGCGCGTCGAAGTTCGTCGTCGTCGGCAGCGAGCGGGTGGCGAAGTTCTTCCGCTCGTTCCACACCAGGTTCTGGGTGGACGTCGAGACGGTGTGGACGCAGATGAACGGCGGTCCGGCGCTGGTCGTCATCGCCGACGGCCGGGTCCGCAACATCATCTCGGTGAGTGCGTCCCCGGAGGGCATCTACCGCGTGAACGTCCAGATGAACCCCGACAAGCTGCAGCGGGCCAACGCGGCGCTGGCCCGCTGAGCAGCGCCTACTCCTCTTCGAGCGCCTTCACCGCACCGAGCAGGCTGGTCAGGCTGGCCTGCTCGAAGGCCTCCTCAGCCGGGTCGATGACCCACTGCTCGGGCGGTAGCGACGCATCCGGGACGGCGGACCGCAGCGCGGCCAGCTCGGCCTCCGCCTCGGCCTGCAGACCGCGGAGGATCTCGTCTCGCTCGCTGGTCACTTCTTGTCCCAGTCGGAGTAGTGGATGCGGCCGAGCGTGACGGAGTCGTCGACCGGGACCAGCGCGTCCTCGCTGACCACCGCGCCGTAGTACGTCGCCTCCGGGTCGGTGACGACCTCCCGCGGGTCGCCGAGCTCGGCCAGCGCCTTGCGGAAGAACTCGTCCATCCGGCTCAGCTCCGGGCCGGCGACGTCGATCCGGTGGTTCAGCGGCTCGCCCGCGGCGGTCTTCGCGACCGCGTCGGCCACGTCGTCACCGGCGATCGGCTGGAAGTTCACCGGCGGGATCCGGACTACGCCGTCCACCTCGGAGCTGTCGGCGATCGGCTTGACGAACTCGTAGAACTGGGTCGCGTGCACCAGCGAGAACGGGACGCCGGAGGCCCGGATCAGCTCCTCCTGGGCGACCTTCGCGCGGAAGTAGGCGATCTGCGGCGAGCGCTCGGTGCCGACGATCGACAGCGCGACGTGGTGGCCGACGCCGGCCTTCCGCTCCGCCTCGAGCAGGTTGGTGGTGGAGGTCCGGAAGAACTCCAGGACGGCGTTCTCCTCGAACGACGGCGAGTTCGACAGGTCGACGACGACCGACGCGCCCTCCATCGCCTCGTCGAGGCCTTCGCCGGTGAGCGAGTTGACACCCGTGTTGGGCGCCGCGGCGACAGCGTGGTGCCCGTGCGCTTCCAGCCGCCGTACGACCTTCGATCCGATCAGTCCGGTGCCGCCGATCACGACGATCTTCACAACAGCCTCCTGTCCCCGGGGCGCCCGGACGGCGCCGCTCACAGGTCACGACAGGACAGCCCTGAGGTTTGTGACATCGCCCGTCACATTTCTGCCGGACGGCCTGTCTTGAGTGGCAGAGCCCCCCATGAGAGGAGACCTGGGTGCCGACGACACGCCTCCGGATCCGGATGACGGCCCGGCCGATCGACGAGCCGCACCGGACCGCCAGCCCGCTGGAGCTGCTGTTCGACCTCACCTTCGTGGTGGCCGTCGCGGCCGTGACCGCCGAGTTCGCGCACAGCATCGCCGACGGCCATCCGGAGGTGCTCGGCTTCTTCCAGGTGTTCTTCGCGATCTGGTGGGCCTGGATGAACTTCACCTGGTTCGCCTCGTCGTACGACACGGACGACGTGCTGTACCGGCTGCTCACCATGGTCCAGATGGCCGGAGTCCTCGTACTGGCCGCCGGAGTCCACGCGGCCGCGAGCAGCGGCGACTACCGGATCGTTCTGGCCGGCTACCTGCTCATGCGGGTCGGTCTGATCGCCCAGTGGTTGCGTGCCGCCTACGAGGACGCCGAACGCCGGCGTACCGCGCTCAAGTACGCCGGGGGCATCGCACTCACCCAGATCGGATGGGCCCTGGCGCTCATCCTCATGGACCTGTCGCTGCCGTCGTTCATCGTCCTCGTCGTCCTGGAGCTCGCCGTCCCGCGCTGGGCCGAGCACTCAACCGTGACGACGAACTGGCACCCGCATCACATCGCTGAACGGTACGGCCTGTTCGCGATCATCCTGCTCGGCGAGAGTGTCCTGGCGGCGAGCCGCGGCGTCCAGGCCGCCGTCGAAGCGGACCAGGTCGGCGGTGCGTTCATTCTGGTCGCCGGCGCCGGGCTGGTGCTGCTGTTCGCCCTCTGGTGGCTCTACTTCCTGCACCCCTCCGGGGAGGGCCTCAGCGAACGCCGAGCGCACTCGTACAGCTGGGGCTACGGCCACTACTTCCTCTTCGCCGCGCTGGCCGCACTCGGCGGCGGTCTGGAGGTGGCCGTTGAGGAGACCACCCACGCGAGCCAGGCCGTCGGGTACGCCGTTGCCCTACCGGTAGCCGTCTTCCTGACCATGCTCTGGCTCGTTCACGCGCCGATCGTGAGCCCGCCGGTCACACCGCTCGTTCTGGTCCTCGCCAGCGTGACCGTCGTCCTGGTGCTGCCGCTGGTGCTGTCAGCGGTCGGTGTGGTGCTCGGCTGCGCGACTGTCGTCGTACTGCTCGTCGCTGCGGTGCTCAGCCGGCAAGATCGTCGCCAGGCGTGACCAGGCCGCACTCATAGGCGAAGACCACCGCCTGGACGCGGTCTCGCAGCCCGAGCTTCAGCAGCACGCGGGAGACGTGCGTCTTGACGGTGGCCTCGCCGACGAACAGCTGGTTCGCGATCTCGGTGTTGGTGAGGCCGCGGGCGATCAGGCCGAGCACCTCCCGCTCGCGGTCCGTCAGACCCTCCAGCAGGTCCGGCCGGTAGACCCGCTCTCCCCCGCCGGTGAATCGCTTGATGACGCGCCGGGTGACCTCCGGCGCCAGCAGCGCGTGCCCCGAGTGCACGATCTGGATCGCCTCGACGAGGTCCTCCGGGGCGGTGTTCTTGAGCAGGAAGCCGCTGGCCCCCGCGCCGAGCGACTCGAACAGGTAGTCGTCGCGGTCGAACGTGGTCAGGATCACCACCTTGCCCGCCTCCGCCGCGACGATCAGCTGCGTCGCCGTGATGCCGTCCATCCCGGGCATCTGGACGTCCATCAGGACGACGTCCGGCTTCAGCTCCTTGGCCAGCTCGACGGCCGTGGCGCCGTCCGCCGCCTCACCGACGACCTCGATCTCCGGCTCGACCGACAGGATCATCCGGAAACCGGCCCGGACCAGGTCCTGGTCGTCGACCAGCAGGACGCGCATCATGCTTCGACTCCTCGTTGCACCGGGATCCGGACGCGGACCCGGAAGCCGCCGACCGGCCGGGGGCCGATCTCGCTCTCACCACCGAGCAGACCGACCCTCTCACGAATCCCGACGTGGCCCAGCCGGCTGCCGACCGGAGCGTGCTTGGGCCGCCCGTCGTCCAGCACCTCCAGCTCGACCGCGTCGCCCAGGTACCGCAGGGTGATGTGCGCGCTGCGGGCCGTGGAGTGCCGGCGTACGTTCGTCAGCGCCTCCTGCGCGATCCGGTAGACCGATACCGACACGGTCTCGGGCAGCTGGAGCGGCGCACCGATCTGGTGGAAGCCGACCGACAGCCCCTCGCCGTTCACCTCGGCGATCAGCGCGGGCAGCCGGTCCGCGCCCGCACGCGGCGCTTTGGTCTCCGGGGCGTCGACGTCCAGATCGGGGTCGGCCGCGCGCAGCATGCCGAGCAGCTGACGCATCTCGTTCACCGCGGTCCGGCTGGACTCCTCGATCACGCTCAGCGCGTTCCTGGCCGCCTCCGGGTCCTTCTCCATCACCCGGCGCGCGCCACCGGCCTGGACGCCGATGCTGCTGATGTGATGAGCGACGACGTCGTGCAGCTCGCGGGAGATCCGCAGCCGCTCGTCGATCACCGCCCGCCGGGCGTTCGCCTCCTGCTGCGCGGCCAGCTCGGCCGCCTGCCGCTCCAGCTCGTACCGCTGCCGGGCGATCCCCCACGCCGTCCGCCCCCAGAAATAGGCGCCGAAGAAGTAGACGGCGTTCAGCGCGACCCCGAGGATCACGGTCGACACATACGGCGACAGCAGCGCGTCGTTCGGCCCTTCGATCGCGTTCGCCCGCAGCGCCTTGACGAAGTTCAGCGCGAGCCAGCCGAACATCGCGATGAAGACGAGGCCGTTCGCGGCCTTCATCAGGCGGCGGTCGCGCGCCCACGCCGTCGCGCCGTAGATCGCCATGAACATCGCCGCCTGGGTGACCAGGTTGCCGCCGAAGGCGACGAAGGTCCGCTCGCCGGTGACGACGAACAGCGCGGCGACCGCGAGCAGCACCGGGATCGGGTAGCGGCGGCGCAGGCACAGCGGCAGCGCGATCGCGGCGCTCAGTACGTACGCCTCGACACCGCCGAGGCCGAGGTCGGCCGCTTCGGGATAACCGCCGCGCGCGAGCTCGGTGCCGAACACGCCGAGCACCGCCAGCACCACGCCGAGGATCAGGTCGTTGCGCTGCTCCTCGCGGGTCGGTCCCGGGCGGGTCCAGCCGTCGGCCGGCGTCCCGATCCCGGGCGGTGTGCCAGGCTCCGCGGCGGCCGGCGTACTGCCGAGTTGAAGGGTGGCCATAGCTCATCAGCGTACGGGTGAATGACGCCTGAATGCGGGCGCGTACTCTGGGAGTCGTGACGATCGCCCCTGAAGGACGGAAACTGCTCAGGCTCGAGGTGCGCAACGCGGAGACCCCGATCGAGCGCAAACCCGAGTGGATCAAGACGCGGGCCAAGATGGGACCGGAGTATCAGGCCCTGCAGAAGCTGGTGAAATCCGAGGACCTGCACACGGTCTGTCAGGAAGCCGGCTGCCCGAACATCTTCGAATGCTGGGAAGACCGCGAGGCGACCTTCCTGATCGGCGGCGACCAGTGCACCCGGCGCTGCGACTTCTGCCAGATCGACACCGGCAAACCCGAGGCGCTGGACCGCGACGAACCGCGCCGGGTGGCCGAATCGGTCCGGACCATGGGTCTGCGCTACGCCACCGTGACCGGCGTCGCCCGCGACGACCTCGAGGACGGCGGCGCCTGGCTGTACGCCGAGACGATCCGGCAGATCCACGAGCTGAACCCGGGAACCGGCGTCGAGATGCTCGCGCCGGACTTCAACGCCGTCCCGGAGCAGCTGGCCGAGGTCTTCTCCTCGCGGCCCGAGGTGTTCGCGCACAATGTCGAGACGGTGCCGCGGATCTTCCGCCGGATCCGGCCCGGGTTCCGCTACGAGCGCTCGCTCGACGTGATCACCCAGGCCCGGGACTACGGCCTGGTGACCAAGTCGAACCTGATCCTCGGGATGGGCGAGACCCGCGACGAGGTCAGCGTCGCGCTCAAGGACCTGCACGCGGCCGGCTGCGAGATCATCACGATCACCCAGTACCTGCGCCCGTCGGTGCGGCACCACCCGGTCGAGCGCTGGGTGCGGCCGGAGGAGTTCGTCGAGCTGCAGGAGGAGGCGACCGAGATCGGATTCGCCGGTGTGATGTCCGGTCCGCTGGTACGGTCGTCCTACCGGGCCGGGCGGCTGTACCGTCAGGCCGTCGAGTCACGTATGAACGCTTCCCAGGCATAACAGGACAAAGGTAGAGATGGCCAAGAACGACGCGCCCGCCGAGAAGACCAGCCGGCTCAAGCAGATCCGGTCGGCGTACCAGCTGACCAAGAAGTCCGACCCGACGGTCGGGCTGGTGCTCGCCGGGATCTTCCTCGGCATCGTGGCCGTGTTCGTCGCGGCCGGGATCTTCGTCGGTCCGCTGCTGGTCTGGATCCCGCTCGGCGTGGCGCTCGGCTTCCTGGCCGCCACGATCGTCTTCGGCCGCAAGGTCGAGAAGGCGGCGTACAGCCAGATCGAGGGCCAGGCCGGGGCGGCGGCGTCCGCGCTGCAGACGCTGCGCCGCGGCTGGAACGTGACGCCCGCGGTCGCCGTCACCAAGAACGCCGACATCGTGCACCGCGTCGTCGGCCGGCCGGGCATCGTCCTGGTCGGCGAGGGCCAGCCGAGCCGCGTCAAGAACCTGCTGGCCGCCGAGGGCAAGAAGCACACCCGGGTGGCCGGCGGCGCGCCGGTGATCACGCTGGTCGCCGGTCAGGGCGAGGACGAGATCGACATCCGCAAGCTGACCAAGCACGTGATGAAGCTGCCGCAGGCGCTGCAGCCCTCGGAGATCACCGACCTGCTGCAGCGGCTGAAGGCGCTGGACGCCGTCCGCCCGCAGGTCCCGATGCCGAAGGGGCCGGTCCCGACCAGCCTCAAGGGCGCCCGGCAGGCGATGAAGGGCCGCTGACCCGGCGCCGATCTGTAACTCGACGGCCCCGGGGACCGTTGAAGGGGCGGGGAGCATGGTCCGCCACCGCACGGGCCGCGACGTGGCACGAGTGTGCCTCCGTGTCGCCACCGCGTGTCGGCTCCGGGCCTTAAGGTGCGACCAGGAGCGGATTCCAGGGGTGAGGTAGGAACGATGACGGATCTGATGCCGGCGGCGCACCAGCCGGTGGCCGAGCAGTGGCCCACCCTCGCTCCCCCGCGCTCGAACCCGCTCCGCCGGGTCGGCGCGCTGGCCGCGATCCGGATGATCGCCAAGGACCTGCCGGCCACGATCCACCTCGACGGCAAGTCGTACGGCCTCGGCGGCCCGGCGATGCGGGTGCACCGCGGCGCCGCCTTCCTGGACCGGCTCGGCCAGGACGCCGGCTCCGGTTTCGGCGAGGCCTACCTGGCCGGTGACTGGGATCCCGAGCCGGGGACGGATCTGGCCGACCTGCTGCTGCCGTTCGCCGAGCGGTTCAGCAACGAGGAGACCCGGCATCTGCTGCCGAAGTGGGCGCAGTCGCTGCGCTGGCTGGTGACGCGCTCCCAGCCCGGCGAGCAGGAGAACGACCGCGCCGGCGCCCGGGAGAACATCAGCCGGCACTACGACCTCAGCAACCCGATGTTCTCGGAGTTCCTCGATCCGACCCTGACGTACTCCGCGGCGTACTTCGGGACGCCCGACCCCACGGCCGATCTCGCGACGGCGTCGTACGACGAGCTGTCCCAGGCGCAGCTGAACAAACTGGATGCGATTCTCGACGCGGCCGGCGTCCAGTCCGGTTCTCGTGTGCTCGACATCGGGTGCGGCTGGGCGAGCCTGGCGATCCGGGCCGCGCAGCGCGGCGCATGGGTGACCGCGATCACGATCGCTTCGCAGCAGGCGCTGCTCGCGCAGCGGCGGATCGCCGACGCGGGGGTCGGCGACCGGGTGCAGGTCGCGCTGCGGGACTACCGGGACCAGATCGGCGAGTTCGACGCCGTCCTGAGCGTGGAGATGATCGAGGCGGTCGGCGAGAAGTATTGGCCGGTCTACTTCGACGCGATCGAGCGGCGGCTCGCGCCGGGCGGCGTCGCCGTCGTCCAGGCGATCGTCATGCCGCACGAGCGGATGCTCGCGACCCGGAACACCTTCACCTGGGTGCAGAAGTACATCTTCCCGGGCGGCCTGATCCCCTCGGTGAAGGTGATCGAGGAGGTCACCGCCCAGCACACCGGCCTGCGGTCCGAGGTCCTGCTGGAGCTGGGCGCCGACTACGCGCGGACGCTGCGGATCTGGCGCAACCGCTTCATCGAGCGCTGGCCCGCGATCGAGGAGCTCGGTTTCGACCCGACCTTCCGGCGGATGTGGGAGTTCTACCTCGCGTACTCCGAGGCCGGCTTCCGGACGGGCTACCTGGACGACGTCCAGATGCGCTTCACCCGGCGTTAGACCTGGTTGAGGTTCAGGATTGCGCGGCCGCCGCCGACGTACGGGACGCGGAGGTTGATGCCGGGGCGGTCCTTGGCCGGGCCAGGGAGTTTGCTGCCACAGCTGACGGCGGTGCCGCCGGGGCGGAAGTTGACCACGCAGCCGGGGGCGAGGCGGCCGCTGCCGCCGCCGGACCGGCCGGAGATGCTGAAGTCGACGAACTTGCCGATCTTGCCGATTTTCAGGGCGCCGCCGCGGAATCTCAGCGTGGTCGAGGGGCGAAGCAGGACCTCGCAGCGGCCGTCCCGGCAGGCCGAGTAGTCGGAGCCGTCCTTGGCCGTCGGGACCGGCTTGGGTTTGACGGTCGGTGTGGGTTTGGCCGTCGGGCTCGGCGGTGGCGTGCTGAGGGTGGGGGTCGGCGTCGGTGAGCTGACGCTGGGCGTCGGCGTACTCGGCGTGCTCGGCGTGGGGGCGTCCTGGGCGGCCGGCGCGCCGCAGGCGGTCAGGGCCAGCAGAGCCACTGCGATCGGGACGACGCGCGACGTGTTCACCCGACCAGATTGGCGGCGGCGAGCGGCGTCCGGGCGGGAATGGCAGGGAACTGCCAGGTCAGCGGCGGACGACGACCGTCCCGGCGGCGCGGTCGTGGAGGCCGCGGCGATCGCGGTCGTAGACGGCCGCGGGGATGACCAGGCAGATGAGCAGCGTGCGGACGACGCCGCCGAGCAGGCCGACCTGAGCGGCGTACCCGGTGCCGGTCGGGTTGACGCGGATCACGCGGAGTCCGAGCAGGCGGTGACCGATCGTCCCGCCGGCCAGCCCGCTCAGGATGGCGCTCATCGCGAAGAACGTGACCAGCTGGGCGACCGAATAGTCGTTGCCACCGGCCCAGATCGGTTTGGACGTGATCGCGGACGCGATCAGGCCCGCGAGCAGCCAGTCCAGCAGCAGGGCGGCGATCCGCCGGCCCCAGCCGGCCGCCGAGCCCGGGCCCTGTTCGGGCAGTCCGAGCCGATTGCCCGGAAAACGGTACTCACCGGAGGGTCCTGTGCCCGGCTGGGCCGATGATGCCATGATGGCTAGCCTACGGACACGTCCTGGGACCGCCTGACGGTGGTCCGGAAGTTCTCAGGGCGTGACGGCAGCACACCAGTGGGTCAGCGCGGACACGCTGGGCGTAACACCAGCGAAACACTGGGGTCACGGCCGAGTAATCGGCAGGCCCTAGGTTCGAGTCAATCTCTGAGCCACCCCGAGGAGTTCGTATGTTTTCCAGCGCTGAGGAGCTGCTCGCCTACGTCAAGGACGAGGGCGTCGAGATCGTCGACATCCGGTTCTGTGACCTGCCGGGCATCATGCAGCACTTCACCGTGCCGGTGTCGTCGTTCGGACCGGAGGTCTTCGAAGAGGGCCTCGCGTTCGACGGTTCGTCCGTCCGCGGTTTCCAGCAGATCCACGAGTCCGACATGAAGCTGCTGCCGGACCCGACCAGCGCGTACATCGACGAGTTCCGCAGCGCGAAGACGCTGGTGGTCAACTTCTTCGTCCACGACCCGCTGACCGGCGAGGCGTACTCGCGTGACCCGCGCAACATCGCCCGCAAGGCGCAGGAATACCTGAAGTCGACCGGGATCGCCGACACCGCGTTCTTCGCGCCGGAGGCCGAGTTCTACGTCTTCGACGACGTCCGGTTCGAGACCAAGGCGAACTCCGCGCACTACTCGATCGACTCCGTCGCCGGCGCCTGGAACACCGGCCGCGTCGAGGACGGCGGTAACCGCGGGTACAAGGTCCGCTACAAGGGCGGCTACTTCCCGGTCGCGCCGACCGACCACTTCGGCGAGCTGCGCGACGACATCACGCTGGCGCTGGAGCGGGCCGGCCTGATCGTCGAGCGCGCCCACCACGAGGTCGGCACCGCCGGCCAGGCCGAGATCAACTTCCGCTTCGACGAGCTGCTCAAGGCCGCCGACGACGTGATGAAGTTCAAGTACATCGTCAAGAACACCGCCTGGCAGGCCGGCAAGACCGCGACCTTCATGCCGAAGCCGATCTTCGGCGACAACGGCTCGGGGATGCACTGCCACCAGTCGCTGTGGTCCAACGGCGACCCGCTGTTCTACGACGAGTCCGGCTACGGCGGCCTGTCCGACATGGCCCGCTGGTACATCGGCGGTCTGCTGAAGCACGCGCCGTCCCTGCTCGCCTTCACCAACCCGACGGTGAACTCCTACCACCGCCTGGTCCCCGGCTTCGAGGCCCCGGTCAACCTGGTCTACTCCAGCCGCAACCGCTCGGCCTGCATCCGGATCCCGATCACCGGCTCGAACCCGAAGGCCAAGCGCATCGAGTTCCGCTGCCCCGACCCGTCGGCCAACCCGTACCTGGCCTTCGCCGCCCAGCTGCTGGCCGGCCTCGACGGCATCCGCAACAAGATCGAGCCGGCCGACCCGGTCGACAAGGACCTCTACGAGCTCCCCCCGGAGGAGCACGACGGTATCGCCCAGGTCCCCACCTCCCTCCCGGCCGTCATCGACGCCCTCGAGGCCGACCACGAGTTCCTCCTCGAAGGCGACGTCTTCACCAAGGACCTCATCGAGACCTGGATCGACCTCAAGCGCACCCAGGAAATCGCCCCCATCCAGCTCCGCCCGCACCCGCACGAGTTCGAGCTCTACTACGACGTCTGAGTCGTAGCGCCGCACTCCCCGAAGCCCACCCGGTGTCCCGCCGGGTGGGCTTCGTCGTGTCTGTCGAAAATGGGGGTGGGGGTTCGTAGCGTGGGTAGTGCGGGTGATGGGCCTGCTCGAGTGGAGGAGTTGGAATGGCTGAGTACCTCATTTACTTCAACCAGCAGTGGGTCGGCGATCACCCGGAGGAGTGGTATGCGGGGCGGGGGCCGTTGGCGATGGCGGTGACGCGGGAGATGCAGGCGGCGGGGGTTTATGTGTTTGCCGGGGGGCTCGAGGAGGAGGACGGGCCGGTTTACAGCGCTGATCCGACCGGTGGGGAGGTGCTGGTGACGGATGGGCCGTATGTGGAGACGAAGGAGTTTCTGGGCGGGTTCGCGATTGTGGACGTGCCGGACGACGCGACCGCGAAGATGTGGGCCGCGAAGGTGGCGGAGGCTTGTGGGTGGCCGCAGGAGGTGCGGAAGTTCAAGCCGTGGCCGAAGGAGGGGTGAGCCTCAGTCGAGGCAGAACTCGTTGCCTTCGGGGTCCTGCATGTTGAGGCAGGACTCGTTGACGCCGTCAGCGACCAGGAGCTGACCGCGGGTGGCGCCGAGCGGGAGGAGGCGGGCGCACTCGGCTTCGAGAGCGGCGAGCCGCTCGGCGCCGACCAGGCCGGTGCCCACCCGTACGTCCAGGTGGACGCGGTTCTTGACGACCTTGCCCTCGGGGACGCGCTGGAAGAAGAGTCGCGGGCCGACGCCGTCCGGGTCGACGGCGGCGAAGGCCGAGCCCTGCTGCTCCGGCGGGAGGGCCGCGCTGAAGGCGTCCCAGGAGTCGAACCCCGGAGGCGGCGGCGGGACGACGTACCCGAGCACCTCGCACCAGAACCGCGCCACCCGCTCGGGCTCCGCGCAGTCGAAGGTGACCTGGAACTGCTTGACCGATGCCATTCCCCAACCCTAGGACCGTCGTGGGCCACAGAGCGAGACGGTGTAAGTCGAGTCATTTGGTCGACTTAATCTGAGGGTATGGCGGAATTCCTGTGGTACATCCCGAATCAGGTCGAGCCCGGGCATCGTGGGGATGATGCGACGGGCGGGCACAACAGTTTGGAGCGGTTGACCGGGCTGGCTCGGTTGACGGAGGAGCACGGGTGGGGTGGGGCGCTGCTGGGGACGGGGTGGGGGCGGCCGGACACGTTCACGGTGGCGGCGAGTCTGGCGGCGCGGACGACGACGTTCCAGCCGTTGGTCGCGATCCGGCCGGGGTACTGGCGGCCGGCGCAGTTCGCGTCCGCGGCCGGGACGCTTGATCAGTTGAGCGGTGGGCGGCTGCTGGTCAACATCGTCTCCGGGCAGGACAACCTCCCGGCGTACGGCGACGCTGAGGGCGATCAGGCGCAGCGGTACGCACGGACGAAGGAGTTCCTCCAGCTCGTCCGCCGGTTGTGGACCGAAGAGAACGTGACGTACGCCGGCGAGCACTTCAGCGTCACCGGCTCGACCGTCGCCACCCGGCCCCTCGCCCGCGAAGGCCGCCCGCACCCGACGCTGTACTTCGGTGGCGCATCCGAGGCCGCGCAGCGGGTGGCCGCGACGGACGCCGACGTCCAGCTGTTCTGGGGTGAGCCGCTGGACGGCGTCGCCGCGCGGATCAGCCGACTCCGGGAGCTCGAGGCGGAGCTCGGCCGCGCGCACAAACCGCTCGAGTTCGGCTTGCGGATCACCACGCTCGTCCGCGACACCACCGAGCAGGCGTGGGCGGACGCCGAGGCGAAGGTCGCGACCATGGCCGAGAACGCGGGCGACCGCGACCATCGCTGGTTCAAGGCGGTCGGTCAACAGCGGCTCCTCGAGCTGGCCGCGCGCGGCGACGTCCTCGACGACAACCTCTACACGGCCCCCGGCCGGTACGGCGGTGGCGGCGCCGGGACGACGTGGCTCGTCGGATCGGCCGAGGACGTGGCGAAGTCGCTCCGCAAGTACCAGGACCTCGGCATCACGCACTTCATCCTGTCCGACACCCCGTACCGCGAGGAGACGATCCGGATCGGCGACCAACTGCTCCCGCTACTGCGCTGACCGCCCCGGCCGGCCGCGCGACACGAGCACCACGAACGTGAAGATCGGCGCGACGATCAGCAGGACGGCGATCGAGATCGTGATCGCCTGCGGTAGGTGGAGGACGCTGCTGTCGACCGTCGCGAACGCCTGGACGGACGCGTAACCCAGCGGCGTCACCAGCGTGCCGAGCAGCTTCTCGTTGCGCGTCCAGCGGTCCGACATCCACAGCAGGACGACGCCCAGAACCCAACCCACGAAGAAGATGTAGGCCCCGAACGGCAGCAGGATCAGCGTGAGGATCTCGCGGCCACCGAGCCGCGACGATTTCGGTCGCTCGACCAGCACCAGCCCGTCGGTGGCCGCGGCGACGATGTCGTCGGGGTCGCCGAGCTGCCGCAGCATCTGCCGGACGTCGGACTCCGTCGTCGCCCCCGCGGCCCGCGCCTCGGCGATATGCGAGGTGACATCGGCGATCAGGTCGGTCCGCCGCTCCGCCGGGAGCGGCTCGGCCGCCTTCGTCAGGTGTTCCATGTACGCGTCGACCAGCTGATCCGCGCTCATCCCCGGCTCCCTTCGTTACCCCGTCGCAGAATCTCGTCGACCGACGTCCGGAATCGCTCCCAGTCCGCGGTGAAGTCGGCCAGCGCCCGGCTCCCCTGCTTGGTCGACCGGTAGTACCGCCGGGGCGGCCCGGACTCCGACTCCCGCCAGCTCGTCTCGACCAGTCCCTCGCGGCGCAACCGCGCCAGCAGCGGGTAGATCGTGCCCTCGGTGGTGACCATCCCGTCGATCTCCCCGAGCGCCTTCACCAGGTCGAAGCCGTACCGCTCCTCCCCCTGCAGCAACGCCAGCACGCAGTACTCCAGCGTCCCGCGCCGCAGCTGCGTGAAGACCTTCTCAGCTACCATGCGAAACAAGGTACCTGTTCACGCCAACATACGGCAAGCCGTTACCGCTCAGTCGACCTTCGGCCGGATCGCGAACATCACGGCCAGCACGAACGCCGGAATCGCGAGCACCCAGGTCGGCCCGAACCCGAGCAGGACGGGCAGCAGGCAGATCAGCAGTACGTCGAACCCGCGGATCGGCTGCGAGAACAGCCCCGGCGGGATTGCGCCCATCGGCGACGCGACCAACGGCCCGGCGTACGACGGCGGCCGCGCCGACGCCTGCCGGACGGCGCCCGCGATCACCCCGGCCCCGACCGCGAACGCACCCGCGCCACTCCCGATCACCGGGTACGCCGCCAGCGCCCAGACAGCTGTGACCACACCAGGCGCGACGGCCATCAGCACCCGCAGCTCGCGCAGGTCATACCCGAGCGCCCGCACCAGACCACGCGACCGGCAGACCGACCGCAGTCCGTCCAGCAACGGCCGGATCGCAGCGAACCCCGCAAGCCCAGCCGCGATCGGAACCAACGGATCGAACCCAGCGCCCGCCATCGCATACGGCACCACCAGCAACGCAAACGCGATCACCAGCCGCCGCGGCCAGCGCAGGATCCGCAAGAACTCCCGATGCACCAGCGCCCCGCCGTGCGCCCCTCTCCCCCGCCGGCTCCGCACCCGCCCCATCAGCCGCCAGTGCCGCCCCGCCACCACATCAGCCAGCATGCTCAGGTCAAGACTGCTCGCCGCCCCCGCAACCCCCACCAACAACTCACCCCCCGCAATCACACTCGCCCGCGTCAGCTTGTCGAGCGTGGAAGCGGTGATCACCGCCAGCATGAGCGCGACGACCAGTGCGATACCGCCGACGATCAGCACCCGGAAATCCGAAAGGCTCGGCCCGGACGCTTCCGAGGAGTACATCGGAGTCAGGTAGGACGCGGTGCCGTAGGAGTCCTCAAGCGCAGTCCAGCTCAGCCCGCCCGCGGCGCTGCCCGGTCGGTCGGCGAAGCGCTGGACGGCCAGCCAGATCGCTGGGAGCGCCGCCGCGACCAGCAGGAGGTCCGCAGCGCGCAGCGTCCACGAGGTACGCCGCCCGGTCTGCTGCGCCCATACCGTCACGCAGGCCGCAGCAACCAGCAGCGTGGTTGTCAGGATCGACGCCTCCCACACCGCTGTGAGCGGTGCGCCCAGCACCGCCCAGGCAACCACCGTCACGACCCCACCGAGCACCGTCGTCCCGGCAATCGCCAGCCAGTACGTCGGCCGCAGCAGCGGCGCGCGGTCGACCGGCGTCGCCAGCAGCCAGAACCCAGTAGCCCGCGAAGCCGCCACCGGGCCCACACTCAGCAGCACCCGCAGGGTGGTTGCTACCAGCAACGGGACGAGGATCCACGGCAACAGCTCCCACAGGCGAAAGCAGTGCGCCGACTGGCACGACACCATGTTTGCGTTCAGGTGTTTGACGACGCTGCCGCCGGTTGCGCCGAGCATGGCGAGGGTGAAGACGACCAGGTAGATGTCTTCGAAGAGCTGGCCGAAGGTGCGGTCGGCGTGTTTGCGGCGGGTGGTGCGCATCCAGCGGCGGATGCTGCGGGCGGTGGGGATGGCTCCGAAGTCGGCGGGGTCGTAGACCACCGGTCCGTCGGCTGAGCTCATGGGAGCGGGGTGAGGGTGACGGTGGTGTCGGCGACTGCCTCGACCAGGGAGGGCTCGTGGCTGGCGAACAGGATGGCGGTGCCGGTGGCCTTCTCGGCGGCCAGGCGTTCGGCGAGCCAGGCCACACCTGCGGTGTCGAGGCGGGCTTCGGGCTCGTCGAGGACGAGGAGCTTGCGCGGACGGACGAGCGTCGTGGCCAGGGCCAGGCGGCGGCGCTGGCCGGAGGAGAGTGAGCCGGGGAGCTGGTCGGCAGCGTTCAGCAGGCCGATGTCGTCCAGGACGGTGTCGACGAGGTCCTCGGGGGTCGGGTTGCCGTGAGCGCGGGCGAGCAGGTCGAGGTGCTCGGCGGCGGTGAGGTCGGGGAAGAAGTCGAGATCGTCGAGGAGTGTGGCGACGTCGCGGCGGACGGTGTCGGAGCGTTCGTCGATCGGCAGGCCGTCGAGGAGGATCGTGCCGGCGGCCGGTTCGGCCGCGCCCACGATGCACTTCAGGACGGTCGTCTTGCCGGCGCCGTTCGGCCCGACCAGCGCGATCGCCTGCCCCGCGGCCAGCGTGAAGGTCAGCCCTTCGATCACCGGCCGATCGCCGTACTTGTGCTGCAGCTCCGTGACCGTCAGCCGCGCCGTCGCCTTGCTCACTTCTTGCGGACCAGGGTCAGGCCGTCGCCGATGCCCAGGATCGTGACGTCGACCCGGTCGTCCTTGGCGAGGTGCGCGTTGAACTCCTTGCGGTCCTCCGGGCCATCGGCGTTCACCACGCGGCCGCCGGCCAGCGTGTTGTCGAACAGCAGGACGCCGTTCGGCCGGACCAGCGGCACCAGCTTCTCGAAGTAGTCGATGTAGCCCGGCTTGTCGGCGTCCACGAACGCGAGATCGAACGAGCCGTCCAGCTCGGCGGCCAGCTCGTGCCCGTCGCCGATCCGCAGCTCGATCCGGTCCGCGACGCCGGCCCGCTCCCAGTACCGGCGGCCGATCGACGTCCATTCGTCGCTGGCGTCCAGGCAGATCAGCTGCCCGTCGGCCGGCAGCCCGCGGGCGATCGCCAGCGCGGAGAACCCGGTGAAGGTCCCGATCTCGACCGCGCGCCGGGCCGACGTCAGCCGGGTCAGCGTGGTCAGCAGCCCGGCCTGGTCGGGTGTGGTCAGCATCTCGGCCTCGTCACCGAGCGCCTGCGTCTCGGCGACCAGCTCGGCCGCGATCGGGTCCAGCGGCATGCCGTGGGCCACCATGTAGTCGTGCAGTTCGTCGGTCACCTGAACCTGTGAGCCCATGTGAGATGTACCCCTCCATGTATTAGAACGGTCGGCTGTAGTCTCTATGGGTTGTCCGAAAGCCGCACCACCACCCCCATCGAGGAGCACACCGTATGCGCATCGCCGTCGCCGGATCGATCGCGACCGACATCCTGATGACGTTCCCGGGCCGCTTCAAGGACCAGTTCCTCGAAGAGCAGATGCACAAGGTCTCGCTGTCGTTCCTGGTCGACGAGCTGGTCGTGCACCGCGGCGGCGTCGGCGCGAACATCTGTTACGGGATGGCCCAGCTCGGCCGCTCCTCGATCCTGGTCGGCTCGGTCGGCTCGGACTTCGCCGAGTACGGCGCCGCGCTGACGGCGGCCGGGGTCGACGTGTCCCACGTCCGCGTCTGCGAGAACGTGCACACCGCCCGCTTCACCTGTACGACGGACCTGGACGCGAACCAGATCGCCTCGTTCTACACCGGCGCGATGGCCGAGGCCCGCGAGCTCGACCTGGGCGCGATCCACGCCGCGACCGGCGGGATCGACCTGGTCCTGGTCGGCGCCGACGACCCGGACGGCATGCTCAAGCACACCCAGCTGGCCCACCAGCACGGCATCGCCGTCGCGGCCGACCCGTCGCAGCAGCTCGCCCGGATGGACGGCGACGCGATCCGCACGCTGATCGACGGCGCGACGTACCTGTTCAGCAACGAGTACGAGGCCGGCCTGATGGTCCAGAAGACCGGCTGGAGCCACGAGGAGATCCTCGGCAAGGTCGGCGTCCGCGTCACCACCCACGGCGGCGACGGCGTCGTCATCGAGAACGCCGACGGCATCATCACCAAGGTCCCGGCCGTGCCCGCGCCGGGCCTGGTCGACCCGACCGGCGGCGGCGACGCCTTCCGGGCCGGCTACCTGACCGGCCGCGCCGCCGGCCTGGAGCACGAGGTCGCCGCGCAGGTCGGCTGCACGCTGGCCACCACCGTCCTGGAGAAGGTCGGCACCCAGGAGTACACCCTGGACCGTGCCGCCTTCCTCGACCGACTGACCGAGGCGTACGGCGCCGCGGCGGCCGACACCGCCGCCACGGCGCTCAACCTGCGCTGAGCTAACGGGGCCCACCGACCGAGCGGATCAGCTCGGTCAGGTGGGTGAGCACCCGGTCCGATCCGAGACCGTCGTGCTCGAACTCGTTCGTCACCCAGGCCTGCAGGTTCCCGACCCGGCGCGCGGTGTCGAGCTGCAGGCCGGAGTCGACGTACATGTCGTCGAAGTACACGGCGGCCGCGACCGGGACGTCGTTCGCGGCCAGCCGGTCGAGGTCGTAGAGCGCGGGCCACTCGGTCCGCGCGTGCAGCGCCTCGGTCGCCGCGCGGAACGGCCGCAGCCCAGCGATCTCCTCGAACATCCAGGGGTACATCATCTCGCCGGTGAGCAGCAGCGGACGCGCGTCCTCGGCGAACTCGGCCGGCCGCTCAGCCTCAGCGGCCCACCCGCGGACCCCGCTCCCGGCCGCGTAGATGGCCTCCTGGAGGACGGCGTACAGCGGGTTGCCCCGGTACGACGTCGCCGCCTCCACCTCACCGAGGAAGCCGTCGGCCAGCTCGTCGCCGTCGAAGGCCTCGTCGAGCATCCAGTGCACCCGCTCGTAACCGGGCTTCATCCCGAAGTCGATCCCGAGCAGCTGCAGGCGGCGGACCGTGAGCAGGTCGCCGCCCGGCAGGTGGACGTCGCCGGCCGCGATCCGGTCCGCGATCGCGGCGAGCCGCTCGGCCATCTGCGGGTACCGGCGGTGGAACTCGGCGTTCTTCAGCGCGACCCGCGGGTACGTCCGCCGGTACACCTCGGTCGCGTCGTCCGCGATCGGGGCCAGGCCGCCGGTGATGTAACACGCGGCCAGTCCCTCGGGCGCCTGCGACAGGTAGACGAGGGTGGTGAACCCGCCGTAGCTCTGCCCGAGCGTCGACCAGCGCTCCCCACCGAACAGCGTCTTCCGCAGGTGCTCGGCGTCCGCCACGATCGAGTCGGCCCGGAAGTGCGCGAGGTACTCCGCCCCCGCCGGCCCGTCCGGGAACGCCGCGATCCGCCGCGCGGTCACCGGCGTACTGCGCCCGGTCCCGCGCTGGTCGAGCAGGAGGACCCGATGCGTCTCCAGGGCCTTCCCGACCCAGCCACTCGGGCCCAACGGCCGCGGCGACTTCCCGCCCGGCCCTCCGGCCAGGTAGAGCAGCACCGGCAGGTCGTCGTCCTTCCGGGTCGGATCGACGAGCTCCCGCGCGAACACGTCGATCCGCTCCGCCGGGTTCGACCAGTCCAGCGGGACCGGTACGACATGCTCGCGGACGTGCATGCCTGGGATGGTGTAGCCGGTCATGGGGTCCCCATTCGACGCAGTCATAGTCTTGGGTCCACCGGTTCCGATTCGAGGGCGAGGACGGCGAAGACGCATTCGTGGATCCGCCACAGCGGCTCACCGCGGGCGACCCGCTCCAGCGCCTCCAGGCCGAGTGCGTACTCACGCAGCGCCAGCGAGCGTTTGTGCCCGAGGTTGCGGTCGCGCAGCCGGTCGAAGTTGGCCGGCTCGGTGTAGTCCGGGCCGTAGATGAGCCGCAGGTACTCCGGGCCGCGGACCTTCAGCCCTGGCTGGGCCAGGCCCTTCGCCGTCCGGGTCAGGTTCGCCGCGGGTTTGACCACCATGCCCTCACCGCCGGCGCCGGTCAGCTCCTCCCACCACGCGACGCCGTCGTCCCATGTCGACTCGTCGACGAAGAGCCGCCGGGTCGCCGTGATCAGATCGGGGCCCGCGGCAACGAGCTGGTCCGCGACGCCCAGATGCCAAGCATGTGGACGATCCTGGTACGTCGTCCCTTCGGTCGCGAGCACCTGGAACGGCGCGATGCGCACGCCGTCGAGCCCGTCGGTCGGCCAGCAGTACCGGCGATACGCTTCGGTGAACCGATCCGCGTTGGTCGCTCGACTCTGCATGGTCGCCAGCAGCGCACCGACATCCAGCCCGGCCGCCACCGCCGACTCCAGGGCAGCGGTTGCCGCGGGCAACGACGTCCGAGCAGCAGCGCCGACAGCGGCGTACTGGTCGCGGAGCAGGTCCTCGGCCTTGGCGCTCCAAGGCAGCAGCTCGGCGTCGAGGAGCAGCCAGGAGGTGTCCAGCTCGGCAAACAGGCCGGCCTTTTCCGCGACGACGCGCAGACGCGACAGCAGCTCATCGGTCAACGCGGGCGCGAAGAACGACCGCCCGGTGCGCGTGTGTACGGCGCCGCGCCCGGCCAGGCCGAACCGCTTCTCGGCGACGTCGTCGTCCCGCGTGAGCAGCACGACGGCCCGCGAGCCCATGTGCTTCTCTTCGCAGACGAGCTCGCTTACGCCCTGGCCGCGGAACGTCTCGAAGGCCTGCAGCGGGTGTTCGAGCAGCCCAGGCAGCGGTGACGTCGCGACCGGGCTCATCGTCGGCGGCAGGTAGAGCAGGAACCGCGGATCGATCGCGAACCGGCTCATCACCTCCAGCGCCGCGCCCGCCTGCTCGGCGCGGACGCTCAGCCGGCCGTGCGACGACGTCTCGATCACCCGGCGACCGGTGACATCGGTCAGCTCCAGCACGTCCGGCTCGCGAGTCGGCGCCGAGGCCACATGCAACGGCTTCGCCGGCGCGTAGTACTCCTCGGCGGCCTGCACCGCGACCAGCTCGCGCTCGGGGTAGCGGAGCGCGGTCAGCGAACCGCCGAAGACCGCGCCGGTGTCCAGACAGATCGTGTTGTTGATCCACTCCGGCTCCGGGGTCGGAGTGTGGCCGTAGACAACCATCGCGCGACCGCGGTACTCGTTCGCCCAGGGGTAACGGACGGGCAGCCCGAACTCGTCGGTCTCCCCCGTCGTTTCGCCGTACAGACAGAACGAACGGACCCGGCCGGACGCGCGGCCGTGCATCCGCTCGACGAGCCCGGCATGGGACACGACCAGCTTGCCGTCGTCGAAGACGTAGTGCGAGATCAGGCCGTCGATGAACGTCGCGACCTGCTCCTTGAACTCCGGCGACTCGCGCTCCAGCTGTTCGAGGGTGGTCTCGAGACCGTGGCTGACCTTGACGTTGCGGCCCTGCAGCGCCCGCAGCAGCTTGTCCTCGTGGTTACCCGGCACGCAGTAGGCGTTGCCTGCGGCAACCATGCCCATGACGAGCCGCAGGACGCCGGGGCTGTCCGGCCCGCGGTCGACCAGGTCGCCGACGAAGATCGCCCGCCGCCCCTCCTGGACGGCGTCGATCGGCCGGCCGGCGTCGTCCCGGACCAGCGTGTACCCCAGCTCGGTGAGCAGCCGCTCGAGCTCCGGGCGGCAGCCGTGGATGTCGCCGATGATGTCGAACGGGCCGGTCTGATCGGTCAGGTCGTTGAACAGCCGCGTCCGCTCGATGCTGACGGCATCGATCTCCTCGACGCTGTTCAGTACGTGGACCTTGCGGAACCCCTCGCGTTTGAGGCTGCGCAGCCCGCGCTTCAGCTGACCGCGCTGGCGCGTGATCACCTTCGCGCCGAACTGCCGATCGCCACGCAGCTCGTTCCGCTCGATGCAGACCCGCTCCGGCGGGTCAAGCACGATCGCCACCGGAAGGACGTCGTGCTCACGCGCCAGCGCGACCAGCTCCTTGCGCGCCTCGGGCTGCACGTTGGTCGCGTCGATCACGGTCAGCCGGCCGGCCGCGAGCCGCTTGCCCGCGATGAAGTGCAGCACCTCGAAGGCGTCCTTGGTGGCCGCCTGGTCGTTCTCGTCGTCCGAGACCAGCCCGCGGCAGAAGTCGCTGGAGATGACCTCGGTGCCCTTGAAGTGCGTCCGTGCGAACGTCGACTTGCCGGAGCCGCTGGCACCGACCAGGACGACGAGGGAGAGCGCCGGGATGTCGATCATGCGGCCACCTCCGCCCGCCGGAAGAGCGCGAGCTGCGTCGGCGGACCGACCTCGGGGTCGTCCGGGCCGACGGGCCGGAACTCGACGGCGTACCCGTACCGGCCCGCGACGTCGGTCGCCCAGGTGTGGAACTCGGCCCGCGTCCACTCGAAGCGGTGGTCAGGGTGCCGGAAGGCGCCGGCCGGGAGGGACTCGAAACGCACGTTGTACTCGCTGTTCGGGGTGGTCATCACGACGGCGGCCGGGCGGGCCGCCTGGAAGACGGAGTGCGCCAGGGCGGGCAGCCGCGGCGGGTCGACATGCTCCACGACCTCCATCAGGACGGCGGCGTCCAGGCCGGCCAGCCGCTCGTCGGCGTACGTGACCGACGACTGCAGGAACCGCAGCCGATCCCGCTGCCGATCCGGAAGGTCGTCGTAGTGCAGTCGGCGCTTGGCCGAGATGAGCGCGCGGGCCGATACGTCGGTCGCGATCAGCTCGCCGAGCATCGGGTCCTTCAGCAGCTCGCCGACCAGCGCGCCCTCCCCGCAGCCGACGTCCACGATCCGCCGCGCGCCGAGCTCCCGCAGGACGGCGGCAACCGTCGTCCGCCGCTCCACCGCGAGCGAGACCGGACCCTCGGCGTCGTCGTCCGGCTCGGCGAGCATGACGCCGTCCGCCTCGGCGAGCCGCTCCAGAGCCGAGTCGGCCAGGTAGCGGCGGTGGGCGAGGTACCGGTGCGAGATCAGCTCCTTCTCCGGATGCGTGCCGAGCCAGCCGGACCCGGCCTTCACCAACTTGTCGACCTCGTCGGAGCCGACCCAGTAGTGCTTGGCGTCGTCCAGCACCGGAAGCAGCACATAGAGGTGGTTGAGCGCGTCGGCCAGCCGGAGGACGCCGGTCAGCCGCAGGTCGACGTACCGGGAGTCACCCCACGCCGGGATGTCGGGGTCGAGCGGGACCGGCCGGGCGTCGACCGTCCAGCCGAGCGGCCCGAACATCCGCTCGGCCAGCTCGCTACCACCGCGGCACGGCAGCGCCGGGATGTGGAGCTCGAGCGGGATCGGCTGGGCCGCGAGGTCGGGCCGGGCGTCACAGCGCCCGATCATCGCCGTCCGGAACAGCTTGCTCAACGCGACCGCGAGCAGGCTGGACGCGGCGTACGGACGGTCGTTGACGTACTGGCCGAGGGTGAACCCCTCCGGCGCCTTGCCGCGGCCGGCCCGTACCAGCGCGATCGGATCGATCTCCAGCAGCAGGGCCGCCGAGCAGCGCGCGGCCGTCGCCTCGGGGTAGAAGACGTGCGCTGTCCCGCCGACGATCTCGGTCCGCTGAGGTCGCGCCGGATTCTTGTGCAACAAGAACCCGAAATCGCTCGCGGGAAGGTCGAATCCGGCCAGGTCGGTGGTCATCGTCAGCAGCACCGCTCCATTCGATCACGCGCCGCGTTCATCCCCCGAGTGAATTACCGGAGTGAATTACCGCCCGTGAGTGATCCCCTACGCCGCTACCGTCAACTCATGAGCTGGTATCTGACCGCCCTGAAGAAGTACGCCGTGTTCACCGGGCGCTCGCGGCGGCGCGAGTACTGGATGTTCACACTGTTCACGGTCCTGCTGCTGATCGTGATGCGGGTGCTGGACTACGTGCTGAGCATGCCCGCGACCGGGGTGTTCGTGCCGCTGTACGCGCTGGCGATCCTGCTGCCGGCGCTGGGCGTGACGATGCGCCGGTTGCACGACACGGATCGCAGCGGCTGGTGGGTGCTGATCCTGCTGATCCCGGTCGTGGGCAGCATCGTCATGCTCGTCTTCACGGTGCAGGAGGGAACGCCCGGCGACAACCGCTTCGGTCCCAACCCCAAGGCAGCTTTCGCTCGTTCCTGAGACACGCGGCAGAACGTCTGGCGTGTCGGGGGATTTGCCCCTAGCTTGTTGGCAGAAGAAGAGTCGCTACAGATCGTTCTTCCCCGCTGACACTCGGTTCTTGTCCCCGGTTTGTGGCGAGCGCCCAACCGCGCCCGATCCGGGCCGATCCACGGGGAAAGGACTATGAAACCCCAGACCTTCGAATTACTGCGCTACACCGACATCAGCGGGGTATCCGGGACGGGGGTCGTCGCGGAAGGCTGTGTCTTCACCGACGGCTCGGTCGCCCTGCGCTGGCACGGAGCGAACCCGTCCACGGCCGTCTGGCCGGATCTCGACTCGATCCTCGCCGTCCACGGCCACCACGGCGCGACCGTCGTCCGCTGGCTGGACGTCTCCGAGATGGAGCCCGTCCCGGGGACCGACCTGCTGCCCGGCGAGGTGGCGCACATCCTCGCCACCGGCCGGTACACCCATCGCCACCCGCCGGCAGTCGCCTCTGCCTGACCCGCTCGGCTTCGGCTGACCGCCGCCGCTACGGGGTGAGGCCGGTCAGCGCGAAGAACTCCTGCCGGGAGCGATCGCTGTCGCGCAGAATGCCGTGCAGGGACGACGTCACCGTTCGCGAGCCGGCCGCGCGCACGCCGCGCAGCGACATGCACTGGTGCTCGGCCTCGATCACGACGCCGACGCCCTTCGGCGCGAGATGACTCTGCAGCCAGTCGGCGACCTGTTTGGTCAGCCGCTCCTGGACCTGGAAGTCGCGCGCGAACAACTCGACCACCCGAGCCAGCTTCGACAGCCCGAGGATCCGGTCGCCCGGTAGGTAGCCGACATGCGCGACGCCCTGGAACGGCAGCAGGTGGTGCTCGCACAGCGACTGCACCGGGATGTCCTTGGCCAGGACGAGCTCGTCGTACCCCTCGTCGTTCGGGAAGGTCGTCAGCGCGAACTCCCGCGGCGTCAGCATCTCGGCGTACGCGTTCGCCACCCGGCGCGGGGTGTCGGCCAGGTGCGCGCTGCCGGGATCGCGCCCGAGCGCCGTCAGCAGGTCCGCGACCGCGCGCTCGGCGGCCGGCAGGTCGATCTGCTCCCGGCCGGCGACGATGCGCAGCGGGGGAACGGGTTCGAGATCGGCGGAGATCGCCATCTGCCACACTCCCTGAGATTTCAACGAACGGACATCATACTGTTTCACCAACCGATGTTGTCGATAGAATCATCCCGTGGACAGCAGCTGGGACGCCGGCCTCCAGGCCGTGGCCGTACTCGAGGAGCCGACCCGGCGCCGGCTGTACGAGTACGTCGTCGCCCAGCCCGCCGCCGTCAGCCGTGACGACGCGGCCGCCGCGCTCGCGCTCCCCCGCACGACGGCGGCCTTCCACCTGGATCGCCTGGTCGACGAAGGCCTGCTCGCCACCTGTTTCGAGCGCCGCACCGGCCGTACCGGCCCCGGCGCCGGCCGCCCCGCCAAGCTCTACCACCGCTCCGACACCGAGATCGAGATCACTCTCCCCGAACGCCAGTACGCCGTCGCCGGCCACCTCCTCGCCGCCGCCATTCAAGAAGCCGAAACCACCGGCGGCTCGCCCCGCGAAGCCGTCAACCGCCACGCCCGCGCCTACGGCGCCGCCCTCGCGCGCCCCGACCACTCGCTCGTCGAGACCCTCCAAGCGAACGGCTTCGAACCCCGCGAAGACGGCGCCGACATCGCGCTGGTCAACTGCCCGTTCCGGCGCCTGGCCGCCGACTTCACCCAGCTCGTCTGCCACATGAACCTCAACCTGGTAGCCGGCCTGGCCGAGGCGAAGAACAGCCCGCTGGCGGCCCAGCTCGTGCCAAGCCCCGGACACTGCTGCGTTCGTCTCGTAAGCTCGGCCAGTGGCTAAGAGCAAGCAGGCGGCGGGGACGCCGGCGACGGTGGCGTTGACCAAGGCGAAGATCGGCTTCAGCACGCATGCTTATGAGCACGATCCGGCGGCGAAGTCGTTCGGGCTGGAGGCGGCCGAGGTGCTGGGGCTGGCGCCGGAGCGGGTGTTCAAGACGCTGCTGGTCGAGGTCGACGGGAAGCTGGCGGTCGGGGTGGTGCCGGTGGACAAACAGCTCGACCTGAAGGCGATCGCGGCCGCGGTGGGCGGCAAGAAGGCCGTGATGGCCGACCCGGCCGCCGCCGAGCGGACGACGGGGTACGTCGTCGGCGGGATCAGCCCGATCGGCCAGAAGCGCGCGCTGCCGACCGTGGTCGACGAGACCGCGACCACACACGACACCGTCTACGTGTCGGGCGGCCGGCGGGGGCTCGACCTCGGCCTGACCCCCACCGACCTGATCACGATCACCAACGCGCGGACGGCGGCTATCGCGCGCTGACCGTCACGTCCTGGACGACGGCGGTCCCGTTGTAGACGTTCATCCCGAACTGCCCGGACGCCGTGGTCGCGTCGTCCGCGTCGATGAGCTGCCGGCCGTCCAGCGCGACCTTGATCCGCGGCCCGGTCGCCTCCACCGTGAAGTGGTAGGTACGGCCTCGCTCGACCTGCAGCGGGACGGTCGCGATATCGCGCCCCGGCCGCCACAACTTCACCACGTTCGCGGCCGCGTCGACATTGACCGTGTAGTGCTGCGAGGCGTCCTTCGTGGCCCGGAAGGTGAGCGCCGCCGCGACGCCCTCGACCAGCCGGACGTCGCCGTTCAGCGTGAAGTCCGACCCGGTCGCCGTACTCAGATAGAAGCCGTCGCCGGGCGACTTCCCTTGTTTGCCTGCGGCAACATCACTCCATTGACCACGCGCCGCGTACCACGGACCCTGCAGGCTGGTCTCCAGGGTCGACTCCCCCGGCGGCCGCCAGATCGACGCCAGCTCGTGGATCGTCAACGACTCCAGCCGGATCGCGCCCTCGGTGAACAACTCCAGACTGTCGCCACCGGGCAGACTGTCGAAGTTCACGTTGTAGCTCTGGTAGACCTCGCCGTCGTTGCCGAAGACATCGAGTTGCCCGCGATCCACCAGGATCCGCAGCTTGACCTTGCCCGCCTGCGGCCGCAACGTCGCGCCGCCGAGCTGCTGCGCGCGGACGTCGTACGCCACCTCCCGGTCGTACCACTCTCCCGGCCCGGTCTGCAGCCGGAACCCGAACCGCCGCGCGCTCCGGACGTCGATCGTCGCTTCGAGCTCATAGGTACGCACGCGGACGCCGGTCAGCAGCCTGCGCGCCGATCGGTCGTCGAGGACGACGTCCCGCCAGGTGCGGGTGTTCGCCCGCAGCGACGAGATCTCGGGGATCGGTGTACTGACGACGCGGACGCCGTCCGTCGTCCGGCGCAGTTTCAGGTCGACCGGGAAGGAGGCGTTACCGGTCCAGATCGAGCCGTAGTTCTCGCCCTGCCAGGCCATCGAGACGACCCGATCGCCTTTCAGGTTGGAGAAGTTCAGGCCCGCGTAGTAGCCGGCGCCGGCGAAGGTCTCGGTCTGGTTGAGTTTCTGCGGCGTCGTCCAGTCGGTGCGGAACGACGTCCCGTCCCAGTCGCCGATGAGATAGCGACCGCCGCCGTCGTGCAGAACCCAGTGGTAGGCGCCGTCCAGCGGCATCCGGATCACGTTCGGGCATTCGAACAGCCAGTCGGCTCGGTAGCGGGAGGTGAAGGTCCAGCGTAAGAGGTCGGTCGAGCTGAAGAAGTCGACGCCGTTGCCGCCGGCATCGGACCAGACGACCATCCCCCAGCGCTGCGAGGCCGGATCCCAGAACACCTTGGGATCGCGGCTCGTCCCGGCCGGGGTGACGACCTTGCGGCCGCCGTCGTACGCCGTGAACGTGTCGCCGCCGTCGAGGCTGTAGAAGATCGTGACGCCGTTCGTCCCGGAGTAGACGAGGATCGGGTCGTGGTCGCCGTCCTTCAGGCCGCTCTCGTTCCCGCAGTCGACGACGCCGCCGCCGGACCAGAGATCGCCTGGGTGGATCGCCGGGTCGAGGGCGATCGGCCGTTGCTGCCAGTGCACGAGGTCGGTGCTGGTCGCGTGTCCCCAGTGCATGGTGTTCCAGACCAGGCTGTTCGGGGCGTGCTGGTAGTAGAGGTGGTAGACGCCGCGGTAGTACAGCGGAGCGTTCACGTCGTTCATCCAACCGCTGCGGGTGCTGAAGTGGAACTGGCCGCGGTTGTCCTCTTGGTAGTTCGTGGCGGGATAGGGAAAGTTCGTCATGTGTCCACCAGGTTGGGCGGGGCGTCCGGGTCGCCGGGGCGCAGGGCCCCGGTCATCAGGGAGACCACCTGACTCATCGTCGCGTCCGCCGGGCGTACGACGGCGGCGCGGCGTCCGAGCCGGTGGACGTGGATACGGTCGGCGATCTCGAAAACCTGCGGCATGTCGTGACTGATCAGCACCACCGGCAGCCCGCGGTCGCGGATCCGCCGGATCAGGTCGAGGACCTGGCCGGACTCCTTGACCCCGAGCGCGGCGGTCGGCTCGTCCATGATGACGAGCCGGCTGCCGAACATCGCGGCCCGGGCGACGGCGACAGCTTGGCGCTGACCACCGGACAGCGTCTCGACCAGCTGGCCGATGTGCTGGACGGTTTCAATGCCGAGGGCATCTAGTTGTTGCTGGGCCTGCTGCCGCATCGCGGCGCGATCGAGCAGCCGGAAGACGCTGCCGAGCGGGCCGGTACGGCGTACTTCGCGGCCGAGGAACAGGTTCGTCGCGATATCCATCGCGGGGGCGAGGGCGAGGGTTTGGTGGACGGTCTCGATCCCGGCCTGGCGGGCGTCGAGGGGTGAGTGGAAATGCGTCTGGACGCCGTCCAGCAGGACGGTGCCCTCGTCGGGGATCAGCGCGCCGGAGAGCGCTTTGATCAGGCTCGATTTGCCGGCGCCGTTGTCGCCGACGACCGCGAGCACCTCGCCGGGGAGCAGGTCGAAGTCGGCGCCGTCGATCGCGGTGACACGGCCGTACCGTTTCACCAGGCCGCGGGCCTGGAGCGCGGGGGTGGTCATCGCGACCTCCTGCGGACGATCTGATCGAAGGCGACGGCGGCGATCACGAGGACGCCGGTGGCGACGTCCTGGTAGAGGCTGTCGATGCCGGCCTGGGTGAGGCCGCTGCGCAGGACGGCGACGATCAGTGCGCCGACGATGGTGCCGAGCACGCTGCCGCGGCCGCCGAACAGGCTGGTGCCGCCGATCACGACGGCGGTGATGCTGTCCAGGTTGCCGGTCTGGAAGGCGTTCGGGTCCGCGTTCGGGATCCGGCCGAGGGCTTGCCAGGCGGCGAACGCGTAGATCACGCCGGCGATCAGGTAGACGCTGAACCGGGTCCGGCCGACGTGGATACCGGTCAGCCGGGCCGCCTCCGGGTCGTTGCCCAAGGCATACACATGGCGGCCCCACGCCGTCCGGGTCAACGCGTACCAGGTGACGGCGAACATCACCACGGCCAGCGTCATCCCGTGGGTGACCCGGATCTGGCCGAACAGGTACCCGCCCTGGCCGAGGACGCCGAGCAGGTTGTCGGTCACCGGGAACGAGTTCCCCTCGGAGTACAACCGCCCCGCCGCCAGCACCACCGTCAGCATGCCCAGCGTCACGATGAACGGCGGCAGGTTCAGCCACGTCACCAACCCGCCCGACACCGCCCCCAACCCCGCACACACCAAGAACCCGATCACCAGCGCAACCCCGGACGAGCTCCCCCCGATCACCAGCTTCGCCAGCACCATCGTCCCGAGCACCATGATCGCCGCGTTCGCCAGATCGATCCCGCCCGTCAGCACGATCAGCGTCTGCCCCAGCGCCAACGTAGCCACCACCAACGACTGCTGAACCACCAAACTCAAGTTGTCCACAGTCAAAAACGTGCTCGTACTCACCGAAAACACCACAACCACAACCACCAAAGCCGCAAGCGGCCCAAGCGCCGGGTTATGCAGAAACGCCTCCGCCGAACGGCCCCGGAGTGAAGGCGCCGCCTTCTCAGTCGCGCTCATCCGTCAGCCCTCCCCCGCAACCCGCTCCCGGCCACGCCGGAGAAGGACGCGCCGGAGGCGCCGCGCGGGGCCTGTGCGGCAGCGCCGCCGGAGCGTGGTTCACCCTCGGGGGTGCCAGGAACCCCATCCCCACCAGACCTACCAGCTCCGCCGGAGGCGGAGTCGCGCGTCGGCTTGTTTGCGTCACTCATGGTCAGCCCCAGCAGTTCTGGGCGCCCCAGGTGGTGTCTTTGGAGTCGAGGTTGGGGAGGGGTTTGTCGGTGATGAGTTGGGCGCCGGTGTCTTGGAAGCCGGTGGGTTTGGTGCCGTCTTTGGCGAAGGTTACGACGGCGTCGACGCCTTGTTCGGCCATCTTCTTGGGGAACTGCATGACGGTGGCGAGGTACTTGCCGGCTTTGACGTCGGCGACGCCTTGGCAGCCGCCGTCGATGGAACCGACGGCGACCTTGCCGGCCAGGCCTTTGGCGGTGAGGGCGGCGACGGCGCCGCGGGCGGCGGGTTCGTTGAGGGTGTAGACGGCGTTGACGGAGGCGTCGCGCTGGAGGAGGTTCTCCATGGCGGCCTGGGCCTTGTTCTGGTCGCCGTTGGTGGGGGCGGCGCCGATGATCGCGGGGTCTCCGTCCTTGAGGCCCATGCCTTGGAGGAAGCCGCGGTGGCGTTGTTCGTCGACGGTGCCGCCGGGGGTGCCGTCCATCATCAGGACCTTGGGCGGCGTCGCCCCGAGGGTGGCCTTGATGTACTTGCCCTCGAGCTCGCCGGCGGTCACGTTGTTGGTCGCGTACGTCGCGTCGACGGCGTCCTTCGGATCGGTCTCGGTGTCCAGGGCGATCACCAGAACGCCCTTCTCCTTGGCCTGTTTGAGCGCCCCGAGGATGCCGGTCGAGTTGCTCGGCGTGATCAGGATCCCTTTCACGCCTTGCTGGACGAGGTTCTCGATCGCGGCCACCTGACCCTCGTTGTCGCCGTCGAATTTACCGGCGACCGCGATCACCTCGGCGCCCTTGGACTGCGCGTGCGCCTTGGCCGACTCGCGCAGTTTCACGAAGTACGGGTTGGTGTCGGTCTTGGTGACCAGGCCGATCTTCACCGGCCCGTCGCTCGAGCCGCTGTCACTCCCGCTCTTGGTCTGGGTGCAGGCCGCCGTCCCCAGCAGGGTGACGGTCAGCAGGACGGCGGGGACGGTTCTTCTCACGGGTCTGCCCTCCCGAGCGGGGTCGGTTGTGAGTCGCGAAGCTAGACCGGTCCGCCCACTGGTTTCCGGCTTTGCGCAAAACCTTGCGCAAAGCACCCTGAGCAACGACCATACGACGGATGGTCACCATGACCGAGGTCGCTCGCGCCGCTGGAGTGTCGGTCAGCACCGTCTCGCACGTGGTCAACGGCACCCGTCTGGTCGCCCCCGCGACCCGCGAGCGGGTGCAGCGCGCGATGGAGCGGCTCGGTTACCGGCACCAGCCGACGGCGCGCTCCCTGGCGGCCGGCTCGAACCGGACGATCGGTCTCGCGATCACCGTGGCCAGCAATCCCTACTGGGTCGAGCTGATCCAGGGCATCGACGGCGAGGCCACCCGCGCCGGCCTGAACCTGATCATCGTCGACACCCGCGACGACGCGCGCTACGAGTCCGCCGCCGTCGCGAACCTGCTCGCGCACCGGATCGAGGGCCTGGTGATCGCCCCCGCCGACCACTGGCGCGACCTCACCCTGCCGATGCTGCGCGACCACGCGATCCCGTACGTCGTCGTCGACCGGATCGACCCCGAGCTGCGGATCGACCAGGTCGGCGTCGAGAACGAGACCGCCAGTACGGCGATCGTCGACCACCTGCTGTCCCTCGGCCACACCCGGATCGGGATGCTCAGCGGCATCCCCGGCCTGTCGACGAGCGCCGAACGCGTCCGCGGCTACCGGCTCGCCCATCAGCACGCGAACGTCCCGGTCGACCCCGAGCTGATCCGCGTCGGCTCGTCGTCCAGCGAAGGCGGCCGGAAGGCGACCTGGGAGCTGCTGGAGCTCGACAACCGCCCGACCGCGCTGTTCACCGGCAACAGCAGCATGACGATCGGCGCGCTGGCCGCCTTCCACGCCGCCGGCGTCGACGTCCCGAAAGACATGGCGCTGGCCTGTTTCGACGACTTCACCTGGGCCGACCTGTTCAGCCCAGGGCTGACCACCGTGGCGCAACCATCCACGGCGATCGGCGCCCGGGCCGTTCAGCTACTGCTCCGCCGGATGAACGACCCCGGCGCTCCCGCACAAACCATCCGCCTGCCGGCCGAGATCATGCACCGGCAGTCGTGCGGCTGCCCGCGGACTCCGATCAGCCGGTGACGCTCGCGCGGCCCGTCTCCAGGTGGCCGCTCAGCCGGCGCCGGTACGTCGTGTCCTCGACCACGGTGACCTCGACGTCGTACCAGCCGGTGTCGGTCGGCCAGGGCACCTCACGACTCTGCTTGCCGCGCAGCGTGACCGTGACCGCCTTGCTGCCGTAACCACGCGCCTTCAGCTTCAGCGTCAACGGCTTGCGGGACGTGTTGACCAGACCGAGCTCGAGACTGTTGCCGCGCTGGCAAGTCTGGACGTCGAGCCCCGCGGCGAGCCCGTCGGTCGACCCGGCCAGCTCGACCCAGAACCGGTTCGGCCCCTGGACGGCGAACTCGTACGGCCCGTCGACGGCGATCGCCTCGGCGTGCTCCCGGCGGACGTCGAGGTGGACCGGCAGCGGCAGCTCACCGCCGTAGGAGTAGATCGCGAAATGCGCAGGCTCGGCTCCTTCGTTGCCGAGCGCCACCTTGAGCTTGCCGTTGGCAACGAAGCCGGAAACCGCCGGCCGGTAAGGCAACGGGCGGGCCGGACGGCGTCCAGTCTCCTGCTGCGGCACGGCCTGGTCGACCGGCGGGGTCGGCTTCCAGCGGGCGATCGGCGCCGGGATCGGGCCGGGCGCGTCCACCTTGGGCTGCCGGTACGAGCGGTCGAAGTCGAAGGCCGAGGTGAGGTCGCCGCACGCCGTCCGCCGCCAGCTGCTGATGTTCGGCTCGCGGACGCCGGTCCATCGCTCGAGGAACCGCAGGACCGACGTGTGGTCGAACACCTGCGAGTTCACATGCCCGCCGACGGTCCACGGCGACACCACGGTCATCGGCACGCGCGGACCGAGGCCGATCGGCTGCCCGGCGTACCAGTCGTCGCCTTCACCGGACTCCGGCCGCGGCGCCACCGGCGGCGGGACGTGGTCGAAGTACCCGTCGTTCTCGTCGAAGTTGATGAACAGCGCGGTCTTGGACCAGACCTCCGGGTCGGCCGCGATCGCGTCCAGCAGCTCGTAGACGAGGTTCGCGCTGGCGACCGGCGTGGACGAGCCCGGGTGCTCGGAGTCCACCGCGGACGGCACCAGCCAGCTGACCCGCGGCAACTTGCCGGCCTTGATGTCGGCCTTGACGCGCGTGATCAGCGACTCCGGCTCGGAGCGGTACATCGCCTGGTGGAAGAGCTTCTGATCGGCCTTCGGCTGCTTGGCCACGGCAGCCGCCAGGTCCTTGAGCGCCTGCTGCTGCTCGGCAGGCGTCTTCGCGAACAGCTTGTCGTAGAACTCCTCGGTGGTCCGGTACCCACCGGGTACCGACGCGAGGATGCGACGTCCGAGCTCCTTGAAGGTCTTGAAGTACTCGACCGCGTTGTCGGTGAAGTTGTCCCACTCCTGGTAGATCTGCCAGGAGACGCCGGCCTTCTCCAGCCGTTCGGGGTACGCCGTCCAGTCGTAGCCCTGGTGGTCGTAGTCGTAGGCAGCGTTGGTGACCGCGCGCTGCGTCGTCCCGGGCTCGTAGCCGACGGTGCCCGACCAGAGGTAGTTGCGGTTCGGGTTGGTGGAGCCGTTCACCGAGCAGTGGTAGGCGTCGCAGATCGTGAAGGTCTCGGCGAGCTCGTACTGCAGCGGGATGTCGCGGCGGTCGTAGTGGGTCATCGAGGCGGCTGTCTTGGCCTGGACCCAGTTGTCGTTCCAGCCGTTGCTCCAGGCCTGGGTCGCGTCGCTGTAGCCGTGCGGGAGGGCGCCGAGGTACTGGATGTCGTCGGGTTTGCGGCCGGCCGCGGCGGCCGCGGCGCGGATCGAGAACGGCAGGACCTCGCCGCCGCCGGTCTTCGGCTGATGGAAGACGCTGCGGCCGTTCCGCAGCCGCAGCGGCTGGCGGTCGCCGTACCCGCGGACGCCGCGCAGCGTGCCGTAGTAGTGGTCGAACGATCGGTTCTCCTGCATCAGCACGATCACGTGCTCGATCGCTCGCAGACCGCCACGCCTCACAGGTTGCGCCATCGCGGCGTGCAGCGACGGCGGGAGCAGCGACAACGCTGCCCCGCCGGCCGCCGAACCGAGCACCAGGCGCCGGGAGATATCCGTCATGGTCCGGACCTTATGAGCGGCCAGTTGCCGCCGCAAGACCCCCAGATGAATTCCCAGGTCAGTTCATAGCTGTTCAGCCGCGTCGCTTGAGAGCAGAATCACGCAGCTCGGTCAGGACCGCCTCAGTCGTCTCCCAGCCCATGCAGGCGTCGGTGACGGACTGGCCGTAGACCAGCTCGCGGGTCGGGTCGAGGTCTTGCCGACCTTCGGCGAGGAAAGATTCGAGCATGACGCCGACGATCGACCGGTCCCCCGCGGCGACCTGCGCGCCGATCTCGGCCGCCACGACCGGCTGCCGGCGGTGGTCCTTGCGGCTGTTGCCGTGGCTGGCGTCGACGACCACCCGCTCCGGCAGGCCCGCCGTCCGGAGCAGCTCGGTCGCGGCCGCGATCGACTCGGCGTCGTAGTTCGGGCCGGTGTCGGAGCCGCGGAGGACGAGGTGGCAGTCCGGGTTCCCGCGGGTGTGCAGGATCGCCGGGGCGCCGTCGTGCGCGATACCGGTGAACACGTGCGGGACGGCGGCGGCCTTGATCGCGTCGGCCGCGGTCGCGATGCTCCCGTCGGGCCGGTTCTTCATCCCGATCGGCATCGACAGACCGGACGAGAGCTGCCGGTGCACCTGGCTCTCGACCGTCCGCGCGCCGATCGCGCCCCAGCCGACGGTGTCGGCGATGTACTGCGGGGTGATCGGGTCGAGGAACTCGCAGCCGACCGGGAGGCCCAGCTCGGTCACCTGGAGCAGCAGCTGCCGGGCGATCCGCAGGCCGCGGTTGACGTCGCCGGAGCCGTCCAGACCCGGGTCGTTGATCAGGCCCTTCCAGCCCAGGGTCGAGCGCGGCTTCTCGAAGTACACCCGCATCACCACGAGCAGGCCGTCGGAGAGCCGCTCCGCGACCGGGCGCAGCCGCTCGGCGTACTCCAGGGCGGCCTCGGCGTCGTGTACCGAGCAGGGGCCGACAACGACCAGCAGCCGGTCGTCGACGCCGTTCAGCACGTCGGCGACGGCCTGGCGGCCGGCGACCACGGTCCGGGCGAGCTCGTCGGTCATCGGCAGCTCGTCGTGCAGGGCGAGCGGCGTGATCAGCGGGACGGTCTTCTCGATCCGCCGATCGACCACGGCGGCCTGATCGGATCGTCGGGGCAAGGTGTTCATGGTGGTGGGACCTTTCCGCCGGAGCACCGCGGAAGGTCGCAGTCAGCCGGCTGAAACGAGAAAAGGCAAGGACGGGTGTCCTTGCCTTGGGGCCGGCTTGGCGAATGCGGGGAGGCGTCAGCGATCGGCTGAGCTGCCCGGCACCGGAGCCGGCCACTCAAAAAATCGCCAATAGCTGCGCTTCACGGGACCGACGATAGCACCCGTGCAGTAACCAACCCGTCCCCGGGCTCGTTGAGCGCTGCAACAACGGGTCGAGACGTGAGGGGTGCCAGGCAGAGTGAGGCCGCGGGTCTTCGAGCTGGTGCGGTACCGCGATCCGAGTGGCGTCTCCGGGACCGGCGTGGTCGCGGAGGGCTGCGAGTTCAGCGACGGATCGGTGGCACTGCGCTGGCGCGGCGACAACCCCGCGACAGCTGTCTGGCCGGGTCTGGAGGCCGTGCTCGCCGTGCACGGGCACCAGGGCGCCACCGAGGTGCGCTGGCTGGACACCCGATCCGAACCACCTCCCTCGAATCGCCCCCAACCGCCCGGAGGCATCGATCAACTCTTCGACGATCTTCACCGCACCCGACCTCCGTCCGCTCCCCAGGGCTGGGCTGGGGCTCGACATCTTCGGTAGCCCGGCGTCCGTCACCCAGATCTACCTCGTCCGGCACGGCGAGCCCGACTACGGCCGCGTGGACGACCACGGCCTGCCCGGCGCCGCGGCCGACAGCGCGCCGCTGACCGCCGACGGCGTCCGGCAGGCCGAAGCGCTCGCGGACCTGCTCAGCGGGATCGGCGCGACGTACCTGGTCAGCTCGCCGTACACCCGCGCGCTGCAGACCGCGGCCGTCGTCGGGCACCGGCTCGCGCTCGGCGTCCGCGTCGACTACGACCTGCGGGACTGGGTGCCCGACAACACCGGCTGGCGCGGCGTCTCCGACGTCCGGGCCGCGCAGGCCGAGTTCGCGGCGTACGGCGGCGAGTGGCCGGAGGGGATCGAGCGGCGCTGGGAGCCGCGGTCCCGGGTCCGGGAGCGGGCGCTGGCGGCGCTGGCCCGGCACACCGCGCTGACCAGCGGCCCGGTGCTCGCCATCACCCACTCGACCGTCATCGAGGCCCTGACCGGCGAGGCCGGGACGGCGCACGGCGGGCACGAGTACTACCGCTACGATCCGGCGGAGTGAGCGAAGCGCAGGTACTGCGACCACCGGGGTTACCGCGGGTACTCGGTGTGATCGCCCTCGGCGGAGTCGCCGGCTCGCTGGCCCGCTACGGGCTCGCGGCGGCGATTCCGCATTCCCCGGGCGGATTTCCCTGGGCGACCTTCCTGACGAACGTGGCGGGCTGTCTGGCGATCGGCGTGCTGTTCGCGCGATTGACCCCGCAATCCCATCCGCTGCTGCGGCCCTTTCTCGGCACCGGCATCCTCGGCGGATTCACGACCTTCTCGACGTACGCCGTCGATACCGAGAAGCTGCTGCACGTGCAAACGCACGCGCATTTGTTCGTTGCCTTCGCCTACTTCTTCGGCACGATCGTTACTGCGTTGCTGGCGGCATCCTTGGGCGCGTGGCTGGGGCGGCGGCGATGAGCGTCCTGCTCGTCGCGCTCGGCGCCGCGATCGGCGCGCCACTGCGGTTCCTGGTCGACAAACACCTTGTGGGGCGGGTGTTGCGGGGCAGTCAGCACCCGTTGCCCTGGGGAACCTTCACCGTGAACGTCGCCGGCAGTTTCGTCCTCGGGCTGCTGAGCGGAGTCACCGGGAGCTGGAGCCTGCTGATCGGCGTCGGGTTCTGCGGGGCGTTCACGACGTACAGCACGTTCGCGGCCGAGACCGTCGCGCTGGCCGGATCCGGGCAGCGCGCAAAAGCCTTGCTGAACGTGATCCTGAACCTCGGAATCGGACTGATTGCGGCCCTGATCGGGGCCGTAATCTCAGCGTGATCCATGTCACAGTCGGTGAGCCGGTGAACACACTCTCCGCGTGAAACACCGTGATCACAGCCTGCAACGGCACGCGCTGATAACGAATGGACCGAAGTTCGAGACGACAAGGGTTGAACTCGGCATGAGTTGAGCATAGTTTTCACCGAGCGCCCGTCCGCGCTCACGGTGAGTCATAGGAGGTTGCCATGTCGAGAGGGATGCCTCGCCTACCCCGCCCGCTCATGGATTTGTGGGACTGGCAGTCGCAGTCTGCGTGCCGCGACGTCAACCCGGAGCTGTTCTTCTCCCCCGAATCGGAGCGTGGCGTTCGCAAACGCGCTCGCGAGATGGTGGCCAAGTCGCTGTGCGGGACCTGCCCGGTCCAGCCCGAGTGCCGCCAGCACGCCTTGTCGGTCGGAGAGCCGTACGGCGTCTGGGGCGGTACCACGGAGTCCGAGCGTGACAACGCCCCACTGGAGCACCGCAAGTCCGCGTGAGGTGCGCGGTCTACTTCTTGCCGTCGTCGGATTCGGTCGGTGACTCGTCCTTGGGCGTCTCACCGGTCTGATCCGTCGCATCCTCGGGCCGCGGCGCGGCCGGCGGTGTGCCGGTCGTGCGCGGATCCCGGTAGCGATCCAGGGACTTGAGGAAGTCCGGGTCGTCGTCGGGCGCCGTGGGGCGACCCGGCGGTCGCTGCGGCTTGACCGCACGCTCACGCTTGGCCGCGCCGCTACGGCGCGCCAGGAGCAGCCAGACGATCGGCCCGGCGAACGGGACGAACACGATGATCACGATCCACACCAGCTTCGGCAGGTGCGGCACCTCGTCATCGGGCGTCTGGATGCAGTGGAACAGCGCGTAGATGGTGAGCGCCAGGCTGATCAGGAACGGCAGATATCGACCCACGCCCCCCACAGTACGGCGCGGGACCGAACCGACGCCGGGACACGGCCCCGCAGTTGCGGAGCCGTAACCGGATTCAGCGCGCCGAGCCGGTCAGTCCGCGGGCTTTCAGCACCGAGTTCTCCAGCGGGCGGAAGACCAGCAGCTCGATCCCGACGCCGACCACGAAGATCAGCAGGATGCCCGCGAACACCATCGAGATGTCCGACAGCGACATCCCGTTGTGCAGGTACTGGCCGAGTCCCTCGCCCAGATCGGGTGAGGTCGCGATCAGCTCGGCGGCCATCAGCGACCGCCAGGAGAACGCCCAGCCCTGTTTGAGCCCGCCCAGGAACCCGGGCAGCGCGGCCGGCAGCAAGATGTACCGGATGCCGCCGAGGCGGCCGGCGCCGAGCGCCTTGCCGACCCGGGGCAGGATCGGCGGCACCTGATCCAGACCGGAGACCAGGCCGTTCGCGATCGAGGGGACGGCGCCGAGCAGCACGACCCAGTAGATCGCGGAGTCGTTCAGCCCGAACCAGAGGATCGCGGCCGGCACCCAGGCCACCGACGGCAGACTCTGCAGCCCGGAGACCAGCGGCCCGATCCCCCGGCGGACGACCTGGATGTTCGCGATCGCGAGCCCGAGCGGGACGGCGATCAGCAGCGAGATCGCGAAGCCGATCACGGCCCGGTGCACCGACGTCCAGAACAGCTCGAAGATCTTGCCGGAGGTGATCAGCTCCCAGATCAGGTTCCAGACCGCGATCGGCGCCGGCAGCTTGAACTCGGGCCAGAAGGCCGCGGCCCAGAGCACCTGCCAGATGACGATCCCCAGCACGATCGCGCCGATCGGCGGCAGCGCCCGGGCCGCGATCCGGCGCAGCAGGTTGCCCTCCGGCGCGTTGACCGGGGTGTCGAGCGCGTCCAGCCCGGCCTCGACCGAGCCGTCCTTCAGATCAAGCGGCGGCATGGCTGCTGATCACCTGACGCAGTTCGGTGTTGATCTCCTCGACCGTCGCGGCCTCGTCGGTCAGCTCGGCGACCTGCCACTCCCGGACGACGCGGCCCGGGCGCGACGAGAGCAGCACCACGCGCTGGCCGAGCCGGACGGCCTCGCGGACGTCGTGTGTGACGAAGAGGATCGCCGTCCCGGTCGCCTGCCAGATGCGCAGCAGCTCACCCTGCAACACGTCGCGGGTGATCGCGTCGAGCGCGGAGAACGGCTCGTCCATCAGGAGCAGCGACGGCTTTCCCGCGTCGGCGCCGGTGTTGTCGGTGGTCGACGCGAGCGCGCGGGCCAGCGCGACGCGCTGCCGCATCCCGCCGGACAGCTCGTGCGGACGCTTGTCGCCCAGCCCAGCCAGCCGGACCAGCTCGAGCAGCTCGGCCGCCTTCGCCCGGCGCTGCGCCTTCGGGACGCCGGCCATCCGCAACGGCAGCTCGACGTTCCCGGCGGCGGTCAGCCACGGCATCAGCGCGGCCTCCTGGAAGACCACAGCCGGCCGCGAAGAGCCCACCTCGATCCGGCCGGTGGTCGGCTGGTCCAGCCCGGCGACCAGGTTCAGCAAGGTGGTCTTACCGCACCCGGACGCGCCGAGCAGGCAGACGAACTCCCCGGCCGCGACGTCGAGGTCGACGCCGTCCAGCGCGACGACCGACTTCTTGCCGGTCCCGAACGCCTTACCCACCTGATGAAAACGCACCGGGCGGACGACGTCCTCGGTCACTGCGCGCGCTGCCTCGACGGTCGCGGTCATGGCTGTCTCCTTGTTCGGCGGGGACTACTTGGCGTCGAGACCGGCGGCGGCGACGGTCGGCTGACCGGCCTTGCCGAGGACCTCGTTCAGCAGGGCGAAGTCGGCGAAGCCGGCCACCTTGGGCGCGTCCTTGGCGATCTTGGCGGTGACCTGGTCCTTGGCGAGCTGCTCGAAGGTCGCGGCGACCGGGTCGGCGGTGATCTGGATGTTGCCGAACGCGCGATCGATCACGGCCGGCTTCAGGTCCTTGCCGGTGAGCTCCTTGAGCTGCTTGTTCACCACGGTCTTGGTCTGCGCCTGGTCCTTGTTCGCGAAGTCGATCGACGCGACCAGACCGCTCAGCAGCGCCTTGACCGACTCCGGGTGCTCCTGCAGGAACTGCGTTCGGACGATCAGCACCGTCGTCGGGAACTTGCCGTCCGGCCACAGGCTCTTCTCGTCGAGCAGCACCTTGGCGCCGGCGTCCAGCACCAGCCGCGACGACCAGGGCTCGGGCAGCCAGGCGGCGTCCACCTGCCCTTGTTTGAAGGCGTCCAGGGTCTGCGCGTTCTCGAGGTTGGTGACCTTGACCTTGCCGGTCAGGCCCTTCTCCTCCAGCCACTTCTTCAGCGACACGTCCTGCGTGTTGCCGAGCTGCGGAGTCACCACGGTCTTGCCGACCAGGTCCTCCGGCTTGGTGATCGTCGGCTTCACGACCAGCTGCGCGCCGCCGGACGTCGCGCCGGCGATCAGCCGGACCGCTTCGCCGTTCGACTTCGCGTACGCGTTGATCGCCGGGCCCGAACCGATGAACGACGCGTCCAGCGAACCGCCGAGCAACGCGCCGACAGCCTCCGGCCCGGCGTTGAACTTCGTCGGCACCAGCTTCGTGCTGCCGAGGTCCTTCGTGAACAGCCCCTGGTCGAGCCCGACCAGAGCCGCCGCGTGGGTCACGTTCGGGAAGAAGCCGAGCCGCAGCTCGGCGGCCGGGCCCTTACCGGTCGCGGCGACCGGCTCCGGGTCGCGCTCGGCGCGGCTGCAGCCGGCCGCAGCGACGGTGAGCGCCAGGGCGACGGCGAGCAGGCGGGGACGAAAACGGGCAGTACGCACAGGAGACCTTCAAAGGATGCGGGTGGCCGGCGGCCACGAGCGGGCGTGATCAGCAGAGCGGGCTGAGGGCGACGCCGAAGGTCAACAGGTTGCGGAGGCGACCCGGAGCAGGTCGACATGCCGACGGCGCGTGAGCGCGTCGGCGGGCCGGTTGGCGGTGACCTGCATGCCCCCATCAAACCCGACAATGTCCATCAACAGCCTCGTATTTCACGATCTGAGACGAGAAATCAGAAAATGAGACAAACGATCATTTTCGATCGGGTCCGATGAGGGCAGGCCGGGGTCAGCCCGGGAAGGGCGGAGTCGTCGTGCCGTAGATCCAGTCGTTGACGTACTTCGTCAGGTCCTTACCGGAGACCTCGTTGGCGACGTCGATGTAGTCCTGGGTCGAGGCGGACTTGTGGCGGAAGCGGTTGAAGAAAGTGCGCTCGATGGTCCGGAAGGTCTCGGCGCCCAGCTGCTGCCGAAGGCCGTAGAGCATGACGGCGCCGCCGGGGTTGGTGCCGGCGAGCAGGCCGGCGAGGTCCTGCTGGCGGCCGGGTGGGCCGTACTGCGGGCGCTGCTCGGTCTCGAACTGGTAGGCGTCGCGCATGAAGTCGTCCAGCTTCACATCACCTTGGGAGTCGCGGTACAGGCCGGTGTAGTACGCCGCGTGCCCCTCGCTCAGCCACATGTCGTCCCAGTTCCGGACCGAGACCGCGTTACCGAAGTACTGATGGACGAGCTCGTGGATCATCGTCCCGGTGCCCTTGTCGGCGGGGCCGGTGAGGTAGTCGGCGCTGAACATCGACAGCGTCGCACTCTCCAGCGCGTACCCCCTGACCCCACCGACGCCGAGCACGCCGTACGTCTCGAACGGGTACGGCGCACCGATCGCCTCCTCGACCCACTTCAGCTGCGCGGGGACGAGCCCCACCCGGCCGCGGGCGGCGTCCGCCTTGGTGCTGTCGACGAAGGAGCGCAGCGGCAGACCGTGCGGGCCGGTCCCTTTGAACTCGGTCAGGCGCCCGACGGCGAGCTGGGTGACGTGGGTGGGGATGGGGTCGCGGGTGCCGAAGACGTACGTCGTCCGATCGCCCGCCGTCCGCGTCGAACGCAACGTTCCGTTGGCGACCGCCTGATATCCCTTCGGCACCGTCACCCGGAAGCTGACCTTCGCCTTGTCACTCGGGATGTCGTTCATCGGGAAGAACAGATGCGACCGATCCGGCTGGCCCATCAGCTGGAAGCCGCCTTCCCAGTCGGTCCAGCGGTCGAACTTGTCCTGCTCCCCGAACGCCGGCGACTTCGGCTCCAGCGACCGGTCCGCGACGAACGCGATCTGCACCGTGAACGGCAGCCCACTCAGCAACGGCAGCTTCGGCGTGATCGAGAGCTTCTCGGCCGTATTGTCCAGCGTGTACGCCGCAGGCAGCCCGTTCACCCGGACCGAGCGCACCTCCCGCGCCACGGCGTCCAGCTTGAACGCCGCCAGCCCCTCCGAGGCCCGCGCCACGATGTCGACCGACGACGTCATCCGCGACGTCTCCGGGCGGTAGTCGTAGGCGACGGCGTACGACTGGACGTCGTACCCGTCGTTCCCGAGCGTCGGCATCAACCGCTCCTCGGCGGACGCCGGGACGAGGCCGGATCCGGTCAACACGGCCCCGGCCACGGCCAGCAGACCTAGTTTGCGGACAAGCTGCATGGGCACTCCCCTTGTTCACACTTGCTGATGGGTCACCGAGCAGGTAATCAAGACGGACGTATCGTCCCTGTAAAGCTGAGGAGCCGCCGCCGATGCTGGTCGGAGCGCTGAAGACCGAGTACGCCGTCCGCCCGTTGGGAACCGATGCGGACCGGCCGCGGTTCAGCTGGGTCGTCACCGCGCCGGGATACGGCGCCGTCCAGACGGCGTACCGGGTGCTGGTGCGGTCCGGGCAGACCGAGGTGTGGGACTCCGGGAAGGTCGCGTCCGATCGCAGTTTCGGGATCGAGTACGACGGCCCGCCGCTCACGCCGCGGACGCGGTACGAATGGTCGGTCCAGGTCTGGGACGCCGACGACCGCGAGACCCAGGCCGCGACGGACTGGTTCGAGACCGCGCTCCGTGGCGAGGGCTTCGCCGGCGCGCAATGGATCGGCGGCGCGACCGACACCGCTCCCCTGCTCCGCCGCTCCTTCACCGTGGACGGCGACGTCCGGCGCGCCCGCCTGTACGCGAGCGGCCTCGGGTACGCCGACCTCCGCCTCAACGGCCAACCGGTGACCGACGCCGTCCTCGACCCAGGTTTCACCGACTACGGACGTACCGTCCTCTACGTCACCCACGACGTCACCGAGCTCCTCCAGCCAGGTGACAACGCCGTCGGCGCCGAGCTCGGCCGCGGCTTCTTCGCGATGAACACCCCCAACGTCTGGCGGTGGCACCAAGCGCCCTGGACGAGCGAGCCCCGCCTGCTCGCCCGGCTCGTGATCGAGTACGCCGACGGCCGGGTCGCCGAGGTCGGCACCGACGAGGCCTGGCGGGTCACCGGCGGGCCGACCATCTCCGACTCCCTCTACACCGGCGAGACGTACGACGCCCGCCGCGCCCTGCCTGGCTGGGACACCGCCGCCTTCGACGACTCCACCTGGTCGGCGGCCGCGCTGGTCGAGGCGCCGTCCGGCCGGCTACGAGCGCAGGAGCACGAGCCGATCCGGGTGGTCGAGACAGTCCCGCCCGTGACGGTGGACGAAGTCCGGCCCGGGGTGTGGATCGCCGATTTCGGCCGCACCACCGCCGGTTGGGTGCGGCTCCGGGTCTCCGCCGAGGCCGGGACCATGATCAGCCTGACCTACGGCGAGACAGTTGCCAACGGCAACGTAGTCGCGGTGAACGGTCATGTCGACGGGGACCGGATCCAGCGCGACGAGTACCTCGCGGCGGGCTCCGACGTCGAGGAGTGGGAGCCGCGGTTCTCCTACAAGGGATTCCGCTACGTCCAGATCGAGGGCGCGCGGCCGGAGGTCGAGCTCCGGGTCGTGAACTCCGACGTCGGCTCGGTGACCGCGTTCACGTCGAGTGAGCCGGCGTACGAACAGTTCGAGCAGGCGATGCGGCGGACCGTGCTGAGCAACCTGCACGGCATCCCGACCGATACTCCGTTCTACGAGAAGAACGGCTGGACGGGCGACGCCCAGGTCGGCGCGCCGACGATGCTGGCCACCCTCGACCTTGCGCGCTTCTTCAGCAAATGGCTCGGCGACATCCGCGACAGCCAGGCCGATTCCGGCCAGCTGCCGGTGATCGTGCCGACCAACGGCTGGGGGTTCGAGGAGCTCTCCCCCGCGACCGAGTGGCCGACCGTCTACCCGATCCTGCTGCACGAGCTACACCGCGCGTACGGCGACGAGCGACTGCTCCGCGAGCATTGGGACGCGCTCACCCGCTACCTGAAGTGGGAGCTCGACCGGGTCGAGGACGGCTTGTCCGTCAGCGTGCTCGGCGACTGGCTCCCGCCCGGGTACAGCGACGGCCCGGCCCCCGAGGACCGGCGGCTCACCGGTACGGCGTACCTGTATCGCGCGCTGCTCGCGGCCGCGGAGATCGGCGACCTGATCGGGCAGCCGCACGACTACCGCAAGGCCGCCGGAGAGCTTGCCGACGGCATCAATCGCCTGTTCCTGGACCGCGACCAGGCGATCTATCGCAGCGCCGACGACCCCGACTACCGGCAGACGTCGAATGTCGTACCGCTTGCCTTCGGCATCGTTCCGGAAGACCTGGCCGACCGCGTCGCCGCGAACCTGGCCGCGGACGTCGAGCAGCGCGATTTCCACCTGAACACCGGCTGCCTCGGCGTCGGTCTGCTGCTCCCGGTACTGACCGCGCACGGGTACGGCGACGCGGCAACGAAGGTCGCGCTGCAGCGGACTTATCCCAGCTGGGGTTACTGGTTCGATCAGGGCGCGGACACGATGTGGGAGATGTGGGAGGCCGACTCACGCTCGCGCAACCACTACTTCCAGGGCACGGTCGTGCAGTGGATCCTGGAGAACGTCGCCGGTCTGCGGAACGTCGGCGCCGGTTGGGAGCGCATCGTCGTCCGCCCGGATGCGCGCGGCGCTACGACGTCCGCGAGTATCCGGACGACGACGATCCGCGGCCGGGTGACCGTGTCGTGGCGGCAGGTCAGCCGGGTGTTCGCGCTGGAGGTACACGTACCGGTCGGGATGACGGCCGAGGTGCATGTGCCGTCCGAGTCGGCCACGGACGTCGCCGCCGTCCCTCAGTCACTCGCGGGCGAAGCGACGTACGCGGACGGCTACACGATCTATACCGTCGGGGCCGGGATCTGGAACTTCACGAGCCGGACCGCTTGACGTAGATCAGGTCGCGGACCTCGCGGCCCTCGGCCTGCGCGCGCGCCTCGAACTTGGTCACCGGCCGCCATTCGGGGCGCGGCGCCCACCCGTCGTACGAGTTCCGCAACGACGGCTCGGCGTCGCAGACCGCGAGCATCTGGTCGGCGTAGTGCGCCCAATCCGTTGCCAGGTGCAACGTCCCGCCCGGCTGCAACCGGGAGGCGGCCAGCGCGACGAAGCCTGGGGCGATCAGCCGCCGCTTGTGGTGCTTCTTCTTCGGCCACGGGTCCGGGAAGTAGATCCGGATGCCTGCCAGCTGTCCCGGCTCGACGTGCTCGGCCAGGAACACGGTCGCGTCGCCCTTGAGCAGCCGCACGTTCTCCAGGCTGTACTTCTCGACCCACATCATCAGCTGCCCGAGGCCGGCCGTGTAGACCTCTGCGGCCAGGTGGTTCACCTCCGGCGCGGCCACCGCCAGCTGCGCGGTCGCGTCCCCCATCCCGGACCCGATCTCCAGCACGGTCGGCGCCTCGCGCCCGAACCACGCGGCCAGATCCGCCGGCCCCTCGGCCAGCTCCGCCACCGTGGTCCCCAGCTCGGACCAGTGCGCATCCCACGCCCGCTTCTGCCCGGCCGTCATCCGCACACCACGCTGCGTAGTGCTCAGCACACCCCGCCGCTTGACCCGTTCCGTCGTCTCCACCGACCAGAGTTTACGAGACAGCCGTACCGACGAACGGGTAGAGGTCGGCCGGGCGACCGCCCCGACCTCCGTCCGCCGCAGGCGCCGACAGCCCGTCGCCGACTAGTACCCGTTGCTCCGCCCGCACTAGTCGTCCCAGAAGAGGCGGGCGACGGTGTTGTGGGCACGGCGGGTGATGCGCAGGTAGTCGTCGGAGAAGCGGCTCGATTCGCCGGGCGGGTAGCCGCAGATCTGGGCGACGGCGGCGAGGTCGCGGGGGTCGGTGGGCAGCGAGTCGCCGGGGCGGGCCCGGACGAGCATGATCGCGTTCCGGATCCGGCTGGCGAATTCCCAGGCGATGCCCAGCGTCTCGGCCTCGGTCGCGTCGACCAGGCCGGCCTCGACCCCGGCCCGGAGCGCCGTGAGCGTCCGGGTCGTGCGCAGGCCGGGGATGTTTCGGGCCTCGCGGAGCTGCAACAGCTGGACGGTCCACTCGATATCGGCGAGCCCGCCGCGCCCGAGCTTGGTGTGCGTACTGCGGTTCGCGCCGCGGGGCAGCCGCTCGGCGTCGACGCGAGCCTTGATCCGGCGGATCTCCATCACGTCCCGCTCGCTGATCCCGTTCGGCGGGTAGCGCAGCGGATCGATCAGCGCGCGGAACGCCGTACAGAGGTCGGCGTCGCCGCAGAGCGGATCGGCGCGCAGCAGCGCCTGCGCCTCCCAGACCGCGGACCAGCGCGCGTAGTACGACGCGTACGACGCCAGTGTCCGGACCAGCGGACCCTGCCGGCCCTCCGGCCGGAGATCCGCATCGATGGCCACCGCCGGATCCGCACCCGGCAGCGCGAGCATCCGCCGCAACTCGGTCGCGGCCTGGGTCGCGAAGTCGGTCGCGGCCTTCTCATCCGCACCGGGTAGCGGGTCGTGGACGAACATCACGTCCGCGTCGCTGCCGTAGCCGAGCTCGTGGCCGCCGAACCGGCCCATCGCGACGATCGCCATCCGGGTCGGCTCCGGCTGTCCCTTCGCGACTTTCCGCCGGGCGACCTCGAGCGCGCTGGTCAGCGTCCCGACCGAGATCCCGGTCAGCGCGTCGCCGACCGCCTCGACCTCGACCAGCCCGGACAGATCCGCGGCGGCAACCCGGAACAGCTCCCGGCGGCGGACGGCGCGGATCGCGGCGACGGCCGCCTCCGGCTGCTCCTGGCGGCCCGCGGCCGCGGACATCTCGGTCAGCAGACCCTCCGGCGTCCGCGGGACCAGCTCGCGCTCGTCGGCGAGCATCGCGGTCGCCTCCGGCGCGCGCTGCAGCAGATCGACGGCGTACCGCCCGCTCGCGAGCAGGTGCGCCAGCCGCTCGGCCGACGCACCCTCGTCGCGCAACTGGCGCAGGTACCACGGCGTCGAGCCGAGGCTGTCCGAGATCGTGCGGAACGCGAGCAACCCGGCGTCCGGATCAGGCGACTCGGCGAACCAGCCGAGCATCGCCGGGAGCAACGCCTTCTGGATCGAGGACCGCCGGGACACTCCCTCCGACAGCGCCTCGATGTGCCGCAGCGCGGACGCCGGATCGGTGTACCCGAGCGCGGTCAGCCGCTGGCGCGCCGCCTCCGGCGTCAGCCGGACCTCACCACCCGGAATCCGTGCGACGGCCGCGAGCAGCGGCCGGTAGAAGAGCTTCTCGTGCAGCCGCCGGACCTCCAGCGCGTGCTTCTTCCACGCGGCCGTCAGATCCGCCACCGGGTTCTTCGTGAAGCCCAGCGAACGCCCGAGCCGCCGCAGGTCCGCGTCGTCGTCCGGCACCTGATGCGTACGCCGAAGCCGGTACAGCTGAATGCGATGCTCCATCGACCGCAGGAACCGATACGCGTCCGCGAGGACGGCGCCGTCCGTCCGGCCGACGTACCCACTCGTCGTCAGCGACTCCAACGCGACCAGCGTCGTCCCGCTACGGACCGCCTCGTCACTGCGCCCGTGCACGAGCTGCAGCAGCTGGACGGCGAACTCGACGTCGCGCAGTCCGCCGGGGCCGAGCTTGAGCTGACGATCCACATCGGCCGCGGGAATGTGGTCGACGACGCGGCGGCGCATCGCCTGGACGTCGGTGACGAACCCCTCCCGATCGGCCGCCGACCAGACCAGCTTGCCGATCCGCTCGAGGTACTCGCGGCCGAGCTCCGCGTCGCCGGCCACCGGGCGCGCCTTGAGCAGCGCCTGGAACTCCCAGGTCTTCGCCCAACGCCCGTAGTACGCGAGATGACTGTCGAGCGTGCGGACCAGCGGGCCCGACTTCCCCTCCGGCCGGAGCGCGGCATCGACCGGCCACAGCGTGCCTTCGCCGGTGTGGTCGGAGCAGATCCGCATCGCGGCCGCGGCCAGCTGGGACGCCGTCTTCAGCGCCGGCAGCTCGGGCTCGCCGTCCAGCGGCTCCGCGACGAACAGCACGTCCACATCGCTGACGTAGTTGAGCTCCCGGCCACCACACTTGCCCATGGCAATGATCGCGAGCCGGCAGTCGGCCGCGCCGGGATGAGCGGCGAAGTAGTCGTTGCGCGCGATCCGCAGCGCGGTCTCCAACGCGCCGCCGGCCAGATCGGCCAGGACGGCGGCGACCTCGTCGACCAGTAGCCCTTCGGCCAGATCCCGAGCGGCCAGCCGCAGCAGCAGCCGCCGGTACTCGACCCGCAACGCGTCGACCGGCTTGTCCGCGTCGACCGCGGTGGCCAGCTTGGCGGCGACGTCCTCGATCGAGGGCCGGGACCCGGTCAGCGACGGATCGGCCAGGTCGTACCAGTGCCGCGGGTGCACACTGAGGTGCCGGCCAAAGGCCTCACTGGCGCCGAGCACGTAGACGAGCCGGCGGCGGAAGTCGTCGTCCATCTCGAGCATGCGGGTGAACGCGCCGAGGTCGTAGTCGTTACGGTGCAGCGCCTCGGCCATCCCGAGCAGGCCGTGCAGGGCGAGATCCGGGTCGGCGGACTCCGACAGCGTCGTGATCAGCTGCTCGGTCGCGATCGGGCCGTGCGGATCGAGGGCGTCCAGCTGCCGCAGCAGCGCGGTCGCGCCCTGCGGGTCGCCGAACCCCAACCGGACCAGCCGGCCTTCTCCGGACCCTCTTTGCGCCTCCGCCACGACGGTCAGGTTATCCGGGTCCGGACGGGTCCCGTGACAGAATCTCGGCAGTAACGCGAGCCGGTTGCAGGGACATCTAAAGGGGATTGCGGTCAACACACGGAGTTGCCTGGCGTATTCGGGCAGTAATCGGCATGATGAGGCGTCATGGTCATGATGACGGGGTCGCTCGCCGTTCGGGGCATGGTGGTCTGGCTGACGCCCCAGCAGGGCGGGCGAGTGTCCGGGCCGCCCGAGCCGGACTACGACTACGACTACACAGCCACCGCGTTCCTGCCACCACGGACCGCGGACGACGGGCAGGCCGGGATCGCGTTACGCGGTTTCGCGCCGAGCGCCTGGCGCACCCAGGCCGACGGCATTCTCGTGCCCGGCCAGGGGGCCAAGGCCCAGCAGCTCGTCCCGGGTTCGGTGGTGGTGATCACCGAAGGCACCCGGCCGGTCGGCTTCCTGACCGTCGAGGAGGTGCACGCGATGGCTCCCGACGGGACGCCGGTCGTCCCGCCGAAGCCGGCCGCCGAACCGGTCCTCGAGCCGGTCGAGCCGGTGCCGGTCGACGCGGTGCCGGTCGACGACGATCCGGTCGAACCGCCGTACCGGCACTCGACGGCCGCCGCGCGCTGGACGTCGACCCACGGCTCCGACACGGTCCCGGCCGAACCTCTCACGGCCGAGCCCGCCCCCGACGAGCTGCTCAAGGCCGCCACTTCACTCTGAACACACTCTGTTGCGAGTCATGTACTGAGTGTTACGGTCGTGCGTATGCGTCTCTGGAAGCGAGCAGTAGCCGTCGTCCTGGTCGCCGCAGTTGTCCTGGTCCTGGAGAGCTGGGTCGCGCACGCCTCGCCGGCGATGTTCAAGAACTGCACCTACACGCGGACCGACGGCGGCGACGTCCGGCCGCCGTACTCGCTGGCGCCGCTGCTCGGCACGGTGAAGGTCACGGTCGTCACCGATCGGGGCACGCTGGAGCTCCGCCTCGACCGGAAGAACGCGCCCTGCGCGGTGCACAGCTTCACGCACCTCGCGCTGAACCGCTACTACCACGGGACTCCGTGCCGCACCCGGGCGATCCTCGAGTGCGGCACGGGCCGGGCCGGCTTCACCTACGCCACCGAGCTCACCGGCGAGGAGCATTACCGCCGGGGTGTGGTTGCCGTCAGCAATGACGGCGCCAGGAACGGCGGCGACTTCTTCGTCGTGCACGACGTGCACGGCGCCCCGGCCGGCTCCACGATCATCGGCGCCGTGAGCAACGGTCTCGTCCTGCTCGACCAGATCGCCGCCGAGCCGGACCGTCCGGTCCGGATCAGCGAAGTCCGGATCGGTTAGAGAACAGGCAGCAGCTTGTTCAGCTCGAAGGGCGTCACCTGGCGGCGGTAGTCCTGCCACTCGGCGCGCTTGTTCCGCAGGAAGAAGTCGAAGACGTGCTCGCCGAGGGTCTCGGCGACCAGCTCGCTCTCCTCCATCGCGTGGATGGCCTCGGCCAGGCTGCCCGGCAGCGGCTTGATACCGAGCGCCTTACGCTCGCGCGGCGTCAGCGACCAGACGTCCTCCTCGACCTCGCGCGGCAGCTCGTAGCCCTCCTCGATGCCCTTCAGCCCGGCGGCGAGCATCAGCGCGAACGCGAGGTACGGGTTGGCCGCCGAGTCCAGCGAGCGGAACTCGACCCGCGACGACTGGCCCTTGTGCGGTTTGTACATCGGCACCCGGACCAGCGCGGAGCGGTTGTTGTGCCCCCAGGAGACGAACGACGGCGCCTCGTCGCCGACCGCGAGCCGCTTGTAGGAGTTCACCCACTGGTTGGTGACGGCGGTGATCTCGGCGGCGTGGTGCAGCAGGCCGGCGATGAACGCGCGCCCGGTCTTGGACAGCTGGTACTGCGCGCCGCCCTCGAAGAACGCGTTCCGGTCGCCCTCGAACAGCGACATGTGGGTGTGCATTCCGGAGCCGGGCTGGTCGCTCAGCGGCTTCGGCATGAACGAGGCGTAGATGCCCTGGCTGAGCGCGACCTCCTTGACCACGACGCGGAACGTCATGATGTTGTCGGCGGTGCTCAGGGCGTCGGCGTACCGCAGGTCGATCTCCTGCTGCCCCGGGCCGCCCTCGTGGTGGCTGAACTCGACCGAGATCCCCATCGACTCCAGCATCGTGATCGCCTCGCGGCGGAAGTCGTTGCCGATCCCCTGCGGGGTGTGGTCGAAGTAGCCCGACGAGTCGACCGGCTCCGGCGTCGTCCCGGGGGCGCCGGCCAGCGACTTGAACAGGTAGAACTCGATCTCGGGATGGGTGTAGAAGGTGAAGCCGAGATCGGCGGCCTTCGACAGCGTCCGCTTCAGCACGTGCCGCGGGTCGGCGAACGAGGCGGACCCGTCCGGCATGTTGATATCGCAGAACATCCGCGCGGTGCCCATCGTCTCGCCGCGCCAGGGCAGGATCTGGAACGTCGACGGGTCCGGTTTGGCGAGCATGTCGGCCTCGGTCACCCGGGCGAACCCCTCGATCGCCGACCCGTCGAACCCGAGCCCCTCGGAGAACGCGCCCTCCAGCTCGGCCGGGGCCACCGCCACCGACTTCAGGAACCCGAGTACGTCGGTGAACCAGAGCCGCACGAAGCGTACGTCGCGCTCCTCGAGTGCGCGCAGTACGAACTCCTGCTGCTTGTCCATTCCGGTCCACCTCGCTCGTCAGGTTGTGCGGCCCTCACACAGTGTGCCCCGCCTCTGTTAAGCAGACGTTACGTGCTGGCCGAGACATCTGACGGGTCAGGTCATACCGTGTCCCCGTGCAAACGACGTTTCGGGTCGCTCTCGTGGTCGCGGGGATCCTCTGCCTGAGCGATCTGCTGCTGGCGACGGCGCGCTTCGTCCAGTCACTGCGCAAGCGCCGGCCGGCCGAGCGGGACGTCCTCGGACGCCGCTGGCTGCCGCTGCCCGAGATCGGGTTCGGGATGTGCGCGTTCTGCTGCCCGGGGCTGGTCGCGCTCGGGCTGACCCACCACGACGCCGACGGCCTGCCGACCCGGCAGATCCTGCTGGCCGCGTTCGTCTTCGGGTACGCCGGGGCCGTGTTGTCCCGCGTCGTCCGGACGCCGGGGCCCGGTGGACGCCGCTTCCGGCTACGCGCCGGCCTGCTGCTCGGCCTGCCCGCGATCTTCGGCCTGGTCTTCGGGCTGTCCGGCATCGCGGTGTAGCTTCCGCCGGACGAACGGCACGATCCGCTCCAGCGGCGCGAAGGCCAGCCAGCAGACGACGGTCGGCAGGAAGTGGATCAGCAGGATCGCCGTGTTCGCCGCGTGGAAGCCGATGAAGAACAGCGCGCCCAGCAGCTGCCAGCGGCCCTTCAGCCAGAGGATCACCGGCGACAGGAACTCGGCGACGAACCCGACCCACTGCATCACCTGCAGCATCCACGGGTGCAGCAGCAGCCACTCCCCGACCGGATGCGGCCGCCGGACGATCGCCCAGGTCAGAATCGCGCTGTTCGGCCAGGACAGCAGCTTCCACCCCGGACTGCGGACCTTCGCGACCCAGGACAGGAAGTACGTCGCGATCACGCTGATCTGCACACAACGGACCGCCCACCCGGCCGCCTCGGACCGGGTCTGATCGCCGTACGCCGCCGCCCCGCGCCGGGCCCCCGACACGGTCGGGAGCACCCACAGCGCGACGACCAGGGCGAGGTGGTCGTGGTCGACCTTGCCGTCGCTCATGCCGATCAGGACCCACCAGGTGAACGCCGGTGCGACGATCCAGCCGGCGACCCGCGGGAAGAAGTTCGTCGCGCCGACCAGGCAGGCCACGATCAGGACGACGTACAGGGCCGTCGTGTTGGCGACCGACGGGACGGGCAGGTGGAAGATGCGGGCCAGCAGCAGCGGCTGGTAGAGATCGGGATGCTCGCCCTTGAGCCGCGTGTCGCGGACGAACGCGTGCATGTCGAGGATGACGAACAGATAGAGGATCGTCCGCAGCCAGGCGATCCGGGCCAGCGCGATCGACGGGGTGAACCAGCCCGCGATCCGCGCGCCACGGCTCATCGGCGGACCTGCCAGGTGGCGAGGACCTCGGGAGTGGGCGGGCCGACGACCCGGCCGCCGACCAGCTTGGTGGTGTCGCGGATCAGTTCGAGCTTCAGGTACTTCGGCTGGTCGGGATGTTTCTTCGCCCAGCCGTCGGCGACCTGCTGCAGCAGCGCGGGGTTCTTCACGATCTCGCCGGTCCGGGCCTCGATCTCGGCCCGGGCGACGCCCGCGCCCTCGATGTTGAGCGGTACGTCGACCGACGTACCGGCGTCGGTCTGCGCCGTGATCCGGGTGAACGTGACCTCGGCGTCGTCCGCGACACTGCCGGCGTACTGCGACATCGGGCCGAACGGCCAGGCGTCGTCGGAGGCCCGGGCCGAGCCGTTGATCAGCAGCCCGATCCCGATCACCGCGACGGCCACCCGGATTGTCTTGCCGGCCCGTCCCAGCCGGCGATCACCGTTCGTCACCCGACGTATTAGACCACCACAGCGGTTTTCGCCCGGTAGGTGAACCGGCGGATGAGCGCCTCGAACGGCCCTCGATAGCCCTTGCGCCGCATCCATTCGGCCAGGCCGACCGTCGCCAGCCAGGTCGCGATCGCGAGCAGGGCCGTAGTCGTCGTGGTCAGTGTGTTCGACAGGTCCAGCAGATACGGCGTGAAGACGATCGTCCAGACCACCGACTGGCTCAGGTAGCAGGTCATCGACCGCTGGCCGACCGCGGCGATCGCGGTGACGAAGGGGCCGCGGGTGAGCCGGCGGGCGATCAGCACGATCAGCGCGGCGTACCCGAAACCGCCGAAGACACCGGTTGCGTCGTGCAACGGCCCGAGATAGCTGAGCGTTTCGTTACCCGGCTGCTGGATGACGCCGCCGACCACGAGCGAGACCGGCAGCGCGCCGAGGATCGTGATCGTCAGGCCGACCAGCGCCGTCGTCCGCAACAGGGTCAGGTGTTCGGCCGGACGCTCGAGGATGCGGCGCCGGCCGGCCCAGAGGCCGATCAGGAACGGAGCCACGAATCCGATCCAGCCCAGTAAGGCGATGAACGCATGCGCGCCCAGCCGATCGGCGAACTGGCCGAGCAACTCGGGCGGCACCATGGCCGGATCCGGGCCTTCGGTCATCGTCGAGAACGAGTCGCCGCTGGGCAACGCGGTGAGCACCAAGACCAGACCGGCCACGATGAACAGCCAGATGTCCTTCCAGCGCAGCGCCCAGACGCCGAGGAACAGCAGCACGCCGTACGCGCCCAAGATGTCACCGACGTACAGCAACATCGCATGTGCGAAGCCCACGACGACGAGCACCAGGCTGCGCCGCCACAACAGCTTGCGGATCGGCCACCACGCCCGGCCGCTCTCCCGCTGCCGCCGGACGATCTGCGCCACGCCGTACCCGAACAGCACGCCGAACATCGGGAACGCCCGCCCGTCCACGAAGGTCGAGATCAGGAACCCGACGCCCCGGTCGACCACGTTCCCATCGGCCGGGAACCCGCCGAACCAGCGCGTGCCGCCGACGAAATAGTGCGAGTTCGCCAGCGCGATGAACAACAACATGAAGCCCCGGGCCAGATCCGGGCCCAGCGCCCGTTCCGCGATCCCGGTCGGTCCGCCCACTGCAGTCATACCGCTCACTCAACCGCTTTCCGCGGCCGCCGTCGTCCGACGAAAGTTCCCACCCGGGCGAACCTTCGTACTGATTCAGCCCATCGAGACAGTAGGGTGCCTTTCGTGGCTCAGGTTCGGGTGGCTCTTGCTCAGTTGAATGTGACTGTCGGTGATGTGGACGGGAACACCGAGAAGATCGTCGCCTGGGTGCGGAACGCGGTCGAGCGCGGCGCGCACGTGGTCGCGTTCCCGGAGCTGGCGCTGACCGGTTATCCGGTGGAGGACCTGGCGCTGCGGGCGTCGTTCGTGGATGCTTCGCAGGTGAAGATCCGGCGGCTGGCCGAACGGCTCGCGGCCGACGGGCTCGGCGACATCGTGGTGGTCTGCGGCTACCTGGACCGCGCGAGCGGGACGGCGATGGGCGTGGACCGGCTGGGCCGGCCGAAGGGCTCGCCGACGAACGCGGCCGCGGTGATCCATCAGGGCCGGGTGCTGACCAGCGCGGTCAAGCACCACCTGCCGAACTACGGCGTCTTCGACGAGTTCCGGCACTTCGTCCCGGGGAACACGCTGCAGGTGGTGCGGATCCACGGCGTCGACGTCGCGATCGCCATCTGCGAGGACCTCTGGCAGGACGGCGGCCCGGTCGCGGTGGCGAAGGCGGCCGGCGCCGGTCTGCTGCTGGTGGTCAACAGCTCGCCGTACGAGGCGAACAAGGACGACGTCCGCGGGGAGCTGGTCACACGCCGTGCCCGCGAGGCCGGCTGCGCCCTCGCGTACGTGAACCTGGTCGGCGGCCAGGACGAGCTGGTCTTCGACGGCGACTCGCTGATCGCCGACGCCGAGGGCAACATCTTCGCCCGGGCGCCGCAGTTCGAGCAGGGCAGCATGGTCGTCGACCTCGAGCTGCCCGCCGCGACCGGTACGCCGTCCGGGTCGCACGAAGGTATCGACATCGTGCACAGCGTCATCCACGACGAGCCGCTGCCGGCGTACGAGCCGATCGCCGCCGCCGTCGCGCCGCGGCTGTCCGACGAGGCCGAGATGTACGGCGCGATCGTGACCGGCCTGCGCGACTACGTCCAGAAGAACGGCTTCAAGTCCGTCCTGCTCGGCCTGTCCGGCGGGATCGACTCGTCACTGGTCGCGGCGATCGCCTGTGACGCGATCGGCGCCGAGCACGTCTTCGGCGTCTCGAACCCGAGCGTCTACTCCAGCGAGCACTCCAAGGACGACGCCGCCGAGCTCGCCGCGCGCACCGGGCTGAACTACCGGGTGATCCCGATCCAGCCGATGGTGCAGCCGTTCCTGGACACGCTCGGCCTGACCGGCCTGGCCGAGGAGAACCTGCAGGCCCGGGTCCGGGCCGTGGTCTGGATGGGTCTGTCGAACGCCGACGGCCACCTGGTACTTGCCTGCGGCAACAAATCCGAGCTGTCCGTCGGCTACTCGACGATCTACGGTGACGCGGTCGGCGGGTACGCCCCGCTGAAGGACGTGCCGAAGACCGTCGTCTGGCGGCTGGCCAAGTGGCGGAACGCCGACGCCAAGGAACGCGGCCAGCAGCCGCCCATTCCGGAGAACTCGATCGCCAAACCCCCGTCCGCGGAACTGCGGCCCGGTCAGCAGGACACCGACTCGCTGCCGCCGTACGACCTGTTGGACGACATGCTCGACGATTACGTCGAGCAGGACCGCGGCAGCGCCGAGCTGGTTGCCGCGGGTTTCGAGACCGAGCTGGTGAGCAAGGTGATCCAGCTGGTCGACCGCGCGGAGTACAAGCGCCGGCAGTTCCCACCGGGCCCGAAGATCACCCACAAGGCCTTCGGCCGGGACCGCCGGTTGCCGATCACCAATGCATGGCGTGAGGACGCAAGGAAGGCAGCCGAGCACTGAGCGACTCCTGGCGGTACCGCCCATCCGAAGACACCCCGTGGGGCTCGCCCGTGGAACCGAGCGAGGACTCCCGCGGGTATTCCGGCCTGTCCGGCGACGACGTGACGGACCACTCACCCACGGGCGGTGGCGCTTACCCTCCGCATCGGTGGGACGATGAGGGCATGGTTGACAACTTCCTGTCGGCCGGTACCCAGGACGACGAGGAGATGCCCTCGCCGTACGGGACCGGACCGTCGAACCGGACAACCGAAGAACAGCGCCGCTCGGACTACGACAGCGACCCGTGGCGGGACCGGCCGAGTGGCCTGGGTCTCGACCCGTCGCCGTCGCTGCCGAACGCACCCCGCCAGTTCGAGCGCGGCCCGGTGCCGCAGCAGCCGTACGTGCCGAAGCCGCCGTACCTGCCCGGCTCTCCCCCGGCCCAGCCGCCGCAGCAGCAGCGGTACGCCGAGGAGCCGCAGGGCTACGGCCAGCCGCCGTACCAGCAGCAGGAGCAGAACCCGTTCCGGCCGCAGCAGCCGCCGGCCCAGCCGCAACAGCCGCCGCAGAACCGGCAGGCCAGCCCGTTCGCCCCGACGAACGGGAGCAACGGCGTCCCGCCGAACCGGCAGGCGCCGAGCGGTCCGCCGCCGCAGCAGCAGTCGGCACCGCGCCCGCCCGCGCCACCGGCGTCCAACGGGTCGGCCAATTGGAGCAGCCCGGCTCCGACCCCGATGCAGAACGGCTCGGCCCAGACGAACGGCCTGAGCCAGCAGCCGCCGACGAGCTACGGCCAGCCGCCGGCCCAGCCGGCCACTCACCCGCCGGCGCATCAGCCGAGCGCGCTGACGGGTGTGCAGCCGATCATTCCGCCGCAGCCGCCGTCCCAGCAGCCGATTGAGCCGCCGCAGCAGCCGGTCCAGCAGCGACCGCCGCAGCCGCCGGCGCAGCCCCAGCAGTTGGTCCAGCCGCAGGTGGCGCAGCCGAGTCCGCAGCCGCCCACGGCTCAGCCGGCACCGCAGCCTGCGCAGAACCCGGCTCCGGCTCCGGCGGGTTCGGACAACAGCTATCTGTCCGACCCTAGCGCGGAGTACGAGAGCGACACTCCGGTCAGCGAGCCCACGAGTGAGCGGCGCGTCGGCGCCCGCCGCCGTGCCGACGTCCAGCAGGACGCACCGAGCCAGGTCGCGCTCGACCACGTCGCCTCGCACCGCGCCGCGCGCCGGGCCCAGCCCGCCGCGAGTACGGCGTCCGAGAGCGCACCGGCCACGCCCGCCGAGGGCCGTCCGGCCGCGAACCGGCCCGCCGAGGGCGGCGGTTCCGGTGACGGCCCGGCCAGCGGGACCCCGCGCCGGTACCGCGTCCACCACCTGCGGGACATGAAGAACCGCGGCGAGAAGTGGGCGATGCTGACGGCGTACGACCAGTACACCGCGGAGATCTTCGACCAGGCCGGCATCCCGGTGCTGCTCGTCGGCGACTCGGCGGCCAACAACGTCTTCGGCTACGACACCACGCTCCGGGTCACCGTCGACGAGCTGATCCCGCTGGCGCGCGCCGTCGCGAACGCCGCCGACCGCGCGCTCGTCGTCGCCGACCTCCCGTTCGGCTCCTACCAGGCCTCCCCCGAGCAGGCCTTCCACACCGCCGTGCGGTTCATGAAGGAGGCCGGCGTCCACGCCGTCAAACTCGAAGGCGGGCGGACCGTCGTCCCAATGGTCGAGAAGCTGACGCAGTCCGGTATCCCGGTGATGGCGCACATCGGCTTCACCCCGCAGAGCGAGCACAGCATCGGCGGCTACCGCGTCCAGGGCCGCGGCGACCAGGCCGCCGGCCTGATCGACGACGCCGTCGCCCTCGCCGAAGCCGGCGCCTTCTCCCTCGTCCTCGAGATGGTCCCCGGCGACGTCGCCGCCGAGATCACCAAACGCGTCCCCATCCCCACCATCGGCATCGGCGCCGGCCGCGACACCGACGCCCAGGTCCTGGTCTGGCAGGACATGGCCGGCCTGCGCTCCGGCGCGATGCCGCGGTTCGTCAAGCAGTACGCCGATCTGCGCGGCATCCTCACCGGGGCCGTCACGGCGTACGTCGCCGATGTCGCGTCGGGCGCCTTCCCGGGAGACGAGCACACCTTCTGAGCCGGGAGTTGGGAACGGGTCGGTCTGTAAGCCGGATTCTGTGATCGGCGATCATCCATCTACGGCGGCTGTTGCCAGGCGCCTCCAGCAGCCTACCCGCGAGCTCGGGCGGGCAGCCCTCGAACGCTCGCGCGGACGACGGTTGCCCGGCGTCCTTCTTGGCCTTGCTCCACGTGGGGTTTACCGAGCCTCCCCAGTCACCTGGGGAGCTGGTGGTCTCTTACACCACCGTTTCACCCTTACCCGCACCTGGATGAACCACGGGGTTCATCCAGGCCGCTGGCGGTCTGTTCTCTGTGGCACTGTCCCGCGGGTTGCCCCGGGTGGGCGTTACCCACCACGCTGCCCTGTGGAGTCCGGACTTTCCTCGGCGGCCACTCGCGTGACCGACGCGATCGCCCGACCGACCCGTTCCGGGATCAGGATACGGCTTGCGGGCTGACGTCCGGCCATCGGCCGTCGGCGGCGCGCTCGTAGCGGCGGACGTCGACGACGGCGTCCAGGTTCAGCGGGCCGTAGATGTGCGGGAAGCTGATGCCGATCCCGTCCAGGTCCTCGTCGCACAGGGCCGAGACGAGGCGCTCGGTGTCGATCACCAGCAGGTCGAGGGCGCCCTCGACATCGGCGTAGACGAAATTCGCCACCAGCGCGACCTGGTCGTGCCGGGCGGCGTGGATGAAGGTCGCGCCGTCGTCGAGGGACTTGCCGCGCGTCGACCAGCGGTAGCAGCCGGCCGCCTGGGCCGCCGCCCACTGGTCGGGGAGCGCGAGGTGAAAGATCGTCGCCATGGGCACAGATTAGAACAAGTTACTTCGGATGGTCGCCCAACGAAGTCTTGACGTGACGCTCCGGGGCAGGAAACATCCGATAGCACCCAGGGTTCGCCCGCACCCGGCCGATGGGTCCGCCCCGCACCATCAGTGAGGTCCGATGCACTTCCCAGTGCGCTCACGCCTGCCCAAAATCCGGCCGAAACTCCGCATCCTGCTCTGTCTGGCCCTGATCGCCGCCGTCCTGCCCGCACCGTCGGCTCAGGCGGCGCCCGGCACCACGGCCTGGCGCGACGGCGCGTTCGCCGTCGACACCCCGAACGTCGTCCGGCGCTCGGACGTCGTCCTGCAGCGACCCAACCCGGCGCCGGCCGACTCGCTCCCGCTGGGCAACGGCGCCCTCGGCGCGGCCGTCTGGGCCGCCGACGGGTTCACCGCCCAACTCAACCGCACCGACACCTTCCCGGACCGCAAATCCCTTGGCCACTTGGTGATTCCGGGCCTGTCCCGGCTCACCGGCGCGGCCGACTTCAGCGCGAGACTCGATCTGTACGACGGGATGCTGCGGCAGTCCGGCGGCGGCATGACCGCGACCGCGTTCATCCGGGCCGACACCCAGCAGCTCGTCGTCGACGTCACCGGCGCCGACCCGAACAGCACCCAGATCGCTCAGGTGAAGCTCTGGTCCGGACGGGCGCCACAGGCCCGAGCCGTCGGCAGTACGGCGGCGCTCGCGGAAATATGGGTCGACAACAACGGCGCCGGCGCGTCCGGCCGTACCTTCGGCTCGCTCGCCGGCATCAGCGCCGGCGGCCGCAATGTCGTTGCCTCCACCCCCAACAACCTGACCGCACAGGTCAGCTTCCAACCGAACGCCAACGGCTCGTTCCGGGTCGTCGTCGCGGCGCCGGCCTGGACCGGCGGCGACTCGATCGCCACCACGAACAACGTCCTGAACGGCGCCACGCAGGGCGAGGTCCGCGCTGCCCATCTGCAGTGGTGGCACAACTACTGGAGCTCGGCGGGGCTGATCAAGATCAGCTCACCCGACGGGACCGGCGACTACGTCGAGAACCTGCGGACGATCTTCCTGTACGCGAGCGCGGCGCAGAGTCGCGGCGTCCTGCCCGGCTCCCAGGCCGGGGTCGCGGATCTGTTCACGTTCTCGCAGGACAAACGGGACTGGTACCCGGCCGGCTATTGGTTCTGGAACCTGCGGATGCAGGTCGCGGCCAACCTGGCCGCCGGACTGCCGGCGCTGAACGACCCGATGTTCCGGCTCTACCTCGACAACCTGGACGCGATCGCCGCCTGGACCAGCGCGCACATGCCCGGCAAACAAGGGCTTTGCGTCCCGGAGACGATGCGCTTCAACGGCAACGGTACCTACAACGGCGGCAACGACAACGCGTCCTGCGACTCGACCATCCCGCCGATGTGGAACTCCCTGAACGTCACCACCGGCGCCGAGGTCGGCCTGTGGGTCTGGGAGCACTACCGGATGACCGACGACCGGTCCTTCCTGCAGGCGCACTACCCGCTGATCAAGGGCGCGGCGCAGTTCCTGCTGTCGCATGCGACGACAGGTGCCGACGGCAAGCTTCACACCCGGTCGAACGCCCACGAGACCCAGTGGGACGTCACCAACCCGGCGACGGATGTCGCGGCGATGCAGTCGTTCTTCCCGGTCGCCGTCCGGGCCGCGCAACTGCTCAACGTCGACGCGGCGCTGGTCAACCAGCTCAACGCCGCGATCCCGAAGCTGCAGACGTTGCCGCGCACCGACACGGCAACCCAGCAACAGCTGCTGACCCCGGCGGACGACGCCAACGGGACGACGATGATCGGCCCGTCCACCCAACCGGCCGCGCAACGCCGCAACTTTGAGAACATCGGTCTGGAAGCGGTCTGGCCGTTCAACCTGATCGGTGACAACTCGGCCCTCGGACGCCGTACGTACACCGCACGCAGCTACGTCAACAGCCACACCTGGAGCTACGACGCGCTGCACGCGGCCCGGCTCGGGCTGGCAAACGACGTGAAGACCGCGCTACTGGCCGCGATCCGGCAGTTCCAGGTCTACCCGTCCGGGATGGCGAGCTTCACCGCCCAACAGGCATCGGAGCCGTACATCGAACACTCCGGCGTCCTCGCGATCGCCGTACCGGAGGCACTGGCGCAGGACTACGACGGCCTGTTGCGGATCGCACCCGCCTGGCCGAGCGACTGGACCGGTGAAGGGACGGTTGCCATCGGCCACAAGTCGAAGGTGCACGTCCAAGTCAGCGGCGGGGCGCCGACCACGGTGGCGATCAGCTCCGGGGCCGACCAACAGCTCGCCGTCCGGAGTCCATGGCCCGGGCAGAGCGTGACCGTCCTCGACGGCCGCACCCGCGCGGTCGTCGTCCCGGCGCAGTCCAGCGCTACGTTCACGATTCCGGCGCAAGCCGGCCGGTCCTACCTGGTGGAGAAGACCGGATCCGCAGTCCAGCCGTTCGAGGCTCTCACCGGGACGCCGGCCACTGTCGCCCGGCGCTACGACCGGGTCTCGATCGGGTTGCCCAAGGCAACACCGGGCAACGGCACGATCAGCCTGCGCGCCCGCGCCAACGGCAAGTACGTGACGGCCGGCACCGGGACGCCGCTGATCGCGAACAGCACCACGATCGGTACCTCGCAGCAGTTCGAGCTGACCGACCTCGGCAACGGCAACGTCTCGCTGAAAGCCAAGGCCAACGGCCTGTACGTCGCCGCCGACGACGCCGGGGCAGCTCCGCTGCTCGCGAAGAACGCGGCCGTCGGCTCCTGGGAGACCTTCCAGCTGATCCGCAACGGCGACGGCACGGTCAGCTTCCGCGCACAAGTCAACAACAACCTGGTCTGCGCCGAGAACGCCGGCGCGGCCGCCCTGATCGCCAACCGAACGGCGATCGGCCCCTGGGAACAGTTCGACCTGATCAACAACTGAAGGAGCAAGCCATATGACCAGGAAAGGTGTCCGGCGGATCTCCTTGCTGATCTCCGCCGTGCTGACCGCGACACTCGGCCTGACCGCCTCCACGGCGGTCGCCGGTTCCACGATCCCGCCCGGTGACTACCAGCAGATCTCGCTGGCCAGCGGCGCGAACGAGCTCGGCGAGCCGATGTCGCTCGCCGTGCTGCCGAACCGGTCGGTGATCCACACCGCCCGCGACGGCTCGGTGCGGATCACCGACGTGAACGGCGCGACGTCGCTGGCCGGGAAGCTGAGTGTCTACACGCACGACGAGGAAGGTCTGCAAGGTGTCGCGGTCGATCCGAATTTCGCGACGAACCGCTTTGTCTACTTGTACTTCTCGCCACAGCTGAGTACGCCGGGCGGTGACGCGCCGACCGAGGGCACGCAGTCCACCTGGGACACCTGGAAGGGTGAGCTGCACCTGTCCAGGTTCCTCCTGAAGACCGACAACACCCTCGACCTCGCCAGCCAGAAGATCATGCTGCGGGTCCCGAACGACCGCGGTCAGTGCTGTCACGTCGGCGGCGATATCGACTTCGATGCCGCTGGCAACCTTTATCTGACCACCGGCGACGACACCAACCCGTTCCAGTCCGACAGCTACACGCCGATCGACGAGCGGTCCAACCGGAACCCGCAGTTCGACGCGCAGCGGACGTCGGGGAACACCAACGACCTGCGCGGCAAGGTGCTCCGGATCAAACCGCAGGCCGACGGCAGCTACACGATCCCGGCCGGCAACATGTTCGCGCCCGGCACGGCGCAGACCCGGCCGGAGATCTACGCGATGGGTTTCCGGAACCCGTTCCGGATGAGTGTCGACAAGGCGACCGGCATCGTCTACCTCGGCGACTACGGGCCGGACGCCGGCGTCACCAACCCGAACCGCGGGCCGAACGGCCAGGTCGAGTTCAACCGGATCACTGCCCCCGGCAACTACGGCTGGCCGTACTGCACCGGCCTGAACACCAGCACCGAGACCTACAACGACTACGTCTTCCCGAGCGGCCCTTCCGGCGCGAAGTTCAACTGCGCCGGCGGCCCGACCAACAACTCACCGCGCAACACCGGTCTGACCACGCTGCCCCCGGCCCAGCCCGCCTGGATCCGGTACGCCGGTGACGCCGGTACGCCGCCCGAGTTCGGCACCGGCTCGGAGTCCCCGATGGGCGGCCCGGTCTACCGCTTCGACGCCAACCTCAACTCGCCGGTCAAGTTCCCGGCCTCGCTGAACGGCCGCTACTTCGCCGGTGAGCTCGGCCGCCGCTGGATCAAGGCGATCGAGGTGACCGGAACCGGCGGCGTCGGCGATATCGGCGCGTTCCCCTGGACCGGCACGCAGGTGATGGACATGGCGTTCGGTCCGGACGGCGCGCTCTACGTCCTCGACTACGGCACCGGTTCGAACAACCAGGCGCTGTGGCGAATCGAGTACATCGGCGCGCAGAACCGCAACCCGATCGCCAAGGCGGCCGGGACGCCGACGTCCGGCGGACGGCCGTTGACGGTGAACTTCTCCTCGGCCGGTAGCTCCGACCCCGAGGGCGGCGCGCTGACGTATCGCTGGACCTTCGGCGACGGCGGCACCTCGACCCAGGCCAACCCGACGTACACCTACAACACCGCCGGCAACTTCACCGCGACGCTGACCGTCACCGACCCGACCGGCCTGACCGGATCGGCGAACGTCCAGATCAGCGTGGGGAACACCGCGCCGACGGTCACCCTGCAGACACCGGCCGACGGGCAGCTGTTCTCGTTCGGCGACAACGTGCCGTTCCAGGTGACCGTCACCGACCCCGAGGACGGGACGATCGACTGTTCCCGGGTCAAGGTGACCTACCTGCTCGGGCACGACTCGCACGAACACGAGATCACCGCGAAGAACGGCTGCAGCGGATCGATCGACGTCCCGGTGGACGGTGAGCACGACCCGGCGGCCAACGTGTACGGCGTCTTCACCGCGTCCTACACCGACAACGGCGGGCTGACCTCGGTCGACAAGCACAAGCTGCAGCCGCGGCACCGGCAGGCCGAGCACTTCGGCGCGCAGTCCGGTATCCAGCTGGCCGACCACGCGCCGGCCGAGGGCGGCAAGACGGTCGGGTACGTCGACAACAACGACTGGATCTCGTTCCAGCCGTATGTCGTCGGTAACGCGACGTCGTTCACCGCGCGCGTCTCGTCGGGCGGAGTCGGCGGCACGCTCGAGGTCCGGGTCGGCTCGCCGAACGGCACTCTGCTCGGCAGCGCCGCCGTCGCACCGACCGGCAGCTGGGACACGTTCGTCAACGTCAGCGGGAACCTGAGCAACCGGCCGTCCGGAACCACCACCCTGGTGCTGGTGTTCAAGGGCCCGACCGGCGGGAACCTGTTCGACCTGGACGCGTTCACGCTGAACACGACCGGCTCCGGCGGGACGACGACCGAGGGTGAGGCGTTCACGTCGCAGTCCGGCGTCCAGCGCGCGCCGCACACCAACGCGAGCGGCGGAGCGACCGTCGGCTACATCGAGAACGGCGACTGGGCCGGGTACTCGCAGGTGAGCACGGCCGGGATGCGCGGCTTCACCGCGCGGATCTCGTCCGGCGGCGCCGGCGGCACGCTCCAGATTCGCGCGGGCTCGGCGACCGGGACCCTGCTCGGGTCGGTCGCCGTCCCGGTCACCGGCGGCTGGGAGAACTTCCAGAACGTCTCGACCACGCTGAACGGCTCGGCGAGCGGGCCGCTGTTCCTGGCCTTCGTCGGCGGCGCGGGAAATCTGTACGACGTCGACACCTTCACCGTCACCCCTTGAGGAGCATCATGACCACCTTCTCCCGACGTACCGCACTCATCGCCGGTGGCTTGATCGTGGCCGGCCTGAACACCGAACTGGCGTGCGCGGCGGCGCCGTACCAGGTGCTCGTCTTCAGCAAGACGGCCGGCTTCCGGCACGACTCGATCCCGGCCGGGATCCAGGCCATCCGCGATCTCGGCGCGGCGAACGGGTTCACGGTCACCGCGACCGAGGACGCCAACGCGTTCACCACGGCCGGGCTGGCGGCGTACAAGGCCGTGGTCTTCCTCAGTACGACCGGAGATGTGCTGAACGCCGCGCAGCAGACGGCGTTCGAGTCGTACATCAACGGCGGCGGCGGGTACGTCGGCGTCCATGCGGCGGCGGACACGGAGTACGGCTGGCCCTGGTACGGGCAGCTGGTCGGCGCGTGGTTCCACAGCCACCCGCACATCCAGCAGGTCACCGCCCGGGTCGAGGACCGCACGCATCAGTCGACGGCGCATCTCGGGACGACCTGGGTGCGGTCGGACGAGCTGTACAACTACGGGACCAACCCGCGGCCGAACGTGCGGGTGCTGATCAACCTCGACGAATCCACCTACAGCGGCGGCAACATGGGCGACCATCCGATCGCCTGGTACCACGCCCAGGGCTCGGGCCGCTCGTTCTACACCGGCTTCGGGCACACGATCGCGTCGTACTCCGAGCCCGCCTTCCGGCAACACCTGCTGGGAGGCATCCAGTACGCCGCGGGCGCCACCTCCACTCCCCCGGTGATCCCGATCGAGGGTGAGGCGTTCACGTCGCAGTCCGGCGTCCAGATCGCTCCGCACAACGGCGCGACCGGCGGGCGGACGCTCGGCTACATCGACAACGGCGACTGGGCCGGATACTCGCAGGTGAGTACGGCGGGGGCAACACGGTTCACCGCGCGGATCTCGTCCGGCGGCATCGGCGGCACCATCCGGGTCCGCTCGGGCTCGGCCACCGGGCCGATCCTCGGATCGGTCGCCGTCCCGGTCACTGGCGGCTGGGAGAACTACCAGACCGTGACGACCGCGTTGACGGCGTCCGGCACCGGTGCGCTCTTCCTGACCTTCAGCGGCGGGTCGGGCGCGCTGTTCGACGTCGACAACTTCTCGCTGAGTTAGGAGCTGGTGTACGGCGGCCCGGAGGCGGTCCGGGTCGCCGTACACCTGAGGTCGTTTAGGGTGCCTGACATGGCGAACGACGAGAGCACCGAGACCACGAAGCCGGCCGCGCCGACCGACGACCTGGTGGCCACCCGGCACAGCGTGACGATCGGCGGGCAGGAGCTGCACTACACCGCCACGACCGGCCGGATCGTGCTGCGTGAGGAGGTGCTCACCGACGGTAAGTCGGAGGGCTTCCAGCCGAAGGCCGAAGTGTTCGTGACGGCGTACACGCTGGACGACGCCGACGCGGCGGAGCGGCCGGTGACCTTCGCGTTCAACGGCGGGCCGGGGTCGTCGAGTATCTGGCTGCACCTGGGGCTGCTCGGGCCGCGCCGGGTGGTTTCGGGTGACGCGGGGTCGGTGGCGGCGCCGCCGTACGAGCTGGTCGACAACGCGGAGAGCCTGCTGCCGTACACCGACCTGGTGTTCATCGACCCGGTCTCGACCGGGTACTCGCGGGCCGTCGAGGGTGAGAAGCCGGGTGACTACCACGGCTTCACGCGGGATCTGGAGTCGGTCGGCGAGGTGATCCGGCTGTGGACGTCGCGGCACGGACGCTGGATCTCGCCGAAGTTCCTGGCCGGCGAGTCCTACGGGACGACCCGCGCCGCCGGGCTGGCCGATCATCTGCAGAGCCGCTACGGCATGTACCTGAACGGCGTGATGCTGATCTCCGTCGTCCTCGAGTTCGGCACGCTCGACTTCTACGCCGGGAACGACCTGCCGTACACCCTGTTCCTGCCGACGTACGCCGCGATCGCGCACTACCACGGCCTGATCCCGGACCGGACCCTCGACGAGGTGATCGCCGACGCCGAGCGCTTCGCGGCCGGCCGCTACCCGAATGCGCTTGCCCAGGGCAATCGAATTCCCGCGGACTACCGGGCCGAGGTCGTCACCCGGCTGGCCGAGCTGACCGGCCTGTCCGAGGACTACATCGACCGCGTCGACCTGCGGATCGAGCACCAGCGCTTCTACACCGAGCTGCTCCGCTCCCAGCGCCGTACCGTCGGCCGCCTGGACGGCCGCTTCCTCGGCTGGGAGCAGGACTACGCGATCGATGCCAGCGGCAAGGATCCGTCGTTCGCCGCGATCATCGGCCCGTACGCCGCCGCCCTCAACCACTACGTCCGCGCCGAACTCGGCTACAGCAACGACCTGCACTACGAGACGCTCAGCTCGGACGCCGCGAAGAACTGGTCGTTCAAGGAGTTCGAGGGCGCCCAGATCACCGTCGCCGACAAACTCGCCGACGCCCTGCGCACCAACCCGCACCTGAAGATCCACGTCGCCTCCGGCTACTACGACGGCGCCACGCCGTACTTCGCCACCGAGCACACCCTCGCCCGGCTCAACATCCCCCGCGACCTGGCCGCCAACATCGAGGTCAAGTACTACCCGGCCGGCCACATGATGTACGTCCACGAACCGTCCCGCATCCAGCAAGCCGCCGACCTGGCCGCCTTCATCCAAGCCGCCTCCAACCGCTGACCGACAATCGGCCCGGGCCACCCTCGGCCCGGGCCGATCCGGCTAGAACTGCCGCAACTCGAAACGCTGGCAGGGACCGCTCCAGTAGTCCCACAGGATGAGCCGGGTGCCTTCGGCCGGCTCACATCCGGAGACATCCATCGACTTCCCCGACCTGGTCTGGATCATGCTCCAGGCGGTAGGGCTCTTTTCGTCGCCTGGTGCCTTCTCGACCCGCCAGCGCTGACAGGGCGAGTCCCCTTCGGGCTGGGTATGGACGTTCCCGAGGTTCTGGACCGAACAGCCGAGGACGTCGATCACCTCCGACGTGCTCGGGTCCACGATCGTGTAGACGTCGTCACCCAGCGGCTTGAACTCCCACTGCTGACACGGGCTGGTCGGAATCCAGTGCCAGATCCGCATCGGCGCCTCGGGGTCCTGCTGCGAGCAGTGCTCGACGTCGAGCACGTTGTCAGTGTGCAGCGGCCGGATCCGATGCTTGCCGGTCAGCTGCGAACCGTTGAAAGCCGGGCGCAGGAACCACTGCTGACCGCCGTCCTCGGCACAGGTCTTCTGGTACGGCGCATGGTCACCACGACCGTTGACGCCGGTCCCCAGGCACTTGTCACTGTGCGCGAATCGCAGCCGGACGACGGCGTCGTAGCTGGTGCCTTCCAGGTACTCCAGTTGCACCTGCTGATTGCCGCGCCCAGTGCAGACCCACTGCACGAGCGGCACGTCGTCCGCCGTGGACTGGTTGCCGATGTCGAGACACCGCGGCTTCGGGTCGGACCGGACGCCGCTGCGGTGCACGGTGTGCAGTTCGTACTGCGTCGTCCCGGCCACCTCGTTGATCCGGAACCGCTGGTTCAGCCCGCCGTTGCACTCCCATTGGACCAGCTCGGCCGGATCGGCCTGAGCCGAGTCGAACACATCGAGGCACTTACCGGTCTGCCGGTTCACCAGCTCGTACGTACGGCGCTGGATCGTCACCTTCGCCCCGGTGTTGGCCCCGACTCCGGGCTCGGTCCAGACCCGGACCGGGTCCGCGAACGCCGTCCCGGACGAGGTGAGCGTGTAGACCTCCCGACCGCCGCCCGGCAGGGTGTGCACGAGGGCGACGTCGTCCTTGCCGTCCCCGGTGAAGTCACCGCCGCGCAGCTGCACCTTCGCCGGATCGAACCGGTCCGGCTGCCGCCACCACTCGGACGGTGTGAGCCGGGTACCGGTGGATCGGAAGACCCGCAGCGCGGTGTCGGAGTTGCTGTGCTCGTAGACCGCAACGACGTCGTCCCGGCCGTCACCGTCGACGTCGGCCGCGGTGGTCATCGACTTCTCCCAACAATGCCCGCCGTCCCCGCTGTCGAACAGCGGTGCGTCCGCGGCTTCGAAGCCGACGCCGGTCGAGCGGAACAGCAACGTGCTCGTCCGGCAATTGCCGAGGTTCCGCTGGTCGACCAGATCGTCGCGGCCGTCGCCGTCGACATCGGCCAGCACCGGCGCGCTAAGCGACCACTCACCGCCGTTGGCCGGTACCCGCACCCAATCGACCGGCTGACCAGGCTGCGCGCCCCGGAAGACCATCGCGCGCCAGCCACCATCGAGCGTGTTGACCTGGACGACCAGATCCGCCTTGTTGTCCCCGTCGACCTCGCCGGCCAGCAGCCGCGCACTGCTCAACCCGAACGCGCCCCGCTCGCTCAACCAGCTCGGCGCGGCCGCACTGAAGTACTGGTTGCGTTCCCAGCGGAACACCCGCAACTCGATCGCCCGGCCGGCGAACTCGCGCAGCATCGCGACGTCCTGCCGACCGTCCCCGTCGAAGTCGCCCTGGGCGCTGCGGGTGGTGTTGAGCCCGTAGCCGCCGCCTTCGTCACTGTCCCAGTTCATACTCGCGGTGGCGAATCCACCGCCCGGCTTGCCGGCCAGGTTCCAGATGCCGGTCCGTTCGTTGCCATGGTCAAGGACCGTGACGATGTCGGCCCGGCCGTCGCCGTCCACGTCACCGCGTTTCAGCGGCGGCAGCGTGGTCAGCTTCGTCGCCAACGGCTTCCAGGTAGCAGCCGTCGGGCTGGTGTTACCGGCCTTGTCGACCGCCTTCACGTAAACCGTCGGAGCCTCGGGCTGACTCGCCACGTCCTTCTGCCACAGGCTGATCGGCAGCTGGGCGCTGCCATCGGCGCCGGCCTTGATGCGCTGGTTCACCTTCCCGCTCTCGAAGCCGTAGACGTACTCGACGACGTCGGTGTCGGTCGCGGCCGGCCGCAGCTGGATCATCCCGACGGTTCGGGCCGGGACGCCGCGGTCACCCTTCGGGTAGTCCTGGGAGGCGAGCTGCGCCGTGCCCGGACGCCGGCTGTCGATCTGGAAGTAGCAGCGCTGACTCTCCGGACCTTCATCGACAGTGTCGTGACTCCGCGCGACGTAGTAGTACGGCACATCCTCGGCCAGCGCCCCGGCCGGCACCGGCGACCACGAGAACGCCGTACCGGACGTCGTCAGCGTCGGCGACGTCTCGTACGCCACCTGCCCGTCAGCCACCCGCCGCACGGTCAGCTTCGTATTCACGTTCTCGTTGTCCGGATCAGCCACCACAGCCCGAAACTGCGGCTCCGGCGTCGCGATCATCGCCGGCGCCGCCGCCGTCCCACAGCTCCGCACCCCCCGAATCCCCACCTCCCGCGGCACCCGCGGCACGTTGTTGTAGGTGATCACCAGCCGGGCCGTCTCGGCGCGGAACTTCTTCCATTGGAAGTTGTTCCCTTCGTCCGCCGCCTTGAGGCCCAGCGTCACCGATTCGAGCCGCCCGTCCGCGGCCCGTTGCACGACCTGGTTCAGCGCCGCCGACTTGAACTCCATCTCGTCGTCCGGTTGCTCCGAGTACGACGCTCCGCTCTGGACGTCGAGCGCCGGCTCCCGCCAACTGTTCCGGGTGCGGTTCCAGGTGACGTTGTCCTCCCGGCGGATCTCGTCGGTCTCGTGCAGCGCGGCCGGGGTCGGCGTCCGGCTCGGCGAGTGGTGCAGGGTGATGCTGAACGTGACGTCCTTGATCCGGGCGCCGCCGACCAGGTCGGTCTTCATCCGGAAGAAGGACCGGTAGCGGACGGCGCGATCGTAGGAGAACCCGACCTTCGCCCCCTCCTCGCGATCGCGATCCCAGTACGGCGTGTCGGCCGACATCTCGTTGACATGGGTCCACAGGTACTGCCAGCTCGACCAGGTCGGGTCGATGTACAACGGGAACCGGTCGGCCGGAGCATTCAGCAGCCGCTGGTCCGGCTCGACGAGGAGGTCACGCCCGTCCTTGGTCGTCGGTAACTGGGCGTCGGCCGCGGAACTGTCCCACATCGCCGCCTTCCCCGCGGCGAACACCGTCTTACCGGCCGCGTTCCTGGCCACCGACGTACCGTCCGCCCGCGTCTGGAACGACAGTCCGGTACCGCTCATCGGGAACCGGATCCGGCGCAGCGCCGGGTTCTTCGCGGCCGCCGGCGTCTTCACCACCAGCACCTGCGAGAACCCGGCCACCTGCGCGCGCAACCGCAGGTCAACCCCCGGATACACCTCCGGATAGGTCACCGTGTCCCCATCGACCCGCGGCTTCGGCAGCTTCCCCTTCCAGCCCATCCGCAACGTCGTCTTCTCGTTGCTCAACGCAACCATCGGATCGTCCCCGCCGGCCGAGAACCGCACCCCCGCCACCGCAGCCTTCGGCCGCACCGCCCCATCCGGTCCAACCTCCAGCGTGGTGTCAACCGGCACCCAGCCCTTCCCCTTGCGAACCCGAACCGGCTCCACATACTCCTCCAGCACCTTCTCCCCGCTCGGCTTCACAAACACCCGCCGAGTCTCGCTCCGCTCCCCCACTACCTCAACCAGTTCCGCCGCCGGCGCCTGCTCCCCCACCGCCGCAACCGGCGCCACCCCCAACGCCCCAGCCACCAGCACCCCAGCAACGCCAAGCCCAACCCACCGCACTCGCCTCATCACTCCTCCTCTCCTCAACCACCGGTGGCCGGCCCCGAAGAGCCGGCCACCGCGGTCCTCCGGCTCAGCAGCCGGCGTAGATGCTCTCGCACGGGTTGGGCTGGGGGTTCTTCTCCCAGTTCTTGATCCGCTGCTTGTGCCACTCCTTGTCCGTGCCGTGATCGACGATGGTCTCCAGGCCGAGGTCGGCGGCCTGCTCGAACTTCTTGCCGCCGAGCCCGGTGAACCAGCCCCAGGTCTTGTCGAAGACCCAGGTGAAGACCTGGCCGGTGTCGGACTTGTAGAAGTCGACCGCCGCCTGGGCTTCGCGGTCGATGCGCTGCTCGTTCATGTACTCGGCCCGGGTCTCGGCTTCCCGCTGTTTGCTCTCCTCCCAGGCCTTCTGGTTGGCCTTGGCGATCTCGGCGGCCTCCTTCTCGGCCACGAAGCGTTTGGTCTCCGCGTGCATCGCCTCGGTCGACGCCTGCAGGGAGCTTGCCGAGGTCGCGAGGGTCCGCATCGCGGACAGCTGCGCGGCGTAGGCGCGGCGTTCGCGGGGGCCGACGTACTTGTTGATCTTCTTGGTGACTCTGGTCAGGACGCGGACCTGTTGTTTGACCGTGCGGACGAGCTTCCGCAGGACCTTGACCTTCTCGTCCATGTAGCCGGTGATCTGGCGGGCGAGGTCGTGCATCCCGAAGCGGGCAGCCAGCTTGGCGAAAACGCCCATCGCATAGATCGCGGTGCGGACGACGACGATGGCGTGGTAGGTCTCGACGATGCGTTTGGTGATGGTCTTGATCTGGGTGCGTAGTTCGGTGACGAGCTGGGAGACGTAGCGCAGGCCGTCGGCGTCGCTGAAGCTGACCGGGTTGTTGTTGGCGTACGCGTAGGCATTCAGCTGTTGTGGATCGTCGAAGTCGGTGACCGGGTCGACCGAGATGAAGCGGCCGGTGCTCGGGTCGTACTCGCGGGCGCCCAGGTGGACCAGGCCGGTGGACGGGTCCTTGGTGCCGCCGACGAAGTCGCGCTGGGTCGGCCAGGCCGTCGGCGTGGCGCCGCGGGTCTCGCCGTACGGCGTGGTCCGGCGGCGCTGGAACGACAGCGTCTTCGCGTCGACGCTGAGGGTGCCGGTGTTGTGGTGGTCCGCGCCGAGCCAGTGCAGCTGGTCGCCGGTCCGGACTGCGACCGTCTGGTTGCCCTGTTGGTAGTAGCGGGTACCGACCAGCGAGCCGTCCGGCTTGAGCAGGAGCTCGGTCGCACCGATGTACAGCGTCCGGCCGGTGTCGTCCTGGCGGATCAACCGGTTGCCGTCGGCATCGTAGACGAAGGACGCCGTGGTCTTGCCGTTCTTCTCGACCCGGTCGAGCCGGCCTTCGGCGTTCCAGTGGAACTTCTCCCCGGCCCCGGCGAGTTTGCGATCGGTCTGGGCGCCGTTGGCGTCGTACCCGTACTCGTCCACCTTCGTCCCGCCCGGCCCGGTCGTGGTGACCTTGCTGACCGCGTGGGCCTTACCGGCCTGATAGGCGTAGGTGCTCTCGGTGTTCCCGGCCGCGCTGACCCGCTTCTCCGACGTCCGGTTGCCCGTCGCGTCGAACGTCCACGAGTGTCCGTACGGCGCGGGGCCGCCGAGGTTCGCGGCCACCGTCGGGTCGACGGCGCAGTCGCCGTTGCCCGGGGTGAAGGCGTTCGTCAGCCGCCGGTACTCGTCGTACCGGAAGCACTGGGTGTCGGCAGCCTCACCGGCCGGTTCGTCGGTGATCTTGGTGACGTTGCCGGCGTCGTCGTACTCGTAGCTGGTGTTCGCGATCGTCGCCGGGCCGCCGGAGTCCCGCAGCGTGGTCGAGTTCAGCAGCCGCCGGCTGCCTTCCTCGTAACCGAACTGCTGGTTGATCCCCAGCCCGTTGCGCTCGAGCCGAAGGTCTTTCAGCTCACCGTGTTCGGTGTACTGCGCGTCGGTCACGTACGTACCGAGATTGCTCTTCAGGCTCACCGGCAGGTCGTTGGCGTTGTAGCCGAGCTCCAGCCGCTCCTGCGGCAGCCCGCCGACCCCGGGCAACGTGGTGGTGAGCAGCTTGCCGGTCTTCGGGTCGTGGGTCTGATCGACGGAATACGTCTTCGGTAGCCCGGTCTCGGAGTCCGGCAGCACCAACTCGGTCCCGGTCGGGTTGCCGGTGGTGTCGTAGCCCTTCACCCGGATCGTGTACGCCTTGCCGCCGACGTACCGTGTGGAGCTGCTCGGCGAACCCTTGGCCGCGGCGTCGTAGCTCCACTGGGCCTGGATCGCGCCTTCCTTGCTCCCGGCCCGCAACTGCTTCTTGCGGCCCAGCTCGTCGTACTCGTAGAACAGGACGTCGCCCTTCGCGTCCTTCGACGACTCGAGCTGGTCGAGCGGGTTGTAGGTGAACGTCGTCACCCCTTGGTCGGGATGTACGGACTTGGTTCGGCGACCGCGCAGGTCGTACTCGTACTTCCAGACGTTGCCGGCCGGATCGGTCACCGTGTCCAGCTGACCCGACGGCGTGTAGGTGTAACTGGTCTTGTCGAAGCTCGTCCCGGGCGCATCGGTCTTGTACTGCAGCAGCTCGGTCTGCCGCCCCTGGACGTCGGTGATCTTCGTGGTCGCCTGCTCGCCGGTCGGCGGGTCGACAGTCTGCCGATCCGCGTCGTGCTGATGCCGGGTGACCAGCTCACGCCCGTCGATCAGCGTGGTCTTCTCGGTCACCGGCCGTTCGAGGCCGTCGTACACCGTGCTCTTCTTGATCGGGATCTCGGCGTCCACCGCGTCGAAGATCTTGGCCGACCCCGGTGAGCCGTTGGTGTAATACGGGCCGTCCTCGCGGACCTGCAGGCCGCGAGAGTCGTAGTGGAAGTCGGTCACCATCGTGCCCGAGCTGCCGTCCGCGGCCGGCTGCCGCAGCTGGCGCTTCCGGAGCATGCCGTCGGTCAACGTGTAGGCGGTCTGGTAGCTGCCATCGCTGCGCAAGGTCTTGGTCTCGACCTGGCCGGCCTTGTCCCCGGTGACCCGATAGGTGTGCTGGACGCTCGGCGTCTGTCCGGTCGAACGGCCGGGCAGCCAGATCTTAGTGAGCCGCCCGACGCCGTCGCGCTCGGAGACGGTGGTGCGTCCGGCGACGTCGACGACGGACTTCTCCTCACCCCACGCGGGCTCGACGGCCGACGTGCTGGTCAGGTTGTTCGGGTGCGTGATCGACTTCGCGGTCACCGGGCCACGCGCCGGGCTGAAGCCGTACTTCGTGGTCTGGTTGAGCGCGTTCGTCGTCGACACCTTGCGGCCCAGCGCGTCGTACCCGTTGCGGACGACGGTCTCGTACGCCGGCGTCCCGTCCGCCTCGAACTTCGCCAGCCGGTCGACCCGGGTGACATCGCCCTTGGTCGCCTTGCCGAGCTCGTCGCTGCCGTCGTAGTAGAACCGCTGGTCGGTGATCACCTTGTCGTTGCCGGCCGGCTGGTCACAGGCCGCGGCGACCGTCCGCTGGTGGATCGGCAGGTCGGCCATACCGGCCGCGTTCGCGGTGTAGGCGAACGTGGTGCAGGTGTCGTCCTTCGGGGTGGACAGGTCGTTGTAGTCGGTGGTCGACGCGACCTGGCCGGTGCCGGTCAGCTTGTTCGCCGAGGCGCTCTCGCGGGCGCCGCCGCCGTTCTTGGCCTCCCACTGCCGGACGTTCTCCTCCTCGACCGCGAAGGCGCGCGTCGTCCCCCAGTCCCGGACCCTGGTCGCGGTCGGGTTCGACAGCCACGGGTCGGACAGCGATCGCTCGACGACCTTGCCGTCGACGAGTTTGACCGTCTCCCGCTCGTGCCCCGAGAACGCGTTCGCGTCGGCGATCCGCTGGCCCTTCGAACCGGTCCACGACCGCTCCTTCGCCGGCCCGCTGGAGTTCTTGTCGCCGTCCATGCCCTGGAAGTAGTTGTGCTCGGTCACGGTCTGAACGCCCTGCGGGTCGCCCTTCTTCACCACGACCTTGTCGTAGCCGCGCCACTGCGCCCAGGTCTTCTGGCCGATCTCGACCAGCCCGTCCTCGTCGTCGTGCCGCCAGGCCGCCTTGCCCGGATACTCGACACTCGTGACGATCGGGACGGCGCTGTCGCCGACCCGGTCGGTCTCGGTGACCTTGGTGACGACGTACTTGTGGAACCAGTCCTGCTTCTCGGCGCCGGCGGGCGGCGTCCACTTCATCGGGTGACAGCGCATCGTGTTCTGGTCCGGCGCCGGCAGGCTGCCGAACTTGCACTGCTCGTCGCTGTACTCGACGGCCAGGTCGGCGCCGGTGCCGTAGCTGATCCGGTTGATCCGGAACCACTGCAGCAGCGACTCGTTGGTGTTGTCCTTGACCCGGTTGTTCCGCTGCACGCTGCCGAAGGTGACCTCGGGCGTGTTCAGGGTGGAGCCGACGTGGCCGCTGTGCGTGATCGCGACCAGCCCGAGCCGGCGCGAGGTGTTGTCGCCCGGGTTCTCGAAGGTGTGCCGCAGCGACCAGCTGTCGACCGGCTCCAGCGCGTTCTTCTCGGCGCGCCAGACCGAGGTCGTGACCTTGGTCAGCCGCTTCTTGGTCCAGAAGCTCGGCGTACCGTGGTCGCAGGTGCTCTTGGTGCTGCAATCGGTGTCGAGCGGGGTGTCGTCGTAGTCCTGCGGCGCGCAGGCATTGAAACAACGCTCCGCGGTGGTGAAGTCGACCGCAGCGACCGGCTTGCTCGTGAAGACGGCGCCCTTGGCCTGGCCGTACTCGATCCGCTTGATGTTGCCGGCCCGGGTGTAGGGCTTCAGGGCCTTCGTGTCACCGGCGTACCCGTACTTGTTCTCCTCGGTGTCGTAGAACAACGTCATCGTGTTGCCGTGCGGGTCGACCGCGTGGTCGAGGTTCCAGCGGTACACCTGGTCGCAGAAGGACCCCTTGAAATCCCCCGGCTTGTGACACGGCTCCGTCGCGTGGTTGCCGGCGACCGGAACGGTCCAGGCCGACTTGGTCGCCGTCGCGCCGGGCTCGTCGAGCTTGTCGAGCTTGTCGAGACCGAAGTAGTACTTGGCGCCGCGCTTGTCGGTCATCACCCAGTACTGCCCGCCGTCGGAGCGCGTCAGCCGCTCGAACCGGCTGCCGTCGTCGCGGATCGGGCGCCACGTCTTGGTGGCGTCGTCCAGGATCAGCTCGCCGCCCTTGCCGTTGAAGGTCAGGGTGGCGTTGTCCGTCGCCCAGCACAGGTCGCCGACCTGCTTGCCGGCATTGTTGCCCTTCTCCTCGGACTTCGATCCGCAGGAGGCGTAGCGGCGCTCGATCGAGCCGCCGGGCTGCAGGTCGAACCCTTCACCGACCCAGGAGGTCTGGTTGTTCGTACTCGACGTCCGGCCGTCGACGCTGCCGGAGGAGTAGCTCAGCGCGACCTCGGGCGCCGGGCCGTTGGTCGCCGGCGGCGTCCGCATCGGGAACGACCAGTTGAAGTCCCCGGACGAACCGCCGACCTGCCAGGTCGCCGACGGCGACAGCGAGGTCGCGCCGAAATCACCCGCGGGCCCGGCAGCAGCTGCCTCGAGGGCGAACAGACCGGTCGCAGGAACGTCGGCTGTCACCTGGCCGTTCGCGGTGTTCTGGCTCGGCAGCCGCCGTCCGGCGGTCAGATCGACGACACCGAGACGGTACGCCCAGTCGCCGCCGTACGCGTGCCGGAAGGCGCGGTAGTCGACAGCCACCGAGACCTTACCGGCGGCCTTGGCGGCATTGGCGGCGCCGGACTTCGGGCTGAGCCGGAAGAGGAGGGCGTCGTCCCGGCGGCCGAGGACCTCGACCCGGACGTCGGCGAGCGTACCGGCCGTGTCCTTGGCCCGGCCGATCGAGATCGGCGTACCGGCAGCGGGCGCGCGGGACGTCGTACCCGCCAGGGCCGTCCGCCAGTCCGCAGCGGGCAGCCGGACGTCGGCGGTCGCCGGCTTCGGCCAGGACACCGGCGACGACTTGTCGACCGTGGTCGAATTGCTCGTGCTCGGCGGTCGCGGCGGGTCGACGAACTTCCCCTTGACCGGCGTGGATTTCGCCGTCCGGCGATCCGGTTCGGCGGCCCGCTCGGCGGCGGCTTCGGTCGCCGGACCGGTCAGCGTGGCCACCAAGGCCAGCGCGGTGACCACCGCCACGCCCCGCGAAACCCTTGTGGGGTTGGGATGTGGCCGCATGATCCGTCGATGGTGTCGACGTGGTCGTTCTTCGGAGCTCCCCTGAACAGCTGTCATCCGGCCAGGCTAGGAAGCCTCCGGCCGCGTCACAGCCAATTCGACCTCAATCGATGTAAACCCTGACCAGGATCGAATTGCTTGACTTCCCCGGTCAAGAAAGGATCACGCGCGGCGGCGGTCGTGGAGGGCGTAGAGGGCGGTGGCGAGGAGGGAGGCCCAGAGGTAGAGGTTGACGAGGACGTGTTCGCCGAACCAGCCCAGGCCGACTTCTTCGCCGGTGGTGAGTTTCCAGAGGGCTGAGCCGGCGGCGCGGCCGAGGCCGATCAGGAGGATGCGGACGATGAACCAGCGCCAGCCCCAGCCGTCCGAGTCGTTGAAGTCGAACAGCCTGCGGAAGATCACGGAGGCCGGCGGTATCGAGATTGTGCGTTCCCCACCCTGGTTCATGGGTGCAGTGTGGCAGCTCGTGGGGCCTATGGGTGGATGCGGAAGCCGGTGAAGGTTCGGTGGTGTTCGTAGGAGGCGTAGAAGTCCTGGGCGGTGTCGGTGACCAGGTCGATGCGCTGGGCGCCGGTGAGGGGGTGGGCGTAGTCGATGAGGGCGCGGCCGATGCCTTGGCGGCGGTAGTCGGCGTGGGTGGCCATCATCGAGAGGTAGGAGGCGAGGTGGCCGTCGCTGAGGAGGTAGGCGAAGCCGACGACCAGGTCGCCGTCCAGGGCTACGACTGTCGTGACGCCGGGGGCGGTGAGGGTGGCGTGGGCGCGGTGCAGGTCGGCGCCGAGGCTGGGCCAGCCCTCGGCGTCGCAGAGCGCCACGATGCCGGCCAGGTGGGCGTGGTCGTAGCGCTGGAGGTTCACGGCAGGGTGAGGATCTCGGCGCCGGTGTCGGTGACGACGAGCGTGTGCTCGAACTGGGCGGTGCGCGACTTGTCCTTGGTGGTGGCCGTCCAGCCGTCGTCCCAGAGGTCGTAGTCGTAGCTGCCGAGGGTGAGCATCGGCTCGATGGTGAAGGTCATCCCGGGCTCGATGACGTCGTCGAAACGCTCGTCGTCGTAGTGCGGGATGATCAGGCCGGAGTGGAACGACGTGGAGATGCCGTGCCCGGTGAAGTCGCGGACGACGCCGTACCCGAAGCGTTTGGCGTAGGACTCGATCACGCGGCCGATGATGCTGACCTGGCGGCCGGGTTTGACGGCCTTGATCCCGCGCAGCAGCGCCTCGTGCGTGCGCTCGACGAGCAGGCGGCTCTCCTCGTCGACGTTGCCGACCAGGAAGGTCGCGTTGGTGTCACCGTGGACGCCGTCCAGGAACGCGGTGATGTCGACGTTGACGATGTCGCCGTCCTCGAGCGGGCGGTCGTCGGGGATACCGTGACAGATGACCTCGTTGACCGAGGTGCACAACGACTTCGGGTAGCCGCGGTAGCCCAGCGTCGACGGGTAGGCGCCGCGCTCGATCAGGTACTCGTGGCCGACCGCGTCCAGCTCGTCGGTCGTCACGCCCGGCTTGGCCGCGGCGCCGACCGCCTGCAACGCCTGCGCGGCGAGTTTGCTCGCGACGCGCATCTTCTCGATCAGCTCCGGCGCGGTGACGTACGAGCCGTCGTACGGCGTCGGCGCCGGCTGGTCCACGTACTCGGGGCGCGGAATGGCGGCAGGGACTTCGCGGCGCGGCGAGATGCCGCCGGGAGTGAGGATCGACATGGTGGGAACATTCTAATGACGAGACCATGGACTCCGGAGAGGTGGTCAGCCCGAGATGAGCGACGATCACAGCAACGAGTGGTACTACAACACCAGGACCGGTCAGGTCGAGCCGTACTCCGGCGCGAAATCGGCCGACCGGCTGGGGCCGTACAACTCACCCGAGGAAGCCGCGCGGGCGCTGGAAAAAGTCGAGGAACGCAACGAATCCTGGGACAACGACCCGAAATGGAACGACGACTGACCGCACGCGCGTGAGGGGCGCCACCGGAATCCGGTGGCGCCCCTCAGCTTTTGTCAGCGAGCGGTACGGCGCGCGGTCGTGGTCTTGCGAGCCGGTGCCTTACGGGCCGGGGCCTTACGCGCCGGCGCCTTCTTGGCCACGGTCTTCTTGACCGCCTTCTTCGCCGCGACCTTCCGCGCCGGAGCCTTCTTGGCGACGGTCTTGGCCGGGGCCTTCTTGGCGGCGACCTTCTTGGCCGGGGCCTTCTTCGCCACGGTCTTCGCGGGAGCCTTCTTCGCCGGCGCCTTCTTCGCGACCGTCTTCTTGACGGCCTTCTTCGCGACGACCTTCTTCGCGGGAGCCTTCTTGGCCGGGGCCTTCTTCGCCACGGTCTTCTTCGCGACGGCCTTCTTCGCCGGTGCCTTCTTGGCCACCGTCTTCTTGACGGCCTTCTTCGCGACGACCTTCTTCGCGGGAGCCTTCTTCGCCGGCGCCTTCTTCGCCACCGTCTTCTTGACGGCGGTCTTCTTCGCCGCACTCACCTTCTTGGCGACTGTCTTCTTCGCGGTGACCTTCCGCGCGGTGGTCGTCTTCGCGGCGGGGGCCTTCTTCGCGACAGTCTTCTTGGCGGGAGAAGCCTTTTTGGCTGTCGCCTTCCCTGCGGCTGCCTTCTTGGCTGGCACTTCTGCCTCCTTGGTGCGGCTGAGGAAAACCACGGTGGATTCCTCGTCGTCACGATGATGACAACACTTGGTGCCTTCGTAAAGCACCTGAAACGCCTGCAGGTTAAGGCGACCTGATCGCAAAGCCGGGCCGAATCAGCGAAAATCCTTGTACAGAAGGGTTTCCACCGGGTCAAGTGGCGCGCCGGACGGCCGGATAAATTCTTCACGACACGCGCGCAAAGTTCGTGTCGAACGGCCGTTTGGCGCAGTGTTGTCGTTGGCAACGGACTTCGAACGGAGGGCTGCAGACGATGCGCGTGGTGAGTCTCGTACCGTCGTTGACGGAGTCGATCGCGGTCACGCACGCGCAGCTGCTGGTCGGTGCGACGGACTGGTGCACACACCCCGCGGGCCTCGACGTGACACGGATTCGCGGTACCAAGAATCCCGATCTCGCCCGCATCGAAGCACTCGCTCCGGACGTCGTGATCGCGAACGCCGAAGAGAATCGCGGCGCCGATCTGGACGCGTTGCGCGAGCGCGGGTTCGCGATCATCACGACGTCGATGACGACCGTCGACGAAGCACTCGACCAACTCGACGAACTGCTCGTCGCGATCACCGGCGAACTCCCCGAGTGGTTACGGCAAGCGCGGGCGGTGTGGAGTACGCCGTACTCCGGGCCGCGCCGGCGCGCCGTCGTACCGATCTGGCGGCGGCCGTGGATGGCATTGGGCCGGGACACGTTCGCGGGTGATCTGTTGTCCCGGATCGGCGTCGACAACGTGTTCGCGGATTCCACCGAGCGCTATCCGAAGTTCGACCCGGAGACATTGCCGGAGTACGACCTGGCCGTCCTTCCGGACGAGCCTTATCTGTTTAGCCCCGACGACGGGCCGGAGGTTTTCCGGCAGCCGTCGAAGTGCGTCTCCGGACGGCATCTGACCTGGTACGGACCGTCACTGACCGCGGCGCGGACGGTGCTCAGCGAACAGCTGGCGTGACCTGCGACACGATCGTTGCCATCTCAGGTAGACGGTTAGGTTTGCCTCACCTACAGTTGCGGCGTGCCGTCGATGACCGCGAAGAAGAAATGCTGCAAGGACAAGCCGAGGTGCAAGAAGTGCCCGGTGGTCCTCAAGCGGCTGGCTGATGCCGGTTGCGCGGAGCGGCTCGACCGGACGCACTACAAGGTCGACAAGAAGGTCCCGAAGAAGGTGCTCAAGGAGGCGCGCTCGCGCTGATCAGGACGCCCGGCGCAGGGTGATCGCGTCGGCCGCCTGCTGGAGCAGCCCCGGGATCGTCACGTGCGCCGCCTGACCGGTCGCCTCGAGGTCGTGGCCGTACCACCAGCCGTGGGCGCTGATCGTCTGCAGCTCCAGCTCCTCCTGGTTCGCGAACGTCACGTCGACGGCGTCGACGGCGATCGCGAAGAAGGTCTGCGCCTGGATGATCCGCGCGCCGCCCCAGTCGAACTCGATCTCGTTGGTCGCGACCGGCGTCCCGAGCGCGTCGGCCGGCAGCACGATGCCGACCTCCTCGCGCAGCTCGCGGCAGGCGGCGTCCAGGACCGTCTCGCCGGTCTCCACGCCACCGCCGATCGTGAACCAGTACGGCACCTGCGGTTTCAGCGGATCCCAGCCGTGCAGCAGTAACACCTTGCCGTCCGGACGCACCGGCAGCACACGGGCCGTCGTCCGCCGGACGACGGTTCCTGGAGGCGGCAACCGAGATTCACTCACACCACAAAACGGTAGGCGACCTCTCGCGACCGACGCGTGTTCACCCGGCGCGTCCCGGAGTTGTTGCTGCCGACACCTACGCTGGACGGCATGGTGGCTCGTATCGGTCTAGGCCTGGCCGCGCTCGGACGTCCGGGCTACATCAACCTCGGGCACGACGAGGATCTGCCGCCCGGTCGCGCGATCGACGACCTACGGCAACGAACGCATCAGCTGCTGGAGCAGGCGTGGCAGTCCGGTGTTCGGTCCTTCGACGCCGCGCGTTCGTACGGGCTTGCCGAATTGTTCCTGGGCGAGTGGCTGACGCCGGAGCGTCGCAGTCAGGTCACCATCGGTTCCAAGTGGGGCTACACGTACGTCGCCGACTGGCGGCACGATGCCGCGACACACGAAGTGAAGGACCACTCGCTCGCGACCTTCGAGCGGCAGTGGCCGGAGACGCTGCAGGCGTTGGGCGGCCCGCCCGATCTCTACCTCGTGCACAGCCTGACCGCGGACAGCCCGGCGCTCGACGACGCCGAGTTGCTGAACCGGTTACGCGAGCTGGCGGACGACGGCGTCCGCGTCGGGCTGTCGACGAGCGGCCCGCACCAGGCCGCGACGCTGCGCAGGGCGCTCGCCCTCGACACGCCCTTCACCGCCGTCCAGTCCACCTGGAACGTCCTCGAGCCGTCGGCCGGCCCGGCGCTCGCCGAGGCGCACGCGGCCGGCTGGCTCGTCACGATCAAGGAGGCGGTCGCCAACGGCCGGCTCACCACCCGTGCGGGCGAGACGCCGTTCAACGTCTTCGCCCGCGAACACGGCCTCGCCCCCGACGCACTCGCTCTCGGCGCCGCTGCCGCCCAGCCCTGGGCGGACGTCGTCCTCAGCGGCGCGACCACCGCCGAACAACTCGCCAGCAACCTCGCAGCCCAGGCCGACGGCCCACTCGCCGAGTTCGCCCAACGACCCGACGAGTACTGGACCGAACGCTCCGCCCTGCCCTGGATCTAGGCGCGCGAGCGCATCTCCACGGCGAACGTCTCCTGCGCGACCTGCATCTTGGCGGCCTCCTCGGGGTCGGCGAACAGCGGGCCGATCGTGGCCGGGTCGACGTCGTACAGGTGCGTCTGCAACCACCAGATGTTGCCGACCGGATCCTTCACCCGGCAGCCCCGATCGCCGGTGATCCGCGACTCCGCCATTTCCGTCACGACCGTGCCGCCCGCGGCGAGCGCCCGCTCGTACGTCACGTTCACGTCGTCGACGTACACACTGAGGAAGCTCGGCGTCACCGGCCAGTCCGGCTGCGCGTCGAACGTCATCAGCACCGAGTCGCCGACCGTGATCTCCGCATGGCCGATCGTGCCGTCCGGGTTCGGCACCCGCAGTGAGCTGGACACCGCGAAGGTGTGCTCGACAAAGGTCAGGAAGCGCTCCGCGCCGCGGACGACGATGTAGGGGGTCACAGTCGACTTACCACCGGGGTTCTTGGTCATGTCGGAAAGTCTGCCGGAAGAAGCGGCCAGCTTGTGTCCGCTACCTCAGCCCGTGAAAAGGTAGCGGTATGGCATGGCGGGGTGTGCGGAAAGTGCGGACCGGGATCGTGATCCTGTTGCTGCTCGTGCTGGTCGGCGGCGGCGGATACGTCGGGTGGGTGCTGGTGCAGCGCTCGGAGCCGGTGAGTCTGCCGGCGCCTAGCGGCGACCTGCAGGTCGGACGCCGGACGTACGACTGGACCGACAACGCACGCCGCGACCCGTTCTCCGAAAACTCCCGGCGGTTGTCGGTTTGGGTCTGGTATCCGGTCGCCAAGGGCGTGACCGCACGGAAGGTCGAGTACGCGCCTCGTCAGTGGGACGGCTTGCGAGTCGAGAAGCCGTGGTCGGTCCTGCAGGGACAGTTCGACGTCGTGCGCGACCCTGCGCTCGACAAGGCCGCGATCGCGCCGGGGCGATTCCCCGTGGTGGTGCTGATGCCCACCATGGGTTTGGCGGCGCCGACGTACGCCGCCCTCGCGGAAGACCTGGCGAGTCATGGCTATCTGGTCGCGGGCGTGACGCCGACGTACAGCGCGAAGCTGACCGTGATCGACGGGCAGACGATCACCAGCAAACCCGAGGCGAGTCCGGGCAATCTGGACGACGACGGTCCGGGGATCCAGGAGGCCGGCGACCAACTCGTCACGACCTGGGCCGGGGACGCGCGCTTCGCGGCGGCCCAGGTGGCCAAGCAGTTCCCGAATTCGGTCAACACGACGGTCGGGGCGTCGTACGTCGGTCACGGGTTCGGCGGGGCCGCGTCACTGGAAGCATGCCGGACGGACACCCGTTGCGCCGCCGCGGTCGACCTGGACGGGCGTCAGTTCGGGCAGGTGGTGACGAAGGGCGTCCAGGCGCCGATCATGCTGCTCGGCGCGGACGACTCCTGTATCACCAGCATCTGCGGGCCGGACGCCAAGAGCGACGCCGATCGCGACCGCGCCTTGTCGTTGCTCAGGGCAAGCACCAACACCTCCTGGTGCGCGACCATTCCGGACACGCGGCACTACAACTTCACCGACTACGGCAGCTACTACCTGGCCTGGCCGCTGCGTAGATCGCTCCCCCTCGGCAGCACGGACGGCGCTCGCGCGCTGACTCGGCAGAACGGTTACGTCAGTACGTTCCTCTCGCACGCGCTCTTCCAGACACCGGCCCCCGGCGCACCCGCGTGCCCGTCCTAAAGATCGACCTCGTAGGTCTGACCGACCACTGATTCACCCCACGCTTCATGCGGCTCCTCGCTGGTCAGCTTGAACCCGCGAGCGAGGTAGATGTGCCGCGCGGCGACGAGCGGATCGTTCGTCCACAACACCATCCGCTTGTAGCCGACCTCGCGCGCGAACGCGAGACACGTGTCGACCAGCTCGGCCCCCAGCCGTCGCCCGCGCGCGGCCGGCGCGACCAGGAGCAGCCGCAGCTTCGCGGTCGCCTCGTCCGGGCCGCGCATGCAGAACACGCTGCCGACGCGTTCGCCGTCCAACTCGGCGATCCAGCCCGCCTCGCGCGTCTCGTCGTGGTCGGTCGCGTACGCCGCCACGATCTGCGCGATCAGCGTCTCGTAGGGCTGCCCCCAGCCGTACTCCGCGGCGTACAGCTCCGCGTGCGACTGCACGACCCAGCCCAGATCGCCCGGCTTTCCCAGTTTCCTGATCATCACGCCTCCTACTGACACGACTGTTTCAGTAGGAGATACTAGACCCGTGCCGACGACGAAGCCAGCCCCGTCCGCGCGCGAGCAGGAGCTGCTCGAGCGCGCGTATGAGTACTCGCTCACGCACGGCCTGGCCGATCTGTCGCTGCGGCCGCTCGCGGCTGCGATCGGCTCCAGCCCGCGGGTGCTGCTCTTCCTCTTCGGCAGCAAGGACGGTCTGATCCGCGCGCTGCTCAAACGCGCCCGGGTCGACGAGCTGGCGCTGCTGCAGCAGATCGATACCGCGTACGCCGAGCCGCCCGGGCTGACCGTGGTCGCGCGCGAGCTGTGGACGTGGCTGGCCGCGCCGGAGCGGCGTCCGTTGATGAAGTTCTGGGTCGAGGCGTACGGCCGGTCGCTGGTCGCGCCGGACGGGCCGTGGGCCGACTACGCGCGCTCGACGGTCGACGACTGGCTGGAGCTGCTCAAGGCGAGTCAGAGCGAACCGACGACGGCTTCGAGTGCGGCTCGGCGTACCGCCGTCCTCGCGATGTTGCGCGGCGCGCTGCTCGACCTGCTGGCGACCGGCGACCTCGAGCGCACGACCGCCGCGGTCGAGGACTACCTACGGGACTAGCTCGAAGGCGACCGTGCGCTTGGCGATGTCGGCTTCGGTGAGTTTGACGCGGACGGCCTTACCCAGCGACAGATTCGCCCCGGTGACGCGCCCTTCGACGGCGAACTTCGAGAGGACGACGACGCCCCGGCCCGGCTCGCGGTCGTCGACGTCCGTGATCACGCCGTCGAATTCGGCGCCGAGCTGCTCGTGCAGCAGGCCGGCCTCGACCATGCCGACGATCGCGCGCTCGTAGGCGTTCGCCCGCCGGTCGGCCTCCTCCATCAGCTTCGGCAGCTCGTCGAGCGACTCGCGCACCCAGGCGGGCACCTCCACCCCCGCGGACAGCGCGAGGCAGATCTCGCTGCCCCAGCGGTCGACGAGCCGGCGCAGCGGCGCGGTGACGTGCGCGTACTCCGCCTTCATCGCCGCATGCTGCGGACGCTCCGGCACGCTGTCGATGAACGGCGTGTAGCCGGCGCCGCGGAACAGCACCGTGCAGGCCGCGAGCATCGCCGCGTGTGCCGGAACCTTCGGCTCCAGCCCATGGATGAACTCGGCGTACGACGTCTCCCGCGCCCAGGCGATGCCGAGCGCCTTCGCGGTGTGCTCGAGCTTGCGGCGCAGGTCGTCGCGGGCCTCGGGCAGCGTGCGCAGGATGCCGATCTTGCCCTGCATCATCAGGCCGGCCGCGGCCATCCCGGTGAGCAGCGAGATCTGCGCGTTCCAGCCCTCGACCGGCAGCGGCGCACGGAACTCCAAGCTCCAGCTGCCGTCGGCCGTGACGATCTCCTGGTCGGGGATCGGCAGGTTCACCCCGCCGCGCTCGAGCTCGAGCTGCTCACGCAGCTTGCCGACCTCGCGAAGGAGCTGCAGGCATTCGGACGCCGTCCCGGCATCGAGCTCCTGCTGGACGCCGGCGTAGTTGAGCTTGGCGCGCGACTTCACCAGCGCGCGCTCGCACGTGACGCCGGTGCGCTCGCCGCGCGCGTCCAGCGGGATGGTCCACAGGACGGCCGGGCACACCTGGTCGGGGAGCAGCGACGCCTTGCCCTCGGAGAGCTCCGGCGGGTGCAACGGCGTCCGCTTGTCCGGCGCGTACAGCGTCACGCCGCGGCGCCGGGCCTCCGCGTCGATCGGATCGCCGGCCGTGACGTACGCGGCGACGTCCGCGATCGCGTAGTGGACGACGTACCCGTCGCCCGCCCGCTCGATGTGCAGGGCCTGGTCGAGGTCCATCGAGTCGGGCGGATCGATCGTGACGAACTCCAGATCGGTGCGGTCCAGCTCCGGCAGCCGCGGCGTCGCCGCCTCGGCCGCCGCGACCACCGCCGGCGGGAACTCGGCCGGTACTTCGAGCTCACGCCGGATGTCCTGCAGCGACTTCCGGAAGACCTCGGGGACGTCGTCCGCGAACCGCACCTTCTGCAATGGCATGGGGGTCAGAGTAGCGAGGGTTGGACGTTGAAGGACCTCAGCGACGCGAGGCCGTCGGCGTACCAGTGGATCTCGGTCAGCGTGGCCGGGCGGAGCTCCATCCGGAAGATGGAGGCCATCGGGGCCTGCAGGACCGAGCGGACCATCAGTTTGATCGGCGTCACGTGGGTGACGACGAGGACGGTCTTACCCGGGTGCCGGGTGAGCAGGCCGTCGCGGGCCGAGCGGGCGCGCCGGGCGCAGGCGTCGAAGGACTCGCCGCCGGGTGGCGCGACCGTGGTCGTCTCGAGCCAGGCGTTGAGCGCCTCCGGCCATTTCTGCTGGACGTCGGCGAAGGTGTGGCCGTCCCAGTCGCCGAAGGAGCACTCGATCCAGCCGTCATCGACCACGGTGTCGAGGCCGAGCTTCGCACCGACGGTCGCGGCGGTTTCGCGGGCGCGGCGCATTGGGGAGGTGACGATCGCGTCGATCCCGCCGCGGCGGGCGAGGAACGTCGCCGCTGCCTCCGCCTGGGCCCGGCCGTTGTCGTTCAGGGACGGGTCGTCGCCGCCGGAACCGGAGAAGCGCTTCTCGGCGGTGTGCGGGGTTTCGCCGTGGCGCAGGAAGATCAGCTGCGTCGGCGGCTCGAGCTGGGCGCCCCAGCCCTGCATGGCCTTCGCGAGATCCGACGGCTCCTTGGCGGCCGCGGGCGCGGGCGCCCCGACCTCGGGCACCAGCGGGATCGGGACGCCGTCCAGCGCGTTGTTGGCCAGCGCGTCGGCGGCCGAGTTCTGCGCGCGGGGCACCCAGGTCCACTCGGTGCCGAAGGGCGCGAGGCCCTGCGCCTTGATCGCCAGCGGCTTCATGTCCGGGTGCTTGATCTTCCAGCGGCCGGCCATCTGCTCGATGACGAGTTTGGAGTCCATCCGGACCTCGATCGAGGCGTTCGGCGCATACTCCGCGGCGAGCTCCAGGCCGGCGATCAGCCCGGAGTACTCGGCGACGTTGTTGGTCGCGATACCGATCGTCTTGCCGTCCTGCGCGATCACCTGGCCGGTCGCCGGGTCGCGGACGAGCGCGCCGTACGACGCCGGCCCCGGGTTCCCCCGGGAGCCGCCGTCCGCCTCGACGATCACGTGGGAATGGCTCATACCGCGCTCTCCGACGTCCGGACCAGGATGCGTCCGCACTCTTCACAGCGCAGGACGGCGTCCGGGGCGGCCGCCTTGATCGCGGTCAGGTCGGAGGGGGCGAGCTCCATCCGGCAGCCCATGCAGCGCTTGCCGACGAGCGGCGCGGCGCCGATGCCGCCGTTGTGCTCGCGCAGGCGCTGGTACTGCGTGACGAGCGCCTCGGGCAGCTCGCCGACCACACCGGCCCGCTGCTCGGCGATCCCGCCGCGCTGCTCGTCGAGCTCCTTGAGCTGGCCGTCGCGGCTGCCCTCCAGCTCGGCTTGCTTACCGGCGAAGGCCTCCGCGCGACCGCGCAACTCGGCCTGCACGGCCTCGGCCGCCTCCAGCTTCTCCATCACCTCGAGCTCGGCGTCCTCCAGGTCGGAGATCCGGCGCTCCAGCGAGCCGATCTCGTGCTGCAGGTTCTCCAGGTCCTTCGGCGAGCTGATCTGGCCGGAGTCGATGCGCTGCTGGTTACGGGCCCGGCGCTGCCGGACCTGCTCGACATCGCTGTCGGCCTTCTTCTGCTCCCGCTGCAGGTCGTCGACCGCGGTGTCGGCCGTGACGAGCTCGCGGTCCACCACCGACTTCTCGGCGATCAGCTCGGTCAGAGCCTGGTGCTCGGGGAGCGACTTGCGCTTGTGGGCGACCTGATCCAGCTGCAGGTCGAGATCCTGCAGGTCCAGCAACCGGCGTTGGACGGCGGGCTCGGCGTTCAGAGTCGGCTCCTTAGTTCGTTCAGTTTGCGCTCAGAGCCGCAGATTCCATGCGTCAGTACAGAGCGTCGAGATGTGAGTTTCCACCGTACTGCCTCGAGCTGCCAACCCTTCCCTCAGGAGCCGCTCCGCATCCCGCAACCACGGCCACTCACTCGCCCAGTGCGCGACGTCCACCAGCGCCGGGGCCCCGGCGTACGCCACCGCCTCCGTCGCCGGGTGATGCCTGAGGTCAGCCGTCACATAAGCATCAACCCCCGCGGCCCGCACCCGCGCGAACTCCGAGTCCCCCGACCCGCCAACCACAGCCACCGTCCTGATCATCCGCTCGCCGTCCCCCGCGACCCGGACGCCGTGCTCCGTCCGCGGCAGACCATCAGCCACCCGCTGCGCGAACTCCCGCAACGCCATCGGCTCCGCAAGCACCCCAACCCGCCCACCGCCACGCTCCCCCGCCTCAGCCACCAGCTCGATCAAGTCATACGCCGGCACCTCATACGGATGAGCCGCCCGCAAAGCCGCCAACACCGCCCGACGCTTAGAACGCGGCAACACCATCTCCACCCGCGTCTCCTGCACGCGCGACACTTCACCGACGCGCCCGATCGCAGGTGCAGAACCCTCCAGCGGGCGGAAGGTTCCTTCACCTCGCGAGATCCATGCGGCCCGGTCGTACTGGCCGATCTGACCGGCACCCGCGGCGGCTAGAGCGTCTACTACCTTCTCGGCATCCTCCACCGGGACGAAGGCTACGAGTTTGTCCATGGGGTCGGTGGGCATGGGGTTGAGGGGGCGCAGGTTGGTGAGGCCGAGGGCGTGGGCGAGGGCGTCGCTGACGCCGGGGTTGGCGTTGTCGGCGTTGGTGTGGCAGACGTGCAGGGCCGTGTTGGCGCGGATGAGGTCGTGGAGGATGCGGCCTTTGGGGGTGGTGGCGGCGACGGAGTTGACCCCGCGGAGGAGGAGCGGGTGGTGGGTGACGAGCAGGTCGTAGTCGCCGGCGATCGCCTCGTCGACGACCTCGCGCATCGGGTCGACGGCGAACAGGATCCGGCGTACGGGCTGGTCGGGGTCGCCGGTGACCAGTCCGACCGCGTCCCAGGACTCGGCCCAGGACGGGTCGTACAGGTGGTCGAGTACGGCGATGACGTCGGCGAGCCTCGGGTTCACGAGGCCCATCTTCGCAAACCCGCTAGATCAGCCAGGCTGTGGTGTCGCTCGGGAGTTTCGCGCCTTCGAGCGGGCCGCTGGACAGGACGACGGCCGCGTCGGGCAGCTCGACGGGAGCTTGGCCGAAGTTGGTGATGGACTGCCAGCCGCCGGGGCGGGTGAAGTGCAGGACCGCGTCGGGGCTTTCGTTCCAGGTCAGCGAGTTGGCGGTCTGGAGGCCGCGGCGGACGGCGAGCGCCTTGCGGTAGAGGCTCAGCGTCGACTCGGCGTCCGACTCCTGTGCTTCGACGGAGTACGCGCCGAACCATTTCGGCTGCAGCAGGTGCGAGCCGCCGCTGCCGAAACCGAAGGAGAGCCCGCCGACCGTCCACGGGATCGGCACACGGCACCCGTCCCGGCCCTTCTCGGCGCCCTTCGAGCGGAAGTACGCCGGGTCCTGCAGGTTGGCCGCGGGCAGCTCGCCGACCTCCTGCAGGCCGAGCTCCTCCCCTTGGTAGAGGTACGCCGAACCCGGCAGCGCAAGCATCAGCTGGACGGCGGCGCGGGCCCGGCGCAGGCCGAGCTCGACGTCGACCGTCGGCTCGGTCCCGTTGCTCAGCAGCCACGCCTTCCCGTCCTGCCACAGACCGGACGGATCCTTCGGCAGGCCGTACCGGGTCGCATGCCGGACGACGTCGTGGTTGGAGAAGACCCAGGTCGAGGAGGAGCCGTTCTGCTCGGCGAGCGCGAGGTTCGCCTCGATCACCTGGCGGAACTTGGCGTAGTCCCAGTCCGCCTGGAGCAGGTCGAAGTTGAACGCCTGCCCGAGCCCCTCCGCACTCGCGTACCGCGCCCGCCTAGCGGCCGGGACGAACGCCTCGGCCACGGCCGAGCGGGGCGGGTCGTACTCGTTCAGCACAGCGCGCCACTCGCGGTAGATCTCGTGGACGCCGTCCCGGTCCCAGAGCGGGTGGACGCCGTTCGACTCGGACTGCCGGGGCAGCTCGGTCTTGGACTTGAACGGCTCGCTCAGGTCCTTCACCAGGGCGTGGGCGACGTCGACGCGGAAGCCGTCGACCCCACGGTCGGACCAGAACCGCAGCGTGGTCAGGAAGTCGGCGCGGACCTCGGGGTGATCCCAGTTCAGGTCGGGCTGCTCGGCGGCGAACAGGTGCAGGTACCACTGGCCGTCGTCCGTCCGCGCCCAGGCGGAGCCGCCGAAGACGGAGTCCCAGTCGGCGGGCGGTTCGTCGCCCTCGCCGTCGCGGAAGATGTAGCGCTCGCGGGCCGGCGAACCGGGCTCGGCGGCGAGCGCCTCCTGGAACCAGGCATGCCGGTCCGAGGTGTGGTTCGGGACGATGTCGACGATCAGCTGGATGTTCTCCGCGTGCAGCGCCTCGACCAGGCGGTCGAAGTCGTCGAGCGTGCCCAGGCGCGGGTCGACGTTGCGGTAGTCGTCGACGTCGTACCCGCCGTCGGCCAGCGCGGACGGGTAGAACGGGCTCAGCCAAACGGCGTCGATGCCGAGCTCCGCCAGGTACGGGACGCGGCTGATGATGCCGGGCAGGTCGCCGATGCCGTCGCCGTCGGAGTCGGCGAAGCTGCGGGGGTAGATCTGGTAGACGACGGCCTGCCGCCACCAGTCGGGGTCGGTCGTCTGCGGACTCGTCACGAGGGCCTCACCTTGCCGAGTTGTTTATATAGACTCTAAATTTAGACTCTGCAGTATTCTGCGCGTGGTTCCTGACGAGGTCAAGAGGCGGCGATGGCGACGGATTCGATCACCGCGGCGGCGACACCGCCGCTGCTCCGCCGGGTGAACGCGGCGAAACTGCTCGGCGTCCTGTCCCGGGCCGGCGTGATGACGGGGACCGGCCTGATCGAGGCGACCGGGCTGACCCGGGCCACCGTGCACGCGGTCTGCAACGACCTGATCGAGATGGGCTGGGTCGTCGAGCTGGACCCGGGCCACTCCACGGTCGGGCGGCCGTCGCGGCGGTTCGAGTTCAACAGCCGGGCCGGGTACGTCCTCGGGATCGACATCGGCGCGGCCCGCAGCACCGTCCTGCTCGCCGACCTGCGCGGCGCCACCGTCGCCAAGGCCGGCCGCTCCCTCGCGGCGGTCAAAACTCCCGCCGAGCGCACCGAGCTCGTCGACGAGGCCATCGGCGAAGCGCTCGCCGCCGCCGGCGTCACCCACGCCCAGGTCCTCGCCGCCGGGATCGGCGTCGCCGCCCCCGTCGACCGCGCCGGGCACATCCTCGCCGACGACGAGTTCTGGCGCCTCTTCGACCCCGGCCTGGGCGCCCACCTCAGCGCCCGCCATCACTGGCCCGCCCTGCTCGAGAACGACGCCAACCTCGCCACCCTCGGCGAACACTGGCGCGGCGTCGCCCAGAACGTCGACGACCTCGCCGTCCTCCTCGCCGGCGAACGCTTCGGCTCCGGCCTGATGGACTCCGGCCGCCTCCTGCACGGCTCCCGCGGCGGCGCCGGCGAAATGCTCTACCTCAAACTCGTCGAAGGCGTCGGCACCACCCACGGCATCGCCCGAACCATCCGAACCGCCGCCGCCCAAGCCCTCGCCGACCCCACCACCCAAACAACCCTCCGACAGCTGCGAGCCCCAGCCGACGCCGGTGGAACAGCCACCCAGGACGCAGTAGCCGCCGCAGCCGCCGGCGGAGCTGCAGCCGGGGCCGGCACCAGTGGAACTGTCGCCCAGGGAGCAGGCCTGGTGGATACCCCCTCCGCCTCGACACAGCTGTCTGGGTCGACAACAGCTGCGGCGTCGGGGGGTGGAAGTGCCGCCGAGGCTGACACCCGTGGAGCTCTCGCCCAGGGCGCGACGGCTGAAGCTGCAGCCGGGGCCGGCACCGGTGGAACTGTCGCCCAGGGAGCGGGCCTGGTGGACAACTCCTCCGTCTCGACACAGTTGGCTGGGTCGGTGGGAGTTGCGGTGTCGGGGGTTTCGGCTGAGGACGTGTTCGCGGCGGCGGCGGGTGGGGATGTTGTTGCTTTGGGCATCCTTCGGGGGGTGGCTCGGCGGACGGCGCGGGTGATTGCGACGTTGGGGATCTTGTTCAATCCGGAGTTGGTGGTGCTGGGGGGTGGGGTGGCGGCGGCCGCGGGGGTGTTGGTGCCGGAGATCGAGGAGGAGCTGAGTGGGTTCACGACGACACCGCCGCGGGTGGCGGTGTCGTCGTTGGGGGATGCGATCGTTTCGGTGGGGGCGGTGCGGCATGCGCTCAACTACGTGGAGGCGCATGCGCTCGATCTGGAGCTCAGGCCGGGCGGCTGAGCGCCTGAGCGACGGCTTGCAGGACGACGACGTTGCGGCCGGTGGTGACCGCCGACGGGATGCCGTCGGGGACCAGGGCCTGGTCCTCGGGGATGCCGGTGCACAAGACGAAAGCGTCGGCGGCCGAACGCCCTTCGAGCAGCGCGCCGAGCGCCTCGCGAATCCACGGCGTCCGGACGGCGTCCTGGACGGCGACCACCAGTGGACGGCCCGAGGCCGCGGCGATCGCGGCTGCGACGCCGTCGGCGGACTCCGCGCCTTCAGCGTGATGCCGGCCGCGCAGGACGACGCCGTCCGATGACGGGATGACCTCGGCGAAGATCTCCGGCAGGCCGCTGAAGTACGGGTGCCACGCCGGGTGCAGCCCCTGCGCGAGATCGACGACGTACGGCGCGCCGCCCAGCGCGGGGAACGTCTGACCGGCGACCACCCGCTCGGCCACCTCACGCACCGGCGCCCCGTCGAACCCGGGCTGCCGCTTGCGCTCGGCGAGCGCCGCGGCCAGCGCCCGCACCCGCCCGGCCGCCTCGGCGACCCGCTCCCCCGGCAGCAAACCGTTGCCCACGGCATCGACAATGCGTGCGGTCAGCGCGGCGGCGTCCGCCGTCCCGGTCGCGATCATCGCCAGGTCCGCACCCGCGCGGATCGACGCGACCGCGGCGTCCTCGATGGACTGCGTCTTGGTGATCGCCTGCATCTCCAGCGCGTCGGTGGTGATCACGCCGCCGAAGCCCAGCTCGTCGCGCAGCAACCCGGTCAGGATCCGGTGCGACAGCGTCGCCGGCAGGTCGTCGTACGCCGAGAAGACGATGTGCGCGCTCATGATGACGTCGGCCCCGGCCGCGATCGCCGCCTTGAACGGCGCCAGCTCGACCGCCTGTACCTCCGCGATCGACCGATCCACCCGCGGCAGGTCCAGGTGCGAGTCGACGGCGACGTCGCCGTGCCCCGGGAAGTGCTTCGGGCAGGCCGCGATCCCGGCCTCGAGGACGCCCTCGATGAACGCGACGCCGTGCCGCGCGACCCGATCGGCCGTCGTACCGAACGAGCGGGTCGAGATGATCGGGTTCGCCGGGTTGCTGTTCACGTCGACCGACGGCGACAGCATCAGGTCGATACCGAGCGAGGCCAGCGTCGCGGCCGCGTCCCGCGCGGAGGCGCGGGTCAGGTCGACGTCGTCCAGATCGCCGAGCGTCCGCGGTGAGGACAGCGGCCACCGGTCGGCCGGCGCGAGGTGGCTGAACTCGCCGCCCTCGTGGTCGATCGCGATGATCAGGTCCGGCCGCTCGGCCCGCAGGCTGGACGTCAGCGCGATCACCTGGTCGGTGTCGGTGACGTTGCGGGTGAACAGGATGACGGCGCCGAGCCCGCCGGCGACCGCGCGGCGGAGGTCGTCGGAGGCGGTGGTCCCGGGGAGGCCGACGATGAGCGCGCCGGCGGCATCACGTGCCAGGTGATCGGTCATCCCCACACCCTCTCCCGGCGGCCTACGCGTTCGCCACCCCATGTCGGAAAACCGCCGTCGCGACGGCCAGGTCCTGCCAGGCCATCCCGACGCTCTTGAAGATCCGCCGCCGGCCCCGATCAGGCTGGACGTCGCCGCGCAGCACAGCCCCCAGCTCGACGACCTCCGCCGCGGTCAACGCACCGGCCTCGATCGCCTGGATCACATCCCCCGCCTCGGTCGCCAGCGTGGCCCGCGCCTCGACCACCACCTGCGCTCCATTGAACAGCGCCGCAGGCAGCTCAGCGGCCGTCGGCGTATGGGAGCCGACGGCAACAGCCAGTACGTCGTCCGCCAGCTCGCCCACCACCGGAGCGCTCGCTGAGGTGCAGCAGACGACCAGACCGGCCCGCGCGAGGTCGTCCGGCGTACCAGCTCGGACGTCGACGCCGAGAGCACTCGCAGAGCTCACCAGCTCATCGACCGCCTCGGCCCGGCGTCCGTGCACGGTGAACTCGCGCGACCAGCCCAGCTCGGCCAGCAAACGCAGGTGACTGCGAGCCTGCACGCTGGTCCCGACGATCGCCGTCCGGCCGGACGCGCCGCCGAGGGCCTCGATGCCGACCATTGACACGCCCGCCGTCCGGACGGCGGTCAGCTCGACGGCGTCGATGACGGCGACCGGAGTCAGCGTGGTCGCGTCGAACAGCGCGTACACGCCCTGCACCCGGGGCAATCCGAGCGTGCGGTTGTCCGGGGCAATGGTCGCGATCTTCACCCCGGTGAGCTGGTCGTCGGTGGCCGGCATCAGCAGCAGCTCGCCGCCGGGCGCCGGGAACGCCGACCGCGGCGCGCTCCGCTCCAGGGTCGCCGGATCGGCCGCCGCCGCCCGGATTCCCGCCACGATCCGCTCCGGCGGCACCGCCCGGACGTCGTCCGCGGTGAACTGCGCCGGCGTCCCCAGTCCTGTCACGCGACCACGGTCTCACAGCCGCGCCGCAACCGGTTCGGAAGTGGTCTGAACGCCATCGTTGTCAGGCCATGTCAAGGGCAGGCGAACGCTCGTTTATGCAGGTTCGGCGCAGATTGGTTCCGATCTCCACTCGCCGATCTGGCCGACTACAGATAACGTTGTCTCTCGACATTGGCCGCCCCCGACGGAGCCCATCACGTGACAGCGCAGCGCACCCGCCACTCCGGCCCGGAGTCGTCCCCGCACGGACCGGATGCGGTTCTCGGGATCGACATCGGCGGCACGAAGATGGCCGCCGCGCTGGTCTCCGCGGACGGGACGATCCTCGTCCAGGACCGGATCGCGACCCCGGCCGGCAGCGGCGCCGAGGTGTTCGCGGCGCTCGCCGTCCTGGTCGAGCGGGTGCGCGGCGACGCGAGCCCGATCGCGGTCGGTATCGGCTCGGCCGGCCCGCTGGACGCCGTCCACGGCCTGATCTCGCCCGTGAACATCCCCGGCTGGCGCAACTTCCCGCTGGTGGACCGGGTCCGCGAGCTGGCCGGCGTCCCGGTGACGCTGGGCGTGGACGGGCACTGCTTCGCGCTCGGCGAATTCTGGACCGGCGCCGGCCGGGACGCCGACACGTTGCTCGGCATCGTCGTCTCGACCGGAGTCGGCGGCGGCATCGTCCTGAACGGGCGGCCCCTGCTCGGCCAGTCCGGGAACGCGGCTCATATCGGCCACGTCGTCGTGGACCTGGACGGCGAAGCCTGCGCCTGCGGCTCGTTCGGCTGTGTCGAGACCTACGCGAGCGGCCCGCGGATGGTCGCCCGGGCCCAGCGCCGCGGCTGGCGCTCCAGCGAGCAGGTGGACGCCGCCGTCCTGGCTGCGGACGCCGCCGCCGGGGACGAGCTCGCCCTGGCTGCCTTCGACGACGGCGCGCAGGCCCTCGCGGCCGGGATCATCGCGACCGCCGTGACCGTCGACCTGACCACGGTCGTGATCGGCGGCGGCGTCTCGAAGGCCGGCCCGGTGTTGTTCGACCCGGTGCAGGCCTGGGTCAAGCGGCTCGCGCAGCTCCCGTTCGTGACCGAGCTGAGCGTCGTCCCGGCGCAGCTCGACAACGCGGGTCTGCTCGGCGCGGCCCACCAGGCGTGGGCCTCGATCGGCTGAACAGCCGCCTCGTCCGGCAAAGGTTTGAGCGCGCAATTTTGCGCAATTCTTACCAATTAGTGCGTTTCGTGTAACGACGACTGCGTTCCCCACGATGCAACGGATGGATGGGGTGGGGGCACGTCATCCACGGTTGGTCGAGGGGGGCCTGGACCAACCGGGCAAGGTCGGTCGATGGGGGGCCGTGGACCGACCGGAACGCGTGTGGCGGCGGAGGGGAGACCATCCGCCGCCCCCGCGTTCGGGGGCCGCCATGCCCGGCAGCCCCGCAGGTGAGTGCGAACGGTCCTCGGGAGGGTAGAGGACCGCTCTACTCGTTGCCCTAGGGGCGCAGCCACTCCGGCTCGGGCAACCGGCCGCGATCGAGCCGGCCGTTGTCGTCGAGCGGGAGCTCCTCGATCGGGATCAGGTCCGCCGGGACCAGGTAGATCGGCAGCTCCTTGCCCAGGTCGAGCATCAGCCGGGCCAGCACCGCCGGGTCGCTGTCCTCCAGGACGACGTACCCGATCAGGCAGGTGTCACCGCCCGGGTCGTTGTTCGCGACAACGACCGCGTCGATCACGCCGGGCTGGTCGGCGAGCACGTGCTCGGTCTCCCCCGGCTCCACGCGGTGGCCGCGGATCTTCACCTGGTCGTCGGCGCGGCCGAGGTACTCCAGCGTGCCGTCCGGCCGCCAGCGGCCCAGATCCCGGGTGCGGTAGAGCCGGCCGCCCGGGTGCACCGGGTCCGGCACGAACATCAGCTCGGTCTCCTCGGGCCGGCCGAGGTAGCCCTGGGCAACGGCCGCGCCGCCGAGGTGGATCTCGCCGACCCCGCCGACCGGCACCGGGCGCAGCGCCTGGTCGAGCAGCCGGACGGCGACGCCGTCCACCGGGCGGCCGATCGACGGCCGGTCCTCGGCCGGGTCGACCTCGTGGATCGTGGTCACGATCGACGCCTCGACCGGGCCGTACTCGTTGAACAACCGGCAGGCCGGATGCGCGTCGAGGAACTCGCGCACCTTGTGCGTGAGCACCATCGCCTCACCGCCGGCGACGATCTCGCGCAGCGCGGGCAGCTCCGGCAGCCGGCGCATCGTCGCGAGCAGCGCGGTCAGCGGGCTGAACGTCATGAACAGCCGCTCGACCTTGTGGTCGCGCAGCGCGGCGATCACGGCGTCCGGGTCGTAGCGGTCGTCCTCGCCGATCAGCACCAGCCCGGCGCCTGAGGCGAGCGCGGTGAACATCTCCTGCACGTGGACGTCGAAGCCGAACGACGTCCACTGCAGAGTGCGCAGGGAGCTGCGCGTCCGCAGGTAGTGCCGGACGAGGTTGACCGGGCCGCGATGCGGGACGAGGACGCCCTTCGGGTTGCCGTTCGCACCGGAGATGTAGATGCAGTAGGCGATGTCGTCGGCCGCAGCCTGGACGGGCGGCGCCTGCCGGGCCCGCGGGTCGCCGTCGACGGCCGCAACCGGGACGAGCGTCAGGCCGAGCCGGTCCGCGAGCGCGGCGTCGTCGCCGACCAGGGCGACCGCCGAAGCGTCGTTCACCATGAAGGCCCAGCGCGACTCGGGTACGCCGGGATCCAGCGGGAGGTACGCCGCGCCGGACTTGAGGACGGCGAGCACCGCGACGACCAGCTCGGTGCCGCGGGCAACCCGGACCGCGACCAGTTGGCCAGGTTTCACGCCGAGATCGGCGAGCTGCCAGGCGACGGCGTTCGCGCGCCGATCGAGCTCGGCGTAAGTGAGCTCACGGTTGCCCTGGGCAACCGCCACGGCGTCCGGCGTGCGGGCGACCTGCTGCTCGAAGAGCGTGTGCAGACCGCTCAGCTCACCGGCGACGACGGCGTCCCGGCGGCTCCGGCCGATCGGGCCGACCGGCTCGAGATCGCCCTCCAGCCGCCGGAGCGCTTCGAGATCCGAGGCGATCGGCTGCATCAGCTGCGGCAGCCGCAGCCGGGGCTCATTGGTTGCCCGGTGCAACACGGCCTGCAGGTAGTTGAGCAGCCGGTCGATCGTGCTGCGATGCAGCAGACCTTCGCGATAGTCCGCCGTACAGGTGATCCCGGCGCCGTGGTGGGTCAGGCGCAGGCGCAGGTCGAGCGGCTCGGGGAGGTCGTCGTCACCGTCCTCGAACTCGACCAGGACCTGGAAGAGCGGGTCGCGCTCCAGGATGGCGAGATCGGTACCGGCGTGTTCGAACGCGCCGGTCGTGACGTCGCGCACGCGGTGCGCCAGCTCGCCCAGATCCGGCTCGCCGGACAGGTCGATCCGGATCGGCAACGCACGCCGCGGGGCCGCGGAGGTGTCGCCCTGCGGGCGGATCAGGGCCGAGCCGATCGTGACGTCGTCCTGCGCCGCGAACCGGCCGAGGACCGTGCCGACGGCGGCCAGCATCGTCATCAGCGGGCTGACCTTGCGCTCCCGGCTGAAGACGAACACCTCGTCACCCAGCTCGTCGGTCAGCTCCAGCTTCACCGAGGCGACCTTGCCCGTGCGGACGCCGTCCGCCGGCAACACCAACGGCTCGGCGCCCGCGAGCGCCACCTGCCAGTAGCCGAGATCGCGGCGCCAGCCGGCGACCGACGGCGCGACCTCCTGCTCGACGATCACCCGCCGCAGCTCGCGCTCCCGCGGATCCTCGTCGACCAGGCCGGGCAGCTCGTCGTCCGGCACGGCGACCACGGCCACCGGGGCGCTGTCGTCGTTGGCTTCGTTGGCTTCGTTCTCGAGGTCCGCTTCGTTGCCTTCGGCCTCTTCTTCGTCAGCCGGCGCTACCGCTTGCGCGGTCTGCACGTCGTTCAGCAGGGCGAGCTGCTCGGTCATCAGCTTGGTCACGCCCTCGACGAGCTGACCCGCGACCCGCAGTTGCTGCGACATCAAGGCGGCCATCCCGCTGCCCGGCAGCTCGGCCGCACCCGTCGCGGCCGCGGCCTCGTCCACCTTCGCGGCCAGCTCCGCGAGACCGGACCCGAGGACGGCGAGCGCCGTCCTCGGATCGTGCGTGTCGGCGCCGACCTCGGCCACGGCCAGCTCGACCACCGGCACCGAAACCGCTTCTGCGACAGGGGTTTCCGGTTCTTCGTTGCTCTCCGCAACTTCTTCTTCGGCGTCCGCCCGCGCGGTCTGGACGGCGACCGCGGTGGCCAGCTTGTGCGGTGTGGTGAACGCGCCGAACAACTCACCCGGCGTCAGCTCGACGGTGAACCGCTCGTTGATCTGGTCGATCACCGGCGCCATCGACTCCGGCGTGGCGCCCAGCTCCGCGAAGGTGTGGTCAACGGTCAGGTCGTACGGGTCGAGCCGCAACTCTTCACAGGTCAGATCGAGGACGGCGTCCAGCGCGTCGCGGTACCGCTCGGCGGACACCTCGTCCCCCGACAGCGACCCGGCCTGAGCCAGGTAGTCGGCGTCGACCGAATGCGTCTCGGCCGGCAGCGCGAACGGCGACTCCTCGTCGAGGTGGTCGTCGGCGGCCTCGACCTCGGCGACCTCGGCCGGCGGGTCCAGCGGGATCCGCTTCACCGCGGCCGTCGACCCGACCGTCTGCGCCCGGGCGGCGCGCTCGAACGCGCTCACCTGGCTGCGGCCCTCGGGCGCCGCGGCGGCCGTCGGCGCCGGGGTCTCGATCGAGTGGTGCACGCGGCGGAACGGGTACGTCGGCAGCGGGACGCGACCGCTGAACGCGTACACCTTCGACCAGTTGATCTCGGTGCCCTGCTCGTAGAGCTCGGCCAGACCGTTCATCGTGGCGAGCACCGCGTCCTGCCCGAGCCGCTGGGCCGGGATCCACGTGCTGTTCGGCGCGATTCGGCGTCCGGCCGGGCTGAGGACGGCATCCGGGCCGAGCTCCAGGAAACGGCGGCACCCGGCGGCGGTGACCGCCTCGACGGCGTCGCCGAAGAGCACCGGCTGACGCAGCTGACCGACCAGGTATTCGCTGTCCAGGACCGTGCCGGACTCGAGCAGCTCACCCGACCAGCTCGACACCATCGGCGTCCGCAACGGCTTCAGCGTGATCCCGCGGACGATCTCCGCGAAGTCGGACAGGATCGGCTCGACCAGCGAGCTGTGGAACGCGCGATCGACGTCCAGCCGCTGGTACGCGACCTGCAGCTGGTCGAGCTGCTCGGCCAGCTGACCGACGATCACCTCGGAGCCGCTCAGCACATAGGACTGCGGACCGTTGCCGGCGGCAATCTCCACGCCGGACGCGCGAGCCAGCTCGCGGACGCGGTCGGCATCGGCGCGGACCGAGACCATCGCGCCGGGCGCCGTCCCGCGCTGCATCAGCTCACCGCGCTTGGCGGTCAGGCGGACGCCGTCCGCGAGGGAGAGCGCCTCGGCAACGCAGAGCGCGGCGTACTCACCCACGCTGTGGCCGACGACCAGCGCGGGCTGGACGCCGAACGACTGCCAGAGCCGGGCCAGCGCCAGCTCGAACGCGAAGAGCGCGGGCTGCGCGGTCTCGGTCGGCCAGACGCCGTCGGAACCGGCCGGCGTCAGGAGCAGCTCGAGCAGGCTGCCGCCGGTCTCCTCGGCGTACACGCGGTCGCACTCGTCGAGGACGGCGCGGAAGACCGGGAAGCGGGCCGCGAGCCCGGCCGCCATCCCGCGGCGAGCCGCGCCCTGGCCGGTGAAGGCATAGCCAAGCGGGCCGGGGCCGCCGCGTGGGGCCTCGGTCGACTGCGCCGAGCCGAGCGCGTCGACGAGCTCGGCCTCGGTGGCGCCCGCGACGGCGATGCGGTGCCGGTGCGCGGACCGGCCGAGCGCCGTCGTCCCGGCGAGGTCGATCAGGCGGTGGCCGGTGCCGTGGCCGAGGTCGGTGCGGTAGAGCTCGACCAGGTCGGTCAGGGCATCCGGGTCGGGGGCTGAGAGCGGCAGGACGACAGGGCCGTCGTCACCGCGGCGGACCTGGCGCGGCGGCTCCTCGAGGATGACGTGAGCGTTCGTGCCGCCCTCGTCGAGCGCGCTGACGCCGGCGCGCAACGTCGTCCCGGACTCCCAGTCGCGGGCCTCGGTACCGATCGTGAACGGGCTGCCGTCGAGGCCGAGCGCCGGGTTCGGCTCGCGGTAGTTGATCGTCGGGACCAGCATCCGGTGCTGGAGCATCAGGATCGTCTTGATCAGGCCGGCCATCCCGGCGGCGCTGTCGAGGTGGCCGATATTCGGCTTCACCGAGCCGATCGTGCAGAAACCGATCTTGTCGGTGTGCCGGCGCAGGGCCGCCGACAGCGCGCGGACCTCGGCGGCGTCGGCCGGACCGCTACCGATCGCGTTCGCCTCCAGGTAGCTGAGCGAGTCGGCCGCGAAGCCGGCGCGCTGGAGGGCGCGCTCGATCAGGTCGGCCTGGTTGCCACCCGGGGTGTCCTCGCTGCTGACCGCGGTGCCGCGGACGACGGCGTACACGGTGTCGCCGTCCGCAACAGCCTGGTCGAGGCGCTTGAGCAGGACGGCGGCGACGCCGTTCCCCCCGACCGTGCCGTCGGCGGCCGCATCGAACGCGCGCGCATGGCCGGACGGCGACAGCACGTCACTCGGCTCCGGACCCGTTGCCTGCGGCACCTGGACGGCGGCGGCACCGGCGAGCGCGAGATCGGCGTCCCCGGAACGAAGGGCCTGACAGGCCAGATGCACCGCGACCAACGACGACGACCACGCCGACTGGACGCCGATGGCCGGGCCAGTAAGACCGAGCCGGTACGCGACCCGCGCCGCGAGCGAATCACGCGGCTGCGGCTGGCGTCCGTACAGGTTCATCCCGGAACCGGCGAACACACCGACCCGATTCGTCGTACCGCCGTAACCACCGTGTTCGAGCGCCTGGTGACACACCTCGAGGAACAACCGCTGCGCCGGGTCCATCAACTCGGCCTCACGGTCGCTCAACCCGAAGAACTTCGCGTCGAACGACTCCACATCATCCAGCACCCCACCGGCCCGGCCCACACTCTCGACCCCGCCGACCAGGTTGTCCCAAAACCCCTCGAGCGTCTCCGCCCCCGGGAACCTCCCGGCCAACCCCACCACCGCAACCCCGTCAACCCCCGCCTTCCCACCCCGAGCCCCCACAGCCCGCCCCACACCAGCCCCCGCAACCTGAGCCGCCCCCGCGCCCACAACCGCTCCCGGCTCAACAGCCGCAGCCTGCCCGACGACAGCCCCCGCGGACGGGCCCGGCCCGACAGCCGAATCCTCCGCGTCGGCCGATTCCCCGGCGACACCAGACTCAACAGCCACCGGCCGGTCGACACCAGAACCCGCGCCCCGCGCCGAACCCGCGACCGACCCGACGTCCGCGACCAGGCTCGACTCGACGGACAACTCGTCCGCTACAGCCGACTCCCCCGCACCAGCAGACTCAGCTGCCTCGGGCTGACCGATCGCAGAGCCCGCCACCTCGACCGGCTTCACGTCCGCGGACTGGCCCGGCTCGACGCCCGGTTCCTCCGCGACCGTCGACTCCCCAGCAACAGCAGGCTCGACCGCCTCGGCCTGACCGACCGCAGAATCCACGCCCTCGACCGACTCCACGTCCGGCGCGGCAGCCAGCTCCTCCGCGACAGCGGCGTCCTCGGCGACAGCAACCGGCTCGGGCTGGTCGGCGGCAAGGCCCGCGACCTCAACCGACTCCACGTCCGAGTCCGACTCTTCCGCGACGGGCGATTCCCCGGCGACGGCAGACTCGGGCTGGCCAACCGACGGATCCGTGGCCAGGCCTGGCTCCACGCCCGCGACAGGCTCGGCGTCCGCGATCGGGTCCGGCGCAACGGCCGACTCCCCCACGACGGCGGACTCGACCGCCCCAGGCTGATCGACGGCCGGGACCGCGGCCTCGGCCGGATCCGCATCCGCATCCGCATCCGCATCCGCGGCGGACTCCTCCGCGACGGGCGACTCCCCGGCGGCAGACTCGCCTTCCTCGGGCTGGTCCACCGTCGACTGCACGCCTGCGACTGGCTCGACGTCCGCGGACGAAGCCTGCTCGACGGCCAGCTCCCCCGAACCAGCGGACTCGACCGCCTCGCTCTGACCGACTGCAGGATCCGCGACCTCGACCGACTCCACGTCCGGCCCGACGGCCGACTGCTCCGCGACAGGCGACTCCCCGGCAGCGGACTCGACTACCTCAGGCGCGCGGACGGCGGGATCCACGTCCTGGCCCGACTCCACGCCCGCGACAGAGTCGACGTCCGCGGACGGATCCGCCTCGGCGTCCGGCTCCGCAACAGCGGCGTCCTCGGGGACAGCAGACTCAGCTGCCACCGGCTGATCGACGGCGAGGCTCGCGGCCTCGGCCGGATCCGCGTCGACGTCCGCGACGTTCGACTCCCCGGCGGCGACAGGCTCAGGCTGGTCGACCGACGGATCCGCGACCTCAGCCGACTCCACGTCCGTGGACGGGGCCTGCTCGACGGCCGACTCGCCCGCGACAGGCGGCTCCCCAGCAGCGGACTCGCCATCTACGTCCAGCTCGACGGCCGGCTCCTGCGCGACGTTCGACTCGCCGGCGGCGACAGGCTCGACCGCCTCGGACTGGTCGACCGATGGATCCGCGGCCTCGGCCGACTCCACGTCCGAGGACGGGTCCGGCTCGTCCGCGACAGTCGGCTCCGGGGCGACAGCAGACTCAACTTCCATCGGCTGGTCGACGGCAGAGACTGCGGCCTCGGTCGGATCCGCGTCGACGTCCGCTGCGGTCGGTTCATCGGTGTCAGCGGACTCGGGGTAGGCGACGGCAGGGTCGGCGAGTTCGGCCGAAGCCGGTGCGTCGACATCCGCTGCGGGCGACTCCCCGGCGGCGGCAGACTCGGCCGCCTCGGACTGGTCGACCGACGGATCCACGCCCGCGACCGACTCCACGTCTGCGGACGGGGCCGGCTCGTCGGTCGGCTCCTCCGCAACAGCTGACTCGACTACCTCAGGCGCGCGGACGGCGGGATCCACGTCCTGGCCCGACTCCACGCCCGCGACAGACTCGACGTCGACGGTCGACTCTCCCGCGACGGGCGACTCACCGGCGGCGGACTCGACTGCCTCGGGCTGGTCAACCGATGGATGCGCGACCGACTCCACGCCCGTGGACGGGACCAGCTCGACGGCCGACTCGTCCACGACATGCGACTCCCCAGCAGCGGACTCGCCGTCCACGGCCGGCTCCTGTGCGACGGGCGATTCCCCGTCGGCGGCCTCGGGCTGGTCGACCGGCGGATCTGCGACCTCGGTCGGCTCTACGTCCGTGGACGGGGGCTGCTCGACGGCCGACTCGTCCGCGGCGGGCGGCTGCTCGGCGACGACAGACTCGCCTGCTACGGGCTGGTCGGCGGCGGAGGTCTCGGCCGGAGCTGGGTCGACGTCCGCGGTGGGATCCTGCGCGACGGGCGATTCCCCGGCGGCGGCAAACTCGACCGACTCGGGCTGGTCGACCGACTGAGCCGCGGCCTCAGCCGACTCGACGTCCGTGGACGCGGCCTGGTCGTCCACGACAGTCGACTCCGCGGCGACAGCAGACTCAACTGCTACCGGCTGATCGGCCCGGGCCTCGGTCGGAGGTGCGTCGACGTCGGCGGTGGGCTCCTGCGCGACGGGCGACTCACCGGCGGCGGCCTCAGGCTGGGCGATCGACGGATTCGCGACCTCGGCCGACTCGACCTTCGTCGACGGGGCCGGCTCGTCTGCGGCGGGCGGCTGCTCGGCGACGGCGGACTCGGCTGTTACGGGCTGATCTGCGGCGGGGGCCTCGGCCGGAGGTGTGTCGACGTCCGTGGGGGTCGGGTGCTCGGTGGGGGTTAGGAGTTGGGTGGGGCGTTGGGGTGGGGTGGGGATGGAGTTGGCGAGGGTGCGTTGCCAGGCGAGGCGGACTACGGGGAGTTCGGTGGTGCGTTCGGTGGGGTCTTCGTCGGCGGGGGTGGTTTGGGTGTGGGCGGTGGCGGACTCGGGGCCTTGGCCGGTGGGGCCGGAGAAGGGGGTGGCGCCGGCGGGTTCGATGTGGGGGTGGGGCGGGGTTTCGAGGGTGCCGTCGAGCCAGCGTTGTTTGAGGAGGGGGCGGAGGACTTTGCCGCCGGGGGTGGTCGGGAAGTCGCGGCGCGGGACGCCGACGACCTCGGCGGCCAGCTGGAGGCGGGACTGGATGAGCGAGCGGATCGCCTGGTCCATGCCGGGGACGGAGTCGGGTGTGAGCGCGTAGAAGACGACCAGGCGGTCGGTGCCGGCTTCGGTGTCGGCGACGCCGCAGGCGGCGACCAGGCCGTGTTCGGCGCCGACGACGGTCGCGGCGACGGCTTCGATGTCGTGGGCGTAGTAGAGCTTGCCGCTCATGATGACGCGTTCGCTGTCGCGACCGGTGATGACGACCTGGCCGCCGGTGATGAAGCCCTGGTCGCCGGTCGACAGCCATTTGCGGGCCGGCCAGTTGCCGACGGGGAACGCCGTCCGGTCGGCTTCGAGGTTGCCCAGGTAGCCGGGGGTGACGCGCGCGGAGGCGACCTGCAGCTGGCCGATCCGGCCCTCGGGCAGGACGGCGCCGTTCGGGGCGACGATCCGCACCGTCGTCCCGGGGGCGGGCGCGCCGACCGACACCAGGCTGAGGACGCCGGGCGCCTCCGCGCGCTGCTTGCCGGGGCGCGCGACGGCGACCTTCCCGCTGGACGGGCGCTGGTCGACCCACTCGACGACACCTGTCGGTGGGACGCGAACGCGGTGCACGTTCGGCGTCAGCCCCGGCCGGGCGAACGTGATCCCGGTGACCGTCTCGGTCATCCCCCAGGCCGCCACGAACGTCTCCGGGACGACGCCGAACCGGTTCGTCAGCCGGAGGAACTCCGACATCACCGGGACCGTGATCTGCTCCCCGCCGCTGACCAGACTGCGCAGCGCGGACAGGTCCCAGTGCCGATCCGGCTCGCCGGCGATCGCGTGGGTGGCGAGCCGGTAGCCGAAGTTCGGCGACCAGGAGTGGTTGACCCGGTGCTGGTCCATCAGGTCGAGCCAGCGCAGCGGGTCGTCGAGCACCCAGCGGGTGTTGACGTGAATGTTCGTGCAGCCGGTGAACACGGGCAGCAGGTGGTAGAGCAGGAACGCGCCGCTCTGATCCAGCGGCAGCCAGTTCAGCGTGGTCTGCCCGGGCCGGACCGGCAGCATCGCCGGCGTCCCCGCGGCGAACTCGACCAGCCCGCGGTGCGTGAGCTGCACGATCTTCGGCGCGCCCGTCGTCCCCGACGACAGCATCAGGACGGCGACGTCGTCCGCGGCCGGGCGGTGGAACTCGTTGGTCGGCTCGTGCCCGGCCAGGGCGTCCGGGTCGAGCACCGGGAGGCCCAGGTCGTCGGGCAGGTCGGACGGGCGGCCGATCAGCACCGTCCAGCCGAGCAGGTCGGTGACGGTCCGCAGCCGCTCCCGGCCGGACTCCGTCCGGTCGCCCTCCAGCGAGGGGGCCATCAGCAGCGGCCGGATGCCGCCGAGTGTGCAGGCCCAGAACGCGGCGAAGAACCCGACCGGCTCGGTGCAGTGCACGACCGCGGGATCGCCGGCCCGGACGCCGTTCGCCCGCAGGCCGGCCAGGATCCGGGCGGCCAGCTCGAGCAGGGTCGGGAAATCGAGTTTGGTCTCGCGCCCGTCGGCGCCGATCTCGACCACGCCGGCGCCGCTGAAATCGCGGGCCGCGCGCAGCAGCGCGCTCGGCAGGTCACGCGGGTAACCCGCGGGGATCATCAACGCCGGCCCGGTGCTGATCGCCGGCCGGTCCGCACTGCTCCTCACCACGCCCGACGCACCGCCAACGGAGTCATCTCAGCGCCCACCACGACGACGCGAGCCGGTCGATGACCCACGGACAAGCGCCTCCCCAACTGGACGGAGCCGGGCTCAGGGCACACCCGTCTCGCTCTCACCGACACGTTGCCCCGTGAACTTTCGGACTGCCGGACCGACGGCGTGACCAGGCGGACCCAGTGCGTCATCGTGCCGACCGACAGCCGTGAACCCTACCAGCCGGGACGGGCCGAAACCGAGCCCGTTCCAGGCAGCGAAGAGTTAAGAATTCCACCGCCCCGCCGACACCGTTCTCAACGAGTCGCGAGCCCTTCGGATACGGCCCCGAGGCGTTCTTCCAGCCAGCGCACGGCGAACGCGCAGATCGCCGGGGCCTCGACCAGGATGCTGTCCGCGGCGCCGACAGTGCCGCGGACACCCTGCCCAGTGCCGAGGAACGACGTGACGATATCGGCGAAGTAGTCGTCGTCCAGTCCGTCGACCACGGGATCACTGGTGTCGAACTCCTCGACCAGTCGCCACTCGACACCGTCAGCGGTCGCGAACGGCACCTCGTAGCGGATCACCTTCTTGCCCGGCAGCTCGGCCAGGTGCTCGGCGTGGTGCAGCAGCGTCATCGTGTCCCAGGGCGCACCGATCATGACGACCTTGCCACCGGCGGCCACAAGTTTCGCCAGCGGCGAGCCGGGGCCGTAGCCGTAGTCGATCGGGTGATCCTCGGTGAACCAGTCAGCTCGCGCGCCGAGGGCGGCGAAGGAGGCGCCCGGCGATCCGCTGCGCAATGCCTGTGGCCAGGTGCGCAGGAACTCGGGCAGCGCGCCGTTGTCCCTCGACGCGCGGGACGCCTGCCGGTCGAATGGCGGAATGTGCGGACGCCAGCGCTCCGGCACCCGCCCGTCAGCATCGAGCAGCTCGTCGTAGCGCGCGTCCCAATCGGTGTAGGCGAGTACGACGCCACCGGGAGAGACGGCGTCGAGGAGAGCGCCGACAACGGCGTCCGGACCGTTGAGCAGCCGGCCGACCCGGCTGAGCGCGCCGTGTGCCAGCACGCTGTCACCAGGCCGCAGGCCGAGTCGACGAAGGTCCGCGGCCAGATCGGCCCGAGTGACAAATGCGGTCTCAGTCATGAGTCTTCCTCGGGAGCTGCAGCGTGGACCGGTAGTAGCGCGCCTGGCGGATGCTGTGCGCGCATGATTCGTGGCAGAAGCGGCGGGCGCGGTGCCGCTGCACGAAGAACATCGAGCACGCCGGGCGTTCGCAACGACGAACGCGGCTGACGTCGGCACTTCCAAGGAAAAGCACGCAACGACCTGCCGTCGCGGCCACGAACACGTCGGGGTCGCTGCCCTCGTAGCGCAGGGACCAGGACGGCGCGTCACTCCCGACGTCGAGCGCGAGATACGCGCCAGCATGGCCCGCCGCATGACGTAGTACGTCGGCAGCGTCGTCCCGATCGGATGAGCGGACGCCGTCCGCGACTTCGCCGAGGACCAGCCGGGCGGCGTCCCGGACCCGCTGGATCGCCGCAGCCACATCGGGCGCGAGATCCGCCGGTACGACGATGCCTGCCGCATCCGCCGCATACCGGAACCACGTCGCCACGGCCGCACCGTCGGCGAGGAAGTCGAACTCGTCCTGCCCCTCGCGATAGAGCGTGTTCGCCAGCTCGACCGCGAACGTCTCGCCGAGCAACGGCAGCTCGGCCACCTCTTGGCGCACGCAACACCTCCCAGCTCGACTGACGGTGAATGACTTATTTAACCGTCAGCATAGCTGGCGTACGCCGAACAGTCCGGCGCGGGCGGTCGCCGGAAAGTCGGGGCGGGTCAGGCCCAGGTCACGTACAGGTCCCACAGATTGCCGCGCTGCTTGCACTCCCATTCGGTGATGGAGTCGCTGTTGGCCAGGGCACGAGCTTTGGCTCCACACGCACTGCTGCTGTCGTAGGAGTTGGGGCTTGCGGCGGGGAAGGCGGCGGCAACTCCACCCGCGAGCGCGACGGCTGCTTGAACTGGCGTGGTGGGCTGTGAGGGACTCGAACCCCCGACCCCCTCGGTGTAAACGAGGTGCTCTAACCAACTGAGCTAACAGCCCGCGTGATGCGACCGGAGAAGCTTACAAGAGATCGGCGTCGAGTTTGGCCAGCGCCGCGGCGTAGTCGTCCGGGTTCCGGGCGTCGGGGTTCGGGTTCAGGACGGTCCAGCGGATGACGCCGGCGGCGTCGATGACGAAGGTGGCGCGGCGGGCGGCGCCGCGGGCGGGGTCGAAGACGCCGTAGGCGGTGGCGATGGCGCCGTGCGGCCAGAAGTCGGTCAGGAGGCCGAATTCCAGCCGCTCGGCGTCGGCGTACGCGCGCAGGGTGAAAATCGGGTCGCACGAGACGGCCAGGAACTCGGCGGCGCCGAGTAGGGCGGGCCGGTCCCGGAGCGCGCTCAGCTCACTCGTGCAGACGCCGCTGAAGGCGTACGGGTAGAACACCAGGACGACGGGGCGGCCGGCGTACTGCGAGAGCCGGATCTGCTCGCCGTGCTGGTTGCGGGTCGTGAAGTCGCGTGCCCGGCTGCCGACGGCAGCGGTCACCTCAGCCCCGGCGGCCGGACTTCGGCACCACCAGCTTGGTGGCCGACCAGTCGTCGGTGACGCTCAGCGTGCTCGTCGTGGACAGCCCGGCGGTCGGAGCGGCCTCGGCGATCTCGCTGCCCTCGACGTACCCGTCCCGGCCGACCTTGGGAGTCATCAGCCAGACGACGCCACCGGCCTTGAGGTCGGTGAGGATCTCGAAGAAGGCGTCGACCAGGTCGCCGTCCTCCTCGCGGAACCAGAGCAGGACGACGTCGACCACCTCGTCGGTGTCCTCGTCGACGAACTCCTCGCCGGTCACCTCCCGGATCGCGTCGCGCAGATCGTCGTCGCAGTCGTCGTCGTAGCCGATCTCCTGGACGATCCAGCCGGCCTCCAGGCCGAGCCGGGCGGCCATGTTCGGCTGCTCCTTGCCGTCCGCGTGGTCCGCGGTCGCGCTCACAGGTCCTCCTCCGTGGTCCCCGATTGCCCGGGGGTAGACGTCAGTAGCAGTAGTCCATCGTGACGTACCGCGTCGCGCAAGTATGCACGAGGTATCCGTGACGTGTCCGGTATCCGCGTGGTGGGTACCGTCCGTGTCCGCTCAGTTCACGCTCCGGCAACCGTATTCACGCCTCGGGGAGGACCGAAGTAGAACGCATTCCGAACAGGTGACAGGATTGCGGTGAAGACAACCAGAGAGAACGGCAGGACACCGTGGCTTCCGGACACGAACCACCAGCCATCATCACCGAGGGGATGCCCACCCAGCTCCCCGACATCGACCCCGACGAGACACGCGAGTGGGTCGAGTCGCTCGACGCCGTGCTGGACGAACGCGGCAAGGCGCGAGCGCGCTACCTGATGCTCAAGCTGATCGAGCGAGCCCGGGAGCGACAGGTCGGCGTCCCCGCGCTGCGGAGCACCGACTACATCAACTCGATCCCGCCCGAGCGCGAGCCGTGGTTCCCCGGCGACGAGCACATCGAGCGCCGGATCCGGGCCTTCATCCGCTGGAACGCCGCGGTGATGGTGAGCAAGGCCAACCGCAAGGGGCTCGAGGTCGGCGGTCACATCGCCACCTACCAGTCCGCCGCGAGCCTGTACGAGGTGGGTTTCAACCACTTCTTCCGCGGTAAGGACCACCCCGGCGGCGGTGACCAGATCTTCATCCAGGGGCACGCCTCCCCCGGTATGTACGCCCGCGCGTTCCTCGAGGGCCGGCTGACCGCCGACCAGCTGGACGGGTTCCGCCAGGAGGTCTCCCGCGGCCCGCACCAGGGCCTGTCGTCGTACCCGCACCCGCGCCTGATGCCGGACTTCTGGGAGTACCCGACGGTCTCGATGGGGCTCGCCGCGCTGGACTCGATCTACCAGGCGCGCTTCAACCGCTACCTGCACCACCGCGGGATCAAGGACACCAGCCAGCAGCACGTCTGGACGTTCCTCGGGGACGGCGAGATGGGTGAGCCGGAGTCGCTCGGCGCGATCGGCCTGGCGGCCCGCGAGGAGCTCGACAACCTCACCTTCGTGATCAACTGCAACCTGCAGCAGCTGGACGGCCCGGTCCGCGGCAACGGCAAGGTCATCCAGGAGCTGGAGGCCTACTTCCGCGGCGCCGGCTGGAACGTCATCAAGGTCGTCTGGGGCCGCGAGTGGGACGCGCTGCTCGCGCAGGACCACGACGGCGCCCTGGTGAACAAGATGAACACCACGCCGGACGGCCAGTTCCAGACCTACTCGGTGGAGTCGGGCGACTACATCCGGAACAACTTCTTCGGCGGCGACCAGCGGCTCACGCAGATGGTCAAGAACCTGTCGGACGACGACCTGCGCAAACTGCCCCGCGGCGGGCACGACTACCGCAAGGTGTACGCCGCGTTCAAGAGCGCGACCGAGCACGTCGGCCAGCCGACCGTCATCCTCGCCCAGACCGTCAAGGGCTGGACGATCGAGGCGCTGGAGGGCCGAAACGCGACCCACCAGATGAAGAAGCTCACCTCGGACGACCTGAAGACCTTCCGCGACCGGCTCTACCTGCCGATCGAGGACAAGGACCTCGAGGACGCCTACAACCCGCCGTACTTCCACCCCGGCAAGGACTCGCCGGAGTACCAGTACATGATGGAGCGGCGCTCCCAGCTCGGCGGGTTCCTGCCCGAGCGCCGGGTCAAGCCGAAGACGCTGAAGCTCCCGGGCGACGACGTCTACAAGCCGCTCAGCAAGGGCAACCACCAGCCGGTGGCGACCACGATGGCGCTCGTCCGCCTCTTCCGGGACCTGATGAAGGACCCGGAGATCGGCAACCGGATCGTCCCGATCGCGCCCGACGAGTACCGCACCTTCGGGATGGACTCGATGTTCCCGACGGCCAAGATCTACTCGCCGCACGGGCAGCAGTACGAGGCCGTCGACCGCAACCTGCTGCTCTCCTACAAGGAGTCGCCGCAGGGCCAGCTGCTGCACGAGGGCATCAGCGAGGCCGGCGCGATGGGCTCGATGATCGCGGCCGGGACGTCGTACGCGACGCACGGCGAGCCGATGATCCCGTTCTACATCTTCTACTCGATGTTCGGTTTCCAGCGCACCGGCGACTCGCTCTGGGCGCTCGGCGACCAGCTCGGCCGCGGTTTCGTGATCGGCGCCACCGCGGGCCGGACGACGCTGACCGGTGAGGGCCTGCAGCACGCGGACGGTCACTCGCCGCTGCTCGCCTCGTCGAACCCGGCGGCCGTGCACTACGACCCCGCGTTCGCCTACGAGGTCGCGTACATCGTCAAGGACGGCCTGCGCCGGATGTACGGCTACGGGCTGGACAAGGACAAGCCGTACGGCGAGGACGTCTTCTACTACCTCACCGTCTACAACGAGCCGGTCGCGCAGCCGGCCGAGCCGGAGAACCTCGACGTCGCGGCCCTGCTCAAGGGGATGTACCGCTTCGAGGAGTACCAGACGGCCTCGGGTGACGACGTGCCGCGCGTCCAGCTGCTCGGTTCGGGTGTCGCGCTGCCGTGGATCCGCAAGGCGCAGCAGATCCTCGCCGAGGAGTACTCGGTGGCCGCCGACATCTGGTCGGTGACGTCGTGGAACGAGCTGCGGCGCGACGCCGTCGCGGCCGAGGAGCACAACCTGCTGCACCCCGACGAGCCGGAGCAGGTGCCGTTCATCACCGAGCAGCTCAAGGACACCAAGGGCCCGGTCGTCGCGGTCAGCGACTTCATGCGCGCGGTGCAGGACCAGATCTCGCGCTGGGTCCCGAACGACTACACCTCGCTCGGCACCGACGGCTGGGGCCTGGCCGACACCCGGGCGGCCGCGCGGCGGCACTTCCAGGTGGACGCCGAGTCGGTCGTGGTCGCGGCGCTGCAGATCCTCGCCAAGCGCGGTGACGTGAAGCCGGAGGTCGCCGCCGAGGCGGCCCGCAAGTACCGGATCGACGACCCGACCGCGGTCGCCGGTGTGAAGCAGGAGGGCGCCGGCGCCTGATCGCCGACGTCCTGCCAGCGGCCCGCAGCCTCGTGCTGCGGGCCGCTGTGGTTTGTCCTGCCCTTCGATCAGGATCGAAGCCAGATGACTGCGCGGGCAGGCACTGCTAGGTTCCGGGACGCACGGGGATACGGGGAGTCAAAAGCACTATCGTCCTCGAACCGGAGCCATTCGATTGTCCAGGAAGTTCGTTCTCCTCCCGCTGATCGCCGCCCTGATCGCCGGCGCAGGAGTCACCGCGGTGGTTCTCAACTCGAACGCCGCGTCCAAGCAAACGGCGCCGCAGAGCGCCCAGACCGGCCAGACCGCGCAAGCGGTGGCCACCCCGAAGCCGCGGCTGCGGCTCGTCTGTCCCAAGGTCGAGAACCCGGTCGCCGGGCAGACCGTGACGTGCCGCTACGAGGCCGTCCGGCCGACGCCGACGAAGCCGCCCACGGTCACGCCGACCCCGAAGCCGACGGCCACGCCGACCACCAAGCCCACGCCGCCGCCGACCACGAAGCCGACCGTGCCGCCGACGACGAAACCGGTCGGGCTGCTGGGTTGGCAGCTGACCACGAAGAACGTCGGGCTCGCGCCGCACGGGCTGAGCTGCGCCTCCCTCCCGCTGTACACCGGGAGCGCCAAACCGGCCGCCGGGAGCGTGCTGTCCAAGGTCCGGATCGAGCAGCCGCTGGATCTGAGCAACGGGCGGATCACCGTCGACAAGTCCTGTATCAAGCCGAAGTCGACCGGCTACCACAACGCGTTCCTCGTCACCACGACCGTCTGCGCCGCGAACTGCAGCGCGACCAAGGACGGCCAGGTCGTCATCCGCGACTCCGAGATCGACGCCTCGCAACTGCCGGCGGCCAAGATCGCCGGGTCCTGCGCCTTCCTCGGCGTCGGCACCCTGCAGCGCAACCTGATGCACGGGATGGGCTCCGGCATCTGCTTCTTCGAGACCGGGACGACGCACTCCGCACTGGCCGAGCAGAACTACGTCTACGGACTGCGCTCGCACGGTGAGTCGCACAACGAGGCAGCCACCATCCGCGACTTCCGGGACGCGCCCGGGCGCACGGTGAAGTTCGTCAACAACCGGCTGGACTGCTCCAGCGGTAACGAGACGGGCGGCCTGTTCGTCCAGCCGACCTGGTTGCCGATCCACAACGTCCACATCGAGGGCAACTACATCGAGGGCGGTGGCTACAACCTGTACGTCGAGAAGACCGGCAAGGCGTCGTACGGGAACGTGAGCGCGGTCAACAACCGCTTCCGGTCCACCGGCTGGGGCCCGCTGGCCGTCCCCTCCGGCCCGGGTTTCACCCGCTTCGAAGGCAACTTCCGCTTCAGCAGCACCGCCGCCGACGCCAAGGGCGCCCCGGTCAAGCCGTAACCGCAGGCCCGCCTTCCCGTGCACCGGAAGGCGGGCCCGCAACCAGAGAGAATTTTCGGGCCGCGGAGCGCTGGCGACAGTGGGCGCTCCGCGGCCGGTCTACACCGCGGCGAGCTCCAGCTCGGCGGTGCGTTCGGCGGCCTCCAGCTCACGGACCAGCGGGAGCACGCGAGCGCCGAAGTACTCGATCTCCTCCTGGAAGTGCAGGAAGCCGCCGAGGATCAGGTCGACTCCGCGCCGGCGGTAGGCGACGATCCGTTCGGCGATCTGCTCCGGCGTCCCGATCAGCTGGGAGCGGAAGCCGTCGTTGTACTGGACGAGATCCTCGAACGACGAGTCCGCCCACATGCCCTTACCGTCCGGCGCCGAGCGACCGGCCTGGGTGACGGCGTCCCGGAACCCTTCGACGGCCGGTTTGTTGGCCTTGGCAACGATCTCGCGGAGCGTGTCCCGCGCCTCCCGTTCGGTGTCGCGCGCGATGACGAAGGCGTTCAGCCCGAACTTCACTTCGCGCCCGCCGGCGTCCCGCGCGCTGCGCCGGACGTCGAGCAGCTGCTCGGTGACGCCGTCGAAGTCCTTGCCGTTGGAGAAGTACCAGTCCGAGTGCCGGCCCGCGTTGTCCCGCGCGGCGGTCGAGTTGCCGCCCTGGAACAGCTCGGGGACGACGCCCGGCTTCGGTTTCAGCGTGAAGTCGCGGATCCGGTAGAAGTCGCCCGCGAACTCGACGGCGTCCTCCGTCCACAGTTTCCGCAGTACCTGCAGGAATTCCGCCGATCGCCGGTACCGCTCGTCGTGCTCCAGCCACGGCTCGCCCAGCGCGGTGAACTCACCCTTGAACCAGCCGCTGACGACGTTCACCGCGAACCGCCCGCCGGATAAATGGTCCGCGGTCGCGCCGAACTTGGCCAGGACGCCGGGCTGCCACAACCCCGGATGGACGGCGGCGATCACCTTCAGCCGTTCGGTTGCCAACAGCAACGCCAAGCTGAAGCTGGTCGACTCGTGCTGGAACTCGGCGCCGTAGCTCGCCGTGTACCGGACCTGACTCAGCGCGTACTCGAACCCGACCCGCTCGGCCGTCTGCGCGAGGCGCTTGTTGTACTCGTAGTCCCAGCTCGTGCGCTGCTCGATGTCACTGGTGACGAGGCCGCCGCTGACGTTCGGCACCCAGTAGGCGAACTTGATCGCGTCCGTGACGCGCTCGGTCGACATCAGGAGTACCAGGTCGGCTCGGGCAGCTCGCCGACGAGCAGGTTGCGGCCGACCTCGCGGCGTTTGTAGGCGACCGGGTCGTGCAGGGTGTGCGTCCGGACGTTGCGCCAGAACCGGTCGAGCGCCTCGATACTCGCCGTCGACCGGGCGCCGGTCACCTCGAAGATCCGGCTCGTCACCTCGAGTGCGACGTCGGTCGCCCGGGCCTTCACCGCGGCCACGCGGACCTCGTGTTCACCGCGCTGCTGCTCGGTGACCTCCCAGGCGTTGTCGTGGATGACCTGGGCCTCCAGCGCGACCGCGTCGGCCAGCGCCTCGACGGCCCACAGCTTCGACTGGAGGTCGCCGTACGCGTCGATCACGTACGGTTCGTCGACGGCCTGGGAATGGCCGCCGTGCAGCCAGGAGCGGCTCTTCTCGCGGGTGTAGGTGACCGCGGTCTCCAGCGCGCCGCGGGCGATGCCGAGGTAGAAGTTCACGAACACCAGCTGGATGGTCGGGACGTTGAGCGTGTTGTAGACCCGCGGCTGGAAGGTCTTGCCGACGAAGCCGGCCGCCTGGTCCCAGCCGACGCGGATCTGGTTGAGGCTGACGCTCCCGCTCTCGGTCAGCCGCTGGCCGATGTTGTCCCAGTCGTCGTGGAAGGTCAGGCCGTCGATATCCGACGGGACGATCACGAAGACGTGCGTCCCGCTGTCGTCGAGGGTGCCTTCGAGCACGGTCACGTCGGAGACCTTGCTCCCGGTCGAGAAGCTCTTGCGGCCGTTGAAGCTGAGCGTGTCGCCCTCGTCGGTGACGACGACATCGGCGTCCCGCGGGTTCACCGCGCCGCCGAAGAACCACTTGTTCGCGGTCGCCTGCTCCTCAACGGCCGCGATCTGCTCCTTGGTCCCGACCAGCCGCGCGGCCCAGAACCACAGCAGGTGGTAGCCGAGCAGCTGCCCGATCGAGCCGTCGGCGGCCGCGACCGTGCGGATCACCTGATAGGCGGTCGGCCAGTCCTGACCGCCACCGCCGTGTTCCTTCGGCCCGAGCAGCGTGACGAGCCCGGACTCCTTCAGCAGCCGGACCTCCTCGTACGGCGTGGCGCCGGCCCGGTCGCGTTCCGCGGCGTCGACCGCGAGCACCGCCGCGACCTCAGCGGCCCGCTGGACCCACTCCTGCGGCGTACTCGGCGTGACATCGGACAGCGCAGGGCGAAGCTCTGACGTGGACATACGTGTTTCTCCTTGTTCCCAGGGGATTCCGAAAGGGTGGGGTTGGGGCCGACCGCTGGAATCAACACGCCTGGGAGGCGACGCGCAGCAGGTCGATATGGCGCCGCTGCACCAGGATCAACTCGCGAGTCATGACCCCATTGTCGACCGACGAACTAGACATTCGTCAACAAGTCGCTGTCCCGTCTCACCCCCTGGACCTACGCTCGATCCATGCCAACACTGATCGCACCGAACGCCGAACTGCGAAAGTCCTGGCTGGAATCCCGCGCCGAATGGGGCTCGGGCACCCAGGCCGGTTCCGGTTTCCACGAGGACGAGCACGACGTCGACACGCCGGAGGGGTTCGCCGCCTGGGTAGGCCACCTGCGAGAGCGCAGCGACGACGACACTCCCCTGCCGCCCGGATCCGTGCCGGCCACGTACTGGTGGATCGTCGAGGGCGACCAGTACCTCGGCGCGATCACGCTGCGGCACCGGCTGACCGACAAGCTCCTGGACGGCGGCGGGCACATCGGGTACGGCGTTCGCCCGTCGGCGCGCGGCCGCGGACTGGCCGGCTGGGCACTCGGCGAGGTCCTGATCCACGCGCGCGAGCAGGGGCTCGCGAAAGTGCTCGTGACCTGCGACGACGACAACCCGGCGTCGGCCCGGACGATCGAGCGCAACGGCGGCGTCCTGGCGGACGTGCGGCAGACCTGGCTCGGGATGACGCGGCGGTACTGGATCTCGCTCTGACGAAACGCCCCGGGCCCCGTTGCCGGGACGGCGGGAGATCGCTTAAACTTCGGGAAACAGAAAGCATCTACGATATTTCGAAGGATAGGTGACGATGCGGATCGCACTGGCGGGGCTGGGGGATATTGCCCGGGCGGCGCATCTGCCGGCGTTGGCGGCGCATCCGGGGGTGGAGTTGGTGCAGCTGGTGGACCCGGAGCCGGGCCGGCGTGCGGCGGTGGCGGGGCTTGGGGTGCCGGTTGGGGAGGTTGTCGACGTCGGGGCTGTGGATGGGGTGGTGCTGGCCACGCCGCCATGGGTGACGCCGGAGCTGACGGTCGAGTTCGCGCGGCAGGGGTTGTTCGTGCTGGCCGAGAAGCCGGTGGCGACCTCGATCGAGGCGGCGAAGATCTACGAGCAGCTCAGCGCGGCGGAGCGGGCGCGGGTGCAGGTCGGGCTGACGTACCGGCACGATCCGGCGATCACGCAGCTGACCGCGTGGATCGCGGACGGGACGCTCGGCTCGCCGGTGCTGGTCCGCGCGCACATCTACGACGAGCAGTTTCGTCCGGACGACGCCGAACACACCGCCCGGATCACCGCGACCCTCGAACACGGGATGCCGGTCGTCCACGAGGGCGCGCACCTCTTCGACTGGCTGACTCACCTGCTCGGCGGCCCGCCCACCGGCCTGGACGACGCCTGGTCGGTCCGGACCCGGCCGGGCCTGCCCGCGCCGAACCTGGTCGGCGGACGCCTGAGCTACCCCGGCGGGCACCAGGCGCTGGTCGAGTTCGGCTGGCTGACCAGCTCGCTCCCCCGCTGTGAGCTGACCGTGCTGGGCGACCGCGGTCTGGCCGTCCTGGACGGCTTCACCTTCGACCTGCGGCTGGCCACAGCGGAGGGCGAACGCGTCGTCCGCTTCCCCGGCGACCGGACGACGCGTTGTTTCGAGCGTCAGCTCAACCGCTTCGTCGCCCTGTCCATCGGCGCGCCCGCCGAGCCGTCCCTGGACGACGGCATCGCCGCGCTGACCACTGCTCAACTCCTCGCCGGGAGGGCCGGATGACCTTGCTCCACTGGCACCACAGCAACCGCGCCACTCTGACCGAAACGTTGCCGGAGGCAATCGTCGTCCTGCCGATCGGCGCCACCGAGCAGCACGGACCGCATCTGGCCACCGGGACGGACTGGATGATCGCGCAGGCCGTCACCGAACGGGCCGCGGCGATCGCCCACGAGCAGGCGGCCCGCCCGATCGTCCTCGCCCCGCCGCTCCCATTCGGGGCCTCCGACCATCACCTCCCCTTCGGGGGCACGCTGTCGCTGAGCCCCGAGACGCTGCTCGGCATCCTGCTCGACCTGGCCCGGTCGTTGCACGCCTGCGGCGGCCGACGACTCGTGCTCGTCAACGGTCACGGCGGCAACGTCGGCGTCTGCCAGGCTGCCGCAGCAGCGGCGAGCAACCGGTACGCCGTCCAGGTCGCTCACGTCGACTATTGGCGGCTGGCCCACAAGACCGATGCCCCAGTCCCTGGGCACGCAGGTGTTTTCGAGACGGCGCTGATGCTCGCCCAGGACGAGAAGTTCGTCGCCGAGCGACAGCCGAGGCCGGAGACCCCGACCGTCGCAGCAGTGGACGACGTCACCGTGCACAGCGCCGAGAGCTGGCACCGCATCGACGGCTACACCGACCATCCGGAGCACGCCGACGCAGCCACCGGGCGGGTCTGGTTCGACCAGCTCGCCGCGGCGCTCGGCGACCGGCTCATCAAACTCGCGGAGGCCTTGTGATCGACTTCCATACCCACACTCCGGCCTGGGAGACCGCGACCTGGCTCGGCGGCGCGGCCTTCGGCGCCGACGAATTCGTCGAGTTCATGGACGGCGCCGGCCTCGAGCGGGCGGTCGTGCTCAGCCATGACGGCCTGTTCGATCCGACGCCGGAGTCCAATGATCAGCTCGCCGAATTCGTGCACAAGTACCCGGACCGGCTGATCGGGTACGGCACCGTCGCCGTCCGCCGCAAGAACGCCGTCCAGGAGGCCGAGCGGATGGTCGGCGAGCTCGGCCTGCGCGGCCTGAAACTGCACCCGTGGCTGCAGGGCTTCAGCATGCACGAGCGCGCGCTGGACCCGATCTGCGAGGTGATGACCGCGGCCGGCGGCATCCTGCTCGTCCACGACGGCACCCCGCCGTACTCGACCGCCAGCCAGATCGCGGCGCTCGCCCGCCGGCACCCGAAGCTGCCGGTCGTCCTCGGGCACGGCGGCCTGCACGACCTCTGGCGCGAGTCACTGGCGATGACGCAGGAGACCGAGAACCTGTACCTGTGCCTCTGCGGCACACCGCCGTACGCCGCCCGCCGCATCCTCGCCGAGGCGCCACTGCACAAGGTCATCTTCGGCACCGACGCCGGCCTGTCCGAACAAGCCAGCCAGGACTACGCCGTCGCCCGGGTCAAGGAGATCGACGGCTGGGGTATCACCGCAGCCCAGCGCCGCGCGATGCTGATCGACAACCCACGCCGTTTGCTGGACCGGGCATGACGACGATCGCCGCCATCCAGACCGCACCGGTGAGTCTGGACGCCGACCCCGAGCTGCTCGTCCGCGGCGCCCGCGGCGCGCACGACCGCTCCGACTTCCTGCTCGTCCGCGTCATCACCAGCGACGGCATCGAGGGGTACGGCGAGGTCAGCGCGACCCCGCTGTGGTCCGGCGAGGACGGGACGACGGCCGACCACTTCATCCGGACGGTCATCGCCCCCGCGCTGATCGGCAGCTCGCTGACCCCGGTCGGCGCGGCCGACGACCTGATGGACAAGGTGCTGGCGGGCAACCCGTTCACCAAGGCCGGAGTCTCGATCGCGTTGTGGGATGCGTTCGCCCGCACCCTCGGCGTCCCGCTGGCGGTCGCCCTCGGCGGGCCGTACCGGACCGAGATCCCGATCAAACTCTCACTCTCCGGCGACGGCGAAGACCTGGAGCGCGCGCATCGCGCCGCGACCGCCGCCGGGTTCGGCGCCTTCAAGGTCAAGGTCGGACTCGGCCTGGACGACGACCTGCGCCGGGTCCGCCGCGCCCGCCAACTCGTCGGTGACGCGTTCCTCGGCACCGACGCGAACGGCGGCTGGTCCCGCGCGGACGCCACCCGCGCGATCCCCGAGCTGGCCGCGTTGCAGGTCGACTTCGTCGAGCAGCCGCTGGAGCCCCGCGATCTGCACGGCCTGCGCGAGCTGCGCCGCCTCGGTCTGCCGGTGATCGCGGACGAGTCCGTGTTCGGCCTGCACGATCTGGTCGACGTGATCAGCGCGGACGCCGCCGATGTCGTCAGCCTCTACGTCGGCAAGAGCGCCGGCCCGGGCCGCGCCGTCCGGATGGGCGAGGTCGCGGCCGCGCACGGGCTCGACGTCCTGATCGGGTCGAACGGCGAGCTGGGCATCGGCGCCGCCGCCCAGCTGCACGTCGCGGCCGCCCTGCCCCGGTTGTCGCCGTACCCGAGCGACATCATCGGCGCCCACTACTACACCGAAGACGTGCTGGCGAAACCGGTCGACAGCGACGGCCGGCTGGTCCGGCTGAGCGGCGAACCCGGCCTGGGAGTGACCTTGCGAGCCGACTTGTTGCGGGAGTTCCGATGATCGTCGATGTCCATGCGCACACCCCGACCCACCGCGACGCGGTGCCGGACGACGAGCGGCAGGTGTACACCAACTGGCGGAACGACCGGCCGGTCGTGACCACCAACTCGTGGGCCGACTACGACGAGGCGATGTCCGCGGCCGATGTGTCGATCGTGTTCAACATCGCGGTCGACGACCCGCTCGCGGCGACCGGCGTCCCGTACCCGCCGGAGCGCTGTAACGACGCGACGGCCGAGTTCGTCCAGGACAACCCGGCCAAACGGATCGGGTTCATGTCGGTGAACCCGACCAGGCCCGGCGCCCTCGAGGAGGCCGACCGCTGCCGCGACCTCGGCCTGGTCGGGGTCAAACTCGGCCCGAACTACCAGAACTTCGATCCGCTCGGCGAGCCCGCGCTGGCCTTCTACGCCTACTGCCAGCAGCACGGCCTGCCGATCCTGTTCCACTCCGGCGCCTCGCCGATCCGCGAGGCCCCGCTGCGCTACACCTATCCGCTCGTCACCGACGAGATCGCGCTGCGGTTCCCCGAGCTGCGGATCGTGATGGCCCACATGGGGCACCCGTGGAGCCGCGAGACCGTCGTGACGATCCGCAAACACCCGCACGTGTACGCCGACGTCTCGTCGATCTACCTGCGGCCGTGGGTGCTCTACCAATCGCTGATCAACGCGGTCGAGTGGGGCGCGGCCGACAAGCTGCTGCTCGGCTCGGACTTCCCGATCGCGAACACCGCCGAGGCGATCACCGGGCTGGACACCGTCAACGACATGCTCCAGGGCACCAAGCTGCCGCGGGTACCGGACGAGGTGATCGAGAACATCATCAACGCCGACGCTCTCGGCGCGCTCGGATTGAAGGCGCCCTGATGATCATCGACGCACACTGCCGGATCGGCGCCGGCCGCGAGGTCGAGCTGACGACGGCCGAACTGATCGCGACGATGGATGCCCTGGGCATCGATCAGGCCGTGGTCGCGCCGGGTGAGCGCTGTACGGCGTACGACAATCGCGAAGGTAACGAGCTGACGACGGCGGCCGCCGCGGCGTCCGGCGGCCGGCTGCTCGCGTACGCCGTGGCCAACCCGTGGCGCGGCAAGGACGCGATCGACGAGCTGGAACGGGCGAAGGACGCCGGGGCGGTCGCGCTCGCCGTCGACTCGACCCTGCAGGGTTTCGACCTGCTCGACGGCCTGCTCGATCCGCTGCTCGACTTCGCCGCCGGCGCCGGCTGGTTCGTCTACGTACGGACCGGGACGCCGCCGACCGCGCTGCCGCTCCCGCTCGCGACGCTGGCCCGCCGGCGTCCGGAGCTGCCCGTCGTGATGGGCAAGAGCGGCGCGACCGACTTCTGGATCGACGCCGTGCCCGCGCTGCTGCACGCGCCGAACCTGTACGGCGACACGTCGTACGCGCCCTGGGACACGGTGCTCACCGGGTTCCAGGCCGAACCAGGCATCGGCGCCGAGCGGCTGGTCTTCGCGACCGACGCGCCGTACACGGTGCCCCTCGCCGAAGTGGACCGGATCCGTGACTGGCCGCTCGACCCCGGCCGCAAGGCCGCGGTGTTCGGCGGCAACCTCGCCCGCCTCCTCGCCCATCCTCAGGAGAGATGACATGGCCACCACCGAGATCGGGTCCGACCGGCCCACCGACGCGGCGCTGCTGGTGCGCGGGGTCTCCCCCGTACTCGAAGTCCCGTTCACCGCCGACGGCGAGGTCGACCACGCCGGGTTCCACCGCGTGATCCGCTACGTCCTCGGCACCGGCGTGAGCAGCGTGATGTTCCCCGGCTTCGCGTCGGAGTTCCACAAACTCGCCGAGGACGAACGCAGCGCGCTGACCGAGATCCTGTTGTCGTACACCCGCGAGCGCCCGGACGTCGCCGCGGTGATCGCCGTCCAGGACCACGCCACCCGGCTCGCCGCGCAGCGCGCGATGGAGTCGGTCGCGGCCGGCGCAGACCTGATCAACCTGCTGCCGCCGCACTTCCTCGCGCCGTCGCGGCGCGCGCTGGCCGATCACGTCCGGACGGTGCTGACCGCGATCGACCCGGTGCCGATGGTGCTGCAGTACGCGCCGAGCGAGACCGGCACCAGCCTGGACGCCGAGTTGCTGCGCTCGATCGCCGCCGACCACCCGAACCTGCGGCTGGTCAAGGTCGAGTCGAGCCCGCCCGGTCCGCTGATCGCCGACCTGGCCGCCGGCACGCCGTCCCTGCCGGCCGTCGAGGGGTACGCCGGCGTCCAGCTGCCCGACGCGATCCGGCGCGGCGCGGTCGGCACCCAGCCGGGCTGCTCGCTGACCGAGATCTACGTGGAGATCTGGCGCCGGTTCGCCACCGGCGACGAGGCCGGCGGTGACGAGCTGCACCGGCGATTGTTGCCCTACATCTCCTATTGGATGCTCGACACCGAGCGGATCATCGCCGCGGAGAAGCTGATCTCGGTCAAGCGCGGCCTGTTCGCCAGCGCCTACTGCCGCGAGCCGGCCCACCACCTGGACGCCGAGGAGGTCCGGATGGTCGACCGGGTGCTCGCGGAGTTCGCGGAGTTCCTGCCGCCGCTGGGTTGAAGAGCGGCGTCATTCCAGCCGAAGCCGAGCCGTCAGCGCGTGGCCGGACATCAGCTCCGCGTCGGCGATGGCCGCGGTCGAGGGCGCGACTACGCGTGCGCCAGCTGGGGTTAGCCGCTGGTAGGTCACGGTCTTGAGGAACTTCCCGACCCACAGGCCGCCCGTGTAGCGCGCGGCGCGGCCGGTGGGGAGGACGTGGTTGGTGCCGATGGACTTGTCGGAGAAGGCGACCGTGGCCTCCGGGCCGATGAACAGCGAGCCGTAGTTGCGCAGGTTCGCGGCGTACCAGTCGTCGTCCGCGGTCTGGACCTCGAGGTGCTCGGGCGCGTACGCGTCCGAGATCTCGGCGGCCTCTTCGCGGGATTCGCAGACGACAACGGTGCCGTGCTCCTTCCAGGCGGCGCCCGCGACCTCGGCCGTCGGCCAGTCGGTTGCGAGCCAGCGCTCGACCTCGGCGATCACCGCCGTCCCGAAATCGCGATCGGTGGTGACCAGGAGGGCTGGGCTGTTCGGGCCGTGCTCGGCCTGACCCAGTAGATCGGCCGCGACCAACCGCGGGTCCGCGGTCTCGTCGGCGATGACGGCGACCTCGGTCGGACCGGCGAGCAGATCGATGCCGACCGTCCCGAACAGCTGCCGCTTGGCCTCGGCGACGTACGCGTTCCCGGCGCCGACCACGAGGTCGACCGGCGGCACGTCCTCGACGCCGAAGGCGAGCGCGGCGAAGGCCTGGACGCCGCCCAGGCAGACGATCGCGTCGGCGCCGGCCAGGTCCATCGTGTAGAGCTGCGGGCCGTAGATACCGGCGCCGTCGCGAGGCGGCGCGACCGCCACGACCGTGTCGACGCCCGCGACCTTCGGCACGGTGACGGTCATGATCGACGACGCGATCAGCGGGTAGCGGCCGCCGGGTGAGTACGAGCCAACCTTGGCCACTGGAAGGTGCTTGTGCCCGAGGACGACGCCGGGCAGCGTCTCGACCTCGAGGTCCGTCAGCGTCGCGCGCTGGGCCCGGGCGAACCGCTCGACCTGGGCCCGCGCGAACTCCAGCTGCGCGGCCAGCTCGGCGTCCACGGTCGCGGCGGCGGCCTTGATCTGCTCGGCCGGGACGACGAACGTCTCGGGATCCCAGCCGTCGAGCCGCGCCGACCAGCGCCGGATCGCGGCCTCGCCCTCCTGCTCGACCTCGGACAGGATCCGGCTGACGGTGTCGATCACGTCCTGCTGACGCGTGACCCGCTGCGGCCAGCCGGTCTTCAGGTGTTCGGCCATCGTCGCTCTCCTCGGATCGTCGCGGTTGCTCCCGGCGACGATACGAGGCGGGTGGCCGGCCGGGAACAGCCGGCCACCCATTGGTCTAGACCACTATCGGGTCCGGAGCACGAACCCGGTCTCGCCGGTCCACTGGTCCAGCGGCGAGTACCAGCCGTAGCTGGCACACGAGCGGTTCTGCTCACCGACGCAGTACGTCGGGAAGCCGGACTTGTCACTGCCGGAGATGATGCCGCCGGCGCGGACGTCGCTGCCGATCGGGATCGAGATCGGGCCGCCGCTGTCACCGGGACCCCAGACCGGGCCGCCGTTGTCGGTGCGGACGTCGACCATGCCGGTCGGGCAGAACTCGGGGTAGCAGTGCGTCGTCCCGTTGGAGACGATCCGCAGTCCGCAGATCGAACCGGAGTAGGCGCCCGAGCTGCAGGTGACCATGCCCGGGTGGTTGCCGGTCAGGCCGCGGACCGGCCAGAGCTCCTGGCCGCCGGTGTTACCCCACCACATCGAGGCCTGGAAGAAGCCCTTGTCATTGGCGTTCAGCGGCCGGATCGCCTCGATGTCGCGGTTCGTGTACCGGTTGCTGATCCAGCCGTACTGGCCGCCGTTCTCCGGGTTGCGGGCGCCGCCGCCGAGCCCGGAGCAGTGTGCGGCGGTGGCCATCGCCGAGTCGCCCTCCCAACCGAGCGAGAAACCCTCGGAACAACCGCCGCCGCCGTCGTTGCGCCAGCGCGCGCCGCCGAAGGCCTGCTGGTTCCAGCGGCTCTGCGTCCCGAAGCCGGACGGCTCGCTGGTCGCGACCGACGTCTGCGGGTTCTCGCCGACGACGGTGACGGCGATCCCGCCGGCCGCGGCCGAGATCGCGGACTTGGCAGCGGCCTTGGCCTGACCGCCCTTGACGCCGATCCGCAGTCCGGAACCGTCGTTGAGCGGACCGGACGAGACGACCTCGGCGCCGTCGATCGACTTACGTTGCGCGATCACCCGATCGGTGGCCTTCAGCAACTGCTGGAAGGAGTACTTCGCGGTCGGGACGGCGGTGATCGTGACGCCGGAGCTGTTCAGCCCGGCCTTGGTGACGGCGGCCGGGACCTGGCCCTGCCAGTAGAGCTTGATGCTGCTGGTGGCCGCGTCGACGACCAGACCGGCGTACCCGGAATCACCCGGGAGCTTGCGATGCGCGGCAGTGATGGCGTCGGCGACGTCGACGACCTTCGCCTGCTTCTCCCAGAACTCCGGCCCGGGGTTGTCGTGACCCGAGACGGACGGCGGCGGGGAGGACGGGGTGGGTTGGGCGATGGCGGGAGCCGAGAAGCCGGCTCCGACGGTGGCGGCGGCCGTCGCGGCGGCCGCTAGTACGACGAATTTTCGCATGACGAAACAGACCTTCCGATGGGGGCGGACAACAAAAGGCGGTTGTCACGCTAGTGCGGCCCACGACCGGAAGACAACGATGGACAGGGGTGAATACTGGTCTGCTGCGGTTTTGCCTCGATCGGGACAAGCGCCCGATCAGGCGATGGTGCCGAGCCGCTCCGAGATCGTGGCGGCCAGCTGGACCAGCGCCTCCTGGGCCTGTTTGCGCTTGTCGCGGTTCAGATCCCGGGAGAACGACGTCACCCCGACGGCGCCGGCGACCTGCTCGCCCGCGGCGAAGAAAGGCGCGGCGACACAGGCAATATCGGCCTGCTCCTCCTGGTCCTCGACGGCGTAGCCCTGCTTGTGGACCTTCGCCAGCTCGGCCCGGAAACTCGCCTCGTCGACCGGCTTGGCCTTCGGCCCGTAGCCCTGCTCGAGATGCCCGAGCAGCGGTACCAGCTCCTCCTCGGGCAGGAACGCGGCGATCGCTTTGCCCAGCGCGGTCAGGTTGAAATGCGAGACCTTGCCCGGATAGGTGTCGAACTGGACGAACCCGGGCATCGCCGCCTTCGCGACGTACACGATGCTCGTACCGGTCAGCACGCCGAGATGCACCGGCATGCCCAGCCGGTCGGCGACCTGCCGCATCTCGCGGTTCGCCACCGAGGACAGGTCGACCTTACGGATCAGCTGCGTCGCCAGGCCGTACAACCGCAGCGTCGGCCGCCAGAAGTGACTGCGCCCGACCACCCGGCGGCTCGCGTAATCACGCTGCTCGAGGGTGTAGACGATCGACGCGCAGGTCGCCAGCGGGATCTTCGCCTTCTTCGCCAGCGCGGTCAGCGTGAGCTCCTCGTCGGACTCGACCAGGGTCTCCAGGACCGTCAGCGCCCGCGCCACCGCCGGGGACGGCGACCGCTCGCCGGCCGGTTCACTGCTGACCATCTCGACTCCCGACTCCGGCAGAAACTTGCTGGAGTCTATCCCGAATCGAAGAGATCAATCTCGAATGACGAACCCTTCGGCGGTTCAGAACCCTTGCTCCGCGTAGTCGCGAAAGTCGGCCGGCGGCGCCACATCGACGTCCCGGCACCGCTTCTGGCGGGTCCACGGCCACTGGGTCAGGTAGAACACCGTGCGTCCGGTTTCGGTCATCGCGCGCCGGATCTTCCCGGCCGCGGCGGCGTCGGCGTAGTGCACCTCTCCGATGATCCACCCTTGGTGGTAACCGCGCTCGGCCATCGCCCGGTGCGCCGCGACGAACTGCTCGTACTCGTCCCCGTTGCCGTCGTCGTCGCCGTACAGATGGACGTCGAACACGTTCGGCAGGTTGCCGCCGTACACCTCGGCCATCGTCTCCACCCGGTTGGCGATCCAGACCGTCATCGAGAAGCCGACCGTGTCGCTCTTGCCGAACCGCGCGGTGTAGTCGGCCCACAGCCGGGTCGAGTAGTCCTGCAGGACCGGCTGCGTCGTCATCGGCAGCCCTTCGTTGAGCAGGTCGATCGTGTAGGGCAGACCGGCCGCGGCGATCAGCGGGCGCAGGTTCGCGATCAGGTCGCGGTTCTCGGCGTAGTGGCTGGGGCTGAAGGCGTCCCAGGTGTGCGGGTCGTTCTCGCCGATCGGGTGGAACGCGACCGCGACCTCCGCGAAGCCGGCCTGCTTGATCGCGGCCAGGTAGCCGGCCAGGTTGGCGCGGTGCCGGGGTGAGAGGTCGCCGCCGGTCGAGTCCATCGTGGTGCCGCCGGGCGGATTCCCGCGGCGGTGGAAGATGCCGATCCGGAGCCGGCGCTGGCCGCCGTCGTACAGGGTCTTGAGCGCGGCGCGGATCTCGGGCGCCGAGCGGTCGAAGGCGTCGATCGTGGAGTACGGCTCACGGTCGCAGCCGTCGAGCCGGAACCAGGTGAAGTTCGAGCCGCCGCGATGGACGGGGACGGCGGCTTCGGTCGCGGTGGCGGTCAGCGCGGAGGCGGTCAGCAGGAGGGCGGTGGCGAGGGTGAGCAGGTGACGGCGAACAGGCATGGGCGGGACACCTCGGTTGGCGTGGCGGTCGGGGGACAGGTTACGGTCGATGCGTTTCTCAACCAGTTGAGCAGGGAGTAGTTGACCGTGTCGGGATTGCAGTCGGCCGAGAAGCCGGAGAAGACGTTCTTCGGGCATCCGCGTGGGTTGATGACGCTGTTCACCACCGAGTTGTGGGAGCGGTTCAGCTACTACGGGATGCGGGCGATCCTGCTGCTGTACCTGACCGACCAGGCGCACGGCCTCGGGCTGGGCGAGTCGCTCGGGCAGGCGGTGGTGTCGATCTACGGCGCCTCGGTCTACCTGCTCTCGGTCCTCGGCGGCTGGTTCGCCGACCGCGTCTTCGGCGCCCGGCGGACGGTGCTGTACGGCGGCGTCGTGATCGTCGCGGGTCATCTGTGCCTGGCGTTGCCGGCCACCGGCCCGGCGTACCTCGGGATCGCGCTGGTTGCCCTGGGCACCGGACTGCTCAAGCCGAACGTGTCCACGATGGTCGGCACGCTGTACGAACAAGGTGACAAGCGCCGGGACTCGGCGTTCTCGATCTTCTACATGGGGATCAACATCGGCTCGTTCTCGGCGCCGTTCGTGGTCGGGTTCCTGCGCCGCGAGTTCGGTTTCCATGTCGCGTTCGCGGCCGCCGCGGTCGGTATGTCGCTCGCGCTGGTCGCCTACCTGCTCGGCCGCCGGACGCTGCACGGCCGCGGCGACACCCCGCCGAACCCGCTGACCGCCGCGGACCGGCCGGGGATGATCAAGGTCAGCGTCGCCGTCCTGGTGCTGCTCGGCGCCGTCTTCGGGCTCTCGGCCTGGCTGTCCGGCGGGATCGGCCCGAAACCGGTCGTCGACGCGATCTCGTACCTGTGCTTCCTGGCCCCGATCGCCTACTTCACGATGCTGCTCCGCAGCCCGCTGGTGACGCCGGCCGAGCGGCAGCGCGTCCGCGCCTACATCCCGCTGTTCATCGCGGCGATGCTGTTCTTCATGGTCTTCGAGCAGGCCGCGACCACGCTGACGTCGTTCGCCGCCGACCGCACCGACCTCAATCTCTTCGGCGCCACCCTCTCGCCGGAGTTCTTCCAGTCGGTGAACCCGTTCTCGATCATCATCCTGGCGCCGGTGTTCGCGGTGATCTGGATCAAACTCGGCGACCGCGGTCCGGGGATCGGCCAGAAGTTCGCCACCGGCCTGCTGCTCGCCGGGATCTCCTTCGCCGTGATGGCCCTGGCCTCCCAGGTCGTCGGCGACCAGCTCGCCTCGCCGCTGTGGCTCGTCCTCGTCTACGTCATCCAGACCCTCGGTGAGCTCTTCCTCTCCCCCGTCGGCCTCGCCGCCACCACGGTGCTCGCGCCCCGCGCCTTCCTCAGCCAGATGATGGCGCTCTGGTTCCTCGCTCCCGCCGCCGGTCAAGCGATCACCGCCCAACTCGTCCAAGCCACCGAAGGCGCCTCCGACACCGCCTACTTCGGCGGCCTGGCCATCGTCACGATCGTCTTCGCCCTCGTCCTCTACACCCTCTCCCCGTGGATCCGCCGCCACACCGCCACCGACAACCCCACCAACCCGGCCTGACCCGCGCCACCCTTTCACCCCCGGCAGAACTCCCCTACGACCACCGCCGAACCCCTTGACCCACACCCCGTCCAGGCTCGTCCCGCGGATGGAGCGGCGTCCCCCGCTGGGCCTACCACCGCCGCCGCCAACTCACCCCAGCTGCGTGAGCTCGCGCAACCGCCGGTTGTAGTAGTCGAGAACAGCCCGGACCCCATGCGGATCGTCGATCCGCAAGAACCGCCGAGCCTCGGCAGCCTTCAGCTGCTCCTCCTCCCAATGCGCCATCACCTCCAGATCAGGCGACGCCTTCACCCGCTCACGCCCCAACCGCGCACTGCACTCCCCCAAGAAGAAGCTGATCGCATCCCTGGCCAGCGACAAGTTCATCGCCTCCTCATCAGACAACCCATGCGGCCCCAACTGCCCCAACACCGACTCGTCCCCACCCTCCGTCATCCCCCAACCCCCCGGCTCAGCTCGGCGACGACGGCGGCGGCGAGCTGGGGTGAGCCACTCCAGCTGCCGCCCGGGTCGCGGTGGGCGGCAGCGACGACCGCGGCGCCACGACGGAAGACGAAGACGTCGTCCGCCAACGCGCCGGACTGGACGGCGGCGATCGTCCGCGGAATGCCTTGGTAGCAGGTGTCGTGGTTCGACTGGGCTACGAACCGCCCGCGCCCGTTGGCCGCGAGCTGGTCGAGGTAACGCGCGACGATGCCCAACCGGCTGAGCGCCTCGGGGACGGCGAGAGCGGCGACCTCGACCCGGAAACCCGCCGTGCGGAAGCTCGACGCGACGCCGCGGAACTCGTCGGGGTCGGCGAGCGCGGTCTCGACGACGGTGTGGCAGCGGCGCTCGCGGGCCCACTGCTCGGCCGCCGCGTGCCAGAGCCGGGTGTCCACCCGGGTGTACGCGCCCGCCGTCCGCTCGTCCGCCTGTTGCAGCCGGAAGTAGTCCGGATGGTAGGGCTTGTAGAAGTCACCGCAGATATGAGCGATCTGCCCGCGGAGGCCCATCGTGTGCGCGATCAGATCGGTTGTCGCGGTCTCGCTGGCGCCCGGCTGGCCGCCGACGAACGCCACGACCGGATGCTCCTGCGGCGCCACCGGCTCGAGGCGATCCGGCACAATCTCGGTCGCGAAGATCTCCTGATGCTGCTCGGCGCCGAGGCGGTAGCGTTGCAGATCGACCTCAGGCATCGGCGCGGCCGTTGATCTCGCGGACGCGCGCGCCGTAGGTCTGCATCGTCGCGCGGATGGCCGCGGCATCGTCCGCATGCAGAGCCTGACTGGCTTTGACTGCCGCCTGGCGTTCTTCCTGCCAGTGCTCGACGGTCGAGTGGTCGGGGGTTGGTTTGCGGCGTTCGGTCCAGTAGCGGTCGGTGCAGTAGGCGATGAAGAGGCTGATGGTGTCCTGGGCGACTTCGAAGCTGATCGCCTGCTCGTCGTCCCACTCGTGGGGGTGGACTGCGCCGAGGATCGAATCGTTGTCGGTCATGTGACAACTCTTGCCGGTGTGCTTCGGGTGCCGCAACCGAGCCGGGCGCTACCTGTGGATAAGTCAGCGGGCGCGGGGGCGGGGTTTGAGGGTGGTGGCGGGGAGGGGTGGGGCGGGGAGGGGGTCGCCTTCGTAGCCGGGGACGGCGGGGAAGCGGGGGTGGGAGGTGGTGAGGGAGGTGGTCCAGTCGGCGCGGGCCTGGACGATGTCTTCGTGGGTGCGGCCGATGAAGTTCCACCACATGACGAGTTGTTCGGTGAAGGGTTCGCCGCCGAGCAGCAGACAGCGGACTCCGTTGTCGGAGGCAACCAAATGGATCGACTCGCGGCCGGCGCCGAGGTAGGCGAGCTGGCCGAACGACGGGGTCAGGTCGCCGACGGTCAGCGCGCCGTCGACGATCAGGACGGCGTACTCGTTCGCGGGGGTGAGCGGGAGCTCGATGGTCCGGCCGGGCTCGATGGTGAGGTCGGCGCCGACGAGCGGTGTGTACGCCGGGGCCGGTGAGGTCACGCCGGCGACGGTGCCGATCATGACCGTGAGCTTGCCGCCGTTGAGGTCGACGCGCGGGAGGTCGGCGTACGCGTTGAAGGCCGGGGCGACCGTCGTCCGGACCGAGTCGGGCAGGGCGACCCAGAGCTGGGCGCCGTGCAGGGTCGGGGGCGCGTCGGGGGTGGAGACCTCGGAGTGGGCGATGCCATTGCCGGCGGTCATGATGTTCAGCTCGCCGGGCCGGACGAGCGCATGCGAGCCGACGCTGTCGCGATGCTCGATCTCGCCCTCGAAGAGCCAGCTGACCGTCTGCAGGCTGGTGTGCGGATGCGGCGGCACGAGCATCCCGCGCTCCCCCGGCACGTCGTACGGATCGACGCGGACGCTCAGGTCGTCGGGCCCGTAGTGGTCGACGAAACACCAGGCGCCGACCATCCGGCGGTTCTTGTTCGGCAGCAGCCGGCGCACCTTCGTCGACCGCCCGAGCACCACCTCGCGCGGCTCCAGCAGCTCGAACACCGGCCCCTGCGCGTCGCCGGTGCAGACAACCTCGGCCGGATCCTTCTCCAGGTCGCTCATGTCATGAAATGTACGCCGCCACCCGAACAGCCTTCGAGTGGTGCGGTGACCTGTCGTCATCGGACAATTACCTATGGTCCAACGGCGTCATCTGGCGGCTCTCTCGTTCACCGCCCTGATCGTGGCCGTGGCCGCGCTCCTGATGACGCAGACCGACAGCCAACTGGTCGACGTCCTCTCGTTCAGCGGGACGGCGATCGCGATCGTGGTCTCGTTCTGGGCCGCCGGGCGGCAGGCGCCGGCCGCACCGGAGATCCCGTCGCTGTCGGTCCAGCTCGCGAGCCGGTCCGAGCGGCAGCGACTGCGCGACGCCAACGCCAACCAGCTGAACGAAGGCCCGCTGACCGTCTCCTGGGCCGCCGGGCCGAGCGAGCTGATGGACCGCGACGCCCGCGCCGTCCCCCGCCGCCGCCTGACCGGGGACTCCGAGGGCATCATCGAGCAGCTCCTCCGCGTGCCGAACCACCGCTGGGTCGTGCTCGGGGACGGCGGCGCCGGCAAAAGCGCGTTGTTGCTGCTGCTCACCAAGCGGTTGCTGGCCGACCCGGCGCGGGTCCGCGGCCGCGTGCCGGTCATCGTCCCGCTCGCCGCATGGGACGCCGAAAGCACCGTCGAGGAGTTCCTGACCGCGTACGTGACCAAGCAGTTTCCCGGCCTCGTGTTCGCGCCGAAGGCGAACCGCGAGGAAGAGCTGCGGGACTTCGTCCGCAACCACATGCTGCCGCTGTTCGACGGGTTGGACGAGCTGTCCGTAGAGCGGCACACCTCCGTGCTCAAAGAGCTCTCCGAAGAGGACGCCGACTTCCCATTCGTCCTGACGAGCCGGATGAAGGCGTACTCCGACGCGGTCGCCGCGCGTCGCCCGCTGGCCGGGGCTGCGGTCGTCCAGCTCAAACCGCTGAGCAGCGCGCAGATCCTCCGCTACCTGCAGGAGACCCCGAAATGCGCGGTCGATGGCTGGCGGCAGCTCCTGCACCGCGACAAACCCGTGGCCCGGGCGCTCGACACGCCGCTGATGGTCTGGCTGGCCGCCGTCTCGTACGCCGAAACGCCGGACGATCTGGTCGGCCGCGACAAGAACGGCGACGCGCTCGTCCGGAGCGGGGGCGACGACAAAGTCGCCGAGCGGATCCGCGACCGGTTGCTCGACGGGCTGATCAAGGCCCGGTTCGACGGCCACAAACGCTGGGGTGTGCAGCGGTGGACGGCCGCGCAGGCCGAGACGTGGCTGACCAACCTGGCGATCGAGGTCGAACGGCGCCGCGCGACGCCCGACCCGGAGAACCAGACGGACGACGTCGACGGCCGGATCGCCTGGTGGCGGCTGGCCGATTCGGCGGAGCCGTTGGTCAGTCACCTGACTGCGCTGGCCGCGTTGCTCACCACCGGCCTCGGCGTCGGGATCGGGGTCGGCTACCTCTTCGGGCCGGTCTGGGGCGCCTGGTGCGGGCTGGTGCTCGGCGTCCTGATCGGCGTCCGGGGCGCACGGTCCCGGCTGAAGCCGACGACGGTCGAGTTCCGGCTCAGCCTGGACCTGTTCCCGATCGGGCTGGCCGGCGGGCTCTTCGTCGGGCTGGTCGGCGGCGCGGCGGTCTTCGTCCTCGACCACGACCTGTCGGCGGTCTGGGCGCTCGTCGGCTTCGGCCTGCCGCTCGGCGCGGTCTACGGGCTGACGAGCCCGGTGAACGTCGCGAAGGCGGTCAGCCCGGCCATCGTGCTCAAACGCGAGCGCATCTTCGTCCTCGCGTTCGTCCTGGCCTACGGCCTCGCCTGCGGGATCGCCGGCTGGATCTTGTCCGGGCCATTGTTCGCGATGGCGATCGGCATCACCGCAGGCCTGTCGGGCGGCCTGTTCAACGGGCTGCCCTGGGCCGTCATCCACTGGGGTCTGCGGACCAAGGGCGTCAACCCGGACGCCGGAGCGGTCGCCTGGTTCCGCTTCCTGCTCGCCAAGCTCACCTGGCTGCGCGGCTCCCGGCTGCCCTGGCGGCTACTGACCTTCCTCGAGGACGCGCGCCGGCGCGGCATCCTGCAGCAGGTCGGCGCGACCTACCGCTTCCGTCACGCCGGCTTGTCGCGCCGCTTGGTCGTCCAGGCCAGCAAGTCGTCCAAGTCCCAGGTGTTGACGACGCGGTCCGGCGCGATGTCACAGGCTTCGGCGCGTTCGCAGCCGTAGACCTGCCAGTCGAGCTGGCCGGGGGCGTGCGCGTCGGTGTCGATCGCGAACACGCAGTCCATCTCGGCGGCCAGGGCGAGCAGCCGCGTCGGCGGGTCGAGGCGCTCGGGGCGGGAGTTGATCTCGACCGCGGTGCCGAACTGCCGGCAGGCCTCGAAGACGACCTCCGCGTCGAAGTCGGACTCCGGGCGGGTGCCGCGGTCGCCGGTGATCAGGCGGCCGGTGCAGTGGCCGAGGATGTCGACGTGCGGGTTCGCGATCGCGCGGACCATCCGCTCGGTCATCGGCTCGGCGGCCATCCGCAGTTTGGAGTGCACGCTGGCGACCACGATGTCGAGCCGGGCCAGGATCTCGGTGTCGCAGTCCAGCGCGCCGTCGTCCAGGATGTCGACCTCGATCCCGTTCAGGATCTTGAAGCCGTCGAGCTCGGCGGACAGCTTCTTGTTGAGCTCGGCAACGACGTCGAGCTGCTGCAGGCGGCGCTCGCGGGACAGCCCGTTCGCGACCTTGAGCCGGGGCGAGTGGTCGGTGAGCGCGAGGTACTTGTGGCCGAGCCGGTGCGCCGTCCGGGCCATCTCCTCGATCGGGCTACCGCCGTCGGACCACTCCGAGTGCAGATGCAGGTCGGCCTGTAGAGCCGCGCGCATCGTCGTCCCCTCGGCGGTCAGCTCACCCGCCGAGCCCTCCAGCTTGGTCAGGTACGACGGCGTCGCGCCGTCCATCGCCTCGAGGATGACCGCCTCGGTCTTCGGCCCGATCCCCGGCAGCTCGGTCAGGGTCCCGGCCCGCCGCCGCGCCCGCACCTCGGCCGCCGGCAGCGCCTCGATCGTGTCCGCCGCCCGCCGGTAGGCCTTCACCCGGTGCGTGGGCTGCCGGTCCCGCTCGAGGTAGTACCCGATCGCCCGCAGCGCCTCCACGGCGGCATCCACGCCGGCCTTGTCCGTCATGTGCCCATCATTGCGCAGCCGGACCGTATTGTCGGTGCGTGGCGAAGGAGGCGGAGCGGGAGCACCGGGCGCGGGCTGAGCGGTTGCAGGCGCAGACGGGCGCGTTGGCGACCGCGGCGACGGCGGCGATGGACGAGCGGCTGCCGTGGTTCCGGGAGTTGTCGGCGCAGGACCGGTCGTGGATCGGGCTGGTCGCACAGTCGGGGATCACCGCGTTCGTCGACTGGTTCCGCGATCCGGAGGAGCACTCGTCGATGCCGACGCGGATCTTCGGGTCGGCGCCGCGCGAGTTCACCCGGGTGATCTCGCTGCACCAGACCGTCGACCTGGTCCGGACGACGATCGACGTGATGGAGACGGCGTTCGCCGATCTGCTGCCGCCGGACGACGTGCCGGCCGTGCACGAGGCGATGCAGCGGTACGCGCGAGAGGTCGCGTTCGCGGCGGCGACCGTCTATGCGCAGGCCGCCGAGATGCGCGGCGCCTGGGACGCCCGGCTGGAGGCGCTCCTCGTCGACTCGGTCATCCGCGGCGAGGCCGACGACTCGGTCCGCTCCCGCGCCTCGGCGCTCGGCTGGTCCGGCGCCGCCGGGACGACGGGATCGGCGGACGTCGCCGTCGTCGTCGGCCGCGCCCCGGCGTCCGGGCAGAACGCGCAGGTCGCGGACGCCGTCCGGCACGCGGCCCGCGAGGCGGGTGCTGACGCTCTGTGCGCGATCCAGGGCGACCGGCTGGTGCTGGTACTCGGCGGTACGGCCAAACCTGTGGAGATCGTACAAAGGCTCGCGCACTGGTTCGGTCCCGGCCCGATCGTGGTCGGGCCGGTGGTGAAAGACCTGATGGCGGCCGTGACGTCGGCCCGGGCGGCCGTCGCCGGGATGCGCGCGGCGGCCGCCTGGCCGGCCGCGCCGCGCCCGGTCCAGGCCGACGAGCTGCTCCCGGAGCGATCACTCTCCGGAGACGGCCACGCCCGCCGCCAGCTCGCCACCGACGTCTACGCACCGCTCACCGCAGGCGACGGCGTCCTGCTCGACACCGTCTCGGCGTACCTGGACTCGGGCGGCTCGATCGAGGCGACGGCCCGGGCGATGTTCATCCACGCCAATACCGTCCGGTACCGGCTGAAGCGTGTGGCCGAAGTCACGGGCTACCAGCCGCTGAATCCCCGCGACGCTTTCACGCTGCGTGTCGCACTCGCCCTCGGCCGCCTGCTCAATCCCGAGCCCGGGAGCACCGTTTTGTAGGATTCCTCCAAAGAGCGCCGGTCAGAATTCGTGCTGCATTCCGGCCCGCGCGGGCAGCCGTTCAGGGAGAGTGGTCACGTGCTCGTCATCGTCGCGCCCGGTCAGGGTGCTCAGACCCCAGGTTTCCTCGAGCCGTGGCTGGCCGATCCCGCCTTCGAGAGCCGGCTGAACTGGCTCTCCGCGGTCGCCGGTCTCGACCTCGCCCACTACGGCACCCAGGCCGACGCGGACACCATCCGCGACACCGCGATCGCCCAGCCGCTGCTGGTCGCGGCCGCGCTGGCCACCGCGCCCGCGCTGTTCGCCGACCCGGCCGACGCCGTCGCCGGGACCGGCGCGCTTGCGGGCCACAGCGTCGGTGAGCTCGCCGCCGCCGCACTGGCCGGCGCGCTGACCGTCGAGCAGGCGATGGTCCTCGTGCGCGAGCGCGGCAAGGCGATGGCCGGCGCGGCCGCGCTGACCGCGACGTCGATGACCGCCGTCCTCGGCGGCGACCGCGACGAGGTGCTCGCGAAACTCGCGGAGTACGGGCTGACGCCCGCCAACGACAACGGCCCCGGCCAGATCGTCGCCGCCGGCACCGTCGAGGAGCTGGCCGCCTTCGCCGCGGACCCGCCCGCCAAGAGCCGGCTGATCGCGCTCTCGGTGGCCGGCGCCTTCCACACCAAGCACATGGAGCCCGCCGTCCAGACGCTGGCGAAGTACGCCACCGCGATCAGCACCGGCGAGCCGGTCACCAAACTGCTCTCCAACCGCGACGGCCAGGTCGTTGCCGACGGCGCCGACGCGCTGGAGCGGATCGTCGCCCAGGTGAACTCGCCGGTCCGCTGGGACCTGTGCATGCAGAGCTTCACCGAGCTCGGCGTCACCGGCCTCCTCGAGCTGCCCCCGGCGGGCACGCTCGCCGGGATCGCCAAACGCAACCTGAAGGGCGTCGAGACCTTCGCCCTGAAGACCCCCGACCAGCTCGACGACGCCCGCGCCTTCGTGGCGAAGCACGCATGACCGCGATCGCCGCCCAGACCGGGACGCCGTACGCCGGGGTGCTCGGCCTGGGGTCGTACCGGCCGCGCCGCGTCGTGCCGAACGCGGAGATCCTGGAGCACATCGACTCCAGTGACGAGTGGATCCAGACCCGCTCCGGGATCAAGGAGCGCCGCTGGGCCTCCGACGACGAGACGATCCTGATGATGTCGGTCGAGGCCGCCAAGGAGGCGCTCGCCGACTCCGGGATCGACCCGGCGCAGATCGGCTGCGTCGTGGTCTCGACCGTCACGCACCTGTACCAGACGCCCGCGATCGCTACCCAGATCGCCGTCGGAGTAGGCGCACCGACGGCGGCCGCGTTCGACGTCTCGGCCGCCTGCGCCGGGTTCTGCTACGGGCTCGCGCTGGCCAACGACCTGGTCCGCGGCGGCAGCGCGAAGTACGTGCTCGCGATCGGCGTCGAGCGGCTCAGCGACATCACCGACCGCAGTGACCGCAGCACGGCGTTCATCTTCGCCGACGGCGCCGGCGCGGCCGTGGTCGGCCCGAGCGACGAGCCGGGGATCGGCCCGGTCGTCTGGGGTTCCGACGGTACGCAGCACGCCGTGATCAGCCAGAAGGAGTCCTGGCAGGAGGCGGCCGGCAGCCAGAACTGGCCGAACCTGACCATGGACGGCAACCCGGTCTTCCGCTGGGCGTCGTTCGAGATGGCCAAGGTCGCGCAGCAGGCGCTCGACGTGGCCGGCGTCCCGGCCGAGGAGCTCGACCTGTTCGTGCCGCACCAGGCGAACATGCGGATCACCGACGCGATGCGCCGGGCGCTGAAACTGCCCGAGCACGTGATCGTTGCCCGCGACATCGAACGCCAGGGCAACACCTCGGCCGCCTCGATCCCGCTCGCGATCAGCGCGCTGCGCGAGTCCGGCCAGGCCAAGAGCGGCGATCTCGCGCTCGTCATCGGCTTCGGCGCCGGGCTCACCTACGCCGCCCAGGTCATCCGGCTGCCGTAGTCCATAGTTGTCCGGGGCGGCTCAGGTGGCCGCACCGGCTGAACCACACCATTCGAAGGGAACCACTGCAATGGCCAGCACCGAAGAGATCCGTTCCGACCTCGCCGAGATCGTGAACGAGATCGCCGGCATCCCGGTCGAGGACGTCCAGCTGGACAAGTCCTTCACCGACGACCTCGACGTCGACTCGCTCTCCATGGTCGAGGTCGTGGTGGCCGCCGAGGAGAAGTTCGACGTGAAGATCCCCGACGACGAGGTCAAGAACCTGAAGACCGTCGGCGACGCGGTCGCGTTCATCGAGCGCGCCCAGAACGGCTGATTCAGCCGTATCCCGTGCTGGCCGGTGCTCATCGGGCTCAGAACCGATGAGCACCACCGGCCGGCTTTCCCCCCAAGATCTCGTGAAGGATTGAGGTACCGATGTCGAAGACCCGAGTCGTGATCACCGGGCTCGGAGCCACCACCCCGCTCGGCGGCGACGTGGCGAGCTCCTGGGAAGGCCTGCTGGCCGGGAAGTCCGGCGCCCGCCGGCTGACCGACGACTGGGTGCAGAACCTGGCCGTCCAGATCGCCGCGCCGGTCGTGGTCGAGCCGACCGAGGTCATCGAGCGGGTCAAGGCCCGCCGCCTGGACCGGAACGCGCAGCTGGCCGTGGTCGCGGCGCGCGAGGCCTGGGCCGACTCCGGTCTCGAGGGCTCCGGCCTCGACAAGGAGCGTCTCGGCGTGGCCGTTGCCTCCGGCATCGGTGGCCTGCACACCACCCTGGCGAACTACGACGCCCTGCAGAACAACCCGCGCCGGGTCTCGCCGCTGGCGATCCCGATGCTGATGCCGAACTCCTCGGCCGCCTACGTCAGCCTCGAGTTCGGCGCCAAGGCCGGTGTGCACACCCCGGTCTCGGCCTGCGCCTCCGGTAACGAGGCGATCGCCCTGGGCCTGGACCAGATCCGCCTGGGCCGCGCGGACGTCGTCCTGGCCGGTGGCACCGAGGGCGCGATCATGGCGCTGCCGCTGGCCGCCTTCGGCCAGATGATGGCGCTCAGCAAGCGGAACGACGAGCCCGAGCGCGCCTCCCGGCCGTGGGACGTCGACCGCGACGGCTTCCTGCTCGGTGAGGGCGCCGGCATCCTGGTGCTGGAGTCCTACGAGCACGCCAAGGCCCGCGGCGCGAAGATCTACGCCGAGCTCGCCGGCGCCGGGATCTCCGCCGACGGTCACGACATCGCCCAGCCCGACCCGACCGGTTCCGGCGCGCGCCGCGCGATGCAGCGGGCGCTGTCCGAGGGCGACCTGACCCCGGCCGACATCAAGCACATCAACGCGCACGCGACGTCCACCCCGCAGGGTGACATCGCCGAGTCGCTGGCCATCCGCCAGGCCCTCGGCAGCGCGGCCGACCACGCGGTCGCCACCGCGCCGAAGTCGATGATCGGCCACCTGCTCGGCGCGGCCGGCGCGGTCGAGTCGATCGCCACCGTACTCGCCCTGCACCACCGCGTCGTCCCGCCGACGATCAACGTCGACAAGCTCGACGACCAGATCGAGCTGGACGTCGCCACCGAGCAGCGCAAACTCGCCGACGGCGACCTCGCCGCGCTGAACAACTCGTTCGGCTTCGGCGGCCACAACGCCGCGATCGCGTTCAAGACGGTCTGATCAGCGTCGCGAAGGACATGAGGTAGTGCCCGGCGCGGCGGCTCCGGCCGTTCGGAGACGCCGAATCGCCGGCCTCCTCATGTCCTTACCGACAGGCTCCGCGACACGGCCGTGAGGTGGTTGACACGGCGAAGTTACTGGTGTTGAAGGGGTCTGTGGTGCAAGATGTACGCAGTGCTCCGCCGGGACCGCCGGAGTTGGGTTCGAGAACGCTGGGGAAGGCGCACCTCGAACACAGGAGGTCCTGGTGGCGACGACTCGTGGCGTTCTGTACGTCCACACGGTGCCGTCAGCGTTGTGTCCACATGTCGAGTGGGCCGCGGGCGGCGTACTCGGCGTGCCCGTGAAACTCGACTGGACGCCGCAGCCCGCGGCTCAGGGCACCTACCGGGCCGAGCTGTCCTGGCAGGCCGAGGCGGGGACGGCGGCGAAGCTCGCGTCGGCGTTGCGCGGCTGGCAGAAGCTGCGCTTCGAGGTGACCGAGGAGCCGAGTAACGGCGTCGAGGGTGAGCGGTACTCGTTCACGCCGACCCTCGGGATCTTCCACGCGACGACCGGCGTCCACGGCGACATCATGGTGCCCGAGGAGCGGCTGAAGGCGGCCATGCTGAAGGCGGCCAGTGGCGAGGCGGATCTGACCGAGGAGGTCGAGCGTTTGCTCGGCCGGCCCTGGGACGACGAGCTCGAACCCTTCCGGTACGCCGGAGACGGCGCTCCGGTTCGCTGGCTGCACCAGGTTGTCTGAACGCACGCTGAGAACTTGAGAAGAAAGCTGTGAAGAGCACAGACAACGCCCGAACTTTTCGGGCAGAGTGAGCATCAGACATTCCACAAGGGTGGAGGGGCCGTGGCCGCTGGGCCACCGGGTGTCGGGACACCCCCGGTGATCGAAAACAGCGGCCGCACCACTTGAAGGGCGCGAATCCTCAGGATTCGCGCCCTTCGTGCGTGCTCAGGTCGATGCGCGCCGGACCAAGCGGGTCGGCAGGATCAGCGGCGTAGGCGACTCCCCCGCGATCAGCGCGAGCAGCATCCGGGCCATCTCGCGGCCGAGGGACTGGATCGGCTGCGCGACAGTGGTCAGCGGCGGCTCGGTGTGCCGGGCCAGCGCGACATCGTTGAAGCCGACGACCGCGACATCCCCCGGGATCGTCTTCCCAGCAGCCTTCAGCACTCGCATCGCGCCGATCGCCATCTGGTCCGAGCCGACGAAGACGGCGTCCAGATCCGGGTGGTCGGCGAGCAGCTGCTCCATCGCACGGCCGCCGCCCTCCTCGCTGAAGTCGCTGTGCGCGACGCGGCTCGCGTCCAGGCCGGCCACCGCGAGCGCCTCCTGGTAGCCCTTGTACCGGGCCGTACCGGCGCCCTCGTCCATCCGGCCGGTGATGGTGGCGATCCGGCGCCGACCGGTCGAGACGAGGTGCTCGGTGGCCAGGCGGGCGCCGCCACGGTTGTCGGCGTCCACGTAGTACTGCGGTTCGAAGTTCACCGGGGTGCCGCCGAAGACGACCGGGACGTCGGACTGCTCCGCGATCTGGGCGAGCGGATCGTCGCCGTGCATCGACATCAGCATCACGCCGTCGGCCTGCCGCGTCCGCAGCAGCTGCTCGAGCCGGGTCTGGCCGCGGGTCGAGGTGGCCAGCTGGAGGATCAGCTCCAGGTCGGTCTCCTCGAGGACCGAGTTCACCCCGACGGCGACCTCGGCGAAGAACGGGTCGGCGAAGACCAGCGGGTTGTCGCTGGAGATCGCCAGGACGACGGCGCCGACCTGCTGGGTGGCCAGCGCGCGGGCCGTCGCGTTCGGCACGTAGCCCAGATCGGTGACCGCCCGCTGCACAGCCTCCCGCTTCGCCTTGCTGACATGCGGCGCGTTGTTGATCACCCGCGACGCGGCGGAACGGGACACCCCGGCACGCTCGGCGACTTCGTCGAGCGTGACTTGGCGTCGGGAGTGGTCGGTCACCGGCAGTCCTTACAGGTCGGAGTGGATAGAGGGTAAGTCATGAGCGGACGGCGCCGTCCATGATGCCGCTGATGAGCTGGCGGCCGAACAGGATGAAGACCAGCAGCAGTGGCACGGTCGCGATCAGCGTCCCGGTGAACATCAGCGTGTAGTCGGTGTAGTACTGCGTCGCGAGCTGGCTGAGCGAGAACTGGACGGTCGGGTTGTCCGCCTCCATCACCGCCAGCGGCCAGAGGAACTCGTTCCACGTGCCCATGAACGTGAACAGCCCGAGGACGGCGGCGCCCGGGCGCAGCGCCGGCGACACCACCCGGACGAACAGCCCGAACGTCGAGCAGCCGTCGAGGCGGGCGGCCTCGATCAACTCGTCCGGGACGGCGCGTTCGGCGTACTGGCGCATCAGGAAGACGCCGAACGCCGAGACCAGGAACGGGACGATGATCGCCTGCAGGTGGTTCTGCCAGCCGAGTTTCACCATCACCATGTAGAGCGGCACGATCCCCATCTGCACCGGCACCATCATCGTCGCCAGCACCGAGATCAGCAGCGCGTTCCGGCCGCGGAACCGGAGCTTCGCGAATGCGAAGCCGGCCAGCGACGAGAAGAAGACCACCGAGACCGTGACGCAGATCGAGGCGATTGCCGAGTTCAGCAGGCCGCGCGCGAAATGCGCCTCCTCGGCCTCGGGGCCGAACAGCCGCTGGATGTTGTCGCCCAGGTTGCCGCCCGGGGCCAGCGGCGGCGGGAACTGGCCGATCACGTCGTTCGACCGGGTGGCCACGACGAACAGCCAGTACAGCGGGAAGATCGACAGCACCAGACTGACCAGCAAGGTCAGGTAGACGAGCGTGTTGCGTTGTTTCACTGGGTGCCTCCCCGCAGCCGGCGGCTGATCAGCAGGTTGACGACGCCGACCACCACAGTGAGCAGGAAGATCATCCAGGCGACCGCCGAGCCGTAGCCGTAGTCGAAGTTCTGGAAGCTCTGCTCGAACATGTACATCGCGATCGTCTGGAACTGCCGCAGGCTGCCGCCGGAGACGTCACCCTGGCCGAACAGCAGCGGCTCGGTGAACAGCTGCATGCCGCCGATCACCGACATCACCACGGTGAAGATCAGCGCCGGCCGGATCAGCGGCACGGTGATGTTGCGGAACTGCCGGATCGGGCCGGCGCCGTCGATCTGGGCAGCCTCGTACAGATCCCGCGAGATGGCCTGCATCGCGGCCAGGTAGATCAGCGCGTTGTACCCCGTCCAACGCCAGTTGACCATGCTGGAGACCGCGACCCAGGACGACAGCTTGCCGGCCTGCCAGTCGATCGGGCTGATCCCGATCAGGCCGAGGGCGCCGTTCACCAAACCGGTGTCGCGGCCGTAGAGCTGACCGAAGACGATCGCGACCGCGGCGACCGAGGTGACGATCGGCGCCAGTACGCCGAGCCGGAACACCAGCAGCGCGCGCAGCGGCCGGTTCAGCAGCGCGGCGACGATCAGGGCCAGCAGCAACTGCGGGACGGTCGCGAGCACGAGCAGGCCGAGGGTGTTGACGACGGCGTTCCAGAAGTCCGGATCGCCGAACAGCCGGCTGTAGTTCGCGAACCCGACGAAACCGGCGTCCCCGGTCAGGTCCCACGAGCGCAGCGAGACCCACGCGGTATAGCCGAGCGGGAACAGGCCGAAGGCGGCGAACAGGACGAAGAACGGCGCGATGAACAGGTACGGCGACCCGTGCAGGTCGAACCGGTTCCACCACCCTGGGCGACTACGGGCCCGGCCCGGCGCGGGGGCTGTCCGCGCCGGGCGAGGAGGGGCTTCGGTGCTCACTTGCCGGCAGCCCGCTGGGCGTCGGCGACGGCCTTGGACCAGGCCTCGTCCGGCTTCAGCTTGCCCTGCTCGACCGCGGTCAGCGCGTCCCCGATCGCCTCGCCGACCTGCTGGTTCTCCGGACCGAGGTAGACCGGCTTCAGCTCCTTCGCGGACTTGCCGAAGATCTTGCCGACCGGCGCGTTGTTGAAGTACTCGTTCTTCGCACCGGCGACGGCCGGGTCGTCGAGGGCCTGCGGCGCGGACGGGAAGTTGTTCTTCGCCTTGAACGCCGCCGTCTGCCCCTCCGGGCTGGTCAGGAACTTCACCAGCTCGGCGGCCTCCTTCTGGTGCTTGCTCTGCGTCGGCACCGCCAGGAACGAGCCCCCGCGGACGGCGCCCTCCCCCGGCACCCGGGCGACGTCCCACTTGCCGGCGTTCTCCGGACCGGCCTGGTCCTTGATGATGCCGAGCATCCACGCCGGGCACGGGATGGTCGCGAACGTGCCCTGTTTGAAGCCCGCGTTCCAGGCCGGGCTCCACATCTGCAGCCGGCCGGACAGCCCCGCGTCGACCATCGACACGGTCTGGTCCCAGGCCTTGCGGACGCCGGGGTTGCTGTCCACGATCAGGGTGTTCGAGCGATCGAAGTACGTCGTGTCACCCTGCTGCATCAAGATGTTCTGGTAGATCGAGCCCGACGTGTCGAAGAAACTCGCGCCGGTGTTCGCCCCGGCGAACTTCTTGCCGGTGGCAAGGTACTGGTCCCAGGTCGGCCAGAGCGCGCCGACCTGCTCCCGGTCGGTCGGCAGCCCGGCCTTGGCGAACAGGTCGGTCCGGTAACACATGCCCTGGGCGCCGATATCGGTGCCGAGACCGACCAGCTTCTTCCCGTCGGTGGTCAGCGCCTGGTTCCACTTCCATTCCAGGAAGTTGCCCTTCAGGCTGCCGGCGCCCTGGTCGAGCAGGTTGGCGAACTGGTCGGGCTTGGCCATCAGCTTGACCAGGATGCCCTCCTCCAGCGCCACGACGTCGCCCGCGCCGCTCCCCGCCGTCAGCCACTGCTGCAGCTTCGGCGTGTAGTCGACGAGTTTGGCGATGTTGTCTTCTTTGATCTTGATCCCCGGGTGCGTGCTCTCGTACTGCTTGTAGAGCTCGTCGTACCCGAACTGGCTGAACGTCTTCACGGTCAGCGTGATCGTGCCGTCGGACGCCGCGTCGTCCCCCGAGCCCCCGCACCCGGCTACTGCCACCAACGCGACGGCTACCGCCGCGGACCACCGTGCCGACATCTGATCTCCTCGAATTGGACGAAACTGGGAGCGCTTCCAGCCGAAGGTAGAGCATCTACCGGCAGTTTGTGAACCCCTCGTTTCGCTTGTGTCACGGTCTTGACACCGATCCGGTGGCTGGGGAGCATGGCGCCAACTTGTTCGCCGGTACCGCAGCTTTCTGAAACCGCTCCCAGCTTCTCCCGGAGGCATACCGATGCCCACTGCCCGACGACGATCCGCCGTGATCGCCGGCTCCGCCGCGCTCACCGTCCTCGCTGCGACCCTGGTCGCGACCACCTCGGCGACCGCGGCCGACCCGCCGTACGAGCGGGTGCTGAACGGCACGTTCGACGAGGAGCGGGAGCCGTGGTGGTCGAGCTCGACCACGCCGTCCGCGGTCGCCGACGGCAAGCTGTGCGCCCAGGTCCCGGCCGGGACGGTCAACCCGTGGGAGGCGATGATCGGCCAGGACGATCTGCCGCTGGAGCAGGGGCAGCCGTACACGCTGAAGTTCGACGCGTCGGCGACCAAGCCGATCGCCTTCAAAGCGGTGCTGCAGCAGCAGGGCCCGCCGCATGGGACGGCGCTGAACCGGACAGTCACCGCGACGACGACGATGCAGAGCTTCACCTTCACCGGTACGTCGCCGGTCACGGACACCCACGGCCAGCTGTCGTTCCAGGCCGGTGGCGCGACCGAGGCGTACACGCTGTGTCTGGACAACATCTCGGTCGTCGGCGGGATCGTGCCACCTGGTGGGGTTCGCGATTTCGGCTCGCCGGTCCGCGTCAACCAGCTCGGGTACCTGCCGTCCGGCCCGCATCGCGCGACGTACGTCACAACGGCGACCACTCCCCTGACCTGGCGATTGGTTGACGCGGGCAACAGAACGGTTGCCACCGGCAAGACCACGCCGTACGGCGCCGACGCGCTGTCCGGGGACGACGTCCAGCTGATCGACTTCGGAAGCTACCGCAAGAGCGGCACCGGCTTCCGGCTGGTCGTCGGCGAGGACGTCAGCGAGCCGTTCGACATCGCGAAGAACCTGTACTCCAAGCTGCGTCAGGAGTCGCTGGAGTACTTCTACAACAACCGCAGCGGGATCCCGATCGAGGCGAAGTACGTCGGTGACGCGTGGGCCCGCGCCGCCGGGCACGTCGGCGTCGCGCCGAACAAGGGCGACACCTCGGTCCCCTGCGTCCCGGGGAGCTGCGACTACAGCCTCGACGTCCGCGGCGGCTGGTACGACGCCGGCGACCACGGCAAGTACGTCGTCAACGGAGCAATCGCCGCCTGGCAGCTGCTCGACCTCTACGAGGCCACCGACGACAAGGTCACGCTGAGGATCCCGGAGAACACGAACCGGGGGCCCGATGTCCTCGATGAGGCCAAGTGGCAGATCGACTTCCTGCTCCGGATGCAGGTCCCGGCCGGTCAGCCGCTGGCCGGCATGGTCCACCACAAGATCCACGACGCCGCCTGGACCGGGATGGCGCTCGCGCCGGCGTCCGACCCGCAGCCGCGCTACCTCTACCCGCCGTCCACCGCCGCCACGCTCAACGTCGCCGCGATCGGCGCGCGCTGCGCCCGGGTCTACGCCCGCTGGGACCACGCCTTCGCCAACCGCTGCCTGTCGATCGCTCAGAAGGCCTGGAGCGCCGCTCTGCGGCACCCGGCGGTCTACGCGCCGGACGGCGGCGTCGGCGGTGGCGCGTACGACGACGTCAAGGTGACCGACGAGTTCTCCTGGGCCGCGGCCGAGCTGTTCACGGCGACCGGCAAGACGACGTACAAGCGGCACATCACCACCACGCTCAAGGCGGCCGACGGCTTCTCCTGGCAGGAGACCGGCGGACTCGCGGACCTCGCGCTCGCCCGGGCGCCGTGGCGGCTGTCGATCCTCGACCAGCTCAGACTGCTCGGCCGGATCACGAAGGCGGCCGACACCTACCTGGCCGACCTGAGGTCACAGGGCTACGCCAACCCGTACAAGCCGGCCAACGGCCAGTACGTCTGGGGCTCCAACAGCGGTACGGCGAACAACGCGATGATCCTCGCCCTCGCCGCCGACCTGACCGGGCGGACGGCGTACAAGACGGCGGCCCTGGAGTCACTGGACTACCTGCTCGGGCGGAACGCGCTCAACCAGTCCTACGTGACGGGCTACGGCGAACGCGACAGCCACCAGCAGCACCACCGGTTCTGGTCGCACTCGCTGAACCCGGCCTTCCCGTCGCCCTACCCGGGCTCGCTGGCCGGCGGTCCGAACTCCGGCCTCCAGGATCCTGTTGCCCAGCGCAACCTCCAGGGCTGCGCCCCGGCCAAGTGCTACCTCGACGAGCTCGGCTCCTACTCGACCAACGAAGTCGCCATCAACTGGAACTCCGCCCTCGCCTGGCTGACGGCCTACGCCGACGAAGCCTGAGCACGGCACTGAGCCCGGTCCCCCGCTGCCGGGGACCGGCCCCAGGCCTGTCGTCAGCAGACGATCAGGATGCTCCGCCAGCCGAACCCGCTGGCCGACGACTTGTTGGCATCCGAAGGCAGCCGCGTGTGCGGGACGCCGCTACCGGTCGAGTTGTTGAACAGATGGCCGCTCTGACCACGCGCGTACCAGCGGTAGGAACCGCGGTACGGAATCGTGTGCAGGCCGCAGCCGGTGATGTCACGCGACGATCCGCTCCAGCTGGAGCCGGAGTAGGCGACGAACGACGACGTCGCGGCCACCTTGAGTGGGCCGGAGTCCTCGGGAATCGGCGCCGCCGACGCGGTCGCCAGCCCACCGCCGAGCAGGGCCGCCGATCCGAGCGTGGTCGAGACAATCCGCAGAACAGTCTTCATGAGTGAAACCTCCGAAGGTTCGGGATGGAATGCCTCCATCGAACCTCCGGCCGCTTTCAGACCGCTTTCACCTGGTGTAAGTGACCTGTTACTCAGGGGAAGCGGGAGGCCATGGCGACGCAGGCGCCGGCGGCGGCGAGGGTGAAGAGCATGGCGATCCCGGCGAAGCGGGAGGTCACCTCTTTGTCGACCTCGTCGTAGCCGACCGAGGAGCCGATGTCCTTGTAGACGTCCTCGAGCTCACCGGCGGACTCGGCGGTGTAGGCCTCGCCGCCGCTGATGTCGGCGACGCTGCGCAGCTCGGCGCGGTCCGGTGGGACGCGCTGCCGGATACCTTCCATCTCGATGAAACCCGAGTCGGTGCCGAAGCAGATCGTGTAGACGGGCGTGTTCTTGGCCTTGGCGGCCTGGGCGCCCTCCTGCGCGGTGCGGCCGACGGTGCGCTTACCGTCGGAGAGCAGCACGATGCGGGCCGGGGCCGGGTCGTTCGGGTGGTCCGGGTCCGGGGGGACCTGGGTGAGCGCCTGCAGCGAAGTGAAGATGCCCTCGCCGGTCGCGGTCGACTCGGCCAGGTCGAGGCCGTCGATCGAGCGCAGCACGGTGGCCCGGTCGGTGGTCGGCGGCACGATGATGGACGCCGTCCCGGCGAAGTTGACCAGCGCGACGTTGAACTTCCCCGGCAGCTGGTTGACGAAGTTCTTCGCGGAGCGCTTCGCGGCCTCGAGCCGGTTCGGGTCGATATCGGTGGCCATCATCGACAGCGAGACGTCGATCGCGACCACGATCGTGGCCCGCTCGCGCGGCACCTTCACCTTCGCCTTGGGCTGCGCGAACGCGACCGTGCAGGAGAAGGCGGCCAGCAGCGCGAACGCGACGGCCAGGTGCCGGCGCCACTGCGGACGCCGGGGCGCGACCCGGTCCAGCAGGGCGATGTTGGTGAACCGCAGCGCGTACTGCGCGCGGCGGTGCTGCAAGTAGACGTAGACCGCGATGATCACCGGGATGACCAGCAGAATCCACAACCTGCCGGGAGACAGGAAATCCATCAGCGAGCCACTCCCTTCGGCGGTTGATGCAGACGCGGAGCCATCCGCCGGTAGGCGAGGACGAAGCGCACGGTGTCGGCGACCCAGTCCCGGTCGGTGCGCAGGACCAGATGCCCGGCACCTACCCTACGCAGCGCGATCCGGGTTCGTTCCCGCTGTGCCATCGCGGCCAGTGCGAACGCCTCGCGGACCTTGCGGCGGCGGGTGTCGATCTCCCGGACCTGGCCGGTCTCGGGATCGCCGATCATCACGACGCCGATATTCGGCAGCTCCAGCTCGCGCGGGTCGACGATCTCGACCGCGAGCACCTGGTGCTGCGCGGTCAGTTTGCGCATCGCGCGCTCCCAGGACGGCTCCAGCCGGCTGTCGACCTCGCCGTCCTCGGGGGTCAGGAAGTCGGAGACGACCACGCGCAGCCCGCGCTTACGCTGTGTTCGCGCCATCGACTCCAGCGCGGCGGCCAGGTCGCTGCGGCTGGCCTGCTGCTCGCTGCTGAACTGCTCGGCGAGCAACGCGCGCAACAGCCCGTAGAGCGCCAGCCGGCCCGAACGCGCCGGCCAGCGCCGCAGCGCGGAGTCACGCAGCATCAGCCCGCCGAACCGGTCGCCGAGCCGGTGGGTCAGGAACCCGACCGTGGCGACGGCCGCGACGGCTAGCTCACGCTTCTCGAGCGTCGACGTCCCGAAGTTCATCGAGCCGGACAGGTCGACCAGCGCCCACGTCTCCAGCTCACGGTCGGCGATCAGGTCCCGCACGTGCGGCATCGTTGTCCGCGCGGTGACCGCCCAGTCCATCCGGCGGACGTCGTCGCCGACCTGGTAGGCCCGGGCCTCGGCCAGCTCCGTCCCCGGGCCGGGCAGCAGGCCCAGGTGGTCGCCGTGCAGGTAACCCTCGAGCCGCCGGACGACGCTCAGCTCCAGCCGGCGCAGCGCACGCTCAGGCGCGAGCTGCGAGATCGTCATCGCAGCCCGCGGGTCGGGGCGGTCGGCCACTAGACGAACTCCGGCCTGCCGCTGCCGTCGGAGCCGTCGCGCCAGACCGGCTGGGGCGGCGGGACAGTGGCCAGGATGCGCTCGACGACGGCGCGCGGGTCGATGTTGTCGGCGACGGCGTCGAAGGTGAGGCCGAGGCGGTGGCCCATGACGTCGAGCGCGACGGTCTGGATGTCACTCGGCAGCAGGTAGTCGCGGCCGTGGATCAGGGCCAGGCCGCGGCCGGCGGCGATCAGGCCGAGCGTCGCCCGCGGGCTGACGCCGAGCTCGATGATCGGCTCCAGGTCGGGCAGGTGGAAGTCGGTCGGCGTCCGGGTCGCCATCACCAGGCGGACGGCGTACTCGGCGACCAGGTTGTGCACGAAGACCTGCTCGGCCGAGCGCTGCAGCTCCATGATCGTCTCGGGTTTGAGCACCTGCCGCGGCTCGGGCGGGTCGACGCTCATCCGGCGCAGGATCTCGAACTCCTCGTGCCCGCGCGGGTGCGGCACGTCGATCTTGACCAGGAAGCGGTCGCGCTGCGCCTCGGGCAGCGGGTAGACGCCCTCGGACTCGATCGGGTTCTGGGTCGCGATCACGATGAACGGCTTCGGCATCGGGAAGGTCTGGCCGCCGATCGACACCTGCCGCTCGGCCATCAGCTCCAGCATCGCCGACTGCACCTTGGCCGGCGCCCGGTTCACCTCGTCGGCCAGGACGAAGTTCACGAAGGTCGGGCCGAGCTCGATGTCGAACGCCTCGCGGGTCTGCCGGTAGATCCGGGTGCCGACGATGTCGGACGGGACCAGGTCGGGGGTGAACTGGATCCGGGCGAAGGTGCCGCCGACAACGGCCGCGAAGGTGCGCACGGCGAGCGTCTTGGCCACCCCGGGCACACCCTCGAGCAGGCAGTGACCCTTGGCCAGCAACGAGACCATCAGCGTCTCGACCATGTGCTCCTGGCCGACGATCACCCGCTTGACCTCGTTGATCGCCTCGCCGATCAGCCGCGACTGCTGCGCCACCGATCCGGCCGGAACCGTGGTTTCGGTCATGCCTGTCCTTCCGGGGTCCACATTGCGGACCGTCACTCCCCGATTGCGTTCGACATCGGCCATTCCATCAGATCCGCGGGTCCGGCGCTGCACGGCCCACCAGGACATCCTCCCTGGCCGCGCAAATCCGGTCCGTGGCGACACTGCTACCACCGATGTGGTGGGATTGGGGTGATGACTGCGACCGAATCACCTGCGGCGGCGCCGGCGGCCGACGAGCCGGCGGACACACCCGCGCGCGTGATTCCGGACGCGCTGCCGCTGCAGCCGGAGGATCCGCCCCGGGTCGGCGAGTTCTGGCTGCGCGGCCGGCTCGGCGCGAACGCGGCCGGTTACCTCTACACGGCCGCCGACGAGACCGGCCGGGACGCCGTGGTCGCGATGATGACCGAGGGCTCCGCCGACGACGCCGCCGCGCGGGACCGGTTCGTGTTCGCCGTCGACGCCCTGCCCGACGACGTCGTCCTGGCTCACAACGGCGCGGACGACGACGATCTCGCGCTCTGGGCGGCCTTCGGGCCGATCCGCGCGGACGACGGCTCCAGCGCGGCGTCCGACGAGCGGTTGCTCGCCGAACGCCGCGGTGAAGAGGTGCTGTCGGCCGTCCTGATGGACCGGATCCCGCAGGCAGGCCGGCGCCGCGGCCCGGATTTCCGGCACTACTGGGAGAACCGGCGCCGTCCGGGCCTGTTCCGGATCTGGCCGCTGCCCTGGCCGAACGCGTTGCGCCCGGCCTCCTGGGCCGCGTTGTGGTTCGCGCTGGCCGCGATGGCGGTCATCGTGGCCGTCGCGCTCTTCCTGGCCTGGCTGCTGTTCAAGGACGCCGACCCGCTCGACCCGCCGCCCGTCGTGCCGACCCCGACCAACACGGTCACCGTGACGATCACGCCGACGACCCCGCCGCCGGGCACCGAGTCCCCCGACCCGTCGGCGACACCGACCCCGGGGACGCCGAACCCGACCGGCACGCCGCCGAGCACCCCGGTCGACCCGAACGACCGTTTCTAGGCCTCCTGCTTCCTGCGTGTGAGGGCGACCAGGCCGATCAGGCTGATGATTGCCCAGCTGCCTTCCAGGAGCAGGAAGCCCCAGGAGGACTCGACGGCGGCGATCACGGCGAGGACGCCGGAGCCGAGCAGGTTGAGCAGTTGGTAGCTGACCGTGCGCTGTTGCAGCCGCCCGGCCTGGGCGGCCGCGAAGGCGAGCAGGATGGTCAGCGCACCGGCGATCTCGACGATATCGAGGACATGCATCGGAAAGCCCCTCCAAGGGGCAGGTGCCGTCTTTTCGCCGACCGGGTACGACACCACTCGTCCGGGAACCCGCGATCCGCGGGCCCTGCCCTCAGGATAGCAAGCGCAGCAGCTCCGGATCCCGCCACAGCGTCGCGGGCACCGGCTGCCGGACCAGGGCCGCGTCGGCGCGGATCTCCGCCGGGCTCGCCGCCGAGATCAGCACCGAGGTGACCGCCGCATGCCGGGCCGGGAACGCCAGCGCGGCTTGGGCGAGCGAGACGCCGTACCGCTCACAGACGGCCGAGATCCGGCGTGCCTGCACGCTGTCGCTGTGCAGGACCTCAGGTGAGAGCACGCCGGAGACGATGACCGAGACGCCGCGCGCCAGACAGCGGTCCAGCAACGGTTGCGCGCTCTGGTCGAGCAGCGAGAAGCGGCCGGCCAGCAGCACGCAGTCCAGCTCGTGATCGCGGACCAGCTGGTCGAGAACCTGCCAGTCCCCGGACGCCGCGCCGATCGCCTTGATCAGCCCTTGCCGGCGCAACCCCTCCAGAACGCCGGACGCCGGGCCGACCGTCGCCGGATCGGTCAGGAAAGCCAGGTCGACGGCGAGGCCGAGCTGCCCGGCACTCGCGCGGATCGACTCCTCGGCGTCCGGCCCGACGATCTTGGTCGAGATCAGGAACTCACCGCGCGGCCGCCGGGCCAGCGCGGCGCCGAGCCGGCGCTCGGATTCGCCGTACGCCGGGGAGGTGTCGAAGAACCGGATCCCCGCCTGGTAGGCGGCGTCCACGGTCGCGGTCGCCGCGGTGTCGCCGTCCGGGCCCGATGGCTCGCCGAGTCGCGAACCACCGAGCCCGAACCGCGGTGGTCGAAATCCGCTGACCGTCCGAGGCGCGAGCGCTTGGCTTGGCGCGGCCATCGCAGCCACCTCCTACATCCACAAATGGTGCTTACAAGGATCAAGGAGGTGCGAAGCGCTCGCATCTCGGCGGTGTGTCAGCGACCCGATGCGTACAGGGTCTGCACCTCCGCATCGGTCAATGCACGGTCGTAAACATGTACTTGATCGATCGTCCCGTTCAGGAAGTCGACCTGGTTACCGCCAAACTTCGCGCGGCCGATCACGGTGTTCCCGGTGGACGTCGCGTCCAGCGTGCAGGCCGACTTGGCACCGGCGAGCTGACCGTCGACGTACAGCCGTAGCTCGCCCTTGGTCGCGTCCCGGACGCCGGTGACGTGGTACCACTGGTCGGCGTTCGGCTTGGTCGGCGCGAGCGCCCGGACTCCCGGGAAGCTCATCGCGAACCGCTCGTCGGCGCCGGAGTACTGCAGGAAGAAGGCGCTGTCGCGATCGCCGTCCTGGCTGACGAAGGTCTGGAAACCATCGACCTTGTTCAGCTTCACCCAGGCACTCGCGGTGTAGTTGCCGCTGGTGTCGAGCAAGGCGGCGCCGGTGTCGACGAACTGGTTGGATCCGTTCAGTGCAACGCCTTGGCCGTTCTTGCCCGGGGCGAACGTCGCGCCGTTGACCAGCGTCGCGTCCCGGTCGCCGACGACGTCCTCGGTGGTTCCGTCGAGCGGATAGAAATGGATGCCGTCGGCACCTGGTGTGCCGGAGCCGGGCGGCGGCGTACCGGTCCCGGCGCCGTCCGCGCCCGCGATGATCTGCTCGTTGATCGTGCGGACCTGCGCGAAGTCCATCTTCGGGACCTGCCGGTCGTAGGTGAAGAAGCCGTTCAGCTCACCCTCGACATCGGTGATCTGGGTGTAGACCGAGCCGCTGATCCCGCACTGGTTGGCGGCTTTGAGCACATCGCGCTGGTTCTCGACGTACCGCCGGGTCAGGGTCGCCTTGTCCGGCGTCATCTCGTACGCGAACCCGTCGCCGAACCACATGTGATCGGGCGTCTTCAGGCCGAACCCGCCGTGCTCACCGTCGACCGCGGCGCGTTCGCCGGCCGGAGACGGCGTCCCCGGGCCGAGGTAGGCGTGGTGGTCGATCAGGTCGCCGCGCCCCGAATCGCCCTTGGATGCGCAGCAGTTCACACCGCTGTGCGCGTTCACCAGCCGGGACGGGTCCTGCGCCTTGACCGAGTCGGCGATCCGGCCGGTCTCCTCGCGGTCCCATTCGCCCCAGCCCTCGTTGAACGGCACCCAGACGGTGATCGAGGTGAAGCTCTTGTGCTCCTCGATCATCTCGTGCAGCTCGGACTTGAACTGGTCGCGCCACGGGTCCGGAATCGGTGACGTCTTGGCCGAAGGCATGTCCTGCCAGACCATCAGGCCGAGCTTGTCGGCCCAGTAATACCAGCGATCCGGCTCGACCTTGATGTGCTTGCGGACGGTGTTGAAACCGAGCCGCTTGTGCTGGACGAGGTCGAAGGCCAGCGCCTCATCGGTCGGCGCGGTGTTCAGGCCGTCCGGCCAGAAACCCTGGTCGAGCGTGGACAGGTTGAACAGCACCTTGCCGTTCAGGCCCATCCGGAGCCGGCCGTCCTTGCCCTTGACCAGGCCGACCGACCGCATCCCGGCGTAAGAACCGACCTGGTCGACGGTCTTGCCGCGGTCGATCAGGCGGACCTTGAGGTCGTACAGGAACGGCTTGTCGGGTGACCACGTCTTCGGGTTCGGGATCGGGACGCGGAGCTCGGCGTCGGCCTTGCCGCGCACCTTGGCGACCTGCCGGCGACCGTCGTACGCCGTCACCTCGACGTCCAGATTCGCCGGACCGGAAGTGTCGGCGGTGACCTTGAACGCCTTACCAGGAAGGTCCGGCGTGAGCTGGAGGCGGTCGACGCGAGCCGAGCCGACGGGCTCCATCCAGACCGTGCGCCAGATACCGCTGCTGCCTTGGTAGAAGATGCCGCGGTCGCCGACCTCGCGCTGTTTGCCGATCGGCTGGAAGGTCTCGTCGGTGAGGTCCTCGGCCCAGACGATCAGCTCCTGCGGGCCGCTGCGGTGCAGGTAGTTGGTCACATCGACGTCAAAACCGTCGTACCCACCGCGGTGCGTGGCGGCCAGCCGGCCATTGACGTAGACCTTGGCGTCGTAGTCGACGGCGCCGAAATGCAGCAGCAGGCGCTGGTTCTTCCACTGCTGGGGCACGGTGAACGTCCGGCGGTACCACATCCGGTCCTCGTGCCGCTGGATGCCGGACAGCGCGGACTCGATCGGGTAAGGCACCAGGACCTTCTCGCCGAGTGTGCGGCCGACCGGCGGCTGCTCCCCCGGCGCGGCGGCGGCGAACTCCCACAGACCATTGAGATTGCGCCACTCGGGCCGGGTCAGCTGCGGGCGCGGGTACTCCGGAAGCGCGTTGGACGGCGAGACGTCGTCCGTCCACGGGGTACTGAGCGGTGGGGTGCCGGGTTGCCAGTCCGGGGCGGCCTGGGCCGGGCCTTGGACCGTCGGCACCAGGGTTGCCGCGGCCGCAAGCACGGCCGCGGCGACAACTCTGAGCATGGGAGCTCCTCTCGGGGCGGAGAAAGGCGCTCCCATGGAAACGTTCTCATCTCAAAAACGCAAGACCTCAATCAAAATCAAACATTGACGCACACTGGGCTCGGGGTGCTGAACGAGCTCTTCTGGGTCAGCCCGCCGGACTGCGGGTCGACCGCGAAGCTGACGATGTTGCCCGAGTTCTGATTCGAGACGAACATCAGCAGGCCGGTCGGGTCGATGATGCAGTGCCGCGGCCAGACGCCACCCGCGGACGGCGTCCCCTTGAGTGTCAGCGTCGATCCGTCGCCGTTGACGGCGAACACGGCGATGCTGTTGTGCCCGCGGTTGGTCAGGTAGACGAAGCGGCCGTCCGCGGAGATGATCACCTCGCCGGGGTAGTTCTTCGGCGATCCGGACGGCACCGTCGTCTGCGTGTTCAGGACGGTCAGGACGCCGTCGACGTACCGGAGCACGCTGATCGTGCTGTCGAGCTCGTTCGCGACGTACACGAAGTTGCCCGACGGGTGGACGGCGAGGTGGCGCGGCCCGGCGCCGGTCTTCAGCTTCACCTGGGACTTGAGCGCGAGCTTCCCGTTCGTCAGCGTGTAGGTGTAGACCGAGTCGGTGCCGAGGTCGACGGCCAGGATGTACCGGCCGATCTGGACGACCTGATGGGCGTGCGGCGCGGAGCCCTGGTGCTTGACCAGATCCGTCCGGCTGCCGATCCCGCCGTCCGAGCGCAGCTTGTGGACGGCGACGTCGCCGGAGGTGTAGTTCGCGGTGACGACGTGGCCGTCGGCAACGACCAGGTGACACGGCGCGGCGCCGCCGTTGGTCTGCCGGTTGATCTGTCGAAGCTTGCCGGGGGCATCGATCGCGATCGCGGTGACGGCGCCGGTCGGCTGCTCGTTGACGGCGTACAGGCGGTTACCGGAGCGGATCACGAACGACGGGTCGGCGACGCCCTTGAGCGTGCTGACCGCGGTGATCTTACCGGCGGCGTCGTACGTCGCGATCCCGACGCCGTCGCCGTACTTGCCGTAGTACAGGTAGCGGGGATCGGCGGCGATCGCCTTCCCGGCCGGGATCGCGGCGATCGCGGCGGCGGTGAGGCCGAGGAATCCCCGGCGCGTCGTCGTCACGCCGCCACCGGGACGGTCAAGGTCGACGGACTGCCGGCCGGCGAGCTGAACGTGATCGAGCTGCCGACGGAGCTCCGGCCGAGGTAGCGCGGGTCGACCGTGTCGACGACCAGGACCAGGCGGTTGCCGGCCGGAACTTCCCAGCTGGTGGCCTCCATCCGCAGGTCGATCGTGACGGCCTTGCCGGGGGTAGCCCCTCGCAGTGTGAGCGGTTTGTGCGAGATCAAGGATCCGACTCCTAGCGCGTTGACGTCATAGAGGTACGCGAAGAGTGAAGTGTCCTTTACGGAGGGTGTTGCTGTGAAGTGCAGTTCCGGCGACCCGTTGACGATCGTCTTCCGTTCGTAGGGTTGGCCGGACCAGACGCCCGCGAATGATCGATCGATCAGCGGGGTCGCGACACCGGTCGGAATCGACAACAAACCTTGCAGTACGCCGGAAACCAGCGCGATCCCGCTGTCCGCGATCGTCGGCACACCGGCCGCGATCCCCCGGTTCCAGGCAGTTTCTGGTCGATTCGTCTGCAGTCCACCAGTTGGGATGACACCGGTCGGCTTGGTCAGGTATGTCGTCCTCGGCTCGCCGACGGCGGCCCAGTTCGGGTAGCCGCGCCAGACGTTGCGCTGCGACTTGAGCTGCACCGGCGGTTCGGCGTCCGCGCCGTTGTCCGCGCCGGTGAGGTAGTGGCGCATCCAGGAGACCAGTTCGTCAAAGGTCTCATTGGGCAGGCCGATCGCGCCGGGGACTTCGGGGACGGCGTGGTCGCCGTGTGCGAACAGGAGCCGCTTCGGCCCGGTGAGCGCGGTGAAGAAGTCGGTGTACTGCGTGGGCGGGAAGATCGAATCCTCGAAGGCGTTCGCGAGGAAGACCGCCGGGCGATTCCGGTTGATCTTGGCAACGACCGTCTGCGCGGAGCGGACCGGTGACAATTGCTTGCCCTCGGCAATTGCTGCGTCCCACTGGCCGGTGACGAACTTGGACTGCAGCGACTGCACCTCGGGCCCGGGCCGGCCGGTGACATTGGCCGCGGCCAGCAGACCCGCGACGGCCTGAAGCGACACCGTCTCGTTCGGGTTGATCGACTTGATCAGGTCGGCCCACCCGCTCAGCGCGCCGACCACCTTGATCCGCGGGTCCTCGGCGCTCGCGAGGAGCGACGTCCCGGCGCCGTACGAGATGCCGACCGCGGCAACCTTGCTGGTGTCGGCGGGCGTGTGCAGCGCGGCCCAGTCGATCACCTTGGAGACGTCGGCAACGGTCGGCGGGCCGGCGATGTCGATGCCGCCGCCGGAGTCCCAGAAGCCGCGGCTGGTGTAGGAGATGACCTGGAAGCCCTCCTTGGCCAGCTTCGCGCCCTGACCGACGTATTCCAGGTTGGGCACACCCCAGCTGGAGGGCATGACGACCAGCGGGAACGGGCCGCTCCCCTGGCCGGTCGGCGTCAGCACGACCGCGCCGATCTGGATGCCGCCGGCGCCCTGGATGCGCTGGTACGACGTACTGAAGCCGGGCTGAGCCGCCTGGACGGGCGGGCCGAGCGCGAGTGCGGCCAGCAGAGCGAGGGCTAGGGCGGCGGCGATTCTGCGCACGGGACGACCTCCGGCTCGGAAATTACCAAAGGGTAACGTGCGCGTTGCCGCTGTGTCACTAGCTCGACACGGTGCGTGCCGGGTCGATCCCGGTGGCCTCGACCGACCAGGCCCAGAGGCGTTCGGCGAGGGCCGGATCCTGCGCGAGGCGGGTCGGGCGGACGAGTTTCGGCGTCCCGCGGTACTCGAGGAAGCTCGGGCCGACGTACGCGCCCGGCTGCAGATCGGGGCGGGTGGCGGCGTACAGGCTCGGCCACGCGCCGGCCGCGGCGGACTGGGCGAAGAGGTTCAGACCGGCCCAGACCTTGGCCTGCAGACGCCGGCCCGCGAGCTCAGGACCGGCGGCCTGGAGGTGGGTCGAGGCGTACCCGGGGTGCGCGCCGACGCTCAGGATCGTGGGCACCCGCCGACCGAGCTCGAGCATGAAGAGCACGTTGGCGAGCTTGGACTTGCTGTACTGCGGCCACTTGGAATAGTTCGCCGCGGACTGCCGGAGATCCGCCTCCTGGAGGCCCAGCGCCGACTTGTGCATGAACGAGCTGACCGTGACCACACGCCCGTTGGCGAGCAGCGGCATCAGGCGGCCGGTCAGCGCGAAGTGGCCGAGGTGGTTGGTGCCGATCTGCAGCTCGAACCCGTCGATGGTCTGCCGGTACGGCGTCGCCATCACACCGGCGTTGTTGACCAGGATGTCGAGGCCGTCGTAGTTCTGCGCCACCTCGGACGCCGCCCGCTCCACACTGGCCAGATCGGCCAGATCGAGCTCTACCGTCCGCGGCACCTTGCCGGTCGCCTTCGTCAGGCTAACCGCGGCCTCAGCGGTCTTCTGCGGGTTACGAGCCGCCAGCAGGACTTCGGCGTTCCGCTCCAGCAGAACCTTGGCCGTCTCGTAGCCGAGGCCGCTGGTGGCGCCGGTGACCAGCGTACGTCGTCCGGTCAGGTCTGGGATGTCGGCGGTACTCCAGGTCATGCGGCCCACCGTAGCGGGTGCATGACCTGGAGTGGTCGCTCAGAGGATCTTGCGCGCCTTGAAGGCGTCCGTCACCTGCTGTGCGGTCGGCTTGCCGTAGAGCAGACGCGCCGCCTGGACCGTGACGCGGGCCGCGTCGGCGAACGACGTGTCCGGCGCGTAGAAGAACTGGCCTTCGAGGATCACCTTGTTGGCCTTCTCCCGGCCGAGCGCGTTGTGGATGTCCCACAGCGCGTTCGACCAGATCTCACCGTCGTCGTGCACCTGGCCGACGATGTCGTCGGTCGTCTTGCCGGTGTCGGTCCGGCGCAGGCAGTGCGGCTCGGTGGACGTGTACGACGTGGCGTCCCAGTCCATCACGCAGGGCAGCTCGAACCCGTTGCTGACCGGGACCGACATTGTGACGGCCCAGTAGTCGCCGAAGCCCTCGCCGATCGCGCCGGCCTGCAGGGACTCGCCGTAGCCCGGGACGACGTCGTCCTGGATCGCGTGGCCGTACTCGTGCCAGATGACCTCGGCGTCCTCACCGTCGTCCACGCCGCCCTCGCCCATCGTGATCTTGTCGATCGACGGGTCGTAGAACGAGTTGTCACCGGCGAAGGTGTTGATCGCGAAGTCCTGGGACTCGTTGTTCACCTCGGTGAAGCCCAGCGAGTGGATGTACTCCTGCGTCTGGTTGACGTGGTAGTACGCCATCACCTGCTCGAACTTGTCGTTCGCGCGCTGGTAGACGAAGTTGTTGTTCTTGTTCTCGGCGACGCCGCCCTTGGCTTCCTTGATGTTGACGTAGGTGCCGTTGAGCTTGCCGGAGCCGTCGAGATTGCGCAGCAGCACGTTCTTCTGCGCCAGGAACAGTTCGTCGCTGTTCTTGTCGTTGTTGTCGGTGAGCTGCTCGTTCTGCTCGCTGACCACCGGGTTCGGGTCGAAGACCGAGCCGCGGCCGGTGGCGTGGTCGGTGATCACCTTCGACTCCACGATCGCACCGCTGTCGGCGTCCACCAGCGAGCGGCTGGCGCCCTCGGCGGAGCGGCTGGTGACCGCCCAGACCAGGCGCGCGTTCGGCCCGCCGACGACCGCGAGCTGCGCGGCGCCCTGGGTGGCGGCCGGGATCCGCTCGGCCTCCTTCTCGGTGCCGGCGATCCGGGCCCGGGCGCGGCGCGCGTTGATCGCGTCGTTCGCCTTGGTGGTCGCACCGGCGGCGGGCAGCGCGGCCGAGACGTCCAGGTTCGCGGGGACGGCGTCCCGGCCGTCGGCGATCTGCACCCCGGCCTTGGACTCGTGTTTCGCGTAGTACCCGTTGATCACCGGCAGGCCCTTGAAGGTCTGCTGGTACCAGTAGTGCTTGCCGAGCAGCGACGTCTTGGTCTTGATCAGCTTCAGGTCACCCAGGCTGGTCGCGGCCTCCGGCGCTGCCCCCGCAGCGCTCGTGAAGGACAGCCCGAGTGAGATGGTGGCCAGCCCGGCGGTGACGGCCACGATCGCCTTGCGGCGTTTCGACATACGTTCCCTCCCACAGTCGGCGATTCGTTCGGGTTGCGTGACGCAACCACTACGATCCGTCGAGACCTTAGTTCGGTTCGGTGGCCGGTGGGAAGCAGAAGTTCCGATGGATTCGGCGCGGCAAGGGAAATCCTTGCTCAGCCGCCGGCCAGCAGCCGGATCACGCGCGGTAGCACCGCGACCCCGACCTGCGGGTCGATCGCCCGCTGGACGCCGAGCCCGACGCCGAGGCTGAGCAGCGCGGTGGCGCAGTCCGCGGCCGGCATCGGCAGCGTGATCCCGAACTCGCGCGCATGCTCCTCGAGCAGCGCGGTGACCACCTCGCGGATCGCCAGGTTCCGCTCGGCGAACGCCAGCCGGATGCTCTCGTCCTGCCGGGAGCGGACCGAGAACTCCACCTCGAACGTCGTCCAGCCGACGTCGCCGATCGTTGCCTCGGCCCAGCGCTCGAACCCGGCGAGCATCTCCTCCAGCGTCCTGGCGCCCTCGAGCGCGGTCGCCATCTTCTGCGCCTGATCGGCGCGGATCGCGTCCACGACGGCCAGGCAGAGCTCGTCCTTGTTCCGGAAGTTCGAGTAGACGGCGCCCTTGGAGAACCCCGCCTCGTCGGCCACCTTCTCCAGCGACGTGGCGGCGTACCCGTCCTTGAGGAACAGGTCGGTCGCCGTCGCGACCAGCGTCTCGCGGGTCTGCGCCTGGCTCTCCGCGCGGGTCATCCTCGCCATGGACCGCACTCTAGTGGGCTATTGGCATTCCATTGGTATTCAGATACCGTCGGTTTTTGGAGGTGGTCCTGATGATGGACGTGGTGATCATCGGCGCGGGTGCGTCGGGCCTCGGCGCGGCGATCCGGCTGCGGCAGGCGGGGGTCACGGATTTCGCCGTACTGGAGAAGGCCCCGGCGCTGGGCGGGACGTGGCGCGACAACACCTATCCGGGGTGCGCGTGCGACGTCCCGTCGGCGTTGTACTCGTACTCGTTCGCGCCGAACCCGTCGTGGACGCGCGCGTTCGCCGGGCAGGAGGAGATTCGGCAGTACCTGGTCGACACGGCGACGGCGTCCGGCGTCCTGCCGCATCTGCGCCTCGGGGTCGAGCTGCTGCGGGCGGACTGGTCGGGCTCGCGATGGGTTCTGGAGACGTCGGACGGGCCGCTGGAGGCGCGGGTGCTGATCACGGCGACCGGGCCGTGGCACGAGCCGCTGATGCCGGCGATCCCGGGGTCCTTCGACGGACCGGTCTTTCACTCGTCGCGCTGGGACCACTCGGTTTCTCTGGCCGGTAAGCGCGTTGCGGTGATCGGGACGGGCGCTTCGGCGGTGCAGTTCATCCCGGCCATCCAGCCCGAGGTCGAGTCGCTGCACGTCTTTCAGCGGACGGCGCAGTGGGTGTTGCCGAAGCCGGATCACTACGTCCCGCGCGCGGAGCGGTGGTTGTTCCGCCGGTTCCCGGTCGCGCAACGGCTGCTGCGGCAGGCGGAGTACCTGGGGATGGAGGTGCTGGGGCTGGGGTTCCGCCATCCGCGGCTGATGCGCATCGTCGAAGCCGCCGGCCGCCTGCACCTGCGACGATCGGTGCCCTCGGCAACCTTACGGGCCGTGCTGACGCCGACGTACACGCTCGGCTGTAAACGGATCCTGATGTCGAACACCTACTACCCGGCGCTGGCGGCGCCGAACGTCGCCGTCCACCCCACGGCCGTCGCCTCCTTCGACGGCTCGGCCGTGATCGGCGCCGACGGCACCAAGATCGAGGCCGACGTCGTCATCTTCGGCACCGGTTTCAAGATCCTCGACCTGCCTATCGCGAGGATCGTCCACAACAGCGCCGGCACCTCCCTCGCCGACACCTGGCAAGGCTCCCCGCAGGCCTACCTGGGCACCACCGTCACCGGCTACCCCAACCTCTACAACCTCCTCGGCCCCAACCTCGGCACCGGCCATACCTCCGCCTTCACCATCCTCGAAGCCCAGCTCGACCACATCCTCGCCGCCCTCCGGCACCACCCCCACGGCACCCTAGAAGTCCGCCCCGAAGCCCAAGCAGCCTTCGTCACCGCCACCCGCGCCGCCCTCCGCACCACCGTCTACGAAACCGGCGCCTGCACCAGCTACTACCACGACCCCACCGGCCAAAACTCCTTCAACTACCCCCACTCCACCCCCCACCTCCGCCACCACCTATCCCAATTCACCCCCACCCACTACAAAGCCACCCCCCAGCCGGAGGCAACCCCATGAAACCCCTCCCCCTCACCGGCGCCGTAGTTCTCGTCACCGGCGCCGCCCGCGGGATCGGCCAAGCCACCGCCGCCGCCTTCACCACCGCCGGCGCCACCGTCCACCCCGCCGACCTGGACCCGGCGGGATCGGAGGTGATCCGGCAGGTGGATGTCACGTCGCGCGACTCGTTCGGCGTGTGGGTGGACGACGTACTTGAGCAGCACGGGCACATCGACGTCCTGGTGAACAACGCGGGCGTCATGCCGCTCGGCAGTTTCGTCGACGAGGACGACGCGCTCAGCCGCGCCACGCTCGACGTCAACGTGTGGGGGCTCATCCACGGCATGCGGCTCGTCCTGCCCAGCATGCTCGACCGCCGCCACGGCCACATCGTCAACATCGCCTCGATCGCCGGCAAGATCCCCTTCCCGGGGATGGCCGTCTACAACGCCTCGAAGTACGCCGCAGTCGGCCTGACCGCCGCCGTCCGCCGGGAGTTGCACGGCACCGGCGTCACCGCGAGCGCCGTCCTCCCGTCCGCCGTCCGCACCTCGCTGTCCTCCGGCGTCCGCCTCGGCGGCATCCTCCCCACCGTCGACCCCGAGGACGTCGCGGCCGCCGTACTGCGCACCTGCCGCACCCGACAGCCCGAACTCGCCGTCCCGCGCTGGCTAGGCGGCTGGAAACTCCTCGACGGCCTCGTCCCCACCACCGTCATGTCCCACGCCCGCCGCCTCGCCGGCGACGACCGCGGCCTGCACACGAGCTCGGACAGACGAGCCGACTACGTCACGCGCGTCGCCCGTTTTGCGGAATCTCGAACCTTGCACCGCACTTGAGCAAGGCGCACGAGTCGGTCCTTGCACTTGGTACTCTCAGGCGACCAGATCATGGAGGTGGACCGATGCTCGATCCAGTCCTGGTGTCGATTGCTTCTGCGCTAGCGGGCAACGCAACGAAGTCGATGTACGAGCTGGTAAAACAGGCCTTTGCATCTCGCGCCGAAGCGAGAGCTGCCCTCGAAGCGGCTCAAGCAACCGGCGCTGCGCCCATCGAGGTAGAAGGATTGGCGTCCGAGTTGGCAAGAGCAGAGCATAGCGATCCGCAGTTTGCGAAAACTCTGCGCACGCTGTGGGCCTCGGAACAAAGAGGCGATCATGGCAGCGTCGCCAACCAGGTCTCTGGGTCAGTCAGTGGCAAGGTCGTTCAGGTCCGTGATGTCCACGGAAACATCACCCTCTGACCTCACGAGATTCTCCCGCATCAGGCGCCCTCGTCGGATCCACCAGGCAGCCGATGCGATGTCGCCGCTTGCGAACAACAAATCCGCCAAGCACAACGCGGATTCCTTGTCGCCCCCTTCGGCAGCCTGCCTGAACCAGCGCTTCGCCAACTCCCATTCACCAAGTCGCTCGTAGACGACCGCAAGGTTGTACGCCGCGTCCCGATTGCCCTGTTCCGCAGCCATCGTCAAGCAGGGAATAGCTTGATCAAGACGACCGTCTTCGATCAGCGCCTCTCCGAGTACCCCGGTCGCCACCGCATCGCCAAGGGACGACGCCACGGAGAGCCATGGAATTGCTTCCGCCAACCGGCCGAACCGATACAGGTGGTCAGCTAGGACGTGAATCGCCGGAAGGTGGCCACTGTTTGCCGCACGAACGTAGCATTCTTCCGCGCCGGCGCTATCGCCTGCAGCCTCAAGCAAGGCGCCCAGTTTCAAGGCTCCTGCTGGCAGGTCTGCGTCAGCGGCCTGCTCGTACCACCGTTTGGCCTGCACAGTGTCGTCCGCGTCTTCCCGAATCATCCCCAGATTGAGGGCCGCTTCGGGGACCTCCTCGGCAACCATGATGTAGCGCGCCTCAGCCAGATCCAGGCGTCCAGCAAGGTGATGGAAAAGCCCGATGTTGTAGGTCGCCACCTTGTCCCCAGCGGCCTCCGCCTGGTGGTACAGCAGCTGCGCTTCATCGTCGCGCCCGCGGTCACTCAGAAGGGTGCCGAGCTGGGTGGCAGAGCGATACTCCCCGGCCTCGGCTCCTCTTCGATACCACTTCTCTGCCTCTTCAGTTCGCCCTTGCTCCTCCAGATCGAATCCCACCTGGAAGAAGGCTGGCGGGTAGTCGAGATCAGCGGCGAACCGGCTCCAGAGTCGCGCCTGCTCGCGATCGCCTCTCAAGCCAGCCAGCACGCTGAGGTTGAACGCTGCCCGAGGCTCTCCGGCCTGAGCGGCCTGTTCGAAGAGCGTTGTCGCCTCATCACTCCGAGCAGTCCCGGCGCAGAGAACCCCGAGGTTGTAGGCGATCACGCCGCGATCGGCTTCATCTTGCGTGACCAGTTCCGCTCGCCAGACCGACTCTGCAATCTCGCGTGACACCGGCGTGTCGCTTTGAGCCGCCTTCAAGGCGACGTCCAAGCGCTGCGTGCCCTGGGCATTCGCGGCCGCAGACCTCCACACGGCATCTGGAATTGTCTGCGGGGGTTGCATTTGTTCGGCCTTATCGACTAAATAGTTGAAGACATACCAATGCCCTGAGCTCACCTGCATCAGCGGACTGACGACGCGGTACCGGCTTCGAGTCACCCACTCAATCGCTCGTGGTAGTGGTTCCGGCCGCAGAAGCGCGCCGCCGCGGGCCTCGAGATAGCCCTCATGGAGATCCAGCACAAGCTCCTGCTGATACGGTCCTGCCAGTCCAGTTCGAGCGAGGTCGACCGCCGCCGCGACTATTGCAGCACCCCTGGGGTGGCCACCGACATCCCCCGAAAGACGCCATTCGTCCCAGATCGCAGGGCCCGCAACGAGATACTCCGTGACGCCGTACAAGCCGTGCTGAGCCAATGCAGCCTGGACGCGTGGGTCGCTCTGCTCCGTGGCCCTCCGGAGTTCCGACTCGGACCACCGGCTCGCGAGATCGATGGGCTGAGCCATATTCAGTACTCGTTCTTCGAGCATAGCCATCTGACGAAGCAGTGGGTCAGCATCGGCGCGACGTCGCTTGCTGCCGTAGCTGAGGAATCGCTGAGTCCGAATTGTGCCCACGATTGGAACCCCGCGCGCTGCGTAGGCGCTGAGCATGTTGTGGTCCAGCCCACCAGAGCCAAGGAAGACGTCCAGCTCATCTAGCCAGAGAACGCATGGAGTCTGTGTCTTCTCGACGGCGGAAAGGACGATCTGCAGATCGGTCCGTTCTGCGGGTGTGGCCACTCTGTGATCGGGGAGAATCCTGCGCAACGCCTCGAAACCGGTCCTCGACTTGCCGGATGCTGATTGGCCGAGCAGCAGAATCAGTCCGCCACGGGCGGACGCCAAGGCCAATCGACGATCAAGCTCCTGATCGACATCGCGAGTCACGTAGGGCGGGACACCATCACTCGTGGTCTCGTCTCGGGCTGCATGGACCCCCGCGGCCAGCGCATTCCACTCGCTGGCCCTCGGCCAAGCGCTGGGATCACGCAGGTAGCCCGATGAATTGGCACTGTTGACCATGATCAGGCCGTGATTGGTGCCGATCTGGAGTGCGACTCCCTCGATATCGCCAGCGATCTCATTACGAGACTCCACCTGGCCCTCAGCCTCCGATCGACAAGCCCTCCATTTGGCGACCTACGATATCTGAGGAGTAGCGGAGCAGGTCCAGGGCCGGTTGGGAGATATCTAGTGGGCAAAGCCAGAGGTAGCCGACCCAGGAAGCCGAAGCAGCGTCCACCACTGGCTGGTATGGACGTGGCTCTCACTTCAGCAGACCAGGCCTTGCACCGACTTGTGCGACTTGACTCGTCGCGGCGAATGACTATCGCGGAAGCCTACGCAACTGGGTATGCGGCACTTGCCTTAGCTTCTGGTGAGGACACCGCGCCGGACTGGCTCGACGATCTCGACTCGCTTGACCTTCTCCTGCTCGGTGTCGCCTTTCCAAGGGGCTTTACCGACGCCTACCAGTTCGGAAACGCCCGTACCGCCTGGTTCCGGAAGCTACGCGACACTCCCCTCTGGACAGACGTCGAGAGAGTCGTGGACGAAACCATTCGGCTCGGCCATGAGCTCAACTTGCCAGTCGATTCGGGCGAGGTGCTCTATGCTCTCGCCGAGCGACTCGAGTCCGCGGGCCTGGATCGCAAACCACTGCCGAAGGGCTTGCATCCGTCAGCTTGTCTTGACGGCGATCGGTTCCTCCGAGTCCCGGAGAGCGATGTCCCTGCCCCCACGAAGAAGTTCATCAAGCGGGCCCGCGAGCTCCTGGCAGATCTACGAAACACGGACACCCCGGCAGACTCATGCCTGACTCATGTTCTGGACGGAATGCTTCTCCTAGAGCGGGCAGACCTCCCAATTCGCAGACACGGCGGATTGATGCTTATCGGTCTCTACGCTGCGCTAGTCGCAAAGGACGAAGCGGACGTCACGATCCTCGATGAACGGGCCACAGCTTGGGCGCTAGGCCTAGCTGAGGACTCACCCCTAGTCCCGATTGTGGACACCCTGATAGACGCCGACGCCCAGGCGTTCGACGCCGAAGCGACGTTGAGCCGGCTGTTGATGCAACCAGCTATCTATCAGGGCGTCGCGCAGGAGGACCGCCGCTGGCACAGCGGGCCAGGAACCGACCTGATTCCTCTAGCGCTTGCGCGAGGCCACCGTCAGGTCCTGACGCGGTCGCATCGCGTAATGAACGTCAGCCCTACTGTTTCTCATCTGCTACGTCGGCAGTCGCAGAGGTTCGAAGAGCAACACGGACGACCACCAGCTCCAGACGATCTTCTCTTCGCCGAGCCCGATGCGCCGGACTTGGGGCAGGATAGTTCAGACGATGACATCAGAGCGGTGTTCGAAACATTCGGACTCCACCAAGCATGGATAGATACCTTCCTCAGCAACGAGGCACCTCTACCTCATCCAGATGGGACGTTCTTGTCCACGCAAGATCGCTTGGACTTCGATGTCGCGATCGGCCGCTGGATTCGACAGAACCCCACTGCAGCGCCGCCAGACTTCGAGCACGAACTGGTCAACCTTCGTCGGCAACTGGCGTTCATTACCATTCAGGAGGCCAATAGCGACATCGAGTTCGCGAGACAGATGGTGGATCTGCTCGAACGCCATTGCCCGAGCTCCGACGTGCAACTGGTCTCCGACGTTCTGATCTCGTTGGAGTCGTACCTCCTCAATGAAGTTGCGAACGACCATGAGGCGCTTCGACGGGCAACTCAGATCGCGAAGCAGTGGAGCGGCCGCTCCCTATCGAAGCGTGTGCGCAGGGCAGCCGAATGCGATCCCGGCGAGTCCGTCGGTCTTCCAGCCCTGCTCGTGATCGCGGCCGCGCTTACTTACTCGCAGGCACTGTGACGTTCTGTAACGCGATAGCCAAATTGAGTTACCGCAGCGCCGCGAGAACACAGTAGACGCGGAAATCTCGCGAATGAACCGATCGCCGGGAGAAGATCTGCCATGTCGAAGTTGAGCCTGCAGGCCCAGAACCGCGCCACCCTCCACCGTCAGTGGCTCCTCGAGCGCCACGACGCGACCGCCTACGAGGCGATCGAGCACCTCGTCGGCATGCAGGCCCAGCAGCCGCTGGCGCCGTACGTCGGCCTCTGGACGCGACTCAACAACTTCCACCAGGACGAGCTCGTCGACCTGCTCGAGTCCCGCCAGGCGATCCGCGGCTCGATGATGCGCGCGACCATCCACCTGATGTCAGGCCGCGACTTCCTCGCGTTCCGCCCGCTCATCCAGCCCCGCCTGGACCGCGAGGTCTTCCAGAACATGACCTTCGGCCGGCACCGCCTCGAAGGCCTGGACATGCCCGCCGTCCTCCAAGCCGGCATCGACCGCATCACCGAGAGCCCCGCCACCGCCGTCCAGCTCCGCGAACACCTGGCCCCGCTCTGGCCCGACCGCGACCCCGCGGCCCTCGCCCACGCCATCCGCTGCCTGCTCCCCACCATTCAGACCCCGCCCCGCGGCATCTGGGGCAAAGGCGGCAACCCCGCCATGTCCCTCCCCGAACTCTGGCTCGACGCCCCCCTCGACCCCAACCCCGACCCGGAGTCCCTGGTCCTCCGCTACCTGGCCGCCTACGGCCCCGCCTCCGTCATGGACGCCCAAACCTGGTCCGGCCTCACCCACCTGACCGAGATCTTCGACCGCCTCGACCTCCGCACCTACACCGACGAAGACTCCAACCGCACCCTCTACGACCTCCCCCACCTCACCCTCCCCGACCCCGACACCGAACCCCCCATCCGCTTCCTCCCCGAATACGACAACCTCCTCATCTCCCACGCCGACCGCTCCCGCTTCACCCCCACCCCCAAACGCCTCCAGTCCCTCTTCTCCTCCGGCACCGTCCTCCACAACGGCCAAGTAGCCGCCACCTACCGCCTCACCAAAAACACCAAATCCCAAGCCCACCTCCAAATCACCCCCCTAACCCCCCTCCCCAAATCCACCACCACCCCCCTAACCACCGAAGCCCACCACCTCCTAACCTTCACCAACCCCACCGCCACCCCCGAAGTAAAAATCCTCACCCCCTAACCGAATCGCCGGATCACGGGATCGGCCGACAGCTGCGCTCCGTGATGCGCCGAAGTAGTTCTCGCTCTCATCGACGACACGCAAGGAGATCGCAACACCGGAGAGCGCCAGATCCACAAGTTCATCCAGGTAGTGGTCGCGTCGTCGAGGCGCTTGGGACGGGCCAGTTGAAACTCTGCGATCCGCCGTTGCCGGTGATGGACGCGACCTCGGCGCCAACGGCCGTCAACCTGAAAGGCGAAACCTTCCTCGGAGTCACCGGTGTGGTCGAGCGCTCCCCGGTCGACGGGTCCCGGACGCGCTTTCAGCTCCAGGTCTGTGGAGGAACGCCGCCTGCCCTTTCGATCGTGTGGACTCGTTCGATGAGCGGTGGCGTGCTCGCCATGACTTGAGCACGGCGGCCGGTGTCGCGCCCCAGCGAATCCTGGTGCTGCATCTGCCAGCCGTAGAGCGCCTGCACCAAGTGCGGCCCGTAACCGAGCAGAGCAGCTTTCCGGTCGGCTTCCTTGACCTGCCAACGGCTCAGCAAGGCCAGCAAGGGGGGCGCGACAAACGGTGTCAGATAGAGCAACGGCCAGATGTAGCCGTGGTCGAAGGTGAAGACGACCAAGGCAATTCCGGCGTAGGCAAGAACCAGGAAGCCGACCACCGCGCAGCCGAGCGCGGGGACTCGACGCATCAGTCGCGCGATCGCCCGAACGACGATCAATCCCCCGCGAGCTGGTATCGAGTACCAGAAGTTGATGAGGCTCAGCCAAGCCCGTCCGCCGAGATGATGACTCAGTTCGTGCGCCAACGCAGCCTCCAGGTGCTGAGGAGGCAGCGTGTACAGCGCCCATCTCGTCACCGCGACCGTATGGCCGGGCGTCGGACTCGCATTGACTTCTTCCGAGTCCTGGATCCACAAGACGAAACGACCTTCAGGCATCGCCACCCGGTGCAGCAATTGCTGCCACGCGGGCCCCAAGCGCTGCATCTCCACCAGCGTCGGTCGCCGCAGCCGGAACAGATACCTCGCGAGCAGGTCCTCAGTGCCGGGCAGAAAGATCAGGGCAGCCGACAAGACCCACAGGATGACGACGATCCAGCCCTGGGGAAAGCCGATCGCGTTGGCCAACCAAACAACGAGAACCAAGCTCCAGAAGAACCACGGAACAGCGGACAGCAATGCAGTCCACGCAGACGGCTCCGGCAGCCCCTGCCGTGGAGTCTGCCCTTCGTAGGGCTGCCCGGAAGGGACCGGAAGCTGACCCCACGGTTGTTGGGGACGAATGTTCGGATGCCCGCTTGGATGGCCGGGAGGAACGGCTCCCCATGCTGAGTTCGGCTCCCCATGGCCAGGCTGATTGTCGGGCTCACCGGGGCCGGTCATGGGCTGTTCCTTCTGTCGTCGGGCGGTCGTACATAGCTACCACATCGACACGTGGACGTGGTCGAAGTGACCGCCGGTTGCGTCGGTGGGGACGTAGACGCCGCCGCCGTTGTAGGGGATCCAGGTGCCGCGACGGGAAGACCAGATCTTGCCGTACCAGATCACGTAGCGGACGCCGGTTTGGCCGGCGGTGGTGACGGCCCAGTTGGCGATCTGGTCGCCGCGGGCTTTGGCGGCGGCGGCGCGTCTGGCGTCGGCGCCGACCATGATGTCGCAGGCTTTGCCGCGGGGGTGGTCGCTGGCCGGGTTCCAGAGGTGGGCGTCCCAGCAGCTCATGCTGAGGGTGCCCAGGTTCTTGCGGGCAGCCTCGACCCAGGCTGCGGTGCGGGGGGTCACGAGGCCACCGGTACCGGTCGGGTCGGTCACACTCTGGCGTTCGGTGGGCCAGACGCCGTTCACCGGCTGGCCGCTGGTCAGGCCTCCTTCGCCGCCACCGCAGTCGTCGTCGCTGTCGAGGACGCCGTCCCCCGAGCCGGCGGTCGGCGCACCGGAGCGACCGGCGTACGGGTTTCCGGACCGGGACAAGTCGATGCCCGCCTCGGAAGCGATGCTTCTGGCATCGTTCTCGCGTTGTGCGTATCGGTCTGGGAACGCCGACACCTGTACCTTCTGGGCCGCGTCACCGAGCGCCATCGACGGCCACCCGTTGATATCGACCAGGCCGGGCGGGGACGGCGGATCGTCACCACCGAAGAACGCATTGATCGAATAAACGGGATTCATGATGTCGTCGCGCGATCCCCAGCCCGCAAGGTGCCGCTGCTGGAAAAGCCCGACCGAGTCCGCGTGCCCGTAATTCAGGTTCTGCAGCTCCGACTCGACCAGAGCGGTCATGATCGCGATCAGGGTCGCCTTCCCCGGCAGCCCTCGCTCCTGCGCGATTTGGTCGATCAGCTGGGCGAACCCGACCTGCACCTGCCGCAGTGGCCCCTTCGGCTGCACACCCCCGCCCTGACCGGGTAGACCAGGAAGACATGCGGCCTGAGATTTGGTTCCGCCTCCGAATGGCGCGAGTACCAACAAGCTCACCACTCCGACCATGGCCAGGGCGACCGCGGCCTTCGCGAAGAGGCCTCGGCTCCCGAAGGACAGCAGCCCACGCCCGAGATCACGCTCATCGAACATCGCGGCCTCCGACTGTCATGGTCCCGTACCACCGGACACGTCGCTGATGAGCCATTGGTTGTCTTGGGCGCTCAGCGTGATGAGCAGGGGGACGTCGAACTGCTGTGGTCGCTTGCCGGTCACGCTGATCGTGACCTTGACGAATCGCGTGATCCGTTCCGGGGTGTCCACGGGGGCATCCGCGGTCGCGGGTGGTGCGGTGACCGGCGCGGCAAGGACGCTGGATTTGCCGCCGTCGTTCTTCAAGGTGTCGTACGTCGGGTCACCGGCCGAGCTGAAACTCGACGCGACGTCCGGCGTCGTGTACATCGCACACTTCGCGACCAAGGCCGCGTAGGTTTCGCTGCCGGGATCGCGGGTGTAGAACGCCTTGGCCCAAGCGCTGACGACCTCGTTGGCCTGCGTCACCGAAGTACCGGACGGTCGCTGTGTCTGCGGTGGCGGCGGCGTCACCTGCGTCGTCGTCGCCGTACTCGTGGGCTGACCGCTGCCCGAGGGAGCGGTCGGGAGCACGACCGACGGCCCCGGCGTCAGCAGGTTGACCGGCCCAGCGCCATCAGAGTCGTCCCTTCCGAACAGACGGGGTAGACCGCCGCCGAGCCCGAGGATGACGATCGCGACTATGACGACCAGGCCAACGATGATCGCCGGACTGGTCGGCTCTGTCTGACGCTGATTTCGCAGCCAGGCCATACGTTGCGCGTGATCGTCGCGGCGCCAGTCCCGCTTGGCTCGTCGTCGCTCACGGCGGCTGAGCTCGTCGAGCTCGTCCGGGTAGTCGTAGTCAGAGCTCATCAGCGAGCGCCAACCGTCCGGAGCCTCCGGACGACGCGGCTCGGAGTACGACTCGTCCTCAGCGTCGTACTGGTTCGAGGCGTCGTTGCGGTGGCGAGGCGTCGAGCCGCCCTCGCGGCGGTCCCCAGGTGAGCGTCGTCTACGTGCCATCCGGTATCACCTGCGCGTCGGAACGTGCACGGTCACGCCGTCCTTGGTCACAGCGGAGTACTCGCGGAATGTCCGCTGCTGCGAGCCAGGCGACCTTCGCCGTACACGTTGCGCCTTGGGTGGGCCTTCACGAAGACTTGCCGACGACGAGTGGATACGAGGCTCGAACCTGCTCTCACTGGCCGGCGCGGACACGGAACGTCGCGAATGACGCCCCTTTGGAGCCTCGGCGGAACTGCGCGAGCCACCTGACGAAGACGCCGTTCCTGCCGACGCGACACCTGCCGTCGTCACGGAGATAGTGCGTCTGCCTTCGTTCTTGCTCTGGCTACGGGATCGCGCAAGATTCAGCGCAGAGCTGGCGCTGCCAGGCGCTGCAGCCGCCGCAAGACGTCCGCCCGCTCCCTGAGTGTCCAAACCAGCCGTGCCGCTACCCGGCCCATCGCTCCGCCGACCGGCGCCGCTCGTGAGCTCATACGGCGAGCTCCCCGAACCGCGTCCCAACGAACCGACTACCGGAGCCTGTCGATACACCCGAACCGAAGACACCCGCTGCGGCGAGGATTCGACGCCGCTCCTGCGATCCCGTGTCCGCTCCGCGGGTTGCGGTGCAGCGCCACGGCTTCCGAGCATGCCGGCGAGTCGCCTGATGGCAGTGGTCGCGCCGCGTCGCGCCATCCCGCCGAGCATCATGCTGCCCGAGCCAGGCCGCATCATCGTCGTGAGATTGTCCAGCAGCCGGCGAAGCCTGAATCCGACGAGCAGCACCACGATCGCCAAGCCGGTCACCGGAAGCCATCCCAGCGGGCCCGACAGAGTGAACACCGCGGTCACGAGAGTCAGCGCGGTGCCGAACACAAGCATCGCCAGGAACGACTGGAGCACCAGCCCGACCAACGCCTCGAACCAGTTCATCCCCCACTGCCGGGGACGACCCGGAATGATCCACAGACAGGCGAAGAACACACCCACGACCAACAGCAACAACGCCCCGATGAAAGCCATCAACGCCGTGAACGCCAGGCCGATGTTCAGAAAACCGAACAAGGTCGCGACGATCGCCGCGATCATGACGACCGCGACACGCCCAAATGGATTCTCGCCCTTGATCCATTGCACAGTCGGGGAGTCATCGCCACCCTCAGCCGGCGCGATCACGCTGTCGACGTACTTGTTCCTCGCGTCATGACTGACACCCGCGGTCAGCATGCCCTTGCCGTATCGCTCGCACGCCGAGATCGACCCGAACTCCGCGATGCACCAAGGCGTTACCGCGAAGCCCCGCCAGCTCGCATCTGCCGACTTACGCAGCAAGGTGTCGCGTGGAGTGCCCGTGAACCCTGGCTCAGGCCAGGGAATCGGGCTCTGGCTTGTGGGCCCCAACGCATCTGATGAAGCCGTCATGACTGCCCCGGCTCCGAGCTGACGTGCGCCATCGACGCCACGCAACCAAGTGGCCGGCGCGACCGCAAAACTGACGCTGAGCAGACCCGCAACGAAAACCCAGACCAGCTGCCCCATCGCGCTACCCGTAGCGCGGCGTTGCGTATACGCGACAACGGCACCGAACGCGAGTGCCGAAGGCAACAACCATCCGGCCAGCTGAGTCCCTGTCGCACCGATCGTCGCCGAGGTGGCGTCAGTCAGCGGCTTGACGTCGGTGAAGGAGAACAGCCACCAGCCGACCGAGATCGCGGCGCGGGTGATCGCCAGGACGTACATCATGACGATCGACGCGTAGCCGTTGAAGATCATGTTGAACGTGTTCGACAGGCCCGTGTCGAAGTCGAGCCCATAGTCCATCGGGCTGTATTGCTCGAAGAGGGTTCGGGTGTCGCCGTGGGTCAGGTCGGGGGTGGGGAGGAGGTCGGCGAAGCCGGTGGGGTTGGTGGGGCCCTGGTCGGGGTCGGCGGCCAGGGCGATCTGGCTGCTGACGATGGTCCAGAGGGCCAGGACGGTCAGCGCCGTGCGGGCTCGGCGCTGCCATTTCATGCGACGTGCTCCTTTTTGGAGGGGCGGTCGTCGGGGGGTGGGGTGGGGGTGTGCATGGCTTCGTTGTAGGCGGGGTGGTCGGCTTCTTGGTCGTAGACCTCGTTGGGGCCGATGGGGGATTCGTGGCGGGGGGCGGGGGTGCCGTTGGTTGGGGGTTGGGGGGGAAGGGGGTGGTGGGGTGGGGCGGGAGGTGGGGTGGGGAGGGCGGTGTGGGCCGCGGATTGGGCGGTGGCGGTGGCGGCGGGGGTGATGAGGTCTTCGGGGTCTTCTTCGGTGAAGGGGTCGGCCGGGGTGGGGGGTTCGGGTGGGGTGGTGGTGGGGGCGTGTTCGGATTCGGGGGTGGTGCGGAGGAGGGCGGCTACGCGTTGGGAGGGGATGTCGATCTGGACGGTGGCTACTTCGTCCCAGCGGTCGCGCATGATGCAGTGGCCGTGGCGGATGGATTTGCCGTTGGCGGCGGTGTTGATGCCTCGGACGAGGGTTTGGTAGGGGGCCGTTTGGGGGCGGCCGAGGAGTTCGAGGAGGGAGTCGACTTGTTCTTTGGAGCGGAGGCTGAAGGCGAACAGGGTGGTGATCTGCTCGACCAGGCCGGGGAGTTTGAGGATGGACGCCGGGTCCTGGGTGTCGAGGACCAGGGAGGCGCCCAGGGCGCGGCCGACTCGGGCGATGTAGTCGAGGAAGGAGGCGCCGTCGGGGGTCTTGGTGAGGAGGTGGACCTCGGGGACGATGACGACCTTGGAGCGGCCGCGGAACTCGCGGCGGCCGGTGGTGCGGATCATCCAGGCCAGGCAGCCGCGGAGGCAGGCCATGCCGACTCGTTCGATCGGGGACCAGGACTCCGGGGCCGATTCGGGTGAGGGCAGGGTCAGGCCGGGCATCTGGACCACCCAGAGGCCTGGGTTGGTGGTCAGCGAGGACAGGCCGGACGGCGGGCCGGCGACGACCGAGCCGAGACCGGTCTCGACCAGGTCGCGGAGGGCGAAGCCGACCGTCCGGACGGTCTCTTCCTCGGAGTTGCACAGGCGCTGGATGACGCCCCAGGACGACGGATCCGGCGACTGGATCTCGGCGCGGGTCGCGGCGACGACCGGGGCTTCGGCGGCGCCGCGGAGGTGCGGCGGCAGCAGGAGCATCAGCTGGGACGGCGCCTGCAGCAAGGCGTCGTCGACCGGGAGGACGCGCAGCAGGTCGGCGGCGCCGGAGAACTGCGCGGTGATCTCGATGACAGCCGTCGGGACGCCGTACTCCGCGGCGACGGCCGAGACGCCGGCCGCGTCACCCTTCAGATCCAGCAGGGGGACCCAGGCGCCGGCGAAGGCGGAGTCGAGGCCGCCGAGCATGGCCGCGGTCGTCTTACCGCGGCCGGAACGGCCGAGGAAGAGCGTCGTCGTCGCGTCGCCGAGCGCGGAACCGGCGGCGGCGTCGAAGCGGACCAGGCCGGGTGTGGAGCCGGTCAGGTAGCCGATGGACGGGCCGGTGGCGTCGCCGATCGAGGCGCCGCCCCAGAACCAGGAGCCGAAGAACGCCGTCGACTCACGGACGTGCCCGAGGTCGGGCACCCGCAGCTGGTCACCGGGCAGGGACTCCAGCCAGAGGTCGCGCTGTTCGTCGGCCCCGGTCGCGACGGTGATACCGCGGTCCGCGTAGTGGGCGATGACGGCGTCGACGTAGGCCTCGAGGTCCTCGCGGGTGTCCGCGCTGACGAGCAGCCGCGGGTGGTCCTCGACCAGGGTCAGGCCGCTGCGGTTGATGTCGCGTTTGACCTCGCGCATCACCCGCTCGGTCTCGACGATCTCGTCGGCGGTCTCCTCGGCGGTGCCCTTGGCGGCCGAGCGCCGCTGCTCCTTCGCGCTCTTGCGGGTCTCGTCGACCAGGTGCCGCGCGGTCTTCTTGGTCAGCACGCGGAACCGCACCGAGGCCTCGACGGTGACGTCGATCTCGTCGCCGTCGTCGTCGATCGCCTTGATCTCGGACAGCGTCCGCAGCCACTCCCCCGCGCCCGGGGTCTCGAGCTCCTCGGGGAAGTCGGTCATCGCCAGGACAGAGGTGTACGCCGCGATCTGGCCGCGCGAGTCGTAGATGCGCAGGTGATCGGTGTACGGGACGACGCGGCCGGACGTCAGCCGGGCCAGCGAGGCGCCGGTGATCAGGCCGCGGCGCGGGGCCGCGACGGCGCCGCGGTGCATCTCGCGGCTGATCAGCCAGGAGATCACCTCGGCCGGCGCGGTGTGCGCCCGCCAGACGGTCGATCCGAGCTGGCGGCCGAGTTTGCGGACCCGCTCGTCCAGGTGGGCGAGCTCGCGGGCGCTGACCCGCCAGGACGTCGTCCCGAGCGCGTCGCTGATCGAGCCGCGGACCTGCGCGGTGGCGCGCGGGTCGCGGTCGCTGAGGTGGACGCCGAGCGCGACGTACCGCTCGGGCATCCGCATCTCGTCGATCCGGTCGGCCCGGGTCTGCGCCCAGGCCTCGTGGTCGCCGAGCCGGTAGTGGCCGGCGACGGAGTCGAGGTAGTCCTGGCCGGTGGAGCGGCCCCAGACCACTTTCAGGTGGCTGAGCCGGTCGCCCAGGATGGTCGCGGCGGCGCTGACCGCGGCGTCCAGCGCGGCGTCCTGCTCGGCCTCGGTGGCCAGGTCGGTGTTGGCCACCGAGATCAGGAACCACGCCTCGGCGCTGCGCTCGGTGACCAGCAGGCCGTCGGCGATGGCGACCAGCCGGGGCGGCGGCAGACCGCGCTCGCGGCCGACTCCCACCAGGTTGAGGAGCTTGTCAGCGATCTTCATGCCTGCCTCTTCCTGAGGATGTCTTGCCGCTGATCCGGCGGACGTGGTCGGCGCCCAGCAACCGGGCGCGCTGGTTCACGGTGATGTCCGCGCCGGCGCGGACCATCGGATCCAGCTCCACCACGGCCTCGCGCTCCCACTCCGGGGTCACTCTGGCCTTCGCCAGGTTGGCCACCTTCTGGGTCGCGACGCGCTCCCGCCAGGGCAGGTACTCCGTCTTGTCGGCGGCCCGGGCGCCGAGCCCGATGATCGGGCGGTGCGCGCGTAACGCGTAGCGGACGGCGAGCGCCCACTCGGTCACCCGGCGGCGCCGCTCGTGGAACTTGCCCGGCCGCCAGCCGAACGCGGTGATCACGAACGGCGGTACGACGTACAGGCTCACGGTGCCCTTCTGCGGGACGCCGATGAACGGGAACAGCAACGCGATCCAGAGCAGGATGATCACCGCGCCGAAGATGATCATCCGGCGCCGCGCGCCTTCACCGAGGTCGATCCCGAGCAGGTCGTACTGCCGGGTCTCGATCTCGAAGTGGTGGGTCAGGGTCCGGCCGACACGCATCAATTACCCCCGGAGAGCAATCCCCAGAAGCCCTTGAGCACGTTGATGGTCTGGTTGTTGGCGTAGATCAGCCCGCCGACCAGCACCCCGGCCGCGATGTGGCCGAACAGCTCGCCCCACTCACGCTTGAAGTAGTGGCCGATCGCGCGCAGCACGAGGATGGCGATGAAGATGTTCCCCGCGATGACCAGGACCCAGTCCTTGAAGTCCGCGCCGGTGGGGACGTTGCTGTCGGCCAGTGGCGCGACGAGCTGAACCACGCTCGCAGCAAGTTCGTGCGTCGTCATTGCGGTGTCTCCCTTGGTGCCTCGGTAATCCGACGGCCAGTCGCTGTTGTCATCCGACGGCGGCCACTTGCCATCGCTGTGCTCCGTCGGTGGCGACAGTACGCCTCAACGTGAGCGTGTACGTCTGGTCCAGAGCGGTGTCCCCCGCGCCGTCCCAGGTGACGGCGGCGGTCGCCCGGCGCTCGTCGTCGTTGCCGGTGTAGACCTGCCAGTCCTTGAGTTTCTCGAGCTTGACCGCGCCGCCCAGGCTGCGGATGGTCGCGCCCGGCGCCGTCACCGCCGACACCTTGTTGTCGGACTCGGCGTACGCACTGAAGAACGCCTCCGCGTCCTTGAGCGTTGCGGCCGTGAGGTCGTCGTCCGGGACGCCGGACTCCGGAAGGTTCTGCGGGAGCGGGGCGCTGCCGTCCGGGACGAAGGTCGGGGCGCCGCTGGCCACGACGCGGGCCGCCGTCCGCGCGACGGGGATCGAGAGCCGCTGCCAGGAGCTGGCGCCCGGCGTCCAGACCCGGCCCTTCAAGTAGTACGACTGGACGCGGACGCGGACGTCGACGACCGCCGCGATCCCGCCCGGGTCGACCTTGACCTCACCCGGGTAGGCGATCGTCGCGGTCTGCTTGCCGCGGCCGTTCCACCCGGCGCGGGTGTCCAGGCCGCTGGCGAGATCGAGCTTGACCTGCGCGGAGCGCGCATCCGGGGCCTGTTCGTCCCAGGTCAGGTAGGAGATCGCGTACCGCGTCGCGATCGCGCGCGACTCGTCCGCGGGGAAGCTGTTCTGGCCGGTGACGATCGTCTCCGGTGTGCGGTTCGGGCTGATCCACGAGCGGATGCCGCTGATCGCCGCGAGCAGGAGGACGGCGACCACCAGGCCGCGGAAGAACCGCCGGGCCCAGGTGGAGAAGGACGACTCGGGCTCGGTCGACCAGGGGGCCTGGCCGGGCTCCAGGACCTCGCGGACGGGACCAGGGGCGGCGTGAGCGCCATGCGGCGAGCGCTGCCGCAGCCGCTCGGGCGGGCGCTGACCGGTGCGCTGCTCCGGCGGCGGGCCGGCCGGACCAGGACCGGTCTGACCGGCCCCAGGACCAGGCTGCGGCGCGCCCGGACGACGTGGCGGAGCCATCACCCCACCGGCCGGCGGCGGACCCTGCGGCGCGGAGTACTGCGCGGCTACGCCCTGGGCCTGGCGAGGGGTGGGTGACACCGGGCCGTCGGGGTGTTGCCACCACTCCGGTGCGGTGCTCTGCGGGCGCCCTCGGCCAGCCTTCTTCGGCCGCCGTTGGTCCGCCCAGTGCTCACCTTTTGGCGGCAGATTCAGCAAAGTTCGCCACCAACTCATACCTACCCGCCCCTCAGACAGCAGTTACGCGGACAGTAGCCGGGAGAATACGGCAAGCAACTGTCCATCGGGAGCCCTGGGACCAGGATCCGGATGTTCCATCGCTCCCCGCAGCCATACTGTTACCCCGCACGCGGGCAGTGTCACCCTGATCCGCCAAGCGTGACACCTTCGGTACCGTCGCCATAGCTCCTCTCTCATTCCCGCTCACTCGACCACGCAGCGCACACCATGCCACACGCCGCCGACAGATTCGAAAATCCGTGCGAACAACATGGTATGAGAACGCACCAACTGATCACGCATAGTAACCGATTCGCGGTCTCCCCTGTGGAAAACTCTCCCGTGGCGAGGGGTCAAAACCGCTTTGTCCGGGCATAGGGTCGCAGTACCCCTGCTACCCCTGGAGGACCCGGATGGAAACTCGCCGACTGGGCCGGCTCGGCCACCAGTCCTCGGTACTGATCTTCGGCGCCGCCTCGCTCGGCGGCGTCGACCAGGACCGCGCCGATGCGTCGATCCAGGAGGCCCTGGACGCCGGTTTCAACCACTTCGACGTCGCGGCCGACTACGGTGATGCCGAGCTCCGCCTGGGCCCGCGGATGCCCGAGATCCGGGACCGGATCTTCCTCGCCACCAAGACCGGCCGGCGGACGTACGACGAGGCGTGGGCCGAGATCAATCGCTCGCTGGAGCGGATGCGCACCGACCACATCGACCTGATCCAGATGCACGCCGTCTGCGACCTGGAGAACCTCGACCTGGTGACCGGTAAGGGCGGCTCGCTGGAGGCCGCCGTCCGGGCGAAGGAAGAGGGACTGGTCGGCGCGATCGGCATCACCGGTCACACCGCGCAGGCGCCGTCCGTGCACCGCGAGGGCCTGCGCCGCTTCGACTTCGACTCCGTGCTCACGCCGCTCAACTACCACCTGTCGACCGATCCGCAGTACGCCGCGGACTACGCCGAGCTGGTCGCCGCCGTCCAGGCGTCGGACGCCGCGCTGATGACGATCAAGATGATCGCCCGGCGCGGCTGGCGCGACGGCGAGGAGAAGACGTACGACACCTGGTACCGGCCGTTCGACGAGCAGCGGTACATCACCGCGGCGACCGCCTGGCTGCTGAACGGGCACCCCGAGATCACCGGGCTGGCGACCGCGGGCGAGACCCGGCTGCTCAAACAGATGATCATCGCCGAGCGGGAGCGGGCCGAGCTGTCCGCCGATGACGCCGCCTCGATCCTCCAGGAGGTCCGGGACTACGCTTCCCCGTTCGTGGACATGCCGATCTGAGCCTGGGGAACACCAGCGGGCGGTTCGGTGTTGAAGGACCTGTAGTCGTCTAACTTCGGAGGTCGTAGTGGCAACGGTCGAGCTGTCCCAGGAGAACTTCGACGCGGTCGTCGGTGGCGAAGGCCTCGTCCTGGTCGACTTCTGGGCGGAGTGGTGTGGCCCGTGCAAGATGTTCGGTCCGGTGTTCGAGAAGTCGTCGGAGACCCATGACGACATCCGGTTCGCCAAGGTGGACACCGAGGCGCAGGTCGAGCTGGCGCAGGCCTTCGAGATCCGGTCGATCCCGACGCTGATGGCGGTCCGGGACGGCGTCGTCCTGTACTCCCAGCCGGGCGCGCTGCCGGCCGCCGCGCTGGAGGACCTGATCACCCAGCTGCGGGCGGTCGACATGGACGAGGTCCGCGCGCAGATCGCGGCCCACGAGGCCGAGCACGGCACCGAGCCGCACACGCACTGACACCGTACGAACGAAGCCCCGGGCTCCTCCGACAGGAGTCCGGGGCTCGTTCGTCGTACGGGAGCGGGCCCTGGGCAGGAGATCGACATCCAGGGCCCGCTCCGGGGTGCTGACCGGTGCGGCGCGAGGTGAGCCTGGTGGTTGCCGGGCGGGTGAGGCTGCCGTCCGGAAGGGTTCACCTCGTGCCGTCAGAGGCGTGGTCAGCACCCGGTGAGGGACCGGTCGACGCCGGTCCCTCCACGGGGCTCAGCGCAGTGGGTCAAACGGCGCGAGCTCCCTCGGGGTACGTCCGGTGGTGATGGTCTCGGCCAGCAGCTGGCCGGTGATCGGGCCGAGGGTGATCCCCCACATCCCGTGCCCGCCGGCCGCGAAGACGCGCGGCGAGGCGGTGGCCCCGATGATCGGGAGGCCGTCGGGGGTGCAGGGCCGCGGGCCGACCCACTCGAACGTACGGGCGTCCAGGTCGGCGTCGCGGAGCAGCGGACGGGCCGCCTCGACGATCGCGTCGATCCGGCGCGGATCCAGTTTCGCCTCGGGTTTACGGAACTCCATCATCCCCGCGACCCGCAGCCGGTCGCCGAGCGGCGTACAGGCGACCCGCTGAGCCGGGAAGTAGACCGGCCCGGCCGGGACATGCGCGATCGGGACGCTGAAGCTGTAGCCGCGGCCGGCCTGGACGACGGTCTTGACGCCGAAGTCCTTGGCCAGGTCGGTCAGCCAGGCGCCGGTGGCCATCACGACCGCGTCGAACGGGTCGGTCTCGCCGTCGCCGGTGATCAGCCGGACGCCGCGGATCTCGTCGATGATGTCTTTGACGACGACGCCGCTGATGATCTGGCCGCCGCGGGCGCGGACCGAGTCGGCGAGCAGCTCGACGTACTCGCCGGGGTTGATGAAGCGCTGGCCGTGCAGCCGGATCGCCGCGCCGATCTCGTCGGACAGCGACGGCTCGATCTCACGGGCGTCGTCACCGGTGATGGCCTCGAACTCGATGCCCTGGCCGGCGGCGTGGATGTGCTCGATCTCCTCGAGCAGGACGCTGCGCTCGGCCTCGGTCCGGTACGCCGCGAGGAAGGACTTCGCCTCGTACGTCTGCGCCTCGACGCCGGCCTTGGCCAGGAAGTCGAACGCCGGCAGCGCCTGCCGGTTGATCGGGACCAGCGCCTCCATCGCGGTCTTCCAGCGACCGGCCGTGCTGTTCCGCGCGAACCGGGTCAGGAAGTTGAGCAGCCGGGGGCTCGCGCTCGGCGGCACGTACACCGGGGACGACGGGCTCAGCACCGCGCGGACGCCGTACTTGAGGACGGCCGGCTCCGGGAGCGGAGTGGCCAGGCCCGGCGTCAGCCAGCCCGCGTTACCCCAGGATGCGCCTGCGGCGACGCCTTCGCGATCGAGCACGGTGACCTCGACGCCCGCCTCCTGGAGGAACCAGGCGGTAGCCAGACCAACCATGCCCGCGCCGACGACAGCGACGCGGTCGGGAACGATATGAGTGGAACCAGCAGCGACCATGTATCGATGGTGCGCCCGCTCCGGAGCGCTGTCATGGTGCGATCACACCATTCGCGGGACAAATGACTGTGCTCAGCGCACAATAACTTCATGATCACCGCGCCTGACCTGGTCACTGCCGTCGGCCCCGCGCTGTTCGACGTGGTGGTGCCTGGCAAAGGTGACGCCGAGGTCCGGGATGTGTTCCTGGCCGACCCGCAGGAGCCGGCGACCGGTCAGCCGGGCGATCTGGTGCTCGGGCTCGGTCTGCGGGACGCCGAGGATGCTATCGAGCTGGTCGAGCGCTGCGCGGCCGGAAACGCGTCAGGCGTCGTACTGCGGACGACGCTGGCTCAGGAGACGACTGTCATCGCTGCGGCGGAGCGGTGGCTGCTGACGCTGGTTGCGCTGCAGCCGAGTGTCACGTGGGCCCATGTGGTGTGGCTGCTGCGCGGCGTCATCGACCGGGCAGCAGCACCCGACTCTCCAGTCGCCGGGGACGCCGGCGTCCATCAGGACCTGTTCGCGCTGGCTGACGCGGCCGCGGCGATTGTGGATGCGCCGGTGACGATTGAGGACAACCAGTCGCGGGTGCTCGCCTACTCCTCTAATCAGGACTTCACCGACCCGACGCGGGTTTCGACCATTGTCGGACGACGGGTGCCGGCTGAGGTGATTGCGCACTTCCGGGCTCGGGGGATCTTTCGGCGGCTGGCGCGGTCCAGCGAGCCGTTTCTGGTGCCGGATGGGCCGAACGGGATCCGGCCGCGTCTCGTCGTCCCGGTGCGGGCTGGTGGTGAGTGGCTGGGCTCTATCTGGGCGGTTGTCGATGGTCCGGTGAGTGACGACGTCACTGCGGAGCTCAGTAACGCGGCCTCGGTGTTGGCATTGCACATGTTGCGGCTGCGCGCGCAGGCCGACGTAGCGCGGCGCAGTGCGATCGACCGGCTGCGGACGCTGCTACGACAGTTCTCGCCGGACAACCCGGTCGACGTACGCCTACCGCCGCAGCCCTGGCGCGTGGTCGCACTCGGGTCGCCGGAGGGGTACGACGTCCCGCAGCAGCTCGACCTGTGGGAGTCGATCGGACGGCGGCACGGGTGGAGCGACCCGCATCTGGCCGACCTGGACGGGACAGTGCTCGCAGTGGTGACGGATGCCGAGGGGCCCGGGTCGTGGCCGTGGTTGGCGAAGCTGGTGGCTGAGCAGAGCAAGACTGCCCCGGGGACTGTGGCCGCAGCAGGCGGTCCGGCGCGCGGTCCGGCAGATCTGCCGAGCTCGCGGGCTGAGGCGGTGGAGCTGTTAGGGCTGGTACGCCGAGGCGTCGCACCGGGGCCGGCGTTGCGGGTGGAGCAGGCCTGGCACGTGCTGACCGTGCACCGGGCGGTGATGTCGTTGGACGTGAACAAGATGGACGGTCCGCTGGCAACGCTGCTGCGGCACGACATCGAACACGACACCGGCTATGTCGAGACCTTGCAGTCCTGGCTGGAGCATCCGGGGCAGCCGCAGCGCGCGGCGCGGGAGCTGCATCTGCACACGAACACCTTGCGGCACCGGATGAAACGGATCGGCGAGATCGCCGAACTGGACCTGAGTGATCCAGTGGAACGACTGGCCTTGCAATTGCAGATCGCGACGGTGCGAACCGAGCACTGAGCACTGAGATTTACGCCACAGGCCCGTGTAACAAGGCTTCATGTTCCGGCAATGGTTGGGCAACATCCGGCTGACAGAGTCTTCCTTGTCGCTGATCCAGCCTTTCACCAGGAGGCTGGAGCGGCGGCCGGGTCCGAGCCTTTCACCAGGAGGCTCGGGCTCATGGGCCCGGCGATTGTCTGAGCGATCGCCGGGCCCCTTTGCGCGTTCACAGCGCCGCGAGCTCCTTGAGCTGCGCTGCGCGGCTGACGGCGATACCGGCGGCGAATTGTTTCGTCTGCGGGTCCTTGCCCATCTTGCCGAGGTTGTTGGCCATCACGATCGACTCGTCCAGGTGTTCCTTGAGGTTCGTCCGGAACGACTTGTCGAAGTCCGGGCCGGAGGTCTTGCCGAGGGCAACGATTTCGGGCTCGGTCATCATGCCGAGCATGTCGTGACCTTCGTGCGGGTTGCGGATCGGCAGACCGGACCGGGTCCGGGTCTCCTTGAGCCGCTCCAGCTCGGCCCGGTGCCCGTTGGCGACGCTGGTCGCGAAGGCGCGGACGGCGGGGTCGGACGCCTGCTGCTCGGCCATCCCGAGCACCCGGAGCAGCTGGTCGTCCATCGGGATCATGAGCTCGATCCAGGCCAGGTCCTCGGAGTTGAACGACGGATCGATCTTCAGCTCGCCCGGCGCCGTGCTGACCGCGGGAGTCGGCGTCGGAGTGGGCGTGGGCGCCGCGGGGGCGGCTGCGGGCGCGGATCCGCAGCCGGCGAGGGCGGCGAGCAGCGCCAGGGCAGCGAGAGCTTTCATGAGCAGACTCCTCAAGACTGGGGCGGTGGTCGCGAGGGGGTGCGGTGTGGTGAGGGTACCGAGGGTGGTGGAGTAGGTACAGAGGGTGTCGGAAAGCCGACAGGGCCTCTCAGGTGAGGCGGTTGGCGATGTGCGCGAAGACACCGGGCAGCCGGGCTGCGGCCGGAACGATGTTCGGCGCGAGCAGGCGGTTGTTGCGGGCCCAGAGCAACGAAGCGGTCAGCAGGCGGCACTCCCGCGACACCCGGCGCCAGGCGGCCTCGTAGTCCCCCGGTCGGTCGTCGCGGATGCAGTCCACCAGCTCAGCCGACGTCCGGAGCGCCACCGCGATCCCCTCCCCCGTGAGCGCGTCGACGTACCCAGCGGCGTCCCCCACCAGGAGCACCCGCCCGGCGACCCGGCGTCGCACCCGCTGGCGCAATGGACCGGCGCCCAGCACGCTCGACGCAGGGGCGACACCGCGCAGTCTGTCTCTTAATGCCGGAAACGCCTCCAGGTGTGAGTCGAAGCTGCCCGTCGCGCTGGTCAGCACCGCTACCCCCACCAGGTCGTCAGCAACAGGCGTCACGTACGCCTCCCCCAGCCGCGACCAGTACACCTCCACCAAGTCAGTCCAAGGCGTCACCGCGAAGTGCTGCCGAAGCCCGCGCCGTACACCCGCCGTCTGTACGCCCAGGCCCAGGTGGCGGCGGATGGGTGAGTGGAGGCCGTCGGCGGCGGCTAGGTAGCGGGCGGTGTGGCCGGCGGCGGTTACAGAGGAGGGGGTTTGGGTGATGGGCCCCACCCGGGTGTGGATAACGGGGATGTCCAGGGTGCGGAGGCGGGTGTGGAGGGCTTGGTGGAGCTGGGTGCGGCGGACGCCGAGGCCGGGGCCGGTGGTGAAGCGGGCTTCGACCGAGTGGAGCGGGTCGAGGTAGCGGATGCCGTGGAAAGGGCGGCCGGGGACGTCGACGCCGAGGCGGTCGAGGTAGCCGACGGCGGAGTGGGCGATGCCTTCGCCGCAGGCTTTGTCGATGGGCGCTTCGCGGGGTTCGACTACTAGTACGGAGAGGCCGGCGAGTTTGGCGCGGATGGCGGTGGCGGCGCCGGCCGGGCCGCAGCCGGCTACCAAGAGGTCGATCACCGGTGGAGGGCGCTCGTAAGGGCAGCCTCTTCGGTGCGGATGCGGACCGCGAGCAGCGGGATGTTCAGCGCGGTGAAAACCACTGCGGTGATCCAGGCGCTGTGGACCAAGGGCAGTGCGATGCCCTCGAGGATCACAGCGACGTAGTTGGGGTGCCGCAGGAGCTTGTAGGGGCCGCGGGCGACCAGCTGCAGACCCGGTACGACGATCACCCTGGTGTTCCACTGCCGGCCCAGAACGGTGATGCACCACCAGCGGAGGGCCTGCGAGAGGAGGACCAGGGCGAACATCGTCCAGCCAAGTGCAGGGACGAAGGGCCGGAAGAAGGCTTCGACGACGCAGCCGGCCAGCAGACCGGTGTGCAGAACGACCATGAACGGGTAGTGCCCCTGGCCCGACTCCACACCGCCCTGGGCAAAGCTCCACTTGGCGTTGCGCAGTGAGACGACCAGCTCGGCCACCCGTTCGAAGCCGACCAGTACTACGAGTACGACGTACCAGACCATCACCACTCCAGCAGGACAAGCTCGGAACAGAAGCCAGGACCCATCGCGAGCAGTACGCCGGGGCCCTCGCGGGCAGGATGCATCGCCATCGTTTCACCTAGTACATGCAGCACGGACGACGAGGAGAGGTTGCCGACCGCATCGAGCGACTTCCAGGTGAGGTCGAGCGCACCGGGCCGCAGGTCGAGTGTCTCGGCCACAGCCTCCAGCACCTTCGGCCCGCCAGGATGGCTCACCCACGTCTCGATCTCCGGCACAGTCAGCCCGTGGTCGCCCAGAAACGCCCGTACGTCGCCGCCGAGGTACGTCCGCACCACCTCCGGGACGTCGGCCCCCAGCACGATCCGGAACCCACCGGACCCGACGTCCCAGCCCATCACCCGCTCGGAGTCCGGATACAACCGGCTCCGCGTCGCCACGACCGACGGACCGGCCGCGGCCGGGTGCGACGACCCGGTCAGTAAGACAGCAGCCGCGCCGTCCCCGAACAGAGCACCACCAACCAAGTTGGGCAGTGAGGAGTCGTCCCGCTGCAACGTGAGCGAGCAGAGCTCGACAGAGAGCAGTACGGCGACCTGCGTCGGCCAAGCAAGCAGATAGTCGTGCAGCCGCGCGATCCCGGCCGCACCACCGACGCAGCCCAGCCCAAACAGCGGTAGCCGCTTCACGTCCTCCCGCAGCCCCAGCCGCACCGCAACCCGCGCATCGATCGACGGCGCGGCCACACCGGTGACAGTGGTGAACATCAGGACGTCGACGTCCGACAGCGCGAGCCCGGCGTCCGCTACCGCTCCCGCAACCGCCTCGGCACCCAGATCAACCGCAGCGGCGATCCAGGCGTCGTTCGCCGCACCAAAGTCCTTCAGCTCGCTGTACTGCTCCAACGGCAACGCCAAATGCCGTGTGGAGACGCCCGCGTTCGCGTGCAGTCGCTGGAGCAGCGCAGTCCCGCGACCGTCCGGCAGACACATTGCCGCGAAGGCCTCGGTCAGCTCTGCCTGCTGATACCGGTACGGCGGCAACGCGGGCCGAACCGCCGCGACCCGCGTCATCGTGCCATCGTGGTGTCGGTGCGAACACTGCGTGGTCTGCTGCTGGCCTGCCACCTCGGGCCGACCGTCGCGGTGACGGCGCTCGTCACGGCGCTGGCCTGGTCCGCAGGGCGTAGTCCAGCCGGATGTCTCCTGGTCGCAGCAACGATCCTCACCGGCCACCTCTCGATCGGCTGGAGCAATGACGCGATAGATGCCGCCCGCGACACCATTGTGAACCGGAAAGACAAGCCGGTGGTGCGCGGACTGGTGAGTCGCCGCACGCTCGCTGTCGCCGCCGGAGTCATGTTGGTCGTCACCATCCCCGTATCGCTGGCCAACGGACTGGCGGCCGGTCTGATCCACCTGCTGTTCGTCGCGTGCGCCTGGGCCTACAACCTCGGCCTGAAGTCCACCGCGATCTCCTGGCTCCCGTACGCCGTTGCCTTCGGCGCACTACCCTCGTTCGTCACCCTCGGCACCACGCACACCTGGGCGCCCTGGTGGGCGACGGCCGCCGGAGCACTACTAGGCGTCGGTGCCCACCTGGCAAACGTCGTACCGGACCTACAAGACGATCTGGCGACCGGAGTCCGCGGCTGGCCGCAGCGCCTCGGCGCCAACGCCCGGCTGCTCGCGCCCATCCCGCTGGCGGCCTCCGCCGCGCTCCTGACCATTCCGCCACCCGGACCGATCGGAGTGGTCGGCTGGATCGCATTAGGTCTCGTCGCCGGCCTGCTGGCCGTAGTGGTCGCCTGGCGGACGGCGCCGTTCCTCCTGACCCTCGGAATCGCAGCAGTGAGTGTCGTGAGCCTGATCCTCAGCGGAACCGCGCTCTAGGCGGCGTCCGGCTTCAACGGCGCATTGCTGCCCAGAATGGCCGCAGTCAAGGCCTCCGCGGGCTCCTTCGCCGCACGCGGGTTGGTGATCAGCACCAGGTCGATGGCCGGCAGCTCCGGCAGCCCCGCGCTTGGAGGCGGCTCCACCAGGTCGACCGGCATCAGCGACCGCGCGAAGATCCCGATACCCAGCCCGGCCCGCACAGCAGCCAGTACGCCGTTCACACCGCGCACGATGCAGGTGATCCGGCAGGACCGCCCTGCCTGCTCCAGCGTCTGCACACCGAGCGACCGGCTCAGGCTGGGCGCCTGATACGCGACCAGCGGGACCGGACCGTCCGGAGCGATCCGCGTGCCCGCGATGCCGGCCCAGACGAGCGGGTCTCGGCGTACCAGGCGTCCGTTCGGCTCGTACGCCGTCCCGACCGAGTGTTTGACGTACGCGAGGTCCAGATGACCGGACTCGACCCGCCGGAGCAGATTGGGGCTCTGGGCGACTGTCAGCTCCAGATCGATCCGCGGGTACAGCTGCCGGAAGTCGCGCAGGATGCGCGGCAGCGGCGTCAGCGCCAGGTCGTCCGTGACGCCGAAGCGCAGCCGGCCGCGCAGCTCCGAGCCGGTGAAGTAGCCGGCCGCCTCCTCGTGCGCGGCCAGGATGGTCCGCGCGAAGCCGGCCATCGCCTCGCCATCCGCGGTCAGTGTGACCGTCCGGGTGTCGCGCAGGAACAGCGGCCGGCCGACGGCGCCTTCCAGTTTGCGGATGTGCTGGCTGACCGTCGGCTGCCGGATCCCGAGCCGGTCGGCCGCCTGGGTGAAGCTGAGCGACTGGGCGACCGCCAGGAACGTGCGCAGCTGGTCCGGGTCGTACATCGATACACCTCCTATTGCAGGACGCAATAAGACTAATAGGAGTAATTCGCTGTCGGAATCCAGGACCGATCGACAAGTATGGACATGTCCTCCCCTGACAACCCCACTCGCGTAGGGAACACCTTTGACCACCCGGACCAGCGGTCCTGTCCGAGAAGAAGCCGACTTCCACACCCACACCACGACGCCCCGCACCGAACCCCTCCGCCGCCCCGGGTTCCGCGACACCTTCAGCGCCCTCCAGGTGCGCAACTTCCGCCTCCTGGTCAGCGGCCTGCTGGTCAGCTCGACCGGCGGCTGGATCCAGCGCATCGCCCAGGACTGGCTGGTCCTGACGATCACCGGCAGCGCCACCGCGGTCGGGATCACCACCGCGCTCCAGTTCCTCCCCACCCTCCTGCTCGGCCTGTACGGCGGCGTGATCGCCGACCGGTTCCCGAAGCGGAAGATCCTGCTCGTCACCCAGATCTCGATGGGCACCGCGGCCGCCGTCCTCGCGGTCCTCGCGTTCACCGGCGACGTGCAGGTCTGGCAGGTCTACACGATGGCGCTCTTCCTCGGCCTGGCCACCGCCGTCGACAACCCGACCCGCCAGTCCTTCGTCACCGAACTCGTCGGCCGCGACCGCGTCCGGAACGCGATCAGCATGGTGTCGTCGACGTTCCAGCTCGGCAGCATGATCGGCCCGGCGCTCGGCGGCGTCCTGCTCGGCTCGCTCGGCGCGGGCTGGGCGTTCGCGATCAACGCCTGCACGTTCTTCGCCTCGATCACCGCGCTGCTCCGGATGCGGGAGAGCGAGATGCCCGCGAAGAAGGCGGCCAAACAGGCCGGCCTGCGGATCCGGGACGGGCTCCGCGACGGCCTGCAGTACGCGTTCCACGAGCCCGCCGTCCGCTGGGCCATCGCCCTGGTCGGCATCTACGGCATGTTCGCGATCAGCCTCCCCGTGACCCTGACGGCGTTCGCGGACCGCGTCTTCCACACCGGCGCGACCGGGTACGGCGTCCTGAACTCGGTGGTGGCCGTCGGCGCACTGGCCGGTGCGCTGTTGTCGGCCCGTCGCGTCCGTCCGACCCGCCTGCGCAACCTGGTCGGTATCGCGACCCTGCTCACGGTCACCGAGGTACTGGCCGCGATCCAGCCATCGCTGTGGACCTTCATCCCCGTGCTCGCCGCGATGGGGATGGCGACGCTGATGTTCCTGACCGCCTGCCAGTCGATGGTGCAGCTGACCACGCCGGACAAGCTGCGCGGCCGCGTCTCCGGTCTCTACAACCTGGTCTTCATCGGCGGCGGCGCGATCGGCGGCCCGCTGGTCGGCCTGATCGCGCAGAACTTCGGCGCCCGGATCAGCCTCGCCCTCGCCGGTCTCGTCCCGGCGATCGCCACCATCGCGATCGGTCTGCGGCTGCGCAAGGACGGCCGCTTCCGGATCGTCGTCGTCCGGACGCGCTCGCCGTGGCACCAGGCCCCGATCCGCCTCGCGCTGCAGCAGAGCACGATCCGCGTCGCGGCCCCGGCGCCGGTCGAGCCGGTGCCGGCGCACGAGAGATGGCCGTCCGGCGGGCAGAGCGCGGGGCAGGCCCGGCGTTGTCCGGCCGAGGGCCGGTCGCGGCGCTCGCGGCTGAGCGCTCGCCGGACGCGCAGATAGCCGAAGACCCCGTGGACCGCCGGCGAGAGCGGGCCACGGGGTCTTCTCAGACAATTACGGTGCGTCGATCACGCCGACCGGCGGCACCTTGACCGTCCGGGCGCCCTTCACGCCGCCCAGGATCACCTTGCGGAGCGCGACGTTGTTCTTGGTGTTGCCCTCGAACAACTTGCCCTCCGGGTTGGCCTTGACCTCGACGAAGTACTCGCCGTTCGGCAGGTCGGTGATGTCGAACGACTGACCCGGCTTGGTCTGGTTGTAGGTGTCACCGGATCCGACGTCCAGCACCTCACGCACCGACAGCGACGTGTGGTCACCGCAGGCGGTGTGCAGGTCGGTGTTCATCGGGTGCCAGTTCGCGTTCTTCACCGTGTAGTCCATCATGTCGGTCGCGGCCAGGCAGAAGGCTTCCTTCTGGCTGCGGACGACCTCGGACTGCTTGCCGTTCAGCAGGCTGTACCGCGCGAAGTCGGTGAAGTGCCAGTGCACGTGGCCCTCCCGCGGATCCCACTCCATCGTGCCGGTGTTCTGGTACCCGATCTCCTTACCCTTGTCGTCGTAGAAGTACTGGAACGCGTCCATCAGGTCCTTGCCCTGGCGGCGGAAACCGTCCAGGACCAGCGGCGACGGGCCGGCGTTCCAGACGGTCGCCGCGAACGCCAGGTACTCGCGGTCGGCGTCGGCCGTCCCCTCCTCGCCCTTGGTGATCGCCATCCCCCACGCGGGTACCGAGACCAGGTCCGGCTTCGGGCCCTTCGGCGTCGACGGCTTACCGGTCGGGCGCTTCGCGTGCGGCTGCAGCGCCTTGGCCTTCGGCGCCGGGCCCTGCTTGCCCTGGGCCGAACGGCAGCCGTCGCCGTGACCCGGGTCGCAGCCGGGGTCACCCGGGACGATGTTCACGTTCATCGTGAGCTTCGACTGGTTCGCCGGGATCTTGAACAGGTCCCGGTAGGCCTTGTTGACGGTGATGACGGCCTTGTACTTGCCGACGGCAAGTTTGACCGGCTTGTCCTCGTACGAGAACGTGCTGGCCGACCAGCCGGTCTGCAGACCCCAGACCGCGCCCGTGGTGAACGGGTTGGAGTTGCAGTAGTCCGGGTACGGCGAGGTGGCCGGCGCGTCCGGCCGGGTCCGCGAGCCGTCGCCGTTCAGGCACAGCGACTGGTCGACGTCGAGTACCTTCTTGCCCTTGGCGTCGGTCAGCGCGACGTGCAGGAACTTACCCAGACCGGAGAAGTCCGTGACGAGCCGCTTCGGCATCGCCACCGGCTTACCCTTCACGTACTGCTTGGCGACCACCGGCGAGTTGAAGTTCGCCCGGGTCGCCCGGACCTCGATCGGCGCGTTGCCGGCCACGACGTATGTGCTCAGATTCAGCTGCGTGCCGTACTCCGGGTCGGCGTCCAGCGTGACCTCGGTGACCGGCGAGACCAGGGCCAGCGCGGGCCTGGCGGGCGCCGCCGTCCCTGCTGCCGTCGCGCTGGACGCCGCGACGGCGACCAGACCGACGGCGCTCGCCGCCGCAATGGCCGTTCGCACGGCCTTGTTCGACGTGATGATGATGGAACCCCCTCCTTCATCGAGCCGGATCCTCACGAGCCGGCCCTCTGGGACGTAGGACGCGCGGCCCCCCGCGAGAGGTTGATCAAGAACATGTGCCATTCGTGTCACAGCCAGCACTCAGAGTCATCGGGCCTGAATACTTGACGATGTAAATTAAGCGACCCTACGCTCGGCCGGGTGAACAGACGCCGTGTTTCCGCTGCCCTGGCTGCCGTCGCGCTGGTGACGACGTCAGCTGTGATCGCCCCCGCCGACGCCGCGCTGCCCCTCGCCCAGCCACTCGCCCCGCAGGCCGAGAAGCGGCCGGTCCCGGCCAAGTACCCACAGCTGGCCGCCAAGCCGTATCTCGGCTGGAGCTCGTGGAGCCTGCAGTCGACCAACTACCCGGGTGTGAACCCGGACGGTCCCGGCAGTTTCATCAGTGAGAAGAACATCCTGGCCCAGGCCAACGCGATGGCGACCAAGCTCAAGCCGTTCGGCTACGAGTACATCAACATCGACGCCGGCTGGCAGGACGGCGGCGACGAGTACGGCCGCCCGGTCGCCAACCTGAAGCGCTTCCCGCGCGGGATGAAGGCCGTCGGCGACGACCTCCACAAACTCGGGCTGAAGTTCGGCATCTACACCGTGGTCGGCCTCGGCATGGACGTCTACCGCGAGGGCAACACGCCGATCCACAACGCGCCCGGCTGTTTCACCCGCGACATCGTCTACCCCGACCTGCGCAAGACCAACGGCTGGGACGCGGCGTACAAGATCAATTACGAGAGCGACTGCGCGCAGAAGTACGCCGACTCGATCACCAAGCTGTTCGCGAGCTGGGGCGTCGACTTCATCAAGATGGACGGCGTCGGCCCCGGCTCCTGGAAGGGCGCCCCGGACGACCCGAACCACAACAACACCGAGGACGTCGAAGCCTGGTGGCGCTCGGTGCAGAACGCCGGCCGCCCGATGCTCTACACCCTGTCGTGGTCGCTCAGCCACCGGTACGCCGACGTCTGGAAGCAGAACTCGAACGGCTGGCGGATCGACACCGACGTCGAGTGCTACTGCGAGACGATCGTCCGCTGGGACGGCTCGGTGAAGCAGCGCTGGTGGGACCTGCCGCAGTGGATCGACGACGCGGGCCCCGGCCACTGGAACAACCTGGACGCGATCAACGTCGGCGTCGGCGAGATGGACGGCCTGAACGAGGCCGAGCGGCAGAGCTACATGACGTTCTGGGCGATCAACGCGGCGCCGCTGTTCGTCGGTGACGACATGACCAAGCTGGACGCCTACGGTCTCAAGCTGCTGACCAACCGCGAGGTACTCGCGATCAACCAGTCCGCGAACCCGGCCCGGCCGCTGAACCAGGACCAGCTGCAGCAGGTCTGGTACGCCAAGAACGCCGACGGCAGCGTCACGGTCGGCCTGTTCAACCTGGCCGAGACGCCGGCGACCGTGACCGGCGACTTCGCCCAGCTCGGCCTCAACGGCAAGGCGACCGTCCGCGACGTCTGGGCCGGTAAGAACACCCGCAACGTCTCCGGCTCGGTCAGCGCGACACTGCCGGCGCACGGCTCGAAGCTGTACAAGATCACGCCGAACAACCGGCCGTCGATCAGCGTCCCGGCCGATCTGACCGCGACCGACGTCAGCCGGACGACGACCACGCTGTCCTGGCAGCCGAGCACGGGCGCGTCGTCGTACAAGATCTTTGCCAACGGCAAGCAGGTCGCGACCAGCTCGAGCCCGAGCGCCGTCGTCACCGGGCTGCTGCCGCAGACGCAGTACACCTTCACCGTGAAGGGCGCGAACGGCCACCGGACGTCGGAGGCGAGCGCGCCGGTCACGATGCTGACCTCGAAGAACGGCGGGCCGGTCCGCTACGAGGCCGAAGCGGCGAACAGCACGCTCACCGGTAACGCCAGCGCCAACGGCTGCACCCTGTGCTCCGGCGGCAAGAAGATCGGCAACATCGGGTACGACGCCTCTGTCACGCTCAACGACATCACCGTCCCGAAGACCGGCACCTATCTGGTCAAGGTCGCCTACACCGACGGCGACACCAGCCGGCAGAGCATGCTGACCGTCAACGGCGGCGACAGCTACTGGATCAACTACCACGGCCTCGGCGACAACGACTGGGGTACGCCGCAGGTCACCTACCTGCCGGTCAAGCTGACGGCGGGCGCCAACTCGCTCAAGATCCACAACCCGTCCGGCTACATCGCCGACATCGACTGGATCACCGTCTGACGATCAGATCACGCCAGTGGCGCCACCATCCATCGTGATGATGGCGCCATTGACGTAACTGGCCTTCGGCGACGCGAGGAAGACGGCGACATTCGCGACCTCGGCCGGGTCGCCGGCCCGGCCGAGCGGGATGTCGGCAACCATTTCGGCCAGCAGCTCTTCGCGCGGCCGGCCGCTCGCGCGGGTGGCGGCGTCCAGCCGGTCGTCGACGCGGCCGGTCAGCGTCAGCCCCGGGTTGATGACATTGACCCGGACGCCGCGCCCGGCGTACGCCTTCGCGTAGCCCATCGACGCGAGCGTCAGCGCCGCGTTCGCCGCGCCGCCGCCGATGTGCAGCGGGTTCGCGGACTTGCCGCCCTGGCCGACGATGTTCACGATCGCGCCGCTGCCGCGCTCGGCCATCGGCCGGACGACGGCCTCGGTCGCGTGCATGTAGGTGAAGTACTTCGACTCCATCGCGGCATGCAGCGTCGCGCTGCTCAACTCGTCGACCGGGATCTGCCGGGCCGCGCCCGCGCAGTTGATCAGGATGTCCGGGACGCCGATCCGCGCGAACGCGGCCGCGGTCGCCTCCGGATCGGTCAGGTCGGCGAGCTCCGGGATCAGCTCCAGCCCTTTCGCTGAAAGATCCTCACGCGCCTTCCCCAGGTTGACCGGATCGCGCGAGATGCCGAACACCGTCGCGCCTTCCCAGGCCAGCGCCTCGGCGCAGGCCAGCCCGATGCCCTTACTCGCTCCGGTGACGACGGCAACTTTTCCGGTCAGCTGTAGATCCACTGCGGCACTCCTCGATGCTGCTGGCAACGAATTCGCATTTTTCCTTTTTCCGGCTTGAACGGGCCAGTACGATCAGTAATCAGATCGACACTCTTTGTTTCGACGCCAGATGCCGAGAGCACCAGACGCCGGAGGGACCCGTGCCGACCATGTCCACTTCCCATTCACCACCCCCTTCCAGTGCTGCGCCCGATGCCAGTCGCTGGAAGTCCATCCTTCACCATGACCTACCGGCTTCGCTGGTGGTCTTCCTGATCGCAATACCGCTCTCCCTGGGGATCGCCGCGGCTTCCGGCGCGCCCCTGATCGCGGGCCTCGTGGCCGCGGTCGTCGGTGGGGTGGTCGCCGGCGCGCTCGGCGGCTCCGCACTCCAGGTCAGCGGCCCGGCCGCGGGCCTGACCGTCGTCGTCGCGGGTCTCGTCGGCCAGTTCGGCTGGGCGGCCACCGCGGCCATCACCTGCGCGGCCGGCGTCGTCCAGATTCTGCTGGGCGTCACCAAGATCGGCCGGCTCGCGCTCTCGCTGTCGCCCGCCGTGGTGCACGGCATGCTCGCCGGGATCGGCGTCACGATCGCCGTCCAGCAGCTGCACGTGGTGCTCGGCGGCCAGGCCCAGAGCTCCCTGATCGCGAACCTCGCGGCCTTACCCGGCCGCCTGGTGGCGCATCACCCACACTCGGTGCTGATCGGTGTCCTCACCGTCGCCATCCTGCTCGCCTGGCCCAGACTGCCCAAGGTGAAGGCCGTTCCGGCGCCGCTGGTCGCGGTCGTCGCGGTGACCGCGCTGGCCGCGGTCTCGATGCCCGACGTGACCCGCGTCAACCTGCCCGACCAACCGCTCCAGGAGCTGATTCCGCCGGCCCTGCCGGAAGGTACGCCGTGGGCGATCGTCGCCGCGGTGCTCACCGTCGCGCTGGTCGCCAGCGTGGAGTCCCTGCTGTCGGCGGTCGCCGTCGACAAGTTGCACAACGGCAAGCGCAGCAACCTCGATCGCGAGCTGATCGGGCAGGGCGCGGCCAACGCGGTCTCCGGCGCTCTCGGTGGGATGCCGGTGACCGGCGTGATCGTGCGCAGCTCGACGAACGTGGCGGCCGGGGCGAAGTCCCGCGCGTCCACGATCATGCACGGGATCTGGATCGCGGCGTTCGTGCTGGCCGCCGGGTCCATGCTCGAGCTGATCCCGATGTCCGCGCTGGCCGGCGTCCTGCTGGTCACCGGGCTGCGGCTGGTCCAGATGGCGCACATCCGCACCTTGCGCCGGCATGACGAGCTCCTCGTGTACGTCGTGACCGCGGGCGGCGTCGCCGTCCTCGGGCTCGCCGAAGGCGTGCTGATCGGTCTGATGCTCGCGCTCGGCCGGGTGCTGTACCGGTTGGCCAAGGCAACGGTCACCGCGACCGAGGAAAACGGCGAGTGGACCGTGCGGATCCGCGGCACGCTGGTCTTCCTCGGCGTCGCCTCCCTGGTCCGCACGCTGCGTTCGGTCCCGACCGGCGCCCATGTCCGCATCGAGCTCAGCGTCGACCATCTCGACCACGCGGCCTACGAAGCGATCGAGGACTGGCGGCGCGGGCACATCGCCCGCGGCGGCTCGGTCGACCTGAACCGGACAGCCTTCCGGGCCGCCCTGCGCCCGGATCCGGCGCGCCGGCTGCTCCCCTGGCAACCCCAGGTGATCGCCGAGCCCGACCATCGGGTCTCGATGCTGGACGGCATCCGCGCGTTCGAGGAGTCGGCCGACCAGATCCGGCCGATGCTGGCCAAACTCGCCGCCGAGGGGCAGCGCCCGACGCAGCTGTTCATCACCTGCGCGGACTCGCGGATCGTGCCGAACATGATCACCACGACCGGTCCGGGCGACCAGTTCTGCGTCCGCAACGTCGGCAACCTGGTGCCGCCCAACGGCTCCAACAGCAACTCCGTCGACGCCGCGATCGAGTACGCCGTCGAGGTCCTCGGCGTCCGCTCGATCGTCGTCTGCGGCCACTCGCACTGCGGGGCCGCCGCGGCGACCCTGGCGGGGAACGCGCCCAGCGGCACCGGCCTGGAGAGCTGGCTCCGGCACTTCGAGCCGTCCGTCCGCCGCGCGGTCGGCCTACCCGACATCGTCGATCCGGCCACCGGGTCGACCCTGTCCCCCGCCGACAAGCTGTCCGTCGCGAACGTCGGCGTCCAGCTCGCCAACCTGCGCAGTTTCCCCTGCGTACGCAAGGCCGAGGCCGAAGGACGCCTCGAGCTGATCGGGCTCTGGTTCGACATCGGCGCGGCCGCGGCCCGCCTGGTCCTCGACCGCGACCCGTACCTGGTCCGCGCCGACGAAGAGCTCGCCACCGCGAGCAAACCCTCGGCCCGCTGAGACGGAAGGCCCTCGGTGTCACTGGCGTCGCACCGAGGGCCTTCCCTCAACGACGTCGATCGGCGGCCGCCACGCCAGTGCGGCCGCGCGTTACGTTGGGGTCAACGATTATCGGGTTATGCGGATCAGTCGAATGTTCTTCACGGTGGCGCTGGTGGTCGGCGTGCTTACTGCACCTACGGCCCAGGCGGCGGCGTCCTTTCCCCGGATCGATGCGACCGGGTTTCAGTTGGTTTCTGGCGATACATTCGCGACGTACGGCGCGCGGGTGGCCCAGCTGGAGACGAAGCCGCAGCTTGCTCCGGTCGGTGTGACCGAGGTGCTTGCTGCGTCCAACCGGACCGGACGTCCGCTGTGTCACTCGACGTACTTGAACGCCGCGCTGAATCCGAAGGGTTTCTGCTGGCAGGACGGCGAGGACGACGGCCTGAACGTGTGGATCCCGCAGGGGCTGTCCGGGTCGGGTGACGCGCAGCCGGCCGGCGGCGCGCGGCGGGTCGTGGTCGCGAGCTGGCACAACAGCGGTGACACCGCGATCCGGGTCTCGTTCCTGGACGTCGCGACCAACAAGTACCGGCACGTGTTGCTCGTCGAGCCGACAGCTGACGGCAACTTCCAGGCGATCGCCGGGCACGGGCACGGCCTGTACTGGTCGGGCAATCTGCTCGTCGTCGCGACCGGCGGCGCCGTCCTGCGGGTCTTCGACCTGCGGCACATCTGGCGCACCGACACCAGCACCGGCGAGGTCGGATTGGGCGCCGACGGCAAGTACCACGCGCTCTGGCACGCCTTTGCGCTCCCACAGGTCGGCGCCTACTGGTACGCCGGTGGCGGGTGCGCGTCGACGACCGGCGTCCGGCCCTGTTTCGCCAGCCTCGCCCTCGACCACGCCGGCACCGGCTCGTTCGTCGCGGCCGAGCACACCACCCGCGGCGGCGGCCGGATCGTACGCTGGCCGCTCGACAAGGCGACCGGGCTGCCGCGCGCCGGGACGGACGGCGTCGTCCGGGCGATCGAGGCCTTCAACTCACCGGTCTGGGGGATGCAAGGCGCGGTGTCGTACAACAACAAGTTCGTGATCGCGGGGGTATGCCCGGAGTACGCGGACGACATCGGCAACGGCGTCGACTACCCGAGCTGCCTGCACACCGGCACCGGCGGGACGTCGACCTCGGTGTGGACGAAGGCGCCCAAGAACACCGAGAACCTGTCGTACTGGCCGGCCACCGGCGAGCTATGGGTAATGAACGAGCAGCTCCGCGAACGCGTGACCGTGCACATCCCATTTCCGTAGTACTGCAAGGATGGGCGGGTGAGTGAGTTCTGGGACAGCATCACGTCGGCACAGCCGGAGCCATCGCTCCGCGTAGTGATCGGGACCGGGGTGGCCGCCCTGCTGTTGATCGCCTGGCGGCCGATCTGGCGGCACACGCGGCAGGTCGTGACGATCGCGCACGAGGGCGCGCACGGTCTGATCGCGGCGCTCGTCGGGCGGAAGCTGTCCGGCATCCGGCTGCACTCCGACACCTCCGGGGTGACGGTCTCCCGCGGTAAACCGACCGGTGCCGGGATGATCGCCGTCCTGCTGGCCGGCTATCCCGGGCCCGCGCTGTTCGGGCTCGCGGCGGCCTTCGTGCTCAGCCGCGGGTACGCCGTCGCGCTGCTGTGGGGCCTGCTGCTGGCGCTGGTGATCCTGCTGCTGCAGATCCGGAACCTGTTCGGGCTCTGGTCGGTGCTCGCCTTCGGCGCGATCGTCTTCGGCGTCACCTGGTGGGGCTCGCCGTTGGTGCAGTCGTCGTTCGCGCACCTGCTGACCTGGTTCCTGCTACTGGCCGCGCCGCGGGCCGTGCTCGAGCTGCAGCACTCCCGCCGCGGTGGGCAGGGCCGCAGCTCGGACGCCGATCAGCTTCGCCGGCTCACCGGCGTACCGGCGCTACTGTGGGTCGGAGTGTTCGGCCTGGTCACTCTGGCCTGCCTCGCTGTTGGCGTCGTGTGGTCCGGGGTACTGCCCGGATAAGAGCGTCTCGAGGAGGATCGTGATGAAGTCGAGCGAGATCTTGATCGACGGGTTCAGCCGGGTTCAGGAGCAGGTGCACGCCGTACTCGACGGGATCGGCGAGCAGGCGCTGACGGCCCGGCCGTCCGACACGGCCAACTCGATCGCCTGGCTGATCTGGCATCTGACCCGGATCCAGGACGACCACCTCGCCGACGCCGCCGGGCACGAGCAGGTGCACACCACCGACGGCTGGCACGAGCGCCTCGGCCTGCCGTTCGACGCCGCTGACACCGGCTACGACCACAGCTCCGAGCAGGTTGGCCAGGTCGTGCTGTCGGCCGAGCTGCTCCGCGGGTACTACGACGCCGTCCACGCCCGCACGCTCGACTTCCTCCGCCTGCTCACCGAACCCGAGCTGGACCGGATCGTCGACACCCGCTGGAACCCGCCGGTCACCCTCGCCGTCCGCCTGGTCAGCGTCCTGGACGACGACCTCGAGCACATCGGTCAGGCGGCATATGTGAAGGGCCTGGTCAGCTAGAGCAGGTTGGTTCGCCAGAGCGCGCCGTCGGCGATCAAGTAGGCGTCGAAGTTGTCGCCGGCCCGGACCAGCTGACCCACCGGCCCCTGGATCCCGCCGCTCGCGTCGAACACCCGCCAGGCGCCTTCCCGGCCGGACAGGACCCGGATTTTGTTGTCCTGGGCAAATACCTGGGTGATGTCGTCGGAGCCGTCGATGAGCGGTTGCGGCAGCTGATCCTTGTCACCGACCGGGATGTCCGGGACGCCGGTCAGCCGGCGCGGCTTACCAGGGCCGAGCCGCCAGATCGCGAGCTTGCCGTCGACCGCGCCGGAGATCACACAGCTTTGTTGTTCGCAGCGCGCGGTGATCGCCTGGCCGCGGTTGCCAGGCTCGGGAAGCTCGATGCGCGTCCAGCCCTGGTTGAGTTTCTGCGACCGCCAGACCGCCGCGTGCTGCTCGACGACGTTGGGCGCGAGGCGGACCTGCGATCCGGCGAGCAGGATGCCATCGCCGTCCGCCGTCCCGAAGTTGGTCCCGACGAGCATCGACTTGGTGTTCTGCAGCGGGGTCGTGGCCGAGTTCTGTTTGAGCCATTTGTCGTTCTGCTGCGGGAGCCAGATCGCGGCGTCCAGGCCGGTCTCGACGCCCTCCCACGAGCCGGTCAGCGCCTGCCCGGCCGGGGTGATCACGGCTGAGCTCATCTGGCCGGCGGACAGGCCGTTGAAGGTGTCGAAGGTCTGCGGGTGCTCGGTCAGGCCGGTGTCGGTCGTGCCGGTCCAGACCGTCCAGCGGACGTTGCCGTGGGCGCCGCCGGACGCGCCGCCGAGGCCGAGAACCTGCTTACCGTCCCAGGCGATTGAATACCAGATCGCTTCGAACGAGTACGGGCTCGCCGCGGACGGTTTGACCGGGATGGTCTTGCGCTCGGAGCCGTTCAGCAGCACCGCACCCGGAACGACCTTGGCGCCTTGGTGTTTCAGGCCGACCAGGATTCGGCCGTCGTGTTCGGCCAGCGCGACCGGCTCCGCGCCGACGTCCACCTTCTCCCAGTGGATCGGACGCTCGGTCTTCGGCGGCTCGCCGCTGCACGCGGCCAGCGACAGGACCAGCGCGGCCGCGATCAGACGGCGGATCATCGGTTCTGCGGGAGCGTCGCCGGGCGTTTCCGGGGGCGCGGCGCGGACGGCGGCGGGATCATCGGGCCGAGGTCGCCGTCCGGTGCGACGTCCAGGTCGACCATGACGGGCGCGTGGTCGCTCGGGCCGGTGCCCTTGCGGGCCTGGCGGTCGATCCAGGCCGCCTTGACCCGCTCGGCGACGCCTGGGGTGGCCAGGGTGAGGTCGATCCGCATGCCGAGGTTCTGGTGGAACATGCCGGCGCGGTAGTCCCAGTAGCTGTAGACGACGTCGTCCGGCCAGCGGTCACGGACGACGTCGCGCAGATCCTTGGCGGCCATCAGGTCGGCGAGCGCCTGCCGCTCCTTCGGCGTGACGTGGGTGGAGCCGATGAACGCCTTCGGGTCGAACACATCCGCATCGGTCGGCGCGATGTTCATGTCGCCGCAGACGATCTGGTCGGCCGGGCCGTTGGCCACGACCTCCTTGAGCGCCTGCAGCCATTCGAGTTTGTAGTGGTAGTGGTCGGAGTCCGGCTCGCGACCGTTCGGGACGTAGAGCGAGTGGACGCGGATGCCGCCACAGGTCGCCGCGACCGCGCGCGCCTCCGGGTTCGGGAAGCCGGGCGCGCCGGCGACGCCGGTCACGACGTCCTCGATGCCGACCTTCGACAAGATGGCGACGCCGTTCCACTGGACTTCGCCGTACAGGGCGGTCTCGTAGCCGCGGGAGCTCAGCTCGGCGTCCAGCAACGCGCTGAACGCGTCGTCGGCCAGCTTGGTCTCCTGCAGGCAGACGACATCCGGCTGCCGCTCGTCGAGCCAGGCCAGGAGCCGGGGCATCCGCTGCTTCACCGAGTTCACGTTCCACGTCGCCAGTCGCACCGACCAAAGGTACCTGCTCGCGCTTACCCTCAGTAGATGTTCGTACTACGGGGCACGGTCATGACAATGCGTTCCGACGAGCGGGTGCTGGCGCGGGGCGCGGTGTACGTCGGCGACGACGGGCTGATCGCGGCGGTGACGCCACTGGACGACGTACCGGCCGGGTTCGAGGACGCGCCGCGGATCACCGCCGGCGGGATCATCTGCCCAGGGCTGATCGATCTGCACAACCATCTGATGTACAACAGCCTGCCGCTGTGGACGGAGCCGTCGCGGCAGGTCCCGTGGACGTCGCACAACCAGTGGGGCCGGGCGCCAACGTACAGCGCGCAGATCAGTCAGCCGGCGCGGCTGCTCGGTGCGGCGGCCGGGCGGGCGCTGCTGCGGTACGTCGAGACCCGGGCGATCGTGGGCGGTACGACGTCCATCCAGGGCAACCCGCGCGGCGCCGTCCCGCCGGACGACGACCTGATCCGGAACGTGGACTCCGAGAAGCTGGGGACGCGGGACGACTTCATCCGGGTCAGCACATTGGTTGCTGACAGCAAGGAAGCGCTGGCGCCGTACGCGGCGGCGGTCGCGGCCGGGCGCGGGTTCATCGCGCACTCGGCGGAGGGGTCGGACCCCAAGCTGCGGGCCGAGTTCCAGCTGCTCGACGAGGTGGGCGTGGTGAAGCCGCAGCTCGTCGCGATCCACGGCGGCGCGCTGAACGCGGCCGACTTCGCGCTGATGAAGGCCGGTGGATCGAGTCTGGTCTGGTCGCCGTTCTCGAACTACTGGCTGTACGGCGCGACCGCCGACGTGGCGACCGCGAAGGCGGCCGGCGTCCGCCTCTGCATCGGCTCCGACTGGGCGCCGTCCGGTACCCGCAACGTGCTGTGGGAGCTGAAGGTCGCCGACCTGTGGAACAAGGCCCAGCCGACGCCCGTCTTCACCGACGCCGAGCTGGTCGCACTGGCCACCCGCAACCCCGGCGAAGCCCTCTCCACCGTCTGGCCGCACCCCGTCGGCCGCATCGAACGCGGAGCCCTGGCTGACCTCATCGTCGTCCGCCGAACCCACCCCGACCCGTACCGCAACCTCATCAACGCCACCGAACCAGACATCCGCCTGGTCGTCATCGGCGGCCGCGCCCGCTACGGCTTCCCCTCTCTGATGAAATCCCTGGCCCCCGGCGCTACCCCCATCCGTCTGGGTCCCCTCACCCGCCACGTCGACTACGGCGACCCCACCACTACCTGGCCCAGCATCCTCGCCGCGCTCAACACCATCCGCGCCAACCCCACCACCGCCGCCCACCGGGCCGCCAGCACCCTCGCCCGCGCCGCGTCCGCGTTGACTGTGGATTCGGATGTTGTCCGGGCTGATGCGGGGGTGCTCGCGGAGTACGACGCCTTCGTGCTGCTGCCGGACATGCCTGCGCCCGAGCTGGAAGTAGAGGTACGGCGTCGTGGTGCGGAGGCCGCCGCGCCGGGGCCGGTGGAGGTGCCGCCGATCGAACCGATCACGACCGGGGCGGACTGGTGCGACGCGGTGGACGCGAACCCGTTCCACGGCGGATTGCTGTCCGGGCTGCGCGCGTACTTGAAGTAGTAATCAACGGAGAGTTATCCACAGATCACAGATTGTCGGTCCGCGGACGTCGGTTCGCCTGCATTCTCTTGTGCAGGAGGACGGATGGCTGAACTGGACTGCGACCCGGCCGACGTGACCGCGCTGGTGGCCTACCTGCGCGAGATCGGGCGGCACGAACTACTCACCCTGGAGGAGGTCAACGAGCACTCGTTCTGGATCGAAGCCGGCCTGCTCGCCGGCGAACGCCTCACCCGCGTGCCACCGCCCGGTAACGCGGCCGACCTGCAGGCGCTCGTCGCCCGCGGCCGGCACTCCTGGCACCGGATGATCGAGGGCAACCTCCGCCTCGTCGTCACGATCGCCCGCCGCTACACCGGCAAAGGCATCTCCCTGCTGGATCTCGTCCAGGAGGGCAACATCGGCCTGATGCGAGCCATCGAGCGCTTCGACCACCGGCTCGGCCACCGCTTCTCGACGTACGCCATCTGGTGGATCCGCCAGGCCGTCGGCCGCGCCATCTCCGACCGCTCCCGGATGATCCGGATGCCCGCCCAGGCGTACGCCGATGCCGGCCGCGTCGCCGCCGTCCGCCACCAGCTCGTCCAGCGCCACAACCGCGAGCCCACGACCGCCGAGCTGGCCACCGCCACCACCCTGACCGCGGCCCGCGTCGAGCGCGCCCTCGCCTGGCAGGTCCACCACGAGCCGCTCGAGTCCGCCGATTCCGACCCGGTCCTCGACGAAGAGCCCCAACTCCACCAAGCCGCCCTCCGCCAAGACCTCGGCTACCAGCTCCAATTCCTCGACGAACTGCAGGAGCAGGTCATCCGCCTCCGCTACGGACTGCATCCCCACCACTCACCCGCCACCCCCGAGGAGACCGCCCATGAGCTCGACCTCACCCCCACCCAGGCCCGCGCCCTCGAACGCGAAGCCCTCCGCCACCTCCGCCGCCGAGCCCAGCAGCACCTCCGCGACTACGCCGCCTGACCCGCGCCCGGGGCCGCAGCCGGCGGGGTTGAGGCGGCTGGGAGGATGGAGGTGTGAGATTTGGGCGTAAGACGTGGCCGGCTGAGCTGGCGACCGCGGTCGGCGGCGCGGCCGGGCGGAAAGAGTCGATCCTGGCCGCCGTACAACTGACCGACGGCAAGTGGGTGGCCGGCACGCGCGAAGCCGTCTACCTACCGACGGACGACGTCGCCGCCGAGAAGCCAACCGCAGCCGGCGTCCGCCGAGTCGGCTGGGAGCAGATCGAGCGCGCCGGGTGGGACTCCGAAGCCTCCGTCCTGCACGTCTACGAGACCACCGATTTCGGTACGCCGTTGCGCGCCACCGACCTCAAACTCGACGACCCGGGCCGCTTCGGCCAGCTCCTCCGCGAGCGGGTCGACGCGAGTATCGTCATCCAGCGTCACGTCCTCCTCGCCGGCAAGCGCGGCGTCCGCATCGTCGGCCGCCGCAACCCCGCCACCACCGACGCCCCCATCACCTGGAACATCGTTCTGGACAAGGGTTTGGAGCCCACCCAGCCCGGCCTCGTCGACCGCGCCGAAGCCGCCCTCGCCGCCGTCCGCGACGAGTTCGGCGTCTGACCCCACAGCCCCCCGCAACCCTGACCCGGAAGCAGAAATCCCACCGCTGCAATCCCGTTTTTGTCCTACGCGTCCGGCCTGCTAACCTACTCAGGTCTTGAGGGATTGGGACACCGAAACACCCCGATCCCGCGTAGCTCAATTGGCAGAGCAGCCGGCTGTTAACCGGCAGGTTACTGGTTCGAGTCCAGTCGCGGGAGCCACCAAAAGCCGAGTCTCACCAGAGACTCGGCTTCATTGTTTCTCCTCGACCACCCCGGTCAGCCCACCGTCGCCTCTCCCCCGGATCCCCCGCCGACTCAGGCCCAGATCCGCCACCCCCGCTCAGCCGCGCCCCGCCACCACCCCAAACGCGCACAAAGCAGTCCCCCGCAGCTCATCCCGACCACCCAGCCACCGCGCCGCCCCAGCGACCGCGCCGCTCCGACAACCTCGGAGCCGCCGCGCCTCCGCACCCGTCGCACCTCCCGAAACCGGACCGCCCCCACTCACCAACTATCCGCAGTACCGCCCCCGCCACGCTCACCCCTGCCCCCACAACCCCCTCTAGCGGGAGTTGCTGAGTGCCAGCCGTCCCCCTCACCGCACCGCCCGCGCCTGCGCCGCCCCCGGGCCGCTTCACCGCCCGGGCCAACCCTCCGGTCCGGCCGACACAATCCGCCCGGCACACGCGTACGGCGTACCGGGCGGCCTGTCGTCGTCTACTTGCCCTTCCGCCGATCGATCGCGCGCTGAATCCGCTGCTGCGGCTGCCCGGTCAGCTTCGCCAACAAAGGCACCCGGTACTTGAACGCCGCGACCGCCCCAACCACGAGCACCAGGAAAATGAACCAGCCCATCCTCGTTCCCTTCTCGAACCTGACCTCCATCATGCCCGCCCCACCCCAGAACCAGCTCCGTACAACCCCTGAACCACCCCTGGTTTCCCCAACCCCCCACCCCCCTCAGCTACGATCTCCCAGCACGGGGCGGTAGCTCAGCCGGTCAGAGCAGAGGACTCATAATCCTTGGGTCGTGGGTTCGAGCCCCACCCGCCCCACCACAGGCCGGCGCGGCGGTGCGGTCAGCCGGCGCAGAAGGGCTGGGCGCGTGTGAGGTCGGCGTCGACTCGGCGGAGGCCGGCGAAGCCCCAGGTGTTGATGCCTTCCAGGTCGACTTCGTCGCGGAGACGGACGGCGAGGTCGCGGAGTGAGCGGGCCAGGCGGGCGTATTCGAGGTGGGTGGGGTCGAGGTGCTCCGCGCCGTACGTTTCTAGGAAGTGGACGGTGTTGGGCTCGCAGAGGGCCATGAAGAGGTCGTGCTCGGGTGGGGCCAGGCGGGCGGTGCCCCAGTCGAGGAGTGCGGCGATCTGGCCGTCGCGGTCGATGAGGACGTTGTGGGGGAAGAGGTCGTGGTGGCATACGACGTGCGGGACGTCGATTGCGCGTGCCCGCTCGATCGTCGCCTCGAGCCGGTCGACGGCGGCCGACACCTCGTCGCGGCGATCGCCGAGCCAGGGGTGGTCGTATCGGTCGCGCAGGGCCTCGATGCACCACTCGTGCAGATTCGCCCGCGGGAGTACGACGTCCGGGATGTCGTGCACCGCGCGCATCGCCTGGGCGATCGCCTCGGCGTCCTTCCTTGTTGCCTGGCGGCCTTCGACGTATGGGAAGACGGCGTAGCGTCGGCCGAGGTGTGGGGCGGTGAACGAGCCGTCGAGGGCTTGCTGCGCTATAGGCACGGGGATGCCGTGGGCGGCCAGGGTGGCCGTGAGGGCCAGTGTGGAGTCGGCTTCCGGCTGCTGCCGACATAGCTTCACGAACCAGCGGCCGTCGGTGAAGGCGTCCGCCTCGAAGCCGGCTGGGTGGGCGCGTAGCTCGTCGGCCTGGACGCCGAAGGCGTCGCGGAGCTGAGCTGGGGTCGGGGGTCGGACTTCACTCCACATTGGCTCGAACCTACTGGCGTTCGGGGCGAGGGTGGGACTGGGGGTCCTGGGGAAAACGGGACGACCGAGGGTGGGCGGGGCGGTTTTAGGTTCGGGGCATGACCTCGAACATGGCGGCTGGAACGGCCGCAGGTAGCTCGGTTGGGAGTTCTCGTGAGGGTTAAGGGGATGGTTGGGGCGGTTTTGGCCGCGGTGCTGGTTGCGGCGCCGGTGACGGCTTCGGCGGGTGGAAGTGGGATTGTGCCGAATCCGGTGACTGGGCAGGAGATGCGGAACGAGCGGGTGGCGAAGGCGGTGGTGCACGAGCTGTTCAACAAGCATGATCTGCGGGCCGTGGACCGGTACTTCCGGCAGTCGCTGGTGCAGCACAGTCCGGATATCGCCAACGGGGCCGCGGGGCTGAAGCAGTTCATTCGGCAGAAGCCCAAGTTGCGGTACGACGTGTTCAAGGTGATCGCGGACGACGACTACGTGATGATGCAGTCCCGGGTCACCGGACGGAGCGCTGTCACGCAGATCGTGATGGACGTGTTCCGGTTCGATCGCGGGCAGATCGTCGAGCAGTGGGACGTCGTCGCGACCGAGGTGCCGGCGTCGCAGTCGGCCAACGGGAACCCGATGGTCACCCGGCTCAAGCCCAGCAAGCCGAACCGCCACGACAACGAACGGATCGTCGCCACGGCCCTCAACGAGACCATGGTCAAGCGCAACCTGAGCATCATCCCGCGCTACTACAAGGAGCCGTACACCCAGCACGACCCCAATACCCCCAGCGGCCTGACCCAGCTCCGCAAGTCCATCGTCAACCTGCCGCCCGCCGCCACCTTCGAGCCCGGCCTCATCATGGCCGAAGGTGACGAGGTCGTCGTCCACGCCCGGCTCCGGAACATCACCCCGACACCGGTGATCGTCCTGCACGTCTACCGCGTCGACAACGGCAAGATCGTCGAGCACTGGGAGAACATCCAGTACGACGTCCCCCGCGACCAGAGCCTCAGCGGCAACGACATGATGACGCCCCGCGTCGGCCCCTGACCCCTCCCCCAGGCCCCCACGGACCCGATCCGTGGGGGCTGACGGTCTGGCCAACGGTGACCAGAAAATGACAAGAGATTGAGTTTTGAACTAAGACGCCTCGCTGTCGAGACTGGGGGTGCAGTTCAGGAGCCGCCCAGACAGTGAGGTGTTGATGATGAAGAAGGCTTTGATTACGGCTGTTGCGATCGTTGGAGCTTTTGGGGCCGTTGTGGTGCCTGCGGCGCAGGCGCAGCCGGCGGGGTTGGCGCCGGCGGTTGTGGAGCAGGGGCGGGAGTTGTCCGCGGCGCAGCAGAAGAGTGCTGTGGTGCGGTTGCTGGCGGCGTACGGGTCGAACGATCCGGCGGCGTTCAATGCCATCAATCCGCAGCGGTTTGTGCAGCATCATCCTGAGATCGCCGATGGAGTGAGTGGGCTCAAGGCGTGGCTCGCTGGGATTCCGGCGGGGAAGATCTCGGTGACGCCGGTGCGGGTTCTGAGTGATGGGCCGTACGTGATGGTGCATTCGCTCACCAAGCTGCCCGACGGCGACTACGCGGCGTGGGATGTGTTCCGGTTCGAGAATCGGCAGATCGTCGAGCAGTGGCACGCGCAGCAGCGGGACACACCGCCGAACGGGGCCGGCCACACGCAGTTCGACGGACCGACCGCCGTCGAGGATCGGCACCTGACCCAGCAGAACAAGGCAAAGGCCTGGACGGTCCTCACGAAGGTCTTCCGGGACGGCGACTTCACGCTGCTCGACGAGCCGTTGTGGAACGCTCGCGAGTACGTGCAGCACAGCGTCCTGGTCAATGAGGACGGCGCTACCGCCAGTCGGGAGGCTTTCCGGCAGGCGTTCGAGTCGGGGGCGATGAAGTACACGAAGGTGGTGAAGATCCTCGGCGAGGGGAACTTCGTCCTGAGCATCGGCGAGCTCGAGCTCAACGGGCAGCCGGCGTCCGCGTTCGACCTGATCCGGTTCAAGGCGGGCAAGGTCATCGAGCACTGGGAGATCCTGCCGCTGTCCGGGCCGGCGTCCGCGGCGAAGAACCGCAACGGCCTCTACAACTTCCCGCAGGACTCGCTGGTCCCCGGCACCTTCTGAGCCGACGACGGGGCCCGGCCGATCAGCCGGGCCCCGGACGCCGAATCACAAGCACGGCGGTTCGCAGGGCTTATTGACAAATTTTTCTTTCTATTGGGAGACTGGGGGTATGCGGTACATCGAGGAGGCGGAGACGGTGCGGGTTGCGCTGTCGCCGGCGCGGCGGGAGCTGTTGGAGTTGCTGCGGGAGCCGGGGTCGGCGAGTGAGCTGGCGAAGGCGCTGGGGGTGACTCGGCAGCGGGTGAACTACCACTTGCGGGAGCTGGAGAAGGCCGGGCTGGTCGAGCTGGTGGAGGAGCGGCAGCGGCGTGGGTTCGTGGAGCGGGTGTTTCGGGCCGCGGACGGCGCGGTGGTGGTCGATCCGGGCGTGATGGGCCGCGCGTTCGAAGGAATCCAGGACCAGTACGCCGCCGAGCATCTGGTCGAGGTCGCTGCGGGGACGGTCCGGGACGTCGCCCGGATGCAGGCCGCCGCGGACGACGCCGGCCAGCGGCTGCTCACGTTCACGCTCGAGACCGAGGTGCGGTTCGCCGAGCCCGGCGACCTGCATCGCTTCAGCGACGCGCTGGCCGCGGCGGTCCGGCAGACCGTCGCGGCTTTCGACACCCCCGACGGCCGTCCGTACCGATTGATCGCAGGCGCCCATCCGGCGCCGCGGAAGCCCAGAACCGAAGGAGAAACCGATGACTGACAGCCCACGGATCAAGGTCACCGTGGCCGCACCGCCCAGCACCGTCTGGGCCGCGCTCCGGGACAAGGACAAGATCCGGCAGTGGCACGGCTGGGAGTTCACCGGCGGGGTCGACGGCAGCCTGGACCAGGAGATCGACCTGATCTACTTCACCGACGTGACGACGGACGGTCACACGATCGACCTGAACGGCGGCGACCGGATCGAACTCGAAGCGGCCGCCGACGGCGGCACCGAGCTCACGCTGATCCGCGCCGCGGTCGGCGACGATCCCGACTGGGCCTCGTACTACGACGATATCACCGAGGGCTGGATCACCTTCATGCAGCAGCTCAGGTTCGCCGTCGAGCGGCACCCGGACGACGTCCGCCGGACGGTGCTCGTGTCCGGCACCGCCAAGACCGCGCCCGAGGCCGCACTCAAGGCCGCCGAGCTCCGCGTCGGCGATCGCTACGAGCTCGAGTTCCCCGCCGAGCAGGCGACCGGCACGGTCTGGTTCCGCTCCGAACACCAGCTCGGCCTGACGGTCGACGGCTGGAACGACGGTCTCGTCGTCCTGACCTACGACGAGACCAGCGGGTCGTCCCGGGTGCTCCTCAGCCTGTACGCCGTCGACGAAGCGCGCCACAGCGAGCTGACCAAGCAGTGGCTCGACTGGTGGAGCGACTCCGTCCAGTCCTGACCGCGCCTACTCGGCCGGGACGAAGTTGGCGTACTCCTCGATCCGGCTGATCAGCCCGCCCTCGAAGCGGAAGTAGACGGCGGCGTGCACCTCCCCGCGGTGGCCGTCCCGGGTCGCGACGTGGACGACGTGCTGCTGCAGGACTTCGTCGCCGACGGCGAGCTGCCGGCGGACGTCGTACCGCATCGACTCGATGGCGCCGATCTGGGCCTGCATCCCGTTGATGTTCTCGTCGATGGACTCGTCGCCCTTGCCGTCGTTGTGCCACACGCTCGCCGCGGGGGTGCACATGGCGCGGGCGGCGCTCCAGTCGCGCTCCTCGAGGTGGCGCAGGTAGGTCACGGCCTTGGCTTTCAGGTCGCCCGAGCCGTCGAAGACGAGGGCCCGTTCACCGGCCTCGACCCGAAGCGGCAGGTGGTTGCCCTTCGGTGACAGCGGGCAGGTGAAGACCGACGGCTGGAGATGGTGGTACGACAGCGTCGCCTTGTTGAAGTCGATCACCAGCGGTTCGCCCGGAGCGGCGTCCGGCAGCGTCAGCCACCGGCCGATGCCGGGGGTTTCGTTCCCGGAGGTCTCGTCGGTGAAGACGACCAGCCGCTGCCCGGGCTGCTCCTCCAGCACCGTCAGCACGAACTCGGCGCCGTCGATGGTCACGACCAGATCCAGCGGCCCCAGGATCCGATCCGGACTCGGCGGGCTGGTCAGTCGCTCCACCTCGATCCGGCGACCTTCGGGCGCGGCCTGGTAGTACCCCTCGTAAACCCAGGCGGGATCGTACGGGTAGCTGTCGATCCCGCTCAGGCCGAGCCGCTCGACCTCGTGCGGATCGGTGACGACAACCCCGTAGGCGCCGTTCCCACCACCCGCGAACCCGGCCCGTCCGCCCGGAAACCCGAGCGCGCTACCGGACGGGACGACGGCCGTTCCGTCCACCAGCGTCTCACCGACCGTCACGCCGTCCGCGGCGGCCGCCGTCACGGTCAGCCCGCCCTCGGCGTCAGTGCGCCACGAACCCGGAATCCCCGGCAGCGTCTGGACGGCGGCCCCAGAAATCATCCCCTTGGCAACAACTTTGGCCTTGCCATTGGGCCCGGCAATCTCGTCCCAGCGCTCCCGGCGCCACACCGCGAAGTCCGCGGGAACCTGAATGTCTTGCATGAGCTGTCCCTTCGTTGTCATGTCACCAACGTAGAACGCTCAGGCGCTAGAGGCATAAGAGCTTGCGCAGAACGCAAGAAAGCGAGCCGTCACCTGCCCGCAACGCAAGAACCTGGTCTGACCGCGCGGTACCGTCCTCGGGTGAAACTGGCGTGGGTGGGGCTGGTGCTGATCATCAGCGCGTGCGGGACGGAAAGCGCGACGGGCGGGCAGACTACGGCGGTGCCGACACCGAAGCTCATCGGGACGCCGACACCGGTCAAGCGGACGCCGACGCGGCCGCCGGCGACGTGTCCGGCATCGGGGCAGTCAATCTCGGTCAGCGACATCGAGCCCGCACTCGGGCACCGGTCGGTGGCGGTCACGCTGACCAACTGCCGAGCCGACGACCTGGTCGTCGAGGGCTACCCGGAGATCGTCGTCCTGGACGCCGAGCGCCGGCCGATGAAGATCACTGTGAGCCGCGGCTCGTCGTACATGGCACAGGATCCGGGGCCGCGGAAGATCCGCCTGAAACAAGGGAAGTCGGTGGACGCGTTCGTGTCCTGGTCGAACACGACCAACGACGGCGCCGCCCAGCGCGCGACCTTCCTTTCCGTTGCCCGCGGCAAGCAAGAGGGCCCGGTGATCTGGCCGGTCGAACTCGACCTCGGGACCACCGGCACCGTCAAGCTCACCGCTTGGAATCAAGCGCGGTCGTAGACGAGCGCCAGCTCACCCAGCGATCCGGCCTCCTGGTGCGCGAGCGTCCACTTCGTCCCGGGCAGCCCGTCCTCGAAGAGCCGCGAGCCGCCACCGGCCAGCTCGGGAACGATGACCAGGTACAGCCGATCGACGAGGTCCGCGGCGAGCAGGTCCTTGATGATGGTCGGCGCACTGTTGACCCAAATGTCGCCGGAGCCCTCGGTCTTGAGCTGGGCGACCACCTCCGCGGCCGGCGCGTTCAGCACCCGCGTCCGCTCCCACGGCGGCTCGGTCATCGTCGTCGACAGCACGACCTTCTCGGATCCGACCAGCCATTGCGCGTAGCCACGATCCCGAGGGTCGGCTTGCTCATCCTCGGCGACCGCGGCCCAGTAGCCCATGAATCCTTCGGCGCTGGTCCGGCCGAGCAGCGCGGTCGTCGCGTCGCGATGCATCCGCGCCAGATGCTCGCGCGCGACCTCGGTGCTCACGTACGGCGCGATGGGCGCGAAGTCCTGCGGCCCACCCGGGCCGTGGTAGCGGCCGTCGATGGTGAGCGCCAGATTGGCGGTGACAAGGCGGTTGGTCATGACTGAACTCCTTCATCGATCACTCTGGTCAGGTTGTCGAGCACCTGGTTCCACCCGGTCTCGATCCCGGCGATGTACTGCGCGGCGTCGACCGTGCTGTCGCTGATCCGCAGGCCGATCTGCAGCCGCGTCCCCGTCGGCACTGCACTGAGGACGACGTCGTACGTCGAGACGAACGACACCGGCGATTCGAACAGCGCGAGGTCGAACACCAGCCGCTCGTACGCCGTCGCCAGCTGAACCGTGCCCTCGGACCGGTAGCGCCCGTCGGCATCGACGTACTCCAGGACGGCGCGTCCACCGGCCCGCGGCTCGATGACGCCCTCGGAGACCGTCAGCGACGGCGGCGCCCACCACGCAGCGAGCAGGGCCGGCTCGACCCAGTGCCGCCAGACGACGGCCGGCTCGACCGGCAGCAGGCGCTCGAAGGCGAACGTCCGCCCATCGGCCCACCGATCCCGGTCGGCACGAGCGGTCTCGGCCGCGATCGCCGCCTGGTAGCGGGCGATCACGTCCCGGTCCCCCGCGTGCGCCTCGGCGGTGGCGATCAGCTCCCGCACCCGCCGCTCGAAGGCCTGCAACGGCTCGACTTCGAGCGCGTACACGCGCCGCTGGCCGAGCGGGACGACGGTGACCAGCCCCGCCCGGGCGAGCGTCTGGAGGTGTTTGGTCGTCTGCGGCTGCCGCATCCCGACCAGCTCCGCGAGCTCGCCGACCGAGCGCGGACGCTCGGCCAGCAGCTCGACGATCCGCCAGCGCGTCCCGTCCCCCAGCACCGCCGCGATCTGTTCCATGACCAGAAGTATTCCCTGACTAGAATATTCTTGTCAAGGAATACTTAGTTCTCGACGCGGAACGGGTCGTGCTCGGCGAGCAGCTTGTCCAGCCGCGCCTGGTCGACGCGGGTACTCACTCCGGACAGCTCCTGGCGGTCCCGGACGACCTTCGACAGCGTGATCGTCGAGGTGACCAGATAGAGCAGTCCGAGGCCGAGGAAGGCGCGGACCCAGCCGGCCGCGGGCAGGTAGATGACGGCGATCGTCATCGCGGTCAGGGACAGGCCGAACGACAAGATGGCCTGCACGTAGTAGGCGTTGGTCTGGGACGGCTGAATCGGCTTGTTCATGGACCGATCGTCGCGAAATCCAGCCCCCGCGACATGCGCTGAACTACTCAGATCGCGCCGGTGATGGCCTTCTTCCGGAGGTCGGCGCGGTACGCCTCGAGCGCGATCAGCTCGCCGAACATCCGGTTGTAGTCGTCGGCCTTGTCGATCGGGTTCGTCCGCTGCAGCTTCGACTTCAGATCCGCGATCCGGCGCGCGCAGGTCAGCTCCTGCAGCCGCGCGAGCAAGGCCAGCGCGTACTGCTCGTCGGGATCGCGGCCAAGCCGCAGCGGGTCGACCGCGAGCGCGCCGACGACCGCGGCGGCCGGATCGTTCCCGACGGCCTCGCGGACGGCGACCACCCAGGCCTCTCCCGGCGCGGCGGCCGACGGACCGCCGACCTTCGCCATCGCGGCCCGGACGGCGGCCAGCCACGGATGCGTGAAGTCGTGGTCGTCCAGCTCGTCGAAGGCGACGCCGACCAGCGCGGGATGCTGCATCGCGACCTTCAGCACATCCCACTCGATGACGAACCGCTGGTCCCGCGGCGACGGGACGTCGGCCCGCGGCGGGGGCGGCGCCTCCGTGCTGACGGTGACCGGCGGGCGGCCGGCCGCCTGCGGCTGCGGCGCGGGCCGGGACGCGGCGCGGTGCACCTCGGACCGGACCTGGTCGACCTCCATCCCCAGCTCCCCGGCGAGCTCGCGGGTGAACGAGTCGACCTTCGAGCGGTCCCGGATGCTGACCACCAGCTTCGCCGCCTCGCGCAGCGCGTCGATCCGGGTGTCGGCCCGATCCAGGTCGTACTTCGTCAGCACGTTGCCGAGCACGAACCGGTACAGCGGAACCCGCCGGCCGATCAGCTCCCGGACGGCGGCATCGCCCTTCTGCAGTCTCAGGTCGCACGGGTCCAGCCCGTCGGGCTCGACGGCGACGTACGTCTGCGAGGCGAACGCCTGGTCACCGGCGAAGGCCTTGAGCGCCGCCCGCTGCCCGGCCTCGTCGCCGTCGAAGGTGAAGATCACCTCGCCGCGGAACTGGTCGTGGTCGAGCAGCAGCTGCCGCAGCACCCGGGCGTGGTCGTCGCCGAACGACGTCCCACAGGTGGCGACCGCGGTCTGGACGCCGGCCAGGTGGCAGGCCATCACGTCGGTGTAGCCCTCGACGACGACGGCCTGGCGGCCCTTGGCGATCTCGCGCCGGGCCAGGTCGACGCCGTACAGGACCTTGGACTTCTTGTAGATCGGCGTCTCGGGGGTGTTCAGGTACTTCGCTTCGATCTTGTCGTCGTCGAACAGCCGTCGCGCGCCGAACCCGATCACATCGGACGACGCGTCCCGGATCGGCCACATCAGCCGGCCGCGGAACCGGTCGTACAGGCCGCGCTGGTTCTCGGCGGCCAGGCCGGAGCTGACCAGCTCGGTGTTCGTGAAACCGCGGCCGCGCAGGTGGCCGATCAGCGCGTCCCCGCCGCGGGGCGCGAAACCGACCCCGAACTTGACCGCGGCGTCGCGGTCGAAACCGCGCTTGTCCAGGAACTGCCGGCCCAGCGAGGCCTCGGCCGCGCCGAACAACTGGTCGACGTAGAACTCGGCGGCGACCTTGTGCGCCTCGACGAGCCGCGGGCGCTGGTTGGCCGGACCGCGCTGGATCGGCGCGCCGGACTCCTCGTAGCGCAGCTGGATGCCGACCTTCGAGGCCAGCGTCTCGACGGCCTCGTGGAAGGTGATCTGATCGATCTTCTGGATGAAGTCGATGACGTCGCCGCCCTCTTGGCAGCCGAAGCAGTAGAAGAAGCCGCGGGCCGGGGTGACGTTGAACGACGGCGACTTCTCGTCGTGGAACGGGCACAGCCCCTTCAGCGAGCCGCCCCCGGCGTTCTTCAAGGTGACGTACGAGCCGACGACGTCGTCGATCCGCGCGCGCTCGCGCACCAGCGCGATGTCCTCTTCCTTGATCCTGCCTGCCACCCCGCGAGTCTACGATCCTCCGCAACCGATCCCATCCACGGGAGGACAAACAAGTGCGTCGCACTCTTGGGCTGCTCGTTCTGACCGCCGCCCTGCTCGCCTCGACCCTCGTGCTGACCGGCGAGAAGCCGGCCACCGCCGCGGCCCGGCCGAGCCACCCACGGCCGTTCGTCGAGCTGGTCTCTCCCGGCGGCGTCGGCCGCCTCTACACCGCTGACGCACGGGAGCTGGATGCCGCTGTTGCGGCCGGCTACCGACGCCAGTCCGGTACGACGGGTTTCGTCGGCCGCGAACCGAAGGACGGATCGACACCGCTGTTCCGGCTGAAGCCGACCGCGAGCGCCTCCCGCTGGCTCTTCACCGCGTCACTCAACGAGCGCGACACCCTGGTCCGCAAGGGCTGGGTCAACGAGGGCATCGCCGGGTACGTCGATGCCCGCCCCGGTCCCGGGCTCGTCCAGCTCCGCCGCTTCAGCAACGGCAAAGAGTGGCGCCTCGCGCCCGAGCCGCGCACGACCGAGCTGCTGAACGCCGGCTACCGCCTCGACGGTCCGGTCGGCTACGTGCGTCCGACGTCCATCCGCGCGGGCGCGGTGTACTTCGGCATGTTCCACACCGGCGGCCACCCGACGATCATCGCTCGCACGAAAGAGGTGTACGGCCGCGACAACGACTGGTGGGGCGGCGTCCGCGACTTCCACGCCGGGACGCCGTACGCGACCGACAACTGGCCCGGCGAGGACTGGTCGAATCTCAAACCCACGATCGGGTACTACGACGACTCACAGCCCGCGACGCTGGAGAAGCACATCGACCAGGCGACGTCCGCCGGGCTGAGCTTCTTCAACTTCTACTACTACTGGGACAGCAAGAAGCAGCGGCAGGATCTGACCGACGCCGCGCTCGAAGCGTTCCTGCAGGCGTCGAACAAGAACAAGATCGACTTCACGATCGGCGTCTGCGCGCACCCGTACGCGCCGCTGAACATCCCGGTCGCCCAGTACGACGCGGTCGCCGCCAACCTCGCGCGGTACCTGCAGCAGGACAACACGCTGCGGACCAACGACGGCCGGAAGATCTTGAACATCTGCGACGCCCGCGGGCTCGGCGACGGCAGCAACGCGCAGGTCAAGCAGTTCGTCGACGCGGTCCGCGCGAAGTCCGGCCAGGACCTGTACGTGATGATCAACCAGGCGGGTTTCGACCCGCAACAGGTCACGAACGCGGGCGCGGATGCGCCGTACTGCACGACCGACGGCCCGTCGATCGAGTCGCGCTCGTACGCGACCTACCTGCGCGACCAGACGAAGTTCTACCGCCAGGCGCCGACGGGTCCGTACGGCCGCTGCGTGCTGGCCGACTTCGACGAGCGGCCGCGGTATCCGATCGAGACCCGCGACGTGAAGGCCATTCGCTGGATGCCGGATCAGTCGATCGAAGGTTTCCGCCAGGCGGTGCGCGCCGCGGCGTCCGACATGCGCACGTCCGGACGGCCGTCCACGGTGGACAACCACCTCTACCTGTACGCGTGGAACGAATGGCACGAGGGCGGCGTGATCGAGCCCAACGAGCGCGACGGTTGTGCGTATCTCGACGTCCTGCAGGCTGAGCTGTCCCTGCCCGGCCCGGGCTGCGTCGGTTAGGTTTGCGACCGTGCCCCGAACTCTGCGCCCCGGTCAACGGTCCGAGCTGTATGTCGTCGAGGTCGCGAGCGGCGCGTCCCGGCTGGTGTTCAGCTCGGACGACGTGCTGTTCGAAGCGCCGAACTGGACGCCGGACGGCGAGCTGATCGTCAACGGGAACGGGAAGCTGTTCCGGGTCGACGGCGGGTTGACCGAGATCGAGCTCGGCGGCGTCCCGGATATCAACAACGACCATGTGGTCAGCCCGGATGGCGCGACCGTCTATGTCTCGGCCGCCGACGGTCACCTGTACGCCGTTCCGTTCGCCGGCGGGCCGGGGCGTCGGGTGACCAACGATCGCGGGCCCGACTTCCGGCACTACCTGCACGGCATCTCACCGGACGGGACGACGCTCGCCTACATCGGCCTGGAGCCGGTCGACGGCCGGCGGATCACCAACGTCTGGACGATCCCGGCCGCGGGTGGCGCCGACGTCCAGATCACCGATGACGAGCACGCGGACGACGGCTCGGAGTACGGGCCGGACGGGAAGTGGATCTACTTCAACTCCGAGCGCGCCGGGCATGCGCAGCTGTTCCGGATCGCGGACGGCGTCGCCGAGCAGCTGACCGACGACGAGCGGGTCAACTGGTTCCCGCACCCGGCGCCCGACGGCTCGTCGATCGCCTACGTCAGCTTCCCGCCCGGCACCGAAGGGCACCCGGCCGATATCGAGGACGTCCGCGTCCGGCTGCTCACCCCCGACGGCATCCGCGAGCTGGCGACGCTGTTCGGCGGCCAGGGCACGATGAACGTGCCGAGCTGGTCCCCGGACAGCACCGCCTTCGCGTACGTGGCTTATCCGTTAGACGTCCGCTAGCTCGATCGAGGTGTCGGCGAGGCGGGCGGGGTCGACCTGCTTGCCGATGAGGGCCCGGATGCCGTCGGTCGCGTCCCAGACGTTGACGTGCATACCGGCCAGGACGTGGCGGTCGTCGTCCAGCCAGAAGGCGAGATAGGCGCCCGAGGCGGGGTCGCCGCGCAGGACGACCTCGTACGACGTGTCGCGCGGGACGTCGCCGACGTACTCCATGCCGAGGTCGAACTGGTCGGTGAAGAAGTACGGCTGCGCATCGTGCACGACCTCCTGGCCGAGCATCGCCTTCGCGGCCACCGCGCCGGTGTCCTTCGCGTTCTGCCAGTGCTCGACGCGGAGCGAACGGCCGAGCTTCGGGTGCTGCCAGCGCACGATGTCGCCCGCGGCGTAGACATCCGCGGCGGACGTCTGCAGGTCGGCGCCGGCGACGACACCGGAGCCCTCAGCCGGGGAAGCGATCTCGAGCCCGGCAGCCTCAGCAAGCTCCAGGTTCGGCTGGACGCCGACGCCTACCACCACCAGGTCCGCCGGCAGGACCTCGTCGGCGATCCGGACGCCGGTCACCGTGTCGGTGCCCTCGAAGCCCTCGACCCGCGCACCGAAGCGGAACACGACCCCGTGCTTGCGGTGCAGCTCGGCGTACAGCTCGCCGACCTGCTCACCCATCACCGAGGCGAGCACGGTCGACTGCGGCGCCACCACAGTCACCTCGCAGCCACGCTCCTTGGCCGCAGACGCAGCCTCCAGACCGATCCAGCCGGCGCCGACAACAACCACCCGCGGCTTCGCGGCGTATGCGTCGGTCAGCTCCTGCGACTGCTCCGCCGTCCGCAGGTAGTGGATGCCGGGCAGGTCGCCACCCGGTACGTCGAGGCGACGGACGCGGCTCCCGGTCGCGAGCAACAGCTTCGAGTAGGCCTGCTGGGAACCGTCCTCCAACGTGACGGTGTGCCCGGCGGTGTCGACCGCGGTGACCGTCGTCCCGAGCCGGAGCTCGATCGACTGATCGGCGTACCACTGCTCGTCGTGCAGCTGGGCGGACTCCGGCCCCTTCTTACCGAGCAGGACATCCTTCGACAACGGCGGTCGCTCGTAGGGGAGGTCGGTCTCGGCGCCGATCAGGACGACGCCGCCGCTCCACCCCTCCTTCCGCAAGGTCTTGGCCGCGGTCGCTCCCGCGAGGCTCGCACCGACGATGACGATGGGGTCAGAGGTCATACCTTCGAGACTAATGCGTGGTGCCAGGCGAGGGCAGATGGGTCGGTGAGCGAGGCGACCTGGTCGATGATCACGCGGAGGCGGGCGTCGTCGTCGGCGGCTTCGAGGAAGTCGGCGCGGAGGGCGGCGTCCAAGTGGGCCGGGCCGGTCTTCCAGAGCGTCTCGACCAGCTCGGTGAGCAGCTCGCGCTGGGAGGCGCGGCGGGCCTGCCGCTCGGGCGAGTTCAGCACGTGGAACATGCCGATGCCCTTGAGCAGGCCGATCTCGACGCGGACGCCGTCCGGGACGACGAGGTCGGCCTCGTAGCGGATCAGGCGGGAGCGGCCGAAGACGGCATGTGTCGCCTGCTCGGCCGCGGTCGCGAACCGGCCGATCAGCTGACTGGTCAGATCCTTCAGGCCGCCGAGCGCGCGGCGGCTGTCGTCGAACGGGCCGACCGGCCAGTACGGCAGCTTGGTCAGCCGCTGCCAGCTCTCGTCGAGCTCAGCATCGGTTGCCTCCGGCAAGTACATCCGCCGGACGGTCTCCCAGTACGGCGCCCGGTCGGCGTCGATCGCGGCGAGGTCGATGTGCCGCGCGACGATGCCGTCCTCGACGTCGTGGACCGAGTAGGCGACGTCATCGGCGAAGTCCATCACCTGGGCCTCCAGGCAGCGCCGCTCGCCGACCCCCGGGCGCAACCACCCGAAGACCGCGAGATCGTCGTCGTACACCCCGAACTTCCGCTCCCCCGGACGCCGGGCCCACGGGTACTTCGTCGAGGCGTCGAGCGTGGCGCGGCTGAGGTTCAGCCCGACGCTGCGGCCGGCCGCGTCGAAGGTCTTCGACTCCAGCCGGGTCAGCAGCCGCAGGGTCTGCGCGTTGCCCTCGAAACCGCCGATCCCGGCGGCGAGCGTGTCGAGCGCGCGCTCGCCGTTGTGACCGAAGGGCGGGTGGCCGAGGTCGTGGGACAGGCAGGCCGCGTCGACGATGTCGGGATCGCAGCCGAGGGTCGAGGCCAGCTCGCGCCCGATCTGCGCGACCTCCAGGCTGTGGGTCAGCCGGTTCCGGACGAAGTCGTCGCTGCCGGCGGTGGCGACCTGTGTCTTGGCCGCCAGCCGCCGGAGCGCCGCGCTGTGCAGCACGCGGGCGCGATCACGCGCGAACGCCGTCCGGCCCGGTCGTTTGACCGGCTCCGCGACCCAGCGCTCGGCGTCATGCTCGTCGTACCACTCGTGCTGCTTCCTCATCACTGCTCACAGTAACGGGGCCGACCGACAGTTTCGGAACGTTCGGGTTAACCCCAGCCGCCCTGCGCCATGGTCTGGAACTTCCAGTCGCCGCCGACCTTGACCAGCAGGTCGCCGTACCGGACCGGCTGGGTCTGGCCCTCGTAGGTCATCGTGCCGTCGGTGATCACGAAGACGAGCGCGTCGGACAGGAAATGCGGCGTCCGCGTCACGTCGAAGCTGAACTCACCGCCGCCGCCCATCACCTGCTCCATCTGCGCCAGGTACGCCGCCCGGTCGATCTGGGTGGCGCTGCCGGTCCCCTTGCCGTCGTCGGACACCTCGTTCAGCGGGAACAGCGCCAGGTCGGCCATCCCCGCGTAATCGCGCGCCGCCGCCAGCGCGTCGTACCGCTCGAACCACTCCCGCACACTCGCTTCGGACAAGCCTTCTCCTCCTCGAATCTGAAACTAGGTACAGTGTACCCAGTTTAGTCAAGGCAATACCTGGACCACACGATCCCGCCGCTGAACACCTCGGTTCCGGCATGCCGGAACCGCACCCCGCCCGCCCCGCACCAAGGCTCCCCCGCCCCCACCACCACCGGATGCACCAGCAACGCCAGCTCATCCACCAACCCCAACTCCAACAAGCCCCGCACCAACCCCCCACCCGACTCCACCCGCACGACCTCCGCCCCGCGCTTCCCCAACACCCGCAAAACCTCTTCGAGGTCGACCTGCTCATACCCGGTCACGAGCTCCCGAGTAGTCGCATCCGGCGCCCGCGCCGGCGTCTGATCGGCATACAACGCCAACACCTCCGACCAATACCCCAGCCCCCGCAACACCTCCCAACACCCAACCCGCCCCCGCCCATCCACCACAGCCAACACCGGCCCGGCAGCAGCCGCTGCGGCTCGGCCCAGGACGTCCCGTGCGCCGGCGCGGAGGGCGGGTTCTTGGGCGAGGATGGTGTCGGCGCCGATGAGGGTGACGTCTTCTTGCCAGAGGGTGGCCATGGCGTAGTAGCGGGCGAAGTCGGCGTCGAAGCCGGTGGTGCGGCCGTCGAGGGAGACGGCGATTTGGGCTACTACGTGGGGCCGCATGGGAAAACGGTAGAAGCCGCCACCGACAGTCGACGGTGACGGCTTCTCCGGATGACTGACTAGATGTCGCGGAAGGTCTCGATCTGGGCGCCGAGGGAGTTGAGGCGGGTGGCCAGGTCCTCGTAGCCGCGGTTGATGACATAGACGCTGCGCAGGACCGAGGTGCCCTTGGCGGCCATCATCGCGATCAGGGTGACGACGGCGGGACGCAGGGCCGGCGGGCACATGATCTCGGCACCGGAGAAGTGCGTCGGGCCCTCGACCATCACCCGGTGCGGGTCGAGCAGCTTGACCCGGCCGCCGAGTTTGTTCAGGTCGGTCAGGTAGATCGCGCGGTTCTCGTAGACCCAGTCGTGGATCAGCGTCTGCCCGGTCGCCTTCGCGGCGATCACCGCGAAGAACGGCAGGTTGTCGATGTTCAGCCCCGGGAACGGCATCGGGTGGATCTTGTCGATCGGCGCGTGCAGCTGCGAGGGGCGGGTGGTCAGGTCGACCAGGCGGGTCCGGCCGTTCTCGGCCAAGTACTCCTCGCTGCGGCTGTAGTCCAGGCCCATCTCCTCCAGCAGCGCGAGCTCGATCTCGAGGAACTCGACCGGCGCCCGGCGGATGGTGATCTCCGAACCGGTGACGATCGCCGCGGTGAGCAGGCTCATCGCCTCGATCGGGTCCTCGGACGGCGCGTAGTCGACGTCCACGTCGATCTCGGCCTTGCCGTGCACGGTCAGCGTCGTCGAGCCGACGCCCTCGACCTTCACGCCGAGCAGCTCGAGGTAGAAGCAGAGGTCCTGGACCATGTAGTTCGAGCTGGCGTTGCGGATGACGGTGACGCCGTCGATCCGGGCGGCCGCCATCAGCGCGTTCTCGGTGACGGTGTCGCCGCGCTCGGTCAGCACGATCGGCTTGACCGGCGTGATCGCCCGGTTCACCACCGCGTGGTACTCACCGGCCGTCGCCTTCACGTCCAGGCCGAACGGGCGCAGCGCGGTCATGTGCGGCTCGACCGTGCGGGTGCCGAGGTCGCAGCCACCGGCGTACGGGAGCTGGAAGGTGTCCTCGCGGTGCAGCAGCGGGCCGAGGAACATGATGATGGAGCGCGTCCGGCGGGCCGCGGCGGCGTCCATCGCGCCGAGGTCGAGCTGCGCCGGCGGGACGATCTCCAGGTCACCGGCGTCGTTCAGCCAGGTGGTCCGGACGCCGATCGAGTTCAGCACCTCGAGCAGCCGGTTGACCTCCTCGATCCGGGCGACCTTGCGCAGCGTCGTCCGGCCCTTGTTGAGCAGACTCGCGCACAACAGCGCGACACCGGCGTTCTTGGACGACTTGACGTCGATCGCGCCGGAAAGCCGCAAACCGCCGACGACACGGAGGTGGACCGGACCGCCACCGAGAGAGACAATTTCGGAGTCGAGGGCCTCGCCGATCCGGGCGAGCATCTCGAGGGTGAGGTTCTGATGACCTTTTTCGATCCGGTTCACCGCGCTCTGGCTGGTGTTCAGCACATCCGCGAGCTGCGTCTGCGTCCAGCCGCGGTGCTTGCGGGCGTCCCGGATGAGATTGCCGATCCGGCTCAGGTAGTCATCAGTCATGCGCCGGACCTTATCTCACATGTGAGATACCCCTGCGCCGACCCTCCGGTGCCAGCGTAGCCAATGTCACGGGGTGTCGACCCCGCACCCCCGGTGGGCCGCTCGCCGCCTACACTTACCCAACTCCCGCCGCCATTCGGAGAGGACCAGCAGATGTATGACGACACCTCCGAGGTGGTGAGGGAGTTCGAAGCGGAAGCGTGGCCGCTGGAGGCGGCGGCCGACAGCCTGCACCAGGTGATCGACGGCTTCCAGGACGGCGACACCCGGCCGCTGGTGATCGGCGACGGTGACGAGCCGGTGCTCGTCGTCCTCGCGATCGCCGACCTGGCCGACTTCCGGGCCCGGGTCAACGACCTGCTCGGCAACCCGGTCGACGCCGGCTGGCTGCGCTACTGGCTGCGGTCGAATTTCGACATGAGCTCGGAGCGGCTCGTCGAGCTGCTCGGCGTCGACGCCGACCACGGCCTGTCGTCGCTGGCCAGCCAGGTGAACGTCGACCAGGCCGCGACCCTGATGCCGGACCACGTCCGCCGGACCGAGGCCGGCGGCAACCCGCTGATGCTGATCGGCGACGGGATGATGGCGACCGCCGCGCTGCTCGCGTTCCCCGCCTTCCAGGTGCTGCTCGCGCTCGACGGCGATGGCGACGGCGCCATCGAGGACGACTCCTGCGCGCACGACGCCGAGGAGAAGCCGACCACCCCGCTCGAGGTGCTCGCCGAGCGGCTCGGGCCGGTCTCCACCCAGCTGGTCGCGCAGATCAACGCCGGCCGCGAGCCGGGTCTGCCGCGGTACGAGCTGCACTTCGAGGACGACCTGGTCGACCACCTCCGCGATCTGGAGAGCCGCGCCCAGCGCGCGCCGGGCAGCGAAGCGCACGACGAGCTGAACGAGTTGCTGCACCAGTTCGACGAGATGCGCAGCGGCCAGGGCGCGCCGGACGACGACGAGGAGCTGGACGAGGCGCCGTACCTGGAGGCGACCGACCTGCAGGCCGCCCTCCCCCAGCTGCGCGACAACTTCCGCGAAGGCGCCGACGACCCATACCTGATCGGGTACGACGGCCGCCCGCTGGCCGGTCTGATCACCTTCGATCTCTACGAGGAGCTGCAGCGCGTCTCGGTCGAGCTCGGCGGCAGCGACGAGGCGCCCGTCCTCCCGCTCCCCCAGCCGCGCTGGGAGAACGGACCCGAGGTACTGATCTTCGAGGCGTCACTGGCCGTCTGCGAGGCGGTCGTCGAGGACATCTCGAACGGCGAGGGCTCGATGATCTTCATCGCCGACGAGGACGGCGACCCCGAACTCGTCCTGGCGCCGCTCGTCTGGCTGTGGGCCTACGTCGACCACCTCGATCTGGAAGGCGCGATCTAACCCGTCACTCGGTGAACGGGAACAGCGGCTGCCACTCGGTGAGCAGGGCGAGCTGGTAGACGTCGGCCGGGGTGTACGGGTCCTTGGCGAGGATGTCGCGCAACTCGGCCTCATCGGCGACGTCGTACACCAGCAGGGCGCCGGTCTGGTCGGTGAACGGGCCGGCGGCGACGAGTTTGCCGGCCGCCTTGAGCTCGTTCAGGTACTCGCGGTGGGCCGGGCGGACCGCCAGCCGCTCGTCGGTCTCGGCAAGGTCGAACTGCAGCTGGACAACGTAGAAGGCCATACCCGGAACCCTACAACGGGGATCGGATACGGCCTTGTACACAACGAGATTTTGGTGCGGGAGAGGGAGTCACGAGCCGCCACAGCGGCTGGTTCGAGTGACCCGAAAGTCGACGGTGCACTCCCTTCCCGCCCGGTTATTCTGACCAACCCACGAGGTACTTTGCAAGACCTTGGTTAAGAGAAAGTGCAGCAGAAAGTCGGCGCCGGTGACGCTTCGTCACCGACTTCCCGCCGGGCCTGATGAGAGCGCGGACACGCTCATACGGTCCGTCACGCCGCCGCACTGTCAAGGCCTGGCGCCGGCCCTCAGAGCGCGGCGCGGCCGGCCTCGAGGCGAGCGATCGGGACGCGGAACGGCGAGCAGGAGACGTAGTCGAGGCCCACCTCGTGGAAGAAGTGGATCGAGTCGGGGTCGCCGCCGTGCTCACCGCAGACGCCGAGTTTCAGATCGGGTTTGGCGGCCCGGCCGCGGTCGACGCCGGTCCGGACCAGGGCGCCGACGCCTTCGGTGTCGATCGACTCGAACGGCGAGACCGCGAAGATCCCCTTCTCCAGGTAGCGGGAGAAGAACGAGCCCTCGACGTCGTCGCGGCTGAAACCCCAGGTGGTCTGCGTCAGGTCGTTGGTGCCGAACGAGAAGAAGTCGGCGGCCTCGGCGATCTGGTCCGCGATCACAGCCGCGCGCGGCAGCTCGATCATCGTGCCGATCGGGATCTCCCACTCGACGCCGACCTCGGCCAGCACCCGCGATACCTCGTCGCGGGCCAGGTGCAGCTCCTGGACGGCGCCGACCAGCGGGATCATGATCTCCGGCCGCGGGTCCTTGCCCTGGCCGCGCAGCTCGACGGCGGCGGAGGCGATCGCGCGGACCTGCATCGCGAACAGCCCCGGAATCACCAGCCCGAGCCGCACCCCGCGCAAGCCGAGCATCGGGTTCTGCTCGTGCAGCCGCTGCACCGCCGACAGCAAGGCGGCCGCGCGCCCCGGGTCCTCGCCGCGCTCCTTGGCCAAGGCGACCTTGACCGCGAGATCCTCCATCGACGGCAGGAACTCGTGCAGCGGCGGGTCGATCAGCCGGATCGTCACCGGCAGCCCGTCCATCGCGCCGAGCAGCTCCAGGAAGTCGCCGCGCTGCAGCGGCTCCAGCTCGGCCAGCGCCGCGTCGCGCTCAGCGTCGTCCGAAGCCAGGATCAGCCGCTCGACCGCCTCGCGGCGCTCGCCGAGGAACATGTGCTCGGTCCGGCACAGGCCGATCCCCTCGGCGCCGAACCGGCGCGCGCGAGCCGCGTCGTCCGCGGTGTCGGCGTTGGTCCGGACGCCGAGCCGGCGCACCTCGTCCGCGTGCGTGATCAGCCGGTGGACGGCGGCGACGAGCTCGTCACCCGCTTCGGCGTCCAGCGTGCCCTCGAAGTACTGGACGACGGGGGACGCGACCACGGGCACCTCGCCGAGGAAGACCTCGCCGGTGGTGCCGTCGATCGAGATCGTCGCGCCGGCCTCGAGGACCGTGCCGTTGATCTTGATGGTGCCCTGGGCAACGTTCACGTCGAGCTCGTCGGCGCCGCAGACGCAGGTCTTGCCCATCCCGCGGGCGACGACGGCCGCGTGTGACGTCTTACCGCCGCGGCTGGTCAGGATGCCCTGCGCCGCGATCATCCCGTGCAGGTCGTCCGGGTTCGTCTCGCGGCGGACCAGGATCACCTTCTCGCCGCGGTCCGCGGCCTCGACCGCGGCGGCCGACGTGAACACGACCTGACCGGACGCCGCGCCCGGCGACGCGCCGATCGCCTTGGTGAGCAGCTCCGTCTCGGCGTCCCCGTCGAAGCGCGGGAACATCAGCTGCGCGAGCTGCGCGCCCTTGACCCGCTTGAGCGCCTCGTCGGTGTCGATCACGCCCTCGTCGATCAGGCTGGTCGCGATCCGGAACGCGGCGGCCGCCGTCCGCTTGCCCACGCGGGTCTGCAGCATCCACAGCTTGCCGCGCTCGACGGTGAACTCGATGTCGCACAGGTCGCGGTAGTGGCCCTCGAGTTTGGCCATGATCGCCATCAGCTCGTCGTACGACGTCTTGTCGATCTGCTCGAGATCGGCGAGCGGGACGGTGTTGCGGATGCCGGCGACGACGTCCTCGCCCTGGGCGTTCTGCAGGTAGTCGCCGTACACGCCGGGCTGGCCGGTGGCGGGGTCGCGGGTGAAGCAGACACCGGTGCCGGAGTCCATGCCGAGGTTGCCGAAGACCATCGAGCAGATGTTGACCGCGGTGCCGAGGTCGGTCGCGATCCGCTCCTGGCGGCGGTAGAGGATCGCGCGGTCGGAGTTCCAGGAGGAGAAGACGGCCTCGGTGGCGAGGTCCATCTGGGTCCGCGGGTCCTGCGGGAACTCACGGCCGGTGTGGTCGAGGACGGCCTGTTTGAACGTCTCGACGAGCGCCTTCAGGTCGTCGGCGTCCAGGTCGAGGTCGTTGCGGGTGCCCTTGGCCTGTTTGGCGGCCTCGATCGCGTCCTCGAAGACGTCGCCTTCCATCCCGAGCACGGTCTTTCCGAACATCTGGATCAGCCGGCGGTAGGCGTCCCAGGCGAACCGCGGGTTGCCGGACTGGTGGGCCAGGCCGTTCACCGAGTCGTCGTTGAGGCCGACGTTCAGCACCGTCTCCATCATGCCGGGCATCGACACCGCGGCGCCGGAGCGGACCGAGACCAGCAGCGGGTCGTCGGCCTGACCGAGTTTCTTGCCCATCTTCTGCTGCAGGACGTCGACGTGGTGGTCGATCTCGTCGGCCAGCTCGGGCGGTACCGAGCCGGTGCTCAGGTAGACCTTGCAGGCTTCGGTACTGATCGTGAACCCGGGCGGGACCGGCAGGCCGAGATTGGTCATCTCCGCGAGGTTCGCGCCTTTGCCACCGAGCAGTTCCTTCTTGGACTTGTCGCCCTCGGCGAAGTCGTAGACGAGTTTCGGCACGTTCACTCCCTGGGGTGCGGGTGCTGCTGGGACGCGGTGAGGTGGCCGCTGGCCCGTCGACTCCGGTGGCGGGGGCGTCTTTTCAGAGTAAGCCCGAAAACCAGTCCAGTTGAACACTGGTCTCACAACGAGACACGTGACCCTCCCCACAAACCCAAGGCGGAAAACCCTTACCTGCCTTGACAACGCAAGACAAACCCAGGGTCTAGAGTCTGAAACGTGCGCATCGTCTCGCTCCTCCCCGCCGCCACCGAGATCTGCTTCGCGCTCGGCGCCGGAGCCGACGTCGCCGGCGTCACCTTCGAATGCGACTACCCCGCCGAAGCCCGCACCCGCCCGATCGTCTCCACCACCGCACTACCCGCCGGCCTCACCCCGGCCCAGATCGACGCCGAGGTCCGCGCCCGCGCGGCCGCCGGCGAGGACCTCTACACCCTGCACGCCGACGCCCTCCGCGCCCTCGACCCCGACCTCGTCATCACCCAAGACCTCTGCGCCGTCTGCGCCCTCGACACCACCGACGTCACCGAAGCCCTCACCTACCTCGGCTGCACCGCCCAACTACTCACCACCAACCCCCAAACCCTCCCCGGCATCCTCACCTCCATCGAGCAAATCGCGAGGGCGATCGGCCGCGACAGCACGCCCCTCCTCACCAACCTCACCGACCGCCTGCGGCGCCTCCCCGGCGGCTTCCACGCCGGAGGCGTGCACCCCGGCGACACCCGGAACGTCTCCGCCGGTGGACACGCGGGAGCGGGTGTCGACGGGAGCGCAGCCCCGGGCGGCCGCGCGGGCGGCGAGCCCGGCGTTGGTGGGGTGGCGGGGTCGCGGGGTGGGTGGGCCGGGGTGGGCGAAGGGAAGCGGGTGGGGGTGGTGGAGTGGGTGGAGCCTTTGTTTGGGGCGGGGCATTGGGTGCCGGAGATGGTGGAGGTGGCTGGTGGGGTGAATTTGGTGGGGGTGGCGGGTGGGCGGTCGGGGGTTGTGGGGTGGGAGGCGTTGACGGGGGCTGAGGTTGTGGTGGTGGCGCCTTGTGGGTTTGGGGTGGAGGCTGCGGCGGAGCAGGCGCGTGGGGTGTTGGGGCGGATGCCGGTGGGGGCCGAGGTGTGGGCGGTGGATGCGAACAGCTACTTCGCGCGGCCGGGGCCGCGGGTGGTGGACGGGATCGAGTTGCTCGCGGAGATTTTGGCGGGAGGTACGCCGGAGCCGGGGAAGGCACGGCGGGTGCGATGAGGCGGACCGCCAGCACTCACCAACTCCCGCTGGGGGCGGTTGCGCCGCCGCGGCTGAGCGTGGCGGGGCGGTACTGCGGATAGTTGGTGAGTGGGGGACGTCCGGCACCTAAAGGGAACGACGGGTGCGGAGGTAGTCGCCGACGACGGCGGCGCCGAGGCCGTCGGCGTCCGGGGCGAGGACTCGGCCGCCGGAGCGGCGGGCGAGGAGGTCGACGAAGGCGTTCAAGCGGGGGTCGTCGCCGAGGCGGAAGACGGTGAGTGAGGCGCCGAGTTTGGCCAGGCGGTCGACTTCGAAGATGGTTTTGCGGAGGGTGGCCGGCTCGGGCGGGTAGGAGAACTCGGCCGTGCCGTCGGGCTCGAGGTGGGCGGTGGGTTCGCCATCGGTGACCATCAGGACGACGGGTTGCGCGCCGGGGTGGCGGCGCAGGTGGCGGCCCGCGAGCAGGAGCGCGTGGTGGGCGTTGGTGCCCTGCTCCCAAGTCCCTTCGAGGCCGATCAGCTGAGGTAGCTCGACGACACCGGCGTACCGGCCGAAGGTGATCAGCTGAAGAGCGTCGTTGCGGTAGCGGGTCGAGATGAGCTGATGCAGCGCGAGCGCCGTCCGCTTCATCGGCAGCCACCGGTTCTCCTGCACCATCGACCACGAGGTGTCGACGAGCAACGCGACCGCGGCCCGGGCCCGATGCTCGGTCTCGGCGATCTCGACATCCGCGACGTCCAGCCGCACAGGCCCGCGCCCGGCGGTTCGGAGTACGGCGTTCCGAACGGTCCGCGGCACGTCCCAGGCTTGGGTGTCCCCGAATTGCCAGGGCCGCGACGACCCACTCAGCTCACCGGAGGCACCGGCGTTCGCCGCATCCCGCTCGCCGGAGCCGCGCGCAGTCCGCAGTACGTCGGCCAGCGCCGTCTGACCCAACTGCCGCAACGCCTTCGGCGACAACCGCAGCGAGCCATCCGGCGCACGCTCGACCAGCCCCTGCTCGCGAAGCTGCCGCTCCAACTCGCTCAACCGCCGCGCGTCGACCGTCGCCTCATCGCCCAGCTGCCGGGTCAGGGCGTCGAGGTCAATATCCTCCAGCCGCGCCCCGGGATACGACTGCGACAACTGCTCGGCCAACGCATCCAGCTCGGCCAGATCCGACATCGCCCGCGCGCCTTCCGCGAGCCCGAGCGGATCGTCGCCGCTGAGCTGCGCCGAGCCCGCCCAGTCCTCGCCCGGTCGCAGCGACTGCAGCTGCGCATCCAGCTGCGCGAGCTGCTGCGCCAGCTGCGGACTCCCGAAGGCCTGCTGTGACAGCGAAGCCAGCTCGGCTCGCTGCTCCGGCGTCATCGAGTTCAGCATCCGCTGCGCCGCGGCCGCCCGCTGCGCGAGGACGTCGATCAGCTCGTCGACGGTCCGCGGATTCTCCGGGAAGAACTCCCCGTGCTTGGCCATGAACTCCGCGAACAGCTCGGGCACCTCGGCCCGCCCCTGCGCATGCGCGGCGAGCAGCGCGTTGAGATCGGCGAGCATCTCGTTGACCCGCTCGACGTCCTCGGGCGTGGTCTGCTGCAGCGCCTCCTTCATCCCCTCGAACCGCGACCCGAGCAGCTCCTTGCCGAGCAGCGAGCGGATCTCGTCGTACTTCTGCCGGCCCTCGGCGGACTGCCACTCGTACGACGCCAGCTCGCGCACGGCGGCCGCCGTCCCCGAAGGAAGCGCGTCGAGCTGCGCCTCCTGGAACCGCGCGTCGTCCGACGGGTTGGGGAACAGCTCGCGCCGCTCCGCCTCCAACGCCTCCTCCAGGAGCCGCCGCACGTCGCGCAAGGTGCCGTCGAGGTTGTGCCGCCGCTCGATCTCGCGGCGGCGCTCCCACAGCCGGCGGGTCAGGTCGTCCAGGCCTTGTGTCCGCTGAGTGCCGCGCCGGAGCAACTCCTCCAGCGCGGACCGCGGCGACGACCCGTTCATCACGTCGCGCCCGATCTCGTCGAGCGCGTCCCGCAGGTCGACGGGCGCGGCGAGCGGATCCGGCCCGTCGTGCCACGGGCCGTAGGACCAGCCTTCCGGGATCGTCATCAGGCCCCGTAGACCGTCGAGTCGTCGTCGGCGTCCTTGGCCAGCCGTTTCGACAGGTACAGCGCCTCCAGGGCGAGCTCCACCGCCGCGGCGATCCGGCCGGGCGACTCGTCGGCGTCGACGCCGGCCCGGGCCGCTACGTCGTGCAGCACCGGCAGCTCCGGCAGCGCGGCGAGCACGTCCTTGGCCGGCACCCGCTCGCCGGTGGTCACAAGGTTGCCGTCAGCAACAGCTTGGGCGAGTGGCGACAGGTCGAGACCGGCGAACCGCTCGCGCGCGGTGTCGGCCACCGACCGCCGCAGCAGGTACTCGAGCAGCTCGACCTCGCGCCCCTCCTCCCCCGGCTCGAACTCCAGCTTCCCGCGCAGGACGGCGGGGACGGCGTCCAGGTCGACCGGACGCGCGACGGCCGGCTCCTCGCCGGTGATCGCGCCGCGGCGCAGCGCGGCCGCCGCGATCGTCTCCGCGGCCGCGACCGCGAACCGCGCCGAGACACCGGACCGCTGGTCGATCGCGGGCGACTCGCGCAGGTGCCGCACGAACCGCGCGAGCACCTCCAGCAACGGCTCGCCGACCTCGGCGGTGAGCTCGGCCTCCTGCCGGATGACGTCCACCTCGGCGTCGATGTCGAGCGGGTAGTGCGTGCGGACCTCGGCGCCGAACCGGTCCTTCAGCGGGGTGATGATCCGGCCGCGGTTGGTGTAGTCCTCCGGGTTGGCGGTTGCCACCAGCAACACGTCGAGCGGCAGCCGCAGCGTGTACCCGCGGACCTGGATGTCGCGCTCCTCCATCACGTTCAGCAGGGCGACCTGGATCCGCTCGGCGAGATCCGGCAGCTCGTTGATCGCGACGATCCCGCGGTGCGCCCGCGGGACCAGCCCGAAGTGGATGGTCTCCGGGTCGCCGAGGCTGCGCCCCTCGGCGACCTTGACCGGGTCGACGTCGCCGATCAGGTCGCCGACCGAGGTGTCGGGGGTGGCGAGTTTCTCGGCGTACCGGAGGCTGCGGTGCAGCCAGGCCACCGGCAGGTCGTCGCCGAGCTCGGCCGCGCGCCGGATCGAGGCCGGGGTGATCGGGTCGAGCGGGTGCTCGGGGAGCTCGGCGCCGTCGATCACCGGCGTCCACTCGTCGAGCAGGCCGATCAGCGTGCGCAGCAGCCGGGTCTTGCCCTGGCCGCGCTCACCGAGCAGGACGACGTCGTGGCCCGCGAGCAGCGCGCGCTCGAGTTGCGGGATCACCGTCCGGGTGAACCCGACGATGCCGGGCCACGGATCCTGCCCGGCGCGGAGGTGGTTCAGCAGATTGGCGCGGAGCTCGGCCTTCACCGACCGCGGCAGGTAACCGGCGGCCCGAAGGTCACCGGCCGTACGAGGAAGTTCAGCAGGTGCACTGGTCACGTGACGACGTTAGCTCGGTCACCCCAATCTCAGCAGAGCTTCGGCGTGAATCGGTCGGCGGACAGGACGTGCGTGCCGGCGAACGTGATCGGCACCCAGGGGTGCTGGGGTGAATCGCGGGTGACGAAGTGGTTGCCGTCGGCAGGCGCCGTGGGCCGCAGCTCGTACTCGATGACGGCCTTCTCGGTGAAGGCGAGCCGGTCGCCGGTGGCGCGGAACGTGATCCCGAGCTGACCGTCGGCCCGGCGGACGACGTCGATCTGGACGGACGCCCGCGCGTACGACCCGAGATGGCGATCATCGGTCGGGACGTCGATCGGCTCGGGCGGCGCCGGGTGCGCGACACCGGTGTAGTGGGTGAAGACCTCGGAGATGAGCGGCTCGAAGAGCGCCGCCCCGTTACCGGAGTTGGTCAGCACGCAGACGGCAACCCGGGCCTCGGGGTCGACCCGCAGGAACGCCTTCTGGCCGATGGTCGAACCGTCGTGGCCGAAGAGGCTGCGACCACCCCACTCGTAGAGGCGCCAGCACAGACCGAGATCCGCGGAGCTGGTCACCGTCACGCCCTGCGGCTCGCGCATGGCGAGGTAGCGGTCGTCGGTGAGGTGCAGGCGGACGAACTCGAGCAGGTCGCCCGCAGTCGCCGCGATCGTGCCGGCCGGGCCGATACTGCGTGGCAGCTGCCAGCTCTGGACCGGCGTCCCCTCGGGGATGATGTGGCCGACGGCGGCGCGATGCAGGATCGCCTCCTCCGGCAGAGTGACGGTCTTGGTCAGGCCGAGCGGCTCGATCAGGCGGGCGCGCAGGGACGCATCCCAGCCGCGGTTGTCGAGCACCTCGATGATGCGACCGAGGACGACGTACCCGGCGTTGCAGTACGAGTACGCCGTACCGGGGTCGAAGAGGAGCTCCGCGGCGCCGAGCAGCTCGACGTACCGCTCGATGCAGTCGTCGCCGCGACCGGTGTCGGTGAAGATGTCGCCGTCGATACCACTGGTATGGGTGAGCAGGTGCCGGACGGTCACCCGCGGGTCGATCGGTGCCCCAGGCAACAATTTGACCACCGCGTCGTCCAGCCCGAGCCGCCCCTGCGCCGCGAGCTGGACCACCATCGTCGCCGTCCACGGCTTGCTGACCGAGCCGAGATGAAAGATCGAGTCCGCCGTGGTCTCGACGCCGGTCTCGGTATTCAGAACCCCGAACGGAACGACGACCAACTCGTCGTCCGCCCAGATCCCGAGTACCGCCCCCGGCACCGCCGCCGCCGTCGCCAATTCGTTCAACCGCGCAGACCAGTCAGGCATACCCCCGACCCTACTTCGCAAGCTGGTCCAGGAAGGTGCGAATATCGCGCAGCGCGGTGTCCTCGTCGAGGCCCTGCTCCTGCAGGATCTTGGTCGCGGCCCCGCCGGTGTCGCGATAGAACGCGAGCAGAAGATGCTCGGTGCCGACGTAGTTGTGGCCGAGCGTCAGCGCCGATGCGACCGCACCTTGCAGGACGTGCGTCGCACCGCGCGTGTACGGCGGGTTCTGCGCATCCATCGGCCGCTCGGGCGCCGCTTCACCGACCGGACTGACGGCGTCCACCGCCTGATACAGCGCCTGCTCGGTCAACCCGCGGGCGACGAGCACCTGCGTGGCAATTGCCTGCGGCTGCGTGAAGAACGCGAGCAACACGTGCTCGGCGCCGACGAAATGCTGCTTGCGCCCGTTCGCGACGTCCACGGCCGCACGGACGACGGCCTGCGTCCGGGGCGTGAACCGCTCGAACGACGTCGCATCCGCGAACCGCTTGTGCGCCGCCTGCTTACTCACGCCGAGCACCGCGCTGATCTCGACCCACGACTTCCCCGCGCCGCGCGCCCGATCGACGAAGAAGCCGAGCGCCGCGTCGCCCGTGCTGGTCAGTTCGCTGATGGTGGCCGCCGCCGTCTCGAGCTGCCGCAGCTCGTCGTCGCTACCGGCGTCCGCCTTGATCGTGGTGATGAGTTGCTGCAAATCGGGTCCAGGAGTCATGCGTCAACCTTAGGTTGACAACCAAGCCCCGTCAACCCTGGGTTGACGATTAGCAGCCGCGGCGGACGAACTCGGTGAGGGACCAGCCGGTGCGGCCGTCGGGGAGGCGGACTTGGACCCAGGTGTCGCCGTCGCGGGGTTTGATCGGTGTCAGGCGATCTCCTCGGTAGACGGTTGCTACTACTACGCGGCTGCGGGGTGCCTCGCGGACGGTTGCGTCTTCCGCGCAAACTGTCAGCACCTCGTCGGTGGGCTCGTTGCCGTGGCTCAAGAATGCGGCGCCGACCCCACCGAGAACGGCGAGCACCGCCGCGCCTGCTACCAACCTCCCGACGCGAGCCCGCCCGGACAGCCGACCAGCCGACCCATCGGCCTGGATGTCGCCTCCTTCCGCCGCGCGGAGTGCGGTGGCGAAGGCTGCTGCGGTGGGGAATCGGTCGGCGGGATCTTTGGACATCGCGCGCTGGATGACGGGGTCGTATGGAGTGGCGGTGATGGGAGGCGGGAGCATGGCGACGGCGTAGGCGAGTTCGGGGAGGGTTCGTTGGGGGTAGGGGCGGCTTCCGGTGAGGAGCGCGTGGAGCGTGCCGCCCAACGCATAGACATCAGTTGCCGGGGTGACCGGTTCGCCGCGCCATTGTTCGGGGGCCATGTAGGCGACGGTTCCGGCCAACGAGCCGAGCGCGGGGCCGGAGGCACTGTGCAGCCAGGCGTCGTCGGTGAGGTCGAGCCCGGTGGTCGATTCGAGACTCGTGAGCTGACGCGCGACGCCGAAGTCCGCGACCAGTGGGCGGTCGCCGTCGAGGATGATGTTGGCCGGCTTGAGGTCGCGATGAATCACGCCGGCGTGATGGACGGCGTCGACGGCGTCCGCGACCGCGCCGAGTAGCGCCACGACGCGCGCGGCCGGCAGCGGGCCCTCGTCGTCCAGTAAATGCTGGAGATCCGGCCCGCTGAGCCGGTCCATCACGAGCCAGGCCTGGTCGCGCTCACCGCCGACCTCGTGCACGCGCACGACCCCGGGATGGACGACGGACGCCGCCAGCCGGGCCTCGCGGCGCAGCCGGTCACGGTACTGCGGGTTGACCAGTTCCGGATGCACAACCTTGACCGCGACGGACCCCCCATCGGCCAGCCGGCTCGCCGCGTACACCACCCCTGTCGCACCCGCACCCAGCGGCTCCGCCAGGCGGTAGCCAGGTACTTCGACGATCACGGAGGGCACATTAACCTGCACTGTCAGCTTCTGGAAGGGATTCTGCTGCCAGGTCGGTGAGGGGTGTCAGCTGTGCCAGCTCGGCAAGAACTTTGCGGCGGAAACGGTGCAGATTGCCCGGTTCGTCACCAGTTGCGCGCAGCGGGGAGAGCAGCTGGCGAACCGCCCGCCCGAGCTGATCGTCGGCGGCGTCGTCCACGATCGGCAGCAGCTCGCGGGCCTCGGCGAGGGACTGGCTGAGCAGCTTGAGCCGGATCGGCTCCTCCAGGAGGAGAGCCGCGATCCGGAGCATCCGGCGGCCGGCTTTCAGCGCGAGCTCGGGGCTGATCGGCTGGGCGGGGGCGTCCCGCTGGGAGCGGACGACGTCGATCCACGGCTCGATCGTCGCGCCGCGCCAGATCGGGCCGGAGGAGAGCTCGCCGTCCGGCTCGGGCATGCCGTGGCTGCGGCGCCGGCGCCAGGCGGTGACGAGCTGCCGGTTCAGGCCGAGCGCGGTCGCGATCTCGGCGATGCCGTAGAAGGCCCTGCGGTCCGCGCCCATCGGCTCACTGTATCCACTGATGACACCTGTTGCCATCTTGAGTGACACGTTCTACCGTCATCAGAGATGACAACTCAACGGAGGTTCTGATGACACGGAAGACCGCCCCCTTCCTCATCGCTCTCACCCTCGGCGCACTCGTCACCGGCACCGCGACCGCCCACGCGGTCGAGCCGCCCGAGCACGCGGTGATCACCTGCCAGGACGCGACCATGTACGAGAACTACAACTTCGCGATCCCCGGCCCGGTGAACCGGATCCGCACCCTGGAGAACGGCAACAAGGTCGGCCACACTCGCGGTAAGCACCCGGTGTACAACGGCTGGGCCTCGATCCAGGACTTCGGCCCGAACGACTGGGGTTTCGTCCGGTACGAGTGCCTCGGCGGCTGGGGAAGCTGGTGAACCGCGCCGTGCGGATCACCGCACTCACCGCCGCCCTGCTGACCGCCGGAACCGCACTGACCGCGGTTCCGGCCCACGCCGCCAACGGGACCGTCGGCGTCCGCGAGACCGTCTGCGCGGTCGACCTGGAACTGCGGGTCAAACCCGGCGGCGCCCGGATGGGCACGCTGCACAAACCGCAGACCTTCCTGGTCAAGGAGATCCGCGGCGAGTGGGCCTTCGGGTTCGCCTACGGCGACATCAACCACGACGGCTGGGTCCAGGACGGATGGTTCTGCTGATGCGCCGGCTGCTCGTGGCCGCGATCGCGGTCGTACTGCTGGGCATCGGCGTACCGGCGCAAGCCGTGAACCAGTACGTCACCAAAGGCAACGTCACCAAACCCGCGGCCTGTAACAACCACGGCACCATCCCCGCGGGCGGCTGGCTGGCCAACAAGTCCTGCGGCTACGTGATGGGGACGGCGATCGCCGGCACCCGTTTCGACGTCCACACCACCACGCCGAACAACTTCCACTTCGGCCGCTGGCGCGCCGGTGACGGCTCCAACTTCTGCGCCGTCCTCGTCCCGGCAGCGCTCGATCTGTCCGGCTCCACCCCGGTCGCCGCCAGCTGCTCGGCCGACACCAGCGAGCGCCTCTCGCATCGCCGCACCTTCGGCCGCGACTTCGACGCCGCACCCCACACCGGCAACGGCGCCATCATCGTCCGGATCAACCCGTCCGCCTGCACCGGCTACTACAACTACTTCACCGACTCGACCTACAGCACCGGCCGCCTCCGCGACCCCGTCAACTTCCCGCTCCCCGCCACCGGCGGCTACCGCTACTCCACCAACGACCTCGGCGCCTCGATGATCCGCGTCGACGCCCTCGGCGAAACCATCTGGCTCTTCGTTTCCCGCTCGTGCATCGCTTCCCAGCTCCCCGCCAACCTCAACAACCAGAACGACTGACGCTAACGACATGAGGTAGTCCACCCAGCGCCGCTCCGCGCGCCCCCGCCCCGCGTGCGGAGCTCCGCTCTCACCCACCACCTCATGTCGTTAGCTACCGTTTGCCGGGTGCACGGGATTGCGGATGTCATCGGGCCGGGGCTCAGGGTGCTGTTCTGCGGGATCAACCCGGGGCTGATGTCGGCGGAAACGGGACATCACTTCGCGCGGCCGGGGAATCGGTTCTGGCCGGCACTGCACTTGAGCGGGTTCACGCCGCGGCAGTTCCGACCGGATGAGCAGCGCGAGCTGCTGGACCTGAGGCTGGGAATCACGAATGTGGTGGAGCGGCCGTCGGCGAAGGCCGGAGAGTTGAGCCGGGCCGAGCTGGTGGCGGGAGGGGAGCGACTGGTGGCGAAGGTACTCGACCATCAGCCGGCCTGGTTGGCGGTCGTGGGAGTGACGGCGTACCGGGACGCATTCGGGGAGCGGGACGCCGGGATGGGCCTGCAGGACAAGCGGATCGGGTCCACTCGGGTATGGGTGCTGCCCAATCCGAGTGGACTCAATGCGCACTACACGTTGCCCAAGCTCGCGGCGGCGTTCGCCGAGCTGGAGCACGTCAGTTGAGGGCCTTGCGGAGCGTCGAGATCGCGAGCTCGATGGCGGCCGTCGCGGCGTAGGTGTCACGGAGGGCGTCGAGCATCACGAAGTCGTGGATGATCGCGGCGAACCGGACGGCGGTCGTCGGGACGCCGGCCTCGAGCAGCTTGGCCGCGTAGGCCTCGCCCTCGTCGCGCAGGACGTCGGCCGCGCCCGTGATGACCAGCGCCGGGGGCAGCCCGGTCAGCTGCTCGGTGGTCGCGCGCAGCGGTGACGCGGTGATCTGGTTCCGCTCGGCCTCATCGGTCGTGTACTGGTCCCAGAACCACTTCATCCCGTCCCGCGCCAGGAAGTACCCCTCGGCGAACTCCCGGTACGACGCCGTGTCGAACGACGCGTCCGTGACCGGGTAGAACAGCACCTGCTGGACGAAGTTCACGTCGCCGCGCTCCTTGGCGAGCAGCGTGACGGCCGCGGTCATGTTGCCGCCGACCGAGTCGCCCGCGATCGCCAGCCGGGACGCGTCCAGCCCGTGGTCCTTGCCGGAAGCAACGATCCAGCGGGCGACCGCGTAGTTCTGCTCCAGCGCGTGCGGGTAGCGAACCTCCGGCGACAGGTCGTACTCCGGGAACACCAGCGCCGCACCGGCGCCGACGGCCAGCTCACGGACGAGCCGGTCGTGGGTGTGCGCGTTGCCGAAGACCCAGCCCGCGCCGTGGATGTAGAGGATGACCGGGAGGACGCCGGTCGCGCCCTGCGGCTTGATGATCCGCGCCCGCGTCCCGTCCGCGGCGGTGATCCACTCCTCGTCGACCGGCAACTTCGGGTAGTCGGTGGTCTGCACCTCGTCGACGGCCTTCCGGCCCTCGGCCGGCGCCAGCTCGAACAGGAACGGCGGCTTCGCGGTCGCGTCGGCGAAGGCCTGCGCGGCGGGCTCCAGAACAGTCATTGCAATCTCCTCCTGGCGGGTCCGAAAGTGGAGAACGTGCGTTCTCCGCGATGTCCTGTACTCTAGGAGAACGATGGTTCTCCGCGCAAGGTGGCGCGGGTCACAGAGGAGGAGACGGATGGCGATCGACACGGCGACGGCCCAGCAGCAGGTGCTCGACGCGGCCGACGCGCTGTTCTACGAGCGCGGCGTCCAGGCCGTCGGGATGGACGCGATCCGGACGGCGTCCGGCGTCTCGCTGAAGCGCCTCTACCAGCTGTTCCCGTCCAAGGACGTGCTGATCGAGGCCTACCTGGACCGTCGCGAGATCCTCTGGCAGACCATGCTCGCCGACCACGTCGACGCCAAGACCGATCCGCGGGAGCGCATCCTCGCGGTCTTCGACTTCCTCTACGCCTGGTCCAATCAGCACGACTACCGCGGCTGCGCGTTCATCAACGCGTTCGGCGAGCTCGGCACGGTCACGCCGCGCGTCGCCGAGCTGGCGCTGCAGCACAAAGAAGGCTTCCGCCAGGCCCTCATCAAGCTGGCGACCGCGGCCGACGCCACCGACCCCGAGCGCCTCGCCGACCACCTGATCCTGCTCAGCGAAGGCGCGATCACCCGCTCCGCGATCTCCGGCTCCGCGGACCCGGCCCTCCGCGCCCGCGAGGCCGCCACCCTGATCCTGGACGCCTCCCTCCCCCGCTGACTCGCTCATTCGGCAGGATGGGTCCATGCGTGCCCAGGAGCTGCTCCGGTCGATCGACGATCTCCCGTACGGCGAACGCCTCCGTCTGCTCTCGGTCGAAGGCCGCCGTCTCCCCGCGGCCGACCGCCAGACCCTCCTCACCGAGCTGGGCGCCGGCAGCCCCTTCGAACGCGGCCTCGGCCTCACGATCGCCCAGGCCACCGGCGACGTCGCCTACGTCACGCGACTGCTCCGCGACCCGGTCCCCGCCGTCCAGTCCCAGGCGCTCGCCGCCGTCGGCAACGGCGTCCCGGTCTCGGACGACGACCTCCGCATCCTGTACGACGACGCCCCGGCCGCCCTCCGCACGCGGCTGCTGCACCTCATCCGCAAGACCCGCCGCACCCAGCTGGCCGCCCGCCTCATCGACAACCACCGCGAACGCTGGGGCGACCAGGCCGCCGCCGGCCTGCTCAACGCCACCGACGCCGCGACCGTCGAGCGCCTCCTCCCCGAGCTCGCCTACTGCCTCGGCCCGGGCGAATGGCACCGCCTCGGCGCCCGCCACCCGCAGGCCGTCCTCGCCCACGCCACGACCACGCTCCCCGCCGGCCCCGACCGCGACGAGTGGTGGCAGGGACCGGCGTACGGCGTCCTCGGCGTCCTCGATCGCCGGCCCGCGCCCGCCACCCTGCTGCTGATCCGCGCGCTCCCGCCCGGGCAGTTGCCGACAGCAATCATCGAGGTCGTCGGCCGGCTCCTCGACCACGATCCCCTGGTCCTCGAGATCCTCCTCGACCCCGACCTCGCCCACACCCTCCCCCAAGCCCTCACCCCCGGCGTCCGCCGCCGCCTGCACCGCTACCCGGACGACGACCTGATCGAGCTCGGCCACCTCCTCTGGCCCGACCCCACACTTCTCCTCGAGGACCTTCCCCCAAGCCGCCGAGCCAAGATCTTCACCGCCGTCACCCGATCGGTAGACCTCGGCCAAACGGTCCTCCCGACGCGCCTGCTGTCGGCCCTCCCCCACCGGCTCCGCGCCGAACAAACCCGCCGGATGCTGACGCTCACCGCGGTCACGGACCATCCGCAGCAGCTCTGGCGGACCACGGCGTACCTGCCGTACGACGAAGCCTTCGCGCTGCTCGAACCCGAGATCCAGCGGCCCGATCCGAACGATCGCGCCGCGGTCTACCGGTCGGTCGTCGAGGCGGCCGGGCATTCCCGCGACTCCGCAACTATCAACACCGCACTCAGCTGGGTGTCCCGAGTCCGCAACGACCGGGACTCGGTCCGGCAGAGCGTGCTGCACGCGGTGGCGGGGCTGCCCGCCTCCGGGCTGACCGACGGCGCCGTCGAGGCGCTACAGACCCTGCTGACCGATGCGCTCAACGCACGCGACCTGTCCTGGGGCAGTCGGCACGAGTTGACCGAGATCGCTCAGACCGCAGTCAAACAAGGGGCCCTGCGCAACCAGAGCGCGCTGCTCGAGTGGGGTCTGCAGGCGCACGCTCGACTCACCGACAACCAAGGCTCGATCATGCTGTACGGCCTGATCGACGGTCTGCCGCACGGTCACGAGCTGGCCGTGTACGACGCGCTCCGCAAGTACGTCGACGCCGGCGTCGCCCGGAACGAGTTCCGGCTGCCGTTCGCGATCGCGCGCGCGTTCGACCGGCGCGGCTGGACGATCGAGCACCTCCAGGACGCGCTGGAGGCAGGAGTCTGGTCGAACCAGGAGTACACCGTCGGCGAGGCCTGCGAACTCTGGCTGTGGCCCCGGCGCACCCGCGCCGAACGGATCGGCCGCATCCTCCAGCGCGACGTCGGCATGGCCCAGTGGGATCACGTGTGGGGTGGTGTCACCCAGCTGCGGACCGACCTGCTCGACGCCGTGCTCGCTGACCCGGACCGCATCCATCGTTTCGACCGTGACAACGCACGCTGGCACGTCGCCGACCGAACCCTCCAGCATTGGTTGCCGCGGCAGCAAGGGCGGTACGCCGAGCTGGTCGCGCAGGCCGCGGCGGATGAGCGGATGCCGGAGTGGGCGCGGGCGAACGCGGTGTCGACCTTGGGGCGGGTGCCGGGCGTGGGCCGGGCGGCGTTGGAGCCGTTCCTGGCCGACGAGAACGTGTTGTTGCAGGAGGCCGCGCTGAGCGCGTTGGCGTGGACCGACTCGCCGCAGGACGTGTTGCCGGTGCTGCTGACGCATGCCGGGGACGACCGCGCTCGGGTGGCAATGTACGCCGCGACGCGGGCGGCGCGGTTCGTGCGACCGAGTCTGCTGCCGGGGTTGCTGCATCCGATCCTGATCGGCGACGGGATGAAGGTGACGTCGCGCAAGGAGGCGGCGCGGCTCCTCGGCTCGCTGCGCGCGCCAGGCGCGAGCGCCGTCCTCACGGATGCTTGGGCGTCGGCACATCGTGACGTGCGGGCCGCGATCACCAGCGCGGCCTCGCTCTACCTCCTGCACGAGCCGGCCAGCTGGGCGTTGCTGCAGCAGGCCGTCCACGACAGCGACGCGACGGCGATTGTTCTGACGCAGCGTCCGGCGTACGGGCTCGCCAGTAAGTACCGGGCCCGGTACGCCGATCTGCTCGTGGCGGTCGCGAACCGGCCCGAGCCCGAGGTCGTTCGGGCCGCACTGCGGGCGATGCCGCGCTGGGCGCGGTGGAGTCGGTCGGTCGCGCCGGTCTGCGCCGGGTTCATCTCCGATCTACGGGCGCGGACGTGGAACGAGGCGACGGTCGCACTGGTCGCTATCGTGGGCGCCGATCCGCAGCTCGGGCTGGATGAGTTGCTCGCGACCGTGCGACTGCTCGTCCGGCTGGAAGCCGACCCCAACCTGCCGAACGCGACGCCGGAGCGCGACCACCCGGCCCGGCAACGCCTGACCGTGTTGCTGACCAGGTTGCCGGACCGGACGGCCGCCGAACGTCAGACCCTGCGAGCCGTCGCGGCCGAGCTGGTCGGGCCGGACCTTCTCAACCTGCAGCTCGGCCTGCTCGTCCGCGCCGTCGAGTGGACCGAGCTCGACGGGTTGGTCGCAACCGACCGGCCGATCACGACGTACACAACCGCCACCGCACTCGGTGCGCGCCTGAGCCGGACCGAGGCGCACTGGACGCCCGACCAGCTGGAGCCCATCGCGCGCGATTTGGTCAGCCGTGCACCGCTGTTCGCCTGGGCGATCATCGGCGCGGCCGGACGCCGGACCGGGTGGGCGCAGCCGTGGCGTGAACTGCTGGTTGCCCTGCGCAACCACCCGGAGGCCGACGTCCGGCACCTTGCCTTGGAGATCCTTACCGCCGCGGAGGGTTGAGGGCGGCGCCGACCTGCTTGAGGAGGTCGGCGTACTGCTGCTCCATGCGGCCGTCGCGGCTCGGGCCGACGTTGAGCAGGTACTGGTAGCCGTGGTCGCGCTGGTAGGTCTCCTCGCCGACGATGTCGTCGAGGGTGCGCGGGCCCGGCGACTGGTCGTTGTGGAACCAGTCCCAGTTGCTGCTGCTGATCATGTCCGACATCTGGATCGGGTCGGTCAGACCGGCCGGCGGGCGGCCGTCCTCGTACTCCAGGACGTCGGACGTGGCCAGGCTGTCATTCTTGTCGTTGTTGACGATCGTGGTGTTCGGCGAGACGTTGCGGACGAAGTCACGGACCTGGTCGTACGGGATCTTCCCGTAGCCCGGGGCGAAGGTCCACGCGTCGAACCAGAGCTGGTCGATCGCGCCGTACTGGGTGAGCAGCTCCCGGAGCTGGTTGATCACCAGCTCGGTGTTCTCGCCGTTCGTCCGGTCCCAGATCGAGTAGTAGAAGCCGACGTTCAGACCGGCCGCGCGGAAGGAGTCGGCGTACTGGCGGACGACGTCGCGCTGATAGGGGCTCTTGGCAACGTCGTACTCGTTGGCCGCGGTGTCCCAGAGCGCGAAGCCGTCGTGGTGCTTGGTGGTCAGGACGCCGTACTTCATCCCGGCGCTCTTCGCGATCGCGGCCCACTGGTCGGTGTCGAGGTTGGTCGGGTTGAAGACCGACGGCGAGGTACCGGGGGTCGCCCACTGCTCGTTGGTGTACGTCGCGACGCCGTAGTGGATGAACATGCCGAACTGGTTCTCACGGATGTGCCGCGCGACATCCGGGGCGCCGACCGGCTGGTCGCCGAAGATCTGCACCTCGGCCAGCGTGAGGTAGTTCGTCAGCGTGGACTGGATCCGCACGTACCTAGCCGTTCGCCGGACGTCGATCGTCCGGTCCGCCCCGATGTTGCGCACCCGGGTCGCGGTCACGCCGGGCTGGCGCAGCGTGCGCGCCAGATCCGTCGAGGCGAACGGCTTGTCCGACGTCAGCACGTAGAAGTCGCGCAGCCGGTCCGCGCAGCAGTCGGTCCGGTTGAAGACCCGGACCGTCGTCACCCGCTGGCTGCTGCGGAGGTCGGCCTCCCACCACGGCTGGTGCTCGCTCTTGGTGTTGCTGAGGGAGGCCTTGTCGACGTCCTGAGCCCGCGTCGGCACGCCTCCGTCCAGCACACTCGACTGCGTGGTCTTCGCGGCCAGCGCCAGGTTCCGGTACTTCTGCACCTCGACCGGGCCGCGGTAGACCTCGACCTCGGCCAGCGCCAGCGGGTTGTGCCCGGCGAGCTGGACCCGGACGTACCGGCCCTCGCGCCCGATCGGCACCTCGACCTTCCCGGCCACCCGATCCACGTGGTACGCCGAAACGCCGCGCTGCTTGCGGGCGGCGGCCAAGGAGCTGGTGGTGATCGGCTCGTTCGACACCAGCACGTAGAAGTCCGCGAGCCGGCCGATACAACAGTCGGTGCGGTTGTAGATCGCGACGCGGCCGATCGGCTTCCGGCTCTCCAGGTCGACCTGCCACCAGGCCTCGTCCTGCTCGTCGGTGTGTGACAGCGAGCCGTTCCAGAAGCCGCCGTCCCGGTTGCCGTCGACCGCGCGGGACGCGGGCGCGGCGGTCGCGTACTCCGAGCTCTGGGTCGCGGTCCGGCCGCGGGCAAGGTTCTCATCGGCCGGCGCGGGCGCGGCCGGCGCCGGGACGGCGATCGCGGACGCGACCAGACCGCTCCCCATCAGTACGGCCAGCCAGCGGCGGGCACGCACGGCACCACGTGATCTCACGACAGTCTCCTGACGTCATCGGGCGGGACGGCAGGAGCGTAGAAGATTAATTCGGAAAAAACTAGATCCTATAGGATCTACGTTTCCTCCTTTTTCGCCGCCTCCCGTTTCCGGCGCTTACCCTCGTGCATCGCCACCACCCGCGCGATCGGGATCGCCCGGCCTTCCACGAGCAGATCCTCCGGCAGCCGCTGCGGCGCCGGCAGCTGGGCGGCCCAGCGATCGACGCCGGCCAGCTGCTCGACCGCGGTCTTCACGGTGAAGTCCCGCGGGGAGACCTGGTCCAGGTCGTCCCACCCGACCGGGAACGACACCGGCGTCCCGGGCCGGATCCGCGGGCTGTACGCCGAAACCAGCGTCGCGCCACCCGCGCGGGTCGAGTCGACGAACACCTTCCCGTGCCGGTCCTCCTTGATGTACGCCGTCGTCGCGACCTCCGGATCGAGCGCCGCCGCCCGCGCCGCGATCGCCCGGGTGGCCGCGGCCGCGTCATCGATCGGCACCGACTCGTCGATCGGCACGATCACGTGCACGCCCTTGGCCCCGCTCGTCTTCACCGCGCCCGAGAGCCCGGCGTCCGCCAGCGCCTGCCGCACCAGGAAGGCCGCCTGCACCGCCTTCCCGAAGGTGTCCTCCCCCTCCGGCGGATCCAGGTCGAGCACCAGATGCGTCACCCGCCCGTCCAGCATCAACGTCGGGTGATACTCCACCGCCCGCTGGTTCGCGAACCACAACAACGTCCGCCGGTCGTCGCACAGCGCGTACCGCACCTCGCGTTTGGACGCCTCCGCCCACACGCCCACCGTCCGCACCCACTCCGGCGTGTACTTCGGCACGTTCTTCTGCATGAACGCCGGCTGCCCTGGCCGAATCCGCACCACCGACAACGGCCGCCCTCGCAACCCCGGCAGCACCCACTCCCGCACCGCATCCAGATAGTCGACCAGATCCCGCTTGGTCGCCTCAGCCCCGTCGAACAACGGCTGATCCAGATTCGTCAGATCGACCCCGTCACGCGTCTCATCCGGCTTCCTCGCCATCCCCCGAGCTTAAGCGCCGGACGCCCCGCACTCACCAACTTTGCGGAGTACCGGCTCGCGCCGCCTGGCTGAGCGTGGCCAGGCGGCCCTGGGAGGAGCTGGTGAGTGTCTGGCGTCCGCCTCAACCAACCAACCTGAGCACAGCCTCCAGCACCACCCGATCCTCGCCCGGTTCGAGGGTCTGCGGATTCAGCGCGATCTCGTCGGCGGCGACGCCAAAGGTGCCGACGGAGATCCGCGGGTCGCCGTCCCAGAGGGCGTCGATGAGGGTTTGGCGGTCGGGGTGGCGGATGATGCAGCGGCCGTGCGGCTGACCGGCTTCGCTGGGATAGCCGCGGTAGGCGGTGATGCCGGGGATGTCCTGCAAACCGTCGACCCACAACGCGACCGAACGCTCGTAGCCGGCGAGGAGCGCGGTTTCGTCCTGCGCCAGCGTCCATTCGACTGCGGCCAAGAGACCGAAGAGCTCTTCCTTACCGACCTTCAGCCCGCGACCGATCTCCTGGTTCGGCGAAGCGTGTCGCCGGCACCGATCGACCAACCACTCCCGCCCCAGCACCAACCCGGTGGTCTGCGGCCCCCGCAACCCCTTCCCACCGCTGAAGATGGCGGCGTCCGCGCCGAGCTCGGCGGTGAAATGCCAGAGGGAGGAAACGGGTGGGATCTGGGCGGCCGCGTCGACGATCACGGGGACGCCGTTGGCGACGCGGATGACTTCTTCGATGGATAGCGCGCCGGAGGCGTAGTGAGCGCCGGCGAACCAGAGGATGCAGGCCGGACGCCGTTCCAGCGCCGCCTCCAGCTCCTCGACGGATGGGCCCACTTCGACGATGCGGGCGCCGGTGAGCCGAGCCGAGTAGTCGTAGCCGTTCCGTTGCGAGGCGAACATGACGACTTCGGCTTCGACCGGGAAGGCCTGCGCGGGTTCGCCGATACAGGCGGCGACGACGAGCGTGATCGCAGCCGCGGCGCCGGCGGTGACGCAGGCGGACTCGTTGCGAGTGAGGGCGGCGAGACGCTCGCCGACTTCGAGGTAGCAGCCCGGGAGGTCGACGAAGTGCCGGGACGCTTCGGCCATCGCTTCGATGACCGGCGGCGGCATGAGCGAGCCGCCGAGGACGGTCAGCGTGGCGTTGGCATTGATGACGGGGCGCAGCTTCATCGGACGAACTTCGACAGCGCCGGGACGCCGCAGCGCTCGGCGAGCCAGGCGTCGTAGAAGTCGGCGTCCGTCCCGTCCAGGTGCGTCACGGCGTAAGCCTCGCCGGCGGGGAGAGCGTCGACGAGTGGCGCGTACCAGTCGGCGTCCTCGACGGCGACCAAGGTGTTCGCCCGCACCGAAGGCGCGTGCCGGATCGGGTCGAAGTAGTCGAGCGTCCGTCCGACGACCTCGGCCGAGGAGCCCGCCCGGAGGTGGTCGTTCAGCTCCTCCAGCGGGTAGTGGCTGGACCGCAGCCGCGCCTCCATCGCGCGGTAGAGCACCAAATCCGACACCCGCGCCGCCGTGATGCCAGTACGCCGAGCCGCGGTCAGAACGGCCAGCTCGTTACCGACCACCGCGACCCGGCCGGGGTCGACCTCGGACAGCCCGATCAAGAACTCGGCCGCCCGCAGGCAGTCCGCGACGATCGCCCGATAGATGTACGCCGCCGGGTCGTCGATCCCGAGCGTCAACAGCCCCGGGTACGCCGCCTGGAACGTCTCGTCGGCCAGTCGCTGTCCGCGGTGCATCAACGTCAGGACGACGTACCGGCTGCGGTCGTTCAGGTGAGCCATGTTGTTGACACTGCCGTAGCGCGGCACCTGCAACAGCGCCGGGAACGGACCGGCTCCGGTCGGGATGCTGAGCGACCCGTAGATCCGCTGCGGGCCGACGCTCGTCAGCCGGACGGCGAAGCTCGTCGCCTCCGGCGTCGTCCGGGCCGGGACCGGATCGAGGACCGGCCGGGCCGCGATCGTCGCCAGCTCGTCGTCGACGGCTTTCCAGTAGGCGTCGAAGTCCATCTCAGATCCCCGGTTTCAAGTGGTCGGCCAGGAAGTCCTCGACCACCCGCAGCACCCCGGGCAATCCAGCGTGATGCGCGCAGTTCGGATAGGTGTGCAGCGTCTTCTCGCCGGGTAGCGCGCGGTGCAGCGCGAACCCGGTCTCGGGCGGACACACGTCGTCCTCGAGACCGAGGTAGATCATCGTCGGCGCCTGGACCGCGGGCGCGAAGTTCAGCCCGTCGTAGTACGCGACGGTCTCCCGGACGCGATCGACGTCCTTCGGATGCAGGCGCAGGTACTCGTTGATCTCCTCGTACGGGTACGAGCGCGTCAGCGTCGGGGCCGCCATGATGCCGCAGAGGTAGGGCGCGCCGCAGGCGACGGCCTTGATCACCTCCGGGCGCAGCGCCGCCGTACTGATCCCGAGGCCGCCGCCCTGACTCGACCCGGCCAGCCCGATCCGCTCGCTGTCGACCTCCGGGCGACCGAGCAGGACGTCGACCGCGCGGACGACGTCCAGATAGAAACCGCGGTAGCCGTAGGTGTTGTGGTCGACGATGTTGTGCGTCAGCAGGCCTGGGTAGCCAGGGTTGAAGACGGCGTTCGACCGGAGCTTGCCGCGCGGGGCGACCGCGAGCGCGGCGTACCCCAGCTCGGCCCACTCCTTCGGGATCGTCGGCTCGGAGATGTAGCCCGGGATCGTGATCAGGCCCGGGTACGGCGCCGAGCCGGCCCGCGGGACGGCGTACCAGGCCGAAACCCGCAGACCGCCGAAGCTGACGTAGGACACGTCGTACACGACGACCTTGTCCGTCGACAGCGTCGGCATCTCGGTCAGCCGCGGCTCGAGCGGGTACGACGCGCAGTCGGCCAGGCCCGCGGCCCAGAACGCGTCGAAGTCGGCGGGCCGTTCGACGTCGATCGGCGTGTTCTCCAGGTCTCTCACGCAGCGTCCTCCCGTCGCGGCGCTTCCAGCGCGGTGCCGTCGGCCGCCGCGAACAGATGCAGCCGGTTCGGATTGAAGCCGACGTAGACCGGGCTGTCGTGACCGAGCCGGAACGGCGTCGGCACCCGCGCCTTCAGCAGCTCGTCCTCGATCCGGACCGTGACCAGGACGTCGGGCCCGAGCGGCTCGGAGACGAACACGCGCCCCTGCCGGTACCCCTCGACCGGGGTCGGCGACAGCGACACGTCCTCGGGCCGGATGCCGAGGACGACGTCCGCAGGCTGGTCGCCGGACACGCTGATCGGCTGGCTGAACGCCGGACTGCGGAACATCCGGACGCCGTCGACGTCCGCCAGCTCACCGGTGACGAAGTTCATCGGCGGCGAGCCCATGAACGAGGCGACGAACCGGTTCGCCGGGCGTTCGTAGATCTCCTCCGGTGTCGCGCACTGCTGGATGACGCCGTCCCGCATCACCGCGATCCGGTCCGACATCGTCATCGCCTCGACCTGGTCGTGGGTGACGTAGATGAACGTCCGCGCGACGTCGACGTGCAGGCGCTTGATCTCGGCCCGCATCAGCACCCGCAGCTGGGCGTCCAGGTTGGACAGCGGCTCGTCGAGCAGATAGGCGCCGGCATCGCGGACGATCGCCCGCCCGAGGGCCACTCGTTGCCGTTGGCCACCGGACAGTTCGCGCGGCTTGCGGTCCAGCAAGTCCTCGATGTCGAGCGTCCGGGCCGCCTGCAGCACCTGCTCGTCGATCGTTGCCTTGGGCACCCGCATCATCTTCAGCGCGAAGCCGATGTTCTGCCGGACGGTCTTGTGCGGGTAGAGCGCGTAGCTCTGGAACACCATCGCGACATCGCGTTTGTTGGCCGGCAGCCAGCTGACCGGTTTGCCGTCGAAGAACACGTTGCCGCTGGTCGCCCGCTCCAGCCCGCAGATCATCCGCAGCGTCGTCGACTTCCCGCACCCGGACGGACCGACCAGCGTCAGGAACTCCTGGTCGCGGATCGTCAGGTTCAGATCGTCCACGACCGTCTTGCCGCCGAACGACTTGGTGATTCCTTCGAGTCGTACTTCTGCCATCGTCTCAGCCCTTCACGGATCCGGCGGCCATCCCCTGCACCAGCTTGCGCTGGAAGAGGAGCGCCAGGACGAGCGGCGGGACGACCGCGAGCACACCGGCCGCGGCCATCACCGTGAACTGGGTGTTGAAGTCGGTGGCGAAATTCGCCGCCACCACCGGGATCGTCTTCGCGGCCTTCGTACTGGTCAGGAACAGCGCGAACATGAACTCGTTCCACGCGGTCATGAACGCGAACACCGCCGCCGCGACCAGCCCCGGCGCCGCGACCGGCAGGAACACCGACCACATCGTCCGGAACCACCCGCACCGATCCACCCGCGCGGCCTCCTCGAGCTCCCGCGGCACCGACCGGAAGAAGTCCTTGAGGATCCAGATCGTGATCGGCAGCGCGAACGTCGTGTACGACAGGATCAGCGCCAGATACGTGTCCAGTAACCCGAACGACCGCATCAGCAAGTAGAACGGGATGATGATCGCGATCCCCGGCACCATCCGCGTCAGCAGGTACAGCACCAGCAGCACCTGACTCCCCCGGAACTTCAGCCGGCTGAACGAGTACGCCGCGAACGTCGCCAGCGCCAGATTCAGCACCGCCGTCGCCGACGCCACGACCAAGCTGTTCCGCAACGAGTACGGCGTCTCCGACACCGCCCGCCCACCGACCAGCTCCTGCGCCGCGTCCGGATTCACGAACCCCAGATAGTTCTCCAGCGTCGGATCCACCGGCACCCAGTTCGGCGGCACCGCGATCGCATCCGCCTCGTGCATGAAACTCATCGCCACGATCCAGTAGAACGGCAGCACCAGATACAACCCGAACGCCACCGCCAGCACGTACAACCCGATCTTCTTGAACGGAACCCGATACCGGAGCGGAGCCTGCACAACGGTCGTCATACTTCGAAATTTCCCTTCCGGTAGAGGAGGCCGATGTAGCCGACCGAGATGAGGAGGGTGATGGCGGTGATGACCCAGGCGTAGGCGGAGCCGAGGCCGAAGTCGGTGAAGGTGAGGACGGTCTGGACGTCGAGGAGGGCGATGGTGGTGGTGGCGTCGCCGGGGCCGCCGCCGGTGAGGACGTAGATGGTGTCGAAGGCGCGGAAGGCGTTCATCGTCTCGAGGATGAGGACGATGAGGAGGGGGTGGAGGAGCCAGGGGACGGTGACCTGGGTGAAGCGGCGGAAGGGGCCGGCGCGGTCGACCGTGGCGGCGTCGTACAGCTCGGAGGGGATGGTGGACAGGCCGGCCAGCAGGATGATCACCGAGAACGGGAGGGTGTTCCAGACCTGGGCCAGGGCGGTGAAGAGGAAGGCGCCGGTGCCGGAGGTGAGCCAGGCCTGGTAGCTGTCGATCAGGCCGAGCTGGGTGAGCAGGCCGTTCAGGGCGCCGGTCTTGGCGTCGAAGATCGTTCGCCACATCAGGCCGTTCACGACGCCGGGCATTGCCCAGGGCAACAAGGCGAGACTGAGCAGCAGCCCGCGGCCGCGGAACCGCTCGTTCAGCACCAGGGCCAGGATCAGCGCGAGCACGACCGTCATGCCGAGGACGACCAGCACGAACAGCCCGGAGACCTTGAGCGCGGACAGGAAGGCGTCGTCGGTGAGCAGCGCCTTGTAGTTGTCCAGGCCGATGAAACGCTTGGCCCGCGGGCGTTTCAGGTTGTTGCGCTGCATGCTGACGTAGAAGGAGTAGCCGATCGGGTAGGCGACCAGCAGGGAGATCACCACGATGGCCGGGGCGTTCAGCGCCCAGGCCTTCGCGTTGTCGCCCAGCGGCCGGCGTTCGGTCAGGACCGTCACGTCAGCTGTACTTCTTCTTCAGCGTCTCGGCCGTCTGCGCGAGACTCGCGACCGCGGCGGCCGGCTGCGTCTGGTTGCTCAGCACGCCCTGGACGACCTTGTGCATCTCGGTCTCGAACTCGGTGTACCAGGCGACGCCGAGCACGTTCCGCGGCCGGGCGATCTCGGCCAGCTGCGCGTAGATCGCCGGATCCGCGAACTTCTTCAGCGACGCGACGATCTCCGGATCCTTGGCCAGCTCCTTGTAGGCGAAGCCGAGGCCGCGCTGCTGGAACCAGAACTTCGCGGTGTACGGCTGCTTGTCCGCGTCGAAACCGCCCAGGTAGGTGAGCAGCTTGAAGGCGTCGTCCTTGACCTCGGTGTCCTTGGCCAGGCCGTACATCCGGGTGTTGCTGATCGTCCCGTGCACCTTGCCGTCGAGGCTCGGCACCAGCGCCATCTTCATCTTGCCGGCCGCCTTCGACTTCTGCGGATCGTTGTAGTCGCGCAGCGCGTACCGGGCCCCGATCGTGAACGCGTACCGGTTGGCCTTCATCGCGTTGTCGACCGGCACCGGCAGCAGCTGCAGGGACGCCGGGTCGAGCACCTTCGACTTGTTGGCCGCGTCCTGCAGCCAGGTCAGGACATCCTTGGTGACGGTGTCGGTCGTGTTCATGATCGGCGCCTGCTGGTCGTCGAACATGTCGCCGCCGCTGGAGTAGACCAGCCCCCAGACCCACGCCCACCAGGTGTCGGACAGCTGGGCCGGCAGCCCGATCGGGTGCTCCAGCAGGCCCATGCTCTTGATCTTCGCGGCCTGCGCCTCGAGCTCCTCCAGGCTGGCCGGCGGCTTGCTGAAGCCGGCCTTCGAGAGGATCTCGGCGTTGTAGATCAGGCAGTTCGAGTCGGTGTAGTAGGGCAGGCCGTAGCGCTTGCCCTGGTAGGTCATCGCCTCCGCGTTCCCGGGGAAGATCGCGGCGTACACGTCGTCCACTCCGGGCAGGCCGTCGATCGGCTGCAGGTACTCGCCTTCGACCCAGGCGGCGAGCGAATCGTCGTACACGTAGAGGGCGTCCGGACCGCCGCCGCCGGTGAACTCCGCGACCACCTTCTGCACGTACTGCGCGCTGGTGATCGGCGTGTAGTTGACCTTCACGTTGCTGGCCTTGGTGAAGTTGTCCAGGTTCTGCTGGACGAGCGTGGCCTCGTAGTCCCAGCCTTCGAACTTCACGCTGCCGTCCCCGGCGTCTCCACCGGAGCCGTTCGAGCAGGCGGCGAGGACGCCGGGTGCGGCCGTGGCGGTCAGGCCGAGGCCGGCGAGCTTCAGGACCTGGCGGCGGTTGAGCTCCATGGTGTTCCCTTCAGGGATTGGGCGATGCGTAGCCGGTACAGACGCGTCGGGCGTCCTTTCGGGTGGTGCTGCGCAGTCCCCTCGTCGCTGACCAGGCCACCGGCGTCGAGGGTGCGGATCAGGCGGCGTCCGCTCTGATCGGTGATACCGAGCCGGTCGGCGAGCTCTCCAGGCGAGATCGCACGTCCTTCCAGCTCGTGGTCGAGCGCGGCCAGCCGCGACACCGTCGCCGCGCTGAGACCGACGGATTTCGCGAGCCGTTCGACGTGGTCGCCGTGCTCGCGGTAGGAGAAGCTGAGCGCCTCCCGGTCGGCGGTGGACTTCGGGCCCATCGGCCCGATGATCACGCCGCTGTCCTCGATCAGGTACGCGCACGGCTCGTCCTCCTGCTCCGCCCGGGCCGCCGCCCGCTCGGCGAGCAGCACGCAGTTGCGGGCGGACACCCCGACCCCGAACCCGGCCGAGACCTGCGCGCCGAGCGCCGTCCCGGCCTCGGCCAGCGCCGGGACGGCGACCCAGTTGCGGGTCACACGCTCGAACAGCGCCTTGTGCGCGAAGACCACGACGCCGCGGCGGCCCCGGTCCTCGATCCAGGCCCCGGCGAACTCGGGGGTGTTCAGCAACAAGTTCATCAGGCCGACCCGGGCCCGCTCCTCGTCCGCGGCCCGCGAGACCAGGAACACCCCGGCCGCGAACCGCTGCGCGCTCGCGCGATCGGACTCGATCCGCAGCGCCAGCTCGTGCAGCTCGGTGCGGATCGTGGCCGGCACCGGCATCCCGCTCAGGATCCCGAACGCGTCGTCCGCGAGCTGTTCACGGACGGCGGCGCGGACGCTGATCACGTACCCGCGATCGCCGAACCGCTGGTACGCCGTCCGATGGAAGTCGACGATCTCCTCGACGGACTGGGTCGGCGCGTACGGCAGGCTGGCGATCTGGTCCCGATCGAGCTCCAGCGCGTCGAGGACGGCGTCCACCGCTTCGGCCGGGAACGTGTCGATGCTGACCGGCGTCCGGCCCCAGCCGCGTTGCTGCGCGCGGTAGAGCGCCAGCGTCAGATCGAGCGCCGACGGACGGACGACGCCGACCGGCAACCCCGGCGGGAGCAGCTCGCGGCTCGCCGTGTACGGCACCGGACCGGCGAGGAAGCCGTCCAGCCGGGTGTTGGCCAGGAACTCGGCGACCTTCTCGCGGACGTTCTCCTCGTGGTCGTAGCTGACCCACTCCAGATCGACCCCACGCAAGGTGCTGGCCGCCTCGCGGAACAGCTTCCCGTGCGTCGAGTGGGTGACGACACCGATCACGATCGACAACGTTTTACGCTCCATGTTCGGAAATGATTCGTTAATCCGATGCCGACCAAGGTGTCCTGTCATCGGGGCCGGGGTCAAGGGATCGACAACAAGTAATTTCCCGGAAACACTGCGCGAGTGGACTACGTCGAGCGCCTCCCCGACCCGCGGCTGGCCGACGTCGTCCGCACGGTTTGGATCCAGCACACCGGCCCTGCCGACCACCTGCACCGACACCTGCCGACCGGCGGTGTCGAGCTGCATTTCCCGCTCGGCGGCCGCCCGCAGCTCCTCGGTCCGCTGACCGGCCCGGCGCTCGAACTGATCCCGGCCCGTACGACGATCGTCGGCGTCCGCTTCCATCCTGGGGCGGCGCCGCCGCTCCCAGTCGCGCTCGACGAGCTGGTCGACCAGCGCCTTCCGCTCGCGGAGGTCTGGGCGGATGGCTTGGTTGATGAGTTGCCCGCGACGCCGGAGTACGCGTTGGCCTACCTGCAAACCCAACTGCTGAAGCGCTTTCGGGTCGGTGCCGATCCACTGGTTCGCGCAGCGGCGGTGGCGCTGATGCCGTGGCGACCGACCGGCGTTGACGCTGTCGCCACCCAGCTTGCGCTCTCGGCGAGCCAGCTGCGCCGTCGCTGCCTGCACGCCGTTGGGACGACGCCGAAAGTGCTGCAACGCATCCTGCGCTTCCAAGGTTTCCTCGCGCTCGCACAGGCCGGCGTTGCGCCGTCCGGTCGGCGGGGCCTCGACGGTACGGCGGGGCTCGCGATCGACGCCGGGTACGCCGATCAGGCGCACCTCAGCCGGGAGTGCCTGCGGCTGACCGGGCTGACGCCGACGCAACTGCTCGGCACGGACCTCGACCGCTGCGCCTGCGGACACGACCACGCCGGTTCGTACGAGCCGTTCCTGGCCGGCATGCGCGATTTGTTCAAGAGCCGCGTGCTGGCACGCGCCTAGGGTCGGCCGCATGAGCAAAGTCGTGGTGGCACTGGCCGTCTCGGTCGACGGGTACATCAGCGGACGGACGCCGTCCGGCGCGGCGGAGTTCGGACGCGGGCTCGGCGATGCGGGCCGGCTGTTCGACTGGTACTTCGATGGCGACACTCCGAGCACGGTGTTCGGCGACGGCTTCCGGATGAGCGCGCCGAGCGCGCGGCTCTTCGACGAGCTCGCGGGGCGCGACGGCGCCGTGATCTGCGGCCGGACGACGTACGAACACTCCAGCCACTTCAGCGGCGGAAGCCCGCACCCGAACGCGCCGCTGGTCGTGCTGAGCCGGGAGCCGTTGGAGGTCGGGCCGGAGCAGACGCTCGCGAACAGCATCGAGGCGGCGGTCGAGGTCGCCCAAAAGCTTGCCTCCGGCAAAGATGTCGGCATCATGGGCGGCGGCGCGACCACGTCCGCACTGCAGGCCGGGCTGGTCGATGAGCTGGTCCTGCACCAGGTGCCGATCCTGCTCGGCGGCGGTCATCGGCTGTTCCGCGAACTGACCGAACACATCGACCTGCGGCTGATCGAGGCGATCCCCGCACCAGGTGTCACCCATCTGCGCTACGCCGTCGTCCGATGAGGAGTTGTCATGCTTGATCCCGCCGTCCGCAGCGTTCTCGAAGCCGCGTCCTTCGCCCACCTCGCCACCATCGGACCGGACGGCGCGCCGCACAGCGCACCCGTCTACATCGGCGCGCGAGGTGAGCAGGTCGTCTTCTTCACCGGGCCGAACACCCGCAAAGCGCGCAACCTGGACGGCGATCCGCGGATCGCCGTGTCGATCGTGCCGGCCGAGCGGTGGTTCGAGCCGGTCGTCATCCGGGGCCGGGTGGTCGAGCGGATCGAGGGCGACGCCGCCTGGCCGATCATCGACGAGCTGTCCGCGAAGTACACCGACGAGCCCTATCCGCGCGACGACGAGCGCGTGGTGTTCGTCGTCCAGCCCGAATATCAGAAGGTGGGAATCGGCTGAGGTTGTTACGGTGCCGGGGTGGATGCCCCGGACGTCGTACGCGCGATCACCGCCATCACGTCGATCGTCGGCACCGCTGACGAGGCGGTCCTGCTGAGCAACTCGAACAAGATCATCGTGCGACTCGGCGACGTCCTCGCCCGGGTCGCGTTCGACGGCGAGCACGGGTTTCCGCTGGAGCTCGAGCTCGCCCGGCAGCTGGCCGGCGGCCCGGTCGTCCCGCCGGTGTCGGACGTCGTCCACGAGCAGGACGGCTTCGCGATCACGCTCTGGAAGTACTACGAAACCTCAACCCAGCAAGCGATTTCACCAGCCGCGTACGCCGACGCGCTCGCACGACTCCACGTCGCGATGCGGGCTGCCGACGTCCCAGTACCGCACTTCCTCGACCGCGTCGCCGAAGCCCAGACCAAGCTGTCGGACCGAGCGCTGACGCCAGAGGTCTCCGACGCCGACCGCGAACTGCTCCTGACGACCCTGCACGACCGCAGCACAGCCATCACCGGCCCCACCCAACTCCTCCACGGCGAACCCCACCCCGGAAACCTCCTCGCCACCCCGGAAGGCCCGCTCTTCATCGACCTCGAAACCATGTGCCACGGCCCCATCGAGTTCGACCTCGCCCACGCCCCCGCCCCAGTCGCCGCCCACTACCCAAACATCAACCACGCACTCCTCCACGACTGCCGCCTACTCATGCTCGCCATGGTCATCACCTGGCGCTGGGAAATCGGCGACCAACTCCCCAACGGCATGGCCCTAGCCGCCGAATGGACCGCCGACCTGCGAACCGCCACCACCCACTAACTACGCAGAGCCCCCCACCCCCACGCTCAACCAACCACCCGCTGGCCGCCCCACAGCAGGTTGGTGAGTGCTGGCGGTCCGCACCCCCCGGGGAGGCGAGGTATCTGAGCCGCCGGCGAAGCGGAGCGTAGGTCAACCACCGGGAGGGCGAGGCAGTCAACCCCCGCGGAGGCGGGAATAGCTCAGCCAACGCGGAGGCGGGGGGAGGTAAGCCGCCGGAAGGTGGGGTGGTCAACCGCCGGGCAGGCGGGGATAGGCCAGACGCTTGGAAGGTGGGTGGTTAGCCGCCGGAGACGCCGATTTCGGCGTCGGCTAGGTCTTCGGTGAGGCCGTCGGTGTTGTCGAGCCAGCCGTGCGGGAGGATGACGCGCTCGCGGGGGCTGCCTTGGCGGCCTCGGGGGGCGCCGAGCTCGGCGGTGGGGAAGGGGACGGTGGGGTCGAGCTGGGTGAGGAGCTCGTCGAGGTGGGCGAGGGTGTCGACCATGCCGAGGGCGGCGCGCAGCTCGCCGCCGGCCGGGAAGCCCTTCAGGTACCAGGGGACGTGCTTGCGGAAGTCGCGCAGGCCGCGCTGCTCCCCCATCAGGTCGGCGAGCAGCTCGCCGTGCCGGCGCATCACGTCGGCGACCTCGCCGAGCGTCGGCAGGTTCAGCGCCTCGCCCCCGGCGAACGCGACCGCCAGATCGCGGAACAACCACGGCCGCCCGAGACACCCACGGCCGACGATGACACCGGCGCACCCGGTCTCCTCGACCATCCGCAGCGCATCACCCGCCTCCCAGATGTCGCCGTTACCGAGCACGGGGATGTTCACGTGCTCGACCAGCGCCGCGATCGTCGTCCAGTCCGCCTGACCGGAGTACGCCTGCGCGACCGTCCGCCCGTGCAGACCGATCGCGGCCGCCCCCGACTCCTCCGCGATCCGCCCGGCGTCCAGGTACGTCTGGTGGTCGCGATCGATCCCGATCCGCGTCTTCATCGTGACGGGAATCCCGTACGGCGTCGCGGCCCGCACGGCCGACTGCAGGATCGCGCCGAGCAGATTGCGCTTCCACGGCAGCGCGCCGCCCCCGCCCTTCCGCGTCACCTTCGGCACCGGGCACCCGAAGTTCAGATCGATGTGCGCGACGCCGTACTGATCGCACAACAACTGCACGGCCTTCCCGATGTAGACCGGGTCCACGCCGTACAACTGCACCGACCGAACAGTCTCCCGCTCATCGAACGTGAGCATGTCCAGCGACTTCTGGTCCCCCTCGACGATCCCCCGCGACGTGATCATCTCGCACACGTACAACCCGGCGCCCTGCTCGGCGCACAACCGCCGGTACGCCGCGTTCGTGATACCGGCCATCGGCGCCAGTACCACCGGCGTATCGATCGTCAGATTGCCGAGCTTCAACATGGTCAGGCCTTTGCGACGAGGATCTTGCCGTCGCCGGAGATGCGGGCGTTGTAGGGGGTGACGGCGTTCGCGGTGGTGGTGACGTCGCAGCGGACGCCGGCACCGGTGGACGGGACGACGGCGACCGGCTGCATGGTGCAGGTGATGGTCGCGGCGTCCGGGACGGCGCGGAGGACGGCGTCGACGACCTTTTCCTTGACGACGGCAACGTTCTCGGAGGTGAACTTGTACGTCGCGGTGTAGGGCTTGGCGTTGACGGTCAGGGTGCCGGTGAAGGGCTGACCGGCGTACGTCACCGTGCACTTGAGGGTGTGGTCGCCGGGTTTGTCGGCGGCGTCGATCCCCGGGCAGTTGACCGTGGTCTTGGCCGCCTTGCCGGCGGTCAGCTGGGTCTGCTTGGCGATGGCGAAGCGGATCCGGGTCGCGAGCGGGGCATCGGACTCCGGGGCGCCGGTGACGACCGGGGTCGGGAACGGCTTGGCCGGCTTCGGCAGCGGCTTCAGCGTCGGCGTCGATGCGGTCGGGATCGGCGCCGACGTCGGGCCGGAGCTGCTCGGGGCGGACGGGCTGTTCCCGGACTCGGGCGCGGTGTCCGAGCAGCCGGCCAGCACGAAGACGGCCAGGGCCGACAGCCCGAAGACCGCGAGCCCGAAGCGGAGCCGATCGCCCCTGAGCAGCTTCATCTCAGCAGCCGACCAGAGCCTGGGCGAGGTAGCCGGTGACCTCGCTGAGCGCGACCCGCTCCTGCTTCATCGAGTCGCGCTCGCGGATCGTGACCGCGTGGTCCTCGAGGGTGTCGAAGTCGACGGTGATGCAGAACGGCGTGCCGATCTCGTCCTGGCGGCGGTAGCGGCGGCCGATCGCGCCGGCGTCGTCGAAGTCGACGTTCCAGTTCCGCCGCAGCTCGGTCGCCAGGTCGCGAGCCTTCGGCGAGAGGTCGGCGTTCCGCGACAGCGGCAGGACGGCGGCCTTCACCGGCGCGATCCGCGGGTCGAAGCGCAGTACGGTCCGCTTGTCGACGCCGCCCTTCGCGTTCGGCGCCTCGTCCTCGGTGTAGGCGTCGAGCAGGAAGGCGAGCACGTTCCGGGTCAGGCCGGCCGCGGGCTCGATGACGTACGGCGTCCAGCGCTCGCCCTTCTCCTGGTCGAAGTAGGACAGGTCGGCGCCGGAGTGCTTGGAGTGCGTGGACAGGTCGAAGTCCGTCCGGTTGGCGATCCCCTCCAGCTCGTCGAACTCCTTGCCGCCGAAGTTGAACTTGTACTCGATGTCGACGGTGCGCTTCGAGTAGTGGCTCAGCTTCTCCTTCGGGTGCTCGTAGAACCGCATGTTGTCCGGGTTCAGGCCGAGGCCGACGTACCAGTCCCAGCGGGCCTTCAGCCAGTACTCGTGCCACTCCTCGTCGGCGCCCGGCGCGACGAAGAACTCCATCTCCATCTGCTCGAACTCCCGGGTCCGGAAGATGAAGTTGCCGGGCGTGATCTCGTTGCGGAAGCTCTTGCCGACCTGGGCGATCCCGAACGGCGGCTTCTTCCGGGCGGTGCCCATCACGTTCGCGAAGTTCACGAAGATGCCCTGCGCGGTCTCGGGCCGCAGGTAGTGCAGCCCCTCCTCGGACTCGACCGGGCCGAGGTAGGTCTTGAGCAGCCCGTTGAACATCCGCGGCGGCGTGAAGGTGCCTTTGTTCCCGCAGTTCGGGCAGGCGATCTCGGCCAGCTCGACGGTGTCGGCGTCCTTGTTCTTGCGGCGGGCGTAGTCCTCGCGCAGGTGGTCGTCGCGGAACCGCTTGTGGCACGACTGGCACTCGGTCAGCGGGTCGACGAACTCCGACAGATGGCCGGACGCCTCCCAGACCTTGGTCGGCAGGATGACCGACGAGTCCAGCCCGACGACGTCGTCCCGGCTCGTCACCATCGACCGCCACCACTGGGTGCGGACGTTGTTCTTCAGCTCGACGCCGAGGGGCCCGTAGTCCCACGCCGACTTGGTACCGCCGTAGATCTCGCCGCACGGATAGACGAAGCCCCTTCGCTTACTGAGGCTGACGACGGCATCGACGGTTTCCACGGGCACTTTTGAACTCCAGAAACGGGCACAGGTGAGGTACGGAAAGGTCCAGGCTAACCGGCGTTGGTGGTCAAAGTCGCATCAGCGCAGCTCGAACGGACTCTCGTACGCCGTGGGCTCGTCGATTGCCTGCGACAGCAGCGGAACCGCGGCCAGTTTCACCTCGTACGGCGACAGCGCGCGGCGGTAGCTGCCCACGTTCTCGAACTCCAGCGTCAGCGCGAGCAGCTCGGGATCGTCGACGTTGCGCCCGGTCCGCGCCGCGACGAACCCCTTCTGCCGGCTCAGCACCTCGACCGCCGCGTCCAACCGGACCACGAACTCCGCCTGCTCGGCCTCGCCGACCCGAAACCTGATCACCACGAACACACCCGTCAGCGTACGGCGTCGCCCGGTGACAGCTCGACGCGCCCACCCAGCCAGATGCCGGCGATCTGCTCCCCGGACAGCCGGAAGCGGAGCGTGATCCGGGACGGGCGACCCATGGCCTGACCTTGGCGAACATGGATCGGCGTCTCGTCGGCGCGGACCCAGCCGTTCGCCAGCAGGCCGAAGGCGAGCGCCGCGGCGGCGATCCCGGTCGCGGCGTCCTCCGGGTATCCCGAGGAGCGGGGGAACTGGCGCGCGTGGAAGACCTGCGCGGCCCGGTCGCCGACGGCGTACGGATACAGCCCGGTCGAGCCGAGCGCGTCGCACACGGCCGCCACCCGCCCGAAGTCCGGCTGCAGTCTGTCGAGAACCTCGACGCTCGTCAGCGGCACCAGCGTCTTCACCCGGCTCGTCCGCGCGTTCCGGATCGGCGCCGCACCCAGCTCGGCCGCCGTGATCCCCAGGACGTCGACGACCGCGGCCGCCACGTCGTCCGGCACCGCCTCGACCACCCCAGCAGGCTGGGAAACCTGCACCCGCCGCTCCCCCGCCGGCCCGTCAACCCGAGCATCCACCAGCCCGCTCAACGTCTCGACCCGAACCTCGTCGCCGGGCAGCAGCCCTTCCCGGTCCAGCAGCCAGACCGCTCCGACCGTCGCATGCCCGCACATCGACATCTCATGGTTCGGCACCCAGAACCGCAGCCCGAGGTCACCCCCGGACTCCGCGGACGCCGACACCACGAACCCGCTCTCATGCCCCGACACCCGCGCCACCGCCTGCATGTCCGCGTCCGTCATCCCCGCCGCCGCGAGCACGATCGGCGCCGGATTCCCACCGCCCGGCCCCTCCGGAAACACCCGAACCACCCACGTCTTCGGGTCCATCGGCCGCCTACCTCCATCACATCCGGATCTCACCACCCTATGACCTGGAACAATGGCGCTATGAGTTCCTCCAGCAGTCAGCCGGTGAGCCCGCTGCGGCAGCGAATCACCAAGATCAGCTACCCGTACGTCGCGCGGCTGCACGCCGCCCCGAAGCTGACCCTGCCCGCGATCACCTTCGTCCTGGCCATCGTCGGAGTCTTCGCTCCGATCCCGGTCGGCATCCCGGCGCTCGTCCTGCTGGCGCTCGTGCTCGGCTGGCTCGCGTTCCTCTCCTGGCCCGCGGTCGCCGGCGGCGCCAAGTTCCTCCGCGTCTTCTCGATCCTCGTCATCCTCCTGTTCGCCGTCTCCCGCCTGGCCGGAAACTGACCCGCACCGGCGTCCGGGGTTACCAGTCGTGGACGGTGCCGTCGGCCAAGCGGTTGACCGGTAGGTAGGCGGGTTTGTAGGGGTGGGCGGCGGCCAGCTCGTCGTCCAGCTCGATGCCCAGACCGGGGGCTTCGCCTGGGTGCAGGTAGCCGTCGGTGAAGGTGAACTCGTGCCGGAAGACCTGTTCGGTGGCGGGGGTGTAGCCGGCGTACTCCTGGATGCCGAAGTTGTGGATCGCCAGATCCAGGTGGATCGCGGCGGCCATACCCACCGGGGAGATGTCCTCAGGGCCGTGGATCGCGGACTTGATCTGCTGCTGGGCGGCGAAGTCGAAGAGCTTCTTGAGCGGCGAGACCCCGCCGAAGTGAGTGACCGCGGCGCGGACGTAGTCGATCAGCTGCTCGTTCACCAGGGTGCGGAAGTCGTGGATCGTGTTGAAGACCTCGCCGATCGCGAGCGGCGTCGTCGTGTGACTGCGGACGAGGCGCAGGCCCTCCTGGTTCTCGGCGGGGGTGCAGTCCTCGAGCCAGAAGAGGTCGAAGGGCTCCAGCTCCTTGCCGAGCCGCGCCGCCTGCTGCGGGGTGAGCCGGTGGTGCGAGTCGTGCAGGAGCGGCAGCTCCGCGCCGAACTCGCTCCGCACGGCCTCGAACACAGTCGGGATGTGCCGCAGGTACGCCGCGGTGTCCCAGTCCTCGACGAGCGGACGCGGATGCCCGCTCGGCGTCACCTCCGGCTCACCGTGGACGCCGTACACGCGTTTCAGCCCCGGGACGCCGGTCTGGATCCGGATCGACTTGTAGCCCTGCTCCAACCGCTCCCGGACCGAGTCGAACAGCTCCGGCAGGTCGCGCCCGTTCGCGTGCCCGTAAGTGCGGACGCGGTCGCGGCTCGCGCCGCCGAGCAGCTGGTAGAGCGGCAGGTTCGCGACTTTGGCCTTGATGTCCCACAGCGCGACGTCGACGGCCGCGATCGCCGCCATCGTGACCGGGCCGCGCCGCCAGTACGCGCCGCGGTAGAGCAGCTGCCAGGTGTCTTCGATCCGGTGCGGGTCGAGGCCGATCAGCAGCGGCGCGACGTGATCGCGCAGATAGCTGACCACGGCCAGCTCGCGGCCGTTCAGCGTCGCGTCCCCGAGGCCGGTGACGCCGTCGTCGGTGGTGATCCGCAAGGTGACGAAGTTGCGGCCCGGGCTGGTGACGACGACGGACGCGTCGACGATCTTCATCGAGTGGCTCCTAGCCTTTGGTGGCGCCGGCGGTCAGACCGGCGACGAGATGTTTCTGGGCGAGTACGGCAACCGCGACGACCGGGATCGTCATCACGGTCGAGGCCGCCATCAGGCCGCCCCAGTCGGTACCGGCGTACGAGATGAACGAGAACAGCGCGACCGGCACGGTCATCGTGTGCTCGTCGGACAGGATCAGCGCGAACATGAAGTTGTTCCAGCTGGCCACGAAGGCCAGCACGGACGCCGTCGCCGTCCCCGGTGCGGCGAGCGGCAGCGCGATCCGGCGGAACGCCCCGAAGGCGCTCAGCCCGTCGACCCGGGCCGCTTCCTCGAGCTCGATCGGCAGGCCTTCGAAGAAGCCGATCATGATCCAGAGGATCAACGGCACCGAGACGAACATGTGGCTCAGGATCAGCACCGTGTAGCTGCCGACGAGCCCGGCCTGCGCGAACAGGTAGTACCAGGGCACGAGCAGCGAGATGGCCGGCACGATCCGCGCGACCAGCACCAGCGACCCGGCCCGATGCATCCGGAACCGGCCCACCGCCCAGGCCGCCGGGACGGCGATGATCGCGGACAGCACGGTCGAGGTGACGCCGACGATCAGCGAGTTCGCCATCGAGGGCAGGATCCGCTCGTCGGCCAGCACCGCGCGGAAGTTGTCCAGCGTCGGCCGGAAGATCAGGCCGATCGACGGATCGGTCACCTGGACGTTGGTCTTGAACGCCGCCGCGAACATCCAGACGATCGGCAGGCTGAAGAACAGCGCGACGACGGTGATCGCGACCCCACGAAGCGTCTTCATGCCGCACTCCCGGCCGAGCGGCGGCGCAGTACCAGGACCACGCCGATGATGAACAAGGTGAACAGCACCAGCACCGCCGCGGCCAGACCGTACTCCTGGTAGTCGAAGGTGAGCCCGTAGGCGTAGACGTTCAGCGTCTCCGCCTCGAACGACGATCCGCCGCCGGCGCCCTTCGTCGCGTAGATGATGTCGAACGTCTTCAGCCCGTCGACGGCCCGCAGGACGAGCGCGGTGGTCAGCGTCGGGCCGAGCATCGGCAGGACGACGTACCGGAACCGTTGCCAGGCGTTGGCGCCGTCCATACTCGCGGCCTCCTCGGGCTCCTCCGAGAGTGTCGACAGCCCGGCCAGCAACAGCAGCGTCATCATCGGCGTCCACTGCCAGACGTCGATCAGGACCAGCGTCGGCAGCGAAGCGCGGACCGAGCCGAGGAACTCCTGCGGCGGGATGCCGAGGGCGCCGAGCAGGTGGTTCGCGATGCCGGTGGTCGGGTCGAGGATGAGCAGCCAGAGAATGCCGATCGCGACCGGAGTCGCGAGCAGCGGGATGATGAGAATCGTTCGCACCCAGCGGATGCCGCGGAAGGCCCGGCGCATCAGCATCGCGAGCGCGAGCCCGAAGACCGTCTCCAGCAGGACCGCGGCGACGGTGAACCCGATCGTCCGCCAGACGGCCGGCCAGAAGCGTCGGTTGTCGCCGAACGCGTCGGCGAAGTTCTGCAGGCCGATGCGGTCGGCACCGGCGTTCACCGCGCCGAACGCGTCGGTGGTGCTCAGGTTGAGTGTGAACAGCAGCGGGAAGATGATCATCGCGCCGACGAAGAGCAGCGCCGGCGAGAGCATCAGCCATTTCAGGTGCCGGTTGGCCATCAGGACTCCCGGTGACGGTTGTCGCGGACGAGGAAGTCGGCGAACTCGGCGTCCGCGTCCCGGGCGACCGGCGCGACCTGCTCCTGCAGGACGGCCGACACCAGCGGCCGGCCGACGATGTCGCGGGCCCGGCCGACCTGAAGCACCTGCGGCCGGTCGTGGCCGACGCCGTTCCGCGCGTTCACCTGCATCGCCGCACTCAGCTCCGGCGGGAACCCGGCCGCGGCGGCCGGGTTCGCCCAGACGGACTCGCGGGCGCCCGGAATCCCCGCGGTCTGCAGCGCGGTGACCAGCTGGACGCCGGCCGCCCAGCGGATGAACTCCCAGGCGTCGTCCTGGAGCTGGGAGAACCGGTTGATGCCGAGGCTCCAGGAGGGGATGTTGTACGGCTTGGAGCCGGCCGGGCCGGTCGGGAACGGCGCGTACCCGATCGTCTTGCCGACCGCGGAGACCTTCGGGTCGATCAGCCCGGTGTAGATCGCGTCGGCGTCGATGTAGAAGGCCGCCTTGCCTTGCGCGAAGATCGGCATCGCCTGTTCGAGACTCATATTCGTCGCCCCCGGCGGGCCCGATCGCCCGAGCAGCTCGCCGTAGTACTCGTACGCCGCGATCGCCTCGGACGTCGCGATCGCCGACCGCCCGTCCACGGTGAAGTCCCCGCCGTACGAGTACAGGAAACTCGACCACTGCGTGACCGCGCCACTGCGCTGCCCGCGACCCACATACCCGAACCGGCCCGCACCGCGATCGGTCAGACCAGCAGCCGCAACCTTCAACTCCGCCAGAGTTTTCGGCGGCGTCGGCACCAAGTCCTTGCGGTAGTAGAGCACCGGCCGCTCAGTCACCACCGGCACACTCAACACCCGACCGCCGGTCGTCGACGCCTCCCGCGGCGGCGCTTGAAAGTCACCCCACTCGAACGCGGCATCCTTGACCCGATCACTCAGATCAGCCAGCCAGTCGTTGTGCGCGAACAACAACTGCTCCTGCAGCGGCCGCACCATCATCACGTCGATATCAGTCGCCGAAGCATTCAGCTTCACGTTGTAACTACTCGACAACTGATCCCCGGTCAGCAACGACATCGAAACCCGCCGCCCCACCAACGCCTCGAACTCCGGCAACCGCTCCCGAACCGCCCGAGTCCACACATGATTCACCGCCGCAACCCGCAACGTCGTACTCGCCGTCGGCGCCCCTGCCCCGCACCCGCCCAGCGCGACTCCACCCACAACCCCAGCAGCCAACCCACCGAACGACCGCCGACTCATCACCCGCTCAACCGCCGCCACACCAACCTCCAGCCGGTCCAACTGGTCCTACCAGTTGGACCATAACACACCCATTCCCTCAAGTCCGCCGAAGCGGCCGCCAACTTCGTCTGGCTCAACTACCCACCGGCCGCGATGTTGTTCCCCCGGGGCCCGCTTCCTCCCGGCGGCCAGAGCGAAGCGAGCCCGAGCATCTCCCGAGCCGGACCACTCCTCAGCCGCCGAGGCCAACCCACAACCCAGCCTCAGGTACGACACCTCCGACAACTACCCCGCGGCCGCTGGCTGGGCGAGCCGGGCGAAGTGTCCGGCCGCTGTGGCGGACGTGAGCCGGGCGGGTGGGTCAGGGGGTGGGGTTGGGGTGGAGGAGGGTTTCGATGTGGCGGGCGGCCATTAGGTCCAGGGGGACGTCTAGGTCGGGGCCGTAGGTGCGGAGGGCCAGGGAGAGGTGTTCGCGCATGTGGTGGCGGGCTTGGGGGGCGTCGTGGGACTCGAGGGCGGTGAGGATCTCGGGGTGGTGGGGGACGCCGGGGCGGGCGATGGAGGGGTCGGAGTTGGAGCGGAGCATCATCTCGAACATCATGCCGCTGATCGAGGAGAGCATGGTCCACAGGACGGGGTTGGCGGCGGCGAGGGCGATCTTGTCGTGGAACTCGAGGTCGGCGCGGGCTTTGATGATCGGGTCGGTGGCGGCGATCATCGCGTCGTTGATCGTGCGCAGCTCGGCGAGCTGGGCGGCGGTGGCGCGTTCGGCGGCGAGGCCGGCGAGCTCGACCTCGAGGGGGATGCGGGCCTCGATGAGTTGGCGGACGGTGGGGCGGGCGGCGCGGTAGAGGGCGTCGTACGAGCGGGCGTCCGCGGTGGACTGGTCGATGACGAACGAGCCGCGGCCGGGGGCGACCTCGATCAGGTGCTGGGCCTCGAGGCGGCGCAGGACTTCGCGGAGCACGTTGCGGCTGGCGCCGAACTGCGCGGCGAGCTCGCGCTCGGACGGCAGCTTGGCGCCGACCGGGAGCGCGCCGGAGCGGATCTCGTTCTGCAGCCGCCGGGCGATGCTCTCGGTCAGCAGTCCCCGATGAGCAGGCGGTTCGAAGGCGTCGGCAGGCACAGCACGAAGCTACCGCACCAGCTTGAGTTGGCCGGCGCGATCTTTCTCGATCGTGGCCGCGAGAGTTTTCAGCCCAGCGTCCTGGCCGGCCGCTAGCACGCTGCGGGTGACCAGCGCCGATTGGGTCAGATGGTCCTTGATCTCGCGGCGGAGGGCGGCGTCGAAGGCGGGTCCGCGCAGGTTCTCGAGCGCGGTCACCTCGTCGGTGCGCATCATGCCCGGCATGTCGTGGCCGGCATGGGCATTGGCGGTCGGGAGGCCGGCCCGGTCGCGGGTGGCGACGAGCTGTTCGAGCTCGGCTAGGTGTCCGGTGGTCAGGTCCGCGGCCAGGCGGCGTACGGCGGGGTCGGTCGAGTGGGTCGGCGCCAGGCCGAGGATGTGCAGGAACTGCTCGTCCATCGGGATCATCAGTCCGAGCCAGGCGGCGTCCGTGGGATTGAACGCCGGGTTCACGGTCGCGACGGAGGCCGCCGGGGCCGGAGGCTGCGGGGCCGAACCGCATCCTCCGAGCACACCGGCGACCAACGCCAGTACGAGAAGCTTCGTCACGGACGTCCGTCCGCCCCGCACTTGATGATCGGGCGGATGCAGTCGTTGACCCGGCGGGCCATCTCGGCGACGGGCCACGCGTTGAAGAAGTCGCCGTGCATCGTGAACCCACCGCCACTCGACAACCGGAAGCCGGCCGTCGACCCGTTCACCGGGTAGCGCAGCACCTGCCGCAGCTTCGGCACCGGAACCGGATGAGTCGCCGGGCAGTCGCCGTTCACCGGATAGGACATGTGGCTCTTGTGGTCCGGTGAGTCGAGGTCGCGCCCGTTCCAGCACTGCGGGAAGTCCAGGTACGACTCCAGCATCGAACCGGCCGGGCAGGTGATGAAGTCGTGCCCGGAGCCAGCTTCACCGGCGTGCAGACACGACCACCGGGAGATGGTGTTGTCGTTCGGCCCGCTGGCCTTCGCGTTCCCGGCCACGATCCGCAGCCCGAACGGCAACGGCTGGGTCCGCGCGATGACGTCGTCCCGAACCCCTTCACCCAGGTAATAGAACGTCGTCCCGGTCGGCTCGACCGGCTGATTGTTGGAGTAGAACGTCGGCACCCAGTACGACGACTTGTCGGTCGCCGGGTTGCAACTGGTCGGCGAGTTCGCCAGATCCTCGACCGTCGTGTGGGCGTTCGTCACGGTCGCACCGAAGAAGCTGTGCATGTGCGAGGCGCCCGGCATGTTCGGGAACACGATCGGGTCGTCCGGCAGCCGGTGCGTGTACGGGCAGTCGGCGAGGAACTCCGCCACCCGGACGATCGGTCCGCCGGTGCCGCCGTACACCTGGAACTCCCACAGCGACGCACCCCACTGTGTCGCGCGCTCCGTGACGAGCACGCGGACGTAGCGGCCGGAGCCGGTCAGCGCGATGCTCTGCTCGCCGCCTGTCCCGTTGGTCGTGGTGTGGACGGCGCTCCACTCGTTGCCATCGTTCGAGGTCTGGATCTGGAAGCCGCGCGCGTACGCCGCCTCCCAGCGCAGAGCGACCCGGTTGATGGACTGCGTGGACCCGAGGTCGATCCGGAGCCACTGATTGTCGGCGAAGGTGCTGGCCCAGCGTGTGCCGTTGTCACCGTCGACGGCCGCGGCGGCCGGCGTACCGGCGTTCTCGGTCGACGAAGCGAGGACTGGACGGCCCTGGGACAGCAACGCTTCAGCTGCCTGCGCGGAGCCCGACGTCACCAGGAAGGCGCCGAGTACCGCGAGCACTGTCAGTAGAACGGTCCGTTTCATCACCGGCCTCCTCAGCGGTAGACGCGGACGTAGTCGACGAGCATCCGGGCCGGGAACGGCGTGGCGCTGTTCGGCGGACCGGGGAAGTCACCACCGACGGCGACGTTGAGGATCAGGTAGAACGGGTGGTCGAAGATCCACGGGCCGCGGGTCGCCTCGAGCTGCGCCTTGTCGACCGTGAAGACCGTCGTACCGTCGACCTGGTAGGTGATGCTCGTGGAGTTCCACAGCATCGTCCAGGTGTGGAAGTCGTTCGAGAAGTCGGCGCCGCCGGGCAGGCCGTAGGTGCCACCATAACCGCCCGCGCCGTTGTACGCCGGAGCGTGCAGCGTCGAGTAGCCCTTGGTGGTCTCGCGGCCGAGGATCTCCATGATGTCGATCTCGCCGTTGTACGGCCACGGCCGTCCGGTCAGGAAGTCCGACCCCATCATCCAGAACGCCGGCCACAGCCCGTTGCCCTTCGGCACCTTGATCCGGGCCTCGATCTTGCCGTACGTCGTGTCGAACTTCGTCCCGGTGTTGATCCGGCCGGAGGTGTACTGGCACGTCGTGCTGCCGCTGACCGGGTCGACGGGACACGTCGTACCAGGCGTGGCCTGCCGGCGTGCCTCGATGACGAGGTTGCCCTGACCGTCGGTCTGGACGTTGTCGTGGTTGGTGTAGACCTGCAGCTCGTTGTTCTGACCGGTGCCGGGGTCAGCACGCCACTTGGTCGCGTCCGGCTTCGCACCAGCCCGGGTGTTGAACTCGTCCTGCCAGACCAGCTGCGGCGGGTTGGCCGGATCGGACGGCGGGGTCGGCGGCGTGTTGGGCGCACCACCGGTGCCGTAGACCTGGAACTCCCACAGCGAGTACCCGTACGGCGTGTTCCGCTGCGTGCCGTACATCCGGACGTAGCGGCCGCTCCCGGAGACGGTCAGCGTCTCCTTGAAACCGGGGCCGTTGGTGTTCGTGTAGATCGTCGACCAGTTCTGCGCGTCGTTCGAGACCTGCAGCTGGTACGACTTCGCGGACGCCGGATCCCATTGCAGGACGACCTTGTCGATCTGCGCGGTCGCGCCGAGATCGACGTAGATCCAGCCCGGGTCGACCCAGCCGCTGTCGGTCGCGGTCGCCCAGCGGCTGGCCGCGTCGAGGTCGAACGCGCGGGCCGGCGTGCACTCCCAGCAGTTCGAGTCGTGCTGTTGCGACGAGGCGACCCCAGGCTTGTTGTATGACAGGAGTTTCGAGCCCGGAGCCGGGCCGCTCCCGGAGCCGAACACCTTGAACTCCCACAGCGAGTAACCCCACTGGGTCGCGCGCTGCGTCCCGAGTACGCGGACGTACCGTCCGGTCCCGCTGACATTCAGAGTTTGGTTGCCTCCGGCACCATTCGTGGTGCTGTGGACGGTCGTCCAATTGGCGGCGTCCGCGGAGACCTGGATCTGGAAGGCGCTCGCGTACGCCGTTTCCCAGGACAACTGCACCTGGGAGATCGCGGCCGACGCGCCGAGGTCGACCTGGATCCACTGCGGGTCGCCGAACGCGCTCGACCAGCGGGTGCCGGCGTCGCCGTCGACGGCCGAGGCGGCGCCGAAGACGGCGTTCTCCGCGGACGATGCGGTGGCGGTCTTGCCTTGGGACAGCAGGACGTCGGCGGCCCGCGCGGGGAGCGCGACGAGCAGGCCGAGGAGCAGGGAGAAGGCGGCCAGCGCGGCCGCGGTTCTCGGGCGGGTGAGATGTGGCATGGGCGTCTCCGGGGCAGTCGGATACACATCTGAGGGAACGTTCCCTGAGTGCGAGATTGTGCGCTGGGGGGAACGGTGTCAAGAGTTGACAGGTTCCGGAACCGTGAGATCCTCGACGTCAGGGAGGGAGCCATGATGAGGCGGCCGACGTTGCACGCGGTGGCGGCGCGGGCGGGGGTGTCGAAGTCGAGCGTGTCCCGGGTGATCAACGGGGAGCCGACGGTGGCGCCGTCCATCCGCGAGACCGTGCTGGCCGCGGTCGCCGAGCTCGGCTACGTACCGAACGGCGCGGCCCGCAACCTGGTCACCCAGCGGACGAACACGATCGCGATCATCGTCTCCGATCCCCCGCAGGGCCTGGTCTCTGACGACCCAATGTTCGCGATGGTGGTCCGGGCCGCGAGCCGCGAGCTGGAGCGCACCGGGTTCCAGGTGTCCCTCGTGCTCGCGGGCTCCGACGAGAGCCGCCGCCGCGTCGAGCAGTACCTGGCCGGCGGCCATGTGGACGGCGCGATCCTGGTCTCGATGGACGGTTCCGACCCGCTCCCGGCGTCCCTGTCCCGCACGGGGCTGCCGATCGTCAGCCACGGTCGGCTCGCGACGCCGGGTCTGATGCCCTGGGTCGACAACGACAACCGCGGCGGCGCGACCCAGGCCGTGCGGCACCTGCTCGACCAGGGCCGGCGCCGGATCGCGACGATCTCCGGCCCGCTCGACATGACCGCGGCCCAGGAGCGGCTGACGGCGTACCGCGACACCCTCAAGGACACCGGACGCCGCTCGATCGTCGCGCTCGGCGACTTCACCCGGATCTCCGGCGCCGAGGCGATGCGGCAGCTCCTGGACGATGACCCGCAGCTGGACGCCGTCTTCGCGGCCAACGACCTGATGGCGATCGGCGCCCTGCGCACCCTGCGCGAAGCCGGCCGCCGCGTCCCGGACGACGTCGCCGTGATCGGCTTCGACGACATCGAGGCCGCCCGCTACACCGCGCCCGCCCTGACCACGATCCGCTCCCCCATGACCGATCAGGCCGTCCGGACCACGCAGCTCCTGCTCAACTTGCTGACCACCGGCGAAGCCGCCCCGGTCGTCCTCCCCACCGAGCTGATCATCCGCGAGTCCGCCTGACACGAAGGACAGGAGGTACAACCGGCGCAACGCCGGCTCCGGCCGACCGCCAAGCGTGCCGCCCGGCCGCGGCGTCCTGTACCTCCTGTCGTTAAAGCACCTCGACCAAGCCGAGAGCGGTCAGGCGGTCCCGCATCCACTCCAGCTCCTTGACCAGGCGCTTGGCGAGTTGCACTCGGGTGCGCGGCGGCCGCGGCCAGGTGTAGGTCTCCGACTCCAGGTGATGTGCGAGCGGATGCCCACCGCCCACCAACCGTTTCAGACACTCGTCCAGGACGGCGTTCGTCGCGGTCAACGGAGGTGGTGGCGCGACATGTGCGGCGATGTGGGCGTGCATCCGCCAGCAGGCATGCCCGGACAGCTGATACGACAGGCCGACGTCGTCGACCCCAGGCCCACACCACTCCCGCACCTGCCGCAAATACTTGGGATCGCCAAGATCGGCGAGCGCCTGCCGGCCGGCGCCGTCCGACGGGTCGACGAGCTGCGGCGCCGCCGACAGCTGCGCCTTCACGATGTCGACGCCGTCCCGCCAGAGCGTTTCGAACGCAGCGTCCGGCTCCTCGAACTGGACGGCGAGGTGGCACGAGTCCAGCCCGAGGCCGATCTTCGACCTCCCGGCGTCCGGGCTGGTGTAGCGGCTCAGCCAGCCCGCGGCCTGCCCGACCATCTCCAGCACGCAGCCGGGCTCGGGCTCGACCGCGATCCGGATCTTGCGCCCGGTTCGGCGTTCGGTCCGGTCGAGGTGGAACTCGAGCCGGTCGAACGCGACCCGCGCGGCGGCGTCCCGCGCCTTCGACCACGGCTCCCGCCAGGCCAGTGGGAGCGTCGAGACCGACCCGTACTCCGCGTCCGCCGGCATCAGCTCGGCGAGGATGTCGACCAGGTCGACCGTGTAGCGCAGCCGCTCGGCGTCCGTCCAGTCGGGGCAGTAGACCTTCGCGCCGACGATCGGATCGGTGTACAGCGAGTGCGCGACGCCGTTCAGCGAGACGACCTCGAGCTGATTGCGGACCAGGGCCCGCCGCAGCCGGCGCAGCGCGACCGGCGAGTTCGCCAGCCGGTCGGCGAGTGGGCTGACCAGCCAGAGCCCGACTCCGAGCACCGGTACGCCGAGGTCGGCGCGCGCCGTACCGGCACAGCCGTCGAGCCAGCGGACCAGCTCGTCCAGATCGGCAGCCGGATGGACTGTCCCCGCATATCCCAGATGGACGATCGAGCCGTCCCGATGGCGGAATCTCATCTGCGCTCCTCACCCCGTCAGGGCGGCCACAGAAGGTAGTCATTGGCGGACTCTCCGTGACCTAATTGCACTGTAGAAGGCCCGGTCCCCCGGTGGAAGAGCTGTGGTTCAGTTGTTGTTTTCGGTCCCGGCCAGATCTCGGGACCGGTCCGCCACCGCCATCGCCGCGAGGGCGGTCGTGAGCGGGACGGCGGCGATGATGCCGAGGCTGCCGACCAGGCCGCGGACGATCTCCATCGCGACCAGCTCCGTCGAGACGACGTACTGGCCGGGCAGGCCCTGGATCGCGAACGTGATCAGGACCGGCATCGCGGCGCCGGCGTACGCGAGGACCAGCGTGTTGACGACGGAGGCGACATGCGTCCGACCGATCCGCAGTCCGGCGCCGATCAGCTGGGCGCGAGTCGCGGCCGGATTCGCGGCCGACAGCTCCCAGACCGCGGCCGCCTGGGTGACGGTCACGTCGTCCAGGACGCCGAGCGCGCCGATCACCATGCCCGCGACCAGCAAGCCGGTCAGATCGAGATTCGGGAAGAACTGCTTGGCCGCCGAGGCGCCCTCGGGCGCGATCCCGGTCAGCAGCGTCAGCTTGGTGAAGAACCAGCCCAGCAGCACGGTCAGCCCCAGCGCGGCGACCGTGCCCGACAAGGCGATCGAACTCTCGGCGCTGATCCCGTGCGTCAGGAACAACGCGACCGCCATGATCACCGTGCCGCCGACCACCGCGACCAGCAACGGATTCGAGCCCTTGAGGATGGCCGGCAGGATGAACTGCGTCAGCATCACCGCGGTCACCGCGAGCGCCCCGAGCGCGGCCAGCCCACGCCAGCGCGACAGCGCGACCACCGCGAGCGCGAAGACGCCGGCCAGGATCAGCAGTGGTTTCGTCCGGTCGTGATCGACGTACTGGTAGCGATCGGCGATATCCGTCGCGTCGCTCTGGACGCCGAGCATCAGCGTGTCGCCGACCTTGACCGGGATCGGCGCCTTACCGGCCTGCGGAACCTGGACGGGCGCCGCCTGCCCCTTGTCCGGCCCGTCGCTGAGCTGGACCGTCGCCAGATCGCACTGATCCCGCTTCTCCGGGCAGGCCACCAGTTTGGTCACCTCGCCGCGGGCGGTCTCGGTCTGGTACGACGCGACCTTCACACCGCCGCCCGGCCAGAGCACGATCATCGTGATCACCGCGGCCGTGATGAGCGGCGCGAGGATCGCGGCGACGACGATCCGGACCCGGCGCGCGACGATCGCGTCGGCGTCCACCACGGAGGTGTCCACCACATGATCACCGTGTCCATGGCCGTGCCCATGCCCGGCGGGCACGTCGAGCCGCTCCCGGCGGGGACTGCGGCGGTCGGCTCGGCGGCGTCCCACGGGTCGGCTGGCCATCGTGATGAACTCCCTGTTTTGACAATCATCTCCCGTTAAATGAAAATGATTGTCATGAGATCTTGTACTCGCGCGGTTGTCGCCGGCGTGGCCGCCCTGGCCGCCATCACCCTGGCCGGATGCGGCGGATCGTCGTCCGGTGGATCCGGTGGCGACAAGCTCGACGTCGTGACTTCGTTCTACCCGCTCGAGTTCATCGCCCGCACAGTGGGGGGTGACGCGGTGAACGTGACCACGCTGACCGCGCCCGGCGTGGAGCCGCACGACCTGGAGCTGACGCCCAAGCAGGTCGGCGAGATCGCCCAGGCGAAGGTCGTCGTCTACGAGAAGAGCCTGCAGCCGGCCGTCGACGAGGCCGTCGAGCAGAACGCCAAGGAGACCGGTTTCGACGTCGCCCCGGCCGCGGAGCTGGAGGCCACCGGCGCGGACTTCGAGGAGCACGAGGAGGGCGAGGCGAAGGCCGCCGCCCACAGTGACGAGGCCCTCGACCCGCACTTCTGGCTCGACCCGGTCCGCTACACCAAGGTCGTGAACGCGGTCACCGACAAGCTGGTCGCCGCCGACAGCGCGAACGCGGACGGGTACAAGGCGCGCGCCAAGACGCTGCTCGACGAGGTCGGCAAACTCGACTCGGAGTTCAAGACCGGGCTGGCGGACTGCAAACTGAAGACGTTCGTGACGAGTCACGAGGCCTTCGCCTACCTCGCGAAGCGGTACGGTCTGACGATGGTCGGGATCGCCGGGTTCACCCCGGACGCCGAGCCGACCCCGACTCGGATCAAGGAGGTCCAGGAGATCGTGAAGTCCCAGCACGTCACCACGATCTTCTACGAGGAGCTGGTCAGCCCGAAGGTCGCCGAGACGATCGCGAAGGACGTCGGCGTCAAGACCGCTGTCCTGAGCCCGATCGAGGGCCTGTCGGACGCCAACTCCCAAGAGACCTACCTGAGCCTGATGCGGGAGAACCTCCAAGAGCTCCGGAAGGCGAACAGCTGCGCGTGACACCCAAGAACGCGGACCACGACACCGCCGCGAAGACCGTCCAGGTCACCGATCTCTCGGTCGACCTGGGCGGTCGTCCCGTGCTGCGGGGCGTCGACCTGCAGATCCGCCAGGGCGAGGTGGTCGCCGTCCTCGGCACCAACGGCTCCGGCAAGTCCACGCTGATCAAGACCGTGGTCGGCCTACTGCCGGCCGCCCGCGGGGAGGTTCGGCTGTTCGGGACGCCGGTCCCGCGGTTCCGGCAGTGGAAGCGCGTCGGGTACGTCCCGCAGCGGATCACCGCGGCGGGCGGCGTCCCGGCCACCGTCTACGAGGTCGTCTCGTCGGGGCTGCTGTCCCGGCGGCGGTTGTTCGCGCCGCTCGGCGCCGCCGGTAAGGCCGCGATCGAGGACGCGCTGCGCGTCGTCGACATGGCCGACCGGCGCAAGGACGCCGTCGCCGAGCTCTCCGGCGGCCAGCAGCAGCGCGTGTTGATCGCCCGCGCCCTGGTCTCCGATCCGGAGCTGCTGATCCTCGACGAGCCGACGGCCGGGGTCGACCTGGCCAGCCAGCAGATCTTCGCCGACGCGATCCGGGAGCGGGTCGCCCGCGGCACCACGGTGGTGATGGTCAGCCACGACCTCGGTCCGATGGACGCACTGATCGACCGCTCGGTGATCCTGCGCCGCGGCCGGATCGTGTACGACGGCCCGCCGCACGCCTCCCAGACCCACGCGCACGTCCACCACACCGACTCCAACGACTCGGGGTGGCTGACCTCATGACACTGTTCGAGCTCGAGTTCATGCAGCGCGCGCTGATCGCGGGGTTGCTGACCGGCCTGTCCGCGCCCGCGATCGGGACGTACCTCGTCCAGCGGCGGCTGTCGCTGATGGGCGACGGGATCGGCCACATCGCGATCACCGGCGTCGCGCTCGGTCTGCTCACCGGCACCGCGCCGGTGCTCACCGCGATCATCGTGGCGATCGTCGGCGCGACCGCGATCGAGCTGGTGCGGGCTCGCGGTAAAGCGAGTGGGGACGTCGCGCTCGCGCTGCTCTTCTACGGCGGGATCGCCGGCGGCGTCCTGCTGATCGGTCTGGCCGGTCAGGGCGCCGCGACGCTCAACACCTACCTGTTCGGCTCGCTGACGACGGTCTCGACCAGCGATCTGTACGTCGTCGTCGGGCTCGCCGTCGCCGTCCTGGTGATCGCGATCGGTCTCGGCCCGCAGCTGTTCGCCGTCTGCCAGGATGAGGAGTTCGCCCGGGTGACCGGCCTGCGGGTCCAGCTGCTGAACCTGCTGATCGCCGTGATGGCGGCCGTGACGGTCACCGTCGCGATGCGGACCGTCGGGTTGCTGCTGGTCAGCGCGTTGATGGTGGTTCCGGTCGCGACCGCACAGCAGATCACGCGATCGTTCCGCAGTACGTTCGTCACCGCGTGCGCGATCGGCGTCGCGGCCTGCCTGGCCGGGATCATCACCTCGTACAACGCCAACGTCGCCCCCGGCGCGACCATCGTCGTCCTCGCGCTGGGCGGTTTCGTGATCGCGGCCGCGGTCGGGACGCTCCTGCGCCGCCGCTCCGGCCGGATCGCGCCGCTCGACGACGAGGAGCCCGAGGTCGGCGTACCGGCTCCGGCGCCGCACGTCGTCAGCCCGTCGCACCCGCACGCGCACAACCCGGAGTGCGGGCACAAGAAGGTCGAGCACGGCGATCACGTCGACTACGTCCACGACGGTCACCTGCACGCAGCGCACGGCGACCACTGGGATGAACACTGATTTGCTGACTTCTGAGACAATTACTGGCGATGCCGCGGAAAAGCCGGTGCGGACAGGAGGAACGGTGGCCATCGGAACACGCTCGACCCGTCAGCGCGCAGCGGTTGCGTCCGCGCTCGACACCCTCGACGACTTCCGGACTGCCCAGGAGATCCACGCGCAGTTGCGGACCTCCGGCGAGGCCGTCGGCCTGACCACGGTCTACCGGACACTGCAGGCGCTGGCCGACTCCCGCGAGGTCGACGTCCTGCGGACGGCCGACGGCGAGACGGCGTACCGGCGCTGCTCGAAGGGTCACCACCACCACCTCGTCTGCCGCAACTGCGGCCGCACGGTCGAGGTCGAGGGCCCGGCCGTCGAGCGCTGGGCCGACAAGGTCGCCGCCGAACACGGCTACGCCGACATCAGCCACACCCTCGAGATCTTCGGCACCTGCCAGGAGTGCCAGAACGCGTGACTCCCGAGCTGACGGTCCGGCGTTTCGACGCCGCGGACCGGGAGCTGCTGGAGCGGCTGTATCTGATGTTCCGGCACGACTTGTCGGAGTTCCAGGGTCAGCTGCCGCGGCCGGACGGCACGTACCGCAGCGAATGGCTGGAGTCGGCGCTGACCGGCGATCCGGAGTGGGCGGGCTACGTCTTCCACCTCGGGGAGAACCCGATCGGATACTGCCTGATGCGGGCGCTGCAGCAACCGGTGCACGTGCTGAACAGCTTCTTCGTCGTCCGGCCGGTCCGCCGCAGCGGGCTCGGGCTGCGCGCCGTCCGCGAGGTGCTGGCACACCACCCGGGCCCGTGTGAGGTCGCGTTCCAGGGCAACAACGAGACCGCCGTCCGGTTCTGGCGCCGAGTCGCGACCGCGGTCGCCGGCGACGCCTGGACCGAGGAGCATCGTGCCGTACATGGACGGCCCGATGCCCCGCCGGACATCTGGATCTCGTTCGTTGTCTAGAACATGACGACCGAGCGGAGGACGTCGCCGTGGTGCATCTTGGTGAACGCCGCTTCGACGTCCTCGAGCTGGATGGTCTCGGAGACGAAGCGGTCGAGTGGTAGCCGGCCCTGCAGGTGCAGGTCGATGAGCAGCGGGAAGTCGCGGGTCGGCAGGCAGTCGCCGTACCAGCTGGACTTGAGCGCGCCGCCGCGGCCGAAGAAGTCAAGGAGCGGCATGTCGAGGCGCATGTCCGGCGTGGGGACGCCGACCAGGACGACGGTGCCGGCCAGGTCGCGGGCGTAGAAGGCCTGCTTCCACGTTTCCGGGCGGCCGACGGCGTCGATGACGACGTCCGCGCCGAAACCGCCGGTCAGCTCCTGGACCGCTTCGACGACGCCGTCGTGGTCGAGGTCCTTGGAGTTGATCGCGTGGGTCGCGCCGAGCTCGCGCGCGGTCGTGAGCTTGCGCTCGTCGAGGTCGATCGCGATCACCTTCGCCGCTCCGGCGAGGCGCGCGCCGACGACGGCCGCCGTCCCGACGCCGCCGGAGCCGATCACCGCGACGGTGTCGCCGCGGCCGACATTCCCGGTGTTGATCGCCGCGCCGAGGCCGGCCATCACGCCGCAACCGAGCAGGCCGGCCACCTCGGGCTTCGCCGCCGGATCGACCTTGGTGCACTGACCAGCCGCGACCAGCGTCTTCTCGGCGAACGCGCCGATCCCGAGCGCCGGGCTGAGCTCGGTGCCGTCGGCCAGCGTCATCTTTTGCTTGGCGTTGTGGGTGTTGAAGCAGTACCAGGGCCGGCCGCGCAGGCAGGCGCGGCAACTGCCGCACACGGCGCGCCAGTTCAGGACGACGAAGTCGCCCGGCGCGACGTCGGTGACGCCGTCCCCGACGCTCTCGACGATCCCCGCGGCCTCATGCCCGAGGAGGAACGGGAAGTCGTCGTTGATCCCGCCCTCCCGGTAGTGCAGATCGGTATGACAGACCCCGCACGCCTGGACCTGCACCACCGCCTCGCCCGGCCCAGGATCCGGAATAGTGATCTGCTCGATCGTCACCGGCGCACCCTTGGCCGCCGCCACCACACCACGCACGGTCTGTCCCATGCCCCGACGCTAACCGGATTTTCCCCGTCCCGGCAGTACTTCGCGCGTGGCGGCGTCGGTAACGACAGGACGTAGACATCTACGTACACCCTCCCGGCACGCTCAGCCGACCCGGTACTTGGGCTGGATCAGTCACTACCTCATGTCCTTGGCGTCGTGTCCACCGGTCGGGGGACAGCGAGTCAACCGGGCGGTGCTCCCGCGGGACCGGGGCCGGACGGGAAGGTTGGGGTATGGAAACAGAGACGGCGGTAAGGGTCCGGGGGCTGGTGAAGCGGTATCCGGACAAGGTGGCGGTCGCGGGGGTGGATCTCGACATCTACCGCGGTGAGGTGTTCGCGCTCCTGGGGCCGAACGGGGCCGGGAAGACGACGACCACGGAGATTCTGGAGGGGTATCGCCGGGCCGACGAGGGTGAGATCGACGTCCTGGGCAGCAACCCTGGGCGGGCCGACCGGGAGTGGCGGGCGCGGATCGGGATCGTCTCGCAGACGACCCGGGACGAGCCGGAGCTGACGGTGAGCGAGCTGGTCCGGCACTTCGCGGGCTACTACCCGTCGCCGCGCGACCCGGACGAGGTGATCGCCGCGGTCGGGCTCGAAGACAAGCGCAAGACCCGCAGCCGCAAGCTGTCCGGCGGTCAGCGCCGGCGGCTGGACGTCGCACTGGGCGTGATCGGCAACCCGGAGCTGCTGTTCCTGGACGAGCCGACCACCGGATTCGACCCCGAGGCGCGGCGGCAGTTCTGGACGCTGATCGAGAACCTCCGGACGGCCGGGACGACGATCCTGCTGACCACCCACTACCTCGACGAGGCCGAGCAGCTGGCCGACCGGGTCGGCGTCATCGCCGACGGCCGGATGATCGAGGTCGCGACCCCGGAGACGCTCGGCGGCCGCGGCGCGCGGACCGCCCGGGTGTCCTGGCTGGCGGCGGACGGGATGCGCGAGGTGCGCACGGACACCCCGACGGCCGAGGTCTCCCGACTGCTCGCGGAGTACGGCGGTGAGGTCCCGGAGCTGCAGGTACGGCGGCCGAGCCTGGAAGACATCTACCTGGAACTGATCGGGTCGACCCCGAAGGAACTCGAAGGAGCACTGCGATGACCGCCCTGCCGTCCACGGCCAAGGTGACGCTGGCCCGCACGCAGCTGGAGGTGAAGGAGTTCTTCCGCGAGCGCGAGCAGCTGATCTTCACCTTCTTCTTCCCGATCATCTTCCTCGGCATCTTCTCGGCCGTCTTCAGCAGCACCGACTTCGCCGGCGGCGTCACCGCGGCGACGTACTTCACCCCCGGAATGATTGCCTCCGGCATCTTCCTGACCAGTTTCCAGTCACTCGCGATCACGATCGCGATCGAGCGCGACCAGGACGTCCTGAAACGGTTGCGCGGGACGCCGATGTCACCGCAGTCCTACTTCGCCGGGAAGATCGGGCTGGTCCTGACCACGTCGATCATGCAGTTCGCGTTACTGCTGCTGATCGCCGGGCTGCTGCTCGACGTCAGCATCCCGACCGAGCCGGCCAAATGGCTGAACTTCCTGTGGATCTTCGTTCTCGGGACGGCGTCCGGCTCGGTGCTCGGGATCGCGTTCTCCGTCGTCCCGAAGTCCGGGAAGGCGGCGTCCGCGGTGGTGACGCCGATCGTGTTGCTGCTGCAGTTCATCTCCGGTGTGTACTTCGTCTACAGCAGCCTGCCGGCCTGGATGCGGACCGTCTCGGAGGTCTTCCCGCTGAAATGGCTCGCCCAGGGGATGCGATCGGTCTTCCTGCCGGACGGGTTCGAGGCGGCCGAGCCGGGCGGTTCCTGGCAGCTCGGGACCGGCGCGATCGTGCTCAGCGTCTGGCTGGTCGTCGGGCTCGTGATCGCCCAGCGGGTCTTCCGCTGGACCCGCCGGGACGCCGGCTGATCCTGGGGGTGGAGGAAGATGGTGGTCGTGGAGGCTTCCAGCGAGCGGTCCGAGCAGTTCTGGGCCCGGACACTGATCGGGTGGCACGTCGTCTTCTGGGTGCTGATGGCGATGAACGCCGTGCTCATCCTCGTCTCCACGCTCCCGCCCGGGCAGCGGTACTTCGCGCTCGGCGCAGTGGTCGCGCTGAGTACGGCGTACCAGTTCGTGGGGCGGCCGGCGATCGGCTCGCGGCGGCGGTTCCCGGCGTACGCGTACCGGTTGGTGCTGCTCGCCTGCTTGATGGTGCTGGTCGCGCTGCTGCCGCAGGCGGTCTTCCTGATGTTCATCGCGTCGGCGCAGATCTGGCTGCTGAGCGAGGACATCCGGGAGGGCGCCGGGCTCAGTCTGCTGCTGGTGATCTGCTGCGGGACGGCTCAGCTGTGGAGTGCCGGGTGGGGCTGGGAGGCGTTCTGGGCGATCCTGCCGTGGATGCTGGTCAGCCTGGTGGTCAGTCTGGTGTTCGGGATCTGGATCGAGCGGGTCATCGCGCAGAGCGAGCAGCGGGCGGTTCTGATCGACCAGCTGCACGCCGCGCAGGAAGAGCTGGCCGAGGCCAACCACAGCGCCGGGGTGATGGCCGAGCGGGAGCGGATGGCCCGCGAGATCCACGACACGCTGGCCCAGGGGATGACGAGTATCGTGATGCTCTCGCAGACCGCGGCCGCCGAGTTGTCGCGGGACGGCGCCGGGGTCGCGGCGCGGCTGGCGCAGATCGAGGCGACCGCCCGGGAGAACCTGGCCGAGGCCCGCGCGCTGGTTGCCGCGTTCACCCCAGTTGCGTTGTCGGAGGCAACGTTGACCGAAGTACTGCGGCGGCAGGCCGAGCGGTTCGCCGCCGAGACCGGGGTGAACGTGTCGGTCGCGCTGGATCTGGATGACGCCGAGGTCGCCGTCCTGACGCAGGCGCAGCAGGTCGTGTTGCTGCGGTCGGCTCAGGAGGCGCTGGCGAACGTACGTAAGCATGCGCGGGCCACGCAGGTCCAGATCACTCTCGGGATCACGGACGCCGGGGTCTCGATCGCCGTCCACGACGACGGGACCGGATTCTCGACGGCGGCGCCGTCCCCCGGGTACGGCCTGGCCGCGATGCGCGGGCGGGTCGAGGAGTCCGGCGGGACGGTCCAGGTCTCGAGCTCGCCGGGCCGCGGTACGACGGTGCAGGTCCTCATCCCTACGTCTCAGGAGACTTTGTGATTCGGGTGCTGGTGGTCGACGACCACCCAATCGTGCGATCCGGGTTGATCGGCATGCTGTCCGTGACCGACGACATCACCGTCGTCGGTGAGGCGGGTGACGGGGCCGAGGCGCTCGCGCTGGTCGAGTCGACCACGCCGGACGTCGTCCTGATGGACCTGCGGATGCCGCGGACCGACGGTGTCACGGCGACCGGGGCGATCGTGGCCGGATACCCCGCGACGCGGGTGCTCGTGCTGACGACGTACGACACGGACACCGACATCCTGCACGCGGTCGAGGCCGGCGCCACCGGCTACCTGCTCAAGGACACCCCGCACGCCGAGCTGCTCGACGGCATCCGCGCCGCAGCGCGCGGCGAGACAGTCTTGGCGCCTCCGGTCGCCGCGCGGCTGATGTCCCGGCTGCGGACGCCGTCCGCGGTTTCGGTCCAGCCGTCGCCGCGGGAACTGCAGGTGCTGGCCGCGGTCGCCCGCGGGCTCAGCAACGCCGAGATCGGGCGCGAGCTCTACATCGGCGAAGCCACCGTGAAGACGCACCTGCAGCGCCTCTTCACCAAGCTGGACGTCGACGACCGCACCCGGGCCGTCACCGTCGCGATGGAGCTCGGCCTGCTGCCCAACCCCCGCTCCGGCTGAGTTACTCCGCGGTCCCCTGGGTGACCTCGTTCGGGACGGCGCCGCCGTACCGGCGATCCCGCTGCGCGTAGAGCTCGATCGCCCGCCACAGGTCGCGGCGATCGAAGTCCGGCCAGAGGGTGTCGAGGAACACCATCTCGGCGTACGCGAGCTGCCAGACCAGGAAGTTCGACGTCCGCTGCTCGCCGGACGACCGGACGAACAGATCCACCGGCGGTACCTCGGGGTGGTAAAGGTGCCGCGCGATCGTCTTCTCGGTGATCCGCTCCGGGCTGAGCTTGCCCGCGGCAACCTCGCGGGCGATCGACTTCATCGCGTCCGCGATCTCCGCCTGCCCGCCGTAGTTCACGCAGAACTGCAGCGTGATCACGTCGTTGTCCTTCGTCCGCTCCTGCGCGTACTCCAGCTCGTCGATCACGCTCTTCCACAACCGCGGCCGCCGCCCCGACCACACGACCCGCACGCCCATCGCGTCCAGCTCGTCCCGCCGCCGATGGATCACATCCCGGTTGAACCCCATCAAGAACCGCACCTCCTCCGGAGACCGCGCCCAGTTCTCCGTCGAAAACGCGTACGCCGAGATGTACTTCACCCCGATCTCGATCCCGCCCTTGATCACATCCAGCAGCGAAGCCTCCCCCGCCTTGTGGCCCTCCGTCCGCGCCAGCCCCCGCTGCTTCGCCCACCGCCCGTTCCCATCCATCACGATCGCCACATGCCCAGGCACCAACTCCCTAGGCACCCCCGGCGCCCGAGCCCCACTCGGATGCCCCTCCGGCGCCACCACCGCCCGCTCCCCCACCCGCTCAACCCCACGACCCCGACGAAGACCCAAACGCGACATACCCCAATCCTCCCACCCTCACCGAGGGTGACCACCGACCCGTCACGCCCAGCCGCGACCCCGAACCGATCAGCAGGACCGCGGCTGCGCCGTCCCCTTCACCGCCGGCCCATCGCCGTCCACCAGCACCGGCCGAAGCTCAACAACCCGCAACGGAACCGACCGCGTGAAGTCGAGCGGAATAACCCCATCCCTACCGCCGCCCGCCCAGCGCACATTCCAGTACGCCGTAGCCGAAACCTGATAACTCCCACCCGGCACACACCGCGACGTCGTCCGATACCTGTAACCACAAGTAGGCGACTCCGCAACATCCTTCAAAGCCTTCCCCACCACCTGCGCCTTCGTAAACGGCGTCCCCGCCCCCTTACAGGTAACGGTCTCACCGGCCCCCATCGCCCACTCGATCCGATCCACAGTCCCCGTAGCCGTGATCGTCACCCCACCAAGCGTCGCCGTCTTCGTCTGCGGCCCAGTAGTACTCACCCCAGGATCCGTAACCCACATCCAGATCGGCACATTCACAATGCCTTCCCGCGTCGCACTCTGAACATACGGCGAAACCCCCAGCCGCGGAGCCACAAACACCATCGTCTCCACCACCTGCCGAGCAGCCTCCCCCGGATCCATAGTCGCCGCCTCCCCCGGCTCCCGAATCACCGACTCAAACCGCTCGATCCCATTCGGCCGCCCATCGACGACCCCCAAAATCACCCAACAACTGTAGAACTTCGTCCCGGGCTTGAAAGGACCGTGGTTCACAAGCGACGCAGGCTTGTCCACCGGAGTCAGGTAACACCCCGAAGCCGCATCGAAGAACCCATCCGCCGTCCGGCAAGGCACCTTCTGCCCTTCGAAAACACAACCCGTCGCGCCGTCATTGACCGGCTTCTTGCCGGTGTCTCGGCCCGGCTTCGTCGGCTCTTCGCCGACTTCCAGTCGACAGTCCGCGCTGTACTGATCCTCGTCGCAGCTGGGCCGACCTGGAATCGGATCTGCCGCCGCCGGCAACTGCGCGGTAACACCGAGCAGCAACACCAAGGACGCAACGATCGCCCTCAGCATTTCGCGGCCTGATTCTTGCCTTTGACGACCTTCCAAGAGCCGTCAACCAACTTGAGATCACGATTGTCCAGCCAACGGGTCGGTGCACCTGGCGGTTTGACGCTCTTTCCTGAGTCGTCGAGCAAGTCGGTCTTCGAGGTGTCGCTGCATGCCTGGACTGAAACGTCCACGACCTGTCCACCAACTGGATTCCCGATTTTGACCGCTTTCACCCAAACCAACTGGGCTCTGCCGGTCACCCGAACCTTTCGGCCGCGGTACGTGGCTGCCTGGTTCTGGGAGACCTTCAACTCAAGACCTGATGTGACCTTCGGCAGATCCTTGACGTCGTTCCCGCCACTCCGCACCATCGCGCCAATCACCTCGACGTACTGGCGGTAGGCCGCGACGGCGGCTGCTGAGGCGGCTTCGGCGTCGGACGTGGGGGTGGCCGTGGTTGGGGGCGGGGTGCTGGGGGTGAACGGCGGGGGTTTGGGGTTGTTGCTGCCGCTGCACGCCACGACGGCGGGTGCCAGTAGGACCACGGCCAGGGCCGCTGTGAACCGCCTGAACATCGTGCCTCCGTGACCGTGAGTTACTGAGAGTGTCAGTGTTTCACACGCTCGGTTCCGGTCGGGGAGTTTATCCACAGGGGTTGCAGCTTGTTGCACTTCGGGCGGAGCGGGTCGAGGGCGCCGGGTCGACGGCTGTGGCGTTGGTGGGGTGGGTGAGAGGGATATCCACAGGGCGTTGCGTGGATCTGCTGGGGTGACTCGTGGAGGTCTATCATTTTGTGACTACGGAGAGGTGAAGTTGGTGACAATGCGCAATCGGATGGCGGTGCTGGTGGGTTTGGGGATGATGCTTGGCATGGCTGGTTGTGGCCCCGGGAGTCCTGAGGCCGGTCGTCCGAACACGGAGGTGCCGGTGCCCTCTGATACGCCGACCGGTTCCGGCGCCAGCAGCGCACCGACTGCCGCTCCGACCGTTGCGCCGGAACGTCCGAAAGAGGCGACCGGGCTCACGCTGAGCTCAGCCGACGCGTTCTTCAGGTACTACATCGGCCTTCAGAACTACGCCGCGGCGACCGGTGATACCGATTCGCTGCGGGCTGAAAGCGAAGCGGGGTGCGGTGCCTGCAAGGACTACGCGGACTTTGTCTCGAAGGTCAATGTCGCCAACGGCGGAATCAGTGGCGACTACCAGTTCAACATCAAGTCCATCAACCAACTGACTCTCGGCTCCACGGGACGTGCCGGTGGTAACGCAACGCTGTCCGTCGGCAAGTTCACCACGAAGGAGTCTCCTTCAGCCAAGCCCACGGTCACGCCGGCTGGGGTCTTCACCGGCACGATCGCTCTTTCTGCCAGTGGACAGAACTGGGTGATGTACGAGATGGATCTGGCGGAACAATGATTTCCCTGAGGCGCGCCACTGCCGTCACTGCGGGGGCAGCCATCCTCTGCAGTCCGCTCGTCCTGGTCGTAGCGTTGAACGATGCATCCGCGAGCGGTCACGCAGCTGTCCCACCCCAAGCTCGGTCCTCAGATCCCCCAAGAGTGACTGGCCGCAGGACGCACCTCGGAACGGTGATCAACGGCTCACAGGAGCGCAAGAACCGGCTCCGCGTCAAAGGCCCGAGCGGGCCGACCAAGAAGAGGCCCAATACAACTTCTGCCAATCACACACAGCCCCGCAAGAAGAAGCCCAAGAACGTGGTCATCAACGAACGGGTGCGGCTGAATATTGGGATCTGTGGGCGGATGCAGCCGGATGGGACGGTCCCAGGCCCTGATTGGTGTCAGCCTGTGGTGCGCGAGGAAGGGCGGCGGCCTACGCCGGGGCGGCCCAGTGAGCCGCAGGTGGTGCTGCCGCGGCCGGAGGATGTGACGTGGGAGCAGGTGTTCAGGGAGTCCAAGAATGTGTTGTTCAAGAAGCTGCGGGTGCAGGTTCAGCCTAAGGATCGGACGCTGGTCAACATGGCCACGATCGTCTATACGGAGAAGACCGGTGTTCTGACTTATCTGGTGGAGGTCCTTGGGTTTCCCGTCACTGTGGAAGCCACTCCGTCGCGGTACTTGTGGAGTTTCGGGGATGGTACGACGAAGATCACCTACTCGCCGGGGGCGCCTCACCCGTCGAAGGAGATCACTCACAAGTACTCGAAGCGCGGGAATGTGAGCTTGTCCGTCACAGTCGAGTATGCCGCCAGCTTCCAGGTTGCTGGGCTCGAGCCTCAGTATGTCGGCCCGGTGCCGATCACCGGTCCCTCGACGCCGTTGCTCATTCGTGAGGCCGTGCCGGTGCTTGTCGACCCGCCGCGTTGAATTCCTTGATGCCTGGGCAGGCCTAGCCGCTATTGGGTCAGGTCTAGGTGGGGGAGGGAGCGGAGTTGGTTTTCTTGGTGGTAGGTGAAGAAGGCGGCTATTAGGCCGGTGGCTTCGCGGCGGGTTCGGGGGTCGGCGCGGAGGGCGGTGGGCCAGTCGCCGGTGAGGAGGGCGGCTAGGTGGGCGACTGTGGTGGGGGCGGGCATGGCGGAGGCTGGGGGGCGGCAGGAGGTGCAGACTACGCCGCCGGCGGCGGGGTTGAAGGCTCGGTGGGGGCCTGGTTCGCCGCAGCGGGCGCAGTCGCCGAAGGAGGGGGCGTAGCCGGAGATGGAGAGGGAGCGGAGGAGGAAGGAGTCGAGGACGAGGGCTGGTTCGCGTTCGCCGGTGGAGAGGACTCGGAGGGCTCCGGCGAGGAGTAGGTGGTGTTGGGTGGCCGGCTCTTTTTCTTCGACGACCAGGCGGTCGGAGGTTTCGAGGAGGACGGTGCCGGTGGTGTAGCGGGCGTAGTCGTTGACGATGCCTTCGCCGTAGGCGGCGATTGATTCGGCTTGGGTGACGACGTCGAGGGTGCGGCCGGTGGCCAGCTGGAGATCGACGTGGCTGAAGGGCTCCAGGCGGGCGCCGAAGCGGGACGACGTCCGGCGGACGCCTTTGACCACCGCGCGGACCTTGCCGTTGGCGCGGGTGAGGAGCGTGGCGATGCGGTCCGCTTCACCCAGCTTGTGGGTGCGCAGGACGATCGCCTGATCCCGGTAGAGCGGCACGGGGACAGTGTCTCACCCGGCGCCGACAGTCCCGGTGAGGAGTTGTTCGAGGCTGAGTGGCGGGCGGCCGGCGAGGTCGGCGACGGCGGTCGAGGTGTGGCTGAGCTCGCCGCTGGCGATGGCGGCGTACGACGTCACCCAGCCGGCCACCTCCCAGGCGGGCGCGTCGAAGGACTCGCGGGAGCGGTAGGCCTCGTCGAGCGTCTCGGGCTCGTAGCGGACGGGGCGGCCCCAGGCGGCGGAGAGGACGGCGGCCGCTTCGGCGAGGGTGAACGCGGCCGGGCCGGTGAGGTCGTACGTCGCGCCCGCGTGGCCGTCGGTGGTGAGGACGTGCGCGGCCACCGCGGCGACGTCGTCCCGGGCGACGGCGGCGACCCGGCCGTCACCGGCAGGGCCGCGGATCGCGCCGTCCTCGGCGACGAAGCCGGGGACGAAGTCGAGGTAGAGGTTGTCGCGGAGGAAGGTGAAGTCGACGCCGGCGGCGCGCAGGTGCTGCTCGGTGTGCCAGTGGTCGCGGGCGAAGGTGAAGGTCGCACCGGGGGCGGCGCCGGCGAAGGAGGTGTAGACGATCCGCTGGACGCCGGCCGCGACGGCGGCGTCCACTGTTGCCTTGTGCAAGGAAACCCGGTCGGCGGATTCTGTTGCGCTGAGCAACATCAAGGTGTGGACGCCGTCGAGGGCGTCGAGCAGGGCGGAGTGTTCGCCGTACGCCGCGGTCGCGACTTCGGCGTTCGGGAGGTCGGGCGCGCGGGCGGCGACCCGGACGATCAGGCGCTGGTGGACGCCGTCGCCGGCCAGCAGGTTGGCGATCCGGGAACCGAGCTGGCCGGTCGACCCGGTGACGGCGATCAGGTTGCCGCTCATTTGCCGACCATGTCCATGCCGCCGGGGGCGTAGCGGTCGCCGGCGACCGAGTCGGGCGGGAAGGCGGCGTCCAGGGTGGCGAGCTCTTCGGCGGTGAGCGTGACGTCGAGGGCGGCCAGGTTCTCGGCCAGGTAGGTACGGCGTTTGGTGCCGGGGATCGGGACGACGTCGTTGCCTTGGGCCAGCAACCAGGCGAGGGCGAGCTGGCCGGGGGTGATGCCGCGGGCTGCGGCGAGCTCCTTGACCTTGGCGACCAGGTCGAGGTTGCGCTGGAAGTTCTCGCCGGTGAAGCGCGGCAGGCCCCGGCGGGCGTCGTCCGGCTCGAAGTCGTCCGGCGACTGCAGCTGGCCGGTGAGGAAACCGCGGCCGAGCGGGCTGAACGGAACGAAGCCGATGCCGAGCTCGCGCAGGGTGGGCAGGACGACGGTCTCGGGGTCGCGGGTCCACAGCGACCACTCGCTCTGGACGGCGCTGATCGGGTGGACGGCGTGCGCCGCGCGGACCGTGTCGCCGTTCACCTCGGACAGCCCGAGGTAGCGCACCTTCCCGGCCGCGACCTGCTCGGCCATCGCGCCGACCGTCTCCTCGATCGGCACCTGCGGGTCGCGCCGGTGCAGGTACCAGACGTCGACGTGGTCGGTGTTCAGGCGGCGCAGCGAGGCGTCCAGGGCGGAGGCGGCGTACGCCGGCGTCCCGTTCACCCCGGTCGGCATCGCGGACGAGCCCGGCTGCGCGAGCGGGAACCCGAACTTCGTCGCCAGCACCACCTCGTCACGACGCCCGGCCAGCGCGCGGCCGAGCAGCTCCTCGTTCGCACCCGAGCCGTACACGTCGGCGGTGTCGAGGAACGTGCAACCGGCGTCGATCGCGGCGTGGATCGTGGCGATCGACTCCGCCTCGTCCGACGTCACGCCGTACGACTGCGACATTCCCATACAGCCGAGGCCGAGGCGGGAGACAGTCAGGTCACCGAGCTGGGATTCAGGCATACCCCCGAACCTACCCTGCGCGGGTCCCTCAAGGTGTTCTAGGTGGTGGGGGTTATGTGGTGGGGGTTTAGTTGGATTGTGGTTATGCCTTGGGGGGTTAGGGCTTCGCGGAGGGTTGGTTCGGTCATGCGGAGGTAGGGGTGGTGGGGGTGGGTGGCGGCTTGGAGGTGGGCGGCGGTGGTGAAGGCGATGCCTACGGGGTGGCCGGAGGGGAGGTGGCCGGTTTGGAGGGTGCAGGCGAGGCCGTCGCGGGTGGTGTGGACGGGGATGTACCAGGAGGGGGTCACGGTTACGACGGTAGGGCGGAAATGGTTGTGGGGCAGCGTTTCTTGCGGGGTTCTCACACGGTGAGGTGGGTGGGGGTGGTGGGCGGGCCGGTGCGGAGGAGGTCGGCGAGGAGGGCCGGGAGGTTGCGGGGGGCGAAGTCGCCTTGGTGGGCGGCGAGCTCGTCCTGGGTCCACCAGCGGAGTTCGTGGACGTTCTCGGCGGCGAGTTCGGCGGGGGTGAGGGTGCCGGCCGGGGTGAAGGCGTCGGTGCGGAGGAGGAAGTAGTCGTTGATGACGCCGTCGTAACCGGTGGCGTGGCCTTCGGCAACCACCTCCTGGTGCCAGAGGTGCGGGACGCCGTCCGGGACGGCGAGGCCGATCTCCTCGGCGAGCTCGCGGCGCAGGCCGTCCAGAAGCGTTTCGGACGCTTCCAGACCGCCGCCGGGAGTGGCCCAGAGCGGGCCGGAGTCGAACTCGAAGCGGACCAGCAGGATGCGGTCGGCGGGGTCGAGGACGACGGCGCGGGCGGCGGGGCGGAGTTTGGGGTAGGTGAGCTCGAGCTCGCGGCTCTGTTCGACCGAGCGGAAGCCGAAGCGGGCGTTGACCTTCTGCATCGGGCCGTTGGAGAGCGCCGTCCAGGTGTGCAGGTAGCGCTGGCCGGCGCGGTGTGCGGCGAGCTGTTCGAGGTTGGCGAGTTTGAGGTGTGTGCCGAGGTTGTGCCCGCGGTGGTCGCGGAGGACGAGCGTGTCGTCCTGCTGGACGTGGTCCGGATTCGACTTCGGGACGTAGATCAGCGTGTACCCGGCCGGCTCGCCCGCGTCGGTGTGCGCCATCGTCACCAGCGCGAGGTAGTTGCGGTCGATCCGCTGCTCCCCCGCCGCGAGTTTCTCGATCGTCCACGGCACCAGCTCGCGCGTCATCCCGCCGATCGGTACGTCGTTGTCCATCGCCGTGTGCAGATCGGCGTACGACTGCTGGTGCTCCGGCGGGCAGATCCCCGCCCACGACGTCAGCGTGTACCCCTTCAACGGCCCCGCCGTCGACCGCAGCTCCTCCATCCGGAGCTCGTCGTACGGCAGCGGGACGACGAGGTGATCCTCGACGTGCTCGACGGCGAACCCGAGCCGCTCGGCGAACACCGCGCCCGGCCACGGCTCCGACGGGACGCCGAGCTCGGTCTGGAAGATCGTCCGCCCGAGCTGCGCCGCCCGCGTCACGGCCCACTGCCACAACGCCGTCCCGATCCCCCGGCGCCGGTGCTCCGGCGGGACGTCGATCTCGACCTCGACCGTGTCCAGGTTGTCGCTCAGCCGGTACTCGAACAGCAGCGCGCCGAGTACCCGCTCGTCCTCGAAGGCGGCGATCGCGAGCCGGCGCTTCAACGGCGACGGGTTGCGCAGCGAGTACGCGAGCGACTCCCGGGTCTCGAGCAGCGCGGCCTCGCGCCCGGACGCCGCGCCGGACGACAGCGCGTCGTACCACTGGTCGAACAGGACGAGGTCGGCCGGGTCGATCTCACGAATCTCGATCACCCGGCCGACCCAATCAAAACATCAGGTCAACCGCCAAACCATTAACTCAGGCCGACCCGACAACTCAGGCCGGCGCGACCTTGCCCTGGTACATGCCCATGATCACGAAGTTGTCGGCGTACGGCGCGTTCTTCAGCAGCGGGTCGTTGTCGGCCGGGAACTTGGCCACCCGCTTGCCCTCCAGCGCCGGGTTGTTCCCGTACCGCTCCCACAGCGGGATGATCGGCAGCAGCTCGTTGAACGCCAGCGCCGCGGCGGTCACGTTCTTCTTCTGCTCGTCGACGTTCAGGCCCTGCGCGGACTTGTCCACCACGGCCTTCAGGTCGATGTCGCCGGCCGACGTCTTCTGCTTGAGCGGGAAGTTCATCCCCTTGCCGCCCTGGTTGGCCGCCGTCACGTAGTTGAACGTGTAGAGGTCCTGGACGAACGAGAAGTACGGGTGCGGGTGCGACGACGCGCCCCAGCTCTGGATCGCCAGGTCGAACTTGCCGGCCAGGACGTCGGGGTTCAGCTGGGTGAAGGTGATACCGCGCTTGGTGATGTTGAACCCGAACTTGGTCAGCTGGTCGGCCGCGTTGGTGGCGGCCGGGTTCCAGTCGGCGAACTCGGTCGGGAACTTGATGTCGTACGCCGCGGCCTTGCCGGCCGGCGTCTGCCACTTGTCGCCGGACTTCTTCCAGCCCGCCTCGGTGAGCAGCTGGGTGGCCTTGTCGAAGTTCTTCTCGTACGCCTGCAGCTTCTGCTGGTCGGCGTCGGAGATCCAGTCCGGGACGGCCTGGTCGGAGAACCCGGCCATGAACTTGCACGCCTTGCCGGACTCGCCGAGCGCGACCGTGCCGTTCTCGTTGCGGTCCAGGATGTAGGCGATCGCCTGCCGGACGCGGACGTCGGCGAACTCCGGCCGGGTCGTGTAGTTGAAGACCAGCGCCGGGCCGGAGTACACCGGCGGCCGCAGGATCCGGAAGCCGTTCTGCTCGAAGGTCTTCTCACTGGCCACCGCGAACCCGTGGGTCGCGTAGTCGACGTCCTTGTTCATCACCGTCGGCGTGATGTCGGAGGTCTCGCCGTTGTAGAGCACGATCTTGGTGAAGCCGACCTTGTCGGCGAACAGGCCCTTGTCGTTGCGCACCAGCGACATCTGGGCGTTCGTCATCGACTTGGGGTCGTAGTTGAACGGGCCGGACACGATCGGGTTCTCCGGGCGGAACTTCTGGAAGTCCGCGTTGATCGTCTTGCCCTCGCCCTCGTCCAGGCTGCCCTTGGCCTTCCGGACGGTCTCGGCCTTGGTCGCCCACTCGCCGTAGACGGCGGCCGGCAGGATCGGCGCGCGCAGGATGTAGCGCTCCAGCACGGTGGACGGCGTCCCGATCTGGAAGACGACCGTCGTGTCGTCCGGCGCGGACATGTCGGACAGGAACGTCCACGACTGCTGGCGCATCAGCCAGTGCAGGTTGAAGGTCGCGACGACGTCCTTGCTGGTCACCGGCGAGCCGTCGCTCCAGGTCAGGCCGGACTTCAGCTTCAGCGTGTACGTACTGGCCTTCTCGTCCAGGGTCCCGGACTCGGCCATCATGTATTCCCACTTCTTGTCCGCCCAGTAGTACAACCCGCCGCTCGGGTAGATCAGGTCGAGGTACGGGCTGGACTGCTGGACGCCGTCGAGGACGCCGGCGGCCAGGTTGAAGTGTCCCTTTGGGGGCAGCTGGAACGGGTAGGCGCCGTGGAACTCCTTGGCCGCACCGCCGTCGTTGCCCTGGGCATTGGGTTTGCTGGGTGAACAAGCGGCCGCACCGATGCTGGTCGCGCCGATACCGGCGATACCGAACAACTGGAGCACATGCCGGCGGGAGACGGCGTTGGTCCGGGCCCGTGCCCCGGACTCGTTGTTACCGGTGGGACTCATCCTCGGTCCTTTCCTGAGCTGGCCACGCGGTTCCGCGAGGTCAGTCCTGCGGGGTGTCTACTGACCTTCTTCTCGCTTCGCCCGCCGCCGGGACCAGAGCACCCCGGCGACGACGAGCAGGCCCAGGAACAGGCCCAAACACATCGTGAAAACGGTGACGACGAACTGCGGCGTCCCCGGCGTGAGCGTGAGCAGCAGGAGTCCGCTGGCCAGGACCAAGAAGGCCGCCCAGCCGAACGCCATCCGTCCCAGCTCCGGCGGCATCAGCCCTCCGGCCCCTCGACGCCGTCCCGCGCGACCACGTGACAGGCCGCGGACTGCCCGGCGCGGACGCCGACCAGCTCGGGCACCGCGCCGTCGCACAGCCCGGGCTCGAACCGCCCGCAGCGCGGATGGAACGCGCAGCCGGACGGCAAGTGCGCCAGGCTCGGGATCTCCAGGCTGCGCAGCGATCCGGCGGACTTCGTCCGGGTCAGGTCCGGATCCGGCTCGGGGATCGCCTCGATCAGCGCGCGGGTGTACGGATGGGTCGGCGCGTTGATGATCTTCGGCGTCGGCCCGAACTCGACGATCCGGCCGAGGTACATGACGGCGGTCTTCCCGCGCCAGCCGAAGTACTTGGCGATCGCCAGGTCGTGGGTGATGAACAGGAACCCGACGCCGAGCTCGTCGCGGAGCCGGCCGAGCATCGCCAGCACGCTGATCCGGATCGACACGTCGAGCATCGAGGTCGACTCGTCGGCGATGATCAGCTTCGGGTCCAGGGTGAGCGCCCGCGCGACCGCGACGCGCTGCCGCTGGCCGCCAGACAGCTGGTGCGGGTATTTGGCCAGGTAGTTCTCCGGCGGGGTCAGATCGACCTTGACGAGCAGCTCGGCCGCGCGTTCGGCCGCGGCCTTCGCGCCCTTCACGACACCGTGTTTGAGCAGCGGCGCGGTGAGCGTCTGCTGGATGGTCCGGGTCGGGTTCAGCGAGGCGTACGGGTCCTGGTGGACGTACTGGACGGAACGCCGGAAGGTGCTGAAGTCGTTCTTCTTCAGCGACCAGATGTCGGTGCCGTCGTACTTCACCTGGCCGCCGCTCGGCCGCGTCAGGCCGGCCGCCATCCGCGCCGCGGTCGTCTTCCCCGAGCCGCTCTCCCCCACCAGGCAGAGCACCTCGCCGGGGTTGACGGTCAGGTCGGCGTGGTCGACTGCGCGGATCGGGCCGGCTTTGGTGTCGAACACCTGGCTGACGCCGTCCAGCGTCATCAGCGGGCGCGCGGTCTCCTCCGGGACGGCGGCCGCGCTCACGACGCGCTCCGATCGAGGTGGACGTCGGCGGAGTGGATACAGGCGACGTCGTGATTGTCGCCGGGTTCGTCGGTGATCGGGATCAACGGCGGCTCCGCCTCCTGACACTCGTCGGTCGCGAACTTGCAGCGCGGATGGAACGAGCAGCCGGCCGGTAGCGCGGCCAGGCTCGGCGGACCGCCCGGGATCGACTCCAGGTCGGGCAGATCGCCGACGATCGGCGGAACGGCCTTGATCAGGCCGAGCGTGTACGGATGCCGCGGCCGGTAGAAGAGGTCCCGGACGCCGCCGGTCTCGATGATGCGACCGGCGTACATGGTGGCGACCCGGTCGGCCAGCTCGGCGGCCAGCGACAGGTCGTGCGAGATGAAGATCATCGAGAAGCCGAGCCGCTCCCGCACCTCGTGCAGGACGTCGACGACCGAGCGCTGGGTGAGGATGTCGAGCGCGGTGGTCGGCTCGTCCAGGATCAGTACCTCGGGCTCCAGGAGCAGGCTCATCGCGATCAGCACCCGCTGCCGCATGCCGCCGGACAGCTCGTGCGGGTAGGAGTCCATCACCCGCTCGGGTTCGAGCCGGACCAGCCGCAGCAGCTCGGCCGCGCGCTCCTCGATCTCCTGCTTGGTCGCCTTGGTGTGCGCCCGCATCGTGTCGTGCATGTGGCCGCGGATCTTCAGCACCGGGTTGAAGGCGTTCATCGCGCCCTGGAACACCATCGCGGCGTCCCGCCAGCGGAACTTGCGCAGATCGCGCCCGTCCAGCCCGAGGACGTCGATCTCGGTACCGTCGCCGCGGTTGAAGATCACCTTGCCGCTCGCGTGCCCAAGCCGCGGCAGCAGCCGCAGCAGCCCGAGCCCGAACGTCGTCTTACCGCAGCCGCTCTCGCCGACCAGGGCCAGACTCTCGCCCGGGTACAGATCGAGGTCGACGCCTCGCACGGCCTGGACGACGGTGCCGGCACCCGTCCGGTACTCGACCTTGAAGTCGCGGACGGACAGCAGAGGTTTGCCCTGGCCGCCGCGGACGGCGCGCGCGGCGCCGGGGGAAGTCGTCGTCATGCCGGTCACCGGTCCCTGAGGCGCGGGTTGAGGATCTCTTCGAGCGACCGGGTCATCATCACCAGGCCGAGCAGCAACAGGACGATCGCGATCACCGGGCTGAGGATGAAACCCAGACTGGCGTCGTTGAAGATCGCCCCGGCGATCCAGGCCCGGTTGAGCATGATCCCCCAGTTGGATCCGGTCAGCGGCGCGAGTCCGAGCAGGTAGAGCCCGACGAGTGAGTAGATCGCGTTGGTGACGCCGATCATGAAGTTCATCAGGATGAAGCTGGCCATATTCGGCAGGATCTCGACGAACACCACCCGCGCGGTGCCGAGGTCGAGTAATCGGGCCGCTTCGACGAACTCGCGTTCCTTCAGCGACAGCACCTGCGAGCGCACCGCCCGGGTCAGCACCGGCCAGGACAGCCCGCCGACCAGCACGGCCAGCAGGAACGGCGAGTCCAGCTTGAACAACGCGCCGAGGACGGCGAGCAACACGATCTGCGGGACGGTCAGGACGACGTCCGCCGCGGTCACCACCGCCGAGTCGACCCAGCCGCCGAGGTAGGCGGCCAGCGAGCCGAGCACGATCGCCAGCGCGGTCGAGATCGCCGCGGCCAGGAACCCGATGAAGATGACGGACCGGCCGCCGTCGATCATCTGGATCAGGACGTCCTTGCCCTCGTTGTCGGTACCGAGCAGATGCCCGGGCGACCCGAAGGGCAGCAGGATCTCCTGGACGTTCGGCTCGACGGTCGGCGTGAAGAACGGGCCGATCGCGGTCACCACGACCAGGAACGCCACGATCAGGAAGCCGATGAACCCGGCCGGGCTGCGGCGCAGCGCGCTCAGGATGCCGGCGAACCGGGAGACGCCCGTCGTACCGATCGCGGCGACGGCGCCAGAGGTCACGGTCTCGGTGGCCATCGCGTTACCCCTTGGCCTTCCCGCCGACCCGGATCCGCGGATCCAGGCGGCTGTACAGGACGTCGGCGAGCAGGTTCGCGACCACGACCGAGATCGTCACGACCAGGAAAATGCCTTGCAGGACTGGATAGTCTCTTCCTGAGACCGCGTTGTAGAGGCTGTAGCCGATGCCCTGATAGCCGAAGATCTTCTCGACGAAGATGGAGCCGCCGACGACGAACCCGAGGGAAACGGCCAGCTGGCTGAACAACGGCAGCACGGCGTTCCGCCCGACGTACCCGGCGCGGATCCGGTTGTCGGTCAGACCGCGGGCGCGGGCGACCGTCACGTAGTCCTCGCCGAGGGTCTCGACCGTCGACGACTTCATCACCAGCGCCCAGGAGCCGACCGTGGTCAGCAGGTAGGCGAGGATCGGCAGCATCGCGTGGTACAGGATGTCGTTCAGGAAGTAGAGACTGAACGACGGCTCGACGCCGGGCGTATAGGAGCCGCGCGCTTCGGTCAGGTTGAAGACCTGCAGTTTCACGCCGAGGAAGACCACGATCAGGATCGCCACGATGTAGTTCGGGATCGCGTGCAGCAGCGAGCCGACCGACGTGAGCAGATGGTCGATCCAGCTCTCCCGGCGGTAGGCCATGATCATGCCGGCGACGATGCCGATGACGAAGCTGAGGATCTGCGCGATCCCGACCGAGAACAGCGTCCAGGGCAGGTAGGTCTGGATCACCTGCGCGACCGTCGTTCCCGGCGACAGCAGCGACGTCCCGAAGTCACCCTGCAGCAGATTCGCCATGTACTGCAGGTATTGCAGGATCAGCGGCTCGTCCGGGTCCAGCGAGAACAGGTTCTTGGCCTGGGCCGCGGCGTCGGCGTACGAGATACCGGTCTGCGCGATCTGCGTCTGGATGTAGGTGTCGACCGGGTTGCCCGGTAACAGGCGGACCAGGAAGAACGTCAGAGTCGAGACCAGGAAGACGGTCAGGACGGCTTTGGCCAATCTGCGGACCAGCCAGGCGCTCAGGAAGCGGCGCGCCGCCGAGGGTCTCGGTTCGTCCGCGGGCCCTTCGATCAGCTGCTGGGCAGGGGGATCGACCGCACCGCTCACTGCTCACCTCCATCGAGGACCGCCGACGAGCCGTGTGCACCTAATGCATGATCTCTTGCATTGATCTGCGCACAGTGGCGCTAGTTTGCGCAGACTCAGGCATCAAGTCAACGGTTTCAGAGGTTCGGAAGTCAGAGACACCGAATTGTGAGCAGACGATCGCGCTGTGCAGTGATCTTGCCACGGTGTGTGCTGGATCACGTCGGACCGCAACAAAAACGTCGCCCGCCACACCTACCGGTGACGGGCGACGCTTGATAACCGAGTGGTCTAGCGGATGGCGCGGTTGATCGCCGAGACGACCGCCTTCAGCGACGCGGTCAGAATGTTCGCGTCGCGGCCGACGCCCCAGTAGACCTCGTCCCCGACCTCGCACTCGACGTACGCCGCGGCCAGGGCGTCGCCGCCGGCCGAGAGCGCGTGCTCGTGGTAGTCCAGCACGCGGACGTCGTACTTCAGCGGCTTGATCGCGTCGACGAACGCCGAGACCGGGCCGTTGCCCTCACCGGTCAGCTCGTGCGGAACGCCGTTGGAATAGACCTGAACGCGGAGCTGGTCGCTGACGCCCTCACCGGACGACGAGTTCACGGTCAGCAGCGACAGCTTGCCCGGGGCCAGGTACTCGGTCGCGAAGATGTCCCACATCTGCTGCGGGCCGACCTCGCCGCCCGCGGCGTCGGTGTGCTGCTGGATCACGCGGCTGAACTCGATCTGCAGCCGGCGCGGCAGGTCGAGCCGGTGCTCGGACTTCATGATGTAGGCGACGCCGCCCTTACCGGACTGCGAGTTGACCCGGATGACCGCCTCGTACGAGCGGCCGACGTCCTTCGGGTCGATCGGCAGGTACGGCGCCTCCCAGGCGATGTCGCCGACCGGACGGCCCTCCGCCGCGGCCTGCTTGTCCAGCGCCTCCAGGCCCTTCTTGATCGCGTCCTGGTGCGAGCCGGAGAAGGCGGTGTAGACCAGGTCACCGGCGTACGGCTGGCGCTCCGGGACGCGCATCTGCGTGCAGTACTCGACCGTACGGCGGATCTCGTCGATGTCGGAGAAGTCGATCTGCGGGTCGATGCCCTGGCTGAACAGGTTCATCCCCAGCGTCACCAGGTCGACGTTGCCGGTCCGCTCGCCGTGGCCGAACAGGCAGCCCTCGACCCGGTCGCCGCCGGCCATCAGGGCCAGCTCGGTGGCGGCGACCGCCGTCCCGCGGTCGTTGTGCGGGTGCAGGCTGATCGTGCTGAACTCGCGCCGGGTCAGATTGCGGCCGAACCACTCGATCTGGTCGGCGTACACGTTCGGCGTCGACATCTCGACGGTGGCCGGCAGGTTCAGGATGATCTCGCGACCGGCCGCCGGCTGCCACTGGTCGCTGACCGCCTCGCAGACCTCGAGCGCGAACTCCAGCTCGGTGCCGGTGAAGATCTCCGGGCTGTACTGGTAGCCGAACTCGCAGTCGCCCAGCATGTCGTCGGCGTACTTCATCACCGTCTCGGTCCCGCGGACGGCGATGTTCAGGCACTCGGCCTTGTCGACGTTGAACACGACCCGGCGGAACAGCGGCGCGGTCGCGTTGTAGAGGTGGATGGTCGCCTTCGGCGAACCCTGCAGCGACTGCACCGTCCGCTCGATCAGCTCGTCACGGGCCTGCGTCAGCACCGAGATCGTGACGTCGTCCGGGATCGCGTCGCCCTCGATCAGGCTGCGGACGAAGTCGAAGTCGTACTGGCTGGCACTCGGGAAACCGACCTCGATCTCCTTGTAGCCCATCTTCACCAGCAGATCGAACATCCGCCGCTTGCGGGCCGGCGACATCGGCTCGACCAGCGCCTGGTTCCCGTCGCGGAGGTCGGTGGACAGCCAGCGCGGCGTCTTGTCGACCGACTTGGCCGGCCACGTCCGGTCCGGCAGGGCGATCGGCGGGAACGCGCTGTAACGATGGATCGGCATACCGGACGGCTGCTGTACAGGCTGGGGCTGGTTCTGCGGTGCCACGAGAGGTTCTCCTCGGAAGATATGCGGAAGTCGCTGGCCGACCGGCGTGAACGACGAACCTCCGCGGCGAGGGAACCGGCCTGATCAGGCCTCGCCGCGGCAGCGAAGGAGGAGAAGCTGGTGCCGCATGGTGACTGTGAGTCTATGCACAACCCGTCCCGGGCGTCGAACCGGGGGTCTCACCCGGCGAGACGAGCGGCAGGCTGAGCGTGAACACGGCGCCGCGGCGCCCGTCCCCGCGGTCACCCACCGTGAGTTCGCCGCCGTGTGCGCGGGCCACGCCCCGGGCGATGGCCAGCCCCAGCCCGGCACCCTTGCTGTGCGGCCCGTGGACCAGCCGCTCGAAGATCCGCTCCCGCTGCTCGGGCGGTACCCCGGGACCGTCGTCCGCGACCACGAATCCGTCCGGTCGTACGAGGATCTGCACCGTACGCGCGCCGGCCTGCCGGGCGTTGTCCACCAACCCGGCGAGCAACTGCCCGATCCGCTCGGCGTCGCCGACGACCGTACCCGCGGCCGCGGGTACGGCGGAAAGGGTGACCGCGGTGCCGAGCAGGGCGGACCGGGTGACCTCGGCCTCGGCGAGGGCTTGCAGGTCGAGCCGAGTCAGCTGGAGGTTCAGGCCGGAGTCGAGCCGGGAGAGTTCCAGGAGATCGGCGACCAGGCGGGTGGCGCGCTGGGATTCGCGGACCAGCAGGAGCTCCAGTTCTTCGCGGCGGTCGGCCGGAGCTTGCGGCCCGAGGTGGATCAGGGTTTCGGCGGCGGTCCGCAGGCCGGCGATCGGCGTGCGGAGTTCATGGGCGGCATCGGCGACGAACTCCCGCATCCGGTCCTCGGAACGGCGGGCCGTGTCCTCGGCGCCTTCGAGCGCGTCGAGCATCTCGTCGAAGGCGACGGCGGTGCGGCCCAGTTCGGTCGTGGTGCGGGCGGGGTGGAGACGGCCACCACGACGGCCGGTGGCGATCGAGCGCGCCAGGGCAGTCATCTTGTCCAGCGGCGACAGAGCGAACCGCATGCCGATGGCCAACGCGAGGGCGGTGATCAGGACGGCCGCGGCCCCGGAGACGAGCAAGACGGTACGGAGACGGTTACTGGCGTCGGCGACCAGGGCCGTGTCGGCGGAGAGCAGCAGGGTGGCGCCCCGCGTGCGCTGCCCGGCCTGCAGGGTCGCCTTGACCTGACGAACGGTCGCGCCCGCCTCGACCGGTGGCGCGCCGAGCTGCTGGCCGGTGCGCAGGATCAGCGTGACGCGGACGCCGTCGGCGTCGACCCGGCGAACCAAGTTGCCTGGAGCAACGTTCTGTCGCGCGAGCTGTTGCGCGAGCTGCGCACGTCCGGTGAGCAACGAGTCGAGACTGCGCTCGGCCTGCGCGTCGAAGACCGCCTTGACCACCAACCCGGTCACGGGCAGCACCACGAGCAGGACGGCGATCGCCGTCAGCGTCACCCGCGCCCGAAGACTCATCCGTCGCCCGCCTTCAGGACGTACCCCGCGCCGCGGACGGTGTGCAGCAGGCCGGGGCCGAGCTTTCGCCGCAGCGCGCTGATGTGGACCTCCACGAGGTTCGGCGCGTAGTCGTCGTACCCCCAGACGGCGGTCAGCAGCTGGAGCTTGCCGACGACCTTGCCGGCCCGGCCGGCCAGGAAGACCAGCAGCTTGTACTCCGTCGCGGTCAGCTCGAGCGGCTCCCCGGCGCGCGCCGCCGAACCGGCCTCGACATCGACCAGCAGGTCCCCGATCTCGAGGACCGTCCGCAGCCGGCCCATCCGCCGCAGGACCGCCTCGGCCCGGGCGATCAGCTCGGCGAGGACGAAGGGTTTCACCACATAGTCGTCGGCGCCGGTCCGCAGGCCGTGCAGCCGGTCCTCGACGCCGTCGCGGGCGGTGAGCAGGATGACGCCCGCGTTCGACGTCTCCCGCGTCACCGCCAGCAACTCGAACCCGTCCCGGCCGGGCAGCATCACGTCCAGCAGCACCAGGTCCGGCCGGAAGGCGGCCAGCTCGCGCTCCAGCGCGTCGCCGTCGGCGCGGGTGCACACCTCGTGCCCGGCCTCGCCCAGCGCGATCCCGACCGCGGTCCGGATCGGTTCCGCGTCCTCGACCACCAGAACTCGTGGCGCCATCCACCCATCCTTACACCAGCAGGCCGTCGATCATGCCGTTGTGACCGGCAAGCACCTTTCCCGGGTCGGTACCCAGAACCTGCTGAAGAACCGTCGCGTAGACGTCGCGGAAATCCGTGCCGGCCACCAGGTCGCCGTTGCTCAGGTCGGTCAGGCTCGGCTGCTCGCCGTGGAATCCCCCGCTGACCTTGTCACCCAGGACGAAGACCGGTCCGGCGGTTCCGTGGTCGGTCCCGTCGCTGCCGTTCGCCTCGACCCGGCGCCCGAACTCCGAGTAGACCAGGACCACGGTGTTCTTGCCGCGATCGGTCTTCGCCAGCCGCTGGGCGAACGGCGTCAGCGCCGTATCCAGTTCGGTCAGCAACCGCTGCTGCGTGCCACGCTCGTCCGCGTGCGTGTCGAAGCCGCCGAGGGACGCCGAGTACGCCCGGGTCGGCACGCCGGCCTCGATCAGCCCGGCGATCAGGTCGAGCTGTGCGCCCAGCTGCGAGGCGCCGCCGGCCGACGCGCCCTGCGTCCGCTGCTCGTCCTCGTCCTCCGCACGCTCACGCCCGGTCTTGACCGCCGTTCCCAGCACGCGGGTGACCTCCTGCAGATCCAGCACCGATTTGGCCGCCTTGGCCTGCCACAGTCCCTCTCCCGGGCTCGCTTTCCCGAGCGCCGCGTACGCCGTCCCGACGGCGCCTTTCGGCAACGCCAGCCCTCGTAACGGCAAGGACGCCGCAGCTGTCGTGGAACCGGCCAGCAGCGGCGGCAGCGTCGGCTCGACCGAAACCGCGCGCAGTGGGTCGGCCCCGGTCGCGTCCAGCCAGCGGCCGAGCCAGCCGGTCGGGATCGGTGACTTCGGCGCGGCTGTCTGCCAGATCGCCATCGATCGGAAGTGACTGCGATCCGGCTCCGGGTAGCCGACACCACGGACGATTGCGAGTTTCTTGTCGTCCCACAAGCCCTTCAGGCCTTTGAGACCGGGATTCAGCCCAAGACCTTCGCCGAGGTCGAGCACCTCGTCCGGCTGATAGGCCAGCTCCGGCCGGGCTTGCTGGTACGCCGGGTCGGCGGCCGGGACGACGGTGTTCAGACCGTCGTTGCCGCCGTACAAGGTGATCACCACGAGTACCGAGTCATCGCTCGGGAGCGGGTCGTCGACTGCAGCGGCGAGCAGGTCCGACCAGTGCACCTGGGTCGCACCCGCGGCCAGCGCGCCGGCGGCGGTGACACCGCTCAAGGTCAGGAAGCGTCGTCTCGTCAGGTTGTCCATCGGTCCTCCACTCATCCGCTCACGACGTACTCGGGGGCGCAGGCTGCGATCGCCACCAGCTGCGCGGGCTCTTTCACCTGGGCCAGTGCGGCCTTCGTCCGCGCCGACCAGCCGTCGACGCCGAGCAGGTCGGCCGCTGCGTCTGCCGACTTGATCGCGCCGAGGTCGCTCAGCCCGGCCAGATGTTGCGCCAGCTGCAGGCGGGTGACGCCGGCCGACGTCGTCAGCCAGCTCGCACCGGACGGCCAGCCACCGACGCTCGGCGGGCGGAACGGCAGTTGCCCCATCCCTCGCAGCCCGGCCAGCAGCTTGGTCTGCTCCTGCTGCTCCAGCTTGCCGGGTGCCAGCCGCAGCGCTCGAAGCAAGCCGACCGCCCACTCGACCGGCTGTTTCACCAGCGCCGACGCCGGATCGCGGAACGCCGTTTCGCCGACCATTGCGGTCAGCAACGACTTCAGGTTGCGCTCGGCGCCGTACGCCGTCTGCAGCCGGGCGAGCGTCGCCGCATCGGGCGGGGTCGCCGACACCAGCCGGAACCACAACCGCCCGATCACGAACGGCGCCGACTCGGGCCGGGCCAGCGCAAGGCCGGCGTACCCCTTCGCATCGAAGTTTCCGGTCCGGCCGAGCACGGTCTTGGCACCCGAATCGAAGCGCTGCCGCCGGAAGGTCGCGGGTTTGCCGTCCTTGCCCAGCACCCAGCCGGTCAGGCAGCGCGCGCCCTCGGCGACGTCCTTCTCCTCGTAGTGCCCGATGCCGAGGGTGAACAGCTCCAGGAACTCGCGGGCCAGGTTCTCGTTCGGCGAGCCCTTGCGGTTGCGCTGCCCGTCGAGCCAGCGGATCGTCGCGCTGTCCACGATCATCGCGGTCGCCAGGTCGCCGAACCGGCCGAGCGCATGCTGCCGCTGCGTCTGGTTCTGCACGAGCATCCAGGCCGCGTTGCGGACCTTCTGGTTGCTGGTCGCGAAATGCCCGTGCCAGAACCAGGTCAGCCGCTCGGACGCCGTCCGCCCGGCCACCATCCGATCCAGCCACCAGATGGTCAGCTTCCGGTCCTGGGCGGTTCGGGTCTGCCGGTCAGCCTTCTTGTTCTCCTTGTCCCGTGGCGGCGGGGTCAGCCCGGTCGGTGGCGCGATCGCGGCGGCTGCGGCATCCGCGGCCGGTCCGAGCAATCGCCGTACCGTCTCCTCGAACCCGAGTGCCGGCTCCCCCGGCGCCGGGCCGAACCCCAGGCAGTCGTTCAGCCGCCGAACGGCGGCCTGCTCACTGATCTCGGTCATGTTCCCGATGGTTTCCGCCGGGTCCGCGCGGGACCAGGATCCGGGATCGATCTTCAGCCAACCCACAGCCGCCTAGGCTTTCGGCATGACCTCCCTCCTCGAACGGATCGGCAGCACCGGCCTCGGCGTCCTCGTCACGCTCAAGCGCGACGGCCGCCCGCAACTGTCGAACATCACCTACGTGTACGACGGCGAGCGCGTCCGGATCTCGCTGACCGACGACCGTGCGAAGACGAAGAACCTCCGTCGCGACCCGCGGGCCAGCGTGTACGTCAACGGCGACAACGGCCGCTCGTACATCGTCCTGGAGGGCAAGGCCGAGCTCAGCCCGGTCGCCGCCGACCCGCACGACGCGACGGTCGACGAGCTGGTCGACTACTACCGGAAGGGCTCCGGCGAGCACCCCGATTGGGACGAGTACCGCAACGTCATGGTGCAGGACAAACGTCTGTTGTTCTCGATGACCGTCGACCACTCTTACGGGATGCCGGCGCCCGGGCAATAAATAGCTCGCGCGGATCGGGTCACGGGCGGCAGTCTGGGGATATGGAGATCACGAGGCTGTCGCCTGACGACGAGAGCGGCTGCGCTGCGGCCGTTGCGCTGGAGATCGCCGTGGCGAAGGTGGATTGCCCGGGACTGGTGATTGCGACGCCGGTCGGTAAGGCGAACCAGCTGCGTTACGGGTGGGATCTGAATCCGGGCCGGCAGTATCTGGCTCGGGACGCCGAGGGAGAGGTGGCCGGTCTACTCGGGCTGCACTACCCGAAGTACGAGAACACCGACCAGCTCTGGGTGGAGATCTGGGTCCATCCCGACCATCGCGACGGGGACGTCTGGCAGCAGCTGGCCGCGTTCGCGGAGCAGGAGGCGCAGGCCGCCGGGCGGACGATGCTGGGGCTGAACAGCTTCGACACCGCCCGCGACATCGCGCTGGCCACGGGGCACGGGTTCGTGCAGAAGGCCGTCGAGGTGAACCGGAAGCAGGACATCGCCGGGCTCGACTGGGAGGTCGTGCAGAAGCTGTACGACGGCGCCGTCGAGAAGTCGGGCGAGTACGAGCTGGTCCGGGTGCTCGGCGCGCTGCCCGAGGAAATGATCGAGGACATGATCGCGGTCACCGAATCGATCAACGACGCGCCGACCGACGACCTCGAGATCGAGGACGACGTCTACAGCACCGAGCGGCTGCGCGCGTACGAAGAGGCGCAGGCCAAGAGCGGGACGCGCCTGTATCGGCTGATCGCCCGGAACAAGGAGACCGGCGCGCTGGCCGGCCACACCATCATCGGGATCGAGGGCGACCGGCCGGAGCAGGGCTGGCAGCACGACACGGCCGTCTCGCGGGACCACCGCGGGCACCGGCTCGGCGCGCTGCTCAAGGCCGGCATGCTGCTCTGGCTGCGTGAGACCGAGCCGCAGCTGGCCCGGGTCGACACCTGGAACGCCGAGTCCAACAACCACATGATCGGCATCAACGAGCAGCTCAACTACGAGATCGTCGGCCGCTTCCTGGACTACCAGAGGAAGCTCTAGGCCGCGGGCTCGACGACGGTGACGTGCATGCGGTTGGTGATGGTGAAGCCCAGCGCCGCGTAGAGGCGCTGGGCGGTGGTGTTGGTGCCGCCGGTGTGCAGGAACGGCGTCCGCCCGGTGGCGGTGATTTCCGCGGCGACCGCGCCGACCAGGCGGCGGGCCAGGCCGCGGCCGCGGTGGTCGGGGTGGGTGCAGACGGCGCTGATCTCGGCGTACGCCGGCAGGGTCTTGCGGACGCCAGCCATCGCGATGAGCTCACCGCCTTCGCGGATGCCCAGGTAGGGGCCGAGCTCGATCGTGCGGGGGCGGAACGGGCCCGGGTCGGTGAGCGCGACCAGGGCGATCATGTCGGGGACGTCGTCCGCCGTCAGGACGACCGCTTCGGCGTCCGGCGCGGCGATCCCGTCGGGGGCGACGAACTGGACCAGGTCGAACTGGTTGACCAGCTTGACGGACGCCGGGAGCACGGGGGCCGGGCGCATGGTCGCGCCCGCCCGGCCGGGGCCGAGGAGCGCGGCGAGGTCGGCCCAGTCCTGCTCGGTGGGCTCGTCGGGGACGCCGAAGAACGGCGCGACGTCGCTCGGGTAGGCGACCGCGTTGCCGCGGACCTCGGCGAACGCCGCGTGCGGACCGGTCAGCGCGGCGTACGACGGGTTGCGGAGCATCAGAAGCCCAGTTTGCGCAGGTGTTTCGCGTCGGTCTGCCAGTTCTTGGCGATCTTCACGTGCAGGTCGAGGTAGACCGGCGTCCCGAGCAGGGCCTCGATCTGGCGGCGGGCGGCGGCGCCGACCTCGCGCAGGCGGGCGCCCTTGTGACCGATCACGATGCCCTTCTGGCTGTCGCGCTCGAGGAAGATGTTCGCGTAGATGTCGAGCAGCGGCTTGTCCTTCGGCCGGTCCTCGCGCAGGCCCATCTCGTCGATGGTGACGGCGATCGAGTGCGGCAGCTCGTCGCGGACGCCCTCCAGCGCGGCCTCGCGGATCAGCTCCGCGACCAGGGTCTCCTCGGGCTCGTCGGTGATGTCGCCGTCCGGGTAGAGGGCGAACCCCTCGGGCAGCAGTTTCACCAGCTCGTCGGCGACCAGCTCGACCTGGAAACCGGACGTCGCCGAGACCGGGATGATCGCGGCCCACTCGATCCCGGCGGACTCGCCGAGAGCCTGGATCTCGGCCAGATGCTCGATCATCCGCTCCGGCTCGACCAGGTCGGCCTTCGTGGCGAGCGCGACCTTCGGCGTCTTCGCGACCTTCGCCGCCTCGCTGACCAGGAACCGGTCGCCGGGACCGACCTTGTCACTGGCCGGCAGGCAGACCGCGATCACGTCGACCTCGGCCCACGTGGTCTTCACCAGGTCGTTCAGCCGCTCACCGAGCAGCGTCCGCGGCTTGTGCAGCCCCGGGGTGTCGACCAGCACGAGCTGCGCGTCCGCCCGGTGCACGATCCCGCGCACCGCATGCCGCGTCGTCTGCGGTTTCGACGACGTGATCACGATCTTCTTCCCCACCAGGGCGTTGGTGAGGGTGGACTTGCCGGCGTTCGGTCGCCCTACAAAACAAGCGAAACCGGACTTGAAGCCGGCGCCTTCGGCGCCGGAAGGGAAAGAAGAGGAGGCGGCGGAGGCCTCGCGACCGGTGGCCGGGGAGCCGGTGGGCTTAGGTGTTTTGGACATTGCGGACCTCTCCGGTGGGGTCGGCGAGGACCACGGGGATTGCGGCGCCGGCGAAGTGGCGGACGACGTTGATGTCGGTGGTGGTGGCGTCGGTGACGACGGCGGCGGCTTCGAGGCCTTTGACGCCGGAGGAGAGCGCCATCGCGACCGCGAGCTGGAGGGCGGTGAGGGCGACGGTGTCGAGGGCGACCGTGCAGGCGGAGTAGGTGCGGCCGTCGGAGTCACGGACGGCGGCGCCCTCGGCGGCCCGGGTGCGGGCGCGCGCGGCGCGGGCGAGCGTGACGAGTTTGGCGTCCTCCGCCGAAAGGTCTGACAAGGTGGCTGCTCCTAGGCGTGCTGGTGGTTCTGGTCCGGTGCGCCGGGGACGGGCTCCGCACGGCGTACGAGAACCGTACCGACCTGGTTGCGGCGGCCGGACGGCCGCTCCGCGGTCAGCGACAGACCGGCGATCTCGACCTCGGCGCCGGGGATCGGCACCTTGCCGAGCAGTTTGGCCATCAGGCCGCCGACGGTGTCGACGTCGTCGTCGTCCAGCGGGACGCCGAACAGCTCACCGAGCTCGTCGATCGGGAGCCGGCTGGAGACCCGGTAGGCGCCGTCCGACAGCTCCTGGACCGAATCCGGGTCCTCGTCGTATTCGTCGGTGATCTCGCCGACGATCTCCTCGAGGATGTCCTCGATCGTGACGAGCCCCGCCGTACCGCCGTACTCGTCGACGACGATCGCCAGGTGCATCCGGGCGGCCTGCATCTCGCGGAGCAGCTCGTCGACGGGTTTGGAGTCCGGGACGTACATACACGGGCGCATCACCGACTCGACCCGCTCGGTCGACTCGGCCGAGGCGTTGTCGTAGACCCGGCGCATGACGTCCTTGAGGTAGACGACGCCGAGGATGTCGTCCAGCGACTCTCCGATCACCGGGATCCGCGAGTAGCCGGAGCGGAGTGCGAGCGAGGTGAGCTGGCGCAGCTTCTTGTGCCGCTCGATGTAGACGGTGTCGGTCCGCGGCACCATCACCTCGCGGACGATCGTGTCGCCGAGCTCGAAGACCGAGTGGATCATCTGCCGCTCGCCGGACTCGATCACCGCGGACTTCTCCGCGTAGTCGACCAGCGCGCGCAGCTCGGCCTCGGTCGCGAACGGGCCCTCGGCGTACCCCTTGCCCGGGGTGAGCGCGTTACCGACCATGATCAGCAGCTTCGGCAGCGGGCCGAGGATCCGGGTGACGGCCATCACCGGGCCGGCCGACAGGATCGCGAACCGGTCCGAGTGCTGGCGGCCGAGCGTGCGCGGCGCGACGCCGATGATCACGAACGAGATCACCACCATCACCACGGCGGTGATCAGGATGTGCTCCCAGGTGACCTCGAAGACCTCCGAGAGCGCCTGGGTGACGAGCACGATCGCGGTGATCTCGCAGGTCAGCCGGAGCAGCAGCAGCGAGTTCAGGTAGCGCGGGGCGTCACTGAGCAGGGCGCGCAACCGGACGGCCCGCAGGTTGCCCTGCTCGACCTGCTCGTTCGCGCGCACCTTCGAGTACGACGACAGCGCCGCCTCCGCACCGGCGAACAACCCGGCGAGCAGGACGAGCACCGCGGCCACAACCAGCAGAACGAGGTCGTGGGAGCTCACTGGAGCGTCACTCCCCCAGCCTGTTGCCGGGGGCCCGCCAGGCTTCGAGGAGGCGGCCCTGGATCTCCCACATCTCGGCCTTCTCGGCCGGTTCGGCGTGGTCGTAGCCGAGCAGGTGGAGGATGCCGTGCACGGTCAGCAGCTCCAGCTCGGCCCAGGTGCCGTGGCCGGCCTTGGCGCCCTGCGCGGCCGCGACGGTCGGGCAGAGCGCGATGTCGCCGAGGTGACCGAGTGGAAGCTCGGACTCGTCGGCGCCGTCACCGCCCGGCCGCAGCTCGTCCATCGGCCACGACATCACGTCGGTCGGACCGGGAAGGTCCAGGAACTCGACGTGATATCTGGCCATCGTGTCCTCGTCGACCAGTTTGATCGACAGCTCGCATTCCGGGTGCAGCCGCAAGGACGACAGCACGAACCGGCTGAGCCGCATCAGTCCGTTCGCGTCGATCTCGACGCCGGACTCGTTGTTGACCTCGACGTTCATCGTTGGTGTTCTGCCCGCTGTCCTTCGAAGTTCTCGTACGCCGAGACGATCCGGCCGACCAGCTTGTGCCGGACGACATCGTGCGAGGTGAGCCGGCAGAACGCCAGATCCTGGACCCCGTCCAGGATCTCCTGGACGACCCGCAGGCCCGAGTTGGTACCGGTCGGCAGGTCGACCTGCGTCACGTCACCGGTGACCACCATCTTGGAGCCGAACCCGAGCCGGGTGAGGAACATCTTCATCTGCTCCGGCGAGGTGTTCTGGGCCTCGTCCAGGATGATGTAGGCGTCGTTCAGCGTCCGGCCGCGCATGTAGGCCAGCGGCGCGATCTCGATCGTCCCGGCCGTCATCAGCCGCGGGATCGAGTCGGGGTCGAGCATGTCGTGCAGCGCGTCGTACAGCGGCCGCAGGTAGGGGTCGATCTTCTCCGACAGCGTGCCGGGCAGGAAGCCCAGCCGCTCGCCGGCCTCGACGGCCGGCCGGGTCAGGATGATCCGGTTGACCTCCTTGGCCTGCAGCGCCTGGACCGCCTTGGCCACCGCGAGATACGTCTTGCCGGTACCGGCCGGGCCGATCCCGAAGACGATCGTGTTCTTGTCGATGGCGTCGACGTAGCGCTTCTGGTTCAGCGTCTTCGGCCGGATGGTGCGGCCGCGGCTGGACAGGATGTTCTGGGTCAGGACGTCGCGCGGGCTCTCCGCGGTCTCCTGTTTGATCATCGCGATACTGCGCTCGACGGAGTCGGCGGTCAGCCCGTGCCCGGTGCGGATGACGGCGATCAGCTCGTCCACGAGCCGCTCGGTCAGCGCCAGCTCGGCGGGTTCACCGGTCAGGGAGATCTCGTTACCGCGGACCAGGATGTCGGCGGCGAACTCCTTCTCGATGATGCGGAGGAACTCGTCCCGGGCTCCGAGCAGGGCGACCATGTCGATGCTGTTCGGCACGACGATCTTGTGTGACGCCCGCGAAGTGGCGGCCGCGTCGGTCCCGCGCGCCTCCGGTTCGATACTGCGTGGCCTGGACAGGCTCTTCCTCCTGATGCCGGTGCTGGTGTTACGTCCATGCTAGCCGTCCCGGCCGACAGCCTCACTGCCAATTTCGCGGGACACGCTCCGCGCGGGCCGATCGGAGGCCGCCTGCAGGCCGCCGGAGGACACCTTTCCGGGCTGCGGGCTGGCCCCGAGGACGTCGCGGAGCTGGCCGAGCTCGGTCGACCGCTGCGCGCCCGGCCCGGCGTGTTCGAGCTTCAGCCGGTCGTCGCGCTGGGCGGCCCACTCCTTGTCCGGGACGGTGTTCACGACCACGTCCGCCCCTGGCCGGAACAGCTCGTCCATCCCGACCCGGCGGGCGAGCTCGGCCTCCTGCGGCGGCATGTCCCGGGTCCGCTCGTACACCCGCAGCAGCCGGTACGTCGCCTCGATCGCGGCCAGCGTCGAGCCGGACTTGGCCGGCGGCGCGTCGAACTCGTCCGCATGCGTGTTGCGGCCCTTGTCCAGGCCGATGACGTGGCCCGGGGTGAACACATGCAGCGAATCCACCTTCGCTGTCGGGTCGCCGTCGTACACGGACAGGTCACGCCAGGCGTGGGCGCCGGAGTAGCTGTCCTGCAACGCGTGGACGGCGGCACCGAGGTGCATCCACTCCTGCTGCGCGTTCTGCGCCGTCTGGGCCGCTGCGAGCTGGGTGTAGACGTACTCCGTGTTGGTGTGCAGGTTGCTCGGGCCGTCGCGGTAGGGGTCGGCCATGAAGTGCGCTGCCTGCGCATCCGGGTTCGCGTACGCCGAATGGGCGGTCGGGCCGGGGCCGACGTACGGGAACGGTTTTCCGGAGCCGGCGAAGTTCTTGATCACACCGGCGCCGAGCGGGCGGTCCTGGTACGCCTGGGCCTTGTCGAGGGCTTCGGCGTACTCGCGGCGGGACATCCCGCGGACGGCGCCGTCGGAGTCCGCGATCCGGTCGAAATGACGCGCTGTGGCGGCGTACGTGATGTCCCGGTGCCCGCACCAGTGGCCGTCTCCGTGCTGCTTCATGTTCAGAGGGTGCCACCGGACCAGCTCACCCGCAGCTGTTGTCAACCTGGGACGTGGTCTTCGCGTCTCCTTTGTGTGGCACAACCGGTGGTGGTGTACGAAGAGTCCGTGACACATGAGTCCTCGTGGAATGCCGACGAGGCGCTGACGGCTGTCTACACGGCGCACTACACGTCGATGGTCCGCCTCGCCGCCTTGCTGCTGCGTGACCGCGGATCGGCGGAGGAGATCGTGCAGGACGCCTTCGTGGCGATGCACGGTCACTGGCACCGGCTGCGTGACCCGCACAAGGCGCTGGCGTACCTCCGCACCGCCGTGGTGAACCGCTGCCGCTCCCGCCAGCGACATCTTGTGGTGGTCGACAAGCACATGCCACGCTCGCTGCCGGACGAGCCGAGCGCAGAGCAGGCCGCACTGCGGACCGCCGAGACGGACCGGGTGATCGAGGCGATGCGGACACTGCCGGAGAAGCAACGCACGGTGATGGTGTTGCGCTATTACGGTGACCTTTCGGAGGCGGAGATCGCCGACACGATGGGCATCAGCCGGGGATCGGTCAAGAGCCACGCTGCGCGAGCGACCAAGTCGCTGCGCCAGGTACTGGAGCAGAGCGCATGAGTGACCACCCGCAGGACCCGTTCGACGAGCTGATGCGGCGCTCACTGGCCGAGGAGGCGGCTCGGATCGAGCCGACCGACGCGTTGCCGGAGATCCGCGCCCGCGCGCACGCCCAACGCCGTCCGGTGAACCGGCGGCCCTGGGTGATCACTGCCGGGCTGGCCGCGGCCGGTACCGCTGCCGCGGTCGGTGCGTTCACGGTCTTCAACGGCAACAACAACACGGCCAACGACGGTGACATGGTCGCCGGTCCGGGGACGACGACGTCCGCGACCAATTCGCCGGACACACCGCGAGTCACGTCGGCCAAGCCGACGCCCGGCCCGACGAAAGCGCCGTCCGAGCAGGACACGGTCGTGCCGAACGTCAAGCAGAAGGGCGTGCCGGAGGATCTGGTCAAGGAGGTGTCCGTGCCGGTCTACTGGACGGCGCACCGGCTGGCGGCCAAGGCCTCGACCGAGCCGACCGCACAGACCAGGTCGGACGTTCGGCTGTTCCGTACGTTCCAGCGGGTGTCCGGCCGGCCGGCCGTCGAGGCGGTCCGGGTGATGGCCTCCGGTAAGGCCAGCGACCCGGACTACCAGTCGCTGTGGCGGGGCGCTGAGGTGAGCAGCGTGCTGCGGTCGGACGACGTGGTGACGGTCGACTTCAAGCAGCTGCCGCAGGGCCGGCTGGACAAGGCGACCGCGACGGTAGCGGCTCAGCAGCTCGTCTACACCGTGCAGGGCGTGCTGAAGGACACCTCACGGCCGATCCAGATCACCCAGGGCGGCCGGGTTGGGCATCGGCTCTTCGGGCAGATCGACACCGGGACGCCGATCGGGCGCGCGCAGGCCCTCGACGTCCAGGCGCTGGTCTCGATCACAGCGCCGGCCGAGGGGGCGCTGCTCAAGACACCCGTCGTGGTCGGCGGGACGGCGGCGGCGTTCGAGGCGCATGTGAACTACCGGGCGACGAATCTGAAGACCGGCAAGGTCATCGAGAGCTACGCGATGTCGGAGGACGGCAGCAAGCTGTCCAGCTTCAAGTTCCAGCTCGACCTCGCGCCCGGGCCGTGGCTGATCGAGGCCTACCTGATCTCGAACGAGGACGGCTCGGTCAGCGACGTCGACACCAAGCAGGTCGAGGTCGTCCGCTAGGACCAGCGCGAGCGGGCGAGCAGCGCGGCGGCGGCCGCGACGCCGGCGGTCGACGTCCGGAGCACGGTGTCGCCGAGGCGGACCGGCTCGACGCCGAACGCCGCCAGCTCGGCCGGTGCGATACCGCCCTCAGGGCCGATCACGATCACGACGTCCCCGGCGTCCGGCACCTCGAGCCCGGCCAGCGGCACGGTCGCCTCCTCGTGCAGGACGACGGGCAGCGCGGCCCCCCGCACCAGCGCCGCCACCTCGGCCGTCGTCGCGATCGGCGTCACCTCGGCGAACCAGGACCGCCGCGACTGCTTGCTCGCCTCGAAAGCCCACGCCTGCCACTTGCTCATCGTCTTCGCCACCCGCTCCGGATTACTCCGGAACTGACTCCGCTCCGCGTTCCACGGCACCACCACGTCCACCCCGACCTCAGTCAGCATCTCCACCGCCGACTCGGCCCGCTCCCCCTTAGGCAACGCCTGCACCACCACCACCCGAGGCGCCCGCGCAGCCACCACCCCGCGCTCCTCCACCCCAACCGTCAGCCCAGCCTTGGACGCCCGCGTAACCGCCCCCTCAACCCAAGCCCCCCGCCCATCCGTCAGCCGAACCCGCTCCCCCACCCCAATCCGCCGAACCACCGCCGCATGCCGCCCCTCGGCACCCTCGAGCACGATTTCGTCCCCCTCGAGCTCACCCGAGAAAAACACCGCAACACCCATGAAGTTCTTCCTACCGGCTAGTGGTTGCCGAAGGCGTCTCGGAGGCGGCCGAAGACGCCTTTGTGGGCGGCTTGGACTTGGCCTTGGGGGCGTTCTTCGTTGCGGGCGGTGGCGAGGGCGCGGAGGAGGTCGGCCTGGGCGTCGTCGAGTTTGGTGGGGGTCTCGACGATGATCTGGACGATGAGGTCGCCGCGGCCGGCGTGGCGGAGGCGGGGGACGCCGCGGGCGGAGAGGGTGTGCGCGGTGCCGGACTGGGTGCCGGGGCGGATCTCCAGGGGCGTGGTCTCGCCTTCGAGGGTGGGCAGGTCGATGGTGGTGCCGAGGGCGGCGGCCGTCATCGGGAGCGTGACCGTGCAGTGCAGGTCATCGCCGTGCCGGGTGAAGATGTCGTGCGGCTCGACCTCGATCTCGACGTACAGGTCGCCGGCCGGGCCGCCGCCGGGGCCGACCTCGCCCTGACCGGACAGCTGCACGCGGGTACCGGAGTCGACGCCGCCGGGGATCTTCACCGTGACCGTACGCCGGGAGCGGACGCGGCCGTCGCCGGCGCACTCGACACACGGGTTCGGGATGGTCGTCCCGAAGCCGCGGCAGTTCGGGCAGGGGCGCATCGTGCGCACCTCGCCGAGGAACGAGCGCTGCGTGTGGGTGACCTCACCACGCCCGTGGCAGACGTCGCAGGTGACCGGCTCGGAGCCGGCGGCCGCACCGGAGCCGGAACAGGTCGGACACAGGACGGCGGTGTCGACCTTCAGCTCACGCGTCGTACCGAACGCGGCCTCGGCCAGATCGATCCGCAGCGGGATCAGCGCGTCCTGACCGCGACGCGTCCGCGGCCGCGGCCCGCGGGTCGCCCCGCCGGTCTGGCCGAAGAAGGCGTCCATGATGTCGGTGAAGGTGAACGCCTGACCGCCGCCGAACCCACCGGGCCCGGCGCCGCCGGAGGCGAACGGGTCGCCGCCGAGATCGTGCATCTGCCGCTTCTGCGGGTCGCTGAGCACCTGGAACGCGCGCCCGATCTCCTGGAACTTGTGGTGCGCGTCCTCGGAGTCGTTCACATCCGGGTGGTACTGGCGCGCCAGCTTGCGGTACGCCTTCTTGATCTCGTCCGGCGAGGCGTCACGGCTGACGCCCAGGACGGCGTAGTAATCGGTGCTCATACTCCAGACCAGGGGTTGGTTGAGTTCATCAGGAGTCGGCCAGGATCTGGCTGACGTAACGCGCGACGGCGCGGACCGCGCCCATCGTGCTGGGGTAGTCCATGTGGGTCGGGCCGACGATGCCGAGTGTGGCCAGCGCCTCCGACTTCGACCCGTACCCGGTCGCGACCACCGACGTGGTGGCCAGCTCCTCGTACGGGTTCTCGTGGCCGATGCGAACCGTCAGCGTCTGCGGGTGGGTCGCCTCGCCGAGCAGCTTGAGCAGGATGACGTGCTCCTCCAGCGCCTCCAGCACCGGCTTCACGTTCCGCTCGAAGTCGTCGCCGTACCGGGTCAGGTTGGCCGCGCCGCCGACGGCGATCCGCTGCTCGCCCATCTCGTCGGTGAACGCCTCCAGCAGCGTGGTCACGATCGCCGCGACCAGCGGCCGGTCGGCCGGGGCGAAGGTCTCGGTCACGTTCGCCAGCGTCGTGGTCGCCTCGGTCAGCCGCTGGCCGACCATGGCCGTGTTCAGCCGCGACCGCAGGTCCGCGACCAGCTGCTCCTCGATGTCGTGCGGCAGCTCGACGATCCGCTGCTCGACGCGCCCGTTGCTGGTGATCAGCACCAGCAGCAGCCGCCGCGGCGTCATCGTGACCACCTCGACATGCCGGACGCTCGACCGGTTCAGCGAGGGGTACTGCACGATGGCGACCTGGCGGGTGATCTGCGCCAGCAGCCGGACCGTCCGCCGGACGACGTCGTCCAGGTCGACGGCGCCGCCGAGGAAGGACGTGATCGCCTTCTTCTCGGCGGCCGACAGCGTCTTGACGGTGCTCAGCTTGTCGACGAACAGCCGGTACCCGGCGTCGGTCGGGATGCGGCCGGCGCTGGTGTGCGGCTGGGTGATGTACCCCTCCTCCTCCAGCACGGCCATGTCGTTACGGACCGTGGCCGGGGAGACACCGAGGTTGTGCCGGTCGACCAGCGTCTTCGAGCCGACCGGCTCGTGGGTCGCGACGTAGTCCTCGACGATGGCGCGGAGTACATCCAGCTTGCGCTCGTCCAGCACGCGCACCACCCTCTCGACACTCTTGGCACTCAATCGTTCAGAGTGCCAGTCTAGGCGGTGTCGGGCGCGGCTCCCAACGGAACGGCTGCGGGGCGCGTCACGGTACTGGCCACGTCCAGCGGCTGATCCTGGACGGCGGACTCCACAAAAGACTCCAGTACGTCGAGCACGTGGTAGGCCAGCTCGCCGTTCGCCCGGTGCGGCTCGCCGTTGCGCAAAGCGCGTGCCATGTCCGCGACACCGACCCCTCGGCCCGCTCCGGCGTACCCGCCGCCGACCGGCACCTCCGTCCACTCCCGCTGCGCCGGAGTGACGATCTCGACCGTCCCGTCGAAGCCGTTCGGGTCCGGCACCGACAGGCTGCCGTCCGTCCCGTGGACCTCGATCCGCGGCAGCCGGCCGGCCCACACGTCGAACGACATCAGAACGGTCGTCAGCGCACCGGACTCGTGCTCCAGGACGCCGGTGACGTGCGTAGGCACCTGGACGTCGAAGACCGTCCCGGCCCGCGGCCCGGTGTGGATCTCCCGCTGCTGCTTCGCCGTACCGGCCCTTGCGGTCACCCGACGGACCGGACCGAGCAGAGTGACCAGGCTGGTCACGTAGTACGGCCCCATGTCGAGCACCGGCCCACCACCGCGCTGGTAGTAGAACTCCGGCGCCGGGTGCCACAGCTCGTGCCCGGGCGTCACCATGAACGCGGTAGCGGCATGCGGGACGCCGATGTCGCCACGATCGATCACTGCCCGAGCAGTCTGCGTCCCCGTCCCCAGAACAGTGTCGGGCGCGCAGCCGATCCGCAGGTCGTTCGCAGCGGCGTACTTGAGCAGCGGAGCGGCCTCGGCGCGATCCAGGGCCAGCGGCTTCTCGCCGTACACATGCTTGCCCGCCTCCAACGCAGCCTGGTGGACGGCGGCGTGCGCGGCGGGGATGGTCAGATTCACGACGATGTCGACGTCGTCAGCGGCGTACAGCTGCTCTGGCGTCAGAGCGCGGATGCTGTCGGTGGCAACGGCCTCGGCGCGGGTGATGTCGAGGTCCGCGACCGCAGCGACCTCGACACCGGGCAGCTTGGCCAGATGGTCCAGATAAGTGCCGGAGATGACGCCGGTGCCGACAATGCCGACGCGGGTCACTTGCTCGCCCACAGCAGCCCCCGCTCGATGATCGTCCGGACTTCGGGGACGTCGAAGTCGTCGAGCTTGTGACCGACTGCGCAGACGAACACGCGGCCCTCACCCCAGGTACGCGTCCAGACGGCCGGCATCACGGCGCCCTCGATCCAGGGGACGTCGGGGTGCGTGGCGAAGGTGGTCGTGGCCAGCACGTTGTTGGTCGGGTCCGCGTGCAGGTAGTACTGCTCGGTGTGGACGTCGAAGTGCGTGATGCCCTCGACGATCGGGTGCTCCGCGACCACCTCGACGCGGTAGTCGGTGAAGTTGTGCGGGTGCGAGATGAACTGCCCGCCGGTGAGGAACTGGTAGTCGGTGTTGTCGCGGAACGAGTCCACGATGCCGCCGTGCCACCCGGCGAACCCGGTGCCGCCGCGGACGGCGTCCAGCAGCGCCCGGATGTGCTCCGGCTTCGTCTCGCCCATCGACACGCACTGCAGCACCAGGTCGACGCCGTCCAGGTCGAGGTAGCTCTCGGTCGACTCCGAGGTCGTGACGTCGTAGCCGTTCTCCTTCAGGTACGGGATGAACAACTCGGTCGCCTCGACCGGCACATGCCCGTCCCAGCCGCCCCGCACCACCAGCGCACGTCGTGTCGTCACACCGACCGCCCTTCGAAAGTTTCGCAATCACTGTCGGAAGATTCGGAAACGACCTTAAGCGAGACCCTCTAGTACTGTCGACGCCGTGAGCGCGTGGAATGAGATCGGCGATCGGTGCTGGGTCCGGCGGTACGACGAGTGGGATCTGAACGTCGGTCTGGTGGTGGGCAGCGACGGCGCGCTGGTGATCGACACCCGAGCGACGGCCGAAGAGGCCGAAGAGCTGCGGGAGCACATCCGTGAGGTGACCGACCAGCCGGTGCGCTGGATCGTCAACACCCACTCGCATTTCGACCACGTGAACGGCAACAGCGTCTTCACCGAAGCGACGGCGTACGCGCACGAGAACACCGTGGCCGCCGTCGAAGGCCTGGTCGCGGAGACCTTCGCGGTCGCGAAGGTGATCGACCTCGGCGACCGCCGGGTCGAGCTGCTCTACCTCGGCAACGCGCACACCGCGGGTGACGCGGTCGCCGTCGTCCCGGATGTGAACGTCTTCTTCCTCGGCGACCTGGTCGAGGAGTCGCAGCCGCCGCAGTACGGCGATGACTCGTTCCCGCTGGAGTGGCCGGACACCCTCGAGCGGGTGATCGGCACGATGCCCGCCGGCGCGATCGTCGTCCCGGGCCACGGCGCCGTCGTGGACGCCGACTTCGCGCGCAACCAGTCCGCCGACCTCGGCCAGGTCGCGAACACGATCTCCGACCTGCACCACGCCGGGACGCCGCTGGACAAGGCGCTCGCCCACACCGAGGGCTGGCCCTGGGACGTCGCCGGTCTGCAAGACGCGATCAAACGCGCGTACGGCGTCCTGGGCGCACCCCGCCGGCCGACCATCCCGCTGCTCGGCCCCAGCTGATCGCCCCGAGGCGCGCGGAGATCGTTCTCGACAAGTGATCGCCCGGGGGCCCGCCCGGCCCTACCGTTTGGTCATGACCGAACCGCAGAACAACTTCCAGCCGCCGTACCAGCCGCAGCCGCTGCGCCCCGACGAGGAGCGCACCTGGGCGCTGCTGGCCCACATCGGCACCATCGTGCTCGGCTTCCTCGCGCCGCTGATCGTGATGCTCGTCCAGGGGCCGAAGTCGGCGATGGTGCGCGCGCACTCCGTCGAGTCGCTGAACTTCCAGATCACCGTCGCGATCGGGTACGTCGCCTCCGCGGTGCTGTCGATCGTCTTCATCGGCATCATCACCGGCTTCCTGATCTGGGCCGCCGCCATCGTGTTCGCGATCATCGCGACGATCGCGGCCAGCAAGGGCGAGCCGTACACCTACCCGTTCGCGCTGCGCCTGGTGAAGTAGTAGTTACTCGTTGACACGAGTTGGGGGAAGGGCGCAACTTGTTCCATGGCCACCACTGAGCAGACCACGCACCCGGACGGCCGGGTCGAGCTGACCGATCCGGCCGCGATCGCGGACAGCAGGTACGGCAACGCCGAACTGGCGCCGACCCGGCTGGCCGAGCGGAACTGGTCGACGTACAACTACGCCGCCTTGTGGATGGGGATGGCGCACAACATCCCCAGCTATCTGCTCGCCGCGGGGCTGGTCGCGCTCGGGATGAACTGGCTGCAGGCGTTCATCACGATCACGCTGGGGAACCTGATCGTGTTGATCCCGCTGTTGCTGAACAGCCATGCCGGGACGAAGTACGGCATCCCGTTCCCGGTCTTCGCGCGCGCCTTCTACGGCGTCCGCGGGGCGAACTTCCCGGCGCTGCTGCGGGCGTTCATCGCCTGCGGCTGGTTCGGCATCCAGACCTGGATCGGCGGCCAGGCGATCTACGTGATCGTCGGCGAGCTGTTCGGCAAGAGCTGGACGGACGCCGGCGCGATCGGCGGGCACCCGTGGACGCTGTGGCTGAGTTTCGCGTTCTTCTGGGCGCTCCAGATGGTGCTGATCTGGCGCGGGATCGAAGGGCTGCGCCGGTTCGAGAACTGGGCCGCCCCGCTGGTGACGGTGGCCTTCCTGGCGCTGATGATCGCCGTCCTGGTGAAGGCCGGCGGGTTCGGCCCGATCTTGTCCCAGCCGTCGGCGCTCGGCTGGGACGCCGACTTCTGGAAGATCTTCGCGCCGTCGCTGATGGGCATGATCGCGTTCTGGGCCACGCTGTCGCTGAACATGCCCGACTTCACCCGGTTCGGGAAGGGGCAGCGTCAGCAGGTCTGGGGCCAGATCATCGGCCTGCCGACGACGATGTCGTTCATCGCGCTGGTCTCGATCATCACCACCTCCGGCACGGTCGTCCTCTACGGCTCCGCGATCTGGGACCCGGTCGAGCTGACGCGCCGCTTCGAGAACCCGCTGGTCGTCACGATCGGGCTGGTGATGGCGATCCTCGCGACGATGTCCTGCAACGTCGCGGCGAACGTGGTCAGCCCGTCGTACGACTTCGCGAACGCGTTGCCGCGCTGGCTGAACTTCCGGACGGCCGGTCTGCTCACCGGCGTGATCGGCATCGTCATTCAGCCCTGGCGGCTGATCTCGGATCCGTCGATCTACATCTTCGTCTGGCTGTCGTTCTACGGCGGTCTGCTCGCGTCGGTCGCGGGCGTGCTGATCGCGGGCTACTGGTTCCTCGACCGTACGCAGCTGGATCTCCCCGATCTCTATCGCTCGTCCGGCCGGTACTGGTATTCCTCGGGCTGGAACTGGCGAGCCGTGGTCGCGACGCTGTTCGGCGCCGTCCTGGCCGTCGGCGGCGCCTACAGCAACCCCGGCGCCGGTCCGTTCCCGGCCGACGGTCTGATCCCGTTCCTGAAGCCGTTGTACGACTACTCGTGGGCAGTCGGCCTGGTCGCGGGTTTCGTCGCCTACTTCGCCCTGACCAAGCCGGTAAAGTCGCCGCGTGGCTGATCGGTATGGGAACGACGTACTGAGTGGGGACTGGCGCAAGCCCAAGAACGGGCGGACCGTCGAGGTCGAGATCGAGAAGGGCATGGTGGTCGAGGAGCCGACGTCGGGGTTCGTCGGCGCGATCGTGCGCTGGGAGCACGGCGTGGTCGACCTCGAGGACCGGCACGGCAAGGTCCGCACGTACCCACTCGGCCCGGGCTTCTGGCTGGACGGCAAGCCGGTCAGCCTGGTCGCGCCGAAGAAGGCCGGCCCGGCCAAGAAGACGCGGACGGCGTCCGGCTCGGTGGCCGTCGACAACGTCCGGGCCAAGGTCGCCCGGGCGAGCCGGATCTACGTCGAGGGCCGGCACGACGCCGAGCTGGTCGAGAAGGTCTGGGGTGACGACCTGCGGATCGAGGGCGTCGTCGTCGAGTACCTGGAAGGGATCGACGACCTGCTCGGGATCGTGAACCGGTTCCAGCCCGGCCCCGGCCGCCGCCTCGGCGTCCTGGTCGACCACCTGGTCGAGGGCTCGAAGGAGTCCAAGATCGCCGCGCAGATCGACAACCGGTACGTGAAGGTCGTCGGGCACCCGTTCATCGACGTCTGGGAGGCGATCAAACCCGCCTCGGTCGGGATCGCCGCCTGGCCGCGGATCCCGCACGGGCAGGACTGGAAGAAGGGCGTGCTGCAGTCCTTCGGCTGGCCGGCCACCGATCAGGCGGACGTCGCCGCCGCCTGGAAGCACATCCTGTCCAAGGTGACCAGCTTCGCCGATCTCGACCCGTCGCTGCTCGGCCGGGTCGAGGAGCTCATCGATTTCGTGACGCTGGACTGATCTCCGGGACGCGGCGCTCGATCCAGACCCGGACCAGCTGCCGCGCGCGGCGGACGAACACCGTCACCGCAGCCAGCACGACGCCGACGGCCAAGAACACCCCAGCCAGGACGCCGACCAGCACGCTGCCGGCCACCGCCGCAGCAACGAGCAGCAGGACGCCGACGCCGAGCACAGCCAACGGCAGCCACGGCTCGAACAGCAGCGGCCGCTTGGCCGGCGTCAGCTTCGCACCGCGCACGATCCGGCCCCAGACGGTCTCCCGAGCGGGCGCGGTGAACCAGCGCGCCGTCCGCAACAGCCAGGACTCCGGCCGCTCCTTGCGCCCAGCCATCGCCTTGATCGCGCTACCGACCTGCAGACCGAGACCACCGGACACATCAACCATCCGGTCAGCCAGCCCCTTGGTGGTCGCACGGCCCTCGGGCGACTGGTTGAGCTCGTCGCGCATCGTCGTCAAGGCGGCCAGACCGGCGTCCGCCGGGAAGTCCTCAGCCAGGCGCTGGATCCGCTCCGCGACCGCCGCCGGCTTCCAGTCCTCGGCTTTCAGCACCTGGCGCTGGGTCTCGCGGATCCAGTCCGCGTCGGCGCCGAGCATCGCGCCCAGGTGTGCGACGCAGTGCAGCCGGCCCATCAGCCAGTCCCAGCGCCGCCAGTCCGCGGCGCCGAACGCGCCGAAGTGCCCGACCTGGCTGCCGTAGAGGATGCGGTCCTTGAGGTTGTCGGCGATCGACCCGGCGGGCAGATCGTCCAGCAGGGTCAGCGGGATATCCGGCCCGAGCCGGAGGAACTGGAACGGCGCGCTGCGCTGCTGCGGCGTCCGCGCCGACGTACAGCGCGAAACGATCTCCACTTCGAGCGCCGCGTCGACGAGCTCGGCGCCGATCCCCTCGATCAGGTCGGCGAACGCCGTCCCGAGCGCCGCCTGGATCTGGAGGTCCTCGAAGATGTCGGTCAGCCCGACCGCGACCGCTTCGGCACCACCGGCCGGCCGCAGGTCGAGATCCGCCGTCAGTAGCCGATCGGTCAGCGCGTCCCGGACGGCCTGCACACGCAGCAAACAGTCACTGGCGGCCTTCAATCGGTATTCCAGGACGGCGCGAGAATCGTCCGGCGCGGCATCGATCCGGGTCCGGAGCGAGCGCAGGATCAGCCGGGTGATCCGCTCGGCGGCCCCGCTCCCCCACAACCACAACGGGTTGCCGTCGGCATCCTTGCGCAGCGGGTCGGTCACGCCGTCCGGATCGGGCACCCAGGGATGCTCGGTCGCGAGGATCTCGTCGATCTCCGGCTCGGAGAGCGCGCTCGCGGCGTCCAGGACGGTCGACTGGTCGTGGCTCGCGATCGTTACGGCCTCCCACACGCCACCGGCGGCCCGGCCGCGCGCGTAGACCGGTTGTAACGCGGTCGCCGCCGTCCGCAATCGCTCTCGTTCCAGTGGTTGCTCGATGCAACGATCAAAGAGCCGCTGGGTGTCCGACCAGGACGCGTCCGCTTCCAGCAGCAGCCGTTCGAGCTGCTCGACATCCGACCGGAAGTCCACCTCGCGGGGGAACTGGATCGCCGACAGCGCGGCCACCTGCCAGCTCGGCTCCTTCGCCTCGGGCAGGGCCGTCTCGGCGCTCCCGATCCCCGCCGACGGGACGACGTACAGCACGTAGCGGCTCGCGCGACCGGTGATCGGACGCCGCGCGACCACGTCCAGCACCGGCCCAAACGGCGCGTTGTCGAGGACGCCGCCGTCGACCAGCCAGGCGCCGGACGCATCGTTGTTCGGGTGCATTCGCGGCGGCGAAGCGGCCAGCCGCGGCGTCTCCAGCACCGGCCCGAAGGCCGCCGGGAAGGACGCCGAAGCGCGCGCGGCCCGGGCCAGCAGCTTCGTGTCGGTGAGCCCGTTCGTCTCCTGGTCGGTGAACCGGGTCCCGTCGTACTTCGCCGTCTTCTCACTCGTGAACGCGAACAGATACCGATGATCGGGGACGACGAAACACTGACCGGCCGCGTCCTTCGCCTCGAACTGCTGGACGCCGAGCCCGGACGCGGTCACGAACAGCGTCACCGGCTCCTCGGCGGCTGGCTCTCCGGCGGCCACGACGTCCTTCAACAAGTTGTCGAGCTCGTGCAGGAAGTAGTTGCCGTCCAGCACCGAGGTCGACTTCACACCGGCCGCCGGGACGAGTTTGCCGACCTCCAACGACCCCAGCCCGATCCACTTCTCCCGCAGCCACGGCCCGTCGACGCCCTCGGGATCGAGGGTCGAGCCGTTCGAGATCGCGGTCGCGAGCAGCGAGCCGTTCAGGCCGCCCGCGCTCGTCCCGGCGATCACATCGACGACGACGCGACGGCGCTCGTCCCCGCGGTGGCAGAGCTCGCGCCAGCGCTCGGCCAGGATCTCGTCGTACGGCCGCGGGCCCGGCGCGACGCCCGGGCCGGACGCGCGCCGGATCAGGTCGAGCTCGTGCGTCACGCCGCCCATCCAGACGGCCAGGCTGACGCCGCCGTTCAGGACCAGGGCGATCCGGATCTCATGGTCACTCATTTGCCTCACCACTACTACGATGAGTTACTGAAGCGGGCCAGAGCAACCGCTGGCGGACAGTCGCTCAGGCAGAGTCGCGGACGATCAGCTCGGTCCCGTAGACCTCGGAGCTGGTCAGGTCGGCGCCGCCGATCTTCGCGAGCAGGATCTCGGCCAGCCGCGTACCGAGCAGCTCGACCGGCTGCCGGACCGTCGTGAGTTTGGGCGTCGTCGTGGTCGCGAGCACGGAGTCGTCGAAACCGACCACCGCGACGTCCGTGGGCACCCGGCGGCCACGCTCGGACAGCACCCGGAGGACGGCGGTCGCCATCAGATCGTTCGCGACGAAGATGCCGTCCAGGTCAGGGTGCTCGTCGAGCAGCCGCACGGCGGCCTGCTCGCCGCCGTCGGCTGTGAAATCGCCGTACGCGACGGCCTCCGGCAGACCGGCGGTCGCCATCGCGCGCTGGTAGCCGGTCAGCCGGTCCAGGCCGGCGGTCATGTCGAGGGGGCCGGCGACCGTGCCGAGTTTGCGGCGCCCGATGCTCAGCAGATGCTCTACGGCCGTCTGCGCGCCGACGACGTTGTCGACGTCCACACTCGCGACCGGGACGTCGACACCCAGCGGACGGGCGCTGAAGACGATCGGGAGCGGCAACTGGGCCAGCTCCTGCAGGACGTTGTCGCGGCCGTGGTGGCTGATCACGATCGCGCCGTCCACGTGGCCGCCGCGCAGGTAGCGCAGCAGCCGCCGGTCGTCGCCCTCGGCGGGCTCGAGCAGCAGCACCAGCTGGGACGACGTCGGCGCGAGCGTCCGGCTGACGCCGCGCAGCATGCCGGCGAAGAACGGATCCGAGAAGACGCGGCTGTCGGACTCCGGGACGACCATGGCGACCGAATCCGTCCGGCGGGTGACCAGCGCGCGGGCGGCCCGGTTCGGCACGTAGCCGAGTGTGCCGATCGCGCGCTCGACCAGCGCCACCGTCTCCGGCAGCACCTTCGGCGATCCGTTCACCACTCGGGAGACGGTCGCCCGCGAGACTCCGGCGAGCGCCGCCACCTGTTCGAGCGTGGGCGAACCAGAGTCGCTCATCGGTCCTCCCACGGTCGGCTGGTGTGGCTTCACACCGTATTACTTTCCGGGGTTATTTTCTTGCGTTACCGGTCCCGGAACTTCCGCTCCGGAACCTGGTCAGCCGCTGGACCGGGTGTTGGCCGCCTGCTCGGCGCCCTGGAGCGCTCGTTTCCAGGCCGCGGCCGGGTTCTGTTTGCCCTCGTCGACCTTGGTCAGCGCGGCGCTGAAGATCTGGTTGATCTCCCCCTCGCGCGGGCCCTTGTGCTGTTTGAGGATCACCGCCCGGGCGCGGTTCACGAAGATCTGACCGACCGGCGCGTTGTTGAAGTACGGGTTCACCTGCGACTTCACCTGCGCGTCGTCGTAGGCGTCCAGCGTGGACGGGAACGAGCCGACCTTCTTGAAGACCTTGACCTGCTGCTCCGGCGCGGTCAGCCAGGCGGCGAGCCGGGCCGCCTCGGCAGCCTGTGCCGACTGCTTCGGGACGGTCAGGTACGAGCCGCCCCAGTTCCCGCCGCCGCCGGGGAAGACGTCCGCGACGTCCCACTTGCCTTTGCCCCAGTTGCCCGCGTTGTCCTGGATGACGCCGAGCAGCCAGCCGGGGCAGGCCATCGTCGCGAACGCGTCGGTCTTGAACGCCTTGTTCCACGCGGGCGTCCAGGCCGGGAGGCGAGCCGACAGACCGTCCGCGCTGCCCTGGACGACCTGGTCCCAGGTCGACTTGAGCAGCTGGTTCTCCCCGCCCAGGAAGCGATCCTGGTTGGAGTAGTAGGCCTGGATCAGCTGGTTGCGCATCGCCTCCCAGGTCAGGACGGCGGAGTCGTACCAGGCCGAGCCCGGCACCTTCTGCTTGAACTGCCGGCCGGCCGCGAAGTACGCCGGCCAGTCCGCGAACAGCTGGGCCACCTCGGCCCGATCGGTCGGCAACCCGGCCTTGGCGAACAGGTCGCGCCGGTAGCAGATCGCCTCCGGGCCGATATCGGTGCCGTAGCCGATCACACGGCCGTCCTGCGTGGTGGCGCCGGCGACCTTCCAGTCCAGCCAGCGGTCCTTCAGCTCGGCCGCGCCGTACTCGCGCAGGTCGACGAACTGGTCGGCCTTGGCCAGGTACTTGTAGATCCAGCCGATCTCCATCGCCTCGATATCGGCCATCCCGGACCCACTGGCCAGGTTGGTGTCGAGGTTCTTGATGTGCGCGTCGACGGTCTCCGCCTTGCGCTCGACGATCCGGACATTCGGGTGCGCGGCCATGTACTCGTCGTACAGGTCGGTGTAGCCGAACTCGTTGAACGTCGCGATGGTCAGCTCGACCTTCGGCCGGTCGCCGGCGCCGCCGGACGAACCACAGGCGCTCGCCAGCAGGGTGAGGCTGCAGGCGAGGAGGATTGCTATGGGGCGGTTGCCGGCACCGTTTCTGCGCCGCATGGAATGGCTCCCTGGGACTTGCCTTGCTCTGGACGGGTTGAGAGCGCTCTCGGATCGCGAAAGTGTGCCGAGTTTCTTGGCTCTCCACCGGGTATGTCAAGCACTCGGCGATCACTCTGAGATACCGAGCGGTACAAGTCAGTACATACTGTGCACCGTTGTCACGCTGCGAACCACACCGATTACGGTGTGGTGATCACGGGCTGTGAGAATCATCGGTCTCGGAAGGATGCGGTGTGGGTCGCGCCCCGGCTGCCGCCGACCGCGATCTCGAGGACGAGCCGGCGGCCGGTCTCGACGACGGTGACGGACGGATCGGCGGTGATCGCGGCCCCGGCCCGGCGGTCGATCGTGATCCTTACCGTGGTCGCCGTTCGCGATGGCTCGGCGACCGCGACCGTCAGCGTTCGGTTCGCACAGCCGATGACGACCGAGGCCGGGCCGTCGGAGGTGATTCCGGCGGCGGCGCCCGGCGTCCAGAAGTTGGCCATCGTCACGTGGCCGGCGCGGATCGCCTGGACGGTCGCGGTATTCGCCACGATCGTGACGCCGCGATGCCGCGCGGTCTGGGCGGGAGTGGCGCCGGGGAGCAGGATGTAGGCGTAGGTGTCCCGGTCGTGTTCGAGGACGAGCGATTGGTAGCGCCGGGTGTACGGCGTGGTCGAGCCGCCGGTGTCGTTGCCGACGTTGATCTCCGACCAGGAGCCGGTCCGATCCTCGCGCTGCGCCCGGAGCCGGCCGCCGTCCGGGAAGACGTAGCCGCCGACGCCCTCGAGGTGCGCCCAGCGCGGATCGGCGTACTGCGTATTCGCGCCGGTGCGGCCGTCGACGAGCAGGCGGGCAGCGCCGTCCGCGTGCAGGTTGCGGTTCTCGACGATGGTCTCGACCGGGAAGCCGTCGGTGCCGACGACTCCGGCGCCGAGGGCGACGATCGCATCAGGCAGGCAGAACCAGGATTTCCTTGCCTGTAAGGACTTGTCGTGGTTGATCAGGTGCATACCGACGGCGCCGAGTGTGTTCTGGTACGACGCGCCGCCGACCCATTCGGCGTACGCGGCGATGGTGCCGGTGCCCGACGTCCCGGCGTGTGGTTGCCGGGGTTTGGCGCTGACCGTCGTCCCGGGGAGGCGCTGGGCGTCGACAGTCGGCCAGAAGGCGTCGAAGTACTGGGAGTGGTCGTCGATGTAGAGGTACGTCATCCCGTCGCCGACGTACCAGCCGCGCAGGTTCTCGCCGTTACCCCACTCGTAGCGGGCCATCCGTTTCGACGACATCGCGATCGCGAACGTCCAGCCGGGACGGCGATGCACGACGCGATCCTGGTTGTGGAACTGGAAGTGCCCGGGGGACGCCGGGGCGGGCGGCACGGCGGGATCGGCGAGCACCGCCTTGGCCCGGGCCAGGTCCGGGATCGATGCTGAGGGCAAGTAATCGTTCAGGCGGTCGCGGGTCAGCCAGCCCTTGGCGAGCGCGCGATAGCCGGTGGCGTACGGCTCGGCGGCGCCGCTCGCGAGGAGCAGAACGGTCGAGGTGGTCGCGTGCCCGTTGCGGTGGTCGCCGGCCTTCTCGCGGGAGATCGCGCGGCCGGAGACGGCGTCCATCATCAGGCCGTTGACCATGAACGGCGCGAAACTCGCGGCGACCGCGTCGAGGACGACCGTGCGATTCGGGTCGGTGATCTCCCAGGTGGATCCGCCGAGCAGCGCGAACAGGTTGGCGATCCCGCCGAGGGCGACGTTGCCGTACGTGCCGACGTACGCGAGGTTTCCGTGCTGGACGAATGAGCCGTCGCGGTAGAAGCCGTCACCGCTGGTGACGTAGGTGAAGACGCTGTTCTTGCCGGACTCGGCGACATCGCTGAGCGCGTCGCGAGCCGCCGCGACCTTGGCGGCGTTGGAGCCGACCAGACCGCGAAGGGCGACGATCAGGGCCTTGTCGACGCGGTTCGCGCCGGTCTCACGGACGGACGGCGAGTTGGTCCGGCGATTCGGATCGGGGACGAAGCGGTCGACGGCCTTGAGGTACGCGGCGCGCTGAGTGTCGGACAGGACGTCGTACGCGAGCACGCAGATGTCGAGCAGGGCGCGCGGCGCGCCGATCTCCCAGAACCACCAGTTGCCGGTCTCGGGCAGGGACTCGTTGTAGGCGCGCTGGTTGAGGAAGTCGAGCGCGCTCGCGAGGACGGCGGCGGGGTCGTGAGTCAGCGTGGTCCCGGGAGTCGCGCGGGCCAGGGCGATCGACTTGAGCCGGTTGTAGCTCAGGGAGAAGTTGCCGGACGTCGGGCTGAGCGGGAGGTCGGGCCACAACGCGTCGGCGCCCGGGGTCAGGGTGTCGAGGAAGCCCTGCGCCTGGCGGGTGAGCTTCGCGAGCGCCTCGGCGTACGCCGGGTCCGCGGGGTCGATCGCACCGCCGGTCGCGAGGTCGGCCCAGCGGGCGCGCAGGGTGGCGAACTCGTCGACGGCGGCGGCCGAGCTGGAGCTGATCGTCATCGAGAGGGCTCCGGCGGCGAGGCCGGTCTGCAACAGCAGGCGACGGCTGATGGACATCGCGACTCCTTGGGCTGGGTAAGCGCTTGCCTTACCTCAGCAGGTGTCCGCAAGGGTCGTCAACAGGTCGGAACCGATCAGTTGTGAGCAGTTCTTACGGGAGGAGATTGCGGACGACGGCGTCCGCGAGCAGGCGGCCCCGGTCGGTGAGGACGAGGCGGTCGTCGATCAGGGTTGCGAGACCGTCGGCGCGGACGATCTCGGCGGCGGCGCGGCCCTCGACGTCCAGGACGTCGAGCGGCAAACCCGCGGCGAGGCGGACCTCCAGCAGGACGCGCTCGATCCGGCGCGTCTCGGCGTCCAGAAGTTCGCGCGCGTGGGCCGGGCTGTGGCCGGCGGTGAGGCGCTCGGCGTACGCGGAGGGGTGCTTGACGTTCCACCAGCGGACGCCGCCGACGTGGCTGTGCGCGCCGGGGCCGATCCCCCACCAGGTGTGGCCGCGCCAGTAGAGCTCGTTGTGGCGGCAGTGGGCGTCGTCCGTCCGCGCCCAGTTCGAGACTTCGTACCAGTTGAGGCCGGCCTGGCTGAGCAGCGTGTCGGCCAGGATGTATTTGTCGGCGAGGTCGTCGTCGTCCGGCATCGGGAGCTCGCCGCGGCGGACGCGCCGGGCCAGCTGGGTGCCGTCCTCGACGATCAGTGCGTAGGCGCTGACGTGGTCCGGATCGGCGGAGAGGGCGGACTCGAGGGAAGCTCGCCAGTCGTCGAGCGACTCCCCCGGTGTGCCGTAGATCAGGTCGAGGTTCACGTGTTCGAAGCCGGCGGCGGTTGCCTCTTTGACGGCCTGGAGCGCGCGGCCCGGCGTGTGCTGGCGATCGAGGATCTTGAGCACGTGGTTCGAGGCGCTCTGCATGCCGAAGCTGACGCGGGTGAAGCCGGCGTCCAGCAGGGCTTCGAGATACGCCGGATCGACGGACTCCGGGTTCGCCTCGGTGGTCACCTCGGCGTCCGGCGCGAGGCCGAACTCGTCCCGGACGGCCTTGAGCATCTTGCCGAGATCGGCGGCCGGCAGGAGCGTCGGCGTACCGCCGCCGAAGAAGATCGTCTCGACCGGTCGGTCAAGGCTTTCGAGGACGCGGCGGGCCAGCCGGATCTCGCCGACCGCGGTCTCGGCGTACGACGCCTGGGAGCCGCCACCGCCGAGCTCCTTGGCGGTGTAGGTGTTGAAATCGCAGTACCCGCAGCGCGAGGCGCAGAACGGGACATGCAGGTAGAAGCCGAACGGCCGCTCGGCCGCCTCACGAACGGCGGCAGCGGGTAACGCCCCGTCCTGGGGCGCAACCTCCCCCTCGGGCAACGTTGACGGCACGCCCCCATCGTACGGACGGCACGAACGACAGGAGGTACACGCCCACCCTCGCCCTCCGAGGCGGTCCGCTGAGCGCGCGTCCGCGCGACCACCTCCTGTCCTTCGTGTCATCGTCATCGGATCGCCGTCGTTCTGTAGTAGCGCTCCGTGCTGCACTGATTACATTCGGCTCATGGACACCGAGGCGCAGCCGGTAGGACGCGGCACCCGGAACGCGGTCGTCGTCGCGATCATGCTCGGAATGTTGCTCGCAGCCCTCGATCAGACGATCGTGGCGACCGCGCTGCCGACGATCGTCAGCGACCTGGGCGGCGCCAACCACCTGTCCTGGGTGGTCACGTCGTACCTGCTGGCCGAGACCATCATGACCGCGCTGATCGGCAAGTTCGGCGACCTGTACGGGCGCAAACGGATGTTCCTGCTCAGCGTCGTGCTGTTCCTGGCCGGCTCGGCCCTGTGCGGGATGGCGGACTCGATGCTCTGGCTGGTCGGCTCCCGCGCGATCCAGGGCCTCGGCGCCGGCGGCCTGATGGTGACGGCGATGGCCGTGATCGCGGACGTCGTCCCACTCAGCGAACGCGGCCGCTACCAAGGCGTGATGGGCTCGGTCTTCGGCGTCTCCACGGTCGCCGGGCCGCTGCTCGGCGGGTTGTTCGTCGATCACCTGAGCTGGCGCTGGGCGTTCTACGTGAACATCCCGCTGGGGATCGTCGTGCTGATCGTCGCCGCCCTCACGCTGCCATCGGTGAAGGCGCCGGTCAGTCCACGGATCGACTATCTCGGCATCCTGTTCATCGGCCTCGCCGCGACCGGGCTGACCCTCGTCACCACCTGGGGCGGGAACGAGTACGCCTGGACCTCGACGGTGATCATCGCGATGACGGTCGGCTCGGTGGTTGCCCTGGGCCTCTTCGTCGTCGCCGAGAAACGCGCGGCCGAACCCCTGCTGCCATTGCGGTTGTTCCGGTCCGGCGTGTTCACGGTCTGCTCGATCATGAGCTTCATCATCGGGTTCGCGATGCTCGGCGGGGTGACCTATCTGCCGACGTACCTGCAGTTCGTGCACGGCGCCTCGGCGACGGAGTCCGGCCTGCAGATGCTGCCGCTGGTCGGCGGGTTGCTGATCGCGTCCGTCGGCGTCGGCCAGGTGATCAGCAAGACCGGGCGCTACCGGATCTTCCCGATCGTCGGCACCGTCCTGATCGCGCTCGGCCTCTTCCTGCTCTCCCTGCTCAGCAACAACACGTCGTACCTCGAGACCGCCGGCTTCATGGTCGTCCTCGGCATCGGCGTCGGCCTCTGCATGCCGGTACCGACCGTCGTCGTCCAGAGCACCGTCGACTACGCCGACCTCGGCGTCGCCACCTCCGGCGTCAGCTTCCTCCGCACGATGGGCAGCTCGTTCGGCGTCGCCGTCTTCGGCTCCATCGACGCCCACCAGCTCCCCGAGAGACTCGGCACCGCCGTCCAGGCCGCCCAGGTCGACCCACGCCTCGCGGCAACCGTCGAAGGCGTCCGAGGACTACCGGACGCCGCCCGCTCGGTCATCACCGCCGCGTACGCCGACTCCCTGCACGTCGTCTTCCGCTGGGCCGTCCCGGTCGCCGCCCTCGGCTTCCTCACTGCCCTCCTGCTCAAGGAGGTCCCCCTCCGCGACACCGCCCGCATGGCGGCCCGCGACGTCGGCGACAACTTCGCCGCCCCCGCCTCCTTCGACTCCGAACGCGAACTCCAGAAACTGGCCGCCCTCGTCGTCCAGCACCACAAACGCAACCCCGCCCCCGAAGTCCTCGCCGAGTCCGGCATCCCGCTCACCCTCGCCCAGGCCTGGCTGATCATGCGCGTCTTCCGCGGCGGCGCCGAATCCGGCTCCGCCACCCTCGCCGAGATCACCGGCGACCTCAACATCCCACCCGGCGCCCTCGAACCCCTGGCCGCCCAACTAGTTGCCCTAGGCCACCTCTCCGAAACCCTCGGCCACTACCGCTTCACCCCCACCGGCCTGGAACTCTTCCAATCCTTCATCGGCGCCTACCGCCGCTGGTTCCTGACCCACCTCGCCGACTGGTCCCCCACCAACCCCGAACCCTTCACCACCGCCGTAAACCGCATCACCGAACAAATGCTCACCCAAGGCAACGCCCTAACCACCGGCAAACACGCCGCCCCCAAGACCCCGGCCTGACGGCCCGCAGGGCCCGCGTTCAGGCTTCATCTGACCGTGGACAGCGAACTGTGCTGATGTGCATCGGACTCCTGCGCCGGATCAGCGGTGGCGTGGACGTTGCGGCACGCGCGTCTCGTCCAACGAGTGCCGCGACCGCCAGAGGCCGTCGATGATCGCGCCGACGGCGAACAGCCCCAGCCCGACCCCTCCAACGACCTCATGATCGGTGAAGATGCCGATCAGCAAGACGATCCAGCCGGCGGGTCGCACGATCGCGCTGCCGAACGGTTGCCGACGCCATCGCCAGGCACTGACGAGCATCCAGACGGTCAGGGCGCCCCCGCCCACCGCCCACAACCAGTCCGTCACCGACATCGCAGCCTCCTACCAGCCGTTTCGGTACGCACGGTAACCGTAGAAGCCCTGGACACCAACCCGAAACGCGCTGCGGTACGGGTGGTGCCGCACGGAATACCGGAGCGACCGGCTCTGGGTGATCCACTTGCGGTGCCGGGCCCGGCCGGCGGTAAAGCGCCAGTACTTCCGGGCGGACCTCGCGTGCCGGGCCACGTGCTTGTAATTGCGCACAGCCTTGAACCGCATGCCGACCGCGTCGATCGCGAACGAGCGGCTTGCCTTCCACAGACTCACCTTGCGGCCCTTGTCGTCGCCGCGACGCCACTGGTAGGCATTCCAGCCTGCGCTTGCTCCGATCGCGACCGCCGTCGCAACTCCGCAGAGACCCGCGCTGGCGACGATGCAGGCGCCGACTGCGACTGCCGCGGTAATCGTCGCCGCGCGCCTGAAGAATTTGCGCCAACCGAATCGGCCGTCGAGATCATGACTGTTGATCGGATCTGTCGGGTAGGTGTACGCGTTCGGGTTCCCTCCGTCGACCGGGTCGACGGAGGTGAAGAGGCCGGTGACCGAGTTGTAGAGGCGGACGCCCATGAGGGTGAGGCCGGCGGCGGTGGTGGCTCGTTGTTTGGCGCCTAGCCAGGCGTAGTTGAGGAGGCCGGTGATTGCGGCGGTGGCGGTGGGATTGCCGTACTCGTCGTAGCTGCTCCAGCCGGTGATGGCGGTGGCGGGGGCGGACGGCGTGGGCAGGTCGACTGTGGTGACCACGTCGCCGTGGGGGTTGGCCAGAGTGAGGGCGGCGGTGTTGTCGGTTGTGGTGAGGGAGAGGTCGCCGCCGATTAGTTCGGCGTAGCGCTGGGTGGTGGTGCCTTGGGTTACCCAGGTGGGGTTGTCGGAGGTGTCGGTGTAGTGGCGGGTGGTTTGGGTGGTGGTGGTGGGGCCGGTGGTTACGGATTCGGTGGCGCGGCGGTCGAGGGGGTCGAGGGTGTAGGTCGTGGCGGTGTTGCCTTGGGTGATGGTGCGGGCGAGGTCGTTGTCGTAGTAGGCGAGGGTGATGTCGCCGTCCGCGGGATGTGGTGCGTCGGCGGCGGGGAGTGTTGTTGTGCGGCCGAGGGGGTCGTAGGTGTAGGTGCCGGAGCCGTTGGCGCCGGTGGTGGGACGGTCGGCGGTGTCGAAGGTGCGGGTGGTTGTGGTGGCTCCGGAGATGGTGCAGGTGCCGTCGGGGGCGGGGCCGGCTACGGACTTGGTGAGGCGGTTGTCGTTGCGGTCGAAGCCGTAGGTGCGGGTGGTGCAGGCGGGAGGTTGTTCGGTGATGTCGGTGCCGGGGGTGGTGGCGGTGCGGTCGTTGACTTGGGTGAGGCGCCCGGCGGCGTCGTAGGAGTAGGCGCGGTCGTAGCCGAGGGCGTTGCCGATCGAGTCGCCGGTGAAGGCGGAGCCGTCGGGGGTCCACTCGTGGGTGATGCGGCCGTTGATGTCGTTGTCGAGAGACCAGGAGAGCCAGGGGCCGTCGGGGTCGACTGTGGTGCTGCCGTCCTCGTTCACGGTGGTGACCTGGCCGGAGTAGCGCAGGCTGGTGGGTTCGCCGGCGTTGTCGAGTTCGTTGTACTGCGTGATGCCGCCGGGGAGTTTCTGGATGGTCATTGCGCCGTCGGCGTCGTAGGCGCCGGTTGAGGACCAGGTGGAGCCGGCCGTGGTTACCTCGACCTTGGTGGCCATGCCGCGGCGTTCGGTCTTGCCGGCCGCGTCGGTGCCGTCGTAGGTGTACCGGGTCGAGCCGTTGGCATCAGTGACCGAGGCGACCTGGCCGAACGCGTCGTACGCCGTTGTCGTCGGTTGTTCGCCGGAGGGCTGGTAGGTGGTCTGGCGGGCCCAGGTGTCGTAGCCGGTGGTGATGGTGCCGGCTGTCGTGCCGTCGGCGTTCTTGGCGGTGATGACGGTTGCCTGGCCGGTGGTCGGGTCGTAGGTGGTGAGCTTTTCGGTGTTCGGTGTGGAGCCGGGGAGGCCGGTGACTACGGTTTTGGTGGACGACGTGCGTCCGTCGAGGAGGTAGGTCGTGGTGGTGGTGCGCTTGACGGCGCCGGAGGTTTCGACGACGGTTTTCGGGGCCAGGAGCCAGGTGAAGTCGCTGGTGGCGGTCGAGGGCAGGGTGGGGCCGGACGTCGGTGCGGCGGCCGGGTAGGTCTTGCAGACCAGGCCGGCCCAGGCGGGCTTTCCGCCGCACTCGGCGAACGACGCGTTGGCTGCGGTCGTGTAGTAGACGGTCTTCGTCGTCCCAGCGTCCGCGCCGTTGGACGCGGGCTGCCGAGTCTCGATCGTGCGGCCCTCGGCGTCGTACCGAGTGAGCTTCACGATGTCGCCGGCGCTGATCGTGCCGTCGAGGTCGACGTCGGTGACGGACTTACCGACCTGGCCGAGTGCCCAGCCGTCGGCGTCGCCAGAGACCGGCGGGCCGTAGTCGGTGAGCGACTGCGAGGTCAGCTCGAGGTCTTCACCGGTGCCGGGGTCGTGGGCCCACGAGGTTTCCTTCGTGGCCAGGCGGTACGGGAGGGTGGTGTCCGGGTTGATGCCGTTGTTCGGGGCGCCTTCGTCGTACGACGTCCGCGTGTGCTCACGCAGCCAGCGGACCGAGCCGTCCTTCAGGGTCGCGAATCGGGCCGGGCCGTAGGTGTCGGTGACGAGCGTGCCGTCAGGGGTGACGACGGTGGCGCCTTCGGCGTTCTTGTTGTAGATCGTCACCGAGGCGACCTGGTCGACGGTCGCACCGGACGGCATCGCGTCGTCGATGACCTGGCGCAGCGCGCGTTCGTCCAGCGTCCGGACGACGTTGCCCTGCTCGTTGTAGTCGCTCGACGTGTACTGCCAGTCCCCCGCGCCGTACTTCGCCGTGTTGACGGTGTATCCGGAGGCGTCGGTGAACTGCAGGTCGGCGTACTGCCAGTCGTCGGACGTCGGCGTCCCGGCGATCGGGCGGTCCGGGCCGAAGACCGCGAATCCGTTACTGGGAAGGGCTTTCTGGTTCCAGCGCCCCACCGACGCGGCCGTCAGGTCCGGCAGACCGGCGCCCGACAGCGGGACGTCGTACACGTACTTCGCGAGCGTCGCCGTACCACCCGCGGGGTCACCGGCCGGACGGTCGCGCTTGACCGAGTCCAGCTTGGCGCGGGTGCCGACGGTGACGTAGTTGAGCTGGTACGGCAGCTGGCCGGCCGGCTTCACCGAGGTCAGGTCCTTCGCGGCGTTGTAGCCGTACTCCGTCGCCAGGTTCGACCGCGGGTCGGTGATCTTGGTCAGCAGCCCGGTGGCGTCGTAGGTGTACGACGCCACGCGGGTCGAGTCCATCGCCGCGCCGCCGGCCTTGTCCGGGTTGTAGATGTCGAGCCAGGCGTCGGTCAGCCGGCTCTCGCCGTTGATCGTCGTGTAGGTGAAGCGGAGCGCGCGACACCCCGGGTTCAGCGCGCCGGTGGCCGGGCAGACGACTCCGGGCGGAGCCGGGGCCAGGATGCGTGCCACCCGCCCGGCGCCGTCGTACGAGTACGTCGTCTTCGACGCGACACCCGGCTCCGCGACGCCGACCGCGCGGAACTGCGTCGGCGTACCGGCCTTCGGTGCAGCGGCCGGCGACCAGGTGGTGACGGTTCCGTCGTCCTCGGTGTACGAGAGGATCGTCGTCGCGCCGGAGCCGGTGACGGTGAGCTTCGAGCCGTCGAGCTCGGTGTCCTCATCGACCGGCAGCCAGGTGCCCGCCTTGAGGTTGTCCGCCGTCCGGCGCAGGCCGTCCGGCGCCTCGAAGACGAGGCCCGTGCCATCGCCGTCGAGCAGGGCGATCGTGCCGTCGACGTTGGTCGAGTCGACGACCTCGAAGCCGGCGGCACCGGCTTCGGCGCCGTCGAAGTGGGCTACCCAGCCGGGGCCGAAGACGCCGTTGGCAGGGTTGGCCGGCGGTCCGGCGTACGTCGAATGCGAGCGGGAGATCGAGAGGTTGCCGGTGTAGCCGGGGACCGACAGGTCCGTTGCCTCGGCGTTGAACTCACCGGTCCACAACGCGACCTGGCCCGGGCCGGCGTCTGCCGTCGGGAAGCCGTTGCCGAAGGCGTGCGGGACGCGCTGGACGGTGGTGTTCGGGGTCTGCGACCAGGTGCACTGGGTCGAGGAGGCGTAGGTGAGGCAGACCTGGACGTCGAGGTTGACCGGGACGCGGTCGTTGAGCTTGGTGGGCTCGATGGCCGGGGTGTCCGGGTTGGAGTCGACGTGCTTGTCCTCGGTGGCCTTGGTGGTGTCCCAGACGCCGGAGACGGTGACGCCGGCGGCGCCGTTGTCGGTCACGGTCAGGGTGGTCTCGTCGTCGGTGTTCCAACCGACGGTGTCGTGCTGGGTGCCTTTGGCGTAGCCGGAGAGGCGCCAGCGGATCTTGGCGGTCGGCACGGCGGACTGGCCCTTGGGCGGGCCGGCGGCGGCGATCTTGAGGGTGCCGGTGGTGGTGATGCGGGGGTCGGCGGTGGGGGCGGAGAGGGAGGAGCCTCCCCAGCCGAAGCTGTAGGCGGCGGGGCTGGAGATGCGGCCGGCGGGGGTTTCTGCCTTGGCCTCGATGCGGTGCAGGCCCGGGACGTTCTTGGGCAGGCGTACGGTCGTCTTGGCGACGGCCGGGTCGCTGGAGGGGGTGATCTTGATCTGGCCGGCGGCGCCGCCGGTGAAGTTGGTCGGGACGGGCTTGCCGTCGACGGTGAGGCGGAGGTAGCCGGGAGCGGAGAAGCCGGTGCCGGTTGCGGTGACCGTGCAGATGACGTCGGCGGCGGGGGCGTTGTCCTGCCAGGAGTTGGCCACGTAGGGCGTCGGGCAGGAGATGACCGGTGCGGCCGCGGGGGTCGCGCCGACGAGGACTCGGGTGAAGCTTGACCAGGGGCCGTCGCGGCGGCCGTCGTTGGCCTTGGCGCGGACGTAGATGGCGGTGTTGTCGGGCAGGTTGGTCGACGGCTTACAGCCCGCGGTGGTGCCGGACGGGTAGACCGAGCCGGTGCAGGTCGCCTTGAGGCTGTCGGGGCCGACCGGGGAGGTGTGGAACTCGAAGCTGTACTTGACGGTGTTGCCGTCGGCATCGGTCGCCTTGGTCGACACCCACGGGTTCAGGTAGGGCGAGTAGAGGTACGTCGGGCCGCCGGGGGCGGCGTAGGAGACGGCCGAGGTGTACGTCGGGGCGGCCGGCTTGGCGGGTGGGCGGTTCCAGGTGATGGTGACGTAGGGGTCGGCGGTGCCGTGGAAGGAGTAGAAGCGCTTCCAGCCGTTGACGTCGGCCTCGTTGGCGGCCGTCAGCGCCATGCCGCCGGTCGGGTAGGACGCCGTCGACCAGGCTTGGGCGAGGCCGGTCATCGGGATTTCGATGCGGCCGCCGGCGCAGCCGGGGGCGCCCTTGGCGGCGGAGACCTGGCCGTAGACCTGGCCGATGGTGGGTTGGGCGGTCCAGCGGGTGGCGGTGGTGGCCGGGGTGGCGGAGCGGAGCTGTACGACGGTCGGCGTACAGGAGACGGCGTGGTACTGCCACAGCGAGATCTTGGCCGAGACGATGTCTTTGCCGGCGAAGGTGGAGGTGGCGAAGTTCATGAAGGTGCGGGCGGTGGCGGTGCCGTTCTTGCCGATGCGGAGGTCGACGGCGTCGGACTGGTCGCTGACCACGCCGGACTGGACCCAGGTGTCGAAGGTCGACTTGAGGGTGCCGGAGACGTACGTCGGGTCGACGGTGATCGGGAAGACGCGGGCGGGGTCGAGGAACCACTTCGCGTCGGGGGCGATCACGAGGGTCGCCGTACCGGGGGCGGTCTGCTCGACGGTCACCTTGACGACGGTCTTGTGGAGCGGGTCGCCGGTCGCGGGGTCCTTGGCGGCGTCCCACATCAGGCTGACCGGGATGCGGGCGCGGACGGCGTTCTTGGCGTCGACGAAGGTGATCGTGCCGTCCTTGAGCGTGCGCGCCGTCAGCCCCTTGGTCCTTAAGGGGATTCGCCAGACCGGGGCGGTGGCTGGCCGGGTCTTGACGACGAAGTCGGTCTCGAAACCGTTGCGCCGGGCATCGACTGTGAGATCGACGCCGGGCTGGACGTCGGCGTACGTCGCCTTGGTTCCGTCGACGGTCGGCTCGGGGAGCTTGAAAGGCGCGAGCCACTGGACGGCGCCGCCGTCGGAGGAGGCGAAGACGCCGCCGGACTTCGGGGTGCGCTTGCCGAGCTTCAGGCCGAGCCGGTGGCCCTTGGGCACGACCGTGCCGTCGGCGCCCTTGGCGAGGTTCAGGTCGATCGCGCGCCAGTGGCCGGCGGCGGTCTTGAAGCGGACCGGGACGGCGTGCGCCTCGGTGGTCATCGTGCCGTCGGGGTTGGCCCAGGTGGTGTCGGTCTCGGACCGCATCGACTCGACCTCGACCCGGGAGCCCTGCGATCGCGCGGTCACCGCTGCGGAGACGACGTCCGGGCGGACGGCGACCTTCGCCGCGCTCGGCGTCGGATCAGCGGCCGGCGCGGCCTCGGCCGGCTGCTGCGTCTCGAGGACGGTGACGGCCAGCGTGAAGGCGACGGCGGCGGCCACGAATCGGGGGAAGCGCTGGATGCGGGCACGCTGAGATCGATCGAGCACGTACATGGGCAACCCTCACGTCGAGCCGGCCAAGAGACGGGACACTCGGTGACGGACGATCACCGGGCCGGCCAGCACTCGCGACATCGGGGCGCGACCAAGTCGCGTTACCGATTTTGCATCAAGCTGCAATTCCTGGGTCGGTGGTCACGGCGTCGCGGTGGGCGCGGTGCCAGGTCAGGGCGAGGAGGACGGCGGCAGCGGTGCCGGCCAGGCCGAAGGCGCCGATGGCGGTGGCGGGGTTGGTGGCGTCGGAGAGGAGGCCGGCGGCCAGGGGGCTGATGCCGGTGGCGGTGGTGAGGCCGGAGTTGGAGATGCCGATGGCTTGGCCGCGGCGGTCGTCGGGGAGGCGCAGGGTCATGGCGGTGGTGGTCTGCATGACGACGATGGTGCCGAAGGCGCCGGCGAGGGTGAAAAGGATGAGGGAGGCAACTATTCCGGGGTGCAGCAGGCAGAGGGCGACCGGGACGGCGGCGGCGATGGTGAGCGGGCCGAGGAGGGCGGGACGGCGGGATTCGGGGACGTACTTGCTGAAGAGGAAAGCGCCGATCACGCTGCCGAGCGGGTCGGCGGCGAGGATCAGGCCGACGGTGACGGAGCTGCCGCCGAACAGGGCGGCGTACGGGGCGGCCATCCCTTCGTAGACGGCGACGAGAGCCATCAGCCAGAGCATCAGGACGAGCGCGCGCATACCGCGGTCGGCGAAGAGCAGGGCCCAGACTTCGCGACTGCCTCGGCGTCCGCCGGACGTTCGGGACGCCGCCGCGGCGGGCCGGGCCTTGAGGCGCAGGCGGATCAGGAGCGCGGAGCCGAAGAAGGTGAGCGCGTCGAGGAACAGGACGGCGTACGGGTTGAAGACCGCGATCAGCAGACCGCCGCCGGCGAACCCAGCCATCTGGGCGGACTGGATGGTGATGCTGCGGATCGCCATCCCGGTGCCGAACCGCTGCTCGCCGAGGACGTCGGGCAGCAGCGCGACCTGGGCGGATTTGAAGACCGGCTGGAGCAGCGACACGATCCCGACCAGGACGCAGAGCGACCAGAACGGCATCCCGGGGATCGCGACCAGCAGGATCAGGCAGCCGCGCAGGCCGTCGATCCACGCGATCAGCTCGCGGCGCGGGAAGCGGTCCGCGAGACCGGAGAGGAACAGGCCGCCGAGCAGCGACGGGACGAACGTCAGCGCGTAGGTGAGGCCGGTCAGCGCGGCCGAACCGGTGTCGGCGAAGACCAGGACGGCGAGCGCGACCCGGGCCAGCTGATCACCCGCGACCGACTGCAGCTCCGCCAGCCACATCGCCCGGAATTCCGGGATTTTGAAGACTTCCCTGTACGTCACGCCGGCGGCCATGCAGGCGACCTTAGGTCGGCGGCGGTCCGTCCCGAAAAGTATTCGGACCTGGTGGAAACGCGGTCACGCGGAACTTCCGGTCGTTACCGACAGTTGTGCTCTAGGGGGAATTCGGGGGTCAGTGACGAGTCAGGAGACAGGCGATGAGCAGGCGGGTCGAGCAGAAGGCTCAGGCGCGTGAGCGGGTAGCGGCGTTGCGGAAGCAGCAGCAGGCGGCGGAGCGGCGGAAGCGGTTGCTGATCGCGGTCGGCGCGGTCGTGGCCGTGGTCGCGGTGGTCGGCGGGCTCGTGGTGATCAAGCTCGCGGGCGGCGATTCGAAGACCGCGACCGGCCCCTCCGGCGCGGCCGACGCGCAGATCGTCAGCGCGCTCAGCTCGATCCCGGCCGAGACCTTCGCGAAGGTCGGCAGCGACGAGGTGCAGGCGGCGCCGTCCGCGATCACCGCTCCCCCGCTGACCGCCGACGGCAAGCCGAAGGTCCTCTACGTCGGCGCCGAGTTCTGCCCGTTCTGCGCGGCCGAGCGCTGGCCGGTCTCCGTCGCGCTGTCCCGCTTCGGCACCTTCACCAGCCTCGGGACGACGCACTCCGCGGCCGACGACGTCTACCCGAACACCCCGACGCTGTCGTACCACGGCACGAAGTACACGAGTCAGTACCTGTCGTTCACCGGTCTGGAGACCACGACGAACGAGAAGGTGAACGGGCAGTACGAGCCGCTCGACACCCCGAGCGCCGCGGACCAGAAGACCTTCGACACCTACAACCAGCCTCCGTACGTGAAGAGCGGCGGGTCGATCCCGTTCGTCGACCTCGGCGGCAAGTTCGTGATGTCCGGCGCGTCGCTGAGCCCGGAGCTGCTGGCCGGTAAGACGCAGTCCGAGATCGCCAACGCGCTGAAAGACCCGTCGGACCCGATTGCCAAGGCCGTCGACGGCTCGGCGAACGTCTACACCGCGGCCTTCTGCCAGCTGACGAACAACCAGCCGGCCAACGTCTGCAGCACCGACGCCGTCAAGGCCGCGGCCGGCAAACTCGGCAAGAGCTGATGCGCGGCAAACCCCTCGGCGTGATCCCCTGGCTGGTCCTCACGCTCTCGGTCCTCGGCGTCCTCGTCTCGGCGTACCTCACCTACGAACACTTCACCGCCGGTACGACGCTCGCCTGCCCCGAGACCGGCGTCGTCGACTGCGGCAAGGTGACGTCGTCGAAGTACTCCGAGCTCCTCGGCATCCCGGTCGCCGTCCTCGGCCTGTTGTTCTTCGTCGGGATGACCGCGCTCTCCGTCCCAGCCTTGTGGCGGACGACGTCCCCCTGGCCCAGCCGCCTCCGCCTGGCCGGCGTCCTCACCGGCGTCGTCTTCGTGGTCTACCTGGTCTGGGCCGAGCTCTTCCGCATCAACGCCATCTGCCTGTGGTGCACCGTCGTCCACGCCCTCACCGTCGTCCTCTTCGCCCTCGTCGTCATCCGCATCGCCGTCCCTCCGCTGGAGGACTGACCAGCAACACCCTGCTGGTGCAGACCACCGGCACGGCGTCGTCCAGGTAGGTTCGAGGGCGTGGATGCCGTGCTGGTGGTGACCGCGATGCCGTTGTCGGCGGCGGCGCGGGCTGAGCTGAGCGCGACACTTGGCGACGGGTACGTCGTGGTGGACATCAAGGAGGCGCCGACGTCCGCCAATATCTTGCTGACGCCGGTGGTGAGTGGGCAACTGCTCGGCTCGCTGCGCGCGATGTTCCCGCAGGCGCGGATCCTGTTCACCGAACTGCACGACGACGGCCACGGCATCAGCCTGGAAGGGCCGCTCTCCCGGATCGTTGCCCGCGGCCCGGACGGCTACTACGTCGCCGACGCGCTCGAGGCGCTGGCGCCCGTCGTCCAGTCCGAGTCCAGACTCCAGCTCACCGGCAGCTCCCGCCGCAATCCCCCACGCCTAGCCCTCGCCCCGCCGTCCACCCCAACCGAACCCGCTGCCCCAGCTTCGGAGTCGACCGCAGGCATCATCTGGGTCAGCTCCACCCCCGCACCACCAGGCCACCTGCTCGACCTGCACCCGATCGACAACCTGGTGGCTCAACTCCTCAACACCCCAACCCCGCGCGAAGACCTCCTCTGGGCCGCCGTCACCATCGAGTGCGCCATCCGCCTCCTGGCCACCGGCGAACCCACCGTCCTGATCGACGTCACCGACCTTCCCCCACCCGTGCTCGCCGAACTCCACATCCGCGCCGCCAGCGAAGCCATCCCCCACACTCCCTGGCCCCGCTGAACGCAGAACGCGGAAACTTCCGGCCCGGTGGGGGCGAGAAGTTTCCGCGTCGGCGTGGTGGGTGGCTATTCGTACATTTTGTCGAGGAGGTCGGCGTATTCGGTTTCTACGTGTTTGCGTTTGAGTTTGAGGCTGGGGGTCATTTCGCCGGACTCGACGGTGAGGTCGCGGTCGAGGATGGTGAATTTCTTGACGGTTTCCCAGCGGTTGAGGCCGGCGTTGAGTTCGTCGACGTAGGACTGGACCATGGCGCGGGCGGCGTCGGAGGTGACGATCTCGGCGTAGGGCTGGCCGGCCAGGCCGTTCGAGGCGGCCCAGGTGGCGATGGCGTCAGGGTCGAGGGTGACCAGGGCGGAGACGAAGTTGCGCTGGTTGCCGTGGACGATGAACTGGCTGGCGTAGGGGCAGAGGGTCTTGAAGCGGCCCTCGATGTTCTGGGGGGCGACGTACTTGCCGCCGGAGGTCTTGAAGAGGTCCTTCTTGCGGTCGGTGATGTAGACATAGCCGTCCTCGAGGTGGCCGATGTCACCGGTGTGCAGCCAGCCGTCGCTGAGGACCTCGGCGGTCTGCTCGGGCTGGTTGTGGTAGCCGCTCATCACGCCGTCGCCCTTGATCAGGATCTCGCCGTCCTCGGCGATCTTGATCTCGGTGCCGGCGAACGGGAGGCCGACGCTGCCGAGCCGGTACGACGAGGGCCGGTTCAGGGTGGAGCCGGCGGCGGTCTCAGACAGGCCGTAGCCCTCGAGGATCAGCAGGCCGGCGGCGTGGAACCACTCGGCCAGCTGCTTGTCGAGCGCCGCCGAACCCGAGACGAAGAAGCGGATGCGGCCGCCGAAGCGGGCCCGGATCTTCGAGAGCACGATCTTGTCGGCCAGGCCGTACTGGACGGCGAGCAGGCCGCCCGGCTCAGCGCCTTGCTGGCGCAGCGCGGAAACGCGCGCGCCGACGCCGAAGGCCCAGTGGAAGAGCTTCTCCTTGACGCCGCCGTCCCCGGCGACCATGGTCTTGATCCGGGCGTGCGCCTTCTCGAAGATGCGCGGCGCGGCGGCCATGAAGGTCGGCTGCACGATCGCGGCGTTCTCGACGATCTTGTCGATCCGCCCGTCGATCGCGGTCGCGAACCCGATCTGGAACTGGACCGCGAGCAGCACCTGCCCGAAGACGTGCGACAGCGGCAGCCAGAGGAACTGCAGGTCGTCCGGCGTCAGGACGCCGGTCTCCTCGACCGCGGCCCCCTCGTACGTCCACACCGAGTGCGGCAGCCGGACGCCCTTGGGCCGGCCCGTCGTCCCGGAGGTGTAGATCAGTGTGCAGAGATCCTCAGGCGTGACCTGGGCGATCCGCTCGTCGACGGCCGCGAGGTGCTCGTCGCCGAGCGCGTCCAGGTCGGCCAGCGCGATCACCCAGTCGCCGTCGGCGGCGGACGGCGTCCCGTCGATCAGCACGACCTTGCGGACCGAGGGGATGTCGGCCTTGTGCTCGCGCAGCTTGGCGACCTGCTCGTCGTTCTCGGCGAACACGACCTGGACGTCGGCGTCCGACACGATGAACGCGACATCGCTGGCCATCGTGGTCGGGTAGATCGTGGTCGTCGCGGAGGCCGCGAGAATGCCCGCCAGGAAGCACTCGACCCACTCGATCCGGGTGCTGCAGGCGATCGCGACCCGCTGCTGCGGCTCGACGCCGAGCGCGATCAGGCCGGCCGCGCGGCGCCGGGCCAGGGTGTCGGTCTCCGCCCAGGTGACCGTTTTCCAGGTCTCGCCGGACGGAAAGCGGAAAGCCTCGCGCTGGGGCGTCGCCGCCACCCGGTCGAGGAACATACGGGCCATGGTGTCTTTGCGGCCGCTGAGCAGCGCAGACTGACCGGAATCGGTGACAGGCTTCATAATTGGCCTCCGTCGGGGGTCAAGTGACTGGAGAGTAGTGCACCGGTCGCCCGCTGACCATGGCACTCGCTAGGCCACTTCCCCGTTCTCCATCACGTTTCCGCAACGTGCCCACACCGAAAGTGCCCTCCCTCTCACTCTCCGAGAGGAAGGGCACCCGACGACGGCGCGGACTAGCGGGCCGCGAGGACCTCGGCGATCTGGACGGCGTTGAGCGCGGCGCCCTTGCGGAGGTTGTCGTTGGAGACGAAGAGGACGAGACCGCGCCCGCCCGGGACCGACTGGTCCTGGCGGATCCGGCCGACGTACGACGGGTCCTGCCCGGCGGCCAGCAGCGGCGTCGGGAGATCGGCGAGGGCGACGCCGGGCGCGGCGGCGAGCAGCTCGGTCGCCTGCTCGGGCGTGATCGGCTCGGCGAACTCGGCGTGGATGCTCAGCGAGTGGCCGGTGAAGACCGGGACGCGGACGCAGGTCCCGGCGACGGGGAGCTCCGGCAGGTGCAGGATCTTGCGGCTCTCGTTGCGGAGCTTCTGCTCCTCGTCGGTCTCACCGGTGCCATCGGCAACGATCGAGCCGGCCAGCGGGAGCACGTTGAACGCGATCGGCCCGGCGTAGACCTTCGGCTCCGGGAGCACGATGCCCTCGGCGCCGCGGGCCAGCCGGCCGCCGGCCTCGACCAGCGCGCGGGCCTGCTCCTCGAGCTCGCTGACGCCGGCGCCGCCGGAGCCGGAGACGGCCTGGTAGGTGGTGGCGATCAGCCGGGTCAGCGTCGCCGCCGCGTGCAGCGGCTTGAGCACCGGCATCGCGGCCATCGTGGTGCAGTTCGGGTTCGCGACGATGCCCTTGGGCAGGTGGTCGAGATCCTCGGGGTTCACCTCGGAGACCACCAGCGGGACCTCGGGGTCCATCCGCCAGGCCGAGGAGTTGTCGACGACGATCGCGCCGGCCGCGGCCACCTTCGGCGCGAGCTCCTTGGACGCCGTCTTCCCGTTCGAGAACAGCGCGAGGTCGAGACCGGAGAAGTCCGCCGTGGCGGAGTCCTCGACGGTGACCTCGGTGTCGCCGAACGGCAGCTTCGTGCCCGCGGACCGCGCGGAAGCGAAGTACCGAATCTCGTCGACGGGGAACGCGCGCTCGACGAGCAACTCGCGCATCACGCCGCCGACCTGACCTGTGGCTCCGAAAACCCCTACTCGCATGGGCGCAGCCTAACCGCTGGCCACGCCCGCCGAGGTGTGATTTCGAACGGCGGACCGCCGGCGCTACACAAGAGCCCCCGACGGACCCCGCCGAGCGTGAGCGGCGGCCGTCGAGGGCGATTGTGGAGCGCTGCGGGTTCGGCTACTTCTCGTCGGAGACGAGGGCGCCGCCGTTGGCGACGTCGGATTTCTCGATCTCGGTGAAGACGATCCGGACCGCTTCGCGCTTGGCGTTGAGGATCTCGATCGCTGCGTCCGTCACCGCGGTGACGAACTCACGACGCTGGTCGAGGGTCCGGCCGGAGAGGAGTTCGACACTGATGTTGGGCATGAGAGATGGTCTCCAGAGTTGTTCAGCCGAGGGCGGCGGTCCGCCGGGCGGCGACCTCCGCGGTCTCGTCGGGGTCGGTGTTGAGTGAGTCGAGCAGGTCGTCGACGTCGTCCTTGCGCTCGGGGAGCAACAGGCCGAGGCCGATGTAGATGACCATCGACGTTGCCAGCGGCAACGCCACGACCAGGGTGGTGTCGGTGGATCCGACGCCGTACTTCACGATCGCCCAGGCGATCAGGCCGATCGCCCAGGAGGCGAGCGCCGCCCGCGGTCCGGACCGCTTGAACCAGGGCAGCAGGCCGAGCATCAACGGGATCGCGATCGGGCCCATCGTCGCGGCCACCAGGTCGACGACGATCTTCAGGACGACGCCCTCGCCGTTGGTCGCGATCGCGATCAGCATGCTGACCGTGACGAACGTGAACGTGGTGATCCGGGCGAACTTCAGGGACGCCGCGTCGCTCAGCTGCCGGACCTTCTTGACCAGCACCGGCGCGAGGTCGCGGGTGATGACGGACGAGATCGCGTTCGCGTCGGAGGCGACCATCGCCATCGTGTGCGAGAAGAAGCCGGCCAGCACGAGCCCGATCAGGCCGCTCGGCAGCAGCAGCTGCGACAGCGCGACGTACGACTGCTCGGCCTTGCCCGGCTGCACCAGCAGCGGCGCGGCACACATCGGGATGAACAGGATCAGCGGCCAGACCAGCCACAGCGCCGAGGACAGCAGCGCGGACTTCTTCGCCGCGGAACCGGACGGCGCGGCCATGTAGCGCTGCGCCAGGTTCCACATGCCGCCGTTGTACTCGAACGTCTTGATGAACAGGAACGCTATGAGGAAGATCGGCGTGTACGGCCCGTTCAGCGCGTCCCCGTGCCCTTCGGGCAGCTTGTCCCACATCGTCCACAGGCCCGAGATCCCACCGAGGTGACCCAGGACGCCGATGAACATCGCGATCCCGGCGCCGGCCTGGATGACGAACTGGCCGAAGTCGGTGAGCACGTCGGCCCACAGGCCGCCGAGGGTCGCGTAGAGCATCGTCACGACGCCGGTGAGCAGGATGCCCCAGCGGATCGGGACGCCGGTGAAACCGTTCAGCAGGACGGCGATCGCGACCCACTTGGACGCGATGTCGACGACCTTGAGCGCGGCGCCGGAGTACGCGAGGGCCTGCTGGGTGGGCAGGTTGTAGCGCCGGGCCAGGTACTCCAGCGGCGAGACGACGCCGTGTTTGGCGCGCAACCGGTTCCAGCGGGCGGCGAAGACGAAGGCGCCGATCCCGACGCCGACGCCGATCGACATCGCCCACCAGACGTAGACGGTGATGCCGTAGTTGTAGGCGACGGCGGCGAACGCGACGAACATGACCGCGCTGTAGCCGGACATGTGATGCGAGATACCGGACAGCCACCAGGGAATCCGGCCGCCGGTCGTGAAGTAGTCGACGACCGTCTTGATCTTGGTGCGCGACCAGAGTCCGATCACCACCATCAGCACGAAATAGCCGACCAGGACTGACCAGTCCAGTGCGGTCATGGGGATACCTCCCAGGGACAACGGGCGAGTGAGTGGAAGGTTCCACTGAACAGAACCCAGTGTCAAGAGACGGAACCCGGAACAAATCCTCGCCTAGTTCCAGACCGCCGAGCGCGCTCTGGAGTGTTTGACAGACGGTTCCGTGGAGTAGAACCTTGTTCTGTGACTGCTGACTCGCCGCTCCAGATCCGCCACGCCACCCACCCCGCCCAGGTGCCCGGCTTCGACACCGCCGCGCTGCGCGCGCAGTACCTGGTCGACGACCTGTTCACGCCGGACGCGATCACCGCGGTGCTCACCCACCACGACCGGATCGTGCTCGCGGGCGCCGTCCCGGCGTCCGGCCCGCTGACGCTCGGCACCTGGCCCGAGCTGCGCAGCGAGTTCTTCCTCGAACGGCGTGAGGCCGGCATCGTCAACGTCGGCGGACCGGGCACGGTGACCGCGGACGGCACGAAGTACGAGCTCACCACCGGCGCCTGCCTGTACGTCGGCCGCGGCGTCCGCGAGGTCGTCTTCGAAGGCGCCGAGTCGGCGTTCTACCTCTTCTCGGCGAACGCGCACACCGAGTTCCCGACCGCGCTGGTCAACCCCGGCGAGGGGAACCGGCTCGAGCTCGGCGACCAGCAGACCGCGAACCGGCGCACGATCGACCAGTACATCCACGCCGGCGGCGTCCAGAGCTGCCAGGTCGTGCTCGGCGTCACCACGCTGCACGCCGGCAGCACCTGGAACACCATGCCCGCGCACACCCACGACCGGCGGACGGAGTGCTACCTGTACTTCGGCCTCCCGGAGACCGAGCGGATCGTGCACCTGCTCGGCGAGCCCGACGAGACCCGGCACCTGCTGGTGGCCGACCGGCAGGCGATCATCTCGCCGAGCTGGTCGATCCACTCCGGTGTCGGCACGGCGTCCTACAGCTTCGTCTGGGCGATGGCCGGCGAGAACCAGGCCTTCACGGACATGGACGGCGTCGACGTCCGGGACCTGCGGTGACGGCTGAGCTGTTCAGCCTGCGCGGCCGGACGGCGCTCGTCACCGGAGCCCGCCGGGGCATCGGCGCGACCATCGCGGCCGGGTACGCCGCGGCCGGCGCCGAGCTGATCCTGATGGCCCGGGACGCCGCGCTCGAGGACACGCTGGAGGCGATCAAACAGGCCGGCGGCGGTGAGGCGACCGTCGTCCTGGCGGATTTCGCCGATCCGGAGGCGGTCGAGCAGACGACGATCGAGCTGGTCCGCGACCGGCAGGTCGACATCCTGGTCAACAACGCCGGCACCATCCGGCGCGCCCCGGCGGCCGCGACCAGTACGGCGGACTGGCGGCACGTGATCGACGTCAACCTGAACTCGACCTGGGCGGTCACCCGCCCGGTCGGCGCGGCGATGGCCGAACGCGGCGCGGGCAAGATCGTGACGATCGCGTCGCTGCTCAGCTTCCAGGGCGGGATCACGGTTCCGGCCTACACTGCCAGCAAGCACGCGGTCGCGGGGCTGACCCGCGCGCTGGCCAACGAGTGGGGCCCGGTCGGGGTCCAGGTGAACGCGATCGCTCCCGGTTATATCAGTACCGACAACACGACCGAGCTGCGAGCCGACCCGGAGCGCGAGACCGCGATCCGGAGCCGGATCCCGGCCGGCCGCTGGGGCCGGTCGGAGGACCTGGTCGGCGCCGCGGTCTTCCTCGCCTCGACGGCGTCCGACTACGTCAACGGCCACGTGCTCGCGGTCGACGGTGGCTGGCTGGCCAGATAAGGAGTGGCAGGATGTCCGACATGAGTTCGCCCTCGGCCATCGACAAGACGTTGATGGTGTTGGATGCCGTCCTGGAACACTCGCGGTTCACCGACGTGGTGAACGCGACCGGTCTGGCGAAATCGACCGTGCACCGGATCATGGCGTCCCTGGTGGAGCATGAGTTCGTCACGCAGTCCGACGACGGCTCGTACCACCCGGGGCCGAAGGCCCTGCGGCTGGCCGGTCACGCCCTGACCAACGTCGATCTGGCGACGGTCGCCCGGCCGGTGCTGGCCGACCTGGTCGCGCAGACGCGCTGCACGGTCCATGTCGGCCTGCTCAACGGCGACGAGGCGATCTACGTCGCCCGCCTGGACGGTCCCAAGCCGTACCGGATGCCGTCCCGGGTCGGTAAGGCGTTCTGGCTGCACTGCACCGGCATCGGTAAGGCCCTGCTCGCCGAGAAGGACGACGACGCCCTCGACGCGCACATCACCCGGACGGGCCTGCCGGCGCGGACGCCGCTCACGCACACCACCGCGTCGTCGCTGAAATCCGACCTCGCCCAGGTCCGCGCCCGCGGCTACGCGCTGGACGACGAGGAGAACGAACCGGGGATCCGCTGTGTGGCGTCCGTCATTCACGACCACACCGGCCTGGCCATCGCCGCGGTCAGTATTTCCACGTTGTCCCTTGAACAATCGATCGCCCAGGTGGCGCTGATGGCGCCGGCCGCGATCGAAGCAGCCCGTAAGATCTCGGCCGCACTGGGTTACCGGGAGCCGTGAATCTGCTTATAGTTAGGAAACCTTCCTAACCATTAAGCGTGAAGGACCGCCCCATGAAACCTTCCCTCCGCTGGCTGCTGGCCGGCGCGCTGATCGTCGGGGCCCTCACCCCGACGACCTCCAGCGTCGCCGTCGCAGCCGCCTCGGCCAGCCCGATCCCCGGCTTCCTGTTACAGACGTCCGCACAGGTCGCGGACGACGCCGCCGTCACCAAGCCGGGCTTCCCGACCACCGGCTGGCTGCCGGTGTCGCCGAAGTCCACCGTGTTCGCCGGTCTGCTGGAGAACGACAAGTACCCGGACCCGTTCTTCTCGACGAATATGAAGAACGTCGACAAGGCGCAGTTCAACGTCCCGTGGTGGTACCGGACCGAGCTGCAGCTGGCCGACACGAGCCAGCGCACCTACCTCGACTTCAGCGGCGTCATGTCGCGGGCCGACGTCTGGGTGAACGGCGTCCGGGTCGCGGACAAGAACCAGGTCGTCGGCGCCTACACGCGGCATGACCTGGACATCACCGCGCAGGTGAAGCCGGGCAGCAACTCGATCGCGTTCAAGGTCTACCCGAACGACCCGAACCGCGATCTGACCATGGGCTGGATCGACTGGGCGCAGACCCCGCCGGACAAGAACATGGGCATCGTGCGGGACGTCGTCGTCCGGCGCAGCGGTGCGGTCGCCCTGCGCGGCGCGCACGTGCTGACCAAGCTGGCTGTGCCGTCGCTGAACCACGTGGATCTGACGCCGAAGGTCGACGTCCGCAACGACTCGGCCGCCGCGGTGACGACGACGGTGAGCGGCACGGTGGCCGGCGTACCGGTCAGCCAGACGCTGACGCTGGCGGCCAAGGAGAAGAAGACGGTCACCTTCGCGACGATCGGGCTGGACAACCCGAACGTCTGGTGGCCGGCCGGGATGGGCGGGCAGCCGCTCTACTCGATCGACCTGACCGCTTCGGTGGGCGGTACGGCGTCCGACAGCACGTCGGACAAGTTCGGCGTCCGGGACGTGAAGGCGCCGCTGAACAGCAGCGGCGGCCGGATCTACTCGATCAACGGCCGGCCGTTGCTGATCAAGGGCGGCGGCTACTCACCCGACCTGTTCCTGCGCTGGGACGCGACGGCCGCGGCCGACAAGCTCAAGTACGTCAAGGATCTGGGCCTGAACACGGTCCGCCTGGAAGGCCACATCGAGCCGGACGAGTTCTTCGACCTGGCCGATGAGCTCGGCGTCCTGACCATGCCCGGTTGGGAATGCTGCGACAAGTGGGAGGGCCAGGTCAACGGGAAGTTCCCGTGGACGGCCGAGGACTACGAGACCGCCAAGCGCTCGATGACCGGTGAGGCCGAGCGGCTGCGCAACCACCCGAGCGTGTTCACGTTCCTGATCGGCAGCGACTACGCGCCGGACGCGCGGATCGAGAAGGGCTACCTGGACGCGCTGACCGCCGCCGACTGGCCGACCCCCGTCGTCCCGGCCGCGGCCAAGCGGTCCTCGCCGCAGCTCGGCGCCTCTGGGATGAAGATGAACGGGCCGTACGACTGGATCCCGCCGAACTACTGGTACGACAAGGCGCACGACGACGCCGGCGGCGCGTGGAACTTCAACTCCGAGACCTCGGCCGGGCCGGACATCCCGACCCTGGACACGCTGAACCGGATGATGACGCCGGCCGAGCTGGAGGTGCTCTGGAAGAACCCGTCGGCCAACCAGTACCACCGGTCCGAGTCGACGACCTTCGGCAACCTCAAGCTGTTCGGCGACGCGCTGGCCGGCCGGTACGGCGCTCCGACGAGTCTGAACGACTACGTGAAGAAGGCCCAGCTGGCGGCGTACGAGAACGTCCGGGCCGAGTTCGAGTCGCACAACCGGAACTTCACCGACAGCACGAACCCGTCGACCGGGCTGATCTACTGGATGCTGAACAGCGGCTGGACGTCGCTGCACTGGCAGCTGTTCGACGCGTACTTCGACCAGAACGGCGCGTACTACGGCGCCAAGAAGGCGAACGAGCCGCTGCACATCCAGTACTCCTACGACAACAAGTCGGTCGTGGTCGTCAACCAGAACCGCGGAACGGCGTCCGGGCTGACGGCGTCGGTCAAGCTGTTCAACATCGACGGCACGGAGAAGTTCTCCCGGACGGCGCCGGTGTCGGTGCCCGGTGACGGCGGTAAGGCGACGGCGCTGACAATCCCCTCGGTGAGCGGACTGTCGACGACGTACCTGGCCAAGCTGGTACTGACGAACGCGGCCGGGGTCGAGGTGAGCCGGAACGTGTACTGGCTGTCCACGAAGCCGGACACGTTGAACTGGGCCGATACGACCTGGTACACCACACCGACGACCAGCTACGGCGACTTGAAGGGCCTGTCGAGTCTGGCGCAGGCGCCGGTTTCGGCGTCCGCCACGACGACGTCGTCCGGTGAGACCACTACGACGACAGTGACGCTGAAGAACACGTCCACCGCCAAGACGCCGGCGTTCTACCTGGATGCGCATGTGGTGACGAACGGCAGGCCGGTGCTGCCGATTCAGTGGAACGACAACGCCGTCTCGCTGTGGCCGGGTGAGTCGACGACACTGCGTGCGACGTACCGAACGTCTGACCTGAAGGGCGGTACGCCGTCCGTTCGGATCACCGGCTGGAACACGGCCACGCAGACCGTTCCGGGCAACGGTGGGCCGGTCTCGGCGGTCTACGAAGCTGAGGACGCCGCCATCACCGCTGGGGTCGTCGAGTCGAACCACGCCGGTTTCACCGGGCGCGGCTTCGTCAACTACGACAACAAGGCCGGCAGCGCGGTCGAGTGGACGGTGACGGCCGCCAAGGCCGGGCCGGCGACGGTCGAGCTGCGCTACGCGAACGGTACGACGGCCAACCGGGCGATGAACGTGTCGGTGAACGGCACGGTCGTCTCCCCCGCCCTCGCGTTCCCTGGGACGGGCGCCTGGACGAACTGGCAGAGCAAGACCGTGACGGTCAACCTGGTTGCTGGTAGCAACAAGATCAGGACGGTCGCGACGACGTCCAACGGTGGTCCGAACGTGGACAAGATCACCGTCTCCTGAACCGGCCGGGCTGCCGTTCACCAGGCGGCAGCCCGGTCACTCCCGGTTCGCGACCCGCTGCGCGATCGCGCGGATCTCGTCCCAGAGGTCGGCGCCGGAGTCGAGCATGACCTGCATCTTGGCCGGATCCTGATCGCCGAAGAAGTGGCCGATGCTGACCTCGTGGTCCGGCCGGCTGAGGATCTCGACCCGGTCCCCGGCGGCGATCGACCCGGTCCGCAGGACCCGCAGATAGGCGCCCGGCCGCCCGGCCTGATGGAAGATCTTCGCCCAGCGCTGCTCCCCCATCCGCTCCTGGAACGTGATGCAGGGGATCCGCGGCGCCGTCACCAGCACCTCGACCTCGGCGCCGAGCCGCCACACCTCGCCGATCAGCGCGCCGGTCACATCCAGCCCCTCGGTCCGCAGGTTCTCCCCGAACAGACCGCTCGGAATCTCCCGCCCGAGCTCACCGGCCCACCAGTCGGCGTCCTCCTCGGCGTACACGTACAACGCCTGCTCCGGCCGCCCGTGGTTCTTCGTGTCACAGACCCGATCGCCGACCAGCCCACGCTCCCCCACCGCGACCCGCCCGGACTGCGGCCGCTTGTCGATCGCCGTGAACCCCGTGTTCTTGGGCCCCGGAATGAGCTCCTCCACCACGTTCACCGTCAGCAGCCGCATACCTTCCATGCTCTCCCGGCGGTCAACCCGATTAGTCCTGGATGGCCTTCACGATCGCGATGTTGCGAGTGAGCCAGTCGCGCGGGAGGAGGGTGTCGGCGCTGTCGAGCGTCCAGAGGACGTTGAGCATCTGGCGGACGACGACCCAGTTGCGCGCGCGTTGCTCGTCCAGGCCGGCGGCGTCGATCGTGGTGAAGAAGCGTTGCTGGACGGCGAAGCGGAGGTCGCCGGTGATCTCGTCCCAGCGGTTCCAGATCAGCGGGGCGACCTCGTAGTGGGGGTCGCCGGACAGGGGTTTGGGGTCGATGACGAGCCAGGGCTCGCGGGCGCCGGCCAGCATGTTCTCGTAGTGCAGGTCGGTGTGGATGAGACGGCCGTCGGTCGCCGGGTCGGTGACGAAGTCCTCGGCGAGCGAAATCGCCTGCTCGACGTACCGGTGCGGGACGGGCGCCGAGGCGGGCAGCTGCCGGAGCCGCTCCAGCCAGCGCTTCAGCTCACCCGACAGCGTCCGGTACTGCGGGCCTGCGGCCACGTGCAGCCGCGCGTACGCCGTACCGACGATTTCGCAGGCCTCGTAGATGTCGACCGAGGTGAGGTCGCCCGGCTCCAACCGCTCCAGCAGTAACGCGAACCGCCGCGGATCGGCCCGCAGCAGCTGGACGGCGCCGTTCCCCGCCCAGTCCCGCAGGGCGAGATGCTCGGTCTCGGCTTCCCAGTGCGGGAACTGGACCTTCAGGACGGCGCGCTGCCCGTCCACGGTGACGACGGGGACGACGAGCGCGCACTCGCCGTGCTGGGAGCCGCCGTCCACCCGCAGCCGCCACTCCTCCAGCAGCTCGCGGGTCAGCCGCGGCAGGCGATCCAGCCAGCCGGCCCACTCCGGCCCGCGGGAAGCAACTGCCTGCAGCCCGGCGGGGATCTCCACTACTTCTTGGCCTTCTCCGCGGGCTCGTTGGTCTTGAGGGCGGCGATGAAGGCCTCCTGCGGGACCTCGACCCGGCCGACCATCTTCATCCGCTTCTTGCCCTCTTTCTGCTTCTCGAGCAGCTTGCGCTTCCGGCTGATGTCACCGCCGTAGCACTTGGCCAGGACGTCCTTGCGGATGGCGCGGATCGACTCGCGGGCGATGATCCGGGACCCGATCGCGGCCTGGATCGGCACCTCGAACTGCTGCCGCGGGATCAGCTCCTTGAGCTTGCCGGCCAGCGCGACGCCGTACGAGTAGGCGTTGTCACGGTGCACGATCGCGGAGAACGCGTCCACCGTCTCGCCCTGGAGCAGGATGTCGACCTTGACCAGGTTCGCCGCCTGCTCGCCGGTCGGCTCGTAGTCCAGGGAGGCGTAGCCCTTGGTCTTCGACTTCAGCTGGTCGAAGAAGTCGAAGACGATCTCGGCCAGCGGCAGCGTGTAGCGCAGCTCGACGCGGTCCTCGGACAGGTAGTCCATCCCGAGCAGGTTGCCGCGTTTGGTCTGGCACAGGTCCATGATCGTGCCGATGAAATCCTTCGGGGACAGGATCGTGGCCCGGACCACCGGCTCGTAGATATCGGCGATCTTGCCCTCGGGGAACTCGCTCGGGTTGGTGACGACGTGCTCCTTGCCGTCCTCCATCTCGACCCGGTAGACGACGTTCGGCGCGGTGGAGATCAGATCCAGGTCGAACTCGCGCTCGAGCCGCTCGCGGACGATCTCCATGTGCAGCAGGCCGAGGAACCCGCAGCGGAAGCCGAAGCCGAGCGCGCCCGAGCTCTCCGGCTCGTACTGCAGGGCGGCGTCGTTCAGCTGGAGCTTGTCGAGCGCGTCGCGCAGCGTCGGGTAGTCGTCGCCGTCGATCGGGAACAGGCCGGAGTACACCATCGGCTGCGGGTGCTTGTAGCCCCCGAGCGCCTCGGTCGCGCCGTTCACGGACGCCGTCACGGTGTCACCGACCCGGGACTGGCGGACGTCCTTCACGCCGGTGATCAGGTAGCCGACCTCGCCGACGCTGATACTGCCGGCCTTGATCGGCTCCGGCGAGATGACCCCGACCTCGAGCATCTCGTGGACGGCGCCGGTCGACATCATCTTGATCTTGTCGCGGTGGTTCAGCTCGCCGTCGACGACCCGGACGTAGGTGACCACGCCGCGGTAGGTGTCGTAGACCGAGTCGAAGATCAGCGCCCGCGGCGGTGCGTCCTTGACGCCCTTCGGCGGCTCGATCTGGGCGACGATCTCGCTCAGCAGGTCCTCGACGCCGACGCCGGTCTTGGCCGAGACGCGGAGCACCTCGTCCGGCCGGCAGCCGATGATGTGCGCCAGCTCGGCGGCGTACTTGTCCGGCATGGCGCCGGGCAGGTCGATCTTGTTCAGCACCGGGATGATGTGCAGGTCGGCGTTCAGCGCGAGGTAGAGGTTGGCCAGCGTCTGCGCCTCGATGCCCTGCGCGGCGTCCACCAGCAGGACGGCGCCCTCACACGCCTCCAGCGACCGCGACACCTCGTAGGTGAAGTCGACGTGGCCGGGGGTGTCGATCATGTTCAGGATGTACGTCGTCCCGTCCGCGGCGAGCAGGCCGCCCGGGGTGTCCGGCTTCGGGGTGAACGGCAGCCGGACCGCCTGGGACTTGATCGTGATCCCGCGCTCCCGCTCGATGTCCATCCGGTCGAGGTACTGGGCGCGCATCTGCCGTGGGTCGACCACGCCGGTGATCTGCAGCATCCGGTCGGCCAGCGTCGATTTGCCGTGGTCGATGTGAGCGATGATGCAGAAGTTCCGGATCAGCGACGGGTCAGTCTGACCCGGCTGCGGAACATTCGGGGAGCCAACGGGCACGGAGAGGATCCAGTTCGTCTCGAGGTGATACCTGGTGAACTGGTCAATCATCCCATGCGGGACCAGCGGATTAGAAAAATCCGGGCGGACGGCGCTCCCGGTCTCTACCGTGGTGACGCATGGCACACGCTGCAGGGGTCCGGTTGCCCTTCGAAAAAGTCCCCGCCGCCGTGCGGGCGTGGGTGGAGCGCGCCCTCGGATCGGCCGTCGTCGCCGCGACCACTCAGCGTGGCGGCTTCTCGCCCGGAGTCGCCGCTCGCCTCGTCACGGCGTCCGGACGCCGGGCCTTCGTCAAGGCGGTCGGCCCGGAGCTGAACCCCAAGACCCCGTCGCTGTTCCGGAACGAGATCACCGCGGTCCAGGCGATCGGCCCGCTCCCGGCGGCGCCGCGGCTGCTCGACGTGTACGACGACGGCGACTGGGTCGGTCTGCTCTTCGAGGACATCTCCGGCCGGCTCCCGGCTCATCCGTGGCGCCAGTACGACGCTGACCGCGTTCTGGACGCGCTGGCGGCGTTGACCGAGGCGCTCGACCCGTCACCGTGGCCGGATGCGCCGGTGGCCGTCGTCCGGAGCATCGAGTTTCTGAACCGGTGGGACAAGGTGCTCGAGGACGACCTCGCCGTACCGGACTGGCTGGTCGGGCGGGTCGACGAGCTGGCCGAGCTGTCCAGGGCGGCTGTGGCGGCGATGGCGGAAGGGACGGCGCTGTCGCACTGGGACCTGCGGGCCGACAACCTGATCCTGACCGAGGACCGGGTCTACTTCATCGACTGGGCGCACCCGGCGCTTGCCCCTCGCTGGACCGACACTGTGATCCTGCAGGCGGACATGCGGGCCAGCCCGGTCCGGCTGCCCGCGCTACCGGACGACCCCGCGATCACCGGCTTCATCGCCGCCGTGGCGGGCGGACTGTGGTGGGGCGCGGCCCAGCCGGCTCCGCTGAACCTGCCCACGATGAGGGGCTGGCAGCGGGAGCAGGCGCTCGTCCACCTGGATTGGCTGCGGGAGCGAATGGGGTAGCAGCGTTTTGCTGGGTCGGGCGTCTCTGGGGGTGTGACGAATCAAATGGTGAGCCTCAGCGGCCCGCACCGGGCGCTGGCGCGTGATCAAGCACAGACCGCGGTGTCGGCGCTGTACGAGCAACACTGGGCGGGCCTCGTCCGCCTGGCCGTGCTGGTGATGGACGACCGGCAGGCGGCGGAGGACGTCGTCCAGGAGGCGTTTGCGAACCTGTACCGGCACTGGCCGTTGCGGGAGTCCGAAGCGGCGCTGGGCTACCTGCGGACCGCCGTACTGAACCGCAGCCGCTCGGTGCTTCGGCGGCGCCGGATCGCTCGCCTCTACATCCCGCCGCACGAGGCGCCGAACGCCTCCGCCGAGAGCGACGTCGTCCTCGGCGACGAGCGGCTCCAAGTGCAGCGGGCGCTGCAGGCGCTCCCGACCCGGACGCGTCAGGTCCTGGTCCTCCGCTTCTACCTCGATCTCCCGTTCGCCGAGATCGCCCAGCTCCTGGGCATCGGCGAGTCCAGCGCCCGCTCGAGCGCCACCCGCGGCCTCGCGACGCTGACCGACCGTCTGAAGGAACTGCGATGAACGACACCGAATCCCGTCTCCGCGACTACCTCGACACCAAGGCGGCGTCCGTCCCGCCGACCGCGCACGGGCCCGGCCTGGACGCCGAGCTGACCCGCCGGCGTGCAGCGTGGCCCGCCGTCCTGGCCGCGGCCGCGGTGGCCGTCGTCCTGGCCCTGACCGTCACCTTCATCACCAGCGATTCCGACAAGCCGGCCCCGGCGGCCTCCCCCACGGCCGGTGGACCGCCGCGAGTTCCGTACGTCATCACCGAGGACACGGACCTCCCGAACATGGGGCCGTCCACGCTGTACGACGGCACCCGCACGGTCCGCCTCCCGGACGACGTGCGCGTCACGGGGCCTCGGATGGGGGACGGCTGGCTGGCCTGGACCCTGAAGAAGACGAACTTCAGCGCCGGGATCCTGGCTGCGAGCGGCAGCGTCCGTCAGCTCGCGCCGATGCGGGCCGACATGCCGACTGCCTCGCCGGACCGGAAGCAGGTCGCCATCGCACACCGGCCGAACCGGAACGAGACCGGTGACCGCCTCGTCGTCCTGGACGCCGGCACTGGCAAACAGGTGCAGAACCTCGCGATGCCGCGGAAACTGTCCCTGGTGGTGGGGTGGAACCGGGCCGGGATCTGGATCATGTCGGACGTCTCCGGCAAGGAAGAGCTGTTCGTACTGCCGGCCGGTGCGCAAACCTTCCAGCCGGTGTCGGCGCCCGGGCTCACCGGCTCCTTCGCCACCAGCTCCGAGTCGGACACCGTCGTCTTCGCCACGCAGGCCGGGAAGGACAAGTGCCTGAACGCCGCGGAACTGCGGAACGGGAAGCTCGAGATCCAGCGGACGCACTGCGAGCAGGGAGTGGAGCGGGCCGTCTACCCGGTCGGTTCCATCGACGGACGCACGATCGTGTTCAGCGAGAGCAAGCTCGCCATTGACGTCGCCTCCGGAAAGGCCACCGAGCTGCGGGTACCGGAGCCGATCGTCAGCTACCCCAAGCCGGTGTTCGAAGACGCGACCAAGCTGCTCGTCGTCACTCAGGACTGGAGGAGCTCGAAGAAGACGCCGCAGCGGCTCTACCGCTGTGACGTGACGACGGGCGACTGCAAACTGATCCGGACCGAGAAGGACGACGCCCAGATCAAGCTGCTCCAGCCCTGAACAGGCCGAAAGGGCGGCTCCGGACTCCGGAGCCGCCCTTTCGTGTGCGTGTGGTTCAGCTGTCCACGCGGAGCACGGTGAAGCCCGAGCCGGGCCCGCCGTCGGTGAACTGGAGCTGGCCGAGGTAGCGGCCGCCCGGGTTGAGGCCCGACCAAGCGGCGGTGATGTTCACCTGGCCGGCGGTTTGGACCGCCTGAGTGGCCGGGGTGATCGTCAGGTTCGACTCGGCCGTGTTCAGCGCCCAGTGGTTGAGCTTCACCGTCGAGTTGTCAGCGCCGGCGAACAGGTCGAGGTAGACGTCGTACGTGCCCGCGGCCGGCGCCTGGAGGTTGGCCTCCTCCTCGGCCGAGCCGCCGCCGCTGTTCGCGAGCAGCGTCGTCGTACCGGCCTTGTAGACGTAGACGTCGACATCGGTGCCGGCCGGGTAGTCGGCGTCGAAGGTGGAGAAGCGGGCGTACTTCGTACCGGCCGGGACCGTCACGGTCACCTTCGCCACGTGGTCGTTGACCTGCGGGTTGGCGGTCGGGAACGAGACCGCGCCGGCCTTCTTGATCTGCGTGTCGGCCACGGTCGCCGCGGTCAGACCGACCGCGGTGCTCTGCAGCGAGCCGGTGTAGCCCGCGGTGACCGGCACCGGCACGGAACCGCTCACCCCGGTGCCCTTGACCTGGACGGGCGCCTTCACGGTCAGCGGCTTGACCACCAGCGTGCTGGAGACGGTGTGGAACGCCGACTTCCAGGTCAGCGAGCCGTAGGAGTACTGCTCCAGCGGCGCGCCGTTGTGCTCGAACGTGACCTTGAACGTCGCCGTCTTACCGGGCAGCGTGACCAGGAGCTTCGGCGAGACGGTGACCTTGAAACCGGTCAGGCCCTCGACCTTCGGGAAGTAGACCTCGGGCAGCTTGCCGACGTTCTTCACCGTCCGGGTGACGGTCTGCTTACCGGCCAGGTCGCCGATCGCGATGGTCGGGTAGTTCAGGTCGCTCGGGTCGATCTTGCCGCCCGCGCAGAGCTCGTGCGTGCCGGCCACCTCACCCGATCCGCAGACGAACTTCGCCCAGTCGGTGTAGCCCGAGTCGTAGACCAGGCCCGGGTCCATCGCCTTCTTCGGCTGCACCTGGCCCGCGCCGTACCCGAACGGGGTGGCCGGGGTGCCGCTGTCGTTCTGGATCGGCTTGCCCGCGGTGTCCTTGGTGGTCGCCGTGGTGGCCAGGGCGGACTTGATCGCCATCGGCGACCAGGTCGGGTTCTTGCTCTTCAGGACGGCCGCCATCCCGGCAACGTGCGGCGTCGACATCGACGTACCGCTCATGAAGGCGTACTCGCCGCCGGCCGCGCTGAAGGCGGTGGTCGCGGCCAGGACGTTCGTGCCCGGAGCCATGAAGTCCGGCTTCAGCAGGTCGCCGTTACCGGCCGGGGACGGGCCCCGGCTGGAGGAGGAGGCGACCTTCGGCCCCGTGACGCGGACCGCCGTACCGGCGCTGATCTCGGCGGTCGCACCGGCGGTGGCGGCGTACGCCTTGACGGCCGGGGCAGCCTTGTCGTCCAGGTGCACCGACGGGACCGTGTGCAGGTCGGAGTCCAGCGTGCCGGGGGTGATGTTGACCAGGATCATGCCGACGCCGCCGACGGCCTTGACCTGGGCGCTCTTGTCGACGCGGGCGTTCCCGCCGCGGTCGCAGACGACGATCTTGCCGGCCACCTTGGCCGGGTCGAGCGTGCCGGCCTGGCAGAGCACCAGGTTCGTCGGGTTCGCGCCGGGCAGACCGGCGTCCTTGGCCAGGACGACCGGGGCCTTCGGGACACCCGAGCCGATACCGGCGCCGGTGAACTTCTGCCCGTCGCCGAGGGTGACGGTGGTCTGGATGTCGCGGTCATGGGTGCCGTTGGCAACGGTCGTCACCCACGGGTAGGTCTTGCCGACCGTCGCGGCGCCCGGGCCGGTGTTACCGGCGCTGACGGCGACGAAGACGCCCGCCTTCGCGGCGCGCAGGAAGGCCAGGCCGGTCGCGTTCACGTACGTCGAGCCGGAGCCGGAGATCGAGTAGTTGATCACGTCGACGCCATCGGCGACGGCGGCGTCGATCGCGGCCACGATGTCGGCGTCCGTACCGCTGCCGCCGCCGGCCTGGTCGACCGTCCACAGCACCTTGTAGATCGCCAGCCGGGCGTGCGGCGCCATGCCGGAACCCTTGCCGTAGTCGCGGCCCATGACCTTCATGTCCACGCCGTAGTTACCGGCGGCAGTGCTGGCGGTGTGCGTGCCGTGGCCGCCGTAGTCGCGCGGGGACTTGAACTCCTCGGGAATCGGGCGGGTGCCGATGCCCTTGTCGAAGTAGCGGGCGCCGATGACCTTGTTGTTACAGGTCACCGCCGGGGCCTCTTCACCGGCCTGGCAGACGCCCTTCCACTTCTTCGCGATCAGCGCGTCGGACTTCTTCGTGGTCTTGATCGGCGCGAAGCTCGGCCGCTCCGGCACGAAACCGGTGTCCAGGACGCCGACGATCACGCCGTCCCCGGACTTGTCGATCCCACCGGCCTGCTGCCAGGCGCCGCCCTTGCCCGACATACCGAGGTAGCGCGGGGTGTCGACGGTGTCCTGGTGCTGCAGCTCACTCGGCTCGACGCTCTTCACGCCGGACTGCTTGGCCAGCTTCACGGCCTCGTCGTGCGACATCTGCGCGGAGAAACCGGCGTAGGTGTAGCTGTAGTCGTACAGCTTCTTCGCCTGCGGGACCTTCTGCAGGACCTCGGCGCGCTCCCGGGCCAGGTGGTTGACGTAGCCGGTGACCTGGGTGGAGCCCCGCTCCAGCTTGCCGCCGGCGGCGGCGCGAGTGGCGGGCAGACCGGCGATGTCGCCGTCGTACTCCGCGACGGGGGCGTCGTCCAGCTGGACGACGTACGAGCCGGTGACCGACTCCTTCACCTGCGGATCCGCTTGCTGCGGCGTGTCGGCAGCCGCGGCCTGAACCAGCGGCAGCCCGGCCAGCGACGCGACGAGCGCGGTGGCCAGAACGATCGGGGTACGGCGGGGCACGAAGATCCTCCAGGACGGTGGGGAGCCAGGGCTCGCGACTGACCCGGCGCTGGTGGTGATCAGCGTCACGGGGCCCCGAGTATGCCGGGGGACCTCTCCAGGTGTCACGCTCGGCGCACTCCTGTGATCCGACAGCAAGGGAAAACCCGATGCCCGATGTGACGGAGACCATCACCGCCGCCGCCTCCCCCGAGGCCCTCTACGCCCTGGTCAGCGACCTGCCCCGGATGGGCGAATGGTCCCCCGAGTGCACCGGCGTCACCTGGTCCGCCCGCACCCCGGGCCCCGCCGTCGGCGCCCGCTTCGTCGGCCGCAACCGCGCCGGCGCCGCCCGCTGGCTCACCCAGGGCCGCGTCCTCGAAGCCGTTCCTGCCCGCGAATTCACCTTCGCCATCCACTTCGGCCCCGTCCCCGTGGCCCTCTGGTCCTACACCTTCGCCCCGGCCGACGGCGGCACCCTCGTCACCGAGTCCTGGACCGACCGCCGTCCCGCTCCCCTCCGCCTGGCCATGAACGCCGCCTTCGGCGACCGCGCCGACCTCAACCGCCGCGGCATGCACACCACCCTCGAACGCCTCCGATCCACCGCCGAGTCGGCCCACGCCCCGTCCTGAGCCGCCGAGGCTGGTTTGGAGCTGGGGGCGGCTTGTTGGTAATCTGTTCCTTCGCGTGCCTACGGGTGGCGTTCAGCCCTGCGCGCGACAACTTTCCTGTAATGACCGCACACACTCGATCGAGGCTCTGCTCCGTGGCGAACATCAAGTCCCAGATCAAGCGCAACCGCCAGAACGAGGCTGCGCGACTTCGCAACAAGTCGGTGAAGTCGACCCTCAAGACGGCTGTTCGCCGCTTCCACGAGGCCGTCGACGCCGGCGAGGCCGACAAGGCCGCCGACACCGCGCGCAAGGCCGGCCGCCTGCTCGACAAGGCCGCCAGCAAGGGCGTCATCCACGCCAACCAGGCTGCCAACCGCAAGTCGGCCATCTTCAAGAAGGCCGCCTCGCTCTGAGGTAACCCCAACGATCGGCCAGTCCCCAGGACCGGCCGATCGTTTTCGTATGCCCAACCACCCCCAATCTCACCCGGGGTGGTTTTGCCTACTCCCCCAACAGCGGCCTCGCGCTGGCCGACGTCGCGGCCGCCGGCGGGTACTCCAAGCCGTACAAGCGCGCTGCGGAGCCAGCCACCGCCTGGGGGTCGCGCGGGTTAGCAGCCTGAGGGTCACGCGGGTCAGCGGCCTAGGGGGCGCGCGGGGTCAGCGGCCTAGGGGGCGCGCGGGGTCAGCGGCCTGAGGGTCGCGCGGGGTCAGCGGCGGCCGTGGGAGCGGCTTACGGTGATGACCATGCGTTCCAGGGCGTAGCCGGCGTCGCCGGAGGCGCCTTTGACGTCGGCGTCGGCCTGGGCTACGGCTTTGATGGCGGTGGCCAGGCCGCCTGGTGTCCAGCCGCGGACTTGCTGGCGGAGCTGCTTCAGTTTCCAGGGTGGGACGCCGACCTCGCGGGCCAGGTCCGCCTCGCGCATGCCGCTTGGCGCGCTGGCGAACTTCGCAAGACCGCGTAGGCCGCCGGCCATTGCGCTGGTAACCAGGACCGGCGCGACTCCGCAGTCCAGCGCCCAGCGCAGCTGCTCGAGGGCGGGCTCCGTCCGGCCGGCCATCGCCGCGTCGGCGACCGCGAAGCTCGTGACCTCCGCGCGGCCCCCAAAGTACTGGCCGATGAGGTCGGTTGTTACCGCTTGACCGCCTGAGTCCGACACCAACTGCGAACAGGCGCCCGCGAGCGCCCGCAGGTCGTGCCCGACGGCGTCCACCAGCGCGGACGCCGCGCCCTCATCGATACTCCCGCCGAGCAGCCGAACCTCCCCCGCCACGAACTGCGGCAGCTCCCACGCCTTCGGCGCCGTCGCCACCACCTCGGTGACGGACGCCTTCCGCAGCTTGTCGAGGACGCCCTTGCCCTTCTGCCCACCCGAATGCACGAGCACCGCCAGTACGTCGGACGCAGCGGCACCCGCGTACTCGATCAGGTGCGGCGCCATCTCGGCCGGCAGATTCTCCAGCATCCGCAGGACGAGGACCCGCTCACTCGCGAACAACGACGGCCCGGTCAGCTCCGCGAACACGCCGAGATCGAGCGTCGACGCATCGAGCTCGGTCACCTCGACGTCCGCATGCTCCTTCGACACCGCCGCGATCGCCGACCGCACTGCCCGGTCCGCCAGGAACCCTTCGGACCCGGTCACCAGCAGTACATCGCCGAGCTTCGGCGCAGAACCCCTACGAGCAGCCACGGCGCCAGCATCCCACGTCCGCCCGACAAAACCCGATCGAGGCCCGGCACCCACATCGGCCAAGATGGTCCCCATGCCCGACCTCCCTGCCCTCGAACCCGTCGACGCACTGATCGTGGTGGACGTACAGACCGCGTTCGTCTCCGGAGCGGACGCCGTCCCCGACGCCTCGGGCCTGCTGGACCGCATCACCCAACTGCTCGACAAGGCCCGCTCAGCCGACGCCATCGTCGTCCACCTGCAGAACGACGGACCGCCCGGCGCGGACGACGAACCCGGCACACCAGGCTGGCAGCTGCACCTCCCCATCAAACCCGGCCCGCGAGAACACGTCCTCCGCAAACCCCGCGACGACGGCTTCGACAGCACCGACCTCGGCCCGATCCTCGTCGCGGCCGGCGTCCGCTCGATCGCCATCTGCGGCGTCATGTCGGAGATGTGCGTACAAGCCACGGCACGCACCGCCCTCGCCCGCGGCTACGACGTCGTCCTCCCCCACGACGCCCACAGCACCTACGACATCCCCGCCGTCCCCGGCGTGAGCGCCGCCGTCCCAGCCCACGTAGTCTCCCGCGTCGCCGCCTGGGCCCTCGGCGACGACCCCGAAAGCACCACCCCAACCACCGCAGTCACCTTCACCCACCCATGACGAACGCCGTCCCCTGGCGATCGAACGACAGGAGCTGAGGTATGGACGGCGCTGAGCGGTTTACCGATCGGGCGGCTGCTGCGGTTGTTTACGCGAGTCGGTATGCGGAAGCGGGTGGGCGCTTGGTGGTGACTGTTGATGATTTGTTGAACGGGTTGTTGGTTGCCTGGCGTTGCGGTTCAGGTTCTGGTGGCGCTGCGGGTTGATCTGCCCGCGCCGAGTCGGGGGGTGCTCGGGTATCGCAAGAACGAGAGGTGGGGTGCGGCGGATGAGCTTGCGGAGTTGGATGGTGGGCGGCTGTCGGCCGAGGTTCGGGCGGTGCTTGCCGGGGCTTGGGATGAGGCTGGGAGTGGGCACGTTGGCACTGAGCATTTGTTGCTCGGGTTGATGCGGCAAGGTGCAGAGCTGGGGGTGACGGAGGACGCCGTCCGGCGTGGGGTGGCGGAACAGTTGGCGGCGTTTCATCGAGGGCGGCCGGAAGTACTGCCGCCGGAGGCTGCGGATGAATTGATCGGGGTTGCACGGATCACCTTGCCTGGAGAGATTGCGGAGCTGGACGCGCGGATCGCCGCGGCCGAACGGCTGAAGGAGGCTGCTGTCGACGCTGAGGACTTCGAGGCGGCCGGATCGATCCGGGATGGCGAACAGGTGTTGCGGGCTGAGCGCGCGGATCTGGTTCGTGAATGGGCGTTGTCGGTTGATCTGCCTGCGGTGGTGGACGAGCTTGAGGCGCTGCGGGACGCGGTGGATCGGCTGCGGGGGCAGGGTAATTAGGGCGGTCGGTGGGTGGTTAGGGAGAGGCGGTTGTGGGGGTTGGTGATGGTTAGGGGGCCGGTGATGTTGGTGGTGGCGGTGCGGGTGGTTTGGTGAGAGAGGAGGTCGAGGGTTCGGGGCGCGGGGTGGCCGTAGTCGTTGTCGGCGCCGGCGGAGATGAGGGCTAGGCGGGCTTGGGTGGCGGTGATGAAGGCTGGGTCTTGGCGGGCTGATCCGTGGTGAGGGACTTTGAGGATGTCGGCGCGGAGATCGGCGCCGGTGGCGAGGATGGCTCGTTGGGATTCGGGTTCGAGGTCGCCGGTCAGGAGAATGCGCAGGCCGGCGAGGGTGACCATCATGGTGACGCTGGCGTTGTTCTCGGGTGAGCTGTCGGGGGACGTCGTGCCTGGCGGTGGCAAGGCGGGTACTCGGGCCGGCCAAAGCGTCGTCCAACTGAGCGGGCCGATGGTGCGTTTCTCCTGATAGGTAACGGGTTTCAGCGGGATGTCGTGTTGGGCGGCTAGCGCGGACACGCGGCGGTGTTCGGCTGGTGGCGAGAAGTACGGAGTGACGGCCAGCTCATCCACACGGCGGTTGCTGAGGACTCCGGCCAGGCCGCCGACATGATCCGCGTGGAAATGCGTGAGAACGACGACTGGGATGTGATCGACGCGGAGGTCACGCAGGCAGCGGTCCATCGCGGTTGGATCTGGGCCGGTGTCGACGACGACCGCGCTGCCTTCGCCCGCGCGGAGGACGATGCCGTCGCCTTGGCCGACGTCGCACATGACGAGCAGCCAGTCTCGGGGTGGCCAGCCGACGGAGCCGATTGGGCGAAGTATTGCGAGGGCCAGGACAACTACTGCTAGGAGCATGGCCAGCGGTCTGGCCAGTAGGCGATGTAGGCCTAGGACGGCAACTAGGCAGAGGACTGTGAGTACGGCGATGCCGACGGCGGTTGCGGGCCAGGGGTTGGCGGCGCCGGGGAGGTCGGCGCCTTCGCGGGCGATGAGGATGATCCAGCGGGCCGGCCAGCCCGCGGCCCAACCGACGAGTTGGGCTGCTTCGACGCTGATGAGGGCTACGCCGGCGGCGGTGAAACCGAGGATGGTGGCCGGGGCGACTGCTGGGCCGGCGAGGAGGTTGGCGGCTACGGCGACGAGGGAGACCTCGCCGGAGAGCCAGGCGACGATCGGCGTACAGGCTAGTTGGGCGGCTAATGGGCAGGAGATGGCTTCGGCGAGCCAGGTCGGCAGCCAGTTGGCGAGAGCGTCGCGCCAGCCGGGGCCGAGGAGGACGATGCCGGCGGTGGCGAGGACGGAGAGTGCGAAACCGGCTGAGCGGGCGAGGGAAGTGTCGATGAGGAGCAGGACGATGACTGCGACCGAGAGGCTGCGGACGGCTCGGCGTCCGCCATCGGCGGCGGTGAGCGCGATCAGGGCGATCAGACCCATCGCCGCGGCGCGGAGGACGCTGGGTTGAGGGCGGGCGAGGATGACGAAGACCACGACGGTCAGTAGGCCGACCGCGGTCAGGCCCCAGGCGCGGACGCCGATCAGGCGGGCGAGCGGGACGATGAAGACGAGGAGCAGGGTCAGGTTGGTGCCGGAGACGGCCGAGAGGTGCGTCAGGCCGGTTGTTTGGAAGTCTTCGGTGAGCTCCTCGGGGAAGGCGGATTCGTCGCCCATCACCAGGGCTGGGACGAGGCCGCGGACGTCGGGTGGTTCGTCGGCGACGGCGGCGCGGAGGCCGGCTCGGACTTGCTCGGCGGCGCGGAGCCACCAGGCTGGGGCGCTGAGGCTGGTGGGTGCGGTTCGGACGGTGAGGGTGGCGGCTACGTCGTCGCCGTCGTTCACGGCGTCGAGGCGGCCGGTTGCGGCGAGGCGTTCGCCGTAGCGGACGTCGCGCCAGCGTTCGGTCGCGACGACGAGCACCGGCGTCCGGACGCGGACGGGGTGGGTGGACTTGGAGCGGATCTGTTCGACGGTGGCTTTGAGGACGACGTACGGCGGGCGGTGGGTTCCTGGGCTGCGGCGAACCACCGGGTCGGCGGCGATCTTGAGGTGGACGTCGACGGTGCTCGCGTCGGCGGCTAGGGCTTGGACGGGGCCGGAACGGAGGGACTGGACCTGGAACGCGGCTGCCAGCGCCATGCCCGCCACGACTACGAGGACGCCGACGAGGGCCCAGCCGGCTCGATGAGACGGGGGTGGGTGGTCTGAGAGGTCATCGCCGTTGGGTGCAGCCGTGGGGTGTGGGTGGGAGGAACGGCGTACTAGATAGGTAATTAGGAGGGCGAGGGGCGCGGCGGTGGCGGCGGTGAGGATGGCGGTTCGGGGGGTTTGGGCTATGAGGAGGACGGCGGTCAGCCAGCCGGTGGCGGCGGGGGCGAGGAGGCGGAGGTCGGCGCGGGGGTCGTGAGGGGTGGGCGGGTCAGAGGCGAACATGGGGTTTCAGGGAGTCGAACTTCTTGGGGCCTACGCCGGGGACTTCTTGGAGTTGGTCGACGGTGCTGAAGGGGCCGTTCTGGGTGCGGTAGTCGAGGATGCGTTGGGCCAGGACGGGGCCGACGCCGGGGAGGGCGTCGAGTTGGGGCGCGGTGGCGGTGTTGAGGTTGATCGGGCCGGTGGCGGTTGGGGTGTTGGCGGCATTGGACGGGGTTGTTGGTGGGGGTGGCGCGCCGACGATGATCTGCTCGCCGTCGGCTACTTGGCGGGCGAGGTTGAGGGCGCTGAGGTCGACGCCGCGGAGCGGACCGCCGGCGAGGGTGAGGACGTCGGCTACCCGGGCGCCGGATTGAGCGCGGATCAGGCCGGGGCGGTGGACTTTGCCGGCTACGTGGACGACGAGGGCCGTTGGGCGGGGTGTCGTGGGCGGGCCGGCGATCGGGGTGCCGGAGGTGATGGCGGTGGGTGGGCGGGCGTCCGGGATCGGCTCGGGGCGGGAGCGGATCACTTCGCAGCCGGCCCAGATCAGGCCGAGGGCGAGCATCGCGACCAGCACGAGGACATGGCGGCCGGACAGTTTCCAGCGCGTCTCGCGCAGGCGGGTCGTGTCGGGGATCCAGCCGGGCATGCGGCCTCCTCTGGGCGAACGAAATCTGTCGCCAGAGAAGGTACGAGTTTCTGCCCGCTCTCCCCCGAAAACCTCAACCCTGTGGAAAACCCACAGCTCAGACCGGCGAGGTGACTAGGGCTAGGAGGCCGGGGCCTACGTGGGCGCCTATTACGGCGCCTACTTCGCGGAGGACTACTTCGGTGGTGAGGTTTAGGCGGGGGGTGAGGGTGTCGGCTAGGGCTTGGGCTTTTTCGGGGGCGGCTAGGTGGTGGACGGCTAGTTGGATGGGGGTGGTGCCGGCTTTTTGGACGGCTATGTCGGCCAGGCGGGCGATGGCTCGGGAGGAGGTTCTTACTTTTTCGAGGGGGACGATGCGGCCGCCGGAGATGGTGAGGAGGGGTTTGACGGCCAGGGCGGTGCCGAGGAGGGCTTGGGCGGCGCCGATGCGGCCGCCGCGGCGGAGGTATTCGAGGGTGTCGACGTAGAAGTAGGCGGAGATGGAGTTCATGCGGGCGCGGGCGGCGGCTTCGACGGCGGCTTGGTCCTCGCCGGCGGAGGCGGCGGCCGCGGCGGCCAGGACGGGGAAGCCGAGGCCCATGCCGAGGGAGCGGGAGTCGAGGACGCGGACCGGGACGGGTGACTCCTTGGCGCCGATCATGGCGGCCTCGAAGGTGCCGGACATGTCGCCGGAGAGGTGGATCGAGACGATCGAGTCGGCGCCCGCGGCGGCGCAGGCGGCGTAGGTGTCGGCGAAGGTCTGGGGCGCCGGGCGGCTGGTGGAGACCGGGGTGAAGGTGCGGAGCGCTTCGGCGACCGCGTCGGCCGAGGTGGCGCCGTCGTCGTACGACGTACCGCCGATCACGACCTGGAGCGGGACGACGGTCAGCGAGTGCCGGAGCACCTCGTGCGTGGACAGACCGGCCGTGGAGTCGGTGACGACATGCACGCGGGCTGACATGCAGCGAGGTTACCGGAGAGTTTATGAACACGCGCGGTGTCAGCGGTAAGAAAGGCGGCCGGAAATCCGCTCCCGGACGGCCGGTGAGGCGAAGGCCACCCCTCCGGGGCCTTCACCTCACTGGCTGTGCTGACTCCCCCTGGTTGTCAGCCACGTCCGTGCCTCGCCGAGCTACTCCCCGTGCCGGTTCGCGCTGCGAACCGGTTCGACCGCGAGCTCGTCGAGGTTCCGGGAGGCCCCAGCGGCTGACCTGTCGGCGGGTGACCAGACCCACCGCCAGTGTGCGTCAGCTGGACCGGCACTCGTCCCCTGTGTCGTGTGCCTGACCCATTGCTGGGACCTCGCCCCGGGTGCGGTGCCCTGACGGTGCACGGCAACCGGTTCAGGCAGGACAGATCCGCACGTCGCAGCACTCCGGAGCTCTCGACAGCCGGTCGGCGCCCCCACCGTCCGGCCGCCGGATGCCCTCCGCGTCGCCTTGACCGGGCTCGACGGCAATGCAGCGTTCGTCCGTGGCCTCACACGGATCACCCGCCCTTTCACTGCCCTGTGCTGCCCGGTTGTCGGTCTCTGCCGCGTGGAACCTGTCCTACGGCTGTAATCCTCGTTCGGGACGCCATGTCCGGACGAGGCAGAACGACCGGCAGTTGCCCGGCAGCTTTAGCGGTTCAGCGTCAGGAAAGAGCCGCGAGTACGTCGTTGGCCAGCTGCTGGACGGCGGACGCCGGGTCGGCGAGCGGCCAGCCGGGCGCCGCGGAGGCGCGGTGGCAGGACTCCTGGAGGACCTCCCAGGCGGTGGGCAGCATCGGCGGGTCCATCGTGCGCTGCCAGGACAGCAGCTGCCCACAGAGCTCATCGCCCGCCTCAGAACGGCCCAGAGCGTGCAGGACCGCCACAGCCTCCGGCAGGACCTGCAGGAGGTAAACGACGCGCCCCTCGGCCAGCAGACGGCTGGTGGCGTCGCGGATGCCGATCCGGGCCTGCTCGACGTCGCCGGCGTCCCGCGCCAGCCGGCTGCGGTAGAGCACGACCAGGTAGTCGAAGTACCCCCGGTGACCGCGGATGTCCGCGTCGGCCTCGTCGAGCAGTCTGCGCGCCTCGTCGTACCGGCCCTCGTGGTACTCGACCATGGCGAGCGAGCCGGCCACCTTCGTCCGCTCCGGGTCGTCGGAGGCCTGGTTGTCGCGGGCCAGCTCGGCCCAGCGCCGCGCCGCGGGCAGGTTGCCCAACTCGAGCTCGACGCGGCTGAGCGCCATATAGGCGATCTCGTCCGGGTAGACGCCCGGGTTGACCAGGGCGGCCTCCCAGGCGAGCAGCAGCTCCTTGGCCTCGGGCAGCCGACCCCAGCGCAAGAGCGCCAGCCCGCAGATCGCCTGGACAGTCGCGGACCGCTGGACGTCGCCGTGCTTGCGCGCGTCCGCCACCAGCGTCGGGATCTCCGCCAGGCTCTGCGTATCGAGCAGGTGCGACCCGGAGGACACCCAGCCGCCGCGCGCCACGAGCCCCATTTCGGACTCGCCCGGAATCAGCTGCCGCGCCTCCTCGTAGTGCCGCCGCGCACTGCGCACGTCACCAGTCAGGTTCGACAGGCGCCCGGCAATGGCGCGCAGCATGCCACCGAGCTCCTTGTCGGTGACGTTGTCCGCGCACACCGTGGCCCAGCGGATGCCGCTCTCGGCCACACTCGCCTGGTACTGCCACGCGATCCGGAAGCCCAGCACGATCCGCGCCGCGACGTCCCACTGGCCGAGCGCCGCCGCGCGCTCCAGCGCCGCCTCGAACACTGCCGAGTTCGCGTTGGCGGCCCGGTAGCGCCGGTCCCGGTCCGGCGACGACCACGCGCCCTCGAGCCCCGCAACATACGTCGTACACCAGTCAACCGCCCGGTCCTGGAACTTGCTCAGATCGTCGCCCTGCGAGGACAGCCCGGCGTAGGCGTGCTCCCGGATCGTCTCCAGCATCTTGTACCGAGCGCCGTACAGCGCCTCGAACTCATGTACCGGCTGCAGCAGCGACTTCTCGACCAGCTCAGCAAGCAGCATCGGCACGTCGGACGCCGCGATCGGGCTCCCGGTGCAGACGCCAACCACGGCGTCCAGCGTGAACGGCGACCCGAGCACCGACGCCCGGTACAGCAGCTGTCGAGCCGCGTCGGACAGGGCATCGACGCTCCAGGCGATGGTGTCGGCCAGCGTCCGCTGGTGCGGCGCACCGAACCGCCGCGGCCCCGACAGCAGCCGGAAACGATCATCCAGGGCGGCCAGTATCGTCTCCACCGACAGCGAGCCTGCTCGCGCCGCAGCCAGCTCCAGAGCCAGCGGCAACCCGTCCAGCCGTCGGCAGAGCCGCGCGACCGTTTTGGCGTTCTCCGGGGTGAGCTTGAAGTCCGGCCGCACCCGAGCCACTCGCCGGCAGAACATCTCCACCGCTGGGCTGGACGCGATCTCCGCAAAGTCCCGATCATTAGCCGGTACGCCGAGCACCTGCACCCGCCGGACCACCTCATCCGGCAGCCCCAGCGGGATCCGCGACGTCACCAGTACGCCGATGCCCGGGAAGCTCCGCACCATCCGGTTCGCCACCGTCGCCACCCCGTCGAGCACATGCTCGGCGTTGTCCTCGACGATCACCAGGTCCCCCGGCTGACGCCCGGACAGAACAGTGTCCAGATCAGAAGTCCCCGGTGCAGTCCCAAACGCATCCAGAATGGCCGACGGTACGGCGGCGTCGCGCTGCACTGTGGTCAGATCGACGACCACGACCGTGGTGTCCACACCGGAGAACCGGTCCGCCGCGGCCAGCGCCAGCTCGGTCTTACCGACCCCACCGGGGCCGACCAGCGTGACCAGCCGGTTCTGCCGCAGCAGCCCTTCGATCTCCAACAGCTCTTGCTCACGACCGACCAGACCGTCCGGAATCGGCCGCGTGCCACGCCAGCGCAGCCCCGTCGGTGCGGGGTCGGCCACGGACACCACCGGCCGGGGAGCCGTTCCGTGCCCAGCCGCGGCCAGGAAGGTTTCGGCATCCGTAGCGCTCAGACCGAGGCCTTCGGCGAGCAGACGGACGGAGTCCTTACGGGGGCGGGCCACCCGACCGGCCTCGAGCTCGCGGATGGTCCGCACACTCAGACCAGCGCGCTCGGCGAGCTCCTCCTGGGACAGGCCTGCCTGAACCCTCCAGTCGAGCAGGAGATCGGCGAAACGCCCCTCCGCCCGGCCATCCACGTCCGGCACCGCCCGTCACCCCCAAACGTTCCCGACACAACATAGCGTGGGCAGACGCTTCGCGGCGGGTCGTACCGGCGCGCGGGATGCGTCCCGCGTCACACCAGGTAGTTGTTGACGGCAACCAAAAGGGTCGTCAGGCGGTCGCGCGGACCGGCGCCTCGGGGGTGCTGTAGAGGTCGAGGACGCCGTTCCAGTCGTCGAGCCGGGCCAGCGCGTCCGCGTGGCCGGCCTCCGCGTTCAGCCGGCTGCCGTCGCAGATCCCCTGCGTCGCCCGGACCAGGAGCTCGGTGCAGTGATCACGCAGGGTGTCGATGGCTGCCATGCCGACCATTGAAGCGGAGTCGTGTTTCGCCTACGTAACGTCACAGCGAACGCCGGGACACGTCACGAGAAGTTAACCTGCGAGGAAAGACAACCGGACCTCCCGGTCCGGGTTGTCGACGTTGGTATCGACGAAGCAGATCGACTGCCACGTCCCCAGCGTCAGCCGCCCGTCCAGCACCGGAACCGTCGCGTACGGCGGGATCAGCGCCGGCAGCACGTGGTCGCGGCCGTGGCCCGGCGTCCCGTGCCGATGCCGCCAGCCGAAGTCGCGCGGCAGCAGCTCCTCCAGGACGGCGAGCAGATCGGTGTCGCTGCCCGCCCCCGTCTCCAGAATCGCCACCCCGGCGGTGGCGTGCGGCACGAAGACATTCAGCAGCCCGTCGCCGCGGCCGGCCACGAAATCCGCGCACCGGCTCGTGAGGTCGAGTACGACCTCACGAGATCCGGTCCGCAGATCGATGAGCTCCGAATCCATGGAGTCAGGCCGGAACGATGTTGACCAGCTTCGGCGCCCGCACGATCACCTTGCGGGTTCCGCGCCCGTCCAGCGCCTTCTGAACCGCCTCCGACGCCAGCGCCAGCTGCTCCAGCTCGGCGTCGGTGATGTCCGGCGAGACCTCCAGCCGGTCCTTCACCTTGCCGGCGATCTGGACGACGCAGGTCACGGTGTCCTGGACCAGCAGCGCCGGGTCCACCTTCGGCCAGCCCGCCTTCGCGACGGTCGGCTCGTGGCCCAGCTCCTCCCACATCTCCTCGGCCGTGTACGGCGCGACCAGGCTCAGCAGGACCGCCACCGTCTCGACGGACTCACGCACCGCCGGGTCCGCGCCGCCGGGGCCGGAGTCGATCGCCTTCCGGGTCGCGTTCACCAGCTCCATGATCTTGGCGACCATGACGTTGAACCGCTGCGACTCGATCAGCTCGGCCGCATCCGCGATCGTCTTGTGCGTCAGCTTCCGCAGCTCGACATCACCCGCCGCCGGGTCAGCACCGGCCGGGGACTCCACAGCTCCGGCCAGCCGCCAGGCGCGCTGCAGGAACTTCAGAGCGCCGCCCGGGGACATGTCCGCCCAGTCGATGTCATCCGCCGGCGGACCGGCGAACACCATCGTAAGGCGGACGGCGTCCACGCCGAACTCGTCCAGCTGGTCGCCCAGGTTCACACCGTTGCCCAGCGACTTGCTCATCGCTTTGCCCTGGTTGATGACCTGGCCCTGGTTCAGCAGCCGGGTGAACGGCTCGGTCGCCTGCAGCAGACCCATGTCGTGCAGCGCCTTGACGAAGAACCGCGCGTACAGCAGGTGCAGTACGGCGTGCTCCTTGCCGCCGACGTACTGGTACACGGACATCCAGCGGTCGGCCACAGCCGGGTCGAACGGACCGTCGGTGTACTCCGGCGACAGGTAGCGCAGGAAGTACCAGGACGAGTCGACGAACGTGTCCATGGTGTCGGTGTCCCGCTCGGCCGCACCACCACAGCGAGGACAGGCCACCTCGACCCAGTCGCGCGCAGCGGCCAGCGGAGAGACGCCCTTGGGCGACAGGTCCGCACCGCGCAGATCCGGCAGCTCCACCGGCAGCTGGTCGTCCGGCACGGGGACCTCGCCACAGGCCGGGCAGTGGATGATCGGGATCGGCGCACCCCAGAAGCGCTGCCGGCTCAGCAGCCAGTCCCGCAGGCGGTAGTTGATCGTCCGCTCGCCCAGCTGCTTGGTCTCCAGCCAGTCGCTGATCCGCGCCTTGGCCTCGGTGACGCCCAGCCCGTCCAGGCTGATCTCGTCGTTCGCGCTGTTGATGGCCGGACCGTCGCCGGTGTACGCCTTACCGTCGAAACCCTCCTCGGGCTGGACGGTGCGCACGATCGGCAGACCGAACTTCTCCGCGAACTCCCAGTCCCGGGAGTCCTGGCCGGGGACGGCCATGATCGCACCGGTGCCGTAGTCGGCCAGCACGTAGTCAGCGGCCCAGATCGGGATCCGCTGCCCGGTGACCGGGTTGACGGCGTACGAACCCAGGAAGACGCCGGTCTTCTCGCGGTCGGTGCTCAGCCGCTCGATCTCGGTGGTCGCCTTGACGGCGCGCAGGTACTCGTCGAACGCGGCCTGCTGGTCCGGTGTGACCAGCTCGGCGGCCAGCTTCGCGTCCGGAGCGACCACCAGGAAGGTGGCGCCGAACAGCGTGTCCGGGCGGGTGGTGAAGACGCGGATCGGCTCCTCGCGGCCCTCCACCTGGAAGTCGGCGAACGCGCCCTCGGAGCGGCCGATCCAGTTGCGCTGCTGCAGCAGGATCTCTTCGGGCCACTGCAGCTGGTCCATGTCGTCCAGCAGCTGCTGCGCGTACGCGGTGGTCTTGAAGTACCACTGCGTCAGCTCACGCTTGGTCACCTCGAACCCGCACCGCTCGCAACGCCCCTGCACGACCTGCTCGTTGGCCAGGACGGTCTGGTCGTTCGGGCACCAGTTGACGAACGACGCCTTCCGGTAGGCCAGACCGCGCTCGTAGAACCGCGTGAACAGCCACTGCGTCCAGCGGTAGTACTCCGGGTCGGACGTGTGCAGCCGGCGGGACCAGTCGAAGCTGATCGCGTACCGCCGGATGGACTCCGCCTGCGTCTCGATGTTGGCGTAGGTGAACGTCGCCGGGTGCTCGTTGCGCTTGATGGCCGCGTTCTCGGCGGGCAGGCCGAAGCTGTCCCAGCCGATCGGGTTCAGGACGTCGTAGCCCTGCTGGAACCAGTAGCGCGACAGCACGTCGTGCAGCGCGAACACCTCGGCGTGGCCCATGTGCAGGTCGCCGGAGGGGTAGGAGAACATCGTGAGCGCGTAGCGCCGCTCGGCCGAGCCGTCGTCCTTCGCCTTGAAGGGGTCCAGCTTCTCCCACACCGGACGCCACTTGGCCTGCATGGCGTTGAAGTCGTAGCCACCCCGGTCGATCGGAGTGTCGTCCACCTGCTCGCTCACGGTCCTACTCTCCCGCTCGTGTCTGTAGATGAGCCCTGAAATGAAAAAGCCCCTCGCTCAGGAGGGGACGCCGTACGGGCCGGCGCTCGAAGCGCCTGAATGCCAGTACGGCTAACTAAGGAGCAGGCTCACTCGCATGGGCCCACGATAGCACTAGACGAACTCTGTTCCGCCCGAGCGGCGGTGGTCGCCCGGTGTGCGGCCGTAGTGGCGTTTGAAGGCGGTGGAGAACGGGCGGACGTCGGAGTAGCCGCAGTGGCGCGCGACCTCGGTGATCGTCACGCCGTGGTCCAGCAGCAGCTGCGCGGCCAGCTCCAACCGCAGCCGCCGCAGCGTCGACATGATCGATGCACCGGTCTGCTGTGTGAACAGCCGCTCCGCATGGCGCTCGGACAGGTGTACGACGGCCGCCACGTCCCGCACTGTGATCGGCCGCGACAAGTTGTCCCGCAGGTGCCGTTGCATCGCCTCCACGACCAGCAACCCACGGTCGCGTCGCACCGGCTCCACAGCGAGATCGTCATCCAGCGCAAACGCCCGAGCCGTCTCAACCACTAGCGTCGCGCCAAGGGCGCGCAGGGTGGTCGCGTAGCCGGAGACAGGCGCGGCGGCCTCAGCTGCGAGAGCGGTGATCAGAGCAGGCAGCGTGCCGCTCCGCCCCGAGACAACTGGCCCGTCTCGCCGGGTGAGCCCGGACCACCAGCCGGGCTCATCGGACCCGGCCGCAGGCCGTCCAGCTACACCACCGTGGGCAACGCCCGGCATCCTTCCCCGCTCTTCCTCACGGCCGATGCCGGAGGCGAGGCCGACAGGTCTGAAGGTAAAGCCCCAGAAGGCGATCCCCAGCGGTTCGCCGCGGCTGGATTCGATTTCGTGGACGTCGCCGGGCCGGGCCAGGAAAACAGAGCCGGGGCGGACGTCGTACTCCGCTGTGCCGTTGTTGAAGCGGCCGCTGCCGCTGTAGGCGAGGCAGACCTCGTGGAAGGAGTGCGTGTGCCAGTAGTTGCGCCAGTACTCCGGGCGGTAGTGCCCCCAGGAGAGGAAGTCCGCGCGGAAACCGTCGACCTCGCAGGACTCCAGGAGCCCGGCGAGGTCGACGAAGCGGTCCGCGTCAGCGACGTCCGCGAGGGTCAAACAGCGCTCCTGCCCGTGGGGTCGACTCCACGCAACATCATGCCCTGGCCGAGCGACCACTCGTGCGTCTTGACCGTGGGCGGGTCGGCCGGGTCGCGGTACTGGATCAGCCAGGTGGTCCGCGCCTCGTCGCTGGTGTTCACACCGGAGCCGTGCACGGTCAGGTAGGTGAAGAACAGGACGTCGCCCGCCTCGGCCGGCTGCGGCGTCGCCGCGTCGAACGGGACGTCGGTCAGGTGGAACGACCCCTCCGGGTCGTGTTCCCGCGGCCCGCCGAGGTGGCTGCCCGGGATGACCCGGACACAGCCCTTCTCGACCGGAGCGTCGTCGAAGTGGAAGATCGCCGCGCCGACCCGGTGGTACTGGTGCGGGAAGAACGGGTGGTCCTGGTGCACCGGGAACGGCGACCCGTTCTCCGGCGGCTTCACGAACAGCTTCGTGTGATGCAGCTGGACGTTCTCCACGCCCATCACCGCAGCGGCCACGTCGGTGAATCGCGGGTCCACCAGCAGCTTCGCGAACTCCGCGTCGTAGAACTGCGCGTCGTGCAGGTGCTGCAGCCGGGTCGCCCCGTCGGCCAGCCCCATCGCGGACTGCCAGGTCGGGTCGTCCTTACGGTTCAGCTGCGCCAGCAGGTCGTGGCTGCGACCGCGGTAGTACGCCGCCTCCTCCTTGCTGAGCAGGCCTTTCACCAGCACGAAGCCCTCGTCCGCGTACTGCTGCGCATAGCTCGACAGCTCGGGCCTGGCCGAGGTGATCGTCATCTCGAAGCTCCTCCTGTTCGGGTCCTTCGAGCGTAGGAAACATCGGCGTCCGGCAGCAGGATCCGGCCGGACGCCGATGTTTCTCAAACGGACACGATCACAACCCGAGCTCCCCCAGCCGCACGCTGATCCGCGGGTCGGTGGAGATCACCGGAGCCTCCGAACGCACCCACGGATCGCCGCCGAAGTAGGTCTGGAAGATGTTCTCGGCCGTCCGCGTCGCCAGCGCCTGCGCGGTGAGCGTCGGGTTCGGCCCGCCCAGCCCGTTCGACAGCGCCGAGTTGTCCGCGACGAACAGCCGCTTCACCGCGCGGGTCTCGCCGGTGCCGTCGAGGACCGAGTTCGTCTCCGACGACCCCATCCGCATCGACGACTGGACATGCAGGATCAGCGGCGCCCAGTCGATCCGGTAGACCTTGCGGGCCCCCGCGCCGCGCAGCAGCTCGGCCGCCTTCCGCGCCATGAACTCACGGTTCCGCAGCGTCCGCTTGGTCCGCTTCCGCTGGTTGAAGGTGACCTTCGGGATCGGCCCGTTCTCGTCGGCCGGCAGCGCGGACGGCGTCACCCGGTTCTGCGCCTCGACGTCGTCGTCGGTGATCACCAGCAGGGTCAGCAGCTTGTCGATGCCGCCGGCAACCAGCTCCTTCAGCTCCGGACCCATCACCCGCCCGGCCGGCCCGTCCCACGGCCCGGTCATACCGCGGCCGTTCTTGTACTGACCCCGGATCCCGCTGTCCGATAGCGTCCCGGCGAAGGCATTCAGCGCCGGCGGCAGGCCGACGTTCTCCAGGCCGCCGTACGGCGGGTAGTCGAGCCGCGCACTCGACCCGACCCCCTTCGGGTTCCCGGTGTAGTCGTCGAACGACCCGATCATCCAGTCGAAGAAGTGGTCGGTGTACCCGCGCCCGACCCAGCCGTTCGGGTTCGGCAGGCCGCTGTTGAACCACAGCCGCGGGTTCTCCGTACACCCACCCGACATGACGACGACCCGCGCCTCCTCGCGATGCTCGTCACCGGTCACGTTGTCCCGCCACGTCACCCCGGACGCTGTCAGGACGCCGCGCCGGTTCTCGGTGTGCACCCGCGTCACATACGCGTCCGCGATCAGCTCCGCCGGCTTGCCGCCACGCGACCAGACCTCGGCCGTCAACGCCATCGGCACATAACTGTTGTCCGTCGAGCGCTTCGCATACTGGTTGCGCGGGGCCCCTTTCGGCCGCATGCAACCCTGGAAGCAGTACCCGCAGAAGGTGCACCCGGTCGCCTTCGGATAGACGAGCAGCTCGGACGACGACGTCTTCCCCGCCGTCCCGCCCGGCTGCAGGATCGCGTTCTCCTGCGGCCGGTACGACGGCCCGTACGTCGTCTTGGTCGTCTGCACCGGGAGCCCCATCGTCTCGGCGCCCTGGAAGAACAGCTGCTCCTTGTGCCCCATCGCGGCCGTCTGGACGGGCATCAGCGCCTCGACCCATTCGAAGTACGGGACCATCTCCGAGTAGGTGAACGGGAACCGGTGGTTCACGTCGTACTCGTTGCGGTCGGCGCCGTCGTACCCCTTGAAGACGCCCGGGTACGCGCGCGGGTAGTTGCCGTAGAAGTGCTGCGTCGTCCCGCCGACGCCGGACAGCTGCCAGACGAACGAGTTCTGCGGCCACTCCCGGTACCAGGCGGGTTTCGAGCGATCCGTTGGCCCGAGCCGGAAGTACCCGGTCAGCGGGTTGTTCGCGTCCTCCTCGAAGGTCGACCACTCCTCGCGCGGCTTCGCGTGCCGCGGCCCCGCCTCGAGCAGCAGGACGTCGAGCCCCTTCGCCGCCAGCTCCTTGGCGACCACCGGCCCACCGCCGCCGGCTCCGATCACGATCACGTCGCGCATCAGTCGCGCACCTCCTGGCGCCCTTGGTAGTAGCCGATGAAGTCGTCCCAGCCCTCCACCGGGCCGTCGGGCTGATAGCCGGTCAGCGTCCAGCCGACCGGCCGCCGGCGCAATGTCTTCGTCTCCCGATCGAGGACGTCGTACTCGCTGTACGCCCCGAAGGTCGCGAACTCGATCAACGCGCCGCCGACGAACTTCAGCAGCCCGGACACCGAGGCCTTCAACGGCTCCGGGAACTGGACGTCGAGCAGCGCGACCAGATCCGAGTCGGTCTTCTCGATCAGCTCGAACGCCCGCGCCTTCTCGGCGTACGTCAGCCGCGCGAACGGCGACAGATGCAGACCGTTCACGGCGGCCGGGTTCACCTGGGTCGCCATCAGGTTCAGCAGGCCCGCGATCGGGAACGACAGCGGAATCGCCTCATCGCTCTGCAGCAGGGCCGTGAACGCCTGGTCCAGACCGCGCAGCTCGGCCGGCAGCACCTCCAGACCCGGCAGCGCGACGCCGGAGTCGGCCAGGCCGGTCACCAGCGCGGCGCTGATCGGCTGCGCGAGCGCATCCGGGAACGGGACGAAGTTGTCCAGCGCGCTGATCATGAAGTCGGTCGCGCCGGCCTCGAGCGCACCCGGCGTCCGGCTGGTCGCGCGCTGCGTCCGCGAGTACTGATCGGGCCCCGGCAGCGCGAACGTCGTCAGCCCGTTGAGGGTGTCGCGGGCGAGCGCCGCGAGGACCGGCCGGACGACGTCGACGGCCGGCGGCAGGAGCGGATTGGTCGCACCCGCGGCCGGGTTCAGCAGGCCGCGCGCCAGCAGCCCACCCCCGCCCAGCGCCGCGCCTAGTACGCCGATCCGGGCAAGGAACACCCGTCTGGACAAATTTCGGGGTTCGGCCACGAAACACCCTCCGTTGTGGGACCAGTGGAGCTACTGGTCCCACAACGAGACGGATGTGACCCGCGTTACTCCCCGGACGCCGAATCAGCCGGGACGGCGATCGGCCGCAACCGCGCCCACAGCACGAACAGCGCCGCGAACACGAGCATCCCGATCCCGCCGTACAGATTGATGTTGATCCCGGCCGCCTTGTCGATCTCGGCCTGCTTCTCGACCAGCCCGAGGACGGTCAGGATCACGCCGTAGATCCCGATCAGCGCCGCGATCACGACCCGGATGTCGAAGGCTCCGGACTTCTTCTCTGCCATGACGATCCCCTCAGCCGAAGACGATGTTCAGGACGACGACCAGCCCGAGCGAGATCCCGGCCAGCAGCACCGGCTTGCGGTACCAGCCGTGGTCGCCTTCGCCGGCTGCCTCGGTGCGCTGCTCCTTCGGCGTCAGCGAGTACACCAGCCCGACCAGCTCGGACTCCTGTTTCGCCCGCGTCATCGAACTCACCAGCACGCTGACCAGGATGTCCACGACGAACGCCGCGCCCGCGCCGACGAAGCTCGCGCCCTGCCCCGGCAGGTCGATCACGCCGGTCTCCGAGAGGACGAACACGAGGACGGCGGTCGCCGTACCGCTGACGAGACCGATCCAGCCGGCCGCGGCCGTCATCCGCTTCCAGAACATACCGAGGATGAACGTCGCGAACAGCGGCGCGTTGAAGAACGAGAACAGCTGCTGCAGGTAGTCCATCAGGTTGCTGTAGCCGGAGGCGATCGCGGCTGTGCCGATCGCGATGATCGTGCCGCCGACGGTCACCCAGCGACCGGTCCGCAGGTAGAAGTCGTCGCTGCGGTCCTTGATCACGTACCGCTCGAGCAGGTCGTAGGTCATCACCGTGTTGAACGAGCTCAGGTTCGCCGCCATACCGGCCATGAACGAGGCCAGCAGACCGGTGATCGCCAGGCCGAGCATGCCGTTCGGCAGCAGGTCGCGCATCAGCAGCAGCAACGCGTCGTTGTAGGTCACCTCGCCGCCGCTGCCGCCGTTGGCCTTGAACTGCTGCAGCTCCGGGACGGCGACCGCCGCGATCATGCCCGGGATGATCACGATGAACGGGATGAACATCTTCGGGAACGAGCCGATGATCGGCGTCCGCCGGGCCGCCGACATGTTCTTCGACGCCATCGCGCGCTGGACCTCGACGAAGTTCGTCGTCCAGTAGCCGAACGAGAGCACGAAACCGAGGCCGAAGACGAGCCCGATCACCGACAGGAAACTGCTGCTCGTGAAGCCGCTCAGCTCCTGCCCCGGCCAGGCGCTCAGCTGCTCGGGACCGCCGGTGCCGGCGCTGATCTTGTCGACCAGGCCCTGCCAGCCGCCGACCTTGTGCAGGCCGACCAGCGTCAGCGGCAGCAGCGCGGCGACGATCACGAAGAACTGCAGCACCTCGTTGTAGATCGCCGCGGACAGGCCGCCGAGCGTGATGTAGCTGAGCACGATCACGGCCGCGACGATCACCGAGACCCAGATCGGCCAGCCGAGCAGCACGTTCACGATCGTCGCGAGCAGGAACAGGTTCACGCCCGCGATCAGCACCTGCGCGACGGCGAAGCTGATCGCGTTCACCAGGTGCGCGGGTTTACCGAACCGGCGCAACATGAACTCCGGCACGCTGCGGACCTTGGAGCCGTAGTAGAACGGCATCATCACGACGCCGAGGAACAGCATCGCGGGGACGGCGCCGATCCAGAAGTAGTGCACGGTCGGCATCCCGTACTGGGCGCCGTTCGCGGACATCCCCATGATCTCGATCGCGCCGAGGTTGGCCGAGATGAACGCCAGCCCGGTCACCCAGGCGGGCAGTGAGCGGCCGGACAGGAAGAAGTCCAGGCTGTTGGAGACGGCGCGTTTGGCCAGGTACCCGATTCCGAGCACGAAGACGAAGTACGTCGCGATGATGATGTAGTCGATCGCCTGGGCGTCGAGTCTCAGGACGGAGTCTTGTGGCAGCATCGGCCCTCCGGTTTCGGTATGACGCAGCGTGGTGGTACCGCTCTGGAACGTTACTCCTGGTTTCAACCACCCAGAAGAGCGACCCGCGTTCTCCACCCGGATCTCCACCCTGAGGCGGTCCCGCGAAAGGGCAGTGCCCACCTAGCGTCAAACCCATGTCCTTCGGAGCCCTGGGCGCGAACCTGCTGACCCAGTCGACCGTCACCCGTACTGATGCGCAGCGCGAGCAGGATCGGGCAGCGCGGCTGGAGGAGCGCGGCTACCTGACCGAGGACGCCGGCCGGGCCGAGATCGGCGCGGCCCTGCGGTCGACGGTGGCCGGGCAGTCGGCGTTCGATCCGGAGGTGACGCGGCGGCTGGTCGCCGGGCTGGTTGCCGAGGCGCCGGCGTCCGGCGGTCTCACCGTGCGCGAGACCGAAGTCCTGCGGCTGATCGCGCAGGGCTCAGCAACCCGGAGATCGCGGCGCGGTTGTTCATCGGCGCCCGGCACCGCGCGGAGGCGGTCCGGTGCGCCTACCGGCACGGGATCGCGGCGTCAGATGCGTAGCTCGGCCACGACCGGGAGGTGGTCGCTGCCGGTCGACTCGCCGACCCAGGCCTTGGTCGGCGTGACGCCTCGCACCAGGATGTGGTCGATCCGGGCCATCGGGAAGGCGGCCGGCCAGGTGAAGCCGAATCCGTTGCCGGAGGCACCTTGTGCCGAGCGCAGGCCGACGGTCAGCGGGGCCAGGCTGCGATCGTTCGCCGTCCCGTTGAAGTCGCCCATCACGATCACGCCGAGCAGCTTCTCGTCGGCGATCTGGCGGCCGAGTGACTTGATCGTCCGGTTCCGCTGGTCGGAGGTGAAGCCGCTGGTGTCGATCCGGACCGAGGCCAGGTGCGCGACGTACACCGCGACCTTGCCCTCGGGGGTGTCCACCTCGGCGCGCAGCGCGCGGGTCCAGGCGAATCCGACGTCGATCGATTTGCTCTCCTCGACGGGGAACTTCGACCAGAGCGCCACGGTGTCGCGGGTGACCTGGTACGGGTACTCGTCGGCGAACGCCGCCTTGTAGATCTTCAGGTCCGCCGCGGTGATCTCCTCGAGCGCCATCACGTCGGCCTTCATCGTCAGCAGCCGCCGCGCGGTGCCCGCGGGGTCCGTGTTGCCGGCGTTCACGTTCTGCGAGAGGACCCGGAGATCGTGCGCGCCGCCGCTGCGGCTCGGGATGATCTGGTCGGCGAACATCAAGCTCCACACCAGCGCGGGCGCCAGCAGCGCGACCCCGGCCACCGCCGACCGCCGCAGCAGCGCGAACAGACCCAGCACCGGTACGGCGAGGCCCACCCACGGGAGGAACGTGTCCAGCAGGCTGCCCATGTTGCCGAACTCGTTCGGCACCCAGCGGTGGAAAACCATCAAGCAGGCCGCGAGAATCGCCAGCACCGCGATGAACCGGCCGCGCCGCCATCTGCCGCCCGAACGGGCGCGACGGGCCCCGGACCGTTGCGGCGGCCTCGGCGGAGTGCGTACGGCGGTATGGCTGGACATGTCCCGATTGTTGCGGAGATGCGTGTCGCGCCAAAGCCCGCAAGGGGGTCTTGGCGGCGATTTCATCCGATGGGACGAGCGATCCGGCCGAACGGATTAGATGTTCGCGAGAGGCCCTGGTGCGTTCGGCGGATAGCGCTGACAATGCGGGGTATGCCGCCTGAACCCCAGGCCGAGCCGTTCGTCGTGAGGCGCCGCGGGCTCGGCAGCACCAGGACCTTGCTGTACGTGTGCGCGCTGCTGGTCGCGGCGGAAGTGCTCGTCACGCTGATCGGCGTCGCCGTCGCGCTCAGCCGGGGCGTGCCGATCCGCGAGCCGCTCGAGACGATCTGGCTGTCCTGGGGCGGCAGTCCGCTGATCTTCGCGCTCGGCATGCCGTTCCTGCTGCTGATCGGCGCGATCACCGCGCTGGAAGAACGGCAAGAGACCGACCTGGACGACGTCCTCCTGTCCATCGACGCCCGCGGGATCCACCTCGGCGGCGACCACGCCCGCACCGTCCCCTGGTCCGACGTCCGCGGCATCTGCCGCGTCGAACGACACGGCCCAACCGGCGACAGCGAATGGTGGGAGCCCTACCTGGTCGTCCTCCTCCACGACGACGACGCCCTCCCCCACAGCTCCAAAGCCTGGGGCCCCTCCCGCCCCTGGCCCGGCGCCCACCAGATCCTCACCCGCCCCCTCCCCTACCAAGACCTAGTCACCGCCGTAGCCCGCTACGCCCCCCACATCCCCGTCACCGACCGAGGCCACGTCCCCGACTGACCCCGGCCAAGACAAAGCGGCGCTTCCCGGACCTGGGAAGCGCCGCCGCAGAACAGCTCTTACTAGTTCTTCTTGCTGAGGAGTTTTTCCAGGTCGGTGAGGGTGTCCATGGCGCCTAGGGGGCCGAGGCCGAGGAACCAGACCTCGTCGTTGACGCGTTCGGCCTGGCCGGCTTTGACGGCGGGGAGGGCTTTCCAGAGGTTGCCGTTGACAACTTTGGACTCGGCGGTGCCGGTGAGGGGGCCGAAGCTGGAGTAGAAGATCCAGTCGCCGTCGGCCTGGCCGATGTTCTCCTCGGAGACCTCGACGGCGAGTTCCTGGACGTCCTGGATCTTCGGCCGGGGCAGGCCGACGTCCTCGAGGATGACGCCGATGAACGAGAGGTTGCCGTAGAGACGGATCTCGGCCGGGCGGAAGCGGACCAGCGAGATGGTCGGGGAGCCCTCGACCTTGCCCTTCACCTCGTCGGCGCGCTTCTGGTAGTCGTTCAGGATCTGGGTGGCCTTGTCCTCCTCGCCGACCGCGTCCGCGACCAGCAGGAAGTTCTCCTTCCAGGGGAACCCGGGCCGGATGCTCATCACCGTCGGTGCGATCTCGTTCAGCTTGTCGAACAGGTCGTTCGCGCGCAGCTTGCTGCCCAGGATCAGATCCGGCTTGAGGTTCGCGATCGCCTCCAGGTTCAGGTCGCTGACCCCGCCGACGGTCTTGATCCCCTGCGCCTTGTCCGCCAGGTACGACGGGACGCCGTTCTGGCCGGTGTTGGTCGCCATCCCGACCGGGGTGATGCCGAGCGCGAGCACGTCGTCCAGCTCACCGCTGTCCAGCACCACGATCTTCTCGGGCTTCTTGTCCAGCTTCGCCTCGCCGAGCGCGTGTTTCACCGTCCGCGGGAACACCCCCGGCTGCGCGTCCGACCCGAGTTTGGCGGTCTCGGCGTCCGCGGTCTTGAACAACCGCCCGCCGGTCGCGACCTCTTTGTCACCGACGCCGGTATCGGCACTGCCGGTGTCCTTCCCACCACACGCGGCAAGCACCAGCAGGGCGGCCACGACAGCGATTGAGCTACGCATCTTCACGGAGACTGACTTTACAACAACTTTGGCTAGGCATACCTAACCAAGTCGACCGGCTGCCCCTCGATCAGCTCCACCACGACCTCCCTACCCGGCAAAGCGATTCGCCGCACTCCGGTGCGCGAGGCAACGACGGACGCCGCCGTCAGCTTCCCGTCCGCCCACGCGACGTCGAAGACCAGCCCGCCACGCGCCCGCAGGCCGCGGAACGCGCCGTCCGGCCAGGACGCCGGCAACGCGGGCAGCAACCGGACGACGTCCGTGTGGCTCTGGAGCAGCAACTCCGGAACGCACCCCGTCATCCCGAGGTTCGCGTCGATCTGGAAGATGTCCCCGTCGCGATGCAACAGGTTGTCGGACACCAGCCGCGCCAGGTAGTCCTGGATCACCGCCGCCGCCCGCTCCCCCTCGAACAACCGCGCCCACAGCGCGACCAGCCAGGCCGCAGTCCACCCGCCGTTCGTGGCGCCATCGGTCCGCACGAGCAACGACGTCCGCGCCGCCTCCGCCCATTCCGGCGTCCGCACCGGATCGATCTCCGCACCTGGATGCAGGCCGTACAGATGTGACTGATGCCGATGGTTGATCTCGGACGGCGTCCAGTCGTGCGGCCACTCCTGCAACCGGCCGTCCGCGGTGATCCCGATCTCGGGCAGGCGCTCGCGCGCCGTCCGGGCCCGCTCGGCGAGCTCCGACGACAGGCCCAGCGCGGCCTCCGCCTCGCCCAGGTTCGCGAACAGCTCCCGGATCAGCCAGATGTCGTACGTCGAGGTCAGGTCGACCGAAGCCTTCTCCCCCGACGGCAGCACGAAGTGGTGCTCCGGGGCGGTCGACGGGATGAACTGCAACCGCCCAGCGTCGTCCGCGACCAGCATCGCCAGCACGAACTCGGCCGCCCCTGCGATCACGGGGTACGCGCGGTCGCGCAGGAAGTCGAGATCCAGCTCGAACCGGTAGTGCTCCATCAGATGCGCAGTGAGCCAGACGCCGCAGGTCGCGCACATCGCCCAGACGGGATCGTCCCCACCCGCCCCGACCGGCCAGGTCGCCGCCCAGAGATCGGAGTTGTGGTGCGAAACCCAGCCCGGCGCGTCGTACAGGGCTCGCGCGGTGTTCGCGCCGGACGCCGCCAGGTTCTCGAGCAGATCGGTCAGCGGTTCGAAGCATTCGCCCAGCCCGGTGAGATCCGCGGGCCAGTAGTTCATCTGGGTGTTGATGTTGTTGGTCCAGTCGCTGGCCCACATCGGCCGGCGGTCCTCGTTCCAGATGCCCTGCAGATTGGCCGCCTGCGTCCCCGGCCGCGACGACGCGATCAGCAGGTAACGGCCGAAGTTGAAGGTGAGCGCGACCAGGTCGGGATCGTTGCCACCGGCACCGACCGCCTTGATCCGTTCATCGGTCGGCAGCTCGGACGACGTCCCGAGCCGCAGCTCCGCACGGTCGTAGAGCCGCCGATGGTCCTCGAGATGGCGGTCGCGAAGCTTGTCCACGGCAACGGCGTCCAAGATCGCGACGGCGTCCCGCAGTGCGATCAGCGGATCCCGGCCGGGTGGCACCGACCACCCGGCGAACGTGCTCGCCGCGGCCAGCACCACCGTCACACTGTCGGCGCCCCGGACGACGACACCGTCCGTCGAGACGTCTGCGGTGCCCCCGTGGTTCAGCACGCGCAGCGCGATCCCGAAGCCGATCCCGCGCCCATCGACGTACCGGATCGGGTCCGGGCTCTCCCGGTACTCGATCGTCAGGTCGGACGGCGCGTGTCCGACCACGCCGTACGTCCCGCCGTCCACCACCGGCCGAACCGGGTGCTGAGAATCCAACGACACCGAGAGATTCACCGCACCCGGCCGGTCGGCCGTGAGGGTCCACACCAGCACCTGGTCCGGCGCGGAGACATACGTCTCGCGCCGGAACCGCGTCCCGTCCACTGTGTGATCGACGCTGACGATCCCGGTCCGCAGGTCGAGGCGCCGACGGTAGTCGCCGGCCTCCCCGTCCGTGCGGATCAGCAGATCGGCCAGCGGCTGATACGACTCGACCAACGGCCCTTGCAGGGCTCGCGTCCGCTCGGTCGCCGCCAGCTGATCGCCGTCGTCCAGCAACAACCGCCGTACGTCGGCCAACGTCGCCGGACCATCCGCGACCCCCAACTCGCGCGGCCCGTCACCGGACCACACGTCGTCGAGATTCAGCGCGATCCGCTCCGCACCGACCCACCCGAACACCTTCGCTCCGAGATGCCCGTTACCCACCGGCAACGCCTCGAACCAGTCCGGCGCGGGAGTGCGAAACCACAGTTCATGGGACATGAGGTGTTACTTGCTCCCCGACTTGTACTTGTCGTACGCCTGCTGGTTGATCTCCAGGTATCGGGTCATCCCCGTGCTGTCGAGCCCCTTCACATACGCATCCCACTCGGCGTCGATGTTCTTCGACCCGGTGATGAACGCCAGCTGGTTCTGGTTCACGTAGTTGTTCAGGTTCGTCTGCAGCGTCGCGGTCTCGCCACCCAGGTTCGGGTCCGGCCAGACGATGGCCTGCGGGTACAGCTGCCCCCGGTCCTCGTGGCCTTCGTACAGCTTGGTCGCCTGGAACAGCCGCCGCTCGTAGCCCGCGCCGGAGTAGATGTCCAGCGGGACGACCTGCGCGTTCCGGTACGCCAGGACATTGTGGTACTGCGTCAGCGCGCCCCAGCTGCTGTTCTTCGGGCTGTCCGGCTTCGGCTTGTAGAGCGGCTTGGTGTCCTTGTCCAGCGCGATGTCACCAGCACCGGGCTTGGTCCAGCCGACACCCTCCGGCCCCATGCCGCCGATCATCTGACCCTCGTCGCTGAAGATGTAGTCGAGCATCTTGATCGCCGCGACCTGCGCCTCCTTGCTGGCCTTGTTGGTCAGCAGGAACGTGTAGTTGACCGAGGTCAGGTACTGCTCGCCGGTGTAGCTCTTCCCAGCCGGGCCGGTCAGCGGCGGCGCGGCGTCGTACTGCTTGTCCCGGCCGTCCTTGGAGTCGGACTGGACGAAGATGTACGGGTGCAGCATCGGGCCGGAGCCGATCCGGACGGCCTTCGGGTCGTTGCCCAGGGCCTGCAGCGCCTGCGCGTTCTGGGTGAACGCGGCCTGGTCGATCAGGCCCTCCTTGTACAGCGACGCGATGTACTTCAGGCCCTCCTTCCACTCCGGCGTGTTCACCGGTGTGACGACCTTGTCGCCGTTCAGCGTGAGCAGCGAGCGGACGCCGTTGTTGGCGCCGACCGGGTTGTAGGCGAACGCGTTCATCAAGTACGGGATCAGCGCGGTGTTCTGGATGTCCGCGGTCATCGGGACCTCGTCGGCCTTGCCGTTCCCGTTCGGGTCCTGGGTCTTGAAGGCCGTCAGCACCTTGCGCAGGTCCTCGGTGGTCTTCGGCATCGGCAGGTTGAGCTTCTTCAGCCAGGCCGAGTTGATCCACAGTTTGTCCGGGTACTTGCAGTGGAAGCAGTCGGCCCACTGCGGCAGCGCGTAGATGTGCCCGTCCGGCGCGGTCGACTCCTGCTTGTAGTCCTTGTTCTCGTCCAGGAACTTCTGGATGTTCGGCGCGTTCTCCTTGATCAGGTTCTCCAGCGGCAGCGCGACGCCCTGCTGGCCGAGTTTGAGCACCTCGGCCTGGGTGAAGCCGTCCACCCACGGGATCAGGAAGAACAGGTCCGGGTAGTCGCCGCTGGCCAGCGAGATCTGCCGCTTCTCCTTGGCCGGCCCGGCGTCCATGGTGGTGGTCTGCCAGCGGAACTGGATCTTGAACTTGTCGCTCATGACCTTGGTGACCGCGTTGGTCTCCATGTTGGTGTTCTGGTCGGCCGGGGTGAACGTGTCGATGATGACCTTGCCGTCGGCCGACGTCTCGTTCGCCGCCCCGTCGGACTTGTCCGAGCTGCAGGCAGCCACGGAGGCGAGCAGGCCGGCCGCGCTGAGCGCGACGACCTTGCGCACGGATGAGCGCATTGCTGGTTCCTTTCTGAGGTGGGCTGTTTTCTCAGCCCTTGACCGCGCCGACCATCACGCCCTTGGTGAAGTGGCGGGCGACGAAGGGGTAGATGATCAGTACGGGCAGGCTCGAGATGACGATGAGCGCGTACTTGAGGACACTGGCCATCTGCTGCTGGTCGAGCTGCTGGGCCAGGTTCTGGGTGGTCGTGGCGCTGCCCTGGTTCAGGATCAGGATGTTCCGGAGCACGATCTGCAGCGGGTAGAGACTGGGGTCCTTGAGGTAGATCAGGGCGTCGAAGTAGGTGTTCCACTGGAAGATCGCGTACATCAGTGCGATCACCGCGATCACCGGTTTGGACAGCGGGAGCACGATCGACCAGAGGAAGCGCAGGTCGCTCGCGCCGTCGATGGTGGCCGCCTCGTAGAGCTCGTCCGGGATGGTCGAGCGGAAGAACGTGCGCGCGATGATCACCTGCCACACCCCGATCGCGCTCGGGATCACCATCGCCCACCGGGTGTTCAGCAGGCCCATGTCCTGGACCACCAGGTAGGTCGGGATCAGGCCGCCGGAGAACAGCATCGTGAAGACCAGCAGGCTCATGATCACGTTGCGGCCGAAGAAGGTCTTCCGGGACAGCGGGTAGGCGATCGCGATCGTCAGCGTGACGCTGATCAGCGTGCCGCCGATCGCGTAGATGAACGAGTTCAGGTAGCCCTGCATGATCTGCGGATCGGCGAACGCCGACTGGTACGCCTTCAGACTGGGCTCGACCGGCCACAGCAGCACCCGGCCGGCGCTGACCGCCGACGCGCTGCTGAACGAGTTCGCGACGATGTAGATGATCGGGACGGCGACCACGATCAGCGCGATCCAGAGCATGATCCGGACGCCGACCAGGAAGATCTTGTCGGTCCGGGTCTCCTCGATCGCCAGCCGCCGCGAGCTGTCCGGTTTCGGCGTCCGGCGGAGGGTGGGCAGGGTAATCGTCATGACCAGAGTCCGTTTCCGGTGATCCGCTTGGCGACGAAGTTCACGACGACCAGCAGGACGAGATTGATGACGGAGTTGAACAGCCCGACTGCGGTCGCCATGCTGAAGTCGGCGTTCAGCAGGCCGGTCTTGTAGACGTAGGTCGCGATGATCTCGGACTGCGCCTGGTTCAGCGGGTTCTGCAGCAGGAAGGCCTTCTCGAACCCGATCGACATGATGTTGCCGACGCCGAGGACCAGGATGATCACCGCGGTCGGCATGATGCCGGGCAGGTCGACGTTCCAGATCCGCTGCAAGCGGCTGGCGCCGTCGATCCGGGCCGACTCGTGCAGCGCGGGGTCGATGCCGGCCAGCGCGGCCAGGTAGATGACGGCCGAGTAGCCCGTGGTCTGCCAGACGTCGGACCAGACGTAGATGTGCCGGAAGTAGTCCGGATTACCGAGGAAGTCGACCGCCGGGACGCCGAACAACCCGATCGCGTCGTTCACGAACCCGAGCCGCGGCGACAGCACCAGGATCGTCATCGAGACGACCACGACCGTGGAGATGAAGTACGGCGCGTACGTCACCAGCTGGACGAGCTTCTTGAACCGGCCGTTGCGGATCTCGTTCAGGGCGATGGCCAGGATGATCGGGATCGGGAAGCTGGCCAGGACGGTGTAGGCGGCGAGGATGAAGGTGTTCTTGACCAGGGTCCAGAAGACCGGGTTGGCGAAGAACAGCTCGAAGTTCTTGAAACCGACCCAGTCGCTGCCCCACGGGCCCTTGATCGGCGAGTAGTTCTTGAACGCGATGACGGCGTTGCTGATCGGGATGTACTTGAAGATCACGAAGTACGCGAGCGGCACGATCACCAGCAGGTAGAGCTGCCAGTGCCTGCGCAGGCTGCGTCGCGCCTGGGTCCAGCGGCTGGGCCGGGGCACCGGCGCCCGGGTCACCGCCTTCGCCGCGGCCGGCGCGGGCGGCGCCGGTTTCACCTCGTACGTTGCACTCACTCCGCATCCTTTCCGTCACCGATCGGAGCGAAACCGATATCCGATAGGATCTCGGACCTCACTCACCGGGAGGATGACACAGAACGCGAGACAGCGGAAGAGTCCCCGGCGGTGTCGATACCCGACCTTGACCCAGTCATCGATTTCCCTGGCCCACAAGGGAAATCCTGCGTTGCCCTCAGCAACTAACGGCGAAAACGCCGAATGGCCCGACGGCTGCACCGGCGGACCTGGACACCACACCACAGGGCAGTCCGAGGTCGCTCTGAGCCACCGACACCGGACCACACCACAATTTATTCATTCTGTGAACTATGTCGCAGTCAACCGCCCCCGCCGGACTATGTCAAGACTTGAACCACGCGAGCTGCCGATCGGCAGGATGGGGAGCGGCGCGGACGACGTCCGCGGGGTCGTCGAACGGAAGCGTTCGAGACAGGACCTGACCCGACCATCACGGGGGAACGGCCGGGCCAGGCTGTTTCGATACTACTCCGGTTCGGAGTGCGCGGGCGGGTAAATCGGCGCCGGACGCGCGGAGTTTCGCGGACCCGTGCGGCGCCTAGTCGTCGAGCTCGACGGGGACGCGGCGGCGGTCGTACGAGGTCTTGATCAGGCTGGCGATCGTGGTGACGAAGAGGGTGCCGGCGATGAAGGCCAGCGAGGTGACGATGCCGATGTGCGGGAGATGGATCGAGCCGATGTCGTCGATGTGCGAACCGTGCAGGGCCTCGACGATCAGCTTGACCCCGATGAAGGCGAGGATGACCGAGAGGCCGACGTTCAGGTAGACGATCCGCTCGAGCAGGCCGCCGATCAGGAAGTAGAGCTGGCGCAGGCCCATCAGCGCGAACGCGTTCGCGGTGAGCACGACGTAGGCGTCCTGGGTGAGGCCGAAGATCGCGGGGATCGAGTCCAGCGCGAAGATCACGTTCGCCATCCCGATCGCGGAGATCACGATCACCAGCGGCGTCAGCAGCCGCTTGCCGTCGACCCGGGTCGTCAGCTTGGCGCCGTCGTAGTCGTGCGCCAGCGGCAGCACCCGGCGCATCCCGCGCAGGACGGCGTTCTCCTGGAAATCTTCGTCGTCGTTCTCACCCTCGATCGCCAGCCGGACGGCGGTGTAGACCAGGAAGGCGCCGAAGATGTAGAAGACCCAGCTGGCCGCCGAGATCGCGGCCGCGCCGGCCAGGATGAAGACCGCGCGGAGCAGCATCGAGACCACGATGCCGATGTAGAGCACCTTGTCCTGCGCCAGCGCCGGGACGCCGAAGCGGGCCATGATGATCACGAAGACGAACAGGTTGTCGACGCTCAGGCTGTACTCGGTGATGTAGCCCGCGACGAACTCGCCACCGGTCCGGCTCGGGCTGAACAGGAACAACCCGACCGCGAACAGCGCCGCCAGCCCGACGTAGAACAACACCCACCGGGTCGCGTCCTTGATCGTCACGGTGTGTTTGCGGCGCGCGATCACGATCAGGTCGAACGCGACGATCGCGAGCAGGCCGGCGATCGTGAGCACCCAGACGAGCGGGGACATGACAGAGACCATGACGAACCTCCGGACGCGTTGAAAAGCCTGGTCCGGAGGTCTCTTCCACCCGGATCGCTCCGGGCCGGCAGCACCGGTTCGGCCGCCCAGGCCTCCCGTGATGACGACACTGCCGTCAGGGAATACTCCCCTCCACAAACGCCGCAAGTGTATCCGACTCCGATACATCTGCCACGCCTTCCGGGATCGTATACCGCATACAACCTTCCTGACTAGATCAACCGCCAATGGAATTAGTCACCTATAATGACTGTCATGAACATTGACCATGAAGCAGTCTTCGAGCAGGCCTGGAACGCGCCGGGGACGACGTCGGTCGACCTGCCGCCGGTCCGGGTGAACGACGTCCTGCGGGACCGGTACGACGTGACGCCGCCGTTCCGCTACACCGGCGTCCGGCTGTGGGACATGGAGGCGCGCAAAGCCGCGGCGCCGGACGTCTACATCCCGACCGTGGTGAAGGCAGGCAGCGCGGAGAAGTTCCCGAGTGTGCTGACCAACCAGGTCGAGGACTTCACCCGGATCTCCGATCAGCGACTGTGGGCCGACCCGGACAAGTACGCGACGATCATCGAGCACGTCCGGCTCGACCACGAGCACCGGCGGGCCTTCTTCCTCGGCGCCGAGCGCTTCGAGACCCCGGACGGCCGCGTCGTGACAGCCGGCGCCGGGCAGCCGCTCTTCCACGTCGAGCACTCGGTCGCGGGTGACGAGGACGACCCGCTGAACCTGTGGCGCATCGTGCTGCTGACCGAGGAGTACGACGCCGCCCTCGCGGCCGCGTTCGAGGGACTGGCCAAGGACCCGTACCTGCGGGTGTTCGTCGAGGTCCACCTGCGCGAGGTGCTCGGGTTGCAGGTTGTCAGACGACCGGTCTTGTAGGGTTTCACCCCATCCGGCAGACGCGAGGAGGCAGCCATGACCGAGCGCAGGGACGCGTCGTCCGACTTGGGCGTGCTGGCCGGCCGGCTGCTCTTCTCGGTCCAGGGCGAGCTCTTCCGGCGCCTGCATCGCGCGGGTTTCGACGACATCTCGCCGCGGCACGGCGCGGTGCTCGCCTACCTGCGCGCCGACGGGATCCGGGCCACCGAGCTGGCCCGGCTGTCCGGTCAGCACAAGCAGGTGGTCGGCAAGAACCTCGACGAGCTCGAAGCCCTCGGGTACGTCGAACGCCGTCCCGACCCGGCCGATCGGCGCGCGAAGCTCGTCGTACCGACCGAGCGCGGGCAGGCCGAGATGCAGGCCGCCGACGCAATCATGGCCGAGATCGGCGAACGGCACCGGGAGTCCCTCGGCCCGGCCGCCTACGACCGGTTCATCGCCGACTTCCGCTTCGTCGTCGAGGCCCAGCGCAGTACTACTTAGCCGGGAAGAGCGTCCCTTTCGCGATCCCGATCAGCGAGCGGACGGCGATCGTCCCGATCAGGCCGGTGATCGCGACCAGCACGGCCCACGCGAGGACGTCGTTCGTGATCCAGTGCAGCAGCGCCGACGCGACCGCGGCCCAGGCGAAGGTGAAGGCCCAGAAGCCGAGGGAGAAGTTCAGCCGGGCGAACATCGGCAGCAGCCGCAGCTGGGCCAGCGCCATCAGGACGCCGTACCCGGCCAGGATCTGCGCCATCGTGTCGATCAAGCCGCCGTTCAGCGCGAACCAGGCCAGGCTCGCGACCGCGGCCGGCGCGACCTCGATCGCGAGGGTCGGGATCAGCGGGGTCGGCAGCGCGGGCCGGAAGATGAGCCGGGCCAGGATGATCGAGCCGAGAACGAGCCAGCAGATCATGCCGTAGCCGAACATCACCCGGCCGAGAGCGTGCTGACCGATCTGCGCGGCGCTGGTCGCGGCGACCAGTCCCCCGGCGACCGTCGGCAGGAAGTACCCCGGGTGCAGTTGATCAATCGCGAACTCGGCGTAGATCAGCTGGCCGGTGAACCAGGCTCCATGCAGAGCGCTGAGCCCGATGAAGACGTCGGTCAGGACGGCGCTGAGCGACGGCGCGTAGGGATGCAGCCCGGCGGACAGGATCATCGGCGTGATCACCGCGAGCGAGACGAACGGCGCGAAGACCGGATGCGTGAAGTCGGTGCGGACGGAGCCGCCGGCCAGATAGGCGACGACCGTCGCCAGCCAGGTGACCGCGGCAACGACGAGCAGGGCCCGGCCGATCCCGCCCGGCACGAGGCCGTCGTTCGCGGCCGTCGTCCAGACACCGGCCAGACCACTCAGACCGAACGCCGCGCCGAACGTGTTGGGCGGGATCTTGGGCATCGGATCCGCCTCAGATCTCGACGAGGACGCGCGACGTACCGGAGCCCTGCTCGACATCCTCGTGCGCCGCCGCGATCTGCTCGAGCGGGTAGGTCGCACGGATGTCGTAGTGCAGGTCACCGGCCGCGAGCGCGGCGGTCAGGTCGCGGGCCGCCTCCTGGTTCGCGGCCTCGGGGAAGTCGTCGTTGCTGAGGAAACGCACGGTGACATTCTTGAACGCGAGCTGCCAGAACGGAACGGCGGGTTCGGTTTCGCCGGTCGCGTAAGTCGCGATCGAGCCGCCGTACCGGAGCAGATCGGTCGCGAGCCCGACGTTCTTGTCGAAGGCGAGATCGGCGACCAGGTCGATCGACTCCGCGCCGATCGCGTCGACGATCTGGTCGCGCAGGTCCGGCCCGGCGATGAATGCGTGCTGGGCGCCGAGTTTCAGGGCCGCGTCGCGCTCGGCCGCGCGGCGTACCGTGGCCAGGACGGTCGCACCGCCGCGCCTCGCGGTCGCCAGCGCCGCGCGCCCGACCGCGCCGGTGGCGCCGGTGACCAGGACGTTGCTACCGGCAACGCTGCCGCCGGCCATGATCGCGCGATGCCCGGTGATCCCCGGGATCCCGAGACCGGCTGCCTGGGCGGCATCGACCTGCCCCGGCAGGACGACGGCGCGATCGGCCGGGACGACCGTGTACTCCGCCGCCGTCCCACCCGGGCGGTAGGACTGCGCGAGGTACACCCAGACCCGCTCGCCGATCCGCTCCTTGCCGACTCCGTTGCCCACGGCATCGATGACGCCGACGCCGTCCCCGTGCGGGATCACCCGCGGATACGTCATCACCGAACCCCAGTAGCCCTGGCGTTTGCCGATGTCGCCGACGTGAATACCGGACAGCTCGATCCGGACCCGCACCTCACCGGACGCCGGCTCCGGCGCCGGCAGCTCGCCGGTCTGCAACACATCCCGGGCGGCACCCTGCTGGTCGTACCAGGCGGCTCTCATCGCCGTTCTCCTTCTGAGTTGAGCCCCCGAATCGCTGGGGCGATCTGTTCGCCGAAGCGGCGAATCTGGTCGTCGTCCGCGTGCTCGGGCCAGAGCACGAAGCCGGTGAAGCCGTCCCGCTCGGCGAGCCGGGTGAGGATCTCGATCCAGCCCTTCGCGTCGGTGCGGATGGGTTCGGCGCCCCGCAGCTCGGTGCTGCCGGGCGCCGTGGTGATGGTGCCGACGAGCTGCGCAAGGCGACGGATCGCGGTCGGCTCGCGACCCGCCTCAACGGCCGCGCGGTCGATGATCCGGTTGCTCTCACCCCACCGCTCGTACGGGAGGTACGACGGGATCGGCGCGGCCCAGCCGTCGGCGACGCGCCCGGTCAGCGCGAGGCTGCGCGGGCCTTGCGAGCCCAGCCAGATCTCCACGCCGGCCGGGTCGGGCGCTTGACCGGCGAGGCCGGTGACGGCGTACCACTCCCCCGCCGAGGTGACCTTGGTATTCGGCTGCCAGAGCCGGCGGATCAAGGTGATCGCCTCTTCCTGGGCCGCGAGCGCCTGCCGCGGACTCAGCCGCTCGACGCCCATCGAGGTGATCGCGTCCCAGTAGCCGCCGGCGCCGAGGCCGAGCTGGAACCGGCCGCCGGAGAGGCGGCTCAGCGAACCGGCCACCCGGGCCAGGCCGGGCGCGGGTCGCAGCGGGAGGTTGGCGACGTCCGGGAAGACGTGGATGCGTTCGGTCCGCGCGAGCAGGTCGGCGATCAGCGTGAACGCGTCGAGGTAGCCGGCAACGTACGGATGATCCTGGACGCCGATCAGGTCGAGGCCCGCCCGCTCGGCGGTCAGCGCGAGCGCGCGGTCCTGCTCGATATCCAGCGTCGGCGCGATCGAGACACCGAGAACGGTCATGACACTCCTTTAGTCACCGATGATGATAGTCATCGACTGTGACTAATTCAATCGAGGGGTCCGGATCGTCAGTTGTCAGGCTCTTCCACTACCGTCGAAGCGGGTTTCGACCAGGCCTGAACGGTTGGTTCGGGTCGCGCGTGCCGCCGACGCTGAATCCATGATTTCTCGCCGTGCGGTGCTGGGTGGAGTCGTCGGAGCCGGGGCAGCGTTTCACCTCTGGCCGAACAGCGCGGCCGCGGCCGCGGTCACCGGTCCACCGGTGACGATCCCGCAGGTCCGGGAGTGGGTGGGAGGTAATGGCGCCTACCAGTACGCCGCGAACACCCGGCTGGTGACCGACTCGGCGTCCTTGAGTGGGACGACGGCCACGGTCGCCGAGGATCTACTGGCGTTGACGGGTCGGCGTCCGATCGTCGTCCAGGCCGCTTCGCCGGCGTCCGGAGATGTTTTCTTGACGCTGGTGAACGACACGGAGCTGGGTGACGAGGGGTATCGGCTGATCGTCGGCGATGCCGTCCGGATCGAGGCGCGGACGGCGCGGGGCTGCTTCTACGGGACGCGAACCCTGCTGCAGATGTTGCGGACGGCAACGACCATCCCGGCCGGGACGATCCGCGACTGGCCGGCCTACCCCGAGCGCGGCCTGCTGATCGCGAACGAGCTCCGCGCGCTACCGCTGCTGTGGTGGCAGGAGCAGATCCGCGAAATGGCCTACCTGAAACTCAACCTCCTGTACTTCTACGTCGGCTACCCACTCGCCACCGTCGCCGACATGCAGGACGTCGCAGCCTTCGCCGCCCGCTACCACGTCACCGTCGTCCCCCAACTCAACATGCCCGGCCACATGAACAACGTCACCGGCCACCCCCACCTACCGGGACGACCCCAAAGCCTGGACCTGAGGGGACCGCAGGGCCTCGACTTCGCCCGCCGGAAACTGGAGGAGCTGCTCCCCGCGTTCACGACCCCGACCTGGCACCTCGGCGCCGACGAGTACATGCACCGCGGCGACTACGCCGATTACCCGACGCTCCTCGAGCGCGCACAGGGGATGTTCGGCAGGAACGCGACCGAGCGAGACCTCGTGTACGACTTCGTCAACCACGCGAACGCCGTCGTCCAGGCGCACGGCATGCAGGCGCGGATCTGGAACGACGACCTGTTCCCGAACGCGGTCGTGCGGATCGACAAGAGTGTGGCCATCGAGCACTGGGAGAACTTCGGCGTCCCCGCCCAGCAGTTGCTTGCCGAGGGCTACAAATTGCAGAACTGCCACCGTCACCAGCTGTACTACAACGTCGGCGGCGACCTCGCGCTCGACCCGGAAGAGATCTACCGGGACTTCCGGGTCGGGGCGTTCAACGGCAGCGCGGTCCTCGACACCGACGCCGGCCTGCTCGGGGCGAAGCTGCACGTGTGGATGGACTACGAGACAACCGTTTCGAACTCGGAGATCGCGGCGCATATCTTCGCGCCGATGCGCAGTCTCGCGCAGCGCACGTGGGCGATCGATCGGCCGGTCGAGACGTACGCCGAGTTTGCGCCGCGGATCACCCAGCTCGGGCATGCGCCGGGGAACGAGGGGTGGTTGGGTGAGACGGCTGGGTTGAGTGGGCGGGCGTTCGTGAAGGGGGCCGAGCAGCATGTGCTGGTCGCGGCCGGTGCGGCGGGCGGCGTACTGCACTGGTCCTACAGCGACGCCACCGGCGTGGTGAGCGAACGCTGGCCGGGGCCCGTTCTGCAAGGACAGCCGATCGGCTTCCAGCACGGCGAAGAGCACCACGCCTTCGGCCAGACCGCCGACGGTTCGCTGGCCCACTGGCAATGGACGCCGGGCGACGCCAACGCGCCGCACCTCGACAACTGGAACACCGGCCCCGGCTCCCTGACCTCCGCCCCCGCGGCCCTCGCCTACTTCGACCAGCAACACATCTTCTACCGCAACGCCGCCGGCGGGCTGACGCATCGCTACTACGACCGCTCAAGCCGCGACATCAAAACGGAAGACTGGGGCGGTGCCCTGGAAGGCACCCCAGTCGCCTACGTCTGGAACGACGAGCAGCACGTCTTCGGCCGCGGCCCCGACGGCTCCCTTCGCCACTGGTGGTACACCCCCCGCCAGACCACCACCCCACAACGCGACACCTGGACCGGCCCCAACACCGTCGCCTCCGCACCCACCGGCTTCGCCTACGGCGACCAGCAACACACCTTCTACCGAACCCCCGCCAACCGCCTGGCCCACACCCACTGGGACCAATCAGCCGACCGAATCTCCACCGAGGACTGGGCCGGCGAACTCACCGGCGACCCGGTCGCCTACGTCTGGCGCGACGAACAACACGTCTTCGCCCGCACCCCCGCCAACGCCCTCGCCCACTGGTACTACACCCCCACCCAAACCACCACCCCCGCCCGTGACCTCTGGACCCCACCCAACACCGTCACCACCGACCCCACCGGCTACGCCACCCCCACCCAACAACACACCTTCTACCGAACCCCCACCGCCACCCTCGGCCACCGCTACTGGAACGCCCGCACCAACGAACTGACAACCGACGACTGGCCAGGCTCCCTCCCAGCCTGACAGGCCACGGTTTTCGAGCCTCCGCAGTCCGCACCGCCGCCTACTTAGGCAAAAAGTTTCTGTTTCGGTTGAGGGGTGGGAGATTTTTGCTGGGAGGAGTACAAAGAGGGTCTGAGGTCTTACCGCCCCTAGACCTGGAGGTTGGCATGAGTGTGATGTACGGACTTGTCGGTGAAGCTTCGTGGTTCTGTTGCGGGAACGCGTGGGGACCGTGTGCGAGTACCGGCCGCGGCGCTTGTAACACGTGTCATTCGGGGAACATGCAGCATGCGTGGACGAACACTTCGGACGCTTGTTACGCGATCACGCGGCCGGACAACTGCGGGGTGACCGGGGTGTCCCGGCGGACCTGCGGGTTCCGGCACGCGACGACGAACTTGTGTAACGGCGCGCGGGTCGTGACGGCGATCGCGGACTGCGGGCCGCGGACGCGGTCGTTCTGCGGGGAGCGCGCCTGTTGTGGTGGGACGTGCGCGTCCAACCGGGTGATGGACCTGACGCCGGCCGCGTTCACGCGGATCGCGAGTCTGAGTGCCGGGTTGATTCCGGCCGGCATCGACGTGGGATGAGGTGAGCCGAGATGACAACGACCATGGATCGCCGCGCTCTGCTCACGCGGGCCGCGTTGGGTGCGACCGGACTGATGGCCGCCAGCGCGATGGGTTCGCTGGCGCCGGAGGCCGCGTTCGCCACCGGTCAGCAGTTCCCGGACGCCGGACTGCCGGACCCGGACTTCGCCGAAGGGCTGATCACCGGCCGGAACAAGGATCTCCTGCAGGTACAGGGATCCGACGGCCGGCTGCACAAGATTCAGCTCACCGGAGTGACGAGTATCTGGAAGCTCCAACCGACCACGATCGACGAGGCCCGGATCGGCGACGGCCTGTACGCCCGCGGCGTCAAACTGCCGGACGGCGTCCTGGCTGCCGAGTCGGTCTGGCTCAACATCGTCAACCTGGACGTGATGGTGAACTCGATCGGCCGCTCGAGTCTCAACCTGGACCACCACGGCCAGAAGATCGTCGGCCACGTCCGCCAAGGGATCACCGCGGCGGTCTACAACGGCACCCCGGCCGTCTCCGACCTGACGATGCTCAAGGTCGGCCGGCACGTCCAGGTGATCGGCGCCTGGCGACCGGGGACGACCGAGATCGACATCGCGACGATCTACGCGGCCGGCTGACGCGATGTCCGCGCACCAGCTGGCGGCCGCCCAGCCGCTGCTGATCGGCTTGATCCTGCTCTGGTCGGCGTACGGCAAGCTCTTCGGCCGGGACGTCGCCGAGCAGGCGAAGAAGACCGCATTGCCACGACTGGTCGGCGAGCGTCGCGCCGCACCGGTCTACCGGGCAGTCGGCGGGATCGAGGTCGCCCTCGCACTCGCCCTGCTCCTCCCGCCCGTCTCGATCGTCGAACCGCTCGCCGCGGCAGCTCTGTTCGCGGGGTTCACCGGCTATCTGATCTACGCCAAACGGATGGTCCCGGAGGCGTCCTGCGGCTGTACGGGCGCCGCCGCCAAACCCGTCGGCTATCGCGCGATCGTCCGCGCATCGTTGCTCCTGGCAACATCATTGGCGGCCCTCACCGCCACCGAAGGATGGTGGTCGACCGGCCCGACGACGCTCGTCCTCCTCCTGGAGGCCGCTGCGTACGTCGTCCTGTCGGCCGAGCTGGACCGCTACTGGCTACTCCCGCTCCGGCGGCTTCGCGTCCGCCTCAGCCATCCCCTCGCCGGTACGACGTCCACCGGCACTCCGCTCGCGGCGACCCAACGCCGCCTGATGCACAGCCCGGCGTACCGAGCCGTCACCGGACTGCTGCGTTCCGATATTCGCGACTACTGGGACGACGAAGATTGGCGGTACGTCAGCTACACCGCCAGGTACGACGGCCGCCCGGCGACCGCCGTGTTCGCCGTACCGCATACCGGTGACGCCGTCCGCGTCGCCGTCGTCGACGACGATTCCGGTCAAACGCTGTACCGGCCCGTCGCCCTACCGGCCTGATCCTCCGCCCCTGTCCGGAAAGCGCCTTCCCTCCTGTTGACAGTCGTCGACAGAAGGTGGTGTCATCACCACACATCGTTAGGAAGTCTTCCTAACGATGTGTGGTTTCCCCTGCAGCTCCTCCGCCCCGGAACCCAGGAGAACTGATGACACCTCGCTCGCTCCGGCGTGCCGCCGTGTCGGCTGCGACGGCTCTGGCCGCAGCCCTCGCGCTGGTCGCCGCCGCTCCGCCGTCCGCCACCGCCGCCCCCACCGACTACCAGGCCGAGGACGCGACCATCTCGCAAGGCGTGGTCGAGTCCAACCATGCCGGGTTCACCGGCAGCGGCTTCGTCAACTACGACAACCTCGTCGGCAGCTACGTCGAATGGACCGTCAGCGCCCCGGCCGGGCCCGCCGACGTGACGCTGCGCTTCGCCAACGGGACGGCGGCCACCCGGCCGCTGGACTGGACGGTGAACGGCCAGGCCGGCGCCGTCGGGATCACCTATCCCGGCACCGGCGCCTGGACCACCTGGCAGACCAAGACCGTCCGCCTCCAACTCGTTGCCGGAGTCAACAAGATCCGGGCCCGCGCGACCACCGCCGACGGCGGCCCGAACGCGGACCGGCTGACCGTCAACCCGACCACGAACGACACCAACCCGCCGTCCCCGCCGGGCAACCTGGTGGTCAGCAACATCCGGTCGAACGCCGCGACCTTCACCTGGACCGCCGCGTCGGACGACGTCGGCGTGACCCGGTACGAGATCAACCGCGGCGGGAACGTCCTCAAGGTCGTCGACGCGAACACGCTGTCCGCGACCGTGGACACCCTGACCGCCAACACGCAGTACGACATCTCGGTCGGCGCCTACGACGCCGCGGGCAACGCCTCGCAGCAGAGCAACGTGGTCGCCTTCACGACCCCGCCGAGTAACGACACCCAGCCGCCGACGGCGCCGGGCAACCTGCGGTCGACGTCCGTGACCGCGAACAGCGTCTCGCTGGCCTGGAACGCATCCACTGACAACAGCGGCAGCATCGCCGGGTACGACGTCTACCAGGGCGCGACCAAGGTCGCGTCGACCGGCTCGCTGACCACGACCGTGACCGGGCTGACGCCGAACACCAACTACACGTTCACGGTCAAGGCCCGCGACCCGAACAACAACGAGTCGGCGGCGAGTAACGCGCTGACCGTGCGGACGTCGGCGACCGGTGGCGGCGGTATCCCGGCGTTCGACCGAGACATCGCGAAGGTCGACCTCGGCTGGAGCGTCGCGTTCCTGCCGGACGGCTCGGCGCTCGTCACCGAGCGGGACCGGTTCGAGGTCGTGCGGGTGACCTCGACGGGTGCGAAGACCACGCTGGGCAAGGTCCCGGGCGCGGTGACGACCACCGGTGAGGGCGGCCTGCTCGGCATCGCCGTCTCGCCGACCTTCGCCACCGACAACTGGGTGTACTTCTACCACACGGCCGCCAACGACAACCGGGTCGTGCGGATGAAGCTGGTGAACGGCGTCCTGGCCACGACGTCGTCGCCGGTGCTGACCGGGCTGACCAAGAACCGCTTCCACAACGGCGGCCGGATCGGCTTCGGTCCGGACGGCAAGCTGTACGCGTCGGTCGGCGACGCGCAGAACACCGGGAACGCGCAGAACAACGGCTCGCTGAACGGCAAGATCCTGCGGATGAACCCGGACGGCACCGCGCCGAGCGACAACCCGTTCTTCAGCAGCGGCGGTAACGCCCGCTACGTCTGGAGCCGCGGCCACCGCAACCCGCAGGGTCTGGCCTGGGACTCCCGCGGTCAGCTGTGGGCCTCGGAGTTCGGTGAGAACAGCCAGGACGAGCTCAACCTGATCCAGAAGGGCGGCAACTACGGCTGGCCGTCCTGCGAGGGGACCATCGGCAGCTGCGGCGGCTTCATCGCGCCGAAGCGCACCTGGTCGACGTCCCAGGCCGGCCCGAGCGGGATCGAGATCGTCAACGACTGGATCTACATCGCCGGCGTCACCGGCTCGCAGTTGTGGGTCACGCAGATCAACTCCGCCGGTAACGGCGTCGGCAACCCGCAAGCGGTCTTCTCCGGCCGCTGGGGCCGCCTGCGCAGCGTCACCAAGACGCCCGACGGAGGCCTCTGGCTGACCTCCACCAACGGCGACCGCAACGGCGGTAGCCCGAACACTCTCGACAACGTGATCGTCCGCCTCCGCTTCGGCTGACGCCAACGACATGAGGTAGTCCCTCCGAAACCGCCCGGCCGCTCGATCCTGAGCGTGCCGGGCGGTCTACGTAGACGACTACGTCATGTCGTTACGGACGCGGTCGCCCGAAATCCGAGTACTGCGGCACGCCGGACTCCACAGCCTGCAGCGCGAGCCCGAGCCGGCGGTACATCGACGGCTTCAGCCGCGGCCGTGCGTCCTCGAGTGTCAGGAACACCGCCGTCCGCACCTCCCCCGCCTGTAACACCAGCTCCTCGTCCCCGTTCAGGACGCCGCCGTCGAACACGAACGCGAGCGCGTCGTGCCACACGCCGCGCGCGGGATCCCAGTCGGCCACCAGCATCGGCCCGATGGCCAGCTGCAGCCCGACCTCCTCCAAGACCTCCCGCCGGCACGCGTCGTACGGCGACTCGTCCGCCTCGGCGATCCCACCCGGAATATCCAGCATCGGCTTGTACGTCGGCTCGATGAACAAGATCCGCCCGTCCCGGTCCCGGATCAACGCCCCACCCGCAACCCGCTTCCGCGGCAACCGCCCTGCGACTCCGGGATGAAACTCCGGCTCCGGCGGACCATCGGCCATCAGGTCGTCCTGTCGATTCACGCCACCATCATGCATCCCGGACGACGAAGCGGTACGTCCCGATCACCCCGATACCCGCGATCCAGGCGAGCGTGATCCCGGTGGACTGCAAGGGCAGCCACCCGGGATCGCCCAGAACCGGCCCGAGGAGCAACGCGCTGACCAAGGTGATCACCAGCGCGGGCACGAACTGTCGCACCAGCAGCGCGACCACATGGGCAAGCAGGCCGCTCAACATCAGGAACACGACTCCGTCGAGCGATCCGAGGCTCACCGCGAAGCTGGTCGCCGCCACGATCAGCAAGCAGGCGGCGGACTTCGCGGCCACGAACTGCCAGCGGTTCGGGACTGCGCCCAGCGAGGTTCGGTACTGGCGGCCGACGTACTCGTGGGCGATCGGCAGGATGCCCAGCACGATCAGCCCTGGCTGGGCGTAGTCCGCGACGGGTTCGCCCGCGGTGCTGACGACGACGGCGACCAGCAGGGTCGCGGCGACAATGATGGTTGTCATCGGCAACGTCCGGAGCTTGGTCAGCTCCGCGAGCAGGAGCCGCATCACGCGTCCCGCCGGGCCAGCACGAGACCGGCGATCACACACAACCCGATTGCCCAGCCGGTCATCACCAGCGCGCCCGGGACGGCGTCCAGACCGCCATCGACCGTCCGGACGCCGGTGAAGAGCCGCCGCCCAGCCAGATCCGGGAGCCAGTGCGCCAACGGGGTGAGCTTCGACAGCAGGAACGAGAACGAGACAACCGAGCTGTTCACGATCATCACGACCAGCGGCAGGACGCCGTTGCGCGCCAGTACCGTGATCGCGAAACCGATCAATGCGCTCAAGACCCAATAGAGCGTGCCGCGCAGGTATCCCGGCACCGTCAGAACCGGATCCGCACCAGCCAATGCGGCTACCCCGAACGCCGTAGGCAACGTGAGGGCAGCCGTCGCGAGCACGAGCAGGACGACGCTGATCGCCTTGGCGACCAGGATCGACGTACGGCGTGGGTTCGCGACCATCGTGCTGGTGATCTGTCGGCCGCCACCGGCGTCCGCGCTGTTGGCGGTGTACTCGCTACTGAAGACGACGACTCCGATGACCACCGCGCCGACCGTGCCGAGCGGGAGGACCGAAAGGACCGGCGATCCTTGGTCGGCGGTCACCACGGTGAGGGCGACCACGCCGAGGAACGTCACCGCGAATCCGGCCCAGACGGCCGGCAGTGTGCCTGCCTTCCGCAGCTCGGCGTACAGGTGATTCATCGAGTCACCTCGCCGGTGAGTGCGAAGAACGCTTCCTCGAGGTTGTCGTAGCCGGCGGTCACCTCGTCGAGTGTCCCGGTCGACACGATGCGGCCGCCCGCGATCACCACCAAGTCGTCGGCGACGTCCGCGACCTCGCTCATCAGGTGGCTGGACAGCAGGACCGTGCCCCCGGCGTCCGCATGCCCGCGGAGCAACCGCCGGATCCAGCGGATGCCGGCCGGGTCGAGACCGTTCACCGGCTCGTCGAGGACGAGCGTCGCCGGCTCGCCCAGCAGCGCGGTCGCGATGCCCAGTCGCTGGCCCATTCCGAGCGAGTACTTCGCCACCCGCATCCGGGCGGCGTCGGCAAGACCGACCTCATCGAGCACCTGCCCGACCCTGCGTCGGTCGATACCGTTGCTCTGGGCAACCCAGGTCAAGTGGCTGCGTGCGGTCCGGGACCGGTGCGCGCCGGAGCCCTCGAGCATGGATCCGACGCTGCGCAGCGGGTCTCGGAGCGTCCGGTACGGGCGTCCGCCGATCACCGCGCTGCCCGCGTCGGGGCGGTCGAGACCGAGCAGGATCCGCAGCGTCGAGGACTTACCGGCGCCGTTCGGGCCGAGGAACGCGGTGACGCGTCCGGGGCGCGCCTCGAACGTGACGTGATCCAGGACGGTCCGGGATCGATGGCGTTTGACGAGCTGGTCGATCGAGATCATCGGCCCATCCCAGCCGCCCGCGATCCGGCGGTCATCGGCCTCAGGTTCGGACCGCTTCGGCCCGTGGTCCATCAGACCCAGGGCCGAGGTCGCGACCCGTCCGGAAACCTAGACTGAGCCGATGGACGGTCGGCCGGTACTGCGCTCCCGGGCGTGGCCGATTGCGGTCGGCGTCCTCATCCTGCTGCTCCTCGTCCTCGCGGCTGTCGGCGCGAGCCCACCGGTGGCAGCGATCGCGGTCACGCTCGTGGTGGTGTGTGCCGCGGCGGCGGTGGTCGCTTGGGCCCTGTGGCAGACCCGCCGCCAGCGCCGCCGGTTCGAACACGAGCTGACGGAGTGGGCCGCGGAGCGGGCCGCGCATGCCGAGCGGCTGCGCATCGCTCGCGAGCTGCATGATCTCGCCTCGCACGGGCTCGGCCTGATCACCGTCCGCGCCGCCGCCGCACGCCGGGTCACTGGGCCGGGCGGTGAGTCCGAGCGGGCCGCCGCACTCACCGATATCGAGGCGGCCGGCCGCGCGGCGACCACCGAGCTGCGCCGGATGCTCGCCGTACTGCGCACGCCCGGCGCATCACTGCGGCCGGCTGACTCACTGGCCGATCTGCCCCACATCGTCGCTTCGGCCCGCCGGAGCGGAGTCGAGGCGCGGGCCGAGATCGGCGAGCTCGGCGGCGTCTCCGGCGGGGTCCAGCTCGCGGTGTGCGCCGTCGTCCGCGAGGCGCTCGCCAACACCGCTCGGCACGCCGGGCCGACCCGCGCGCAGGTCGTCGTACGCCGAACCGGCGACGCGATCGTGGTGACGGTCGCCGACGACGGCCCCGGCCCTGATTGGACGCCGCACCCGGGCGCGGGCGCCGGGCTCACCGGGCTGCGGGAGCGGATCGCGGCGCTGGGCGGCAGTCTCACGGCGGGACCGGCGGGCGACGGGTACGAGCTGGTCGCAGAGCTTCCCGAGGCTCGATGACAACCCGCGTCCTGGTGGTGGACGATCAGCCGCTGATCCGGCACAGCCTGCGGCTGATCGTGGACGGCGCCGCCGATCTCGTCGTGGTCGGTGAGGCTGGGACCGGTGACAGCGCGGTGCTGCAGGCGGGTGAGCTGCGACCGGACGTCGTCCTGATGGACATTCGGATGCCCGGCGGCGATGGGATCGACGCGACCCGGCGGATCGTCGCCGATCCGCGCCTGACGACGACCCGGGTGCTCGTGCTCAGCATGTTCGAGCTCGACGAATACGTTCATGCCGCGCTGCGCGCCGGGGCCAGCGGCTTTCTGCTGAAGGACGCCGAGCCCGAACGGCTGCTCGACGCCGTACGCCGAACCGCCGCGGGTGAGTCGTTGTTCGCCCCGAGCATCCTGACCCGGCTCGTCGAGCACTACCTTTCGGTGCCGACAGCAACCAATGCGCCGGCGTCACTCACCGACCGCGAGACCGAGGTGCTCGCGTTGGTCGGCCGCGGCCTGTCCAACCAGGAGATCATGCGGACCTTGCACATCTCGACCGGCACCGTGAAGACCCACATCGGCAATCTGCTCGCCAAACTGCACGCCCGCGACCGCGCGCAGCTCGTCATCGCCGCCTACGACCACGGGCTCGTCACACCGCGGATGTGACCGGCGTCATGTCACAACCCGCCTGGCGGCGCGTGTCCGAAGGGGGACGAAAGGAGTTGGGATGACGCAGATCGTGGTGCTGGGGGCTGGGTACTCCGGGATGGTGGCGGCGCAGACGGCGGCGCGGCGGACGAAGGCGCGGGTGACGCTGGTGAACGCGCGGGAGACGTTCGTGGAGCGGGTGCGGATGCATGAGCTGGCTTCGGGGAAGGACCTGCGGGCGCGGCGGATCGTCGATCTGCTGGAGGGGACCGGGGTCGAGTTCGTGGTTGATCAGGTCGAGTATGTCGACGCCGAGCGGCGCGTGGTCGGGCTGACGAGTGGTGAGGTGGCGTACGACGTCCTGATCTATGCGTTGGGCAGCCGGGCGGATCTGGACTCGGTGGCCGGGGTGCGCGAGTACGCGTACACGGTGGCGGATGTGGACAGCGCGCGGGAGCTGTACGCGCGATTGCAGGCGCCGGGGTCGATCGCGGTGGCCGGCGGTGGGCTGACCGGGCTCGAAGCGGTGACCGAGCTCGCCGAGACCTACCCGGGCCGCGACATCCAGCTGGTAACCGCCGGCGGGCTGGGCGCGGCCGTCTCCGAGCGCGGACGCCGCCATCTGCACAAGGTCTTCGACCGCCTCGGCATCACCACCGTCGAGAACGCGCGCGTCGCCGCGGTCGACAGCGCCGGCCTGCAACTCGCGGACGGCGGCCGCGTGGATGCCGACGTGGTCGTCTGGACGACCGGCTTCGAAGTCCCTGAGATCGCCCAGAAGGCCGGTCTCGCCGTCGACGACCGCGGCCGGATCATCGTCGACCCGTCCCTCCAGTCGGTCTCGCACCCCGACGTCACCGCCGTCGGCGACGCCGCCGTCGTCCGCCCCAAAGGCGCCGACGAACTGCGCATGTCCTGCGCCACCGGCATCCCCATGGCCGGCCACGCCGTCCGCGCCGTCGCCGACCGCCTCGCCGGCCGAACCCCGCGCGCCCTCCGCTTCCGCTACTTCAACCAATGCATCAGCCTCGGCCGCCACGACGGCCTCATCCAGTTCGTCCACGCCGACGACTCCCCCCGCAAAGTAGTCCTCACCGGCCCCCTAGCCGCCAGATACAAAGAAAACATCGTCCGAGGCGCCCTCTACACCATGCGCAACCCCGCGCTGGCTCGCTTCAGCTGAGGGTCAGGAGGTCGCGGGTGGGGTGAAGGGGCCGGCGGGGAGGTCTACTTGGCGGAGGAGGTCGGCGAGGTTGTAGTAGTCGTCGAGGGTGGTGATGCGGTGGTGGCGGAGGGTGATGATGGTGGTGGCGGGGACGGCGAAGGATTTGCCGGCTGGGTTGTAGGGGGCGAAGGGGGTGTCTTCGGTGAAGGTGCCGGAGAAGGTCCAGACGACGGCGATGCGGTCGCCGGTGCTGATGGTGTCGTGGATGGTGACCTCGAGTGGGCGGATGCTGTCGCGGGTGAGCTCGACCCATTGCTTGGCGCCGGCGGGGCCGGTGAAGGTGGCTTGGAAGGCGTGGTCGGTGTAGGTGCTGTTGCGGGCGAAGAGCTTGCTCATGGCAACGGGGTCGGCGGTGTTCCAGGCGTTCGCCCATTGCTGGACGATGCGTGGGGTGTGGCGGCCGTGCTGGGACATGCTGGTTCCGTCCGGGACGGCGGTGGCGGGGGCGGCGGTCAGGGCGACGCCGGCGGTGAGGGTGAGGGCGGCGAGCAGGCGGGTGGTGCGAGACATGAGGGTGGTTCCTTTCAGGGGATGAGGACGACCTTGCCGGCGGCCGCGCCGGACTCGGCGTAGCGGACGGCGTCGGCGACGTCGGACAACGGGAAGGCGCGGGCGATCCGGGCGGTGAGGTCGCCGGCGGCGAGCTGGGCGAAGACGGCTTCGAGGTCGGCGCGGAGTTCGGCGCGGTGCTGAGCGAGGCGACGGCGGCCGGCCCAGAGGTTGAAGAAGGTGGCGGACTTACCGTTCGGCAGCAGGTTCCAGAGCACGAGCTTGCCGATCAGCGCCAGGATCGGGAGCCGTGCGTTGCCCTCCTGGTCGCGGGTCGCGGCGGTGCCGTAGGAGACCAGCGTCCCGCCCCGGCCGAGCATCGACCAGGACGTGTTGATCCCAGCGCCCCCAACGTGGTCGAAGACCGCCTTCACCCCCTCCGGCGCCAGCGCGGCAACCTCAGCGGCGACGTCACTCGCCCGGTCGATCGGCAGCGCGCCCAGCTCCCGCACGTACGGGAAGTGCCGCTTCGAGACCACGCCGATCACCTGCGCCCCGGCATGCCGAGCGAGCTGGACGAGCAGCGACCCGACGCCGCCGTTCGCACCGAGGACGACGACCGTGTCACCCCGGCCGACGCGAGTGATGGCGAGCATCCGCCGTGCGGTGACGCCGTTGACGATGACCGCCTCGGTCTCCTCCGCGCCGACGCCGTCCGGCACCAGCGCGAGGTCGGCGGTGTCGAGCACCAGCCGATCGGCCCAGCCACCCACCTTGGTGACGGCGGCGACCCGCTGCCCGACCGCGAACCCGGAGTCCCCGGCGCCGAGCGCCTCGATCACGCCGACGACGTCGTACCCGGGCACGAACGGGAACGGCGGCTGGTCGTAGTACTTACCCCGCCGCATCTGCTGCTCGGCGAACGAGACCCCGCTCGCCTCCATCCGGACCAGCGCCTGCCCGGCACCGAGCTCCGGCACCTCGGTCTGCCGCAACCGCAGCCCCTCCGGATCCACGATTCCCGGCAGTTCGACCTGGGTGATCATCCTTTTGCCTCCTCGAGAGCGTCCTGCTGTCGAGGTCAACGATGCCGCCGGGCCACCTGCCCGCGCGTCGGCGAGAATTACGTAGATCGCCTAGGTAGGCGAAGGCAGGAGAACCGACCGAATGCAGTTCGTGGCCCGCGCGAAGGAGCTGCACACGCTCGAGGCGCTCACCCAGGGAGCGGCCGGCGGCGCCGGCGGCGCGGTGGTCGTCCTCGGCGAGGCCGGGATCGGTAAGTCGACACTGATCGGCGCCGCGACCGAGCGGCTCACCGGCTGGACGCTCCTGCGCGCCGACGGCACCGAGTTCGAGCGCGACCTCCCGTACGCCGCGCTCCACCAGCTCTGCGCGCCCGTCATCGAGGCCCGCGCCGGCCTGCCCGACGTCCAGCGCCAGGCCCTCGAGTCCGTCTTCGGCCTGGCCGCCGGGACGACGCCGAGCCCGCTCCTCGTCGGGCTCGCCGTCCTCGGGCTGCTCAACGAGCTCCCGCAGCCGGTCTGCTGCGTGGTCGACGACGTCCAGTGGATCGACGACGGCACCCGTCAGGTACTCGGCTTCGTCGCCCGCCGGATCGCGGCCGAAGGGATCGCGATGATCCTCGCCGGCCGCCCCGACGGCGCCGGCTTCCCCGACCTCCCGCAGCTCCCGCTCACCGGGCTGGACGACCGCGACGCGCAGGCCCTGCTGCGGACGACGGGCCGCGCCGGGCTGGAGTCCGCCGTCCTCGACCGGATCCTGGCCGAGGCCCGCGGCAACCCGCTGGCCCTGCTCGAGTTCGATCCCGAACCCGACGCTCCTCGCACGGGCGTCGTCGAGGCGCTGCAGGCCGAGTTCACCCGCCGCGTACGCCGGTTGCCCACGGCAACTCAACAGCTGCTGGCCCTGGCCGCGGCCGAGCCGGTCGGCGACCTCGGTCTGCTCCGCCGTGCGGCCAAGCGGCTGGATCTCAACCCCACCGCCCTCTCCGAAGCAGAGGACGTCGGCCTGCTCACCCTCGGTCCGCGGCTGCGCTTCCGGCATCCGCTCGTCCGGGCCGCGGCGTACGAGTCGGCGACGCCCGGCACCCGGCGTACGCTGCATGCCGCCCTCGCCGACGCGACCGACGAACGGATCGACCCCGACCGCCGCGCCTGGCACCGCGCGCACGCCGTCATCGACACCGACCCGGACGTCGCCGCGGAGCTCGCCCAAGCCGCCGAGCGCACCCAGCTCCGTGGGGATTTCGCCTCCGCCGCAGCCTTCCTGGAGCGCGCTGCCCGCCTCACCCCCGCGCCCGTCGACCAGGCCACCCGGCTCCTCGCCGCCGCCCGCCTCCGGCTCAAGCTCGGCGCCTTCGACACCGCCCGCGAGCTGCTCACCGAGGCCGAGCGCCGTCCGCTGGACGCCGCGCAACGCGCCGAAGCTCGGCTGCAAGCCGCCCAGATCGACGTCCACCGCACCCGCAGCCCGGAGGCGACGACCGCGCTCGTCGCGGCCGCCGCCGACCTCGGCCCGGACGACGCGACCGGCACCTACATCGAGGCCTTCTCGGCGGCGATGTTCATCGACCGGCTCCCCGGCCGGTTGCGGCAGCTCGGCGTCCGGATCCGCGAGCAAGTCCCGCCGCGGGACCACCCACGCCCGCCCGACCTGCTCCTGGACGCGCTCCTCGACCAGGCGATGCTCCCGGTCGCCGACGCCGTCCCCGCGATGCGCCGCGCGGTGGACTCGTTCCGGACGCCGGAGCTCACCGACCCGTGGTGGATGGAACTCGTCTGCATGATGGCGCTCGACCTGCACGACTCGGAGGCGACCGACGAGATCGCCGCCCGGCAGGTCGAGCTGGCGCGCCGGCAGTCCGCGCTCGCGATCCTCCCGCAGGCGTTGAAGTTCCAGGCGATCGGCAAGACGATGTTCGGCCGGTTCGCCGAAGCGGAGGCCGGTCTGGCCGAGGCGAACGCCGTCGACGAAGCGGCCGGCAGCGTCAGCCTCGCCTTCGCCGATGTCATTCTCGCCGCCTGGCGCGGGAACGCCGACGAGTTCGACCAGCTGCGCTCGTCCATCCACGACCGCGTCGGCCGCGACGAGCTGGTCGCCGCGCTCTACGCCACCGCCGTCCTCCGCAACGGGCTCGGCGACTATCCGGCTGCCCTCGAAGCAGCCCGAACCGCTTACGCAGAACGAGAACGCGGCTCGTACGTCGTCTGGCCGCTCGCCGCCGAGTTCGTCGAGGCGGCCGCGCGCGCCGGGCAGCCCGCCGAGGCGACGCCCGCGCTCGAGCAGCTCGAAGCGCTGGCCCGCGCCAACCCCACGCCCTGGGCCGTCGCGCAGCATCACCTTGCGCAGGCGCTCAGCAATCCGACGGATGCCGAGCCGCACTACCGCGAGGCGATCGACCTGTTCGCGCAGACCGACGTCCGCGCGCAGCATGCACGAGCCCGGCTCGCGTACGGCGAATGGTTGCGCCGAGCCGGACGCCGAGCCGAGGCGCGCGTCGAGCTCCACGCCGCACACGAATCCCTGACGGCCATGGGCGCCGCCGCCTTCGCCGAACACGCCGCGCGCGAGCTGTCCGCGACCGGCCAGCGCCCGCGCCGCGAAGGGACGAATCCGCTCGACCAGTTGACCGCCCAAGAACGCTTGATCGCCAACCAGGTCGCGGGCGGTGCGACGTCCAAAGAGGTTGCCGCGACGCTCTTCCTCAGCCCACGCACGATCGACACCCACCTGCGCAACATCTTCCGCAAACTCGACATCACGTCCCGCCGCCAACTCCGGGAAGTGATCTGAGTCACACGAGTCGTGCATGGGTCGCCCGGCCCGTGGTGAGGTCGGGGAATGGACCTCCTCGAAGCAGCCGAACGACTCGGTCTCGCACCCCAGCCCTGGACCGAGTTTCCCCGAACCGACGGCGTCCAGCTGCCCGAACGGCCCGTTGACCTGCTCACGTACTGCGGGGTCGCCGAGGCCGATCAACAGGAGCTGCTCGCTGCCCGCCCGGATCCGGACCAGCACCCGGAGTGGTGGGCGCTGCTGTCCGCGATCGCCGGCAGCCTCGACCGCAACTGGGAGCGACCACTACCCCCGACCGGCTTCAAGTCGTGGCCGGTCGTCCCGGAGAACGCGTCCCCGGTCGGCATGTTCGCCTGGGCCTGGGCGCTGCTCTCGGTCGTCCCTCGACTGCTCGACACGCACGCACAGCGCGGCGTACCGGAACAGGTGACCAAGGCAACCATCGCGGCGTTGGGCGGCGTACTGCGCAGTCATCGCGAGGTATACGGCCGGCCGGGCGTCGGATTGATGCCGCTGTGGGGCCCGCCGCTGCGCTTCCGTTGTGCGGACTACGAGATCGGCCGGCTCAACTTCACCCGAACCCAGCTCGGCATCGGTTACGGCGTCTCCGGGCAGCTGCTGTCGATCCACATCCCGCCGACCGGCCCGCTCGACGCCACCACGGCCGGCGAGTCGATCGCCGCGGCCGCTGAGCTGTTTCCGCAGTGGTATCCGGATGAGCCGATCTACGCCTTCACCTGCCACTCCTGGCTGCTCGATCCACAACTGGCCGAGTATCTGCCCGCGGAGTCCAACCTCGTCCGCTTCCAGCAGCGCTTCACCCTCCTGCCGCACCTGCCGCCCGCGACCGCTTTCGAGGGTGATCACGAGCTCATGCGGCTCGCACTCCAACTCGACCCGCCGGTCGGAGCCCTGACCGCCGAAGATCTCGCCGCCGTCCCGCGCCGGACCACCTTGCAGCGCGCCTTCGCGGACCACTTGAGCGCGGGCCGGCACTTCCACCTCCGGACCGGAATGCTGACCGACTACGGACAGGATTCGACTCGACACCTTGAGTAATTCGGTTCAGTAGTGTTCGATTCTGGGTGTTTGGCTCCCTCCGCCCACGAACTGGGGTCGACCATGTCGCTACGCCGTGCCCTCCTGTCCACGCTCGCCGTCGTCCCGATGCTCGCGCTGTTGTCGGTGGCGCCCGCACCGGCGGCCGCGCCACCGCCGGACGTCTACAGCTATCTGGAGAATCCCGAGCTGGTCGCCGAGGGTCAGCAACCACCGCACGCAGAGCTGCGCCCGTACGCCGACCCGCGGCAGGCGATCCGGGCCGGCAAGGACACGCCGTGGACGCGTTCGCTCGACGGCGAGTGGCGGATCCGGATGGCCGACCGGCCGCAAGACGTGCCGACCGGGTTCCAGGCCGACGGGTACGACGTGAGCGGCTGGCCGACGGCCGACGTCCCGCACACCTGGCAGACCGACGGCCTGGATCACCCGATCTTCCGGAACATCCCGACCGAGATGTGGCCGGACGACCCGCCGCGGGTACCGCGCGACGTGAACCCGACGGCGGCGTACATCCGGAACTTCGACGTCCCCAAGGACTGGCGGGAGCGGCGGACGTTCCTGCGCTTCGAGGGCGTGACGAGCGCGTACTTCGTCTGGGTCAACGGTAAGTACGCCGGTTACGACCAAGGCGGCTACCTGCCCGCGGAGTTCGACGTCACGCCGCTGCTCAAACCCGGCCGGAACACGGTCGCGCTGCAGGTCCACCGCTGGTCGGCGGGCTCCCATCTCGAGGACTACGACCAGTGGCGGTTCGCGGGCATCTTCCGGTCGGTGTGGATGTACTCGACCCCCGACGTCCACGTTCAGGACGTCACGCTCAAGCCGAAGCTGGACCCGCAGTACCGCGACGGCGCGCTGAACGCCGAGATCGAGGTCGCCGGCGCCGCCGCGGGCTACTCGGTCCGCGCCGGACTGCACGATCCGTCCGGTCGTAAGGTCGCGACCGCAACAGGGACAGTTGCTGACGGCAAGGTCCTGCTCAGTACGCCGATCGCCGCGCCGGCCAAGTGGAGCGACGAGACGCCGAACGTCTACCGGGTCGTGGTCGAGCTGCTCGACCCGGCCGGCCGCGTCACCCACATCACCAGTCAGCCGACCGGCTTCCGGACGATCGAGATCAAGGACAAACAGCTCCTGGTCAACGGCAAACGCGTCCTGATCAAGGGCGTGAACCGCGCCGAGACCGACCCCGCGACCGGACGGCACGCGACCACCGGGCGGATGCTCGAGGACGTCGCACTGATGAAACAGCTCAACATCAACGCCGTCCGCACCTCGCACTACCCGAGCGATCCCTACTTCTACGACCTCGCCGACACCCGCGGCCTGTGGATCGCCGACGAGGTCGACATCGAGACCCACCACCACGACGGCTGCCCGAACAACTGCCTGGCCGAGCGGCCCGAGTGGCAGACCGCGTTCATGGACCGTTTCATCGGCATGGTCGAGCGGGACAAGAACCACCCGAGCGTCTTCCTCTGGGACACCGGGAACGAGGCCGGCCTCGGCAAGGCGCACTACTCGATGGCCGAGTGGGCCACCGCGAACGACCCGAGCCGCCCGCTCTACCACCAGTCCAACGGCCCGGACGGCGACGCTCCGTTCGCCCACGTCTGGGGGCCGCGCTACCCGTCGCCCGAAGGCCTGGAGTCGATGGCGCGGACCACAGAGAAGCCGATCATCATGGGCGAGTACGCGCATGCCAGCGGTAACGGCTTCGGCAACTTCAACGAGTTCTGGGACGTCGTCCGCCGCAATCCGGTGGTGCAGGGCGGCTTCATCTGGGACTGGGCCGATCAGAACCTGTACCAGCCGTTGCGCACCACGCCGGATGCCTCGGGCAACAAGATCATGGCCTGGCTGACCGGTCTGCCCGAGCAGGTCGAGGGTAAGCAGGGCACCGGGCTGTACCTGTCCAGCCTGGACGACTGGGTCGAGGTCTATCGCGATCGCGAGTTCGACAAGGTCCGGGACGAGCTGACCCTGGACACCTGGGTGAAACCGGACAGCTGGACCGGCGACTTCACGATGATTGCCAAGGGCAACCGGCAGTACTCACTGAAGATGGCCGACCAGAACACCCTGGAGTTCTTCGTCTACGGCGCCGGCGACTGGCACAGCGTGCGCGCCGCCGTCCCGGCGGACTGGCGTGGCAACTGGCACCGCGTCACCGGCACCTTCGACGGGCAAACCCTGCGACTGCTGCTGGACGGCAAGGAGATCGGCCGGACGGCGTGGGCCGGGACGATCGCCGCCTCCAGCGACCCGCTCAACATCGGCCGCAATCCGGATGCCCAGGAGAACCCGTCGACCCGACCGGCGCACGGCACCTTCGACAACGTCCGGATCTACCACCGCGCACTGACCGAGGCCGAGCTCGCGGCCGATCCGAAGACGACCGCCGTCCTCGCGCTCGATTTCGACGAGGTCGAAACCAAGGGCCGCTACGAGACGTACGGCGCCGGGCCGGGCGGCGTGGACGGTCTGGTGAACGCCGACCGGACTCTGCAGCCAGAGACCCGTGAGCTGGCGCACGTCCACGCGCCGATCCGGTTCACCCGGCCCGACGGTCGGCTGATCGTCACGAACGAGCGCGCCTTCGCCGGTACCGGCGACCTGCAGTTGCGCTGGTCTGTCGTCGAGGGCAACCGCACGCTGACCACCGGCCGACAGCCCTTGGACGTCGCCGCAGGCACCACCAAATCAATCCAACTGCCCGCGCTTCCCGCCAATCCGGACGGCCTGGAGCGATGGCTCAACGTCCAAGCAGTGTTAACGAAACCGACCAACTGGGCCCCGGCCGGGCATGTAGTCGCGCTCGGTCAGTTCGCGGTCGGCGGCAAGCAGCTGCGCGGCGTGACCTCGCCCGAGCCCACCGGCAGTCTGAACGTCCGTCAGGACGGCGCGAACACCGTCGTGTCGGGCCGCGACTTCACTTACACCTTCGACAAGACGACCGGCGCACTCGACTCGATGCGGGTCCGGGGTCAAGAACTCCTGAACCGCGGGCCGAAGCTGGACGTGTGGCGCGCACCGCTGTCGAACGAGATGTGGGGCGAGGCGGGCACCTGGCGTAACGCCGGTTTTGATCGCCTCACCACCACGGTCGACGACTTCGCCGTCGAGCAGACACCGGACGCCGTCACCGTGACCGCCCGCAGCACGGCCGCCGGAACCACTGATTCGTCGTTCCGGCAGACGATGACCTACACCGTGTCCGGGAACGGCGAGGTCCGGGTCTCGCATCGGGCCGATCCGCTCGGCAAGGCCCGTAACGTCCCGTACCTGCCGCGGCTCGGGTTCTCGCTGAAGGTGCCCGACAAGTTCGAGCAGTTCAGCTACTACGGTCGCGGCCCGGTCGAGAACTACCCGGACCGCGAGGCATCCACCCCCATCGGGGTCTACTCCTCCACGGTGGCCGACGAGTACTTCCCGTACGTACAACCACAGGAGCAGGGCAACCACGGCGACGTCCGCTGGGCGACGCTGACCGACGGTAAGTCGGGCGGCCTACTGGTGGCCGGCGATCTGAACGTCGCTGTCGATCAGTACGACGACGCCGACCGCGCGGTCTACCCACACGCACTGAAGCGCAACCAGGACGGTACGACACTGCACGTCAGCCATGCGGTCACCGGCGTCAGCGAGACCTTCCACGAGACGCTGCCGCAGTACCAGGTCGAGGCCGACCACGAGTACGTCTACTCCGTACTGCTCCGGCCGCTCAGCCGGGCGGAGGTTCGCACGGGTCTACCACACAACCAGCTCACCTGCACCCCCGACGTCACGCTGGTACCGAGCAAGGAGACGGTCGAGCCCGGGGAGAACGTCGACGCGACGCTGACCGTGACCAACCCCTGCCGAACCGCTCTGCCCGCCGGCTCGGCGACGCTCACCACCTCCCAAGGGTGGACGGTCGCGCCGCGGACGGTGCCGCTGAGCGCGCTCGCGCCGGGTAAGTCGGTGGTTGCGGTCGTCCAGATCACGCGTAGTGCCGACTCGCCGCGCGGCGTCCGGCCGGTCACTGTCGAGGTGCGGGCCGGACAAGCGACCGCCTTCGCATCGGCTCAGCTGGTCGGAGCGCCGACGCCGCCGCGCGGTGAGGTCGCCGTCAGCGCGCTGGACTTCCTCACTGTCCAGAACGGTTGGGGGCCGGTTGAGCGTGATCGGAGCAACGGCGAGGAGGGCGAGTCCGACGGTCGACCAATCACGATCGGCGGGACGACGTACGCCTCCGGGCTCGGTGTGCACGCGGAGTCCACGGTCGAGCTGTATCTGGGCGGTCACTGCACCTCGTTCACTGCGGACGTCGGTCTGGACGACGAAGTCGGCAACGCCGGTAGCGTCGAGTTCGAGGTCTACACCGACGGGACTCGGCGCTACGGCAGCGCCGTACTGACCGGAAACGACCAGGCGGTCCCGGTCGCGGTGGACGTCTCCGGAGCCAAGGTGTTGCGGCTGAAGGTCACCGCGGGCGCCAACGGGAACGCCCACGATCACGCCGACTGGGCCGCCGCGAAACTGAGCTGCACCCCGTGATGGCAAGATCAGTGCGTGCAGATCGGGTTACTCGGGCCGTTCGAGGTCCGTACGGACGACGGAACGGTCGCCGACGTCCCCGGTGCCCGGCTGCGCGGACTGCTGGCGGCACTCGCTCTGGAGGCCGGCCGCGTCGTCCCGAAATCGACGCTGGTCGACTGGATTTGGGGCGAGCAGCCGCCGTCCGATGCGGCGAACGCCTTGCAGCGGTTGGTTTCCCGGCTCCGAAAGGTCCTACCAGTCGAGGGAGTACCGGAGGGCTATCGGCTGCGCGTCGAGCCTGACGACGTCGACGCCGTCCGGTTCGAGCGGCTCGTCGGGCAGGGCGAGCTGCGCGCCGCGCTGAACTTATGGCGCGGCGCCGCGCTGCAGGAAGTCGGTCTGCAGGAGAGCGCCGCGTTCGATGCCGCAGTCACCCGGTTGGAGGGCCTGCGGCTGACCGTGGCCGAGGACTGGTACGACGCCGAGATCAGCCGGGGCCGTGGCGCCCCGCTGGTCAGCGAGCTGACCGACCTCGTTGCCGCACATCCTGTTCGGGAGCGGCTCGTCGGCGCGCTGCTGCGGGCGCTAGCCGCGAGCGGCCGCGAGTCCGAGGCGCTGCTGGTCTACGAACGCACCCGCGAGACCCTCGCCGACGAGCTGGGCGTCGACCCCTCCCCCGAGCTCGCCGCGCTGCACGTCGCACTCCTGCGCGGCGAGGTCGGCGGCCGCGAGGAGACCCCGAAGACCAACCTGCGCTCCGAGCTGACCACCTACGTCGGCAAGGACGACGACGTCGCAGCCGTCAGCGCACTCGTCAAGAGCCACCGCCTGACCACGCTGATCGGACCGGGCGGCTCCGGCAAGACCCGATTGGCTACCGAGGCCGCGCGAACACTCCTGCCCAGCCTGCCGGACGGCGCCCGCGTCGTCGAGCTGGCCGCGATCGGACCCGCGGACGACGTCGCCGCGGCCGCCCTCGCCGCGCTCGGCCATCGGGACGCGCTGCTCGGCGGCGCGCCGGACGCCGAGTCGGTCGACCGGATCATCACCGCGATCGGCGATCGCGAGCTGCTGCTGATCCTGGACAACTGCGAGCACGTGATCGAGTCGGCGGCGGCCTTCGCGCATCGGGTGCTTGGCGAGTGCCCACGGCTGCGCATCCTCGCGACCAGCCGGGAGCCACTCGGCATCACTGGTGAGGCGCTCTGGACGGTCGCGCCGCTGACACTCCCCGGGCCGGACGCCGATCCGGCGGTGATCGAGTCGGCGCCCGCCGTCCGGCTGCTGCGCGACCGGGCGAGCGCCGTCCGCAAGGATCTCGGGACCGACGCGGCGACGCTCGCCACGATGGCACGGGTCTGTCGTGCGCTCGACGGGATGCCGCTGGCGATCGAGCTCGCCGCCGCTCGGCTGCGCACGATGACGCTCGATCAGCTCGCGCATCGGCTCGACGATCTCTTCCGGCTGCTGACCGGTGGCAGCCGGACGGCGCTACCGCGGCACCGCACCTTGCGCGCGGTGATCGACTGGAGCTGGGAGCTGCTCAGCGAACCCGAGCGGACCGTCCTGCGCCGGCTGTCGGCTTTCGCCGGCGGAGCGAGCCTGGAGGCGGCCGAACAGGTCTGCGCCGACGACCCGATCGACGTCCTCGAGCTACTCACCGCGCTCACCGAGAAGTCGCTAGTCGTTGCTGAGGGCAATGATGCGCCGCGGTACCGGATGCTCGGCATGGTCAAGGAGTACGCCGAGCAGCGGCTCGCCGAGGCCGGTGAGGCCGAGCCGGCCCGGCGTGCGCATCTGACCTACTTCACCGAGCTGGCCGAGACGGCCGACCCGCATCTGCGCCGTGGTGAGCAGCTGACCTGGCTCGCGATCCTCGAGGCCGAGCACGACAACCTGACCGCCGCGATGCGCGGCGCGTTGGCGGCCGGGGAGGCGGAGCCCGCGATGCGGCTGGCCGCGGCCGCGTGCTGGTACTGGTGGCTGGCCGGGCATCGGGCCGAGGGCAGCGAGTTCCTGATGGCGGCGACCGCGCTGCCGGGCGAGGCGGCCGACGAGATCCAGGCCATCGTGCTCTCGTTCGTGGTCGGGTTCATGTCATCGGGGCGGGGCGACCAGTTCGACGCAGCGGAATGGATCCAGCGCCTGTTCCAGCTGAGTCGCGAGGTGCAGAGCGCGCACCCCGCCGTACGGTTCGCGGGTGCGCTAGAAGGTCTACTGCACGATTCGGATGCCTTCATGCCGGCGTTCGAGTCGCTGCTGACCGACGACGATCCGTGGGTCGGCGCGCTGGCGCGACTACAGCTGGGCAAACAACTCGGGCAGCTCGGTGACGGGAGCCGGCGGGCGGACGCATACCTGGAGGAGGCGGTCGCCGAGTTCCGCGCGGTCGGCGAACGCTGGGGGACCGCCTTCGCGCTGACCGAGCTGGCGGACCGGATCGCCGTCCGCGGTGAGTTCGTCAACGCGGCGGAGTACTACGAGCAGGCCGCCGTCGTGGTCACCGAAGTCGGCGCGATCGAGGATCTGCTGCGGATGCGGTCGCGGCAGGCGCAGCTGTACTGGCTGGCCGGGGATCAGGCGGCGAGTACGGCGGCCATCGCGCAGGCCGAGCGGGTCGCCCGCGTGGTCGCGTGGCCCGAGGCTCGCGCCGAGCTGGCCCTGGCAAAGGCGGAGATCGCGCGCTGGAACGGCGACACGGCCGAGGCCCGACGACAGCTGGACGTCGCCGCGGCCGACGTCCCGGCAGCGGTTGGTCAGGCCGGAATGCAGAGCGTGATCGACAGCACGCTCGGGTACGTCACCGATGATCTGGAGCAGGCCCGGAGGTACTACGCGGGCGTATTCGAGGCGGTTGCCGACCGATCGCCGTTGATGGTCGCGCAGATCCTCGTCGGGGTCGCAGATCTCGCGCTGCGCGACGAGGAGTTCGCGCAAGCGGCCCGGCTGCTGGCGGCCGGGCACCGCGTCCGCGGACTGCGCGACCGCTCGACCCCGGATGTCGATCGGATCGAGCAGGAGGCGCGGCGCCGCCTCGGCGACCAGAGGTTCACCGAGGCGACGCAGGAAGGGACGGACGCCGACTGGCGGGAGCTGGCCGCCGTCACGCTTGCTTCTTGAACGTCGACGACGCCCAGAAGTAGCCGACCAGCAGGATCCCGACCAGCCAGGCCAGCGCCGGAATCAGGTCGCCCGCCGCCGGTACGCCATTCAGGAGGCCGCGAAGCGCCTCGATGATCGAGGTGAACGGCTGGTACTCGGCGAACTGCTTGACGCCCGGGCCCATCTTGTCGGCCGGGACGATCGCGCTGCTGAAGAACGGCAGCATGATCAGCGGCACCGTGACGAGACCGGCCGTCTCCGGCGTCTTCGCGACCAGGCCGAGCGCGACCGTGATCCAGCTGGTCGCGAGGCTGAGCAACAGCACGATGCCGATCACCGCGAGCCACTGGACGAAGCTCGCCGCCGGGTCGAACCCGAGCAGAAAGGCAACCCCCACGATCGCGACGACCGCGATCAGGTTGGTCAGCATGCTCGCGATCACATGCCCGGTCAGGACGGCGTTCGGCGGGACGTCCATCACCTTGAACCGGTTGATGATGCCCTTGGTCTTGTCGGCGTTCACGGCCAGCGAGACCGAGCCGAGGCCGTAGCAGACGGCCAGCAGGAGCAGGCCGGGCGTCGCGTAGTCCACATAGTCGACGCCGACGCTGAACGCATCACCGAGCATGTAGACGAACATCAGCATCACGACGATCGGCATCAGCACCGCGTTGAAGACCGACGTGGGGTTGCGGGCGATGTGCTTCAGGTTGCGGCGCAGCATCACGATCGAGTGGGACTTCATTTCGCGGTCACCTCCGTGGTGTGACCCGTCAGGGCCAGGAAGACGTCGTCGAGATCAGGGGTGTGGACGGAGAACTCCTCGGCGTCGAGCTCCCACTCGTCGAGTTTGTCGAGCAGCGCCCGGACGGACTTGGTCCGGCCGTCGCTGGGGACGCGCAGGACCAGCTCGCTCTCGTCCGCGGTCGAGCCGTCGAGGATCCGGGCCGCGGTGTCGAGCTCGTCGGCATTGGCGAACCGGAAGCGGACATGCGTACCGGGGATCCGGCGCTTGAGCTCCTCGGGGGTGCCCTCGGCAACGATCTTGCCGCCGTCCAGGACGGCGACCCGGTGCGCGAGCTGGTCGGCCTCCTCCAGGTACTGCGTGGTGAGCAGGATCGTGACGCCCTCGGCGACCAGGTCCCGGATGATCGTCCACATCGTCCGCCGGCTGCGCGGGTCCAGGCCGGTGGTCGGCTCGTCGAGGAAGATGATTTTCGGGCTGCCGACCAGCGTCATCGCGAGGTCGAGTTTGCGGCGCATGCCGCCGGAGTACGTCGAGGACTGCTGATCGGCCGCCGCGGTGAGCTCGAAGCGGTCCAGCAGACCGGCGATGACCGCCGGGTCGGCGGCCGGGGTCAGGTCGACCATCAGCTGGAGGTTCTCGCGGCCGGTCAGCAACTCGTCGACGGCCGCGAACTGGCCGGTCACGCCGATCGCCTTCCGCACCGCCTTGGCGTCGGCGGCGACGTCGTACCCGGCCACCCGGACGGCGCCGCCGTCCGCCTTGGTGAGCGTGGTCAACACGTTCACGGTCGTGGTCTTACCGGCGCCGTTCGGGCCGAGCAGCGCGAAGATGGTCCCCGCGGGGACGTCGAGGTCGATACCGTCGAGGACGACCTTGTCCTGATAAGCCTTCCGGAGTCCGGAGGCGGTGATCGCTGAGCCTGTCATGGCTCCAAGGTGCCGGGAGGCCCTGACACTGCCCTGACACGGCCCGAACACCCGTGTCAGCGGGTCCGCCGGAGTACCGTCGGCTCATGGCCTCTCGGATCAGCGAGCTCATCCTGCAGGCGCGCGATCCGGAGCCGCTCGCGGCGTTCTGGTGCGCCGTCCTGGACTTCGAGATCATCGACCGGGAGGGCGCGGACGTCGTGATCGGGCCCCCGGACGGCTTCGGCGGGCTGCAGCCGACGCTCATCCTGGCCAAGGCCGACGCGCCGGACCCGGCGAACCTGCGGCTGCACCTCGACGTCAGCCCGACCGACCGCTCACAGGACGCCGAGCTGGGCCGCCTGCTCGCCCTCGGCGCCCGGCACGCCGACGTCGGCCAGACCGGCGCCGAACCCTGGCACGTCCTGGCCGACCCGGAGGGCAACACCTTCTGCCTGCTCCGCGACCGGCTCGGCAGTCACGGCTGACGCAGGATCTTCGCCATCGCCTTACCGCGCGCCAACTCGTCCACGAGCTTGTCCATGTACCGGATCTCCCGCATCAGCGGATCCTCGATCTCCTCGACCCGGATCCCGCAGATCACGCCCTTGACCAGCACCCGATCCGGATTCGGCCGCGGCGCCTCGGTGATGAACGTCTCCAGGTCGACCTCCTTGGCGAGCTGCGCCTCCAGCCCGTCCTGGGTGTAGCCGAGCAGCCAGCGCAGGACCTCGTCGACCTCCGCCTTGGTCCGCCCCTTCTTCTCCGCCTTCTGCAGGTACAGCGGGTAGATGCTCGCGAAGCTGATCCCGTAGATCCGGTGTTTCGCCATGTCTCATTCTCCATAACGGCGCTGATGGGCGGGGGTCACCAGTAGGTGGCTGGGCCTCGGAGGGTCCAGCCGACTTCGGCTTCAGTTAGATGGAAGCCGAGGGCTACCTCGAGGGGGCGGGAGTGATGGGTGAGGTGGAGCAGGAAGGTGGTGTCGGCGTAGCCCCAGGCGATGTGGTCGAAGGCCAGGGGGTCGAGCCAGGTGAGGTCTTGGTGCCATTCGCCGGCTGCGACGCGGGCGTCGGCGGTCTCGAGGTCTTCGATGCCGACCGACTCGCGCCAGAGGCCTTTGAGGACGTGCGGCATCGGGTTGTGGTCGATGAGCTGCTCGGCGGCGGCGAGTTGGGCGGATCGGAGGAGCGCGACGTACTCGTGGACGACGGGTTCAACGTCGCTACGGGTGGGTTGCTCGGGCCAGGTCTTCATCGGTCGTCACTGTAATTGCGATGACGGGTGGAGGCGGGATTGGGAGACTGGGCGGGTGGACGAGGTCGCGGTGGTGGTGGCGCACAGTGAGCGGGCGACGTTGCGGGTGGGCGACGTCTTCTTGAAGGTGGACGGCGATGCGCGGCGGCTCGAGGTCGAGGTCGCGGCGATGGAGCTGGCGCCGCTGCCCACTCCGACAGTGTTGTGGCAGCAGCCCTCCGTCCTCGCGCTGAACTTGGTACCGGGGACGGCGCTCGGCGTGCTTGGCGAACCGTCGAAGGCTTCGGCGGCGGCGTGGGCCGCGGCGGGCGCGGCCGTGCGCGAGCTGCATGAGGCGCCCTTGCCGCCGTGGACTGGGCCGAGCGACGAGGAGATCGCCGCGCAGCTGGACGGCGAATGCGAGTGGCTGATCGCGAACGACGTCCTGCCCGCGGAGCTGGTCCGGCGCAATCGTGAGATCGCGTCGGCCGCCTTCCGCCCGTTGACGCCGTCCTTCATCCACGGCGACCTCCAGATCACGCACATCTTCGTCGACGACGACCAGGTCACCGGCGTGATCGACTGGTCGGAGGGCCGGCAGGGCGATGCCATGTTCGACCTCGCCACCCTCACCCTCGGGCACGCCGAACGCCTCCCCGACCTGCTGGCCGGCTACGGCCACGACGTCGACCTCGACGCCATCCGCGCGTGGTGGTCCCTCCGCAGCCTCAGCGCCGCCCGCTGGCTCATCGACCACGGCTTCGATCCCAACGAGCCCGGCTGCGAGTTCGACGTCCTCCGCGGCAAACTCTCCGTGTGATCTTCCTGAACGGCAGCTACGGCGTAGGCAAGTCGTCCACCCTCGACCACCTGGGCGACCTCCTCGCCGCCGCCGGCCGCCCCTTCAGCCTGATGGACGTCGACTGGTTCCACCGCTCCTGGCCGCCCGCCGACCCGGACAACGCCCAGATCGAAGCCGACAATCTCACCGCGGTCTGGAAGAACTACCAGTCGGCGGGCCCACGGCAGCTGGTCATCTGCGGCGTGATCTCAACCCCGGCGGCCAAAGCGCGCTATGAGGCGGCCCTCGGCAGCCCACTTCGTTCGGTGCGCCTCACCGCGGACCCGGCGACCACCGAGCGCCGCCTGCGCGGCCGCTACTCCGCGAGCCAAACCCAAGCCCTGCAATGGCATCTGGAGCGGTACGCCGAGCTGGCGGCCCGCCTCGCGGCCGCGGACCTGGACGAACTGGTGATCGACACCAGCCGACTCCGGCCGCATGAAGTTGCCGAACGCATCGGTCGGCACTTTGGCGTCGCTAAGGACATGACGTAGATGGGTACGTATAGCGGCGTTTACGCCTGAGGCCGGCGCAGCGCGGGGCTGATTGACCGACTACCTCCTGTCGTTCGCGTCGTCGTACTCGTCGTGGTGGCGGAGCCACGCCATCGTCGGGGTTTGCGGGCGGCCGGGCGGGGTGTCTTCCCACTCCTCTTGCCGGCCGAAGGGCGTGAGATCGAGCAGGTTGAGGTCGGGGCGGAGGCGGTCGACGCCGCGGGCCTGGGTCAGGTAGGTGCGGTAGATGTCGGCGCCGTCGCGGAGGAAGACGCTCAGCCCGAATCCGCCGTCCAGGCCGCAGTCGGTGGCGAACGTCGTACCGCGGGAGGAGTAGAACGGCATCGTCCAACCCATCCGCCGCCGCCAGCCGAACAGCTGCTCGGCCGGCATATCCGAGACGACGACGAACGTCGTGTCCCGCGCGTTCAGATGCGCCAAATGGCCGATGTTGTCGACGAAACTCGAGCATCCGTTGCAGTACTCATCCGGGCCAAGATCCATCATCTGGTAGACGATCAGCTGCCGCCGTCCCTCGAACAGCTCCCCCAGCCCCGCCGTCCCATCCACACCCTCGAACGCGTACTCACCAAACCGAACCATCGGCAACCGCCGCCGCTCCGCCGCCAGCTCGTCGAGCGCCCGCGTCAGCGCCTTCTCCTTCACCAGCAACGCATCCCGCTCCCGCTGCCACTCCTCCGCACTGACCACCTCAGGCAACATCCAAACCACTCCCGGTCCACGATCGGCCACGTCAGCCGCCCGGTACCCACCCCGCCGTACGCTCAGCACCGGAAGCCCCCCAGACCGAAGGGCCCGACCTGCATGTTCCTCCTCCAGATGTCCGGGCTCCCCGGCGCCGGCAAATCCACCATCGCCCGCCACGTCGCCACCACCCACCGCGCCGCAGTCGTCGACTACGACGTCCTCAAATCCACCCTCCTGGACACCGGCTTCGACTTCCCCGCCAGCACCAGAGCGGCGTACGCCCTCATGTACGCCGAAGCCCGCCACCTACTCACCCAAGGCCACCCCGTCGTCATGGACAGCCCTTGCTTCTGGCCCCAGATCCTCACCACCGGCCAACAGATCGCGGCAACCCACAACGTCCCCTACAAATACATCGAGTGCCACCTGACCGACCTCGACCTCCTGGACGAACGCCTCCGCACCCGCCCAACCCTCAGAAGCCAACGCCCCTCACTAACCCAAGCCCCCGCAGACGCCCCCAACACCCCCACAGACCCACAAACCCTCATCCAAACCTCAACAAACCAAACCCAACGCCCCGCCAACTACCTCCAGCTGGACACGCGCCGTCCGCTACCGGAGCTACTCCCCCAGGTCGACAGCTACCTGGGCCGCTGATCGCTGTGCACGAGTCGCCGTAGGTACGGCGCGGTGGGCCCGTTGCCGGACGCGACCTGCGCGGGAGTTCCCGCGTTGATGATCCGCCCGCCGGCCCGACCGGCGCCCGGCCCCAGGTCGATGATCCAGTCGGCGCAGGCTGCGGTGTGGACGTCGTGCTCGGCGATGACCACGGTTTGACCGCGCTCCAGGAGCAAGTCAAGAGTCCGCATCAGGCGCTGGGCGTCGTCCGGGTGCAGGCCGGTGGCCGGCTCGTCGAGGATGAGTAGGCCAGGGTCGCTGCCCCGGCGTCCGCGCAGGGTGGCCTTGGCGAGCTTGAGCCGCTGCGCCTCGCCGCCGGACAGCGCGGTGCCGCTCTCGCCGAGCGTGAGGTAGCCGAGGCCGACGCCGTCCATCGCCTCCAGCAGCGCGGCGAGCAAGCCCGGCTCGTCGAACACTCCGACCGCCTCGGACACCGTGAGGTCGAGCACCTCATCGATCGCGAGCCCGCGATACGTGACCGCCAGCACCTCTGCGGTGTAGCGCCGTCCTTCACATTCCTGGCAGGTCAAGTAGGCGTCGCCGAGGAACTGCATGTCGAGCTTCAGCCGGCCGAGGCCCTGGCAGGTCTCGCACCGGCCACCGCTGGAGTTGAACGAGAAGATCGACGGATCGGCGAGCCCTCGGCGGCGTGCGTCGTCCGTCCCCGCGAAGAGCGCGCGGATCTGGTCGAAAGCCTTGGTGTACGTCGCCGGGTTCGACCGCGGCGTACGTCCGATCGGCGCCTGGTCAACGATCGTGACCCAGCGCAGACCGCCGTACCCGGCGAGCTTCTGGACCGCAGGATGCGGGCGGTTGGCCAGCACGGACTCGACGGAATCGGCTAATGCCTGGTTGAGCAGGCTGCTTTTGCCGCTGCCGCTGATGCCGGTCAAGCACGTGAGCCGGTTCAGCGGGATGCGGACCTCTGGCGCATCGACGTTGTGAACTGAAGCGCCATGCAGCACCAGCCACTCGGTGTCGGCAGTCGGCGGTCGCTCCGCACGCTCCAGCCGGTAGTGCGGCTCGCGCAGGTACCGGCCGGTGACGGACGCCGGGTAGGCGGCGACGTCCTCTGGAGTGCCTGCGGCAACCAACGTACCGCCGTCCCGCCCGCCGCCCGGGCCTAAGTCGATGACCCAGTCGGCGCGAGCGATCAGGTCGGGATCGTGCTCAACCAGCAGCACGGTGTTGCCGGCGTCCCGTAGCTCACGCAAGATCGCGAGGAGGTGGTCCTTGTCGGCCGGGTGCAGGCCCGCGCCGGGCTCGTCAAAAACGTAGGTGAGACCACTCAGCGCCGTGCTGATCTGGGCGGACAAGCGGGCCCGTTGCAGCTCGCCGCCGGAGAGCGTCGGTGCGCCACGCCACAGCTCCACATGACCGAGGCCCAGACGAATCAGCAGGTCGAGCCGGTCGCGCAGTTCGGGCACCAGAATCTGTCCGACCTTGCGCTGTGGCTCGTTGAGCTCGGCGTCCACTTCGTCGATCCAGCGCCGTACGTCGTCGACCGGGCTCTCGAGCACGTCGCGAAATGTGCTGTCCCGCAAGGTGACGGTCCGCGCGATCGGGCCGAGGCCCGTGCCTTCGCATGCGGGGCAGGGCTGCCGCTCGAGGAACTGGCGATAGAGCTCCTTGGCTTCGTCGGTGACGGCCGCGGCGTACGCCGTCTCGATCTCGGCGATCGCACCGACCAACGCCTGGTCGGCCTTGTAGGAGTACTGGCTGTTCTTCTTCCTGTTCGAGCCGGAGAGTGTGACCGGGATGGTCGCACCTGCCGTTCCGCGCAGCGCTGCATGCTGGAATGCCTCGGGCTGCTCGCCCCAGGGCAGGCTCAGCTCCGTGCCGTGGTGCGCGGCGAGCGAGGGCAGGTAGGCGGCCTCGTTCGCCAGGTTGCCACCGAACCAGGGCGAACCGCCGTCCAGTAACGGCCGCCCTGGCGCCGGCACGATCAGGTCGGGTCGCGCGCTGAAGATCTCACGGGCGCCGATACAGGTGTGGCAGATGCCATCGCGGGTGTCCGGATCGAACTGGGCGGGATGCAGCGGCCCAGCCCACGTGCTGCCGGTTGCCAACGGCGCCAGGCGGGCAAAGACCAACCCGAGATACGCGTCGACACCGGTCAGCGTGCCGAGCGTCGAGTGGGGGTTGCGGTTGGAGTTGCGCTGGTCGACGGCGAGCGTCGCCGTCAGTCCACGAACGCGATCGATCTGCGGTCGGTCCCGCGGCGTGAGGAACTTGCGGACGTATGGGTCGAAGCCCTCGACGTACCGCAACTGCGCCTCGGCATGCAGCGTGTCCATCACCAGCGAGCTCTTGCCGCTTCCACTGACGCCGGTGAACGCGGTGATGGTCTGATGCGGAACCCGGACGTCGATGCCGCGCAGGTTGTGCGTCCGGACGCCGGTCAGCTCGATCCAGCCCACGGCTCACTCCGGCCTTGTAGTGAAGGCGGATCGATGGTCGTCGAGCCAGCTGATCTCTGCCTCGAGCAACATCACCTGACGCCGGAAGAGCGCCGAGTCCAGGCCGCTGATCTGCCCGTCGCCGACCAGCTGAGCCCGTTCGGCGTCCAACTCGGCGATCGTTGTCATCAGCAACTCCCGCCGCCGCGCAAGCAATCCGTCGAGCTCGACCGGATCCGACGCCCGTCCGAACAACAACGCCACCGCCATCGGATCAGGACCGAAGTGCAGCTCACAGATCGCCCGCTCCCGCAGCGCCGCCAACTCCGCACGCCCCGTCCCCGTGATCTCGTACACCGTCCGCGCAGGCCGCCGTCCCACCTGCTGCACCGCAACCGCCCGCAGCAGCCCACCCTCCTTCGCCTGCACCAACTCACGATTGATCGCGCCGATCCCGACCCCACCCCACTCCGACACATCCGTGTCCTTGGCGATCCGCTTGATCTCATGACCATGCATCGCCCCCTGAGACGCCAACAGCCCCAAGATCATGAGCCGAGTTAGATTCATGAATCTAATCTACTCCCGCCCTAAGCTACCGCCAACCCCACCCACCCCAAGGACCGACCATGCCCACCCGCCCAGAGATCGTCTGCATCTGCGGATCCACCCGCTTCACCAACGAAATCCAAGCGGCCGCCCGCGCCCTAACCCTCTCCGGCGCCATAGTCCTGGCCCCCACCACCTTCCCCCACCCCCTAACCCCCACCCAGAAAGCCACCCTGAGCGCCCTCCACCTCCAAAAGATCGACCTCGCCGACACCGTCCTCGTAGTCAACCCCAACGCCTACCTAGGCGACTCCACCCGAACCGAAATCGCCCACGCCCAATCCACCAACAAACCAATCACCTACACCCACCCCACTTCTCCCCCAGAGCCCGAACCCCAGCCTCCCGAGTAGCCTCCCGGGACATAAAAAGAGCCGGTTCCCCTGACGGAGAACCGGCTTCTGACCTGCGGTGGAGCTTAGGGGATTCGAACCCCTGACCTCTTCCATGCCATGGGCGGAGGTCGCTTCGGTGACCTGCGCTGGGTGGCACATTTTCCCCTACACACAAGGCGTTTTCGCGTTCCTGATTGCCGCGAGTTGGCCCCGCTTCGAGACCGTTGTTACGCGTAGTCGGCTCCCAAAATCCTCCCATGGCATCCCATTCGGCGGGGTCAGCTCAGATGGGTCGACACGGCGGCCTGATGCCGTACTTCTCGATCGCGAATCGCCAGAACAGTGGGACAGCTTCCGAAGTAGGCCGGTCGATGCAGTCGTTCAGACCGGTGCTGGAGAGATGCTCAATGCGTACCTGGCCGCCGGGCGCCGGCCTCGTCGAGCCGGGCGCTCGAACGACGATCATCTCGCGGACCTGTGCGCCAACCGGGCGCGGAACGACCATGAGGTCGTGCATCGATGTGCCCCCCGCGAGAAGTTCATCTGCACCGGAGTCGGTGACACTGTCAATGATGTCGACCATGTATCGAAACCCCGCGTACTGGGCCGCCATCTCGCCCAGAAACGACCGAATGTCCACCCACGATCGTTCCCCGAACGCATAGGTCCAGGGCCGAGTGACTCCGCCCCGTCGCCATGTGCTCACAGCACAGTCTCGCACGCCGCACCGCCGAGGGTTTCGGTTCGATCTACGTGGGTGCGCGAGCGTCCATCATGGTTCGGGAGAGTCGCAGGGCCGCGGTCAAGATTGGCAAGGCGCCGGTCTGTGCCTGCCTGATCTGCAACCGCCTATGCAGCCATTCGCCGAGTGTTCGCTGACCTAGATCAGAGAGTAGTCGTTTGGGGTTGACGACTGATGGACACGTGCACCAAGGTCGTCAGAACTGCTCGTGTTTCGTCACGGGCTTTGGGGTATGCAGGGGGGACGATGACAACACCGGATTTTGCGGAGTACTGCAGGTGGCTCGACAAGCACGTAGCTGCAGAGCCATTGCGGGTAGCTCGCGGTCGCTATGATTCAGCAATGGCCCAGGCTCTTGAGGCCGCCAATAACGCCCCTTTTTGGAGAGAATTGCTCGGCGCGATGCGCGATCTGGATGATCACTATCTTGCAGAGACGGCAGGCTTCAAGCTTTTCGCCTCCAATGAGGAACCCTTTTGGGTCCGCAAGACATTTGAATCGGTACTCGACAAATCGTTTCGAAAGAATGTTTTGTCAAACAAGAATCTAGCGGACAAAGAATGGCCGACGCCGCCAGACGCTGGATGGATTGATCAATCAAATTGGTACGAAAGACTTAATGATCTAATCCGCACCACATTGGTTGTCAAGTACCTGGATGGAGTCGAGTATTTAACTGACTCGATCGCCAAGTTGTGTGAATCTCACTCATTGCAATACAGAATCGACATGGAAGCCAGGGAGGAGGGGTACTACGCAGCACATTTGTACGTAATGATGGATGTCACGATTCCACTTCCCACATGGGATGCAGTAGAAGTATCGCTCCACCATGAGATTCAGATCACCACCCAGCTTCAGGAAGCGATTCGGAAGCTTACACACGAGAACTACGCGTCGCGCAGGAGCGTAGCACCTGCGCCCAACCAAAGAAAATGGCAATGGGACCATTCGCACCCTGATTTCGTTCCAAATTATCTAGGCCACATTCTGCATTATATTGAAGGCATGATCATGGAAGTTCGCGGCCGGAGGTTGCCTTGATGATGAACCAAAATCAATTGGAAAAGATCGAAGCGTATCTGGATGGCTTCGATGCATCGTCAGTGCTGCGTAGCCGAGTGCGAACAATATGGAAGTTCTACGACGATGTTGTATTGGGGCGCGAGCTGCGGGATGTCTTCATCAGTGAAACCGTTGGTGAGGATGGCAGACGACTGAATGAGAACCTTTGGTTTTTCTTCGATGATATTTGGGCTGAAGCGCACAACTTCATGGTGGAGGACAATTTCGATCTGGCTAGAATCCGCGGCTCACTCGAGTATATTGTGTGTCAGCGCAGAGACTTTGAGTCAGGTGAGTCGAATCAGCGATCACGCCTAAATATCAAATATTCGTACAGCTCCGGAAACACGACTGGAACCCTGAAGGCGTCTGGGGGAAATTGCGAGACCCTGGATCGCATTCTGAGGCAAGTGCTCGTGCCCATGATTTGGGACGCCAGCCCCAACGCCGAGCTGTGACGGACGATGTCCAAAAGTGTGGGCCAGCCCTCCCGCATCGCCCCAATAGCTGCCAGCCTTAGGCTCGGTGGAGTCCGGGTCAAGGGGCGGAGCTCCCGGAGGGACGCCACAGGCACCCTTGATGCGTGGTGTCTCGGGCCATCCCTTCCATGATTGCTAGCGGGGCGATGCGGGAACCCACCGGCCAGCTCGGGCGTCAGGTCCGGCCGCGAGGTGGGTGGCCGGCCTTTCGGCGAGTGGTGCACCGGGCAGGGTGTCGAGCGTTGGCGGCGAGTCTGCTGTCCTCGTCCCGGCACCCTGTTGGCACGTGCGCGCCAAGCCAAGGGATGCGCCCAGAGCGCAGCGAAGCGGGGCGGCGGGCAGGCAGCCCGCCCTGTGGTGGCGTCGCGCTTTCGGGCCCCTCAGGGGCCCGTCTTGAAGACGTAGAGAAACTTGTCAGGCGGTCGCGGTCCACGCGTTGAACACGTCGGACAGGCGAGCGGTGAGCGAGCGAAGGTCTGCATCGAGCTGCGGGAAGGAAACACCGGGGGTGAGGACCTCGACGAGTCCAGACATGGGCAACCCCAAGTCAAGACCCTCCCAAGCGGGATCCACGCCATAGTGCATCGCGACATTCCGAAGCCGACGACAGTCTGTCAGCACCAACTGCGACATGGGGTCGATCACGATCTCATCCAGGATCACCTGAGTTGACCTGCTTGCGTTGTCACGAAATCGCCGCCGAACCTCTGCCAGCCCAGATAGCACGTGAGACACGGTAACGAGACGAACCCGAAGCAACACCGCCTCGTGCCCTGATTCTAAGCGACTCAGAACCTTCGCAACTGAGTTTAAATCACACTGCATGGCCAGAAGGGCCGACTTCAATCCCAGCGAGAAACTGGGATCAAACTTGGAACTGAGATACTTTTCCGTCCTCACATCACATGTCCGGAACATCGTGAAGGGCTCGAGGGGAGGGATGGAACTGGGACGCTCACCTCTGAATGCGTGAGCCAGCGCACCAACGACTCGCCCCAAATCGGAGCTAGCGCCTTCAAAGAAGGGTTGCTGAAGATCTTCCTTACTTAGGATCTCGAGCGGCATCGCCGTGTGATACGCAGCAATGTGGTTCGTCATAGTCAGGCAGTCATCGACGAAGTACTGCCCCATGTCGGTTTCGAATCTTTGCAACCATTTCCAACGCACATTGCCTGTGAAAGCGCCGCGCTGCGCTACGGCATTCTCCGATTCAAACCATTGGACTACACCATCGAGCCCGCGCTTCTTGTCGTCGAACAGCTTGACACTATGCCGGGCGGACTCGATGTAGGCTCCGAATTCGAGCTTCAGATCATCGGCGAGCTGCGGGAATATCCGTCCGAGATGCTTCACACTTTCGTGCACTATTCGCGAAGCGTGCGGGTAAATACAGAACGCCCCGAGAGAGATCTGTGATTCCGGGAGCGCCGATAGCGCATAGATCGCATCTTCTGCCCAGATAGAATCTTCGGCTATCAGTCGAAGTTCTACGGCACGCCGCAAACTCAGAGGCCGTCCGGACGGGCCGCGAGCAGGATCATCAGACGACTCCTGATCAGGCACGTCCCTTCAGCCACCCTACGAAAGCTATGGCATCAGCAAGGACGCGCATGTCGTCAACAACGATGTCGGCACCGGCGGCTGCCAGGTCGTCCTCTTTACCGGGCTTGTTGGCGTAGCCGACGCTGCGGGTTCCAGCGGCGATTGCGGCCTCGATGTCACTCACCTGGTCTCCGACGAACGCCGATCGGGACGGCTCGACTTCAAGTGCGGCAGCGGCCCGGTTGAGCAGGAAGGGGCTTGGCTTCATCCGGTCAACGCGGTTCGGGTCTCGGGCTTCGATGTGTTGGATCAGTGAGCCGAATCCAACATGGTCGAGGTAAGCGCGGATAGCCGCCTCGCAGTTGTTACTCACGATCGCCACAGGGCGTTCTGAGGCCTTGCAAGCATCGAGAAGGACTCCGACACCCGGTGTCTCTGTGGCGCTCTCCACGGCCTTGATCTCGGCTACTTGGAGAGCGTCCTCGACTCGCCGCCTCAGGTCGTCTCCGAACTGCGCGGAGGCAGCCAGCACTTCATGTGGACCATCAGCCTCGACGATGGCCGCGGGCAGTTCACCGAGGACATCACGGACTAGCTCCCGAAGCTCTTCGGCGATCTGTGGTGCTGGGTAGCCTGCGAAGACTGAGCAGACTGGGCCGTCGAAGTCCAGGAGGACGGCTTGGGTTGAGCGGAGGATGGAGGCAGGGGATTCGGTGGTCACGGCGTGTGGGTCCGGCTGATGGTGCTCCAGACGCTGTTGAACCACATGCGGGCCTGGTCGACGTACTGGGAGCCGGCGACTCGGTCGTCGTCGTTGGCGGAGTGATGGAAGAGCACGGTGTCCTTACCTACGGCGTCGAAGATGGAAACGTTCCTCCCATCGATTGAGACATCCTGTTCGATGACAGGATAGAAGCCGAAGAAGACCTCTTCGTCGTTGAGGAGGTACATCTTGAACATCATCGGGAAGTTGACGACTCGGCACTCGACGCTCGTCTTCTTGACGAGGCCGATGTTGCTGAGCTCCTCGATGGTTTCGATGATTGGCCGGCCGATCGGTGGGCGATCTGCTCTACGCGGCCACGAACTGCCGGGTCGTCCCCCGGCTTGCGTCCTGCACGGGACGATACTGCCATCGGCTGCGACATGTCGGAGATCAGCAGCCGGATGTTGATGGACTCCGGAGTCAGGCGTCCGCGGCGAATCCGGTCGACGGGCTCCTCGAGCGCTCTGAGCAGAGTTTCGCCGGTGAGACCCGCGAAGTCGATCGTCACCCGAGCATGCTCGAAGGCGCTCTCGATGGACGGACGGAGTCCGACCGCCTGGTCGGCCCTGTCGCGGAGATAGACGCCGCTGCCAGCGCGCGAGACGATCGGGCCTTCGTCCCGGTTGCGCCGTACTGGGCAGCTAGCTCGTGCCGCGATGGAAGCTTCCACCTCGCGTTGTACCGGCGTGTGACGGCGCCGTACGCAGTGTGTTCATTGTCCGCTTGTACGGCGGACGCGGATCGTGTCTAGCTTGGCTCCCACGGCCTCCTCACAAGAAAACAGGCCAGAAGGCGAACGCCTTCTGGCCTGCTGTTTCTTGCGGTGGAGCTTAGGGGATTCGAACCCCTGACCTCTTCCATGCCATGGAAGCGCGCTACCAACTGCGCCAAAGCCCCGCGTTGTCCTTGCGACTCCGGAAGTTTAGCTGATGGGGGGCGGAGAAGAAAAATCGAGAGGGGGGTGGTGGGTGGGTGAGGTAGATGACACGGGTGGTGAGGGTGTTGGGCTTGCATTGGGTGGTGCGGAAGGGTGGTTGCCGGACCGCTGCCACTCACCTACTCCTGATATTGCGGGTTGGGCGGTAGTTGTCACGCTCAGATGGGTGGGGACGGGGTGGTTGGTGAGTGTCTGGGGTCCGCCCCACACGCTGACAGCCTGCATCTGACCGATGGGCGTCAGTCCGAGCCAATCAAACTAGATCTGTAGGTAGGCGCGGCGGAGCCGTCAGCAGGCAGTCGGCGCTGAGCAGCTTCCGCCGAGTCCCCTGATCCGAGTTGTTCGCCGCGGCGGGCCGACGGCAACCAGGCCTCGCGACCGCGCCGGAGGCGCCAACTGGCAGTCGCCGCGGAGCGGTGGCCGATGGGTCAACCCCTACCCGATTGATCCGCCAATTCGAGTCGGCGACGACAGGGTCCGCGCGCGGCGGAGCCGCCGAAAGGTAGTCGCCGCGGAGCGGTGTCCGATGGGCCGTGCTTCCCCGAGTTGTTCGCCGATGCGGGTCGGCGACGGCCAGGTCCGCGCGCGGCGGAGCCGCTAATAGGCAGTCGCCGCGGAGCGGTGTCGTTTGGCGGAGCCGCCGAAGGCAGGCGGCGCGGAGCGGTGGCGTTTGGCGGGGGTTAGGGCTGGGGGTCGTCGGAGAGGACTGGTTCGGGGAGGGAGCCGGCGTTCCATTCTTCGATGCGCCAGCCGGGGGTGCGGTTGGGGAGGAGGGAGACCCAGTTGCAGTTGGAGAGGCCGCCGAAGGAGGGCCAGTGGGGGGCGGGGATGCCGAGGAAGGTGCAGATGCCTACGCGGGCGGCCAGGCCGTGGGTGGCGATGACGATGGTGTCGGCGGGGGTGCCTTGGGTGGAGATGTGGGTGAGGGCGGCGGCGAAGCGGGTGGCTACTTCTTCGATGGTTTCGCCGGCGGTGCCGCGGCGCTGGGGGGCGCCGGATTTGATGCGGGCGGCGGCTTCGGGGTGCTGGGCGGCCAGTTCGGCTTGGGTGAGGCCGGCCCAGTCGTCGACGTCGATCTCGCGGAGGGCTTTGTCGTACTCGATGGTGAGGCCGGTCAGGACGGCCAGCTCGCCGGCGGTGGCGGCGGCGCGCTGGAGGTCGCTGGCGAACAGGCGGGTGGGGGCCAGGGCGGCCAGGCGGGCCGCGGCAGCGCGGGCCTGGGCGATACCGACCTCGTCGAGGGGGATGTCGGCTTGGCCCTGCATCTTGTCCTGGAGGTTCCACGCGGTGCGGCCGTGCCGCCAGACGATCAGCCGTCCTGCGGTCATTCGGCCGAACCCGCGGGGGACTCCGGTCCGGCGGACGGGAGCTTGATGGTCGGGCAGTCGCGCCACAGCCGCTCGAGGGAGTAGAAGTTGCGCTCCTCGTCGTGCTGGACGTGGATGACGATCTCGAGGTAGTCGAGCAGCACCCAGCGGCCCTCGCGGGCGCCTTCGCGGCGGACCGGCTTGGCGTCGAAGTCGACGCGGAGCTTCTCCTCGACGGCGTCGACGATGGCCCGCACCTGGCGGTCGTTGGAGGCGGACGCGACCAGGAAGGCGTCGGTGATGGCGAGCTGCTCGGAGACGTCGAAGGCGAGGACGTTCTCGGCCTTCTTGTCGTGCGCCGCCTCGGCGGCCGCGGTGAGCAGCTCGATGGCGCGTTCACTGGCTGACATGGTGTTCCTAACGGTTGGTGTAGAGCTCGCGCTTGGCGATGTACTGGACGATGCCGTCCGGGACGAGGTACCAGGTCGGGTTGCCCTTGGCGACCCGGGCGCGGCACTCGGTCGACGAGATCGCCAGCGCCGGTACTTCGAGGAGCGTGATCCGGTCCATCGGCAGCTTGTCCAGGGGAAGCTCCTGGCTCTCCGTCCCCGGCCGGGTACAGCCGACGAACTGGGCCAGTTTGAACATCTCGTCGACGTCGCGCCAGGTCAGGATCTGGGCCAGCGCGTCGGCGCCGGTGATGAAGAACAGCTCGGCGTCCGGGTAGAGCGCCGACAGGTCGCGCAGGGTGTCGATGGTGTACGTCGGACCCGGCCGGTCGATGTCGACGCGGCTGACCGAGAAGCGCGGGTTCGAGGCGGTCGCGATGACCGTCATCAGGTACCGGTCCTCGGCCGCGGAGACCGCGCGGTCGGACTTCTGCCACGGCTGGCCGGTCGGGACGAAGATCACCTCGTCCAGATCGAAGTACGCCTGGACCTCGCTGGCCGCGACCAGGTGACCGTGGTGGATCGGGTCGAACGTTCCACCCATCACGCCCAGCCGGCGCACCCGCTCGACGGCAGCCATGTCAGCTGTGCGGCCGGCCCTTGCCCATGATCACCGTGACGAGCAGCAGCAGGAGCAGGACGACCATGGCGAACCCGCCGTACCACCACGGCGAGATGTGGGCGGCCTCGGAGGCCTCCTCGAGGACCGCGAGCTGCGGCGCGACAAGCTTGAGCATGGGACAGAGCCTATCTCGTGCCCACCGACAAGTCCGCGACCGGTGGGCACGAGGGCCTCCGGTCGCGGGGGTGGCGGGTCAGCTGTGGCGGATGTGACGGGTCAGCAGCCGGCGCCAGAAGGACGGCGCGGCAGCGGCGCGCTGGTACTGCGCGGCGACACGGTGCATCTCGTCGATGTGGGCACGGGCGACGTCGGAGATCATGATTCCTTCACTGGGTTGTGCGGTTCGAACCGGCGCGGTCTGGCGCCGACACCTCAAATTGTACGACAATCAGACGGTTCAGACAAACGAATTGAAGGCAGATCGAGGCAACTGCCAACGAATCTGCGGTAAACGGGAGGTTCACCGGCTATGGATGTGATCGATCGGCAGCTGCTCGAGGCGCTGCGGCTGAACGGCCGGTCCAGCTGGGCCGAGCTCGGCCGGGTGGTCGGGCTGTCCGGCCCGAGCGTCCAGGAGCGGGTCCGCCGGCTCGAGGAGCGCGGGGTCCTGCTCGGCTACCGCGCGGTGGTCGCGCCGAGCCAGGTCGGCCTCGGCACCAGCGCGCTGATCGGCCTGTTCCAGCGCGACGACGTGGAGACCGACGACATCGTCGACCAGGTGCGCGACATCGCCGCCGTCGAGGACTGCTGGTTCGTCGCCGGCGACCAGGAGCTCGTGGTCAAGGTCCGGGTCGCCGACGTCACCCAGCTGGAGGCCGTGGTCGGCTCCCTGCGCCGCGTGAATGGCGTCGTCCGGACACGGACCACCGTCGTCCTCTCCACTCGCTGGGAGAGCCGCCCGGCCCCGCTCCCGCAGGACTGACGGCCCGCGTGACGGACGTCGAGGTGTGGTGGGCCCGGCCCGACCAGGCGCGGGCCGAGTTCCGCAATGATCTGAACGACGTCGAGCGCGAGCGGTACGCCAGCTACCGGCGGGACGCCGACAAGGCGCGCTTCCTGCTCGGCGTGACGATGGTACGGCGGGTGCTCGGCGCGCGGATGTCGATCGCACCGGCCGCCGTCGTCCTGGACCGATCCTGCGCGGACTGCGGGCGGCCGCACGGCAAGGTGCGGGCCGACGGAGTCGAGTTGTCCGTGACCCACTCCGGCTCCTGGGTCGGGATCGCGGTCGGCGCCGCCCCGGTAGGCCTGGACGTCGAGCAGATCGACCCCAAGCTGGACGTCGACGGCGTCGCCCGGATGAGCCTCGTCCCGGAGGAGTTGCAGGTGCTCGAAGCGGCGCGGGACAAACCGCTGGCGTTCGCCAGGTACTGGACCCGCAAGGAGGCCGTGCTGAAGGCCAGCGGCGAAGGGATCACCGGCCTACAGAGCGTGGTGGTGAGCGGGCCGGACGAGCCGCCGGCAGTGCTCCGGTGGAGCGGCCAGGCCCAGCTCGCCGATCTGGACGTCGGCGCCGGTTACGCGGCGGCCCTGGCCGTCCTCGGCTCAGCGCCGCCGCGCCTACAGGTCCATCAGTTCCGGATCTGACCCTCGCCGGTCACGACGTACTTCGTCGAGGTCATCTCCGGCAGGCCCATCGGGCCCCGCGCGTGCAGCTTCTGCGTCGAGATCCCGATCTCGGCGCCGAAGCCGAACTCGCCGCCGTCGGTGAACCGGGTGCTCGCGTTGACGACGACCGCCGCCGAGTCGACGGCCTGGACGAAGCGCCGGGCCGCGGACTGCGAGCGCGTGATGATCGCGTCGGTGTGAGCCGAGCTGTAGCGCCGGATGTGCTGGACGGCGGCCTCCAGCGACTCGACCACCGCGGCCGACAGGTCGAGCGAGTTGTACTCCGTCCCGAAGTCGTCGTCCGTCGCCGCGACAATACCCTTGCCCGCAGCAACCACCGCCGGATCGCCGTGGACAGTCACCCCCGCGGCGGCCAGCGCCGGAAGGGCTTTCGCCAGGAACGCCTCCGCGACCGCGGCGTGCACGAGCAGCGATTCGGCCGCGTTGCAGACACTCGGCCGCTGCGTCTTCGAGTTGAGCAGGATCTCCAGCGCCAGATCCAGATCGGCCTCGGCATCGACGTACACATGGCAGTTGCCGACGCCGGTCTCGATCACCGGCACCGTCGACTCACTGACAACGGTCTGGATCAGCCCGGCGCCGCCGCGCGGGATCAGCACGTCGACCAGCCCGCGCGCCTGCATCAGCTCCTTGACCGCGGCCCGATCGGTCGGCACGCCCTGGACGACGTCCGCCGGCAGCCCGACCGACTCGGCGGCCTCCCGCAGGACGGCGATGATCGCGACGTTCGACGCCGCCGCGGACGACGAACCGCGCAGGAGCACCGCGTTCCCCGACTTCAGGCAGATACCCGCCGCGTCGGCGGTCACATTCGGCCGGGCCTCGTAAATGATCCCCACGACCCCGAACGGAACGCGTACCTGCCGCAGCTCGAGACCGTTCGGCAGGGTGTACCCGCGCACCACCTCACCGACCGGATCGGTCAGCCCCGCCAGCTGCTCCAGCCCCGCGGCCATCCCGTCGACCCGGCTCGGGTCGAGCGCCAGCCGGTCGACGGTCGACTCCGGCGTACCGGCCTCGCGCGCGGCGGCGACGTCCTTCGCGTTGGCGGCGACGATCGCGTCCGTGTTGGCGCGCAAGGCCGCGGCCATCGCGTGCAGCGCCGCGTCCTTGGTCCCGCGGGACGCCTCCGCCAGGGCGTACGACGCTTCCCGCGCACGCCGGGCCAGCTCGATGATCTCGCTCACGGTGCCATCCTAAATTCGGCGTTCACAACAGGACCAGATCGTCTCGGTGGACGACCTCACGCTCGTATGTCGGGCCCAGCTCGCGGGCCAGGTCATGGGTGGAGCGGCCCAGCAGCGCGGGCAGTTCGGCGGCGTCGAAGTTGACCAGACCACGCGCCACGACGACACCGGACGGCGACACGAGGTCGACCGGGTCGCCGGCGGAGAAGGCGCCCTCGACGGCGGTGATGCCGGCGGGGAGCAGGGACTTGCGGCGTTCGGTGACGGCCCGGACGGCGCCTTCGTCGAGGCGGAGGACGCCGACGCCCGAGGTGGCGTGGGCGAGCCAGAGCAGCCGGGTCTTCTGGCGGCGGCCGGTGGGGTGGAACAGCGTGCCGACCCGCTTACCCTGCAGCGCATCGCCGACCAGGGCAGCCGAGGTCAGAACGACCGGAATCCCTGCCTCGGTAGCGATCGCGGCCGCTTCGACCTTGGTCTGCATGCCTCCGGTACCGACGCCCGACGCGCCACTCTTGCCGATGGCAAGCGGTTCGAGGTCGGCGGCGCCGCGGACCTCGGTGACCATCGTCGTCCCCGGTTTGCGCGGGTCGCCGTCGTACAGGCCGTCGACGTCCGAGAGCAGCAACAACAGGTCGGCATGGACGAGGTGGCTGGTCAGCGCGGCTAGCCGGTCGTTGTCGCCGAAGCGGATCTCGGTGGTGGCGACGGTGTCGTTCTCGTTCACGATCGGGACGACGCCGAGCTCGAGCAGCCGGGCGAACGTGCGGAACGCGTTGCGGTAATGGCTGCGCCGCGTCACGTCGTCCACGGTCAGCAGCACCTGGCCGACCCGTAGGTCGTGCGCGGCGAACGCGTCGCTGTAGCGGGCCATCAGCTCGCCCTGCCCCACGGACGCCGCGGCCTGCTGCGTGGCCAGGTCACGCGGTCGCGTGCGCAACCCCATCGGCGCCAGGCCGGCCGCGATCGCCCCGGAGGAGACGAGCACGACCTCGGTCCCGGTCGCCCGCCGCGCCGCGATGGCGTCGACGAGCGGCCGGAGCCGGTCCAGATCGATCCGGCCGCGCTGGGTCAGCGACGACGAGCCGACCTTCACGACGATTCGCGTGGCCGCGAGGGCCTCCGCGCGTTGGTCCATCAGGTTCAACCGTTCTGGTCGAGTTCCTTCTGCAGAGCCAACTCGCGCGCTTCTTTGCGTGCGAGCTTCTCCGCCTTCTCGGCCGCGCGCCGGGCCTCGGCCGGGGACAGGTCGACCTCGTCCTCGATCCAGCCGTGGCCGTACTCCGAGAGGTCCGACTTGGCCTCGCCGGAACGCAGCGCGTGGTACTGCTCGTCCTTGGCCTTGCGGCGCTGGGCGGCCGGGCGGTCCTCCTCGAGCCGGTGGTCCTCGCCGCGGCGGGCCAGAATCTCGGCGCCGGCCTGGACCTCGGGCGCGAAGTCGAACACGATCGCGTTCGGGCCGTCGCCGATGACGACCGCGTCACCGGCCAGCGCGCCGCGCTCCAGCAGCTCCTTCTCGACGCCGAGCCGGTTCAGCCGGTCGGCCAGGTAGCCGGTGGCCTCGGCGTTCGCGAAGTCGGTCTGTTTGACCCAGCGCTCGGGCTTGTCGCCCTGCACCAGCCAGCCCTCGCCGTCCGGCAGCTGCTTGACCTTGAACTCCGGCCCGCCCTGCGCCTGCGGCCGGATCACGATCCGCGTGGTGTCGGGTTTCTCCTCCTCGGCGCGCCGCTTGACGACGATCTCCGCCATCGCGAACTTGAGCGCCTCCAGCCCCTCGTGCGACGCGGTCGAGATCGGGAACACGCGCAACCCGCGGCTCTCCAGCTCGGCCTGCACCATGTCCGCGATCTCGCGGGCGTCCGGGACGTCGATCTTGTTCAGCGCGACCAGCCGCGGCCGGTCCTCGAGCCCGCCGTGCGCGGTCAGCTCGGCCTCGATCGTGTCCAGGTCGCTGAGCGGGTCCCGCCCCGGCTCGTACGTCGCGCAGTCGATCACGTGCACCAGCGCGGCACACCGCTCGACATGCCGCAGGAAGTCGTACCCGAGGCCGCGGCCCTCGCTGGCGCCCTCGATCAAACCGGGGACGTCGGCCACCGTGATGATGTTGTCACCCGCGGCCACGACGCCGAGGTTCGGGATCAGGGTGGTGAACGGGTAGTCGGCGATCTTCGGCCGGGCCCGGCTGATCGAGGCGATCAGCGACGACTTCCCCGCGCTCGGGAAGCCGACCAGGCCGATATCCGCGACGACCTTGAGCTCCAGGACGAGCGTCCGCTCCTCGCCGTCCTCACCGAGCAGCGCGAACCCGGGGGCCTTGCGGGAGCTGCTGGCCAGCGCCGCGTTGCCCAGGCCGCCCTTACCGCCCTGCGCGGCGACGAACTCGGCCCCGGGCCCGACCAGGTCAGCCAGGACGACGCCGTCCGCCGTGCTGATGACGGTGCCGTCCGGGACGGGCAGGACGACGCTGTCGCCGTTGCTGCCGGCCTGGTTGTCGCCCTTGCCCTGGGCACCGTTCGTCGCCGTGCGGTGGCTGGAGCGGTGGTAGTCGACGAGCGTCGTGGTGTCCGGGTCGACGCGCAGGATCACGCTGCCGCCGTCACCGCCGTTGCCGCCGTCCGGGCCGCCGAGCGGCTTGAACTTCTCCCGGTGTACCGAGGCACATCCGTGTCCGCCGCGGCCCGCGGTGACATGCACCGTCACGCGGTCGACAAAACTGGGGATCGCCATCGGTCACTGCTTTCTCTCGGGTACCGCCTACTACACAAGCAAAAAGGCGGGTGCGCGGTATTCCGCGACCCGCCCTTTCACAAGAGCTTTGCTACGTCCGGGTGGCGGTGTTACTCCGCCGGGGCCGGGACGATGTTGACGACGCGGCGACCGCGCCGGGTGCCGAACTCCACCTTGCCCTCGGCGAGCGCGAACAGCGTGTCGTCGCCGCCGCGGCCGACCAGCGTGCCCGGGTGGAAGTGCGTACCGCGCTGGCGAACGATGATCTCGCCGGCGTTCACCAGCTGACCGCCGTACCGCTTCACGCCGAGCCGCTGCGCGTTGGAGTCACGACCGTTGCGGGTCGAGGCCGCGCCCTTTTTGTGTGCCATGAGTTAATCAGCTCACTTCTTCGCGTCGATCGCGGTGACCTTGACCTGGGTGTAGTGCTGACGGTGCCCCTGGCGCTTGCGGTAACCGGTCTTGTTCTTGTACTTCAGGATGGTGATCTTCGGGCCCTTGGTGCGGCCGAGAACCTCAGCCGACACGGCAACCTTGGCCAGCGCCGCCGCGTCGGTCGTCACGGTGTCGCCATCGACGACCAGGACCGCCGGCAGGACGACGGTGTCGCCCGCCTTGTCCGTCAGGCTGTCGATCTCGATGACATCGCCGACGGCGACCTTCTGCTGGGTGCCGCCACTGCGCACGATCGCGTACACCGTGGATCTCACTCTCTGCTGGATCGGAAGTTCTGTACACAGTGCGTTGGTCTGAGGCGCGAAGACTTCCTCACACTCTCACAGTCACAACACACAAGTCGGCGCGCTCAAGCGCACCGAAGGACCAGGATACTACGCGAGCGCAGCATCCTGGAAATCGGGTTACTGACCGGCCGGTACGAGCTCCGCAGGTGACTCCGGAGCGTCGGCGGCCGCCTTGCCCCGGCCCCGGCTGCTCCGCCGCCGCCGGGTGCTCTTCGAGCCGTTCCTGGCCGTCTCCTCGTCGCCTGCCTCAGCCGCCGAGCTGTCGCTCGCCGTGCCGTTGGCCGGGAAGCCTGTGGCCTCAGGGCTGGACGCCGTCTCGGCGTCGGACGCCGGGTACCCGGTCGGCTCCGGCGCACCGGACTCCGAGCCGGTGGCGGCCTCGTCGTCCTTCTTGGCGGACGCGGCGGCGATCTGGGCGAGGCGCTGGGCGGCGTCGCCGTTGTGCTGCGCCTCCGGCTCGGCCTGCTCCTCCTCGGCGCGGTTCTTGCCGCGCCGGCGGCGGGAGCTCTTGCTGCGGCCGCTCTCGTCGGACTGCGCGGCCGGCTTCTGCTCCTGCTGGCCGTTCCCGTTACCGCCGTTGCCGCCGCCGTTGTTCCCGCCGCGGCCGCCGTCCCGGCGCCGGGACTCCTTCGGCTCGTCGTGCAGGATCAGGCCGCGGCCGCCGCAGTGGTCGCAGTTCTCGCTGAACGCCTCGAGCAGACCGGTGCCGATCCGCTTGCGGGTCATCTGGACCAGGCCGAGCGAGGTGACCTCGGCGACCTGGTGCTTGGTCCGGTCCCGGCCCAGGCACTCGACCAGGCGGCGCAGGACGAGATCGCGGTTCGACTCCAGCACCATGTCGATGAAGTCGATCACGATGATGCCGCCGATATCGCGCAGCCGGAGCTGGCGGACGATCTCCTCGGCCGCCTCCAGGTTGTTCTTGGTGACGGTCTCCTCGAGGTTGCCGCCGGAGCCGGTGAACTTGCCGGTGTTGACGTCGACGACCGTCATCGCCTCGGTCCGGTCGATGATCAGCGAGCCGCCCGACGGCAGCCAGACCTTGCGGTCCAGCGCCTTCTTGATCTGCTCGTCGATCCGGAAGTTCGCGAAGACGTCGCCGTCCCCGGTCCACCGCTCGACCCGATCGGCCAGGTGCGGCGCGACGCCCGCGACGTAGTCGCGGACCTCGTCGACCGCATCGCTGCCGGAGATGACCAGCTTGGTGAAGTCCTCGGTGAACAGGTCGCGGACGACCCGGATCACCAGGTCGGGCTCGGCCGACAGCATCTGCGGGGCCTGGCCGTTCTTCGACTTCTTGTCGATCTCGGCCCAGGCGGCCTGCAGGCGGCTGACGTCGGCGGTCAGCTCCTCCTCGGAGGCTCCTTCGGCGGCCGTCCGGACGATCACGCCGGCCTCGTCGGGAACGATGTCCTTGAGGATCGTCTTCAGCCGGTTCCGCTCGGTGTCGGGCAGCTTGCGGCTGATCCCGCCGTTGCCGCCGCGCGGGACGTAGACGACGTACCGGCCGGGCAGGCTGATCTGGTTCGTCAGCCGGGCGCCCTTGTGACCGATCGGGTCCTTGGTCACCTGGACCAGGACGGCCTGGCCGGACTTCAGCACCTGCTCGATCTTGCGCGGCCCGTTCGCCCCGCCGAGGGTGGCCCAGTCGACCTCACCGGCGTACAGGACCGCGTTGCGGCCCTTGCCGATGTCGATGAAGGCGGCTTCCATGCTGGGCAGCACGTTCTGGACGCGGCCGAGGTAGACGTTGCCGATCAGCGAGGTGTGCTCGGCCTGGGCGACGTAGTGCTCGACCAGGACGTTGTCCTCGGAGACGGCGATCTGGGTGAGGTCCTCGCGGGAGCGGATCACCATCGTCCGCTCGACCGACTCGCGGCGGGCCAGGAACTCGGCCTCGGTCACGATCGGCGCGCGGCGGCGACCGGCGGCGCGACCCTCGCGGCGGCGCTGCTTCTTCGCCTCCAGACGGGTCGAGCCCTCGATCGCGGTGACCTCGTTGGCCGTGTTCTTGCTGCGCGGCTCGCGGACCCGGACGACGGTCTCGTCGGGGTCGTCGGCCGCGCCGGTGCCCTCTTCGCCCTTCCGGCGGCGGCGCCGGCGACGGCGGCGCGACGAGCTGCCCTCCTCGCCGTCCTCGGCGGTGTCGGTCTGCTCGTCGGTCTCGTCCTCGGCGGTCGCCTCGGCGTCCTCGCCGTCCTGCTCGTCGGCGCTGTCCTCGGCGTCGTCGTCACCGGTCTTGCGGCGGCGACGGCCACCCCGGCGGCGCCGGCGACGGCGGCTGCCCTCACCGGACTCGTCGCCGTCCTCGGCGTTCGCGTCGGCCTGCTCGTCGGCGTCCTCGTCGGTCTCGACCGCGGCCGCCTCGGCGTCCTCGTCGGTCTCTTCGTCGTCCTCCTCGGCCGTCACGACCGGCTCGACGACCTCTTCGGCCACGACGTCGCGGCCACGACGGCTCCGCCGGCGGCGCGTACCGGCCGGCTGCTCCTCGTCCTCGGCGGCCGGCTCGGCAACCGGGGCCGCCTCGGCCGGAGCCGCCTTACCCGGGACGGACGGCGCCTGGAACAGCACCGCGGCCGCGGCCGGGGCCCGGCGACGCGTACGCCGCGTGGTCGGCTCGGCCTCCTCGGCGACCTCGGCCGCCGGCTCGTCCGCGGAAGCGGACGGGAAGAGCGGGGCCGCGGACTCGTCGGCGGCTACCGGCTCGGCAGCCTTCCCGCGGCGGCGCGAAGCGCGCTTGGCCGGGGCGGCCGGCTCAGCGGCAGCAGCTTCCTCAACGGCGGGCGCGGCCGCCGGGCTGACGACGTGGGAGGTGCCGGTGAAGGTGAGCGAACGCTTGGGCGCGGGCTCAGCGTCGGCGGTCGCCTCGACGGCGGGGACGTCGCTGACCGGCTCGGCGGTCGCGGAACGGCGGCTGCGGGTACGGCGGGTGGCCGGTGCGGCCTCCGGCGTACCGGGCTGCTCGGCGTCGGCGACCGGAGCGTCGGTCAGCGGGGTGGCGGCCTTCTTGGCGGCGCGCTTGCGCGCGGGGGCCTTCTTGGCCGGCGCCTGCTCGGCGTCGGCGACCGGGCCGTCCGTCGTCGGGGCGTCGGTGGCGACCAGCGTGGCCGCGGCCTTGGTGGTGCGCTTACGGGTGGTCCGCGGGGCGGCCGGGGTCTCGACGACCGGGCCGGCGTCCGCGGTGGACGTCTCCTCCGCGGCGGCGGCCTTCTTGGCGGCGCGCTTCACGGGGGTCTTCTTGGCGACGGCCTTCTTGGCGGCCGTCTTCTTGGCGGTGGCCTTCGGCGCCGGGTCGGCGGTGGCGTCGTCCGACTGGGTCGGGACGTCGGCGACCTTCTTGGCGACCCGCTTGCGCGGGGTGGCCGCCTTCTTGGCGACGGTCTTCCGGGCCGCCTTCTTGGCGGGGGCGGTGGCAGTCTCGGCTGCCGCGGTGGTCGGCTCGTTGTCGAGCATGTGGTGCGGTCTCCTCAAGCCCGGCGGCGCATCCGGCGACCCCTGTCACGGGTCCGGCGCTGCTGCCCGGCGGTCACGGTTCGTCGCTCCTGACCGGGGCCCGGGCGACGGAAGCCTGCTGGATCCGCTCCGCCCGCGCTCAGGGCACAGAGGGAGCGGCGGCGTCGCCCTCCGCGGTATGCGTCTGGTGGGGACCTGCCTGGCCGGTCGCGGTCGCCTGGTTGGCGTCGCGGTCACGAGCGAGCGGGTCGTCCACTGTGCCGGTTGCCGCGATCAGCGGGCCCTGGGCGAGCCTGGTCAGAAGAGCCGGGCCCGGCACCGGAAGCGTCGCTACTTCGAGCACGCCGGCGAGAACGTCGTCGGGTCTCACGGCCGGGGTTCCGTGCCGTAACACCACTTGCAGTATCGCACACGTCGGAACCGGCTCCGGTTCGCGCGCTACGGTGAGTCGCAGAACGGCCGCTCGACAGTCGAACGAGCGAAGCCCCCGCTTGGTCATGCGCTCGACCAGGATTTCGTCCCGCTCGAGGAACGCCGCCACCGCGGCCCCGACCTGCTCCGGATCCACACCCGGGAGCGCGATCCGCCACTCGCTGGCCTCCAGCTGGTCGGCCAGCGACCCGGGCCCGGCGACGACCGTCTCCAGCACGTCCAGCCCGGGCGGCAGCGCCTCGTCCAGGGCGGCGCGGACCTGTTCGGCGTCCCGCTCGTGTGTGAGCGAGATCTCCAAGTACTCCGCTTCGGAGGCGGCCCCGGTCGGCGCGGCCCCGGCGTACGAGATCTTCGGGTGCGGGCTGAAGCCGTGCGAGAAGGCGACCGGCAGCCCGGCGCGCCGGACGGCCCGCTCGAAGGCGCGCTGGAAGTCGCGGTGTGAGGTGAATCGCAGCCGGCCGTGCTTGGCGAACCGGATCCGCAGCTTCTGGACCGCGGGCAGCTGCTGCGACGGCGGGGCTTGAACAGGCACGCCCGCATTCTGCCAGCTCGAACGACAGGAGGTACCCGGCCCGGTGGCCGGGGCGCACGCTCAGCGCGGGCGGCGGCGGGCCGGATCCGGCCCCTACGTCCTGTCGTTACGGCTGCGCTGCCTTGCCGGTGAGGTAGAGGGCCCAGCCGAGGAGGCCGAAGGCGACCAGGTCGAGGACGGTCCGGACGGCGTTGAAGGTGCGCCAGCGGGTCTCGTCGAAGGCGGCGCGGGCGGCGGCGAGGTCGATCGTGTCCGGGTCGCCGGCCGCCTTGAGCGCGTCGTTCAGCGGGACGTTCACCGCGATCGTGAGGATCATCGTGATCAGGTACAGCACGAAGGCCGCGGCGATCCACGGCAGCGCCTTCTCCTTCAGGCTGAGCACCCCCGCGAGCACCGTGAACAGCAGCGCCCCGAGGAACCCGAGCCCGAGGAAGACCGGGTTGTAGATCGCCCGGTCGACCGCCTGGAAGGTCGACACGAAGGTCTTGTCGTCGACCTTGGCCAGCCCCGGCATGAACGCGTTCGCGTACGCGAAGTAGATCCCGGCCATCGTCCCCGTGGTGATCGTGGCCGCCATCAGCGCCGCCACCCGCAGTCCGTTCATGTCGCTCCTCCAGTACGGCGGGAACACCCCGCACTGAAAAACTAGGTCCCGCCGCCGGTCACGGACATGTCGCCGCGGCTCAGCTTCATGTCCCGGCGACTCACAGCCGGGCGCATTGCCCCGATCGGGGTCCGTCGACCCGGTTCGCCGCCTGCAGATCGGTCGGTACGGCGGCGTTCTGCGAACACGCCAGCGGCCCGCGGACGACGTTCCCCGCGAGGACGACGGGCTCCGCCGTCCGCGCACCCGTGATCGACACCGGCCCGTTGACCGTGCTGCCCACCAGCACCACGCTCCGCGCGGCTCCGGACAGCGCGACCGGCCCGCTCACCGTCGATCGCAGCAGGTGGACGTCGCCACCCCGGACCGGACCCGCGATCCGGCTGTCCGTGGCGACCAGCGCCGCACCGGCCGAAACCGTCACCGGCCCGTTGATCGTTGCCCCGGTCAAGCACGTCACGCCGGATCGCACCGCGAGCGGGCCGTTCCGGGTGCCCGTGATCGTCGTCGTACAGGTCGGGGCCGGGCGCAACAAGGTGACCGCGAACCGGCCCGGCGTCCCGATGTTGCCGGAGGCATCGATAGCGCGGTACTCGACCTGATGCCGGCCGTACCCGGGCGGGACGTCGTCCCACGGCACCACCCGCGGGACGCCGAGCTTGCCGTAGACGAGCTGGTCGATCGCCGTCCCCTCCGCCGTGAACCGGTACGGCGCGGAGGCGTCGGTCGGCCAGCCGAAGTAGTTGAACCACCCGTCGCCGTTGACCCGGAACTCCGGGACGACGTAGCCGGTGCTGTCGTCGGTCGCGGCCAGCTTCATCGTGAACGCGTCGTTGTAGATGTACTCCGGCCCGGTCGGCTTCTGGACGGTCAGCAGCGGCTTGGACAGCGTCGAGGTCACGGTCGGCTCGACGCCGTCGACCTGCCAGGTCAGGGTCTGCGACCCGACGGTCGCGGTCAGCGTGTGCCGACTGGTCAGCTGCAGCGACCCGAGGTCGAAATCGCGATCGTTGCCCGAATTCGGCACGACCGCGCCGTCCAGCCGCCACTCCACGGCCGGCTGTTCGCTGTCGGACTGCGTGGTCTCGGCGTACACGACCTCGTCGGCGGCGACCGGGTGCTCGGTCGAGGTCGAGCCGGTGAAGGTGACCGGCGCGACGGCGTCCTGAGCGCTCAGCGCAGCGTCGATCGTCCAGCTCCGCGAGGCAGTCGGGCGGACGGCGGGATCCCGGACGAACTCGGTCGGATCGACGATCTTGGCCGTCAACGTGTGCGGACCAGGGCCGAGCTCGAGCGTCGCCAGATCCAGCGCGCGCCGGTTGGCGGTCGGCAGGACCCGGCCGTCGAGTGTCCAGGTGACGTCGAGTTCATGGCTCGACGGGTGCAGGGTCTGCAGCCAGACCACCTGGTCCGGCGCGACCTTGCCGACCGGCGTACTCGCCTGGAACAGGCTGGCCCGGGACGAGATCCGCTGGGTCATCCGCTCGCGGGACGGCTGGTCGAAGTAGTAGCCCAGGGTCTTCATCATCGAGTGCCGGCTGGGCCGCCAGACGCCGGAACCGGCGTACATCCCGCCTTCGTAGCGGCCGATCGTGCCGCCCGACTCCGACGGCTCCCCCAGCCAGCGGAACCACTTCACCTGCTGGTCGCGCATCTGCTGCTCGGTGAGCAGGCTGTGGTGGATCGAGGACGGCTCCGGCCCCTCGTACGGCGCACCGCGGTCGCCCCGGGCGTAGTAGTCGTACTCATCCTGGAGACCGCCGAGCGAGTGGCCCAGCTCGTGCGGCGTGATCAGGGCGGACAGTGCGTTACCGCCGGACGCCGTCGCGTACGTGCCCCCGGCGCCGCCGTACGTGTCGCTGTTGCCGATAGCAAGGATCTGGCGGTTCCCGGCGGTGGTGCCGGCGACCAGGTCGGCGTACTGGATCGCGGCGGCCGAGCTGACGGTCAGCAGGCGCTGGACGCTGTTCGGGTTGCAGCCGCCCCAGAAGCCCATCTGGAGCGGGGTGTCGACCTTGGGCGAGGTGAGGTTCGGGTCACAGTCGACGCCGCTCTGCGGGGACGGGATCTCGACGGCGTACACGTTGACGTAGTTGCGGTACGACTTGAACGGCTCGATGCTCCAGAGGATGTTCAGGTGCTTGTCGAGCTGCTCGCGGAACTTCGGCAGCTCGGCCGCGGTGTAGCCGTCGCCCATCACGATCAGGTTGAACCGGGACGCCGTGGGCCCGGTCACCTGCAGCGGGACGACCTCGACCCCGGGTGGCGCCTCGGCGCGGGCCACGGTTCCCCCGGCGAAGACCGCCGCGAAAACGCCGATCACTGCCGTCAATGCTCGTGCGCGCATTCCCACTCCCCTGGCCCCGGGCGACTGTGCCGTCAGCAGCTTACGAACGCGCACCGACCTGTGTCAGGACCTTCCGCGTGGCGACTTCGAGGCAGACCCGGCCGTCGTACGGCATCATGAGCACTCGGGGAACTGTGAGGAGAGGACATCGATGACGGAACCGGCGCAGTCGCCACGGCCAGAACCGACCCGGGGAGACCCGGTCGTCGACGCCGCGGCCGACGGTGACGGCAAGGGCATCTACTGGTTGCTGCGGAACGTGATCGTCGGACCGCCGGTGAAGCGGATCTTCCGGCCGAACGTGATCGGCGCCGAGCACGTGCCCGAGCAGGGGGCCGCGATCATCGCGAGCAACCACCTCTCGTACGCCGACTGGATCTTCATGCCGCTGGCGCTGCGCCGGCGGGTGACGTTCGTGGCGAAATCCGACTACTTCACCGGCGCCGGGATCAAGGGCCGGTTCCAGCGCGGGTTCTTCAAGGGCACCGGCCAGGTGCCGATCGACCGCTCCGGCGGTTCGGCGTCCGAGGGCGCGATGCGGGCCGGGATGAAGGTGCTGGAGCGCGGCGACCTGTTCGGCATCTACCCCGAGGGCACCCGCTCGCACGACGGCCGGCTGTACAAGGGCCGCACCGGCGTGGCCCGGCTGGCGCTGGAGGCGAAGGTCCCGGTGATCCCGTGCGGCGTGATCGGGACGGACGTCGTCGCCCCGCCCGGCAAGGTGGTGGCCTCGTTCGCCTCCCCGACGGTCAAGTTCGGCGAGCCGCTGGACTTCTCCCGGTACGAGGGGATGGAGAGCGACCGGCTGATCCTGCGCGCCGTCACCGACGAGATCATGTACAAGATCATGGAGCTGTCCGGCCAGGAGTACCTCGACATGTACGCCACCAAGGCGAAGTCGCTGGAGGGCCGGGCGGTCACCGGAGCGCCGAAGAAGGTCCGCAAGTCGGACACCTGATCCGTAGGGTGAGATGACCGGGGTCTACTCTGGAGGTCGTGGACGGACCGATCGCTTATCAGGGTGAGCCAGGCGCCAACTCGGCGATGGCCTGTACCGAGATGTTCCCGGGGCGCGCGCAGCTGCCCTGTACGACGTTCGAGGACGCCCTGGACGCCGTCAGCAGCGGCCGCGCCGGGCTGGCGATGATCCCGATCGACAACTCGATCGCCGGCCGGGTGGCCGATATCCACCACCTGCTGCCGGAGTCCGGGCTGCACATCATCGGTGAGTACTTCCTGCCGATCCACTTCCAGCTGATGGCCGTCCCCGGGGCGTCGATCGACCAGATCAAGACCGTCCGCAGCCACGTGCACGCGCTCGGTCAGTGCCGCAAGATCATCCGCGAGCACGGCTGGGCGACGATCGTCGCCGACGACACCGCCGGCTCGGCCCGCGAGGTCGCCGAGCTGAACGACCCGACCGTCGCCTCACTGTCCCCGCGCGCCGCCGCCGAGCTCTACGGGCTGCAGATCCTGGCGAGCGACGTCGAGGACGAGCACCACAACACCACCCGGTTCCTGGTCCTGTCGCGCGAGCCCGTCGTCCCGGCGGTCGGCTCCGGCCCGATCATCACCAGCTTCATCTACCGGGTCCGCAACGTCTCCGCGGCCCTCTACAAGGCCCTCGGCGGCTTCGCCACCAACAGCGTCAACATGACCAAGCTGGAGTCCTACCAGCTCGGCGGCATGTTCTTCGCCACCCAGTTCTACGCCGATATCGAAGGCCACCCCGAAGACCCCAACGTCGCCCTCGCCCTCGAGGAACTCGCCTTCTTCTCCGTCGAGGTCCGCCTCCTCGGCGTCTACCCCGCCCACCCCTTCCGCACCCAGATCGCCGAACCCGCCGCCAACCGCGCCCTCCGCCCGCACCACTAGGTCTGGGTCTTGGCCCAGGTGTTGAGCGTCTCGAACAGGCCCGCTCCCCTGGCGGTCAGGCTGTAGGTCACCTCGGGCCGGGCGAGCGGGCGTACCGCGCGGTCGACGAGCTGGTGATCCTCGAGCATCCGCAGGGTCCAGGTGAGCATCCGTTGGGTGCTGTCGGGGAGAGCACGCCGAAGCTCCTGGTACCGGCGTGGGCCTTCGGCGAGCTGGCCGAGGATCGGCAGCGCCCAGCGGCCGGTCACCTTGTCCAGCAGTGTCAGCGTCTCCTGGCAGTCCGTCATAGGCACATCAATGTGCCACATTGCGGGGGCCGACCGGCGCGGCCGAGGATCGTTCGCATGACACGAACGTACAAGGGAGTGACGGCCGTCGTCGGCGCCGGCGCAGGGCTGGGCCGAGCGGTCGCGCACCGCTTCGGCCAGGACGGCGACCACATCGGGCTGATCGCTCGCGACCGCGCGCGACTGGCTGCGCTGACGACCGAGCTGACGGACGCCGGGCTGTCCGCGTCGGCGCACCCTGCTGACGTGACGCAGTCCGCCAGCCTCGTTGGTGCACTGCGCGAGCTGGCGGAGTACGGCGAGATCGACACACTGCTGTGGTTGATCGGGCCGGGGAGTGCGCCGATCGTCGACATCCGGTCGGCGTCCGCTGCCGATGTCAGGGCCCAGCTCGACGTCCAGCTCGGCGCGGTGGTCGCCGTCCGGGAGGTGTTGCCGGCGATGCTGCGGCGTGGGCGGGGGAGGATCGTCGTCCTGACCGGGGCGTCGTCGGTGGTGCCGATGGCTGTGCTGGGGAACGTCGGTCCGGCGATGGCTGCCTTGCGCAACTACACGCTCGCCTTGCACAAGAGCCTCGACGGGACCGGGGTCGACGTCACGGCGGTGACTGTCGCGGCCGAAGTGGACGCCGGGCAGCTGGCCGCGGCCGCGGGGCCGGAGCTCGTCCTCGGCGACCTCGAGATACTGCGAGCGCTCTGATCGTCAGCCCAGCAAGCGTTTTGATGAAGTTGACGGAGTGTGCGCGAGGGGTTGTGTGCGGGGCGTGAGCGGAGGATGGTGAAGGCAGAGCAGCGACTTGGGGGCCGGCTGTTCGGTGGGTGGCGACGGTTAGGGATCGTCGTCGGCCGGGGCTTGCGCTGGGGGTGAGATCGACGGTCAGGGCCTGCTTCAGGTGCCCCCTGCGTTAGGGGGAAGGACATGCCGAGGAAGGCCAACGGCAAGGTATCGGCGAACGGCACGCCGGGCACGGGGATGAGCAGCGCGACCGGCGGCGCCGCGGGGATGAACGCGGCGGCGGGCGGGGACGCGATGAAGGGCCCGGCGGGCGGGTCGACCGCGATGAGCGGCGGCGGCGCGGCGGGCGGCGCCGGGATGGACGGCAGCGCCGGTATGAGCGGCACTGGACCGGAACGCACGGAGTACCCGACGCGTCGGCAGTGCGGTGTGATGGACGTGCACCGGCGGCTGCTGACGAACTCGCCGGAGTACGCGCTGACCCGGTCGGCGCTGGAGAACGCGACCACGCTGTTCCTGTCCCGCCAGCAGCGGTTCAGCGGCGTCGCGCGGATCCCGTGCGTGGTGCACGTGGTCTGGAAGACGCCCGCGCAGAACATCTCGCAGGCGCAGATCGACAGTCAGCTCGAGGTGCTGAACCACGACTTCCGGGCCACGAACGCCGATCTCGGGATCGTGCCGGCACCGTTCGGCGGCCTGGTCGCGGACGCCCGGATCGAGTTCTTCCTGGCGACCGAGGACCCGAACGGGAATCCGACGTCCGGTATCACCAGGACGCAGACGACGCGGAACTCGTTCGGCACCGACGACGGCGTGAAGTCGTCGGCGTCCGGCGGGATCGATCCGTGGCCGACCGACCGGTACCTGAACATCTGGGTCTGCCAGCTGGGCGGCGGCCTGCTCGGGTACGCGCAGTTCCCCGGCGGCCCGGCCGAGACCGACGGCGTCGTCGTCCTGCACTCGGGGTTCGGGACGAACGGGACGGCGGCCGCGCCGTTCAACCTCGGGCGGACGACGACGCACGAGATCGGCCACTACCTGAACCTGTTCCACATCTGGGGTGACGACGGGACGGGCTGCAGCGGGACGGACGAGGTCGCGGACACCCCGAACCAGGGCGGTCCGAACTTCGGCGTCCCGACGTTCCCGAAGCTGTCGTGCAGCAACGGGCCGAACGGCGATCTGTTCGTGAACTACATGGACTACACCGACGACCGCGGGATGGTGATGTTCACCCACGACCAGGTCGCGCGGATGGAGGCCTGTCTGGACACGGTGCGGAGCAGTCTGCCGGTGTCGGGCGGCGGATCCGGGACGCCGGAACCGGCCGGGTCGATCGTGTCGTGGGGCTCGGATCGGCTCGACACGTTCGTGCTCGGGACGGATCTGGCGACGTACCACAAGTGGTGGGACGGGACCGCCTGGGGACCGTCGGTGACCGGGTACGAGTACATGGGCGGGATCTGCATGAGCGCGCCCGAGGTCGCGTCGTGGGGGCCGAACCGGCTGGACGCGTTCGTCCTCGGGAGCGACCACGCGGTCTATCACAAGTGGTGGGACGGCGCCGCGTGGGGACCGTCGGTGACCGGCTGGGAGTACCTCGGCGGGACGTGTATGAGCCCGCCGCGGCTGGCGACCTGGGGGCCGAACCGGCTGGACGCGTTCGTCCTCGGGACGGACCGGGCGCTCTACCACAAGTGGTGGGACGGCGCGGCCTGGGGACCGTCGGTCACCGGGTACGAGTACCTGGGCGGGATCTGTATGAGCCCGCCCGAGGTCGTTGCCTGGGGCCCCGATCGGTTGGACGTGTTCGTCCTGGGCACGGACAACGCCGTCTATCACCAGAGCTGGAACGGGTCGGCCTGGTCGGGCTGGGAGTCGCTCGGCGGCGTCTGCGCTTCGCCGCCGCGCGCCGTGGCCTGGGGGCCGAACCGCCTCGATCTGTTCGTGATCGGCACCGATTCGGCGTTGTATCACAAGTGGTGGGACGGATCGGCGTGGTCCGGCTGGGAGTCGCTCGGCGGGGTCTGTACGACGGCGCCCACCGTCGTGTCGTGGGACGCGAACCGGCTCGACGTGTTCGTCCTCGGGACGGACTCGGCGCTCTACCACCAGTGGTGGGACGGGTCGACGTGGTCCGGCTGGGAGTACCAGGGCGGGGTCTGCACCGACGAGCCGCGGGTCGTCTCGTGGGGGCCGAACCGGCTGGACGTGTTCGTCACCGGGACGGACAAGCAGCTGTTCCACAAGTGGTGGGACGGGACGGCGTGGGGGCCGTCGCTCACCGGGTACGAGGCGCTCGGCGGCACGATCTCGGACTTCAAACTCACCATCCCCACCGAGATCCCCACCGAGCCGTCGCCGTCGATCGGAGAGGTGGTGCTGAGCTGAGCACCCACGTCCCCGGCCGGTGGTTCCACTCCTTCGAGGAGGATCACGACGGACTCACCGTCTACCGCCGCGACGACTTCGCCTTCCCGCCGGCCCGCGGCCGGCGGGGGGTGGAGTTCCGCCCCGACGGCACCCTCCACCTCCTCACCCCCGGCCCCGCCGACGCCCCCACCACCCACCCCGCCGGCCGCTGGACCCCCGCCGGCGCCCTCCCCCACGGCCACATCACCACCGCCACCCCCACCCGCCTGGAAATCCGCTGGGAGCAAACCCCATGACCATCCGCTACCGAGTCGTTTCCCCGTCCAGCCGCACCTCAACTCCTTCAACTGCAGAGGGGGTTTGTGAGGCTTGGGTTGGGGAGGGGGTGGTGGTTTGGGGTGGGGAGGGGGTTCGGGTGGGGCGGGGGGCGCGGTCGGCTCCTGGGTTGTTGTTGGTGACGCAGGTGGGGAGGAGTTTTCAGGCGGAGTTCCCGGAGGTGGCGCCGGTGCTGGATCGGGGGCGGCATCTGGTGATCTCGGGGGCGGATCGGCCGCGGCGGCGGTCGAACAACTGCTGGCGGGTCGAGGTTTTGAAGCCGGGGGTGGTGGTCGAGCGCGTCGTGGGGGTCGGGGCGCGGGAGGACACTCGGGTGGCGGGGCTGGTGGCGCGGGTTGATCCGGCGGCTTACCAGGCTGGGGTTTCGTGGTTGGCGGGGTTGCCGACGCGGCATTCGACGAGCGCTTCGTTCGGGACGGCGGCGGACTGGGCCGACCAGCAGATGGTTGCCATGGGCTACCAAACGCGCCGGCAGCCGATCACGGTCGGGGCGAAGAGCTCGCAGAACGTGATCGGAGAGCGAGCCGGCGCCGGTGGCGGAGTCGTGCTGGTGACGGCGCACCTGGATTCGGTGAACCATGCGGGCGGGGCCGCGGCGTCCGCGCCGGGGGCGGATGACAACGCGAGCGGGGCCGCCGGAGTGCTGGAGTTGGGGCGAGTGCTGGCGAGCGGGAGCTGGCGGCACGACGTCCGGCTGATCCTGTTCGGCGGCGAGGAGCAGGGACTGCACGGCAGCAAGCAGTACGTCGCCGCGCTCCCACCGGCCGAGCGAAGCCGAATCCGCGCCGTCCTCAACCTCGACATGATCGCGACCCGCAACACGACCACCCCGACCGTGCTGCTCGAAGGCCACCAACTCTCCCAGAGCCTGATCACGACCCTGGCGAACGCCGCCGCGACGTACACCGGCCTGACCGTCGAGACCTCGCTGAACCCGTTCGCCAGCGACCACGTCCCGTTCCTCAACGCCGGCATCCCCGCCGTCCTGACCATCGAAGGCGGCGACTCCGCCAACGCCAACATCCACACCGCGAACGACACCCTGAACCGCCTCGACTGGGCCTACGCCGCCGACATCCTCCGCATGAACACCGCCGCGCTAGCCACCTGGCTGGAGCCCCTGACCCACCCCCGCCCGCGCCCAGCCGGCCCGATCGTCTCCTGGGGCCCCGGCCGAATCGACATCTTCGCAACCGGCTGACTCTAAGCTGGCCGCGTGTGGAGCCGCTGCCGCAACGCCCGTGACCTCGCCGGATTCCCGACCAGGTACGGCGTACCGACCCCGCCCGGCGCCCTCTACCGCACCGACTCCCCAGACCTCCTGGACGACGCCGGCCGCCGCGAGTTCACCGCCGTCGCCCCCGGCCTCATCCTCGACCTCCGTTCGGACCACGAGCTAACGCACCCGCACCCGTTCGCGACCGATCCGGCGTACATACGTCTCCCCTGGATCGACCCGGCGGCCGAAGCGCGACGCGACCCGGACGCCGAACCGCGCCTCGTCGACATCTACCGCAACAGCCTGACCCGGAACGCGACCACGATCGCCCGCGTCTTCCAAGCCATCGCCGACGCCCCGGCCGATCGCCCGGTCGTCATCCATTGCCGAGCCGGTAAGGACCGCACCGGCCTGACCGTCGCCCTCCTCCTCGACCTGGTCGGCGTCCCCCGAACCGCCATCGCCGCCGACTACGCGATCAGCGAGGTCAACCTCGAACTCCACAACTCCCCCGAGCTCGCCCGCACCAGACCGGAAACGATCCTCGGCGCCCTCGATCACCTGGACGCCGAGTACGGCGGCGTCCGCAACTACCTCACCGCCATCGGCCTCACCTCCAGCCGGCTTCACCGGCTGGCTACCCGCCTGGTCCCGTCCCCCATCCGCGCCGTCGTCTTCGACTTCGATGGCCTCCTGATGGACACCGAGACGACGATGGTCGAGAGCTGGCAAGCCGAATGGGCGCACCACGGCCTCGAACTCGACATGGCCGCCTTCTGGCCCGGCCACGGCGGCGACGTCACCGAGGACCGGTACGCCGTCCTCGCGGCCGCCGTCGGCACCGGCTTCGACCGCGCGGCCAGCCACGCCCGCCGAACCGCCCACCGCGACCGTCTGCACGCCGACCTGACCTTCCGCCCGGGGATCCACGACTGGCTGACGACGGCCCGGGACCTCGGCCTGCAGGTCGCGATCGCGAGCAGCTCACCGCGGCGCTGGGTCCGCGGTCACCTCGAGCGGGTCGGCGCCCTCGACCTCTTCGATCTGATCGTCACCGGCGACGAGGTCGCCGCCCACAAACCCGACCCGGCCATCTACCAGCTCGCCCTGCGGCGCCTCGGCCTTCCCGGCAGCGCCGCGATCGCCGTCGAGGACACCGCACACGGCGTCGCCGCCGCGCAGGCCGCAGGCATGTACGCGGTCGCCATCCCCAACCCGTACGTCGCCGCCGAGACCCTCACCAGCGCCGGCCTGGTCCTCCCCGGCGCCGACCACCGCCCCCTCTCGGAGGTCGTGCTTTCGGTGGGATCGAAAGGCTCGACCTTCGTAATGTAATGACTTAACCTGCTGCCCTCTTGTTACTTTATAACCGAGAGGACTGGGGATGAAGAAGCTTCTGGGAGCTGCGCTGGCGGCGGTGGCGGCGGTTGGCCTGGCGGCCGGGCCGGCGCAGGCGACGGGCAGTGGGGCGCAGGCGTGCGACCTGCACATCGCGGACGGCGTGTACTCGAGCGCCGGGATGCTGTACGTCGCGGTGTCGCTGGATGGGTGCTCGACCAGTGTGACCGAGGTGCTTGTCGAGCTGCACCGGGGTGACAGTGCCGGTGGGCCGTTCACCAAGTTCGATGAGGCGAACGCGTACTCCGGGGGCGCGGCCTGGTTCGGGCCCGGCACGGACTGCGGGTACTGGAAGGGCGTGGCTCGCTGGCAAGGGCAGACCGAGACCACTCCGGACGTCAACTTCGGTTGTAGCTGAGCACCACAGGACGCCGGGGCCTGTGCCCGCAGGCCCGGTGTCCTGTTGAGGTCACCATCCACTGCGGACGCCGTCCGGCGGTCACGCTTTCCAGGTGACCGATGCCGTCCTGAGCGCACTGCGCGAGATCGCCAACCGCGACCTGTACCAGCGCAACGCGTTTCACCTCACCGGGCTGCCGACTAGCGTCGACCGGCGGACGACGCGGCGGCGTCAGCAGCACGTCGCAGCGGTGCTCGAAGTCGGTGCGGACCTCCAGACCACTGGATCGACCGACCCGGACGAGCTGCGGACGGCGTTCGACCGGCTGCTCGGTGACCCGCGGCGGCGCCTGGTCGACGAGGTGTTCGGCCCCTGGGGAGCGCCGGACGCGGACTGCGGCTGCGACCTCAAACTGCACCAGGTGCACGACCGCGCCGTCCAATCGCACGCCGCAGCGATCGAGATGCTGCTGGAACCGCCGACGGTTCGCGTACCAACAGTTGGCGCCGTCTGGAACGCTGCGGATACCCACTGGGCCACAACGATCGCCAACCCGCAGTTCTGGCAGCACCTGCGGACACGGGTGCTGGCTCTTGACGACTGGCAGTTGGCCGCCGGTGCGATCGATCTGATCCGTGCTGAGCTTCCAACCACGCTCGCCGGTCCCCTACTCGATCTGGCGACCACTGCGGACTACCCCGACCGCACTGCGCGGATTCTGACTAGTTGGGGCGTGTCAGGCGCAGCCACCCAGCAGCTGGTCACCAATGCCCTCCGCCCGCAATACGAGCGCGCCGAGGACGCAACAGTCGCGCTGCTCCGCAGACTCCAGGCCGGACAGCGCCACATCGACCCGGTGATCGCCGAGCTGGACCGCAGCGTGCTCCCGGTCTACCGCCGGCTGGAGGTGCTGCAGCCGTCGGAGCAACACCAGCGCACCAGGACACTCCGCGACGACATCGCGCTCGTCTACCACAACAGCGCCGTCTACATCGCGAACGAAGGCTCGGTCACCGACCGCCGGATCATGGACCTGTTCAACCAGGCTGCCGGGTACGCCGGAACGCCGTCCATGCAGGCGAAGATCGCGGAGAACCGCAGCGTGGCCGAGAGCCTCGCGCGTGGCTACGCCTCGCGTTACAACGACCCCTACTACGCGTACGCACAGCAGGGCTCCGGATGCCGCCAGTTCTTCGTCAGGTTCCTGATCATGCTTGGCGTGCTCTTCGCCCTCACCCTCCTGCTGATCTGGATCTTCGCGTGACCGCGCTGCTCGCGCCGGGCGATCGGGTCGGTGAGGCGCTGGTAGTGGACCGCCGGCTCGGCTCCGGCGCGTTCGGTGAGGTGTATCGAGTGCGGCACGAGCACCTGGGATTCCAAGCGCTGAAGGTGTTTCGCGAGGTGTCCTCCCTTGAGGGGACCGATGCGCTGCTGGAAGAGGCCCGGCTGTTGTCGACGCTCGGCCACCCGAACATCGTCCGGCTGTTCGATGCCGGCGTCGTAACGACCAGCGAGGGTCCGCGCGGCTACTTCACGATGGAGTACGTCGCCGGCGGCACGCTGCAGCAGCTGCTCGAAGCGCACCGGCCCGCGCTGCCGCCCGCGCTCGCCGTCCAGGTGATCGAGCAGCTCGCCGCCGGCCTGGCCGCAGCGCACGAACGGGTGCCGCCGATCCTGCACCGCGATCTGACCCTGGCCAACGTGATGTACGGGTACGACGGCGACCGGCTGCGCGTTCGCGTCTCCGACTTCGGACTGGCCAAGAGCGCCAACCCGATCACGCTCCTTGCCAGCGCCCAAGGCACCTACGCCTTCATGGCGCCCGAAGTACTCCGAGACTTCGGCTACTCCACCTCCTCCGACGTGTGGTCGATCGGCGTCATCGGCTACCTGCTGCTGACCGGCCTGCTCCCGTACGACGACGGCACGGATGTCACCCGCTGGTCAGGCCCACGGTTCGAACGGCGTCCGCACGCGCCCAGCTCGTTTGACCCACGGATCGATTCCGGGCTGGACGACATCGTGCTGGCCGCACTAGCACCCAAGCCGATCGACCGGACGGAGTCCGCCGTCGCCCTGACAGCACAGCTGGACGCCTGGCGGCGGAGGACGCTAGCGCCGGCGGAACGCGCGGAGGCGCTGGCTGCGGAGGCAACTGACCTGGCTGGAGCTGGGGCGTTGGAACGGGCAGTCGACGTGATGGAAGAGGCGTTCGCGCTATGCCCGGAGCTGCGGACGCAGTACTGGCTGGACGTAGCGCGGTGGCGAAAGGGAGTGATCTGGTGAGCCGGCGGACACAACGCTGGTCCGAGAGGTTCCGGCAGTGGCGGCAGCACCGAGAGATACGCGTCGCCGAGCCGAGCTTCAGCGCCGAGCAGTGCGCGGAGCTGGCAGAGCTGGTCACGCTACTCGAGACCGTCCCGGAGCCCGTCGACGAACCCGACACCAGAGCACTGGCGGAAGCGGCGACGAGTTTGTGGCGCGCACAGCGCAAGCTCGGCCAGGCCGGCCGGACGGCCGAGAGCCGCCAGGCCGGCCGCTATCTGCGCACGTCCGCCGAGGCGCTCGCCGAAGCCGGCCTCGTCGTCCAGGAGCACGACGGGACGACGTTCAACGCCGGACGGGCGCTCGACGTCCTGGTCTACCAGGACGATCCGGCGGTGCGCGAGGAGACGATCGTCGAGACCGTCCGCCCGTCGGTCTACTACCGCGACCGGCAGATCCAGCGCGGCGAAGTCATCGTCGCCCGACCGACAACCGACCACGAGCCGACGAAGGTGGGCGACGACCATGCGTGACACGATCGACTTCGGGATCGACCTGGGCACCACGAACAGCGCGCTCGCGGTGGCCGGCGACGACGACGTCCGGATCCTGAAGAACAACGACGACCAGTCCGACATCACGCCGTCCGCGGTCTGGCTGCCGAAGGCCGACACGGTCTGGGTCGGCCGCCGGGCCCGGCACCGCGCCGAGACCGACCCGGAGAACGTCGCGATCGAGTTCAAACTCGAGATGGGCCTGGCGGACGCGAGCCGGACGTTCGGCAAGGCCGGGGTCACGCTGAGCGCGCCGCAACTGTCGGCGGAGGTGCTGAAGACGCTGCGCGCCGACGCCGCCCGGTACGCCGGGACCGCTCCGGACTCGGCCGTCATCACCGTGCCTGCGGCGTTCGCGCTGAACCAGAACAAGGCGACGCTGGAGGCGGCCCGGCTGGCCGGCTTCACCGGCTCGGTGCCGCTGCTGCAGGAGCCGACGGCGGCGGCATTCGCGTACGGCTTCGAGGACGCCGACGAACGCGCGTACTGGATGGTCTTCGACCTGGGCGGCGGCACGTTCGACGCGGCCGTGGTGAGCAAGCGGGACGGCGACCTGCGGGTGCTCAACCACGCCGGCGACCCGTACCTCGGCGGGAAGCTGATCGACTGGGCCATCGTCGAGCGGCTGCTGGCACCGGCCGCGGCGCGTGACCTCGGGCTGCCCGACTTCCGGCGCGACAACCCGCGCTGGCGCGGCAACTTCGGGCGCTTGAAGGCGGCCGCCGAACAGGCGAAGATCCAGCTCTCGAGCCGGGAGCGGACCGAGCTGCTGCTGGAGCTGGTTGTCGACGGCAACGAAGAGTCGTTCGAGTTCAGCCTCACCAAGGATGCGCTGGACGGCGTCGCGATGCCGTACTACGCCCGCGCGGTCAACCTCTGCAGGGAGGCGCTGACCGAGAGCGGGCTCGGCGCGGAGGCGATCGACCGGCTGCTGCTGGTCGGCGGCGCGACGCTGTCGCCCGGTCTGCGCGCGCTGCTGACCGATCCGGTGCACGGGCTGCCGATCGAGCTGGACACCCGGATCGACCCGACGACCGTGGTCGCCCGCGGGGCGGCGATCTTCGCGGGGACGATGCGGCGGCCGGCTTCGACGTCCGTGGTGCGCGCCGGTGAGTACGGCGTGGAGCTCGCGTACGAGCCGAGTTCGACGACGACCCGGCCGACGGTGGCCGGGCGGCTGAGCGGCGCGGCGGAGTGGGCCGGGCACAGTGTGGTGATCGCGAATCCGGAGGGCCGGCCGCCGTTCCGGACCGGGCAGGTGACGGTGAACCGGGTCGGCGCGTTCGCGACCGAGGTCGAGCTGGACGAGCACCGGACGTCGCATTTCACCGTGGAGCTGCTGGACGCGAACGGCGCGCCGCTGCCGCTGGTCGGCGGGAAGTTCTCAATCACCCATCGCGAGGTGGAGTTCGGCGGAGCGCGGCTGACGCACTCGCTCGGGATCGCGCTGGCGGATCAGAAGTTCTCCCCGCTGGTACGGAAAGGGACGGCGGTGCCGACCCGGGTCCGCGAGGTGTTCCGGACGTCGCACGCGTTCAACCGCTCCGATCCGGGAGCGATGGTGCGGATCCCCGTCGTCCAGGGCGAACGGGATCGGGCCGACCGGAACCGGCAGGTCGGGGTGTTGCAGATCCGGCCGGTCGACATCCGGATCGACCTGCCGGCCGGGACCGAGGTCGAGGTGACGTTCGAGGTCGACGAGTCGAACCTGGTCACGGTGGTCGCCGACGTCCCGCTGATCTCGGCGCAGTTCGAGGCGGAGATCGATCTGGACGACATCCGGACGCCGGACGCCGACGAGCTCGCTGCCGAGCTGGCGGACGTCGAGGAGCGGATCGCGGCCGCGCGGCGGACGGCGTCCACGAGTCCGGAGGTCGAGCAGCGGCTGGCCCGGCTGCAGGAGGAGGGCACGCTGGCGACGACCCGCGAGCAGGTGCGGGCGGCGACGTCCGATGCGGGCGCCGCGGTCACGGCGGAGGAGCGTTTGCGCGAGGTCCAGGCACAGCTCGACGACATCGACGAGGCCGCGCAGCGCCCGGCGAAGGAGCGTGAGCTGCGCGAGGTCCTCGCCGAGGCCGGCGAACTGACCGAGCGCGTCGGCCGCGCCGACGACCGGGCGGAGCTCGCCGACCTGCGGGTCCGCGCCCAGGACGCCCTCGATCGCCAAGACCTCCGCGCCATCGAACGCGAGACCGACAACCTGGTCTCGTTCCTCATCGGTCTGGAACGCCGTCAGCCCGGCTTCGTCATCCGCCTGTTCAACCAGCTGGCCCTCAGCGCGGATTCCATGCGGCCCGCCGCCGAAGCCAAGCGCCTGCTCGCTGCCGGCCGTTCGGCGGCCGCGCGCGGTGACGAACACGAGTTGACCATCATCTGCCAGCAGCTCGTCCGGCTGCTTCCCCAGTCGCACCAATCCACCGTCGTCGGCCTGGTCCGCTCATGAACCTCTCCCAGCAACTCGCTCACTCCGAAGCGGCCCGCGCCGCCCGAGCGGGCAACCACACCCGAGCCCTCGAGCTCCTGGCCGCTCAGGACTCCCCCGAAGCCATCGATCTGCGGGCCCGAATCCTCGCCCAGCTCGGTCGCTGGCAAGAGGCCGACGACCTGTGGGCAGGTCTGCCGGAAGCTGAACCGCAGCGCGCCCTCGCCCGGAAGGTGTTGCGAGGTCGGGTTCGCGGGCGGCCGGTGCTGCGGCCGGTGGGGGTGCTGCTGGCGGCAGCGGTTGCTGTGGGCGGGACGGCGTACGGGACCGCGGTCGCGGTCTCGGGTCGCGGGGAGCCCGCGGCTCAGGTGGTGCCGGTGGTTTCACCGACGACAGTGACCGTGACGACGACGGCGCCTTCGGAAGACGCATCTCGGGAGCGAGAGCGGGCAGCTCGGTTGGAGGCGATCGCGGCCGCGGTGCGCATGCCGGGCGTGCAAGTACGGCGAGAAGGAGCGGCCTTGCGGGTGGTGTTCGAGCGCGGGTTGTTCACGGAGGGGACGGCGTTCGCACCCGAAAGTTTGGCCGTGCTGGAGCGTTTGGCGCCGCGGTTGCGGGAGGTGCCGGTAATCACGGTGGTCGGGCAATCAGTCGTCGTGCCCGGCGGTGAGAGCAGCGGCGGGTCGGGGATGGCGCTGGCTCGGGCCCGGGTGGCGGCGCAGCGGATCGCGACCGCGAGCGGCCTGCCGCTGACCAGACTGACGCTGGCGTCAGGTGATCAGGGCAGACCGTTGTTCCCGGGGCAAGCGCGGAACCGGACGGTGAGTCTGCTGCTGTCGGTCTAGACGACAGACAGCGGCAGGAGCTTCTTGCCGGTCGGGCCGATCTGGATCTCGGTGTTCATCTGCGGGCAGACGCCACAGTCGAAACACGGCGTCCAGCGGCAGTCGTCGACCTCGAGGGCGCCGTCCGCTTCGAGGGCGTCCTGCCAGTCCTCCCACAGCCAGTCGCGGTCGAGGCCGGAGTCCAGGTGGTCCCAGGGCAGGACTTCGGCGTACTCGCGCTCGCGGGTCGTGTACCAGGCCAGGTCGACCGGGTACTCGGCGAGCGCCTGCTCCGCGCAGGCGATCCAGCGCTCGTAGGAGAAGTGCTCGCTCCAGCCGTCGAAACGGCCGCCGTCACGCCAGACGGCCTCGATGATCCGCCCGACCCGGCGGTCACCGCGGGACAGCAGACCTTCGATGATGCCCGGCTTTCCGTCGTGGTAGCGGAAGCCGATCGCCTTCGCGTACTTCTTGTCCGACCGGATCGCCTGGTTCAGCTTCGCCAGCCGCGCGTCGGTCTCCTCGACGCCGAGCTGCGAGGCCCACTGGAAAGGTGTGTGCGGCTTGGGCACGAACCCGCCGATCGACACCGTGCAGCGGATGTCGTTGCGGCCCGAGGCCTCCCGCCCGGTCGCGATCACCTTCTTCGCCAGCTCCGCGATCGCGAGCACGTCCTCGTCGGTCTCGGTCGGCAGCCCGCACATGAAGTACAGCTTCACCTGCCGCCAGCCGTGGCTGTACGCCGCCGCGACCGTGCGGATCAGGTCCTCCTCGGTGACCATCTTGTTGATCACCTTGCGCATCCGGTCCGAGCCGCCCTCGGGCGCGAACGTGAGCCCGCTGCGCCGGCCGTTGCGGGAGAACTCGTTGGCCAGCGTGATGTTGAACGCGTCGACCCTTGTCGACGGCAACGACAGCGAGACGTTGCTGCCCTCGTACCGGTCGCCGAGGCCCTTCGCGACATCCGCGATCTCGGTGTGGTCGGCCGACGAGAGGCTGAGCAGGCCGACCTCCTCGAAGCCGGTCTGCTTGAGGCCGTTGTCGACCATGTCGCCGATCGTGGTGATACTGCGCTCCCGCACCGGCCGGGTGATCATGCCCGCCTGGCAGAACCGGCAGCCGCGCGTACAGCCGCGGAAGATCTCCACCGAGAACCGCTCGTGCACGGTCTCCGCGAGCGGCACCAGCGGCTTCTTCGGGTACGGCCACGCGTCCAGGTCCATCACGGTGTGCTTCGCCGTCCGGAACGGGACGCCCGGCCGGTTCGGGACGATGCGCTGGATCCGGCCGTCGGCCAGGTACTCGACGGTGAAGAACTTCGGGATGTACACCCCGCCGGTCTTCGCCAGCCGCAGCAGCACCTCGTCGCGCCCGCCCGGCGAGCCCTCGTCCTTCCACTCCCGGATCACCTCGGAGATGGCCAGCACGATCTCCTCGCCGTCGCCGAGGACGGCGGCGTCCACGAAGTCGGCGACCGGCTCCGGGTTGAACGCCGCGTGCCCGCCGGCCAGCACGATCGGGTCCTCGTCGGTCCGGTCGGCGGCGTACAGCGGGATCCCGGCCAGATCGAGCGCGGTCAGCATGTTCGTGTACCCGAGCTCGGTCGAGAACGACAGGCCGAACACATCGAACGCCCGCACCGGCCGGTGGCTGTCCAGCGTGAACTGCGGGATCTGGTGCTCCCGCATCACAGCCTCCATATCCGGCCAGACGGAGTACGTCCGCTCGGCCAGCAGGTGCTCGCGCTCGTTCAGCACTTCGTACAGGATCTGCACACCCTGGTTCGGCAGGCCGACCTCGTACGCGTCCGGATACATCAGCGCCCAGCGCACAGAGGCGGCGTCCCAGTCCTTGCTGACCGAGTTCAGCTCACCTCCGACGTACTGGATCGGCTTCTGCACGGTCGGCAGCAGCGCCTCCAGGCGCGGGAACAGCGATTCGACAGTCATCAGGCACTTCCGGTCGGCAACTGGAGCGCCTACCAGGTTAGCGCCGCAGGTGCCCTACTCCGGAATCGCAGGCCGCACCGGCACCCGGCGGTACTCCGCAAGCGCCTCTCCGAGCGCCCACTCGAGCTGCTCGTCAGTCGTGATCCCGAGCTCGTGCAGCGTGAGCTCGTTCGTCAACCGGTCCGCCGAGACCCCTGCGGCCCTCAGCCGCTCACACAGCCCCTCGGCCCGAGCGCGCACCTGCTGCCGACGCTGCAGCAGAGTTTTTCGCTCGGTCCGGCCGTCCCAACGGACGTCAACCACCTTCTTCACTCCGAGCCCGACGCAAGCAGCGCCGATCGCGACATAACTCGGTGCGAGGAAGCCGACCACGTCGAGCCCGGCGTCGAGCACGTAGCCCAGCGGGCCGAGCAGGAGGATCACCGCGAGGTCGGCCGGCGCGGACACCCGGTCCAGCAGCTTGCCCAGATCGTCGATCACCGCAGCTCCCACCTGGCTCGGACGACGGTTGCGACGTACTGCAACTGCTCCGGCGTCGCCGTGCCGAGCGCTGCGACCAGAACGGTGAGCTCGGAGCTGACCGGCGAGTACGCGCCCGTCACGAGCAGCCGGTTCAGGAACAGCCCCCGGCTGGACTCCGGGGCGCCCGCCGCGCCGAGTAGATCGTCCTCCAAGAGGCGCTGACGGCCAGGCGACTCCGCGTCGGCCGCGACGAGGAATGCATCGAGGGCCCGGACGAACTCCGCCGGGTCGACCTGCCGGTACCGCACGGTGCGCCGGCTGAACAGCCCGCCGCCCGGCCGGCCAGCCGCCGTCCCAGGGCCGGTGAGCGACGGGTCGGCGAGCTCCAACTGCCCGGCCAGTTGCACCTTGAAGCGGCTCAGCGACCCACGCACCACCGACCGGCGTACGGCGTAGCCGGCCACAACCAGCAGGAACAGGACGACGACAGCGACCGCCGCGATGAAGAACGCGGCCACGGGGTTCGCCTCGGCGCCGTCGGCCAGCAGGAATGCGAACATCCCGAACGCGACGGCGAGGCCGGGCAGGCTGCCGCGATGGCGGGCGGCTTGATCCTTCACCAGGGCAACGCTAGCCGAGATGGGTGCGGAGGAGCGGGTTGACGATGTCGGGATGGGAGTAGGTGACCAGGTGGGCGGCGTTCTCGATGATCTCGAGGTGGGCGCCGGGGATCTGGGCCGCGAGGGGGACGACGGTTTCGGGTGGGACGCTGGTGTCGGAGTCCGCGGTCACGAGGAGGACGGGGGCGGTGATGGCGGGCAGGTCGGGGATCAGGTTGGTGGCGCTGAGGGCTTCGCAGCAGGCGGCGTAACCCTCGTCAGAGGTGTTGAGCAGCATCTGGCGGACGGGCTCGATCTCGCCGGTGAAGTCGGGGCGGAACCAGCGGCCGAGGGTCGCCTCGGTGATGGCCTGGGTCCCGTCGGCGCGGACCTGGGCGGCGCGGTCCCGCCAGGGCTGCGGGTTCGCGGCCAGGTTGGCCGGCGGGCAGAAGATCGCGAACCGGTGGAATCTGGCCGGGGCGTGCTGGGCGAGCCAGAGGCCGATCGCGCCACCGAGCGAGATCCCGACGTACGACGCCTGCTCGACCCCGAGCGTGTCGAGCAGCTCGATCACGTCGTTGCCGAGGTCGTCGATCGAGTACGGGCCGGGTGGCGCCTCGGAGGCGCCGTGGCCGCGGTGGTCGAACGCGATCAGCCGGAACTGCGCGCTCAGGGCGTCGAGCTGCGGCGCCCACATGCCGCTCGCCGCGCCGAGTGAGGAACCCAGCAGGACGACGGGCGCGTCAGCAGGACCGGTTTCGGTGTACGCAAGTCGCATGCAGCCCAGTATTACCGGTAGAGCGCGAGCGAACCGGTGAGCGAGTCGACGGCCTGGCGCGGGCCGTAGAGGCCGAGGCCGAAGTACTCGATGTCGGCCGGCTTGGTGCCGCTGAGCGTCGTGGCGAACTGGTCGTACGACCGCGCCTGCTGCGCGACTTGGTTCATGTCGTGCACGATCACCTCGGGCCGCGCGGCCGCCTGCTCCCGCAGCTCGTGAAGGCGCTCGGCCGACGCGCGCAGGACCGGGATCGGGTACGCCGACATCCCGGCATGCGGCCCGCCGGCGGCGTCCACGGTGTCCGCGCCGACCGTGTCGTCGTGATGCCGGCCGAGCGCGACGCCGAGCAGGGCGGCGGTGTTCAGGGCGACGCCCACGGGCGCCTCAGCGGCGATTACGACCACGATCTTGTTCGTCAGCACGAGGAGAACCTAGCTCGACGTACGGCGTACTCGCTCGCGAACCGAACGTCGTTCGGCGGATCTGCGAAACTCGTGGGTATGGACGAACTTGATACGGCGCTGCTGCGGATCCTGCAGAACGACGCGCGCCGGACCAACCGGGAGATGGCCGCCGAGCTCGGCATCGCGCCGTCGACCTGCCTGGAGCGGATCCGCGGCCTCCGGGAGCGCGGGGTGATCAGCGGGTACCACGCCGCGGTCGACCTGCAGGCCATCGACCGGTCCACCCAGGCGATCATCTCGATCAAGCTCCGCCCGCAGGCGATGGCCAAGGCGACCGCCTTCCAGGACTACGTGGTGCGGCTGCCGCAGACGCTGGACATGTTCATGGTCTCGGGCGGCAGCGACTTCCTCGCGCACGTGGCGGTCAAGGACACCCAGGCGCTCCGCGACCTCGTCCTCGACCTGGCCAAACGGCAGGAGATCGCCGACATCCGCAGCTCCGTCGTCTTCGAGCACCACCACCGGACGACGGTGCTCCCGCTCTGACCGCCCCCGTTCCGGAATCCCGGGGACGCGCCCTGTGCCCCGCGCGTCCCCGGGATCTTCCCGATCCCGTCAGGCGGTGACCGGGGGCTGGGTGCGGGTGGCGATCGCGAGCCGGTTCCACAGGTTGATGGTGCCGATGGCGAGCACGACGTTCATCGTGCCCTCGTCGCCGAACTGCTCGACGGCGGCGTTCCAGACGTCGTCCGGGACGCCGTGCGGGCCGAGCTTGGTCACCACGTCGGTCAGGTCGAGCGCGGCCCGCTCCCGGTCGTCGTAGAACGAGACCTCACGCCAGGCGGCCAGGCCGAACAGCCGCTGCGCGGTCTCGCCCTCCTTGAGCGCGTCCTTGGTGTGCATGTCGATACAGAAGCCGCAGCCGTTGATCAGCGAGGCGCGAACCTTGATCAGGTGCAGCAGGGTGTGGTCGAGGACGCCTTGCAGGTAGCCCTCGATGCCGTAGACGGCTTTCACGCCGCCGGGCATCGCCTTGGTCATGTCGATGCGTTGTTCCATACCAACTCGACAAGACGGCCCCACCTGGCTGTGACACCGGGCGGGGTGACCTCGGTCACTGACCGGAGCCGAGCCCGGACTGCGCCTTGGCGACGGCGGTCTCGGCGGCGGTCGCGAGGATCTGCTCGTCGCCGGCCATCACCTCGACCGAGAGCGCGACATCGCCGATCCCGGCGACGAACGTGTTGTACTCCAGACCGCGCCGCGGCCCGTCCACGCCCATCAGCCGGAACGCGAGCGGCTCGGTGCCGAACTCCGGCGCGGTCAGCAGGTCGACCTGCATCACCGTGCTGCCGCCGTTCTCGGAGCGCAGGGAGATCTTCGAGCAGGCGGTGACGGCGTCGGCGTACTTCGCCCGCAGCGTCGCGACGTTCTCGGCCGTGCCCATCGCGTCCAGGCCGAAGTCGAGGTACGGACCGGCGGGACCGCCGGAGAACGAGCGGGTCGCGGTGGACTCCGCACCCGGGGCCTTGGTCGCGTTCATCAGCTTGACCAGCGGTTTACAGCGGTTGCTCGACGAGCCGAACAGTTTGGTGCCGTTCCCCCGCTCGTCCTCCTCGCGGGTGAAGCCGGCCGGCAGGTCGCTGAGCTCGAGCAACCCCTTGGCGAGGCTCTCATCGGATCTGGTGACCGGGCCGCCGGGATCGGACGGCGCGACGGACGGCGGCGGATCGGACGGCGCCGCGGTCGAGCCCTGGTCGGCGCCGCCGCACGCGGTCAGCGTGAGCGTGAGGACGGCGGTGAGGGCAACGGGAAACGACAGGAACCTGGTCATGGAATTCCTTGGGTGGCGGAAACACCCGCATCGTGGACAGCATGTCCACCGGCGGCCGAGCAGGGTGCAGCGTACCGGATCAGAAGGTGTGCGACCGGAGGTGGATGTTCTGCAGCAGACCGATCGCGAGCAGACCGGCGAACATCGACGATCCGCCGTAGGAGACGAACGGCAGCGGCAGCCCGGTGACCGGCATGATGCCGAGGGTCATCCCGATGTTCTCGAAGGCCTGGAACGCGAACCAGCACACGATTCCGGTCGCGACCAGCCGGCCGAACGCGTCCCGCGCGTTGATCGCGATCCGCAGCCCGCGGAACAGGATCAGCGCGAACAGCGCGATGATCGCGCCGGCCCCGATCAGGCCGAGCTCCTCACCGGCGACGGTGAAGACGAAGTCGGTGTGCTGCTCGGGGACGAACGCGTTCTGCGTCTGGCCGCCGCTGAACAGCCCCTGGCCGAAGACGCCGCCGTTGCCGATCGCGATCCGGGCCTGGTTCACGTTGTACCCGCTGCCCTGCAGGTCCTGCTCCGGTCGCGCGAAGTTCGTGAACCGATCGATCTGGTAATCCTTGAGGATCTGCAGCTGGATCGCCACGGTCGCGATCAGCACGCCGGCCGTGACGATGCCGAGCATCCAGCGTTTCGGCACCCCGGAGACCGCGATGATGCCGAACACGATCGCGCCGAGCACCATCACCGTGCCCAGGTCGGGCTGCAGCAGCACGAGCAGGACCGGGATCGCGGCGACCGCGATCGCCTGCGCGATGTCGATCGTCCGGGCGCTGTCGTTGCGGTCGGTCTCGCCCTTCTCCGCGATCAGCAGCGACATCCCGACGATCACCGCGAGTTTGGCGAACTCACTGGGCTGGATCGACATCCACGGCAGCTGGATCCAGGACCGGGAGCCGTTGATCACCGAGCCGACGCCGGGCACCAGGACCAGGATCAGCCCGACGATCGAGGCGCCGTACAGCACCGGGGCGAGCAGCCGGACGCGGCGGTGGTCGGTGACCGCGGCGCCGATCGCGAGCACCAGCCCGATGACGAAGTTCAGCGCGTGCCGGAGCAGGAAGTAGTGCGGGTTACCCTCGGTCAGCGACGTCCGGTTGTGGGTCGCGGACCAGATCAGCAGCGCACCGATCGCGGACAGCGCGACGACGCCGAGCACCAGGACCCAGTCGATGTGCCAGACGGTGGACCGCCGGTCCATCCGCGGTCTGGTCCGGATCGGGGCGAGCTGCGCCATCACGGGTTCTTCTGCGGGTCTTTGGCCGGCGGCGGCGTGGACTTGATGTCGTAGAGGGTCTCGTAGATCTTCCGCACGGCCGCGCCGCCCGCGCCCGAACCGGTGCCGGACTGGCTGAGCATCATCGCCACGGCGTACCGATCGGTGTACGCCGCCATCCACGAGGTGGTCTGCTTGCCGTAGACCTCGGCGGTGCCGGTCTTGGCCCGGACCGGGACCTGGTCGAGTGGGAAGCCAGTGAACTTCCAGGCCGCCGTCCCGCTGCGGGCGGTCTCCTTGAGGCCCTTGTCGATGTAGCGCAGATTGCTCGCCGACACCGGCAGCTTGGCCTTCACGGTCGGCTTGATCACGTGGTTCTTGCCGTTGGCGCCCTTCCAGGACTGGACGACGCGCGGCTCGTACAACGTGCCGCCGTTGGCGAGCGCGGAGTAGATCACCGCGAGCTGCAGTGGCGTGATCGTGGTGTCGCCCTGGCCGATCGAGAAGTTCACCGCGTCACCCGCGCGGTAGCGGTAGCCGTCCACGCAGAACTCGCGGGAGAACTGCTTCAGGAACGCCGACGTCCCGGCGGGCGGGTTGTCGGCCAGCTTGCAGTAGTAGTCCTTCTGGGCGTCGTAGTACTCCTTCTTCCACTTCCGGTCGGCGATCCGGCCGGACACCTCACCGGGCAGGTCGATCCCGGTCGGCGTACCGAGGCCGAACTTCTTCGCCATCTCGACCAGCGGGTCCCGCGCGTTGATGTCACCAGAGTTGCCGCCGGCGCGCAGCCAGAGCGCATAGGCGATCCGGTAGTAGAAGGTGTCGCACGAGATCGCCAATGCGCGGTCGAACCCGATCATCCCGTAGGAGGCCGACTCGTAGTTCTTGAAGCGGCGGTCACCGACCTCGAGGAACGAGGAGCAGTCCAGCCGGGTCTTCGGGCTGTACCCGGCGCCGAGCGCGGCCGCGGTGGTGATCGGCTTGAACGTCGAGCCGGGCGCGAGCTGGCCCTGCAGCGCCCGCGACACCAGCGGCGTCCCGGATTTCGGCGAGTAGAGCGCGTCGAGCTCACGCTGGCTGATCCCGCCGACCCAGACGCCCGGGTCGTAGTCGGGATAGCTCGCCATCGCGATCACCCGGCCGGTCTTGGTGTCCATCACGACGGCGGCGCCGGAGTCGGCGACGTAGTTGCGTTTGGTGATCTTGTCGTACTGCTTGCGGGCGGTGAACAGCGCGCCGCGCAGCTGCGTCTCGACCGCGGCCTGGATCCGCGCGTCGATCGAGCTGACCACGGTCGCCCCCGGCGTCGGCGCGGTCTGCTTCTCGACCCCGGTCGTGTAGCCGACGGCGTCGACGATGACGTCCTTCACGCCGGGCGCGCCGCGCAGCATCGCGTCGTACGTCCGCTCGACGCCGGCCCGGCCGACCAGGTCGGAGCGGTGCGGAACGGAGTCCTGCCCGGACTTGTCGAACTTGTCCAGCTCGGCGGTGGTGATCGGCGAGAGGTACCCGAGGATGTGCGCCGCGTTCACCTGGTACGGCGCCGGGTAGTTGCGCAGGGTCTGCGAGTCGGCGCCGACGCCGGGGAAGTCCTCCCGGCGCTCCATCACCTCGATCGCGACCTGCTCGCTGACATCCTTGGCGACCGGGATCGGCTGGTAAGGCGTCCCGTTCCAGCAGGCGGGCGGCTTCGATGCTCCGGGCTCACCACAGAGCATCGTCCGCGCCTTGAGCTCCTGGGGCGTCTGGCCGAGCACCTTCGCCAGCCGGGCGATCACCTGGGTCTGCTGGTCGTCGGGCAGTTTGGCCAGCACCGACCGGTCGACGGTGATCACCAGCGACACCCGGTTACCGACGAGCGTCCGGCCCTTGGCGTCGACGATCACGCCGCGCGGCGCGGGCACCAGCACCTGGCGGGTGTGGTTCTGCGTGGCGGCCTGGCTGTAGTCCGCGCTGGACATCACCTGCATGTACCAGAGCCGCGCGAACAGCGTGCAGAACAGCGAGAAGACCAGCACGCCGATCACGAACAACCGCAACCGCGCCTTCAACGGCGTCTCGAAGTAGTCGAAGCTCATGAGACCACCCGCCGCCGCTCACGGGCCGCGGTGAACCGCGACATCACCCACATCACCAGCGGGATGACGACGATCGCGCCGACGACGTCGTACCCGGCGGCGATCCCGACGCGGACGCCGAACTGCCCCCAGTCGACCGCGGGGTCGTGCAGCAGCGCGCCCGTCCCCGAGTAGATGAGCAGTGAGAGCGCGGAGCCGAAGACCACGGTGAGCGCGACGCCGAGCGGCCCGACCGGACCGGCCGAGGTCTCTCGCCGGATCAGCCCGGCCACGTAGCCGGCGATCGCCAGCGCGAGCGCCCAGCGACCGGCGGTGTGATCGGCCGGCGGGACGACATCCAGCAGCAGGCCGCCGACGAAGCCGGAGATCGCACCCCACTCCGGGCCGCGGGACAGCGCGAGCGCGATCACCACGATCAGCACCAGGTCACACGTCACCCCGGCGACGGCGATATTGGTCAGGACGGATGTCTGGATGGTGACGGCCAGCATCAAGAAGAGGGCCGCCAGCCCGATGCGTAGTGCAATCACGTGTCAACCCGCCTTCCCTGCTGTGGTGGTCGGTTTCAGTTGGCCGCGCGGCGCCCGGGCGGGTGGCCCGGTCACCACGCCGACGGTGTCGATCCGGGTCGGATCGACGTACGGCTTGATGATCGCGGTGGAGCCGAGCGCGCCGGCGGTCGCCGTCACCGAGGTGACGACCCCGATCGGCACCCCCGGCACGTACGGCGCGTTGCCGCTGGAGCCCCAGGTGACGATCCGGTCCCCGACGCGAGGACGCGCCTTGAGGTCGACGAGTTTGTAGTCGAGCGTGCCGCCGACCTCACCGCGACCGGAGACGAAGCCGAGCGCCATCGTGGAGTTCAACCGCCCACCGACGGTCGAGTTACGGTCGCCGATCAGCAATACGGTCGACGTGCCCTGCGTCGTCCGCACGACCCGGCCGACCAGGCCGCTCCCGTTCAGCACGGTCTGGTCGACGCGGACGCCGTCCGCCGTGCCGGCGTCGATCGTGACCGTCTGGCTGAAACTCTGCGCGCCGCCGATCCCGATCACCCGCGCCGGGGTCACGGTGAACTTCGGCGCCACCCGGAGCAGCCGGTCCAGCTCGCCGGCCCGGTTCCGCGTGTAGTCGGTGGTGTTCAGCTGCTGCCGCAGCTCGTCGTTCTCAGTTTTCAGTTTTGTGTTCTCTGCCTGCAACCTATCCAGTTCCGCGAATCGATCGCGGAGGTTGTCCACAGGCTGCCGGGCCGAGCTCGCGGTCGACTCCAGCGGGCCGAAGACGGCCGCGGCGCCGGAGCGCAGCGGCTCCACCGGTGAGCCCGCGGACCGCCGGGCGTCGAGCACGATGAGCGTGAAACAGGCCAGCACGATGAGCACCAGGACGGTCCGGCGGCGGCGGACCTCCCGCGGGACGCCGGCCGCCCGGACCAGGCCTCGCGCCGGAGTGCCGAGGTCTTTGAGCATGGTCAGCGCCGATTGTCGGTGACGAGGATCCGGTTCAGCGTCTCGATGTTGTCGACGCACTTGCCGGCGCCGAGGACGACGGCGTCCAGCGGGTTCTCCGCGACGTGGATCGGGATCCCGGTCTCGTGCCGCAGCCGCTCGTCCATCCCCTTGAGCAGGGCGCCGCCGCCGGTCAGCACGATGCCGCGGTCGACGATGTCACCGGCCAGCTCCGGCGGGGTCTTGTCCAGGGTCGCCTTGACCGCGTCGACGATCGCGGTGATCGGCTCCTCGATCGCCTGCCGGATGCTGGCCGAGGAGACCTTCACGGTCCGCGGCAGGCCGGAGACCATGTCCCGGCCGCGGATCTCGCTGTCCGGCCCGTCGCTGGTCGGGAACGCCGACCCGATGGTCATCTTGATCTGCTCCGAGGTGGCCTCGCCGAGCAGCAGCGAGTACTCCTTCTTGCAGTAGTTCACGACGGCCTTGTCGATCGCGTCGCCGGCCACCCGGATCGACTGGCTGGTGACGATCCCGCCGAACGAGATCACCGCCACCTCGGTCGTCCCGCCGCCGATGTCGACGACCATGTTCCCGGTCGCGTCGCGGACCTCGAGGTTCGAGCCGAGGGCGGCCGCCATCGGCTCCTCGATGATGTAGACCTTGCGGGCGCCGGCCATGTACCCGGCGTCGCGGACGGCGCGCTGCTCGACCGCGGTGATCCCGGACGGCACGCAGACCACGATCCGCGGTTTGGCGAAGTACCGGCGCCGGTGCACCCGCTGGATGAAGTACCGCAGCATCTGCTCGGCGGCGTCGAAATCGGCGATCACGCCGTCCTTGAGCGGCCGGATCGCGGTGATGTTGCCCGGCGTCCGGCCGATCATCTTCTTCGCCTCGTGGCCGAAGGCGACGGCTTCACGGGGCTCGTCGGTCCGGGTCGCGACCACGGACGGTTCGTTCAGGACGACGCCGCGCCCTCGTACGTAGACGAGGGTGTTCGCCGTCCCGAGGTCGACCGCCATGTCGCGGCCGAGCATGCTGTTCGCCATCCCGGGGGCCCTCCACCTGCTCGGGTCCTGAGATTCTCAGGCTAAGCGCGGACCCAGCGCCACCCGGGGACCGACACGACCCGTCCGCCCAGCACGCATCGTATCGGTCCCCTCACTCAAACGAGCCCTCGGGTCACTACTCGAACAGCAGACCGCTCAGGCCGGTCAGATTGTCGGCCACGGTGACCGCCACCTTCGCGGGCCCGCCGTACTGCTCCTCGACGATGCTGCCGAGTGTCTCGCAGGGATCGTCCCAACAGCTGGCGGCACGGACTCCGGTGTAGTAGATCTGCGGGGCGAACAGGCCGAATGAGGTCGGCGCCTTCTGTCCGGCCAGTGGACCGACGACGGCCAGGCCAGTGTCCCGCTTGGCCTCCCGATAGAACATGTTGTCGATCCGCAGACGCTCCTTGTCGGTGTGCAGCCCGACCGACTCGTTGTTGCGGTAGCCGAAGTCGTGGCGCTGGCAAGCTGCCTCGAGCTGCAGGTTCGGCACTTGGCTACAGCCGTCGGAGCCCCAGTCGAAGTCGTACCGGGCCCACTCGGGGTCATCCTTGTGCGCCCGGGCATGCCGGAAGAGCGCGATGGCCTCCGGGGTGTCCGCAGTGAGCTTCTGGTACATCTTCTTGCGCTGTTTCGGCGTGGCGAGCGGCAGTTTGCTCTTCTTCAGCTTCTTCGTCTTCGCCCACGCGCACTTGCCCGCGCAGGCCTTCCCCTTGGCCTTGGACACCTTGCGCCGCTCGGCGGCCTTGCGGTGATCGCGGCGGGAGTCGGTCCACTTGCCGTCGTCACCCTCGAAGAACCGCAGGCCGTCCGGGTCACTGAACGTGGCCGGGCTGTTGTTGCCGTACGCGTAAGCGTTCAGCTGCTGCGGGTCGGCCGGATCGATCACCGGGTCCACCGACAGGAACTTGCCCAGCGCCGGGTCGTACTCCCGGGCCCCGAGCCGGGTCAGCCCGGTCTCCGGGTTCGGTGCGCCGTCCACGAAGGCCCGGTCTCCCCCGGTCCAGCCGGACGCCGAGCCCCGCGGGACGCCGAACGGGTCGAGCAGCCGCGTAGTGATGGACAGCGTGACCGCGTCGAGAGCGGCCTGTGCGGTGCCGTAGCGGTCATCCACCGTCCAGCTGAACCCGCTGGCGGTCCGGACGCCGAGCCCCTCGTAGTACCGGGTGCCTTTGAGCACGGTGCCCGTCAGCTTCAGTTCGCCCGAGCCGACGAACAGCGTGGTCGAGTCGCTGTCCCGCCGGAGCAATACCTGGCCAGCGGCGTCGTATACATAGCTGCTGCCGCCAGCCGAGGCCAGCAGCCCCTCGTCACTCCACACCATCGGCTGCGGCTGTCCATCCGGTCCAGTCCGGCTGACCGTGTTACCCGCCGCGTCGTACTGGTACGACGCCACCGTCGCACCTGCAGTCACCGACTGCACAGCGTGCGGCCGGTCACTACCCGGCTGCCCGTAGGCGTAGGTGCTGACCTTGTCAGCCGCCCCACCGAGCCCCTTGGTCGTGAGCTTGGTGCGGTTGCCGGTCTGGTCGTAGCTGTACTCCTGCCAGTACGGCGCCGGACCCCCGACCCGGGAAGCGTTCGGTGCGGCCGCGCAGTCGTCGGTCGCCGTCCACGCTGCCGTCGTACGCCGCAGGTGGTCATAGTTGAAGCACTGGGTGTCCAGCGCGCTCCCCTGGAGCTGGTCGACGATCTTCTTGACGTTGCCGGCCGGGTCGTAGCTGTAGGTCTGGTTCGCGGCCAGCACGTTGCCCTGCGCGTCCCGCTGCGTCTTCACCTGGCTGAGCCGACTGGTGCCGGCGTCGTAGAACGTCGTCCGCCACAGCGTCTTGGCCGTCGTGCCCAGCACCTGCTGGGCGACCTGCCCCAGACCTGTGTACTTGGTGTCGTTCACATACGGCTGCGCGCCGCTGACCTTGTCCTGCTGGCCGGAGGTCTCGTAGGAGTAGTTGAGGGTTTCCGCGGCCAGGTCGCCCAGCTTGGGCAGACCGGTCGACCACAGGCTGCCGTCGTCGGCGTAGGTCTGGCTGGTGGTGTAGGTGCCCGCGAGCTTGCCCTCGGACTCCGGAATCACCACCCGCTCCCCCGAGGAGCGACCTGCCTCGTCGTAGCCTGTGATCGACCGGACGAATTCGTGCGTGCCAACGTATCGGGTCGACGAGGTCAGCTGTCCCTTGGCCAGCGTGTCGTAGACCGACTTGGTCAGCAGCGTCGACCCACTGCGCGTCTCCAGCTTGCGACCGAGGTCGTCGTAGCTGGTCGTCACGGTCTTGCCACGCGCGTCCGTCGTACTGAGCACCTGGCCGGCGGCGTCGTACGTCATCGTCGCAATGCCCTTGTCCGGGTCGTCCGCCTTCGTCTTGCGACCCAGTACGTCGTACTCGTACTGCCAGACGTTTCCGGCCGCGTCGCGCACAGACGTCATGTCACCGCGTTTGTTGTAGCCGTACGTGGTCGTGTCGGCCGGAGTGCTCGTCGTACGGCCTTCGTACTGCAACCGAGCAGTCGTCTGCCCACGAGCGTCACTGACGGTCGTGGTGAGCGTTCCACCGACCGGTGGCAGGACGGTGACCCGGTCGCCGCCGTACGTCGTGGTCGTCCGCCACTTCTCCACGTTGAACTCGACATGCACCTCAGCGGTCGGACGCTCGGCGCCGTCGAAGCCGATCACGGTCGTGTTCGGCACTTCGCCGTGTGCGGCCGTGGCCAACGTCGTACCGGGTGCGGTCGTGGTGTCGTAGAACGGTGACCGCTTGTAGAAGACCAGCCCGCGGCTGTTGGTGAACTCGTCGGTCAGGATGCGCCCACCGAGCGGACTCGGTGCCTGGGTCTGCCGCAACCGCAGGAAGCCGTCGAAGAGCTGGTACGACGGCAGCTGGTTGCCGTTGGCCTTCAGCGTCAGTGTCTTCACCCAAGTCGGACCGCCGGTCTGACGGACGCCGTACTCGAATTGAACGTGTGGCGTCTCCTGGTTCGCACTGGAGCGTCCCGGCTGCCACACCGCCGTCAGCCGGCCAAGTGCGTCGTACGTCGCCGACGTCACCCGGTTGGCAGCATCTGTACTGGACACCGGCTTACCGAGCCGTGGCGCGACCGTCTGCTTGGTGACGTGCCCGGCGGCGTTGGTCTTCGTGAATCCGGTGGTCAAACCGTTGACGTCGGTGTACGCAGCGGTCGTGGGCCGGTTGAGCGCATCCTTGATCTGAAGCGACCGGCCGTAGCTGTCATAGGTAGTGGTGCTCTGGGTCTGGTACGTCGGAACGCCGCCGTTGAAAGCTTTGGCAGCCTCCACCTTCGTCGCGTTCCCCCTGCTGTCGTACGACGTGTTCGTATCCGCCACCACATCCGTCGAGCTGACGCCGCACGCCGCGGCAACCGTCCGGCTCCGCGTCGGCAGATCGCCGATGTAGCTAGTCGTCGTACACCGATCATCGGACGCCGTCGCCGTGTCACCGAGGTCGTTGACTTCGGTCTCGTTGCCATACTCGTCGTACTTCGTCTGCACCTCGGTAGTCCGGAAGCCGCCAGCGGCTAGGCCGGTCCGGCTGACCAGCCGCGCCTCCTCCACCTGATAGGCCTCGTACGGCGCTTGCTGCGCGGTCCGGCGGGACCACGGGTCGTGGATCTCGCTACTGACCACCGGACCGCCGACACCGTTGTACGTGATCTCTTCACGCAGCGAACCGGCGTACTGCTTGGCATCTGGGGCCACTGCGCCGCTGGAGTCAGTCAGATTGCCGCCCATGCCGCGGTAGTACTGGTAGCGCGTCGCCGACTGCGGACTGGTCGGCTCCTGCGTCAGATCGCCCTTGGTGACCAGAACCTTCTCGTAGCCACGCCAGTCCGTCCAGCTGCGGAACTTCGGGTCCGCGAGCGGGTTCTCGTCGTACGCCCAGGCAGCGTTGCCTTCATAGCTGTAGGTCGTGCGGGTGTCGTAGTTCGTGGTGACCGTGTCGTCTTCGGTGATCTCCTGGACGACGTACTTGTGGAACCAGTCGTTACGCGGCTCCACCTCGGGAGCCATCACCCACCGAACTGGGAAACACCTCTTCCCGTTGGCGCTCGGAACCGGCAGCGTGCTCGGCGTGCAGTTCGCGGCCGCATACGTCACGTTCGTCCGGCCACCGCTCTCGTTGGTGACACTGATGATGCGCGGCCGGTTCAGCGCCGGCAGACCGTCCGGAGCGGAGTCCACCCGGTTGGGCTTCATCTCGTAGGCGAACTTCACCGGTGGCAGGCTGGCCGGAGTGTCCGTGGCCAGTCCGGTGCGGGTGATCGAGTCCAGCCACAGTGGGGCCGCCGTTGCGTCTCCTGGTGCCGGATAGCTCTGGGCCAAGTCCCACTGATCGACGTGGGCGTAGTTGCCGCCGCCGGCGGACACCTGCGTGTTCACCTTGGCCAGCCGCTTCGTCGTCCAGAAGCTGGGCGACAGCTCGTCCTTGCAATCAGCCTTCGCGCATTCGGTGTCCCACGGGACATCCGGCCAGCTCTTGGCGTCGCGCACGGCGCAATTCTGTCCAGCCGCGCACCGGTCGGCCGTAGTGAAGACGACGCGTGCAGGTGCCTGTGCGTAGGCATCGCCGTCCCGCAGACCGTACTCGATGCGCTTCAGGGAGGTGCTCCGCGCGTACGTCGCAACGCTCGCACCGAGGTTCTGACCATACTTACCGGTCTCGACGTCGTAGTAGTAACTCATCGCGTTGCCGTTGCGATCGACCACGTAGTCGACGTTCCACCGGTACGCCTGCTGACAGGCGCTCGCCGCAAATGTCGCTTTGTAGCACGGCTCGCCACTGTCGTTGCCGTAGACCGGAACACCCAGTGTCGAGTTCGTGGCCGCCCGGCCGGCGGTCCAGCCCGGAAGCCGGTTCAAACCGAAGTAGTACTGCGTGCCATCCGGTGTGGTGATCTTCCAGTACTCACCGTTGTCGTCATCGCTGATCCCGGCCGTACGCAGGACGTGCTCCACCTTGGTGCCGTCGTCGCTCTCCGGCCGCCAGGTCCCGTTCTGGAACACCAAACGACCAGAACGCTCTCCCAGCGACATAACGGCGTTCTCGGTCTCCCAGCACAGGTCACCGGTCTTGGTCTTGCCGTTGTTGCCATCCAGGTCGTCCGCACAGGCCTTGTAGGACCGCTCGATGAAACCACCACCGAGGTCCCAGCCCTCACCGATCCAGGAGGTCTGGTTGTTGGTCGCGACTGTCCGGCCATCGACACTCTGCGACGAGTAGGACGCCGCCAGCTCCGGCTCGAGCCCACCGGGCACCTTCGGCACCGGAAAGCTGTAGGCCCAGGAGAAACCGCCACTGGACGTCGCAACCTGCCAACTGCCCGACGCCGACAGCGAAGTAGCCTTGTACGTTCCAGCCGAGCCTTCCGGCGCCGCAGCGACCGTGAAGGCACCCATCGGAACGTCAGCGGACAGCTTGTTCGCCTTGGTGTCGTTGCGCTGGTTCTGCCCGCCGACAATGCGCAGCCGCGACGCCCAGTCCGCACCGAACGAGTCGCGAAACGCCGAGTAGTCGACAGTGACGCGAGTCGTGCCCGCACGCTTCCCATCGGTCCGCTGGACCTGAAAAGTGAGCGCGTCCTTCCCCCGCGGCCCCATCGTCACTTTCACCCCCGGCGACGCCGCCCGCACCGGTAGCCGGTCAGCACTGGGCCACGCCGTCCGGGCCGCCGTCTCCGCGCGCACCGGCGCGGCCGGAGCCGCAGGTGGGACGAAGTCCTTCGTCCGCACAGTCGGCGCGGACTGCACACCCAGGGTCTCCGGTGTGGCAGCCGGTACGCCGACGGGCACCGCATCGGCCGGTGTGGTCAAGGTGAGGGCCAGCAGGCCCGCCACCGTGGCGGTCGCCGCTCTCTTCACCGCTGCGCGTCTCACCATCCCATTACCATCCCCAGCACGTTGTCCATCGTTTCCCAGGTGGAGACATAGCCGGAGTTCACGCCGACCGTGTTGTAGTAGCCGCCCATGCTCGCGCCGAGCCCGAAGCCGCCCTTGACCGCGAACGACGAGTTCCCGGTGGTCGGATCGTGGGTCATGTCGAGGCCGCCGCCCCAGCCGGCTTTCACGTTGGTCGAGCCGAGATGAGACATCACCTTGGCCCAGCTCCCGTTCAGATGCGGCGCTCCGGACGCTTCGTACCCGATGCCGTCGTTGATCGTCGTCGCATCACCGGTGTTGGCCTTCAGCACCCCGCTGATCGACGCGTCGGCGCCGTAGACGACGCCGGCCTTCATTCCGGCGCTGAACGTGAAGCCCTTGTCGTCGACGTTGAAGCAGCCCTCACCCCCGCCGCCCACGCCGGCTCCAGCGAAGCCCTCGAGGCAGAACGAACCGGAGTTGATGAAGCCGTCGCCGCCGAACAGCGACTCAGCGGTCGTCTGGAGCGGGCCCTTGACGTGTTTGTGCATGCGCACCGGGCCGCGCCGCTTCCGCTCCGCCATCGAGCGCTGGAACTTGGCGCGCTGGGCCTCGCGCTTCTTGCGCTGCGTCTGGCCCCACTTGTTGTACATCTTCTTGTGGCGGTTGATCCGCTGCTGGACCTTCCGCATCGCGGACTTCGACTGACCGGCCGCCGGCGGCGCGGTGACGTAGCCGTCGAGGTCGACGATGTGCCGCAGTCCGTTCGGGTCGGTGAACGTGGCCGGGCTGTTGTTGCCGTACGCGTAAGCGTTCAGCTGCTGCGGGTCGGCCGGGTCGATCACCGGGTCGACCGACAGGAACTTGCCCAGCGCCGGGTCGTACTCCCGGGCGCCCAACCGCGTCAGACCGGTCTCGGCGTTCGGCACACCGCCGACGAACGCCCGGTCTCCCCCGGTCCAGCCGGACGCCGAACCGCGCGGGACGCCGAACGGGTCAGTCAGCCGGGTCGTAATGGACAGCGTGGCCGCATCCAGAGCCGTCTGCGCAGTGCCGTACCGGTCCTCAACAGTCCAGCTGAATCCACCGGAGGTGCGAACACCGAGGTCGTCGTAGTAGCGCGTCCCCTTGAGCACAGTGCCCGTCTGCTTGAGCTCACCGGCCCCGACGAACAGGGTGCTCGAACCACTGTCCCGACGGATCAGCGGCTGTCCGTCAGCGTCGTACAGATAGGTGCTACCGCCGACCGAGGACAGCAAGCCCTCGTCGCTCCACACCAGTGGCTGCGGCTGTCCGTCCGGTCCGGTGCGACTGACTGTGTTGCCGGCCGCGTCGTACTGGTACGACGCCACTGTGGCACCCGCGGTCACCGACTGCACCGCATGCGGCCGGTCACTACCCGGCTGGCCGTAGGCGTAGGTGCTGACCTTGTCGGCTGCTCCGCTGAGGCCCTTGCTGGTTACCTTCGTCCGGTTGCCAGTGACGTCGTAGCTGTACTCCTGCCAGTACGGCGCCGGACCGCCAATCCGAGAGGCATTCGGAGCAGCAGCGCAGTCGTCGGTCGCCGTCCACGCTGCCGTCGTACGCCGCAGGTGGTCGTAGCTGAAGCACTGCGTGTCCAGCGCCCGCCCCTGCACCTGATCAGCGACCTTGGTGACGTTGCCGGCCGGGTCGTACGAGTACGTCTGGTTGGAAGCCAGCACGTTGCCCGCCGCGTCCCGTTGCGTCTTCACTTGACTCAACCGGCTGGTGCCCGGGTCGTAGAACGTCGTCCGCCACAGCGTCTTGGCCGTCGTGCCCAGCACCTGCTGCGCGACCTGCCCCAGGGCGGTGTACTTCGTGTTGTTCACGTAAGGCAGCGCACCGGTCAGCTTGTCGCGCTGTCCGAACGCCGTGTACGAGTAGTTGAGGGTCTCCGCGGCCAGGTCGCCCAGCTTGGGCAGACCGGTCGACCACAGGCTCCCGTCGTCGGAGTAGGTCTGGCTGGTCGTGTACGTCCCGGCCAACCGATCCTCAGCTGGCGGAATCACTACCTGCTCCCCCAGCGCCCGTCCGGCCTCGTCGTAGCCGGTCACCGACCGGACGTACTCACTGGTGCCGACGTACCGAGTCGACGAGGTCAGCTGTCCCTTGGCCAGCGTGTCGTAGACCGACTTGGTCAGCAGGGTGGAGCCACTGCGGGTCTCGACCGATCGACCCAGCTCGTCGTACTTCGTCGTGATGGTCTTGCCACGGGCATCTGTCGTGCTGAGCACCTGGCCGGCGGCGTCGTACGTCATGGTCGCGACGCCCTTGTCCGGGTCGTCCACCTTGGTCTTGCGGCCCAGTACGTCGTACTCGTACCGCCACGCGTTTCCGGCCGCGTCGGTGACCGCAGTCATTTCGCCGCGCTTGTTGTAGCCGTACGTCGTGGTGTCAGCCGGAGTGCTCGTCGTACGGCCCTGGTACTGCAGGCGGGCCGTTGTCTGACCACGTGCGTCAGTCACCGCCGTCGTCAACGTTCCGCCGGACGGCGGCAGGACGGTGACCCGGTCGCCGCCGTACGTCGTGGTCGTCCGCCACTTCTCCACGTTGAACTCGACATGCACCTCAGCGGTCGGACGCTCGGCGCCGTCGTACCCGGTGACGGTCGCACTGGGGACCTCACCGTTCGCGGCCGTCGCCAGCGTGGTTCCAGGTGCGGTCGTGGTGTCGTAGAACGGCGCGCGTTTGTAGAAGACCAGTCCGCGGCTGTTGATCACCTCATCGGTCAGAATGCGCCCGCCGAGCGGGCTCGGCTCCTGGGTCTGCCGCGGCCGCAGGAAGCCGTCAAGCAGCTGGTACGACGCCACCTGGTTGCCGTTGGCCTTGAGAGCAAGGGTCTTCACCCACGTCGGACCACCGGTCTGCCGGACGCCGTACTCCACCTGCAGATGCGGGGACTCCTGGTCGGCCTTGGTCCGGCCGGGCTTCCAGACGGCGGTGAGCCGGCCGAGTGCGTCGTACGTGATCGAGGTGACCCGGTTGTTCGCGTCGACGTCCGTCACCGGTTGGCCCACTCGCGCTTCGAGTGTCTGCTTGGCGACGTGGCCAAGCGGGTTCGTTGTGGCCAGGCCGGTGTTGAGCCCGTTGACGTCGGTGTAGGCCGTAGTGGTCGCCCGGCCGAGCGCATCCTTCTTCTCCAGCGGCCGGCCGTAGCTGTCGTAGGTTGTGGTGCTCTGCGTTTGGTAGGTCGGAGTGCCACCGTTGAAGGCCTTGGCGGCCTCCTCCTTCGTAGCGTTCCCCCTACTGTCGTACGACGTGTTCGTGTCCGAGACCACGTCCGTCGAGCTGGCGCCACACGCCGCGGCAACAGTCCGGCTCCGCGTCGGCAGGTCGCCCACGTAACTAGTCGTCGTACAGCGATCGTCCGCCGCGGTAGCGGTGTCGCCAAGGTCGTTCGCCTCGGTGACGTTGCCGTACGCGTCGTACTTGCTCTGGACCTCAGTAGTCCGGAAGCCGCCCGCTGCGAGCGCGGTCCGGCTCTGTGTCCGCCCTTCTTCGATCTGGAAGGCCTCGTACGGCGCCTGCTCGGCAGTGCGCCGTGACCACGGGTCGTGGATCTGGCTACTGACCACCGGGCCCCCGACGCCGTTGTAGGTGATCTCCTCACGCAGCATCCCGGCGTACTGCTTGGAGTCCGGTACGACGGTGCCGGTCGAGTCGGTCAGGTTGCCGCCCATACCGCGGTAGTACTGATGGCGGGTTGCTGACTGCGGACTGGTCGGCTCCTGGGTCAGATCGCCCTTGGTGACCAGAACCTTCTCGTAGCCACGCCACTCGGTCCAGCTGCGGTACTTCGGGTCCGCCAGCGGGTTCTCGTCGTACGCCCACGCAGCGTTGCCTTCGTAGGTGTAGCTGGTGCGGCCGTTGTAGTTGGTCGTCACCAGGTCATCCTCGGTGATCTCCTGGACGACGTACTTGTGGAACCAGTCGTTACGCGGCTCGATCTCCGGTGCCATCACCCAGCGGACTGGGAAGCACCTCTTCCCGTTGGCGCTCGGAGTCGGCAGCGTGGTCGGCGTGCAGTTCGCGGCGGCGTACGTCACGTTCGTGCGGCCGCCGGACTCGTTGGTGATGCTGATGATCCGGGGCCGGTTCAGCGCCGGCAGACCGTCCGGAGCGGAGTCCACCCGGTTTGGCTTCATCTCATAAGCGAACTTGATCGGTGGGAGGTTGATCGGCGTATCCGTGGCCAGTCCGGTCCGGACAATCGAGTCCAGCCACAGCGGCGCGGCACTGGCATCGCCGGGGGCGGGGTAGCTGTGGGTGAGGTCCCACTGGTTGACGTGGGCGTAGTTGCCGCCGCCAGTGGACACCTGCGTGTTCACCTTGGCCAACCGCTTGGTGGACCAGAAACTCGGCGACAGCTCGTCCTTACAGTCCGCCTGGGCACACTCCGCGTCCCACGGGACATCCGGCCAGCTCTTGGCGTCGTGCACGGTGCAGTTCTTCCCAGGCGCACAGCGGTCCGCTGTGGTGAACACGACGCGCGCCGGTGCCTGCGTATACGCATTGCCGTCCCGCAGGCCGTACTCGAGCTGCTTCAACGTTCCGCCGCGGGTGTAGGTCGCCACGCTCGCACCGAGGTTCTGACCGTACTTACCGGTCTCGACGTCGTAGTAGTAGCTCATCGCATTGCCGTTGCGGTCCACGACGTAGTCGAGACTCCACCGGTACGCCTGCTGGCACGCGCTCGCGGCGTACGTCGGCTTGTTACAGGGCTCACCGGCGTCGTTGCCGAACACCGGCACGGTGAAGGTGGAGTTGGTGACCCGCTTACCGCTGCTCCAACCGGGCAGCTGGTTCAACCCGTAGTAGTACTGCGTGCCGGACGGCGTGGTGACCTTCCAGTACTCGCCGTTGTCGTCGCCGTTCACACCGGCCGTCCGCACGATGCGCTCGACCTTGGTGCCGTCGTCGTTCTCCGGCCGCCAGACGCCATTCTGGAACACCAGCCGGCCGGACTTCGGTCCCATCGACATGACCGCGTTCTCGGTCTCCCAGCACAGGTCACCGGTCTTGGTCTTGCCGTTGTTCCCGTCCAGGTCCTCCGCGCAGGCCTTGTAGGACCGCTCGATGAAGCCTGCTCCAAGGTCCCAGCCCTCACCGATCCAGGAGGTCTGGTTGTTGGTCGCGACTGTGCGGCCGTCGACGCTTTGGGACGAGTACGACGCCGCTAGCTCCGGTACCAGGCCACCCGGGACCTGTGGCACCGAGAAGTCGTAGCTCCAGGCGAAGCCGCCGCTGGCCGTGGAAACCTGCCAGGCCCCGGTCGGTGCCAGCGAGGTCGCCTTATACGTCCCAGCTGAGCCCTCCGGCGCCGCAGCGACGGTCAGAGCTTTGCCCACCGGCACATCGGCGGACAGCTTGCTCGTCTTGGTGTCGTTGCGCTGGTTCTTTCCACCGGCGATCTGCAGCCGTGACGCCCAGTCGCCGCCGAACGAGTCCCTGAACGCGGCGTAGTCCACCACGACTCGAACTGTCCCGCTGGCGGCCGTACCGTCGACCTGGAAAGTGAGTTTGTCCTTGGCCCGCGGTCCCATCGAGACCTTGGCGTTTCCGGGCGACAGCACCCGGATCGGCAGCTGTTTACCGGTGGGCCACGCTGTGCGCGCCGGCGACTCAGGCCGGGCGGGTGCGGCGGGAGGCGGTGTCGGAACGAAGTCCTTCGTCCTGACGGTCGGAGTGGACTGGACATCCGGTGCGGCCGGCTTCTTCGTCTGTTCGGGCAGTTGGACAGCCTGTGCGGGCACAGCCAGCAGCACGGCCACCAGGCCCGCGACGGCGGCGGTCGCAGGACGCCGCCATCGCAGTACTGATCGATTCATCCCTGTGTCCTTCAGAGGTAGGCGGCGGTGAAGCCGAGGGAGCGGACCAGGGTCTGGCGTTCACAACCAGGGTCGCGGGAGTCGAACAGGTCGCCCCAGGACGCACGGCACCGGAACACCTCGGTACGGCCGGGTGCGGCCTCGGTCCAGCCGTAGCCGGACAGGCTGACCACCGTCTTGCCCTCACAGTCAGCAGAGCTGGACGTGAACGAATCGGCTCCGTCGCGGCAGTTCATCCACGCCGTCGTTCCGGGCAGCTGACGGACGGCGAGGTAGCCCAGTGCGCCTTCAGCGCGCTGAGTCGCGGCCAACCGACCAGTACTACTGATGTGGTCGAAGGGATGGTTGGTCGCGTTCGTCCGGATCAGCGCCGAGTAGGCCTGCACGTAGCCGAGCAGGAACTCCATCCGGGCGCCCTCGACACCGTCGCAGTTCTCGTTGTTGGAGGCGAAGTGCGCGACCATCTGGATGTAGCAGCGGTAGACCGGGACGGTCTCGATGTCAGCCGGGGCAGTGGCCCAGAACTGACCGACGCTGTGCAGCACGGTGTGACCAGCACAGGTCGGGTCGAGGAAGTAGTCCGTCGCCCCATTGCGGCAGGCGTAGATGGTCTTGGTGTTCGCCGTCCCAGCTGCAGCAGGTACGCCGAGGCTCCGCTGGAAGTGCGAGCTGGCGGGCACCGGTCCGGTGGTGACCATCCGGAAGCCGTTCGTGTCCATGAAGTAGGACAGCTGACCGGAGTACGCCGTGTGCCGCGCACCGGTGACCGGAGTCGCGAAGTCGTCCCTGATCTGGCCTTCGGTCCGGACGCCGTTCCACGCGTGGACATCGTCGATCTCGCCCAGGAACGCGTTCACCGCCTGGCCGCCCTGGCGGGCCGAACCGAGCTGGAATGCACCGGCGGCGTTCCACTTCGTCTGTGCGGCGACGAAACCGCCTACCTGCCGGTTGTCGACATACAGCCGGATCTGCCCGGCCGCATGGTCGTAGACACCGGTCAGCAGCGTCCAACTGCCTGCCGTCGGCGCACTGTCGTCGCGGACCGCTACTGGTACGTCGGTGCTGCCATCGGCCTGGGAGAGGCTGAAGAACCAGCGTCGCTTCGGACCGTCGTACCCGAGCTGGAAACCGCTGTTCTGCTGGCCGGCCTGGCTGAGCACGGTCCGCGTTACGTCGTCCACCGCGTCGAGCTTGACGCGCGCACTGACGGTGAAACTGGTGTCGGTACGCAGGACCGCGTTCGGACCGGTGACGCCGCCAGTTCCGTCCAAACGAACAGCACCGGTGCCGACTGTCCCTTCTGTTCGGGTCACCCCAGTGGCAGCGGTCCCGAGCCGATAGTTGCCGGAGGCGTCGTTCACCTGGGTACCGGTCGGCTCATCGAGCGGCCAGAACAGCTCCTCGCTCGCAGGCTTGGCAGCCAGGTCGTCGATCTCCCCCTGCGCCAGCACCCGGTTGTAGATCTGGACGTCGTCGAGTGCGCCGAGCCAGTTGTCCACGCCGACGCCCTGGTACTGCGCACGGCCGAGCTGCGTCTTGCCGGTCGCGTGCCACGGGTTCGGGTGGCTTGCGGTCGTGCCGGCGACACCGTCGACGTACAGCTTGACCTGCTTCGCGGCGTCGTCGAACACACCGGTCAGGTGCGTCCAGCGGCCAGGTACCGCGAGGCCCGCCGACTCGGAGATGTGCCGGGCCGCCGCATCGGCGTCACTGGCCGGCATCATGAAGTTCCACTTCTTGCTGTTCGGGTTGTACTGCAGGAAGAAGCCGCTGATCCGGCCGTGGTTCTGGCTGACCGCGGTCCGGTAGACCGTGCCGACCTGGTCGAGCTTCACCCACGCGGACACCGTGAACGACTTGCTGGTGTCGACAGTGCTCGGAGTCTCCACGAACGCCTGCTTCGAGCCGTCCAGCCAGAGGGCATCACCCAGACGGCCGCCCTTCCACTGACTGGCCGGTGCCGCCGGCCGGACGCCGTTCCGGTCGCCCGGAGCGTCGTCGTACACCGCAGTGTCCGCACCCTCGCCGTCCATGCGCCACTTCGCGATCGGGGCAGCGCCCTGGCCGACGAAGAACTCGTACACGTAGGCCTTCTGGGACACATTGCGCGCTCGGTCCACGGCCCGCACGGTCAGGAACTGCGGACCACGGTCCGGCGGCGTCACCAGTACGTGCGCCTGTCCATCGGAGCCGACAGCGGCGTACCGGTTCTCGAAGTCGCCATGCAAGGAGTACTGGAAGCCCGCTACGTCGGTGTCACCACCGGTCTTGAACGCGAAGCCGCCGGTGAACCCGACACCTCCGCTGGGCGTGCAGTCCGGCGTACATTCCTTGTACGTCGGCGATGACACGACGGGAGCCTGCTGCGGCGCGGTCCGGTCGACCGTCACATCGCAGTACCCGCTCCAGGCGGAGGTGTCCTTGTCGTCGGAGGTGTAGACGCGGAAGGACAGCTTGCTGTTGTCAGCGGCGTGCTGCGGCGTAATCTCCGCACCGAACTTCGTCCCGGTCCTGAACAGACCAGTGGTGGCTCCGCCGAGAACCGTCTGCCGGGAGCGGTCGCGCCACTCGAACCGCGTACGGATCAGCTCCGGGTCCTGCTCGGTCGCGGTCGCGAACAGACGCGGTCCGCGGGTCGGGTTCTGGTCCGCGCTGACAGCCGGGTTGACGAAGATCTCCTGGCCCTGGCACGGCTGGTTCTCGACAGTCAGATCGGTCGGGACGCCGGGGCGGGTGTTGTAGGTGACCGACAGCGTCGGCTTCACGCCGAACTTCTTCCACGCGTACTGGTCGTTCTCGTCAGTAGCGGTCAGTGCGATGGTCGCCCAGCCCCACCAGGAGTTGATGGCGTCGTTCACGGCCGGAGCGGCCTGCCAGCCCAGCCAGATGTCCTTGCACTGCGGCGGCATCACGTCACCGAGGTTGGCGCCCAGACCGGGCTTGTTGATCCAGTTGGTCGTCGGCTCGACCGGCGACGTGCTGGAGGCACGGACGTGCCGCTGCTTGGAGCAGTCCGGCACGTGGTCCAGGAAGGCGTTGAAACTCGCGCCCTTGATGATCTTCTGACCACCCAGCAGCCCCCGGACGTCGAACCGGAAGTACGTGCGGGCGACCCCGATGTTGTTGCAGCCGCCGCTGAACGTGTAGCAGTTGCCGACCTTGCCGATCTTGTCCGGGTCGGCGCCGCCGTTCCAGTACTCGGTGTCCGCCTTACCCGACAGCACCATCGCCCAGCCATAGAGCGGACCGGAGGTGTCCGGGTCCAGATAGACCGGGTACTTCGTGGTGCTGCTGGTGAACAGGCTCTGGTCCGGGGTGATCGTCAGCGTCCCACCGGCCAGCTTGGACGTACCGGTGGCGCGTTTGTCGGCGGAGTCCCACATCTGCGGTGAGCTGGCCGTGTAGACGAGCTTGTCGGCGGCGTCGTACGCACCGAAGCTGCCGGCCTTCTTGTCGCGCAGTGCGAGGCCGTCACTGGCCAGACCGAGTTTCAACGTCGCCAACTGCTTCGCAGCGGTCGCGTTGTGGACGACGAACACCTTGGCGAAGCCCTGTGTCTTCGCCGTCAGCTGCAGATCGACCCCGGGCAGCACATCGGCGTACGTCGCCGTACTGCCCTGCAAAGTCGGCTCCGGGAGCGCCTTACCCCAGCTGTACGACATCTCCCGGCCAGAGCCACCGAGTCGCACCAACGCGTCCTTACCGCCACCGGAGAAGACAGTGGGGATACTCGTCGCCCGCGGAGCCACCGTGCCATCAGCACGCCGTACGAGCGTCGTGTCGATCGGAGCCCAGCCGGAGCCCCGGCGTACGCGAATCGGCTCGGTGTGGAACGTCTCGGTGAACGTGCCATCCGGATTGGCCACCACATCACTCGTGGCAGTCTGTGCGGCCGGCACCGGGACAGACGTCCCGGTCCGGCGCGCAGTCTCAGTAGCGCCCGGCTCGGACGGCTCTGGAGCCGCCGCAGCCTGCACAGGTAACAACAAGGCCAAAGCGCTGGCCGACAACACAACAGACCGAACGGCACGCAGCGGTCGCACAGGTCCCTCCCAGGGCAGATGGGGGTGTGGGACCACCCCCCGCTGGGAGAATCACGCAAGCCGCTTTCAAACCACTTTCAAACGGCAGGCTCAGGGCAGGTCGGGGAACCAGATCTTGATCTCGCGGTCGGCGGACTCGGGGGAATCGGAGCCGTGGACGAGGTTCTCGCGGTTGGAGAGGGAGAGGTCGCCGCGGATGGTGCCGGGGGCGGCCTTGCGGCCGTCGGTGGCGCCGTTGAGGGCGCGGACGACCTCGATGGCCTCGTCGCCCTCGAGGACCAGCGCGACGAGCGGGCCGCTGGTGACGAAGTCGCGCAGCGGCGGGTAGAAGTCACGCTCGACGTGCTCGGCGTAGTGCTGGTCGGCGGTGTCGGCGTCGATCGTGCGGAAGTCCAGGGCGACGATCGACAACCCCTTGGCCTCGAACCGGCCGAGGACCTCGCCGACCAGGCCGCGGCGGACCGTGTCGGGCTTCAGCAGGACCAGGGTGCGCTGCGACATCTGTCAACTCTCTCTCGAAGAAGGCGGGGCGGCAGAGCCTACCTGCTGGGCGGCTTTCGCCTCGTCGATGCGGCGGCCGAGGACGATGGCCGCCACCCAGAAGGACGCGAAGGCGAGGCCGAGGACGAACATGACGGGGACGACGAAGCCGAGGCCGACGGCGCCGGCCTGGACGGCCGAGCCGAGGATGTAGCCGGTCCGGTTGCGGAGCAGGCCGGCCGACAGGATCGCCAGCACGGACAAGCCGAGGCAGACCGCCAGAGCGACGGCCGGGCGGACATCGGCGATCGAGATCATCACCGGCGTGACGAGCGCCAGCAGGAGGGCCTCGAAGCCCAGGACGATGGAGGCCAGGGATCTCATTCGGCATCCTTGGGTTTGCGGACGAGCAGGGCGCGCGCCTCGCCGGCGGTGACGACCGAGCCGGTGATCAGGACGCCGCCGGAGCCCATCGCGATCGCGTTCTCCTCGGCCAGCCGGATGGCGTCGTCGATCGCGTCGATCAGGTGCGGACGGACCAGGACGCGGTCCTCGCCGAACACCTCCGCGGCCAGCTCGCCCAGCTCCTCGGCGGGCATCGAGCGCTCCAGGAAGCTGTTCCGGGTGCAGACAACCGTCTCCATGATCGGCTCGTACGCCTCGAGGAGGCCGTACACGTCCTTGTCCTTCATACACCCCAGGACGCCGATCAGCGGCTGGAACGCGAACGCCTCGGACACCGTCTCCGCGGTCGCCTGCGCGCCGTGCGGGTTGTGGGCGGCGTCCACGATGATCGTCGGGCTGGTCCGGACGACCTCCATCCGGCCCGGGCTGGTCACCTCGGCGAAGCCGGCCTGGAGCAGCTCGGTGGTGACGCGGCCCTCGGACTCCGCGCTGGCGCCGAACAGCGCCTCGACGGCCGCGACCGCGGTGACCGCGTTGTGCGCCTGGTACTCACCGTGCAGCGGCAGGAAGATGTCGTCGTACTCGCCGCCGATGCCCTTCAGCGAGATCAGCTGCCCGCCGACGGCCACCGAGCGGCTGACCACGCCGAACTCGAGCCCCTCGCGGACGATCGGCGCGCCGGCCTGAGCCGCCTTGGCCATCAGCACCTCGAGGACGTCGAGGCTCTGCTGCGCCACCACCGTCGTACCGCCCGGCTTGATGATGCCGGACTTCTCGCCCGCGATCGTGACCGGATCCGCGCCCAGGATGTGCGCGTGGTCGACCGCGACCGGCGTGATCACCGAGACCGTGCCGTCGGCGACGTTCGTCGCGTCCCAGGCGCCGCCGAGGCCGACCTCGATCACCGCGACGTCGACCGGGGCGTCCGCGAACGCGGCGTACGCCATCGCGGTGATCACCTCGAAGAACGACAGCGGGTGCTCCTGCTCGGCGTCCACGACCTCGAGGTACGGCTCGAGCTCGGCGTACGTCTCGACGAAGCGCTCCTCGCTGATCGGCTCGCCGCTCAGCGTGATCCGCTCCCGGACGGTCTCCAGGTGCGGGCTGGTGAACCGCCCGGTGCGCAGGCCGGCCTCCTGCAGCAGCTGGTCGATCATCCGCGCCGTCGAGGTCTTGCCGTTGGTCCCCGTCAGGTGCACGACGGGGTAGGCCTTCTGGGGGTCGCCGAGCAGCTCCACGAGCCGCTGGACGCGCTCCAGCGTGGGGTCCATCTTCTGCTCCGGCCAGCGGGCCTGGAGCCGTGCCGATACCTCGGCGTAGGAGAGGTCGCTCATCAGGAGGCCAGTCTAGGAGGGGGTGTGGATAACCGTTCGGAGCACCCCTTGACAACCACTAGGATTGTGCGCATGAGCCAGACGTCCCGCGTTCCAGACAAGCCCAGCCTCGACGGCCTCGAGGAGAAGTGGGCTGCCGTATGGAAGGAGCAGCAGACCTACGCCTTCGACCGCACCGCCGAGCGCGCCGATGTCTACTCCATCGACACGCCGCCGCCGACGGTCTCCGGGTCGCTGCACGTCGGGCACATCTTCAGCTACACCCACACCGATCTGGTCGCCCGCTTCCAGCGGATGCGCGGGAAGAAGGTCTTCTACCCGATCGGGTGGGACGACAACGGCCTGCCGACCGAGCGCCGCGTCCAGAACTACTACGGCGTCAAGTGCGACCCGTCGCTGCCGTACGACGCCGATTTCACCCCGCCGGAGAAGCCGGATCCGAAGAAGCAGATCCCGATCTCCCGGCAGAACTTCGTCGAGCTGTGCGGCGAGCTGACGCATATCGACGAGCAGGCGTTCGAGGCGATGTGGCGCCAGGTCGGCCTGAGCGTCGACTGGAACCACCTCTACACCACCATCTCGGAGGATTCGCGCCGGACGTCGCAGCGCGCCTTCCTGCGGAACTTCGCCCGCGGCGAGGCCTACCTGTCCGAGGCCCCGACGCTGTGGGACGTCACGTTCCAGACCGCGGTCGCGCAGGCCGAGCTGGAGCCGCGGCCGTATCCGGGCGCCTACCACCGGGTCGCCTTCCACGGCGCCGACGGTCCGGTCTACATCGAGACCACCCGGCCGGAGCTGCTGCCGGCCTGTGTCGCGCTGATCGCCCACCCGGACGACGACCGCTACAAGACGCTGTTCGGGACGACGGTCCGCTCGCCGCTGTTCGACGTCGAGATCCCGGTCCTGGCGCACCCGGCCGCCGAGATGGACAAGGGCGCCGGGATCGCCATGTGCTGCACGTTCGGCGACCAGACCGACATCCAGTGGTGGCGCGAGCTGCAGCTGCCGGTCCGTACCGTCATCGGCCGCGACGGGCGCATCCTGCGCGACACCCCGGAGTGGCTGACCGGCTCGGAGCTGTACGCGGAGCTGGCGGGGAAGACGACGTTCTCGGCGCGCGAGCTGATCGTCCAGAAGCTACGCGACAGCGGCGACCTGGACGGCGAGCCGAAGAAGACCGAGCGGATGGCGAACTTCTTCGAGAAGGGCGACAAGCCGCTGGAGATCGTCTCCACCCGGCAGTGGTACATCACCAACGGCGGCCGGAGCGCCGACCTGAAGGCCGAGTTCGTCGAGCGCGGCAGCGAGCTCGGCTGGGTCCCCGAGCACATGAAGCACCGCTACCTGAACTGGGTCGAGGGCCTGAACGGCGACTGGCTGATCTCGCGCCAGCGGTTCTTCGGCGTCCCGTTCCCGGTCTGGTACCCGATCGACGCGGACGGCGAGGTCGACTACGACCACCCGCTGATGCCGGCCGAGGCCGAGCTGCCGATCGACCCGACGTCCCAGGCCCCGCGCGGGTACGACGAGTCCCAGCGCGGCAAGCCGGGCGGGTTCGAGGCCGACCCCGACGTGATGGACACCTGGGCGACGTCCTCGCTGACCCCGCACATCGCGTGCGGCTGGGAGCGTGACGACGACCTGTTCCGGCGGACGTTCCCGATGGATCTGAACACGCACGCCCACGAGATCATCCGGACGTGGCTGTTCTCCCGCGTCGTCCGGGCGCACTTCGAGAACGGCACGCTGCCCTGGGCGCGGTCGATGATCTCCGGGTTCGTCGTCGACCCGGACCGCAAGAAGATGTCGAAGTCCAAGGGGAACGCCGTCATCCCGTCCGAGATCCTGGAGAAGTTCGGGTCGGATGCCGTCCGCTGGCGCGCGGCGATGGCTCGCCCGGGGATGGACTCGCCGTTCGACGAGTCGCAGATGAAGGTCGGCCGGCGGCTGGCGATCAAGGTCCTGAACGCGTCGAAGTTCGTGCTGTCGTTCGGGGCGACCGAGGCCGACCCGGCGGCGGTCACCGAGCCGGTCGACCTGGCGATGCTGCAGCGGCTGCGCGCGGTCGTCGCGGATGCGACGGCGGCCTTCGAGCGGTACGACTACACGGGCGCGCTCGAGGTGAGCGAGCGGTTCTTCTGGTCGTTCTGCGACGACTACGTCGAGCTGGTCAAGGAGCGGGCGTACGGCGGTCAGGGTGACGCGCCGGCCGCCTCGGCGAAGGCCGCGCTCGCGGTCGCGCTCTCGGTCCAGCTGCGGCTGCTCGCGCCGTACCTGCCGTTCGCGACCGAAGAGGTCTGGTCGTGGTGGCAGGAGGGTTCGATCCACGTCGCGCCGTGGCCGACGCCGGAGGGCGACCTCACGGTCGCCGCGCAGGAGACCGAGGTCCTGGACGCCGTCGCCGAGGTGCTGGCGGGGATCCGGGGCGCGAAGTCCGAGGCGCAGGTCTCGATGAAGACCGAGGTCAGCAAGGTCGAGGTCAGCGGACCGGCCGCGCGGCTCGCGCTCGCCGAGCGCGCCGAGCCCGACCTGCGCGCCGCCGGCCGGATCACCGGCGAGATCGTCTGGAACGCCGACGACAGCGAGGCCGTCAAGGTCGTCGCCACTCTCTGAGGTTCGTCACCGCGCAGTGCCCGTCGCCCCGGCTGGGGAGGCGGGCACTACGCGTTCGCAGTGAACGACTACGCTGCGGAGTCAGTTGGTCCGGTATGCAACCATCGGCCTGACCCCCGCGCTGTCCCAAGGAGCCCCCATGACCGACCCCACCACCCCGACCCCACCCACCCCCGCCGACGGCCCGGCAACCCCGGCCCCGGGGGCCGGCGAAGTAAAGCCGAAGGCCGACGAGGTGGCGGACGCCGCGAAGGACACGAACGGAACGACAGCCGGGACGCCGTCGGTGCCGAGCGGTGACGCGGATGTGAAGGCGGACGCGGCCGCGACGAGCGAGGCGAAGAAGGCCGGGGAGTCGAAGCCGGGGGCGGCTAGCGAAGTGCCTGCGGCGGGGGTTGCGGGGACGGACGGCGCGAAGGCCGCAGCGGGGGCGACGGTCGGGACGCCGTCGGTCGCGAGCGGCGACGCGGACGTGAAGGCGGACACGGCGAAGGCTGACGGCAAGGGCGCTGCGACGGGCGAGGCGACGACGGGTGGGGAGTCGAAGGCGGGGGCGGCTAGCGAGGTACCTGCGGCGGGGGGCGCGGGGGCGGACGGTGGGAAGGGTGGGGAGAAGAAGACGGCTTGGTGGCGGCGGGGGCCGGTGGTGACGGTGAGTGGGGCGCTGGTGGTGTTGGTGGCGCTGGCGGTGCTGGGGTATGTGTGGGGGCTTGGGCCGTTGAACCGGCTGAACACGGCGCAGGGGATCGCGGTGCCGGCGAAGCTGGCGGGGCTGGATCGGATCACTGACGAGGGGATTCGCTCGTCGCTGCAGCTGGACACGACGCGCGAGGCGCTGAGCCGGATCAATGACGGGAAGCAGGCGACCGTCGAGGCGTACGGGAGTTTGAACGGCGACAAGATGTTCGTGGTGATCGCGCTCCGCGGGAAGGTCGACATCGACAAGACCGTCGCGGACTCCGGCGCCCCGGCCGACAAGGTGAAGCGGATCGGCAAGTCGACCTGCGTCGAGACCAGCGGCAACCTGCCGACCCAGTGCTACCGCGGCTCCAACACGCTGACCGTGATCGCGCAGTCCGCCAACGAGGGGATCAGCGTCGACGAGGTCGCGCCGGTCGCCGTCGAGGCGTTCAACGCGATGAAGTAACTACCCCAGGACGCCGGCGATCGCCGTCATCAGCGGGATCGAGATCAGCGTGCTGAGCAGGACGGCGCTGCGGGCGAGTGTGCGCGACGTCCGGTAGTGGACGGCGTACACGTAGACGTTCTGCGCGGTGGGGAGCGCGGCGAGCAGCGTCGGTGCGAGGAGGGCCGCGCCGTCCAGGCCGAGGATCCACCGGCCGACGGCGTACGCCGCGAGCGGTTGCAGGACGGTCTTCAGGACGACCGCGAGGACGACGTCCCGCTCGAGCGTGATCGAGTCCTTCGTCCCTGAGCTCAGGCTGAGCCCGTACGCGATCAGCGCGACCGGCACCGCCGCCGCGGCCAGCAGATCGATCGGCCGCATCATCAATGCCGGCAGCGGTACGTCGAACGCCGCAACCAGCAGCCCGAGCAGCGACGCAACCGTCAGCGGGTTCCGCAGCGGCCGCGTCAGCACCGCGCGCCACGGCACCCGCCGGCCACTCCCCTGCCGATCGCCGTCCAGGATCGCGAACGCGACCGGCGCGAACACCAGCAGCTGGAACAACACGATCGGCGCCACCAGCGCGCCGTTCCCCAGCACGTACGCCGCGATCGGCACGCCCAGATTCCCGGCGTTCACGTACGACGACGCGAGGACGCCGACCGTCACCTCCGAGCGCGACCGCCGCCAGAGCAGCACCGCGACCAGCAGGAACACCAGCTGGACGACGACCAGACTCGCCAGGTTGGTCACCAGCACGACCGAGAAGATCGAGTGCAGATCCGCCCGGGCGACGGTCGTGAACAGCAACGCGGGCGTAGCGACGAAGAACGCCACCCGCGACAGCACCAGCTCGTCCTGCGCCTTCAGGACGCCGGCCAGCCCCACGAGGTACCCGAGCAACGCCACCGCGATCAGCGCGACAAACGCACCTACGACGGCCGACACCCGCGCTCAACTCCTCGACTCGGGACGTCCGGATCGTATCCCGGACCAATGGAATCGTCCGTTCGAGCAGTCACTCCCCGGACATCTTCACGCTCCGTACTTGACCGCCTACTCTGAGATGTACCACCTGGGGGAAGGAACGCCGACATGCCCGCCCACTTCACACGGACGGCGCTGGCCGTCACCACATTGCTCGTCGTCACGATCGTCCCGGCCGGCGCGACGCCGGGCGATGATCCAGGCTCCTCGGGCTTCGGCTCCGACCCGGCGTCACCCGGCTACCGCAGTACGCCGAGCGCCGCCGGCCAGCCGACGCCGTCCGCGCCACGCGCCGACGGAACGCTCCCGCTCGGCGACGCCGACCTCGCCGAGACGCGGTCTGATCAGCCGCTCGCGCCCGGCGTCACGCTGACCAAGATCGTCCGCGGCACCGACCCCGCCGATCCGGACGAGATCGGTACGACGACGCGCGGCCCGTGGGTGGTCAACGTAGTCACGATCGACCCGGCGATCGCGCCGGGCCGGGTGCAGACGACGTACGGGCCGGATCTGGCGCGGGTCGAGAAGACGTCGCAGCTGGTGCGGAGCGCGGCCGCGGTGGTCGGGGCGAACGCGTCGTTCTTCACGTTCACCGCGAACCCGACCTACCCGGGCGAGCCGGTCGGGCTGGGCATCTTCGACGGTCAGCTGATCAGTGAGCCGCTGGCGAACGTGACCGAGGCCAATCTGCTGATCGATGCCCGGAGCAACAATGTGGTGGCGGACAAACTGCGGTGGAACGGGCAGGTGAAGAACCGCGCGACCGCGGCGACGCTGCCGCTGGAGTTCGTCAACCACCCACCGGTGGTCCCCGCCGCCTGCACCGATCCGGATCAGGCCACCTGTACGGCCGCGGGTGACGTCGTCCTCTTCACGCCGCATTTCGCCGCCAAGACGCCGTCCGGGCCTGGGATCGAGGTCGTGTTCGATCGGCTCGGCTGCGTGGTGCGAACCTCGACCATCCGCGGGAGCACGATCACCGTCAGCCAGTTCGCCCTCCAGGCGACCGGCCGGGACACGAACGCCCTGCTCGCGCTGACCGCCACCGGCGGCTGCATCGACCGCAACCACACACTCATCAACGAGGCGGGCACGCCGGTGCCGCTGCATCGCGGCCTGTACGGCGTCACGGGTCGCTACCGGCTCACGCGGGACGGCGCCAACGTCGTACCGCCCGGCTCCGGAAGCTTCTTCGCGCGCAACCCGCGCACGATCGCCGGGTCGACCACCGACGGCAAGGTCGTGATCGCAACGATCGACGGGCGACAGACGACGAGTGTCGGGACGACGCTGGCGGAAACCGGTGCGGTCGCGCAGGCGCTCGGGCTGCACAACTCGATCAACCTGGACGGCGGCGGCTCGACGGCGATGGCGCGGACGGACGGGACGCTGATCAACCGCCCGAGCGGGACGAACGGCGCCGAGCGGTACGTCGGCGACGCGCTCGTCTACTACCCGACGCGTTGATCTCACCCCGGCGGACCGCCACCACCCACCAACTGCGGCTCCACCCCGCGACACGCCGTCTGGCACGGCGTGTCGCGACCTGCGCGGCCAGTTGGTGGGTGCCTGGGGTCCGCCTGCTGTCGGCGTCCATCCCTGCGCCGTAACCTGGTGGATGCTGACCGGAAATCGGCTGGAGAGGAAAGATTCCACCGAATCGGGGCAGGATGCTGGGTATGACTGCTTCCGCTCAGCTCCGAGGCCGTGCGCTCGCTGCTGCTTTGCTGACCGTTTCGGCGTCCCTGGTTGCTCTTCCGGCTGCGGCTGCCGCGCCTGGCGGGTTGCCCTTGGGGGATGGTGATCTGGTCGAGACGCGTACGTCCGAGACGTTGGCGCGTGGGGTGACGCTGACCCGGATCGCGCGGGGGACCGAGCCGGCGCCGGCTGATCAGATCAACACGACGACGCGCGGGCCGTGGGTGGTGAATGTGTTGACGATTGATCCGCGAAGGGCTCGCGGGCGGTTGGAGGCGACGTACGGCGCGGATCTGGCGCGGGTCGAGAAGACGTCCGAGCTGGTCAAGTCGGCGGGTGCGTTGGCGGGGGTGAATGCCTCGTTCTTCACGTTCACGGCGAACCCGGCGTACCCGGGTGAGCAGGTGGGGCTCGGGGTGTTCGGCGGAAAGCTGCTCAGCGAGCCGCTCACCGACCCGGCCGAGGCGAACCTGCTGATCGATGCCAAGAGCAACAAGATGCTCACCGGGCACGTGAGCTGGACCGGTCAGGTCCGCAACCGGTGGACCGGCGTCCGGTTGCCGCTGGAGTTCGTGAACCACCCGCCTGTGGTTCCCGCCGCCTGCACCGACCCCGACCAGACCACGTGTGCGGTCGCGGGGGACGTCGTCCTGTTCACACCTGAGTTCGCCGCGGCCACGCCGTCCGGGGCCGGGGTCGAGGTCGTCCTGGACCGTCGCGGTTGCGTCGTCCGGACGTCGACCACCCGCGGCACCACGCTCACCCGCAGTCAGTTCGCCCTACAAGCCACTGGCCAGGACACCAAGGCCCTCCTGGCCCTGACGCGCCGCGGCTGCCTGGACCGCAAGGTCGAACTCTCCGACACCCAAGGCCACAAGATCCCGCTCCGCAAGGACCTGTACGGCGTCACCGGCCGCTACCAGCTCACCGCGAACGGCGCCATCGTCGTCCCACCCGGCTCCGGCTCCTTCTTCGACCGCAACCCCCGCACCATCGCCGGCACCACCCGCGACGGCAAGATCCTCCTCGCCACCATCGACGGCCGCCAAACCACCAGCGTAGGCACCACCCTCGCCGAAACCGCCGCCGTAGCCCAAGCCCTCTCCCTCACCAACTCCATCAACCTCGACGGCGGCGGCTCCACCACCATGTCCCGCGCCAACGGCACCCTCATCAACCACCCCAGCAACACCGCCGGCACCGAACGCCCCGTAGGCGACGCCCTCGTCTTCATCCCGCACTCATGAGAAAACCGCGGTACGCCGAGTGCCGGCGTACCGCGGTTCTTTCAGTTTCAGTTCGTGAGGGCCTGGAGGCGGCGGAGGGTTTCGGGGGCGCCTAGGGCTTGGGTGGTGGCGTGGAGGTCGGGGGAACGGGTGGCGCCGGTGATGGCTACGCGGACGAGTTGGGAGGCTTCGCGGATGGAGCCGGGGTAGGCGTCCGGGTTCTTCTTGTATTCCTTGGGGTTGGGGGCGAAGCCGTGTTTGGCGGCGAGGTCGCGGAGCTGGTTGAACCAGTCGGCGGGGTCGTCGCGGTGTTCGTAGGTGTCGACGAGGTCCTGGGCGAAGGCGCGGACGACGTCGGGGGCGACGCCGAGGGCGGCGATGCGCTCGTCGGTGGGGCCGGTGACGGGCTGGAAGAGCTGCGGGAAGAAGAAGCCGTAGGCGTCGCGGAAGTCGGACCACTTGCGGAGGTCCTTGCGCGGGTTCTCGACGCCGTCACGCTCGACCGCGAGCGCGCGCAGCGCGAGCTCACCCTCGGTCTCCAGGACGGGGACGAGCTCGGTGTCGTACGTCGCGGCCCAGACGCGCACCGCGTCGAGGATCTCCTGCCCGCTCAGCGTGGCGATGTGGTCGGCGCTGATGTCGTCGAGCTTGACCAGGTCGACGAGCGGACCGGCGACGCCGCACTGGTCGAGCTGGATCGGCGCGGCCAGCGCCTCGGCCAGCGGGACCTCCGCGAGCCGCCCGTTCGCCAGGCCGCGCAGGTAGTAGAGGACGGCGGCCGCCGGGAAGCCCGCACCGATGTAGAAGTCGACCCCGGCCTCCGGGTCCTTGCGCTTGGACAGCTTCCGCTTGCCGCCCGGGATGTGCTTCATCAGCGGCGCGATGTGCGCGTACTCGATCGGCTCGAACTCCAGCGCCGCGAACAGCTGCAGGTGCAGCGGGACCGACGAGATCCACTCGTCGCCGCGGATCACCAGGTTCACCCGCATCAGGTGGTCGTCGACGGCATGCGCGAAGTGGTACGTCGGGAGCCGCGGCGAGGTGTCCGACGACTTCAGGATGACGGCGTCGTTCCGGTTCGCCTCGTGCTCGAGCCGGCCGCGGATCGCGTCCACGAACCGCGTCCGCTGGCCGTCGGCGTCCTCCGGGGCGCGGAAGCGGACGACGTACGGCGCCCCCTCCGCGAGCTTGGCGGCGACGTCCTCGGCCGAGGCCTCCCGCCAGATCGCCCACTTGCCGTAGTAGCCGGTGGGAATCTTGTTCGCCTGCTGGCGGCCGGTGATGTCGGCGAGCTCCTCCTTGGTGGCGAAGCACAGGTACGCCTTGCCCTCGCGCAGCAGGTGCCGCACGTAGGTCAGGTAGATCTGCTCGCGCTGCGACTGCAGGTACGGCCCGTAGGCACCCTTGGTCGCATCCTCGTCGGAGTCGATCCCGAAGTACGCGAACCCGCGCGCGAACTGCTCCAGCGCGCCCTCGACCTCACGCGACTGGTCGGTGTCCTCGACCCGGACCAGGTACGCCCCGCCGGAGTTGGTGGCGATGTCGCGGTCGATCATCCCGACGTAGATCCCGCCGATGTGGATGAAACCGGTCGGCGACGGGCCGAGCCGCGTCACCTTCGCGCCCGCGGCCAGCTCACGCTGCGGATACTGCTCTTCCCAGTACGCCGGCTCCGGCAGATCAGCAGGGAACAGGCCATCGATGACCGCGCGGTCGAGCATGAAGGTAAGTCTCATTTCCAGAGGGGTGTCAACCGGTCGAGCCTAGCAAGTTTCACAGCGTCGCACGGTGGGCCCGGTTGGTCCCGATCAGTTCGTCGAGGGAGTCCCGGGTCTGCAGCAACTCGACGATGTACGCCGACAGCCGGTCGCGCTCCTCGGCCATCCGCTCGAGCGCCACGTCCGACGTCTCATGACTGGGCCGGTCCACGCACGGCAGCAGGTCGGCGACCGTCCGGCTGGACAGCCCCGCGCTGAACATCCGCTGGATGAACTCGACCCGCTCGACCGCCGCGGCCTCGTAGTGCCGCTGCCCGCTCTCGCTGCGGATGCTCGCGAGCAGCCCTTGCTCCTCGTAGTACCGCAGCGATCGGACGCTCACCCCGGTCCGCCGGGACAGCTCACCGATCCGCATCGACGGTGTGACCTGGACCACGATTCTTTGCCCCTCACATGGATGTGAGCTTTTAGCGTAACCGGTATGAACACACTCTTCGACAACCACCAGCTCGGCGCTCTCAGTTTGCCCAACCGGCTCGTGATGGCGCCGATGACGCGCGTCCGCGCCGCGGCCGGCGGGCTGGCGGCGGCCGAGATGGCGACGTACTACGCCCAGCGCGCGACAGCCGGTCTGATCGTCTCCGAAGGCGTCCAGCCGAGCCTGATCGGCCAGTCGAACCCTGGTACGCCGGGTCTGCACACCGCCGAACAGCAGGAGTCGTGGCGGCAGGTGACCACCGCGGTGCACGCGAACGGCGGGCGGATCTTCGCCCAGATCATGCACGGCGGACGCGTCTCGCACCCATCGACCAACGGACTTCAACCGGCCGGCCCGTCCGCCGTCCCCGCGGTCGGCGAGGTATTCACGCCGACCGGCCGCGAGCCCGCCCCGATCCCCCGGGCGATGACGACGGACGAAGTACCGGACCACGCGCGCTCATACGCCGAAGCCGCGCGCCGCGGGGTCGACGCCGGATTCGACGGCGTGGAGCTCCATGGCGCGAACGGCTACCTGATCCAGCAATTCCTTTCCAGCAACGCGAATCTGCGCACCGATCGGTACGGTGGCTCGATCGCGAACCGCATTCGCTTCGCCGTCGAAGCAGTCGCCCAGACCGTCGACGCGATCGGCGCAGACCGAACCGGCATCCGCCTCTCCCCCGGCGCGACGATCTGGGGCGTCGAGGAGGACGACGTCCCCGGCCTCTACACCGAGCTGGTTCGCGAACTCGCGCGCCTCGACCTCGCGTACCTCCACCTGGAGGTCACCACCGACACCGAAACCCTGCTGACCCTCCGCGACCTCTGGCCCAACACCCTCATCGTCAACCCAGGCCCGCCGCTCGGCCCCGGCCAGACCACGCCGGCCGACGCCCAGACCTGGCTCCGCCACGGCGCCGACCTGATCTCCTTCGGCCGCGCCTTCATCGCCAACCCCGATCTGGTCGAACGGCTGCGCAACCAGCTGCCGCTCGCCGCGGCCGACGAATCCACCTACTTCCAAGGCGGCACCCGCGGCTACCTCACCTACCCGCCCTACCACTACGCGGTCCCCGCCTGATCGGCCGCACCCGCGTCCGATCGGCGGCACCAAGGACAGGAGGTGGTGGGCAGAAACGGGCGGGTGGGCAACGGGGTGAGCGTGCGGCGGGCATGTACGTAGGCGACTACATCCTGTGCTTCTTGCGGCGAAGGCGCGGGGGACATAGGTTTTCCCGGGGTTGCTGCGATCGGGTCGCATGTGAGGAGCGGTGGGCGTGAGGCGAATTGGTGCTGTGCTGACGGCGATCGTGGTCGGGGCCGTGGCGCCCGGCTGTGCTGCCGGAGTGGACGACGGGGCCGGCTCGGGTGGGCAGGCGCCGAAGGAGTTGCGGTTGGCGATCGGCGGGGAGTCCGAGGACGGGTACGACCCGACGCTCGGGTGGGGGCGGTACGGCTCGCCGTTGTTCCAGTCGACGCTGCTCACCCGCGACGCCGACCTGAACGTCGTCAACGACCTCGCGACCAAGCACGCGGTCAGCCTGGACGGCCTGGTCTGGACGGTCGACCTGCGGGCCGACGCCAAGTTCAGCGACGGTACGCCGGTGACCGCGGACGACGTCGCGTACACGTTCACCACCGCGAGCAAGAGCGGCGGGCTGACCGATGTGACCGCGCTGGCCAAGGCCATCGCCGTCGACCACGACACCGTCCAGCTGTGGCTCAAGCGGCCGCAGAGTACGTTCGTCAACCGGTTGATCTCACTCGGCATCGTGCCGAAACATGCCCACGGCAAGGACTACGCCCGTAAGCCGATCGGCTCCGGCCCGTTCACCCTCGTCCAGTGGGACCAGGGCCAGCAGCTGATCGTGCAGCGCAACGAGAACTACTACGGCACGAAACCCGCCTTCGAGCGGATCGTGTTCACCTTCACCGGTGAAGACGCGTCGCTGGCCGCCGCGAAGGCGGGTCAGGTGTCGATGGCCGCCGTCCCGTCGAGTCTGGCCAAGACGACGGTCGCCGGGATGAAGGTCGTCCCGGTCAAGTCGGTCGACAACCGCGGCATCATGTTCCCGTACGTCGCCGACACCGGGAAGAAGTCCGCGGACGCCGGCCCGATCGGCAACAACGTCACGTCGGACAAGGCCGTCCGGCAGGCGATCAACCAGGCCGTCGACCGGCAGGCCCTGGTGGACGGCGTCCTCGAGGGCTACGGCTCCCCCGCGACCGGGCCGGTCGACGGGATGCCGTGGTACGAGCCGTCGTCGGCGATCCAGGGCAACGACCCGGCGAAGGCCAAGCAGCTGCTCGAAGCCGCCGGCTGGAAGGACGCCGACGGCGACGGCGTCCGGGAGCGCGCGGGCGTCAAGGCCGAGTTCACCCTGCTCTACAAGGCCGATGACACGATCCGCCAAGGGCTCGCGCTGAGCGTCGCCGACATGGTGAAACCGATCGGGGTCCGGATCACGCCGAAGGGCGTCAGCTGGGACGTCATCGACAAGCGCCTGCACGCGGACGCCGTCCTGTTCGGCTGGGGCAGCCACGATCCGAGCGAGATGTACAACCTGTACTCGACCACGCAGGCCGGCGTCGAGTACTGGAACCCGGGCTACTACGGGAATCCGATCGTCCAGCAGAACCTGGACGCCGCGATGGCCGCGACCGATCAGGCGGCAGCGACGAAGTACTGGAAGGCCGCCCAGCGCGATGCCGACGGCAACGGTTTCGGTCCGAGCGGCGACGCCGCGTGGGCCTGGCTGGTGAACCTGCAGCACACGTACTTCGTCAGCGACTGCCTGGACGTCGGTAAGCCGCAGATCGAGCCGCACGGGCACGGCTGGCCGATCACGGCCGGCATCACGGGCTGGCGCTGGAGCTGTTGACCAGCGCACTGGGATCGGTCGGCTCCCGGCTGATCCGGTTGGTCCTGCTGCTCGCGGCAGTCGCGGCGGCGTCGTTCGCGCTGATGGCCGCGTCCCCGGTCGACCCGGTGGACGCGTACGTCGGCGGCGACATCGCCGCGATCGGGCCGGAGCAGCGCGCGCAGATCGCCGAGCGATGGGGACTGAACGACCCGCCGCTGGAGCGCTTCGGCACCTGGCTGGCCAACATCGCCCGCGGCGACCTCGGGTACTCGCACACCTTCAACCAGCCGGTCGCCGACGTGATCGCCGGCAAGTTCCTGACCAGCCTCGCCCTGATGGCGGTCGCCTGGAGCCTGTCCGGCCTGATCGGGTTCACGCTCGGAGTGATCGCGGGTGTCCGCCGCGGCCGATGGGCCGACCGGGTCATCACCTGGTGGGCCTACACGTTGTCCTCGGCACCGACCTTCTGGGTCGGCCTGTTGCTGCTCTACGCGTTCTCGGTGTCGTTGCAGTGGACGCCGATCTGTTGCGCGGTCCCGGTCGGCTCGATCGCGGGTGAGGTCGGGCTGCTCGACCGGCTGCACCATTTGTTGCTACCGGCCCTTACTTTGAGCTTGGTCGGGATCGCTCCGGTCACCCTGCATACCCGCCAGGCCGTCGCGGTCGCGATGGCGAGCGACTACATCGCCTTCGCCCGCGCACAGGGTGAGCGGACATTCGGCCTCGTCGTCCAGCACGTGCTGCGCAACGCGGCCGGGCCCGCGGTGCTGCTGCAGTTCAGCTCACTCGGCGAGCTCTTCGGCGGCTCGGTGCTGGCCGAGCAGGTCTTCTCGTATCCGGGCCTCGGCGCTGCAACGACCGCGGCCGCGCTCGGGCAGGATGTACCGCTACTGCTCGCGATCGCCTTGTTCACCACAGTTTTCGTGTACGTCGGCAATCAGGTCGGCGATCTGGTCCACGCCTGGCTCGATCCGCGGACCCGTCGAGCGGAGGTGACCGCGTGAAGGTCGCCGTCCAACTCGACCGGCGCCGGCGGACGCTGGTCTACACCGGCTTGTCGCTCGCGGTGGTCCTCACCGTCGTGATCGCGGGCTCGGTCTCCGTCGATGCCGCGAGTACGACCCAGCTTGCCGGCCGAAACCTGAGCCCGTCCTGGGAGCACCTGTTCGGCACGGATCGGCTCGGCCGGGACATGTTCGCGCGCGTGCTGTCCGGGCTCCGGTTGAGTCTGGTGGTCGGCGTCAGCGCGGCAGCGATCTCGGGGGTGCTCGCCGTCGTGATGGCTTGCGCCGCGGCCGTCGGCGGGCGGCTCGTCGATCGGGCGATCACCTGGCTTGTCGACTTATTTCTCGCCCTGCCGCATCTGGTGCTGCTGATCCTGCTCGCGTTCGCGCTGGGCGGCGGGACGCGCGCCGTCATCATCGCGGTCGCGATCACGCACTGGCCGTCGCTGACCCGAGTCCTGCGCGGCCACGCTCGCCAGGTGGTCTCGTCGGACTACGTCGAGATCTCGCGGCAGCTCGGCCGTGGCCGCTGGTGGATCGCCCGCCGGCACGTGGCGCCGCAGCTGCTCGGCCACTTCCTGGTCGGCACGGTACTGCTGTTCCCGCACGCGATTCTGCACGAGGCCGCGTTGTCGTTCCTCGGGCTGGGCGTCGATCCGGCCGAGCCGTCGATCGGCGTCCTGCTGGCCGAGTCGATGCGGTTCCTGTCAGCCGGAGCGTGGTGGCTGGCCGTGCTGCCCGGGCTCTGCTTGCTGATCGTCGTCAAGCTGGTCGACGCGATCGGCGAGAACGTCCGCGCGCTGCTCGACCCGAGGAGTCACCACCTGTGAGTCCGCTACTGAGCATCGCCGACCTCAAGATCTCCTTCGTCCAGTACGCGCGCGGCCTGCGGCGGCGCGAGACGGTCGCCGTCGCCGGGATGGACCTGACCGCCGATCGAGGCCAGGTCGTCGCGCTCGTCGGCGCATCCGGCGCCGGTAAGACGTTGCTCGCCCACGCCGTCCTCGGCATGCTCCCGCCGAACGCTGCCGAGTCGGGAGTGATCGCGTACGACGGCGCCGTCCTCACGCCCGAGGACCGGCGACGGCGGGCCGGCCACGAGATCGCGCTGCTGCCGCAGTCCGTCGACTTCCTCGATCCGCTGGCGACGATCGGGCGGCAGGTACGCCGATCCGCGCAGCTGGCCGGGCGGCCGGAGTCGTACGCCGTTGCCGCGCTGGCCGAGCGTGGGCTCGGGGCGGAGGTGCTGCGGCGGTACCCGCACGAGCTGTCGGGCGGGATGATCCGGCGGGTGCTCGTCACGATGGCGACGATGGGCGATCCGCAGCTGATCCTCGCCGACGAGCCGACGCCCGGGCTGCCGCAGGCCGACGTCACCGCCGTCCTGCGGGACTTCCGTGCCCTGGCCGATGACGGACGGGCCGTCGTCCTGATCACGCATGAGCTCCGCGGCGCGCTTGAGATCGCGGACGCCGTCGTCATCTGCCGGGACGGCCGAACCATCGAGACGGCCGAACCGGCAGCGTTCACCGGCGCCGGTGACGACTTGCCGCCGTACAGCCGCGCGTTGTGGCGGGCCCTGCCCGGTAACGAGTTCGAGGTTCCGGAGGAGCAGCCGTGCTGATCGCGAAGGACGTCTGGTTCCGCTACCGCCGGCGCGATCCGTGGATCCTCCAAGACTTCTCGCTGACCGTTGAGCCGGGCGAGTTCGTCGGTCTACAAGGGCCGAGCGGTTCGGGGAAGAGCACGGTCGGCCGGCTGCTGGCCGGGTTCCTCACGCCCAGTCAGGGCGAGATCCAAGCGGACGGCGTCCAGCTCGTCCTGCAACATCCCGAGCGCGCGATGAACCCGCAGTGGCGGATCCGTCAGATCCTGGCCGAGGCGGGCGGCCCGGCCGATCCGGCCCTGGTGCCGGAGAACTGGATGGACCGCTTCCCGCACGAGCTGAGCGGCGGCGAGCTCCAACGGGTCAACCTCGCGCGGGCCCTGCTCGCCGAGCCGCGCTACCTGATCGCCGACGAGATCAGCGCCAGCCTGGACGCCGTCACCCAGGCCCGGATCTGGCGGCAGCTGACCGAGTACGCCGAGGCCCACGGCATCGGCGTCCTCGCGATCTCGCACGATCAGGACCTGCTCGCCCGGGTCACCCGCCGCACCGAGCAAATGCGGTAAGACCAGCACCTCCCGGCGGACCGCAGTGGTCTAGCCGGTGGCATTTACCGCGCTCCTGGCACGGCTGACGATGGTTGGGCAGCTTCCGCCAGGAGGGACAGGTATGCGACTCATCAAGCTCGGAACGGTTCTCACGCTGGTAGCGGGCGCACTCGTCGCGGTCGGCACCGCACCGGCCACCGCGGTGACAACCGACCTTTGGACCGAATCGGCGTACACGAGTGTGTTCCGGGACAGCGGCCCCTCGGCGGACGCCGGTCGCGCGATCAGCATCGACATGGCGTGCAACGAGTATGAGAGCGCCCAGATCGTCCTCCGCCGGCACGAGGCGTTCACCATCGACGCCGTCCGGCCGAGCGCGCTCACCAGCCCGGGCGGAACCATCGCCGCCGCGAACGTCACCACGAACTTCGTCGACTACCACTACCTCGAAAAGAACACCCACAACGGCCAGACCGGGAAGATGGACATCTATCCAGGTGTGCGCGTCGGCGCCGGCCTGTACCCGGACCGGCTGACCAGTGAGCCGACCAAGGCGGTCGCGGCACGCTCGACCCAGTCGATCTGGGTCCGCGTGTACGCACCAGCCGGCACGGCCGGTGGCGTTTACCGCGGCACGATCGACGTGGTCACCAACCGCGGGACGCAGACCGTCCCGATCCAGGCCGACGTCCGCGCCGTCACCCTGCCCGAGGCGAGCCAGGGGAAGTTCACCACCAGCCTGTGGCACCTGTTCTTCGGCAACATCAACTGGGAGGTCCACAAGCCGGAGGAGATCGAGGAAGCGTACAACCACGACCGGTACAGCCCGGAGTGGTGGGAGCTGATGCGCAAGGTCGCCGTGATGTTCAAGCAGTACCGGACCAACAACCTCGAGATCCCGGTGACCAAACTGCTGGCGGACGCCGGGTCGCTGCCGGACGGGAACGGCGGCTACACGTTCGACTGGACCCGGTTCGACCAGATCGTGCAGCTGTTCATCGACGCCGGCGCGGTGAAGCAGCTGGAGGGCTTTCCGCAAGCCTCGTTCGCGCTGCAGGGTGACCCGAACGTCCGCGACATCGAGGTGATCAAGAAGGTCAACGGCAAGCCCTCCCGGGAGTGGGTGGACTGGACGTCGGCCGACGGACAGCGATGGCTGACCCACTATCTGCCCGCGCTGCGCGATCACCTCGCCGCCAAGGGCTGGAAGGACATGTTCTGGACGCACGCCAGTGACGAGCCGCAGCACAGCAACGTCGCGGACTTCAAGCGGCTGGCGCAGCGGATGCACGAGATCTGGCCGGGGATCAGACTCGCCGACGCCGTCGACATCACCGGGATGCAGGCACAGATCACCGGCCTGACCCACAAGGCGATCGCCCAGGAGTTCGTCTACGACGACGAGAAGCCGCTGTTCCAGCAGATCGCGGCCGAAGGTAAGGAAGTCTGGCTCTACAACTCCACCGCGCCGCGCGGCAACTTCCTGAACAGATTCATCGACCAGCCGCAGTGGTACCAGCGAATGACGATCTGGTACGCCTACGGGCAAGGGTTGCACGGCTACCTGCACTGGGCGATGAACACGTGGACCGTCGACCCGAGGGCCAATGACGCCATGGGCGACCGCTTCATCGTCCGTCCGGACCGAGCGCGGAACGCCGTTGAGGTGACACCGCGGTACGAGTCCCTGCGCGACGGCATCGAGGACTACGAGTTGCTGACGCTGCTGGGTCGGCAGGACCCTGGGCTGGCCCGAGGTCTCGCCGACGGTCTCGTCCAGCGCTCTGACAAGTTCACGCCGGACACGGCATACATGCAGCGAATCCGGGCTCGCGCGCTCGATGCTGCAGCTGGACGTCCCGCGGCCGATCCGGCTCGGTCGGCCGCGACTACCGCCTCGGCCGGGACCGGCGCGCACGCTGCCGACGGCAGCGCGACGACCAGCTGGAAACCGGGTACCGGCGCGCAGTGGCTGCAGGTCGATCTGGGCCGCCAGGTGCAGCTGGACGGCGTCAAACTGCGCTGGAACTCCGCAGGGGTCGGTTACACGCTGCAGACATCGTACGACGGCACCCGCTGGACTCAGGTGGCCGCCAACACCCGTAGCGACGGCGGAACCGACTTTGCCGGCCTGAACGCGAAGGGACGGTACCTGCGGCTGCAGACCATAGCCGGCACGCCGGACCTGGCCGACCTCGAGGTGGCCGGGGCCGCGCTGGCCAAGGCGAATGTGGCCGGTGGACGGACGTATCGGCGTACGCCCGAACCGAACGACCAACCGGACTCCGGGATCGAGTCGACCGACGGCGTCCTCGCCGATGCTTGGGACGACGGCCGGAGCTTCGGCTACCGGAGTCCGACCGGGACGGTCGTTCTCGACCTGGACCTCGGGTCGGTGCAGACCGTGGACAGCGCCGCGCTGCACGCGTACGAAGAGTTCCCGAAGTATCGGCCGGACAGCGTGCGCATCTCGACGAGTGTCGACGGGACGACGTACACCCAGCGCGGTCTGCAGTTCACGCCGCGCGGACCGTCCGGGGTCTGGTACAGCTTCCAGTTCGCACCGGCGGCGGCCCGGCATGTCCGCGTCACCTTCACCAAGGCGTACGACGCCGATGCCTCCTCGTTGTTCATCGACGAGCTGGAGGTGTACGCCGCCGACCGGCAGAACCTCGCCGCCGGCCGTCCGTACCTGAAGAGCGAACCCGCCAGCACTCATTCCGGCTACCCGGACACCGGCGGCACCGAATCGACGGACGGCGTCGCAGCTGCCGGCTTCGGCGTCGGCCACGGGTACGAGCTGCCAACGCCGGGTGAGAAACGCACAGTGGAGGTCACTGTGGACCTTGGTGCGCCAACAGCCATCAGCAAGATCCGGACGAGCCGGTACGACGACGGCCGGCACGACTACGGGCCGTCGGTGGTTCGCGCGTTTACCGGCGACGACGTAGTCACCATGTCGGCCCGCGGCCAGACCAGCACCGCCAACGGGCGCTGGTACGAGCTACCCGCCACTGGAACGGCTCGCTACGTCAAGCTGCAATACGAGAAGACCCGTACCGGCAACCTCGCCGACTTCCTGTTTCTGGACGAGGTGGAGGTGCTGAACAGCTCGGGCGTCAATGTGGCTCTGCGCAAGCCCTATCGGACCACCTTGCCCGCCACCCCGGAGTCCGCCTATCCCGACACCGGCGGCGCGGAGTCCACCGACAGCGTCATCGCCGGCTCATTCGAAGACGGCAAGGGCTACGGCTATCGCCTGAGCAGCGCCGGTCAGACCCGGACCGTCGAACTCACCCTCGACCTCGGCAGCAGCCGCTCGGTGTCGCGGGTCCGGCTGCGGTCCTTCGACAACGGTCGGCACGACTACTCGCCCGACAACGTCGCCGTGGCCGTGGACGGTGCCCAGCTGGCTGAGGTGGCGACTCCGCAGGACCAGTGGTTCGACGTCACCTTCCCGACGACCACTACGCGCTATCTGACCGTTCGACTGACCAAAACCCGGAACCACGACTTCGCCGACTACCTCTTTGTCGACGAAGTCGTGGTGACCTGAGAATCACCAGCTGTTGTTGGAGATCCCGGTCCCGAGTACTACCTGGTCGTAGGTGTTGCCGTCGTTGTCGTCGGTGTAGGCGACGGCAACACCGGCGTACGGCGACACGGCGATAGCCATCTGCTCCTGGCGACCGACCGTCGCCGAGCTGAGCTGCTGGGCGGACAGGCGGCCGGTGTCAGTACCGCTCGGAGTGAAACCGCGGACCCAGACGTCGAGGTCGGCGGCCTGGGTGGTCCAGCCGACGACGGTCTGCAGCGCGTTGTCGATGCCGATCGACGGCGCCTTACCCCCGGCGGCTACCTGGACGTCGGCGAAGCGGCCGGTGCCATTGGCGTCGAAGGTGCGGGTCCAGGCGCCGGCGGTGCCGGTGTGGTCGGACTCCCAGGCCACAGCGAAGTCGCCGTTGAAGTTGGCGGCCACTGAGGCATGCGTCTGCTGACCGTCCCCATTGGAATTGGCGATGCGCCGCGAGAGGTTCACCGCGCCGTTCGTACGCGCCAGCCGGACCAGACCGGCGTTGTACGCCGCGTTGGCATCACCGTCCTCATCCCAGACCACGACTGCGTCACCGGACGCCGATACCGCGACATCCGGGTTGTGGTGCTGACCTGTGGTCTGTGAAGCGGTCACCTCCCACGCACGCGTGGTCGGCCCGGTGAATCCAGCCGCCTTGACGGTGGCCGGCGTACCGGTCTGGATGTCTTCCCAGACGGCGGTGAAAGCGACAGCTGCGCCGGAGGGCGAGCCGTCGGGGTCGACAGCGACGCGTGGGTTGATCTGCTGACCGTCGGAGCTGGTGTTCGCGTACCCCGACGCGGTAACCGTGCCGGCGGTGTTCACGACGCGGTACGGGATGTTGTAGTACCCGTTACCGTCCGGATCGTCCTGCCAGACCACGACGGCGTTTCCGTTGTCGTCGAGCCCGACGTCCGGGTGCAGATGCCGCCAGTTGGTCACACCAGAGCTGCCGCCGGCGGAGAGCTTCTTCTCGTAGACGGCAGTCCCGTTCCGGAACAGCCGCAGCCAGATGTCGCTGTGCACCGGGTCGGTCGCGTTGTCCGTGTCCCGGTCGTCCTCCCAGACCACGGCGACGTAGCCGGACCGGTTGGTCGCGACCGACGGCGCATCCTGGTCCCCGGTCGCTGTGCTGTTCGCAGTCACCCAGGTCGGCGTCGCAACGTGTGCGGACGCCGTCGGCGCCAGCAGCCCCAGAGCCGTCACAGCGGCGCCGGCTACAGCCAGAGTCCTCTTCAGCATGATCACACCGCCTGCAATCCGGGCTGACCGGCTTGGATGACGAACGACTTCGCAGTCGTCGCCGGAGCGCCGTGCTCCGACACCTTCGCGACCGCGCGGAAGTCCGCCCGCAGTTGCGTCGGACTGATCGTCGTCCGGACGTAACCGCGCCTGTTGTTGAAGAACTTCAGCCACGGGTTGTTCCCGACGTCCGGGATGGTCGTCGCGCCGTCGCCGTCCCCACTGGACGAAACCGACGTACAGACCAGCTCGGAGCCGATGGTCGCCGAGTTGGTGTTGTTGTAGTCCAGCTTGAGGTCGCTGGCCCAGGCGCGGTGCACATCCCCTGTGAGGACGACGGGGTTGCGCGTACCGCGGTCGACCCAGCCCTGCTGGATGCGGGCCCGCGAAGCGCGGTAGCCGTCCCAGGCGTCCATACTCGCGCCGCTGGCGTTGAAGCGCCGGGCGAAGAACACCTGCTGCCCGATGAGGTCCCACGTCGCGGCCTTCTGGTTCAGACCGTTCAACAGCCAGGTCTCCTGGGCGTTGCCCGGCAGACTACGCGATGCGAGGTCGGCGTCCGAGCAGACCTTCCAGCCGTCACCACAGGCCTGGTCGTTGCGGTACTGCCGAGTGTCGAGCATGTGGAAGGTGGCCAGACTCCCCCACTGCAGCCGTCGGTAGAGCGGGATGCTGGCACCGCTGTTCGCCTGAGCCGGCCGGAGCGGCATGTTCTCGTAGTAGGCCTGGTACGCCGCCGCCTGTCGTGCAGTCCACTGCGCAGCAGTCAGCGCCGGCGTGCTGTCGGCCCGGACGTTGCCGGCGCGGTTGTTCTCCACCTCATGGTCGTCCGGTACGACGATCCACGGGGCTGCAGCGTGCGCGGCCTGCAGGTCCAGGTCGCTCTTGTACTGCGCGTACCGGCGCCGGTAGTCCGCCAGCGAGACGATCTCACTCGCCCCAGCGTGCAACCGCGGCCGACCGGCCGTAGCGCCGTACTCGTAGATGTAGTCACCCAGATGCAGGATCAGCCCCGGGTTGTCCTCAGCCATCCGTCGGTAGGCCGTGTAGTAGCCCTCCTCGTAATGCGCGCACGAAGCGAACGACATCACCAGCTCGCGACCTGCTGTGCCCGCAGCGGGCGCAGTACGCGTCCGGCCGACCGGGGACAGATGCCCCTGCGCACGGAATCGGTAGTAGTAGTCGAAGTCCGGGCTCAGACCGCCCGCAATCACGTGGACCGAGTGCGCCTGGGCAGACTTGGCAGTGACCGAGCCGGAAGCGACCAGCGTGCCGAACGTCTCCGACGTCGACACCTGCCAGTCGACGACGACATCACCGGCTGGCATCCCACCCAAACCGTCGGAATTCAACGGCGAGGGCGCAAGCCGCGTCCACAGGACGACGCTGCCGGCGTCCGGATCACCCGACGCAACGCCGAGCTGGAACGGGTACGGCGTGGCCGCGGTCGCGGCCATCACCGCCGAGCGAACAGGAAGTGCGCCGGCCCCGGCCGCGGCGAGACCGCCGAGGACAAGGGTTCTGCGACTGATTGGGCTCATGACGTCTCACCTTCACGGGTACTCAGGGCGGCGGTCTCCCGGACGGATGACTGGACGCTGACATCCGGAAGACCTTGAGCGTTCGTGGTGCGCTGACCATCTTCACCGAAACGGTGAAACTTTCCTACTGTGAAAACAATCAAGCCGTGAACGCATGTTGTGCAGTAGGACAACGGCGTCCGCGAGTGCTAGTTGTTGATCAACTTGATGGCCAGGTCGGGGTCGAAGTGGCCGGCCTCGACGGTTGAGTCGCCGCAGACGCCGTCGGAATCGCCGGGGACCTTGACCCAGAGCAGCATTTCGGCGCCGCCGCCGTGCTGGGCCGTGACGCCGAGTTTGCGGCCGGGCGGGTTGCACCAGCCGGCACCGGCGCCCTTGCCGTTGCGGCTGGTGTCGACGATGAACGGCTTCGAGAGGCGGCTGGAGAGATCGTTGGCGAAGGCAACGGTTTCGGCGGTGCCGTAGTAGTTCGAGACGTTGGTCGCGAGGCCGTGGGCGTTCGCGATACCGATGCTGGTGAGTCGGGCGGCCAGTTCGGCGACGCCGATCTCGGCGGCCCAGCCCTTGTTGGTGGCATCGGCGTACGTCCAGGTGTTCGGCGCGAAGTCCTTGAGGGTCTGCAGCGCGAAGGCGAGCATCCGGACCCGGGCCTCCTTGTCCTTGGTCTCCTTGATGCACTGGAAGTCGCCGATCGAGTCCGGCTCGAGGACGACGAGCGCCGGCCGGGTGCCGATCGCGGCGGCGAACGTCTGGATCCACTCCTTGTACGCCGCCTCGCCGGCCGCGCCGCCGCTGGAGTGACCGCCGCACGCATCCCGGCCCGGGAGGTTGTAGGCGACCAGGACCGGCAGCTTGTCGGCGGCGTCCGCGGCGCCGGCGTACAGGTTGATGTCGTGGGCGAGGTTGGCGTTCCAGCCGCCGAACCAGCGGGCCATCGGCTTACTGGCCAGGGCGTTGTTGATCGTGGTCGCCGTGGGCCCGGGGTTGTTGGTCACCCAGGTCTTGGGATTGGAGTGCGGGTCGACGTAGAAGCCGCTCGTCAGCGCGACCGGACTGCCGGCCGGGGTGCCGTGCAGGTCGAGCAGCGAGACGTTGTCGAGCCAGAGCGTGAAGGCGCCGCCGGCGAGGCCGCCGAGCTGGATGGTGAACTCCGCCTGGGTCGTGTCGAGCGAGCTGGTGAAGCCGAAAACGAACCGCTGCTTCGTCGTACCGACCGTGAAGGCCTTGTTGAGCGGGGCTGTGAAGGGCGCCGTGTTGAGCTGCACGGTGGTCTGCAGCGTCCGGGGCGCGGAGACGCGGGCGTCGAACGACAGGATGTACCGATGGTTCTGGCGGATCGGGAAGGCCGGAGCCTTCTGGCCGATCATCGCGTCCCACTTCTGCGCGGTGCCGCCGGGGACGACGGCCTTCAGTTGCCCGGCGTCGACGCTGATCGGGGTGTTACCGGTCCCCCACCAGTTCGCCGTGCTGGTGGGGAAGGCGCCGTTGGTGATCAGCTCGGTGGCGGCACTGGCGGTGGTAGCGCTGCCAGGAACGACAACACCGAGGGCAAGGGCAGCCGCGACCAGGCCGCGGGAAATCCAGCGCATAGACAGTCCTTCGGGGCGGAAGAGGTGGACCGGGAGCGCTCCCAGTCTCGCTGGTCACGCTCCCGGTTGTCGCTAGTTTTCGGTCAGCGAATCAACCCCGCCACCGACTTCCCGGCCGGCAACGGGTCGAACGGCTTGCGATCCTGCTGACAGGTCGAGCCGTCGGCGGGCGCCCGCAGCGTCGTCAGGTACGTCGTGAGCAGCCGGTCCGCGCACTTGCTGCCGCCGAGGCTGGTCGCGTGACCCCAGCCCTCGATCGTGACCATCCGCGCATCCGGCCAGAGGTTCGCGAACGGCCGGGTCGCCTCGTACGGCGTCCCCGGATCATGTCTCGTCCCGAACACCAGCACCGGCGGGCGGACCTTGTTCGGCCAGGGCGCGAGGTGGGCGTCGGCGTCCCGCAGTCCGAGGAACTCGCAGTGGATGCCGATCCACGCGCGGAACCGGCCGAAGTGCGGAGCACGCTCGTCCGCGGCATCGGCGTACGCCGGGTAGGACAGCGGCCGGCCGGTGTTGCGGGTCTCGATACAGGGCTGCAACGCGTTGCCGATCGAGGGATAGTCCTCCCGCCGCGCCGGTGCGGCCTTGCTCTGGGCCTTCGCGGACGACGCCAGCTCGGTCAGCTTCTGCGCCAGCGCCGGGTAGGTCGTCGACGAGTAGAACGACCCGAACATGTACCCAACCGTCGTCGGGTAGTCGAAGCTGCCGACCGGCTTGGTCTTCAGCCGTTCGAGCAGGCTCTCGACGACGGTCCGGGGGTCGCCGAGCGCGTTCAGCGCGCAGGCCGGACCAGCCTTCTTGCACTCCAGCAGGAACTGCTGATAGCTGTCCGACGCAGCCTCGCCCTGCCGGAACCGAGCACCGACCGGCAGCTGCTCGCCGTTCGATCCGGTGTAGCGCTCAGGCACCAGCGTGCCGTCCATCACGAGCGCACGGACGTTGTTGGGGAACAGCTTGGCGTACGTCGCCGCCAGGAACGTGCCGTACGAATAGCCGACGTAGCTCAGCTTCGCGTCACCGACCGCTCGCCGGAGCAGGTCCAGATCCCGGGCGACGTTCGCGGTCGACATGTGCCGGAGCCGATCCGGCGACGTCCTGCGGCAGCTGGCCGCCAGCTTCGCGGCGTCCGCGATGTAGCCGCGCTCCTCCGCCGCAGTCACCGGGAAGTCCTTCAGCTTCGCCAGCACGACCGCCTCTTCGGCTGCGGTCGGGTAGCAGGTCGCCGGGTCCGACAGCCCGACGCCGCGCGGGTCGAACCCAACAACGTCGAACCGCGCCCGCAGCTGCGGCGAATAGGCAGACAAGGCGATCTGCTGGACGAACGGGACTCCGGGCGCACCCGGGCCTCCTGGATTGACGAAGAGTGAGCCGATCCGCTGAGCCGGGTCAGTGGCCGGCAGACGGGTCAACGCGATCGTGGTGGTCGGGCCGTTCGGACGGTCGTAGTCGGTCGGCACCTCCACCGACGCACACTGGAACGGCGCCAGCTCCGGCGCCGCTCCGCAACTCCCCCAGTTGATCCGCGGTACGTCGTACGGCGCCTTGGCGGCCGCAGTGACCGGTGTGACCAGCGCGAGCGCGGTCGCGACGACGGTCAGACTTCGAACGATTCTCATGTCCACCGACCGTAGGCATCCAGCCCCCTGCGGCGCTTCGGCCACAAGAGGGAAGCCGGTGACCGGCCTCCCTCTCGCGAGGGGTCAGCCGGCCAGGCCGGCCACCTGCTTCTTCCCCTTCGGCAGCGGGTCGAACGGCTTCCGGTCCTGCTGACAGGTCGAGTTGTCGGCAGGCGCCGCCAGCGTGGTCAGGTACTTGGTGAGCAGCTGATCGGCACACTTGCTGCCGCCGAGGCTGGTGGAGTGCCCCCAGCCCTCGATGGTGATCATCCGCGCGTCCGGCCAGAGGTCGGCGAACGGCCGCGTCGCCTCGTACGGCGTCGCCGGGTCGTGCCGGGTGCCGAACACGAGCACCGGCGGCTTGACCTTGTTCTCCCACGGCCCGAGGAACGCGTCGTCGTCCTTCAGCCCGAGGAACTCGCACTGCAGACCGACCCAGGAGCGGAACCGGCCGAAGTGCGGAGCCCGCTTGTCCGCCGCGTCGACGTACGCCGGGTAGGACAGCGGGCGACCGGTCTGCTTGGCCTCCACGCAGAACTGCAGGAAGGTACCGATCGAGGCGTACTCCTCCTTGCGCCGGTTCCATTCCTTCAGCGACTCCGGCAGCTTCGGCGTCGCCTTGGCCCGGGCGGCCGGCGTCGCCAGCGTCGACAGCGCGGCGAGGGTCTCACCGAGCTCCGGGTAGGCGTAGGACGAGTAGAAGCTCTGGAACATGTACGCGACCAGGTCCGCATATCCGATCGTCTCTTTCGTACCGTCCGGCAACTCGACAACGACCGGCTTGACCTTCAGCTGGGCCAGCAGCTTCTCGGACACCGTCCGCGGGTCGCCGAGCGCGTTCAGCGCACAGGCCGGACCGGCCTTCTTGCACTCCAGCAGGAACTGCTGGTAGCTGTCCGACGCGCCCTCGCCCTGGCGAAGCCGCGCCCCGACCGGCTGCCGTTCGCCGTTCGTGCCGGTGTACCACTCCGGGCTCAGCGTGCCGTCCATGACGAGCGCCCGGACGTTGTTCGGGAACAGCTTGCCGTAGGTGGCGCCGAGGTACGTCCCGTACGAGTAGCCGATGTAGTTCAGCTTCGCGTCGCCGACGGCCTGCCGGAGCAGGTCCATGTCCCGGGCGACGTTCGCGGTCGAGAAGTGCCGCAGGCGATCCGGTGACGTGATGCGGCAGTTGATCGCCTGCTTGGCGGCCGCGGTGATGTAGCGGCGCTCTTCCTTGGCCGTCACCGGGAACGCCTTGATCCCCTCGAAGGCAGCCTGCTCCTCGGCCTCGGTCGGGTAGCAGGTGGCCGGGTCGGACTTGCCGACACCGCGCGGGTCGAAGCCGAGGATGTCGAACCGCGCGCGCAGCTCGGCCGAGTAGCCGAACTGGGCGATCTGCTGGATGAACGGCACCCCTTCCCCGCCGGGACCGCCGGGGTTGGTGAACAGCGTGCCGATCTTCTTGGCCGGGTCGCTGGCGGGCAACCGGGTCAGGGCGATCGTGGTGGTCGGGCCGTTCGGGTGGTCGTAGTCGGTCGGGACCTCGACCGAGGCGCACTGGAACGGCTTCAGCTCCGGCGCCGGCCCGCAGCTCCCCCAGTTGATCTTCGGGACGGCTGCCTTCGGGACGGCGACCTGTGCCGTGGCGACCGGTGGCGTCGCGGTCGCGGTCGTCAGCGGCGCGAGCAGCACCAGAGCGGTGGTGACGACGGTCAATCTTCGAAAGACTCTTGATTGCCTCATGTCACCGACCGTAGGTAGTGAGGCACTCCGGCCGCGTCCACCACGAGAAGGAGGCCGGGTACCCGCCGTACGGCGGACCCGGCCTCCCTTTCGTCGACTGAGGGACTAAGCGGTCTTGTCGCGCCGCTCGCGCTTACGCTCGATCTGGTCACGCGGGATGAGCGTCGGGTTCACGTTCTCCAGGACGACCTCGGCGTTCACGACGACCTTGGCGACGTCCTCACGGCTGGGCACCTCGTACATCACGTTGAGGAGCACCTCCTCCATGATGGCCCGCAGCCCGCGGGCGCCGGTGCCGCGCAACAGCGCCTGGTCGGCGATCGCCTCGACCGCGTCATCGGTGAACTCGAGCTCGACGTTGTCGATCTCGAACAGCCGGCGGTACTGCTTGACCAGCGCGTTCTTCGGCTCGGAGAGGATCTTGATCAGCGCCTCGCGGTCCAGCGGCGAGACGGTGGTGATCACCGGGAGCCGGCCGATGAACTCGGGGATCAGACCGAACTTGAGCAGGTCCTCCGGCATGACGTCGGCGTACCCGCCGACCTCCTTCGGCTTCTCCGGCTCACGGGAGGCGTTGAACCCGAGTGTCTTCTTGCCGACCCGCTGCTCGACCATGTGGTCCAGACCGGCGAACGCGCCGCCGACGATGAACAGCACGTTGGTGGTGTCGATCTGGATGAACTCCTGGTGCGGGTGCTTACGGCCGCCCTGCGGCGGGACGGACGCCGTCGTCCCCTCGAGGATCTTCAGCAGCGCCTGCTGGACGCCCTCGCCGGAGACATCGCGGGTGATCGACGGGTTCTCGCTCTTGCGGGCGATCTTGTCGACCTCGTCGATGTAGATGATCCCGGTCTCGGCCTTCTTGACGTCGTAGTCGGCCGCCTGGATCAGCTTCAGCAGGATGTTCTCGACGTCCTCGCCGACGTACCCGGCCTCGGTCAGCGCCGTCGCGTCCGCGATCGCGAACGGGACGTTCAGCATCCGGGCCAGGGTCTGCGCGAGGTAGGTCTTGCCGCAGCCCGTCGGGCCGATCAGCAGGATGTTCGACTTGGCCAGCTCGACGGCCTCGTCCTTCGCGTGCCGGCCGGCGCTCGAGGAGCCCTGACCGTCGCGGACCCGCTTGTAGTGGTTGTACACCGCCACCGCGAGCGCCTTCTTCGCCACGTCCTGTCCGACGACGTAGGCATTGAGGAAGTCGTAGATCTCCCGCGGCTTCGGCAGCTCGGTGAGACCGACCTCGGAGCCCTCGTTCAGCTCCTCCTCGATGATCTCGTTACAGAGATCGATGCACTCGTCGCAGATGTAGACGCCGGGACCGGCGATGAGCTTCTTGACCTGCTTCTGGCTCTTTCCGCAGAACGAGCATTTGAGCAGGTCACCGCCGTCACCTATGCGTGCCACCGGGACAGTTCCCTTCTCTGAGCAGACGAACTTTTTCGACGGTACCCCGTCCGGGGCCGAAACGCCGCGCTCTGCGCCGGGTTGTGTCTACGCCGGTGGCGAACGCGGCAGCCCCTTGACAGCGGGGCACGGCTGGTGGGCCCCGATCGGGGCCCACGCGCCGTCGTACTGGGTCAGACGCCGGCCGGGACCGGGGTCTTGAGGGTCTGCAGGACGTCGTCGATCAGGCCGTACTCGATCGCCTGCTGAGCGGTGAGGAACTTGTCCCGCTCGATGTCGCGGGACACCTCCTCGCGGGACTTGCCGCTCGCGTCGGACAGCATCGTCTCGAGCAGCGCGCGCAGGCGGAGGATCTCGTTCGCCTGGATCTCGATGTCGCTGGACTGCCCGTAGGTGCCCTCGGTGGCCGGCTGGTGGATGATGATCCGGCTGTTCGGCAGGGCGAGCCGCTTACCCGGCGTCCCGGCGGCGAGCAGCACCGCGGCGGCCGAGGCCGCCTGGCCCAGGCAGACCGTCTGGACGTCCGGCTTGATGTAGCGGACGGTGTCGTAGATCGCGGTCAGCGCCGTGAAGGAGCCGCCCGGCGAGTTGATGTAGATGCTGATGTCGCGGTCGGCGTCCATCGACTGCAGGCAGAGCAGCTGCGCCATCACGGCGTTCGCGATCTCGTCCGTGATCGGAGTGCCGAGGAAGATGATCCGGTCCTCGAACAGCTTCGTGTACGGGTCGATCCGGCGCATGCCGTACGACGTGCGCTCCTCCCACTGCGGGATGAAGTAGTTCATGTGTCGCGTCCTTTGAAGTGGAAGGTCAGGAGTTCGGGCTGCCGGAGCTGAGCTGAGCGGCGCTGTTGACCACGTGGTCGATGAAGCCGTACTCCTTGGCCTTGTCGGCCGTGAACCAGCGGTCGCGGTCGGCGTCGTTCTCGACCTGCTCGAGCGGCTGGCCGGTGTGCTCGGAGATCAGCTTGAACAGCAGCGCCTTCAGGTGCAGCGACTGCTCGGCCTGAATCTTGATGTCGGACGCCGTGCCGCCCATACCGCCGGACGGCTGGTGCATCATGATCCGCGCGTGCGGCAGCGCGTAGCGCTTGTTCTTGGCGCCGGCGCAGAGCAGGAACTGGCCCATCGAGGCGGCCAGGCCCATCCCGACCGTGGCGACGTCGTTGGAGATCCACTGCATGGTGTCGTAGATCGCCATGCCGGAGTCCACCGAGCCGCCCGGCGAGTTGATGTACAGCCAGATGTCCTTGTTGGGGTCCTCGGCGTTGAGGAGCAACATCTGCGCGCAGATCGCGTTCGCGTTGTCGTCGCGAACCTCGGACCCCAGGAAGATGATCCGGTTCTGCAGCAGGCGCTGGTAGATGTGGTCGTCGTGGCCGCCGGATCCATTGCCGCCCGCGGCGGTGGGGCTGGCTGCAAATGTCTCGTTCACGAAGCCGACATTACTGGGCGGCGGCGACAGACCTAAGGCTGGGCTGCGGGTGTTCGCTCACGGCGCACCTTTGCGCGCCCCGACCGGCCGCTGAACGCACGGCAGCCCGGACCCACAGTGGGTCCGGGCTGCTCGGCGTACAGGCGTTGCTCAGGCCTTCGCGGGCTCCTCGACGGGCGCCTCGGCGGCCTCCTCGGCCTGCGGCTCGGCGTAGGTGCCGTCCGGCTGCAGGGTCTTCAGCTCGACCAGGTTGCCGGAGGCGTCGGACACCTTCGCGTTCTCCACCAGGTAGGCCAGGGCCTTCCCGCGGACGACCTCGGAGACCAGGCTCGGGACCAGGTTGTTCTCGACGGCGTGCTGGGCGAACTGGTCCGGGCTGACGCCGGAGCGCTGCGCGTGCCGGACGATGTGCTCGGTCAGCTCCTGGTCGTTGACCTGCAGCTCCTGCTGCTCGGCGACCAGGTCCAGCACGAACTGGGCCTTGATGGCGTCCTCGGAGCGCTTCTTCAGGTCCTCGTCGAACTCGTCCTGGGTCTGCTCCTCGGACTCCAGGAACTGCTCGAACGACATCCCGGAGTACCCGAGCTGCTGCTCCAGGTTCTCCTTGCGGGCGGCCAGCTCGTCGGTCAGCAGGCCCTCGGGCACCGGGACGTCGACCAGCGTGAGGATCTTCTCCAGGACGGCGTCGCGGGCCTCGCCGGCCTGCTCGAGGCGCTTGCCGCGCTCCAGGCGGGCCTGGATGTCGGCCTTCAGCTCGTCGGCGGTGTCGAACTCCGACGCGGTCTGGGCGAAGTCGTCGTCGAAGGCCGGGAGCTCCTGCTCCTTGACCGCGGTGACGGTGACCGCGACGTCGACGTCGTCACCCTTGAGCTCGCCGCCGACCAGCTGCGTGACGAAGGTCTTGCTCTCGCCGGCGCTCAGGCCGAGGACGGCGTCGTCCAGCCCGTCGAGCAGCTGCCCGCTGCCGACCTGGTAGGACAGGCCGGTCGCCTGCGCCTCCTCGACCAGCTCGCCGTCCTTGCTGGCCGACAGGTCGATCGTGATGAAGTCCTTGTCGCCGACGGCGCGCTCGACCGGGTTCAGCGAGCCGAACCGGGCCCGCAGCCCCTCGATCTGCTCCTCGACCTCGGTGTCGGCGATCGCGATGTCCTCGACCTCGGCCTCCAGGCCGTCCAGGTCCGGCAGGGTGATCTCGGGACGGACCTCGACCTCGGCGGAGAACTGCAGGCTCTCCTTGTCGTTGAACTCGGTCACGTCGACCTCGGGACGCCCGATCGCCTTGACCTGGTTGTCCTGGACCGCCTGCGAGTACAGCTTCGGCAGCGCGTCGTTGATCGCTTCCTCGAGCACCGGCGCCCGGCCGACCCGCTGGTCGATCACCTGCGGCGGGATCTTGCCCTTCCGGAAGCCCGGCACCTGAATCTGCTGGGCGATGCTCTTGTACGCCGCGTCGAGGCTCGGCTTGAGCTCCTCGAACGGCACCTCGACGATGAGCTTGACCTTGGTCGGGCTCAAGGACTCGACGGTGCTCTTCACGGTGGCGGTTCTCCTTGATCTGAATGACATTGCCGGCGCGGCGGACAGCCCGCACCGCAGCGGTGCTGCAGGGGGTTTGTCGGGGCGACAGGACTCGAACCTGCGGTCTCCTGCTCCCAAAGCAGGCGCGCTAGCCACTACGCTACGCCCCGCAGTGACCGCCCGAGTCTAGTCCACCCACAGCACTGCTCGCGCCACCCCCCACCCCGAACCAGTTTGAGCCGCGCCCCGGGTGTGTGGAATCATGTCCATGCGCCCGTTCCACCAGGCGCACGCGGGTGTAGCTCAATGGTAGAGCCCCAGTCTTCCAAACTGACTACGCGAGTTCGATTCTCGTCACCCGCTCGGCCGAGGGCGAGTCGTGCCTGCGAACAGCGCAGGCGGGGCTCGCCCTCTTCTTTGTGCGCCGTCGCTCCGCTCGGCGCGAGCGGGGGCTCCGCCACCCGCACCCCCTGGCGTGGGGCGGGTAGGCGCCCCGGGGTGGGGCTGGTCGGGGGTGTAAATGGTGTGACAGCGGGGGTGGGGCGGGGGATCGTTGGCTCGGGAGAGTCGACGAGAGGGATGGATGCAGGCGGGGATTTCGGTCTCGGCGGGTGAGTTGCCGGGGGTTCTGTTGCAGGTGGCCGTGGTGCGGCCGGTGTTCTTGTGGGGTGCGCCGGGGATCGGGAAGAGCAGCCTGGTGCGGGCGTTCGCGGAGTCGCTGGGGCTCGAGTGCGTGACGTTGCTGGGGACGCAGCTGGCGCCGGAGGATCTGATCGGGGTGCCGCAGATCGTTGCCGGGCGGAGCCGGTTCGCGCCGCCGGTGGCGATCGCGCGGGACGAGCCGTACTGCTTGTTCCTGGACGAGCTGAACGCGTCGTCGGCCGAGGTGCAGAAGGCGTTCTACTCGCTGATCCTGGACCGGCGGATCGGTGAGTACGAGCTACCGGCCGGCTCGGTGGTGATCGGCGCGGGGAACCGGGCCACCGACAACGCGCTGGCGCGGCCGATGGCGAGCGCACTGGTGAACCGGCTCGTCCACGTGCACCTGCGGGCATCGGCGAGCGACTGGCTGCAGTGGGCCGGCCCGGCGGGGATCCACCCCTGGGTGCTGGAGTACCTGCGCAACCGGCCGGACCACCTGTGGACGGCGCCGCCGAAAATCGAGGAGCCGTTCTCGACGCCGCGCAGCTGGCACATGCTGTCCGACGCCCTGCACTCGTACGGCGCCGACATCACCGACGACATGCTCCGGGTGCTTGCCTTCGGCACCCTGTCACCGGCACACGCGTCCACGTTCCGCGCCTTCGTGAAGACGGTCCGCAACGCGTTCGGGCTGGACGCCGTCCTGAAGGGCGAGGCCGGCTGGCCGAGCGCGCCCGAGGACCGCGACCTGCTGTACTTCCTGGCCGAGACGTTCCGGGCCCGGCTCGTGAAGGAGCTGGCCGCGGACAAGAACTCGGCGAGCCCGGCCGCGCGTCAACTCGCCCACCGCGGCAAGGCGCTGCTCGTCGAGCTGGCCGCGATCTCGCTCGAGGTGGCCCAGCTGGTGATCGCGTCGGACGACGACGGCCGCCCGGTGCTGCCGACGTGGTTCCTGGTCGAGGTCAGCCGGGATCTGCCGCGGCTGGTCGCTGCGCGTGCCTGACCGGCGCAAGTCCCGGAAGGATCCGGCGTGGGAGGCCATCGTCGCCGGGTGGGCTGTCGTCCGCCTGCATCCGCTGTTCGCACCGATGGTCTATTGGCTGCCGGCGCCGGTGCGCGACAACTCGATCCCCCGCGACGGCTGGGCCACGATCAACTCGAACGGGTCGATCCGCGCGCATCCGAGCCGCCGGGCGACGCCGTCCGAGTGGAGCTGGGTCTTCGCGCATCTGCTCATTCACCTCGGCCTGGGCCATGCAGCGCGCGATCAGTCGGCTGCTGACCACGCTGCGGCGGCCGCGTACGACACGGCGGTCAATCACTTCCTGCAGTCGCTCAAACTGGGCACACCGGTCGTGGAGCTACCGCCGACGTTTCCTGGGGTTGAGGAGGACACGCTCGCCCGGCGGTGGCGAGCGAGCGCCGTACCGGTTGAGTACGACGGTCTCGGCGTTGCCGGTGCGCAGTCCGACGTACTGATCGCGCGGTGGGACGGCTGGGGCAAGCCGCCGGACTGGAGTGCACTGTTCGCAGCTGGGCTGTCCGATGCAGCCGCTGCGGCTGTGGACGTCGCTGGTGGCGCGCGGTCGTCGCTGTCGGATTCGAGGCACCGTCGGGGTGCATGGGATCTCGCGCTGGGCTGGTTCGTCTCGTCGTACCCACTGCTGGGCGCTCTCGCATCGACGATGAAGATCGTGGCCGAGGCGGAGCTGGCCCGCGGCTGGGACATCAGCGTGGCCGCGGTGAACGCGGCCGCAGGCGAGATCTACGTCAACCCGCTGACAGTGCTCACGCAGCACGAGTGGCGGTTCGTGATGGCGCACGAGATGCTGCACGCCGCGCTGCGGCATGGCGAGCGAGTCGGTGGGCGTGATCCGTACCTGTGGAACGTCGCGGCCGATCTGGTGATCAATGGTTGGTTGCTGGAGATGAACGTCGGCAGCATGCCGGACGGCGCTCTGTACGACGCCTCCCTCAAAGGCATGTCGGCCGAGGAGGTGTACGACCGCATCACCACAGACCTCCGCCGGTACCGGAAACTCGCGACACTGCGCGGCGCTGGGCTGGGCGACGTGCTGGGGCACCCGCTGCCGCACTCTGGCGAGTCTGCCCGCGCTGCCGGGCTGGACGACATCTACCGGCGCGCGCTGAGCACTGGGCTCGCCTACCACGACGCATCCCGCGGCACACTCCCTGCAGGCCTGGTCGAGGAGATCCGCGCGCTGGACCACCCACCTCTCACCTGGGACGCGCAGCTCGCTCGCTGGTTCGAAGAGCACGTTCCAGCCGTGGAGCGCCGCCGCACGTACGCCCGCGCCTCCCGCCGCCAGGCCAGTACGCCGGACATCCCCCGCCCCGGCTGGATCCGGCCGGTCGAGCTGGCGCAGCTCCCGACGTACGGCGTCGTTCTCGACACCTCCGGCTCGATGAACCGGGAGCTGCTCGGCAAGGCGCTCGGTGCGATCGCGTCGTACTCCCGGGCGCGCGACGTCCCCGCTGCGCGCGTCATCTACTGCGACGCCCACGCGTACGACGCCGGCTACGTCCCGGTCGACGACATCGCCGGCCGCGTCCAGGTCCGCGGCCGGGGCGGCACCGTCCTGCAGCCGGGCGTCGACCTGCTCGAACGCGCCGACGACTTCCCCGCCACTGGGCCCATCCTCCTCATCACCGACGGCCAGTGCGACGTCGTCCGCGTCCGCCGCGAACACGCCTGGCTCCTCCCCCGCTCCGCCCCCCTGCCCTTCACCCCACGCGGCCCGGTCTTCCGCGTCGAGTAGGTTCCTCCGATGGCGCAGATCGGGGCTGTAGACAGTCGGTTGGTAGTCGTCCGCGGGAACTCCGGCTCCGGAAAGAGCAGCACAGCCCGGGCAGTACGCGAGCGCCTCGGCTACGGCGTCGCCTGGGTGGAGCAGGACTACCTGAGGCGAACACTCCTACGCGAGCACGACCGCCCGAACCAGCCCAACATCGGCCTGATCGACCTCACCGTCCGCTACGCCCTCGACCACGGCTACCACGTAGTCCTGGACGGCATCCTCTACGAGCCGACGTACGGCGCCATGGTCCGCCAACTCCTCGAAGACCACCGCGGCGTCACCGGCGTCTACTACTTCCAGCTCCCCTTCGAAGAAACCATCAAACGCCACTCAACCCGCGCCCTGGCCAACGTGGTCACCACAGAACAGATGCGCGGCTGGTACCAACCACAAGACCTACTAGGCGTCCCCAACGAACAAATCATCGGCATCAACAGCACCCTCGACGAAACGGTGAGCCGGATCGTCACCGACCTGGACTGGACTCAGGGCGGCGCAATCAACGCCCCCGTCTAGCGCCCCGCGTCGATGAGCCGGCGGATAACGGTCGCATGGCCGGCGTGCTGAGAGGTCTCACTGAGCATCCGCACGAGCAGCTCACCCAGAGTGGTCTCGTGCTGCTCCCAATGCGCAACCCACCCCGGGCTGCCGAGCTCCAGCAGTTCAACAGTCGCATCGGCATGCGCCCAAGCCTGCCGATACACCCCGACGATGTACTCGCTCGTCTCATCCGGCGTGGCCCACATGTCGATCTCGTCGTACGGATCGTCCCGAAACCAGGACGGACGCTCCACCGGCGGCCGCCCGAACGACTCGCCAAGGTACCCGTACTCCAAGCCAGCAAGGTGTTTCACCAGCCCCAACAGATTCGTCCCACTCGGCACCATCGGCCGCCGCCGGTCGTACTCCGACAACCCCTCCAAAGCCCCCAACACCTGACGCCGCCGCACCCCCAACGCCCCCAACAACTCGCCCTTCACCGCACCTCCCACGCGCCACGTCCCGCATCCGACGCACCTGTCACGTAGATCAAAGGTATCTGCGCAGTCTGTACTGGAGACTGGGGTGATGGAGCTTCGGGATCACTGGTGGTGGCGGCCCGGGTGGGGTGTTGGGACGCGGTACTACGCGTGGCACGTGAACTTGTTCGTCGGCGAGTTGGAGCGGCTGGTTCAGGAGTACCAGCGGGAGTTGGCGGCACTGGCTGGGTTTGATCTCATTCCGGCCCAGTGGCTTCATCTGACGATGCAGGGGGTCGGGCACGTTGGCGAGGTGTCTGACGCGCAGGTCGAGGACCTGTTGCGGGCCGCTCGCTGGCGGCTGGCCGCGCTGCCGCCGGTTCGGGTGCGGTTTCACCTGCCGGTGCTGCACACGGAGGCAGTCGTGTTGCCGCCGCAGCCCGCTACGCCTTTCCACGAGATGCGGTCGGCCGTTCGGGAGGCGATCGCTGAAGTGTTCGGGGAGGTGCCGGAGCGGGCCGACGGGTTCAGGCCGCATGTCAGCCTCGCGTATGTGAACGCTGCGCAGCCTGCGGCTGCTGCCACCGCGGCGATTGCGCGGGTGGCGACGCAACCGGCCGAGGTGACCGTCGGCGCGGTGTCGCTGATCGAGATGCATCGGGACAACCGCATGTACGAGTGGCGGACTGTTGAGGCTGTGCCGCTAGGTCAGGGTGCGGGTGTGGCGGAGGGGGGAGAGGGTGGCGGTTAGGACGGCGGTGAGGGTGCCGAGGGTGGCTAGGAGGAGGGTGGGGCGGAGGCCGAGGGTGGTGGCCAGGAGGCCGGCTAGGGCGGCGCCTAGGGTTTGGCCGCCGATGACGAGGGTGCGCCAGGTGGCGGTGGCTTGGGCTAGGTGGTGGGTGGGGATGAGGGACTGGCGGAGGGTGCGTTGGGGGACGCCGTAGAGGGCCATGCCGAGGCCGGCGACGGCTTGGCCCAGGAAGATGACGGGGGTCAGGGCAGAGGCCATTGCGATGCCGGAGAGGGAGGCCAGGAACTGACCGGAGAGGTAGCTGGGGCCGATGCCGATCCGCCTGGACCAGGCGGGGGCGAGGAGGGTGCCTACGACGGCTGCTACGCCTGAGGTGGTCAGTGCGATGCCGACGTACGCCGGGGCCCAGTGCAGCTCACGGACCAGGAACAGCACGACGAGCGGGCCCTGCATCGCGCCGAACAGGGCGCCCAGGGTTGCGGACAGTGTGAGTGGACCTAGTAGGCGATCGCTGAAGAGCACGCGCAGGCCAGTGGAGAGCCGCACGCGTTCTGTGTCGGCGACCTGCTCTCTGACAGGCTCCCGGAGCCGGTACGACGCGACGGCTGACACGACGTACGACACCGCGTCGAAAAGGATCGCGAACGGCGCAGTCACCACCTGCACCAGCAGACCGGCCGCAGAAGGCCCGACTGTCGACGCGACGTTCGCGTTGAGCATCAGCGCGCTGTTCGCCCGCATCAGGTCCGGACGCCGAACCAACGCCGGAGTCAGCGTCTGCGAAGCCGTGTCCGCCAGTAGCGTCAACGCACCGACCAGTACGGCGACGCAGTACAGCTGCCACATCCGCAGGACGCCGAGCGCGGCCGCCGCAGGGATCGACCCCAGCACCACAGCCCGCCCGACGTCGCCGATCACGAGCAGCCAGCGCAGCGAGCACCGCCGCGCCACCAGCCCCGCAGGCAGGCCGAACACCAGATGCGGCAACACAGTCAACGCCGAGAGCAGTCCCATCTCCCACGGCGCCGCCTCCAGCGTCACCACCGCGATCAGCGGTAACGCGACCGACGTGATCGAGCTGCCGGCCATCGAGACCAGCTGGCCGACCCACAGCTTGCCGAACTCGCCTCGCGGCACCCAGACCATGCCGAGCAACCTGCCACCCCGAGCCACCCGCCGACTACAGCTGTTCGCCGCGAGGGCAGCCCGGACGACGCGCGGGGTGCCTGCGAAATTGCACGAAGTGGCAATCGAGCCGCCGATCTATCACGGTTCGCAATGACTGTGACCCCGGTCACCGCTTGGGCGCCGGCGGGCCTATTGCAACCAGTGGTAATTCATCCACCGGGAATGGAAAACGGACGACAAGCGCTTACCTGGTGAGCGATACTGGAAAGTGCGCCGATTTCCGGTCGCGAACCCCCGTGCCGATTGATGATGGGAAGTGCGCCCGTCCAGATGCCCTCAGAGTCCCCTGTCCAAGCGCCCTCGATCGCAGATCCCTCTCCACGAGCTCCTGAACGCAGCCGCAACCTGTGGCGGCTCCGGCCTTATCTGAGGCCGCACCGCTGGCGGCTGGTGCTGATGTTCTCCACCGCCATGCTGGGCGTCGGAGTCAGCCTTTCGGTCCCCCTGGTCACCCGGGCCATCATCGACGGCCCCGTCACCCGCCGCGAGCTCGACCTGCTGGTCCCGCTCGCCTTTCTCGCCCTCGGCCTCAGCGTCGCCGAAGTGATCCTGGTCTGGGTCCGCCGGATGGCGCAGTCCCGCACCGTCAGCGACCTGGAGGCCTCGCTCCGGCACGACCTCTACGTGCGGCTGCAGTCGCTGCCGATGGAGTTCCACACCCGCTGGCAGAGCGGTCAGCTGCTCTCCCGCGTCACCACCGACCTGTCCACGATTCGCCGGTTCATGGGCTTCGGCCTGCTGTTCCTCGTGATGAACATCCTGCAGCTGATCGTGGTCACGATCCTGCTGCTGCGGCTGTACTGGCCGCTCGGCGTCGTCGTCCTGGCGGCGGCCGTGCCGATCGTCTGGCTGTCGCTGCGCTTCGAGAAGAAGTACCTGCTGATCTCCCGCGAGGTGCAGGACCAGCAGGGCGATCTGGCCACCCGGATCGAGGAGTCGGCGCTCGGCTTCCGGGTCGTGAAGGCGTTCGGACGCCGGGCGCACGTGCAGGGCCAGTTCGACGACGAGGCGATCAAGCTCTACAACACCGAGGTGGAGAAGGTCCGGCTCGCCTCCCGGTTCTGGAGCTTCCTCGGCGTCATCCCGAACCTGACGCTCGTGATCGTGCTGCTGCTCGGCGCGCTCGCCGTCGGCCGGGAGGCGGTCACCCTCGGGACGCTGGTCGCCTTCATCACGCTGATGCTGTCGCTGGTCTGGCCGGTCACCTCACTCGGCGCCATCCTCGCGATGTCACAGGAGGCGATGACCGCGGCGGACCGGATCAGCGAGATCCTCGACACCCACTCGGTGATCAAGTCCGGACCGGTCGAGCTGACCGGCGCGCGGGGGCACCTGCGCTTCGAGCACGTCGGCTTCGCCTTCTCCGACGACTCCACCGAGATCCTGCACGACATCAACCTCGACCTCACCCCCGGGACGACGCTGGCCCTGGTCGGCGCCACCGGCTCGGGCAAGACCACGCTGACCGCGCTGGTCCCCCGCCTGTACGACGTCACCGCCGGGCGGATCACCATCGACGGGTACGACGTCCGGGAGCTCAGCCTGAACTCACTGCGGACAGCTGTCGCGTCGGCGTTCGACGACCCGACGCTGTTCTCGATGAGCGTCCGGGAGAACCTCACCCTCGGCCGTCCGGAGGCGACCGAGGCGGACATCCAGCAGGCGCTGCAGGTGGCGCAGGCCGAGTTCGCCAACGACCTGCCGTGGGGGCTCGACACCCGCGTCGGCGAGCAGGGCATGTCGCTGTCCGGTGGCCAGCGCCAGCGGCTCGCGCTGGCTCGGGCAGTGCTGGCCCGGCCGGCCGTTCTGGTCCTCGACGACACCCTGTCGGCGCTCGACGTGCACACCGAGGCTCTGGTCGAGGAGGCGCTGCGCAGTGTGCTCTCCAAGACCACAGGCATCGTCGTCGCCCACCGCGCGTCGACAGTGATGCTGGCCGACCAGGTGGCGTTGCTGCAGGGCGGCACGATCACCCACGTCGGGACCCATCAGGAGTTGCTGGCAACCGTTCCGGCGTACCGGCAGTTGCTAGCGGCGGAAGAAGAGGAGGTGCACGCATGACGACGACCCAGCAGCCACCTCCTCAGCAGGACGATTCTGAGCAGTCCTGGCGCGGTGTCTACGAGGACGAAGGCACCGCGGAGTTGTCGAAGGCAACGACCGTCCGCCTCAAGGAGGACTCCCGCAAGCTGCTCGGTGAGCTGCTGCGGCCCTACAAGAAGCTGATCTGGCTGCTGGTCGTGATCGTCGTCGTGGAGAACGCAGCGCGGCTCGCCGTGCCGTACCTCGTCCACCTCGGCATCGACAACGGCATCCCGCCGATTCTGGCCGGTGAGGGCCCACAGGTCCTGATCACCGTCGTGATCGCGGTTCTGGTCAGCGCGCTGCTTCAGGCGTTCACGAGGCAGCTCTTCCTGATGCGGTCCGGCCGGCTCGGGCAGACGATCCTGCTAGGCCTCCGGCGCCGCGTCTTCGACCACTTCCAGCGGCTGAGCCCGGCGTTCCACGACAAGTACACGTCGGGCCGGGTGATCTCTCGGCTGACCTCGGACGTCGCAGTCATCGACGAAATGCTCGCTACGGGTTTCGACGGCCTGGTGACGGCCGTGCTGACCCTGCTGGGTACGTCGGTGCTGCTGCTGGTGCTCGACCTCAAACTCGGTCTGATCGCGCTGCTGTCGTTTCCGGTACTGCTTCTGCTGACGGCGTGGTTCCGGCGCCGCTCGGCCGTGGTGTACCGGCGGACGCGCGAGGCCGTCGTCCTCGTCATCGTGCACTTCGTCGAGTCGATGACCGGGATCCGCGCGGTGCAGGCGTTCCGCCGCGAGCCGCGGAACGAGGAGATCTTCCACGGCGTCAACGACCAGTACCGCGAAGCGAACTACGAGTCGTTCCGGCTGAACGCGATCTTCATGCCGTCGATCAAGGGCGTCGGCAACATCACGATCGTCGCCATCCTCGCGTACGGCGGCTACCAGGCCTACCACGGCCACGTGACCGTCGGTGTGCTGACCGCGTTCCTGCTGTACCTGCGGCAGTTCTTCGAGCCGCTGCAGGAGATCTCGCAGTTCTACAACACCTTCCTGTCCGCCAGTGCCGCGCTGGAGAAGCTGTCCGGCGTGCTGAACGAGGAGCCGGACGTGCCGGAGCCGGCCAAGCCGGTGCGGCCCGCCAACTCGCGTGGGCACCTCGAGCTGCGCGGAGTGCGCTTCCAGTACGTCGACGGCGTCACAGTGCTGCCAGGTCTCGATCTGGACGTGCCAGCCGGTCAGACGCTCGCCCTGGTCGGCACGACGGGCGCAGGCAAGACGACGATCGCCAAACTGGTGTCGCGGTTCTACGACCCGACCGGCGGGCGCGTGCTGCTCGACGGCCAGGACCTGCGCGACCTCAGCGAGGACGACCTGCGCGAGCGGGTCGTGATGGTGACCCAGGAGAACTTCCTGTTCACCGGCTCGGTCGCCGACAACATCCGGTTCGGCAAGCCGGACGCGACCCTCGACGAGGTGGTCGAGGCCGCGAAGGTGATCGGCGCGCACGAGTTCATCACCGCCCTGCCGAACGGTTACGAGACCCAGGTCGAGAAGCGCGGTAGCCGGTTGTCCGCCGGTCAGCGCCAGCTCGTCGCGTTCGCCAGGGCCTTCCTGGCCGACCCCGCCGTACTCATCCTGGACGAGGCGACGTCCAGCCTGGACATCCCCAGCGAACGCCTCATCCAGCGTGCGCTCCGCACCATCCTCGCGGACCGCACGGCCATCGTGATCGCCCACCGTCTCTCCACCGTAGAGACCGCGGACCGGGTCCTGGTCCTGGAGCACGGCCAGATCCTCGAAGACGGTCCCCCCGACGTCCTGACCGGCACCGGAGGCCACTACGCCGGCCTCCACCGAGCCTGGGAAGACTCCCTGGCCTGACGCGCGGTCTGTACCGGCCCCCTTCGGCACCTCACAGAGGTTGTCGGAGGGGGTCGGTACGTTGGCGGCATGCTGAACGCGCTGGCAGTCGAGGGGTACCGGTCGCTGCGACGAGTCATCGTGCCGCTGCGGCGGCTGAACGTCGTAACGGGCGCGAACGGCACCGGCAAGTCCAGCCTCTATCGGGCGTTGCGGCTGCTGGCGGATGCCTCTCGGAACGGCGCTGTGACCGCGCTGGCGCGCGAGGGCGGGCTCGACTCGACACTGTGGGCCGGGCCGGAGTTCGTCCGACACGACCGGCCCGTGCAAGGCACTACGCGAATGGGTCCGGTCTCCCTGCGGATGGGGTTCGCCAGCGACGACTACGGCTACCTGATGGATCTCGGGCTGCCGATTCCCAGCCACAGCATGTTCGGGCGCGACCCGGAGATCAAACGCGAGTCGCTGTGGTCAGGGCCGTTCCTGCGACCGGCGTCCCTCTTGGTGGAGCGCAGCAACAGTCAAGTGCGGATCCGGGCCTCCAGCGGCCAATGGGAACAGGCCGGGCAAGAGCTGTCGACCTTCGACAGCATGCTCAGCCAGTTCGCTGATCCGCAGCGAGCGCCGGAGCTCCTGCTCGTGCGGGAGCGAATGCGGTCCTGGCGCTTCTACGACCACCTCCGGACGGACGCCGATGCTCCGGCTCGTCAGGCCCATCTGGGCACGCGGACGCCGATCCTCGGTCCAGAAGGCGCAGACCTGGCCGCAGCGCTGCAGACCATCGAGGAGATCGGCCCAGCGGGCGCCGTCGCCGAAGCGGTCGACCAGGCGTTCCCTGGCAGCCGCGTGGCCATCAACGACCACGCCGGCCGTTTCGAAATCGCCTTCCACCAGCACGGCCTGCTGCGGCCGCTGTCCGGTGCAGAGCTGTCAGACGGGACGCTGCGCTACCTGCTGTGGGTAGCGGCACTGCTGACACCGCGGCCGCCGGAGCTGCTCGTGCTCAACGAGCCCGAGACCAGTCTGCATCCGGATCTGCTGCCTGCCTTGGCGAACCTCGTGGTGACGGCCGCCAAGACGACGCAGGTGATCCTGGTGACGCACTCCCGGCCATTCCTGGCCGCGCTCGACGCGCTGGACGACCTGCACACGATCGAGCTGGTCAAGGACCTCGGCGCCACGACCATCGCCGGGCAGGGACCGCTCGACGAACCGCCGTGGAAGTGGCCCAAGCGCTGACGTCAGCGCTTGACGTCGTACACGAGCTTCTGGATGCCGTTGGCGTAGGTCTCGCTCTCGACGACGGTCAGCTGCTGCTTGTCCTTGTCGGTGTCGCTGAACAGCCGCTTGCCGGCGCCCAGCAGGACCGGGAAGACGAGCAGGCTGTAGCGGTCGATCAGGCCGGCATCGGCGAGGTTGCGGTTCAGGGTGGCGCTGCCGTGGATGCTGATCGGGCCGCCCTCGGTCTCCTTCAGCGCGGCGACGTCGTCCAGCGTGCGCAGGATGGTGATGTCACCCCAGTTGTCGACCAGGTCGGCCTCCTGCAGGGTGCTGGACACGACGTACTTCGGCATCGCGTTGTACTTGGGGAAATCCGCCAGCGTCGGCCACACCGGCGCGAACGCCTCGTAGCTGACCCGGCCGATCAGCATCGCGGTCGCCTCGTCCTGCTCGCGGCCCTTCAGCTCGTACGCCGCCTCGACGAAGTCGAGATCCTTGAACGTCCAGCCGGAGCTCCGGTGGCCGGGCTCGCCGCCCGGGGCCTCGACGACGCCGTCGAGCGAAACGAACGCGGTGGTGATCAGGGTACGCATCGGAAACTCCTCGGGTTCTGAACTGCTGTCATCACTGCGTCGACCGGATCGCAGCCCAGTCGACATCCGCCAAAGTGACCTGAGTCACACCTTGACGGACTCGAAGCGGACGAGGACAAGGGAGCCCGCCGCCGACAGCAGGAAGCCGAGCGCGGCGAGCGGCCACCAGCCCGCGCGGACGGCGTCGTCCAGGACGAAAACACCGACCGCGGCCGGCGTGATCGTCTGCAGCGCGATCATCGGCGTGGTCGCCAGGGTGACCGAACCACGTTGCAGCGCGAGCGAGTAGAGGACGAACGCCAGCGCGCCACTCAGCGGCAGCGTGTACGACGAGGGGCTGCTCAGCAGCGCACCGATCGAGCTGTCGTCGAGCAATCGGGCCGAGATGGCCACACCGGCGTAGCCGAGGCCCGCGAGCATTCCCAGGATCGCTGTGGACGCACCACGCGACGAACGGCTGGCCACAGCACCTAGTACCGCAATGGCGAGCAGACCGACCACGATGCCGACAGTCAGCACGTGATGCGGTGCGTTCTCCCCCGCATGGCCCGCAGCAACCGCCAGCAGGCCCAGACCGACGCAGACCGCGATAACCGCTGACCACTCCAGCAAACTGAGCTGGTCGGACATCAGCCGAGTCGCGAGCAGCGCAGTGACCACCAGACTGACTGCGATACCAGCCTGAGCCAGGTAGAGCGGCAGCAACCGCAGCGCGACGAAGTGCAGGACGAAGCCGGCCAGCTGCAACGCCAGCGCACCCAGGAAGGCGGGCTGGCGCAGCAGCGCGACAACGAAGCCGAAGAACCGCCGTGGGCTCAGCTCCGACTCGGTGGGCACCTTGCGGGAGCCGACGGCCTGCAGGATCGCAGCGATTCCGAACAGCACCGCGGCAGCGAGCGCCGCACTCAGGCCGAGGAACAAGTCAGGCAACCTTGCGCCGCGGCACCCAGAACGTCAGGTACAGACTGAGCGCCCCGTAGTACACGAGATAGGCGAGCGAGATCGCCACCACCAGCGGATGCGGGTTCGGCATCTGGGCCAGCAGGACGGCGTACGACGCCAGCCAGATCGCCGTCGTCAGCAGGTTCAGCGGGCGGAAGGCCTTGGTCCGCGACGGGTAGACGTACTTGACCGGCACGAAGACCAGCACCGAGCAGATCAGCAGAATCACCCCAGTGGTCGCCGGGCTGAGGCCGAGGACCACGACGTAGAAGGCGACGACGTTCCAGTAGCTGGGGAAGCCGAGGAAGAAGTGGTCGTCGGTCTTCGCGTCGGTACGGCAGAACTGGTAGCTCGACGCCAGCAACGGCAGCGCGGCCAGCACGGCGCCCCACGCGCCGGACGGCAGGTAACCGCCGGACCAGAGCAGAACGATCGGAGCGAACGCGTAGGTCAGGTAGTCGACGATGTTGTCCAGCATCGCGCCGTCGAACCACGGGATGGTCTCCTTGACCCGCAGCTTGCGGGCGAGCATCCCGTCGGTCCCGTCGATGACGAGGGCCGCGAGGCCGAGCCACAGGGCGCGGACGGCGTCGCCGTCGATGGCAGCGATGACGATCAGCAGCGCGAGCACGGTTCCGCTCGCGGTATAGGCGTGCAGCGCCAGTCCGGCCAGACGCAACCGCGTCGACCCGACGAACGGCTCCCGCACCGCGTCGTGTGTGGTCAGGACGACTCCCAGAACTCGGACGACGCAGCGCGCCGGGCCGAGTCGACTCGAACCGGCCGCCGCCAGCGTCTCACAGAGCCGGTCCCGTGTTCGTCACCGGCTGTTCACACACGCCGCATCGGTGCGCGGACCTCCCCGAAGGCCCGCGCCCGGAGCGGGCCTCAGGAAGCGGGCTCGAGCAGGAAGAACGGCATCTTCCGCGTCGTCTTGGTCTTGTACTCCTCGTAGGGCGGGTAGGCGGCGACGGCCAGCTCCCACCACTCGTCGTACTCGGCGCCGTCGATCTCGCGCGCGACCAGCTCGAGGGTCTGGTCACCGTCCTGCACGGTCACGTTCGGGTCGGCCTTGAGGTTGTAGTACCAGACCGGGTTCTTCGGCGCGCCGCCGAGGGAGGCCACCGCGCAGTACACGCCGTCGCGCTCGACCCGCATCACCGGGGTCTTGCGGATCTTGCCGGACTTCGCGCCGCGCATCGTCAGCACGACGATCTTCAGGCCCATCACGTCGGCGACGTCGGTGGTGCCGGCCTCGAGGATCTGCTCCACGTGACCGCGCGCGAAGTCGGAGGAGCTCGGGACGTATTCGTCGGTTGTCATGTCATCCATGGTAATAGTGACGCATCACCATCACCACCTCAGTCAGATGTCAAGGTGCGCACGACTGTAGCTGAGTGGCCGTCGCGATCGTGGCCTCGATCCAGCGGCGGCGCAGGAAGTGGGCTTTGAGCAGGCGGTGCATGCCGTCCAGGACGACGAGCCGGCCGCGGTAGGCGACCAGGTTGATCGGCCGGTCGAGGTCGGCGTCCATCACTCGCTGGTAGAGCGTGCGGAAGTTCATCGGGGTCTCGGTGACCTGGTTCGGCGTCACCTTGAACCGCTCGCCGTCGAGCTCCCACAGCGGCAGGTCGAACATCCAGAGCAGGTCCGCGACCTCGACCGGCTCGACCTTCAGGTCGAGGGCCCACAGCTTCTCCAGCTGCCAGTGATGCGGCGGGAAGACCTCGCGGATCTCGGCCGGCATGATCGCGACCAGCTCATCGAACGTCACGACGCAGCAGGCTACAGCGGACCGCGGTCAGCCGTGCGCGAGCCGGTGCACGATGACGATCGCGGAATCGTCGCCCGGTCCCCCGGCGGCCTTGACCAGGACGTCGGCGCCACCGGCGAATCCCTGTGCCACCAGGCGTTCCGCATGCCCGGCCAGCCGGTCAGTACCCCGGCCGATGTCACGCAGCGGCGTCTCGACCATTCCGTCGCTGTAGAGGAACAGCGCATCACCCGGCTTCAGTACGCCATGGTTGGGCTCGAACGCCGGCGCCTCCATCAGACCGAGTAGCGGCCCGTCCGCATCCCGCGACTGCCACCGCCCGGACCAGGCGTCGAACTGGATCGCCGGCGGATGACCGGCGGTGCGGACGGCGAAGTCACCGGTCCGCAGGTCGATCGCCAGGTGGACGACGGTGGCGAAGTCGTCCTCCCAGTCCTGGCGGCGCAGGTAGTGGTTCGCCGACGGCAGGAACTCCTCCACTGGCACGACGCCCAGCAGCCCGCCGAAGGCACCGGACAGCAGCAGAGCGCGCGTCCCCGCGTCGACTCCTTTGCCGGAGACATCGACCAGCGCCACTTCGAGCATGTGGTCGCGAGTCGTCGACACTACGAAGTCCCCGGAGAACTTCGACCGTCCGGCCGAGCGAATCGCCACTTCGGCTCGCCAGCCACTCGGTAGCGGCGGCAGCTCGCCCTGCGCGGTCAGAGTGTCGCGCAGCTCCATCAGCATCGACTCACCGCGCGTACCAGGCACTCCGAGCTGGTTGCGCACCTTCGCGCCCGCTATGACGATCCAGCCGACCACACCGAGCACCAGCACGAAGCCAGTCGTCGGAGTGGGCTGATCACGCGACACCAGAACGAACGACGCGATCATCAGCGTCAGCAAGGTCAGAACAACCAGCTGCCGGAAGCCGAGCACCAGACCGCCGAGCAGCAACGGAATGACCAGCGCGGACGCCGGGACGTGCATCGGCCAAGTAGCACTCGCAGCAGCGACAACCAGCGAGCAGGACAGCAGCGCGAAGAAGGCCAGCGGATGGATCCGGCGGACGCGTCTGACCAGCGCGACGACCCGGCGGCCGACCCGATGCACCAACGCGCGACCGCCGCTCCTGATCATGGTGTGAAGAAGATAACGGCACTCCATGGTCCGCGCACCAGAAAACTTGATAACTGTTCAGATTACTTGCGGGTGAGTCCGGTGCGCTGACATTTGGGGCACCAGAAAAGGTTGCGTCCGGCCAGGATCTCGGTGCGCACCACCGACTGGCAGACGTAGCAACGCTGCCCCTGACGGCGGTAGACGTACACCTCGCCGCCGTGGTCGTCCTGCCGCGGATCGCGCCCCATCGCCTCCGGCGTGTGGTCGTCGGCAACGGTGTCGATGCGACCGGTCTCGACGCCGTACTTCATCAGCTCGAGCAGGTCGTCCCACATGCCTTGCCACTCACGCTTCTTGACCAGATGACCGCGGGTCATCGGGTGCAGCTTGGCGCGGAACAGCACCTCGGCGCGGTAGACGTTGCCCACACCGCTCAACACGTCCTGGTTCATCAGCAGCTGCCCGATCGGCAGCTTGCTGCGGTGGATCCGCTTCCACGCCAGCTCCGGGTCGGCGTCGTCGCGCAGCGGGTCCGGACCGAGCCGGGAGATCAGCGCCTCCCGCTCGTCGTCGGTGATGACCTCGCAGACGGTCGCACCGCGCAGATCGGCGTACGCCGCGTCGTTCTGCAACCGCAGCCGGACGGCGCCGACCGGCTCCGGGATCGGAGCCGTTCCGAATGAGACCTTGCCGATCAGACCGAGGTGGATGTGCAGCCAGCCCGCGCCCTCGAAGTCCGCCAGGAAGTGCTTGCCGTGGGCCTCTGTCAGCCGCAGCACGTGCCCGTCGAGTAGCGCGGCGCCCTCGATGAAGCGGGCCTGCGGACTGGACGCCCGGACCGGTCGGCCACCGAACGCGTCCCAGACGTCGTTCGCCAGCCGGTGCAGCGTGTGTCCTTCAGGCATGATTCCTCTTATGGCGATTGCAGGTGGCACACCGGCCAAGGGCCGGTCCGGTCCGTCGACACCGGCCGTTGTCGGCGTCAGCCGGTCGATGCGAGCTCGCGACGTCTCCCAGCCGCGCGAGCCGGGCAGACGTCGCGCAGTGCTCCCGCCGGAGCCGGCCGACGCGGACGAAGGTCAGGAGACCGGCGGCAGCTCGCCCGTCGACTCGTAGGCGGTCAGCATGTCGATCCGGCGGGTGTGGCGCTCCTCGCCGGAGTAGTCGGTGGCCAGGAACGCCTCCACGAACCCGGTCGCTTCCTCCGTCGAGTGCATCCGCGCACCGACGCTGACGACGTTCGCGTTGTTGTGCTCGCGCCCCAGCTTCGCGGTGTCGGTGCTCCAGGCCAGTACGGCCCGTACGCCCTTCACCTTGTTCGCTGCGATCTGCTCGCCGTTGCCGGACCCGCCGATCACGATGCCGAGGCTGCCGGGGTCGCCGGCGACGCCCTCACCGGCGCGCAGGCAGAACGGCGGGTAGTCGTCGACCGCGTCGTACACGGCAGGGCCGTGGTCGACGACGTCGTGTCCCGCGGCGGTCAGGTGCTGGACCAGGTGGTTCTTGAGCTCGAAGCCGGCGTGGTCGGAGCCGATGTGCACTCGCATGGAGTGCAATCTACTGATACACCGGAACGCCTGGCAGCTTGGGTGCACCCGACCCGACGTACACAGTGGTCACGTAGCCGCCGTACTTGGGCAGATACGCCCACCAGTCGCTGGAGCGCGGCGGCGCGTCGATGAACTCGCCCTGCCGCTGCCCACTGACCAGCACCTCGACCCCGGCCGGCAGCTGGCCGAGGATGCCGCAGGAGGTGTTCGGCGCCGTCCGCACCCGCACACCCACGCCAGTGGTCTCCAGCCAGCTCCCCGTCGTCCGCACCGCACCCGGTACGACGAGCGCGCGGGTCAGCCGGGTCACATCGGTGTACGCCTTGCCGTACTGCGTGCCGCGCGGATGCAGCGTGTAGACGGACACGATGCAGCGGTCGTTCTTACCGACCGTGCCGGTGGTGTGCAGCGCATCGCTCACCAGGTCGACCGCGCTGTCCAGGGGCTTGGCCCGGTCGGAGCCGAAGCCGCTGGACCCGAGAAAGCCGGACCAGCCCTGTTTGATACTGAAATCAGGATCGAAAACCGAGGCGATCCCGAAGTACTGGTCGAAGCCGTCCGTCCCGTAGCGGGTCGGCTCGTGCAGCAGCTCCATCACGAACTCGCGCACCGGGCGCGGCGCGTGGTCGAGGATGTAGCGGTAGATCCGGACGGTGTCGGCCGCGGTGATCGCCACGTAGCCCCAGAAGCCCGGGTGAGTGGGCGGCGGACCCGCGGTGTGCGTCAGACCGAGCCGCCGCACCATCCGCTCGACGATGGCGGCGCCGCCCCGAGCGTCCCAGTAGTAGCTGGCCGCGTCGTCGTCGCTGCTGCGCAGCATCACTTCGAGCCGGCTCCGGTCCGCGGGGTCGACGCCGTACGCCGGACCGCGGTCCCAGAGCAGGTCGAGGACGATCAGCAGTTTCACCACCGACGCGGAGCGAAACCGATGATCCGCGTCGGACTGTTGCACGAACCGGCCGGTGTGCCGGTCGAACACGGCGATACCGGCGGTCACGCCGGCGGGGACGACTCCGAGCTCGGACTGCCGCTCGTCACGTAACGTCATGTGACACCTACTCACCACTTGAAGAATTCCCGTTGGTGAGCAACCTTCACCGTCTCGGGGTACTCAGTTCAAGCCTTGAACCCTGGACCGAATCGTGCTGGTCAGGGGTTGCACGTCAGTCGAAACTCGGCCGCCGGTCGCGGCTGCGCTTGAGCTCGAAGAAGCCGTCGGTCGCGGCCACCAGGCGGACGCCGTCCCACAGTTTGCCGGCCGCCTCACCGCGCGGGATCGGCGTCACCACCGGCCCGAAGAAGGCCGAGCCCTCGACCGAGATGATCGGCGTCCCGACCTCCATCCCGACCTGGTCCAGCCCGGCGAAATGCGACTTGCGCAGGGCGTCGTCGTACCGGTCGGTGGTCGCGGCCTCGAGCAGGGCGGCCGGCAGGCCCACCTCGGCGAGCGCCTCGGGCAGGACGTTCTCGTCCTGGGTGCCGCGGCGCTCGTTGTGGATGCGGGTGCCGAGCGCGGTGTACAGCGGCAGCAGCACCTCGGCGCCGTGCGCCTGCTCGGCGGCGATCAGCACCCGGGTGATCCCGAGTTTGCGGTGCCAGTTGGCGTCGTGCTCGTCACGCTCCTCGTTCAGCACGGCCAGGCTCATCACGTGCCAGGTCGTCCGGACATCGCGGACCTGCTCGACCTCGAGCATCCAGCGAGACGTCATCCAGGCCCAGGGGCAGGCCGGATCGAACCAGAAATCAGCAGCGGCGGTCATTGAATAAGTATATGAGGTTGCCGAACTAGGTACCGGGTTGGTATCCATCGGCCGATGTCGCGGGGAAACCGTCGGCCAACTCGCGGAGCGGGTGCATAGGATGCCGATATGCCTGGAACCAACCTCACGCGCGACGAGGCGCGTACCCGTGCCGGCGTGGTCAGCGACGTCAGCTACGCGATCGAGCTCGACCTGACCAACGCCCCCGGCGGCGCGCCGACCTTCCCGTCCGTGACCACGATCACCTTCGCCGCGACGGACGGCGCGAGCACGTTCGCCGACCTGATCGCGGACCAGGTCCGCGAGGTGACGCTGAACGGCCGCTCGCTGGCGCCGGACGCGGTGTACGACGGCGCCCGGATCCAGCTCGACGGGCTGGCCGAGCGCAACGAGCTGCGCGTGGTCGCCGACTGCCTGTACTCGCGCACCGGTGAAGGGCTGCACCGCTCGGTCGACCCGGCCGACAAGGAGACCTACCTCTACACGCAGTTCGAGGTGCCGGACGCGCGCCGAGTGTTCGCGACCTTCGAGCAGCCGGACCTGAAGGCGCCGTTCACGTTCACCGTCTCCGCGCCGGCGCGCTGGGTGGTCATCTCGAACTCCCCCACGCCCGAGCCGACGCCGTACGCCGGTCCGAGCGGTGAGGAGCTGGCCCGCTGGGAGTTCCCGCCGACCGAGCGGATGTCGACGTACATCACCGCTGTGGTCGCCGGTCCGTACCACGTGGTCACCGACTCCTACGAGGGCCCGCACGGGACGTACCCGCTGTCGCTGCTGTGCCGGCCGTCGCTCAAGGAGGCGCTGGACACCGAGGACCTGTTCGAGGTGACCAAACAGGGCTTCGCGCTGTTCGAGGAGGCGTTCGGGACGCCGTACCCGTTCCACAAGTACGACCAGGCGTTCGTGCCGGAGTACAACATGGGCGCGATGGAGAACGCCGGCTGCGTGACGCTGCGGGACGAGTACATCTTCCGCAGCCGCACCACACATGCGGAGCTGGAGAGCCGCGCCAACACCGTTCTGCACGAGCTGGCGCACATGTGGTTCGGCGACCTGGTCACGATGACCTGGTGGGACGACCTCTGGCTGAACGAGTCGTTCGCCGAGTGGGCGTCGCACTGGGCGCAGGCCACGGCCACCACGAAGTACGCCGGCGCCTGGACGACGTTCTGCAACGCCCGGAAGAACTGGGCCTACCGGCAGGACCAGCTGCCGTCGACGCACCCCATCGCGGCCGACATGGTCGACTTCCACGCCGTCGAGGTGAACTTCGACGGCATCACCTACGCCAAGGGCGCGTCGACGCTGCGGCAGCTGGTGGCGTTCGTCGGCGAGGACACCTTCATCACCGCGCTGAAGGAGTACTTCGCCGACCACGCGTTCGGCAACACCGAGCTGACCGATCTGCTGAAGCCGCTGGAGAAGGCGTCCGGTCGCGACCTCGACGACTGGACCGAGCGCTGGCTGCGCACCGCCGGTGTGAACACGCTGCGCGCCGACTTCGCCGTCGACGACTCCGGCGCGTTCACCTCGTTCGCGATCGAGCAGAGCGCGGTCGAGAGCTACCCGACGCTGCGGCCGCACCGGCTGGCCGTCGGTCTGTACCGGCGCACCGACGCGGGCCTGGTCCGCACCGACCGGTTCGAGGTGGACATCGACGGTGCGCGTACCGAGCTGACGGAGCTGGTCGGCGCAACACAGCCGGATCTGGTCCTGCTGAACGACGACGACCTCACCTACGCGAAGATCCGGCTGGACGAGCGCTCCCGGGCGACGCTGGTCGAGTCGATCGACCAGCTGACCGAGTCGCTGCCGCGGGCTCTCGCCTGGGGCGCCGCCTGGGACATGACCCGGGACGCCGAGATGCCGGCCAGCCAGTACGTCGGCATCGTGCTGCGCGGCATCCGGGCCGAGAGCGACCTGACCGGCGTCCGCTCGCTGCTCGGCCAGGCCACCAGCGCCATCAACCTGTTCACCGCTCCGGCGAACCGGCCCGCGCTGCGGGCGCAGTTCGAGGAGGCGTTGGCAAGCCTGGTGGCGGACGCCGAAGCCGGTAGCGACCACCAGCTCGCCTTCACGCGGGCGTACACCAGCGCGGTGTTCTCGGACGCCGGTGCGGACCGGCTGGCCGGCTGGCTGGATGGGCGCGACCTGCCGACCGGCCTGGTCGTCGACACCGACCTCCGCTGGACGCTGGTCGTCGCCCTGGCCCGGCTGGGCCGTGTCGGCGCCGACGAGATCGACGACGAGCTGACCCGGGACACCACGATCACCGGCCAGGAGCGGGCCGCACAGGCGCGGGCAGCCCGGCCGACGGCCGAGGCGAAGGAAGAGGCCTGGCGGATCGCGGTCGAGTCGGACGACACCCCGAACGAGACGCAGTACCGGACCATCCTCGGGTTCCAGCAGCCCGGCCAGGAGGAGCTGCTGCGTCCGTACGTCGGCAAGTACCTGACCGCGGCCAAGGACGTCTACACGCGGCTCGGCTCGTCCATGGGCGAGAACGTGCTCGTCAACCTGTCTCCGCGCAACCTGGCCGAGCAGTCGGCGCTGGACGCGCTGACCGAGTGGCTAGCCGCGGAGTCGGCGACCGTGGACGCCCCGACCCGCCGCTACGTCAGCGAGGCGCAGGACGACCTGACGCGCGCGATCGCCGCACAGGTCCGCGACGCGAGCTGATTCGACCGGAACAAGACAGTCCGCACCCGGCCGGGGTAGAACAGAGGGGATGCCTGCCTCTGACCCCGCCCTGGCCGGTGCGGCAGCTGTTGCGCTGACCGGACTCGCCGAGGCGTACCGCCCACGCCCGATCACTCCCCTGCTCCCCTGGCGCGACCCGCACCGCCTGGTGAAGCCCTACATCATCACGGCCCGCGGCCGACAGTGGGACGACCACATGGTCGCTCTAGCCCGCACCACTGCGAGCCGCCAGCTCGACTTCGACGACGCGATGGGCGCTGTCGGCCTGGCCGTCGTCGTACTGCACCTGGGCGACGACGGGATCTACCTGGTCGTGCAGAGCTGGTCCAAGGACTTCCAGTCCCGGCTCAGCGTGTTCAGCGGGTACGACGTCGACGACCTCCGCCCCGCGCCACTCGGCGCCGCACCGTGCGTCTGGGAGCTGGAGGTGCTCAGCCACGAGCGCGCCGCGTACGTCGAGCACATCCTCAGCAACAGCGTCGACGTGGACGCTTGGCTGGAGGACGCGCTCGACACGCGCCCCCAGCCGAAGCTCGACGGCATCCCGTCCGGGGTCTAGCGGCAGAGCTGGTCGTCGATCAGCTTGCTGGCCGCGTTCTCCTGGGCGAAGACGGACTCCGGGGAGTCGAAGAGCTGTGACGACATGGACACCACGACGCTGCGCTTGCCGTCCGCTGTGACCGCAGTACGGGTCCGGAAGCCGATCTGGTCGCCGCTGGGCATCCAGATCGTGCCGCCACACGGGAGCGAGCGGGAGAACACACCCAGGCCGTAGCGTGCGTCTGGCCACAGCTCGGCGCTGGTGCCGGTGACGGGCACTGTGGTCTTCAGCTCGCGCAGCTGGGCTGGTCTGAGCAGCTTGCCGTCGAAGATGGACCGGACGATTCGGTCCAGGTCCTTCAGGGTGGAGATGTAGCCACCGGACGCGTCCGCGTCGATCAGCTCGGTGGTGTCGGTGTACACGCCGGGAGTGAAGCGGGTGTACGAGTGGGCGTGTGGACCGGCGATGCGTGGGTTCGTCCGCGGGAAATAGGTGTCCCGCAGGCCCAACGGCCGAACGATGCGTCGGTCGACCTCCTCGTGCCAGGTTCGACCGGTGACCGCCTTGATGACCAGACCGACCAGGTCGTACCCGGTGTTGGAGTAGTCGAAGCGTTCGCCGGGCTGGGACCCCGGCGGGTGGCTGAGCCCCGCCTTCACGATCTCCTCTTCGGTGTGGACGCGGTAGCGGCGTTCGTAGTACTCCTCTGCGCTCTCGATGCTGGGGAAGTTGCCGTCGTAGATACCGGCCGTGTGGTGGAGCAGCTGGCGGATGGTGATCTTGTGGCCGTTGTAGCCGTTGCCCTGAACCAGGCCGGGCAGGTACTTCTCGACCGGGTCCTCCAGCCGCATGCGGCGCTCGGCCACCAGCTGGAGCACCACAGTCCCGACCAGGACCTTGTTGGTGCTGCCGATCCGGAAGCGACCGTCCGGGCGCGGAGCGTGGCCGCCGAGCACCGAAACACCACTCACAGCGGTGCGAGGGCCGTGCGGAGTCGTCGACCGTGCCAGCACACCGGTCACTCCGGTGGCCGTAATCGCGTCGGCGTCCTTCTGCAGCGTGGACCGGCCGGCCTGGGCAGTCAGCGGCGCAGCCAGCGCGGCCAGCGTCAGTACGGCGGCGAATAGCTGTTTTCTCATGCCTCGACGTTCTCAGCGTGCTTTTACCGCCACCATCGCCTCCGGACCCGGACAGTGGTAGCGCGAACGCGACCTGTAGGGATCAAACGATTGCTGGTCGGCACAGCGTGAGAAGTCGTACACAGACCGCGATTCCCTTGTACAGAAGGAGATTCTCACCACCTGAGCGGGGCTCACTTCGGCGGCACTTCCGTCTAGGCTGAAAGCTGAGGAGAAGTACAAGGGAGTCCGGGGAGGGGCCCTTGCCGTGACATCACATCGCCGTAAGCGAAAACCGCAACGGTCGCGCAGCGCGATCGGAGCCGCCGTCGTGGCTGCGGCCGCGATGACGGCCGCGTTCGCATTCATTCTGACCAGAGGGGCCCCGGCCGCGTCGGACAACACCGCGCTGGACGCCGCGCCGAGCGAGACGCCGGCCACCTCGACCACACCGAGCGCGCACCCGAGCGTTGCGACGAAGGCCGACCGGAAGCCACCAGCCAGCCGCTCCGCCGCCAAGGCGACCACTACCTCGGCCGCGCCGGTGAACACAGGTCCGGAGTCGCCAGGGTTCAAGGCCGGGCAGTGGATCGTCGTCCTGGAGAAGTACACGGCTGACGGCGGTCTGGACGCCGGGCGGCTCGCGAAGGCGACCGCGACGAAGATCACCCGCGCCGGCGTGCCGGCAAAGGCGATGCTGGTGAACGGCCAGTACCCCGGCTTCGCGAACAGCAGCGGCGAGCCGGTGCTCGATACGTGGGTCGTCTACCTAGGGCCAGGGCCGTCGTCCACGGAGATGCTCAACTTCTGCGCGGCGCCCAGGACGCAGCGGGCCTACAAGAGCCCGGCCTGCCCGACCTACGAACCGGCTGGCTGATCCGTCGCCAGCCGGGCGTGCAGGTGCGAGTCGTGCCGCTCACCGGTCGGCTCGACGTAGTAGTCGCGCATCGTGCCCTCCAGCTGGAAGCCGGCGCGCAGAGCGACGCGGCAGGAGCCTTCGTTCACCAGTGCGTGGTCGAGGGAGATGCGGTGCAGGTTGAGGCCGTCAGGCGCGAACGCCCAGCGCACGGCGGCGTCCAGCGCACGGGAGGCGATCGCTCGGCCGCGCGCGGCCGGGTTCACCCAGTACGCCGCGACCGCCTGGTCGGGCACGCGGTGCACATCGCGCAGTGCGACGTTGCCGAGGACGTAGTCCGTCGTCCGGTCCGCAATCGCGAAGATCGCGTTCCCCTGGGCCCAGGCATCCAGACGCGGCCGTAGCCAGCGACCAGCCCGCCGTCCCGCGGGGGTGCGGATCACCGCAGTCCCCGCGGTCCAGCGCAGTACGTCAGGGTCCCGCAGCGCCTCCGCGACCGCGTCCTCGTCGGACGCCACGAACGGACGGAGTACGACGTCGTCCAGCTCGATGCGGTGCGGCTGCAGGGCCCGGGTCACTGCTTGTGGGGCTCGTTGGCGTGCAGCAACGGCGCCTGGTGCGCATTCGCGCCAAGCTGCTGCACACCGGTCACCAGACCGCCGGTGAGGTCGCCGGTGGCGAAAGAGGTCTGCATCGTCAGCGCAGCCAGACCGGCCGCGGTGTCCGACAGCTGGCGCTTCGCCTCGGCGCCGGTGACGATCTCGAGCCGGCGGCCCGCCGGGTCGACGTAGACCAGCACGGTGTGGTCCGGGTCGTCGAGCTCGTTCAGCAGCTCCTGAGCGAACGGCCGGGTCTCGGAGTCCGCACCGCCGACGTACACCGAGAAGTGCAGACCGGACGCCACCTCGGCGTTGCGGACCGCGCGCTCGATGTCGAAGAGCTGATCGGGCGTGAACGCGTCACCAACTGGCACTTGCGCCTCCGGTCGTACGGGCGACGCCGGCACCGGCGGTCGCGGGGGCGCTGGACGCGCCGGGCAGCTCCGGCAGGCTCGCCGGGTCGGGCTTGGTCGCGACCGGTCCGTTGATCCAGACCGGCGGCGCCCACCAGGACAGGCCCGGCCGGTACCGCGGCCCGCTCGCGATCGACGACGCGAACACCAGCAGCGTCACCACCGCGATGACGAGGACAGGAATGCCGACGAACACCCACAACGTGTGGCCGGCCAACTGAGGAGTCACAGCCCGCAGCCTAGTACTCCGGCGCCGCCGCGCACCGCCCAGGGCCCGGCACACTCCTTGAAATGAGGGCGGTCATTTCAAGGAGAGCCGGGCCCGGAAGGATCAGAAGTTGACGTCGGAGCACTGGTAGAACGCGTTGGTCGTGTCACTGATCGACCAGACCGCGAGAATCACGTGGTGCCCGGACTTGCCGCCCGGCAGGGTGCCGCGGTGCGTGACGTTGTTCGAGGGACGGCCGTTGCCGGGCACGTTCAGGAACGGCGTCAACTCGAGCGCGCCGCGCGTCAGCGGCGCGTTCCGGTTCCAGTTGTTCTTGGTGATGTAGTACTTGAAGTCCGCCGTCGCGTGCGGCGCGGTCAAGTACCACTTGAACTCGTACGACGCACCTGAGGACAAGTTCGTCCGCGGCCAGTCGCCGCCGTTGGGCGTCTTGGCGCCGTTCAGCTGATTGAACTGGCCCAGACCGGCCGAGCAGAGCTGACCGTCGGCAGGTCCCGAGCCGGGAAAGCCCTTCGGGCCTTCCACGCTCTGCGGCTCCCACTGGATGTTGCCGCAGTTCGAGACGGCGCCGCTCTGACAGTTCTTGGCCCGGCTGACCGGATTCGTCGTGTACCCGTGGCCGTAGGCCAGGGGGGCGGTGAACAGGGTGCTGGTGAGGGCCAGGGCGCCGACGGCGACACCGGCCATGGTGATCTTGCGGGAACGCAGCATGCGGAAACTCCTTCAACTGTGGGGGCGGTGACAGTGAAGGAAGGCGCCTTCGTATTGACCAATAGAAAACAAGCTTTCAAATCTATTGTCAACAGCGAGTTAGCGGAAAATTACGGAAAGCTAGATCGTTTCTCTCGATCACTAGATCGTTAATGCGCCGATCAATCGGCGCAGCCGGAGATTGTTCGGCAGGTCCTCGATCAGGACGGGTTCGCCGTCCGGGCCGCCGAGCGGCACGCGCCAGTTCGGGTATTCGTCCGTCGTGCCCGGCTGGTTCTGGGTCCGGCGTTCGCCGACGGCGTCCGTCAGTGCGACGCCGACCAGCTTGGCCGGCGTGTGCGCGACGTACTGGTGCAGGGCCTCGACGATGCGCTCGACGTCGCCGTCGATGTAGCTGAGCAGGTGCCGCTCGCGTAGCGCGTCCAGCCAGGCGTCCCGGTCGGCCTCGTCGACGGCCAGCTCTTCTGCCACCGGACGCGTCAGCAAGCCGAGGCGGTTGCGTAGCTCGACGTGGTCGCCGGCGAGATAGCCAGCGGTCGGTGGGAGGTCGTGTGTGGTGACTGTGGCCAGGCAGAGCTCTCGCCAGCGCTCCGGCGCCAGCGGCTTGCCATCCGCATCACGCTCGAACCACAGCACCGACGTACCGAGGACGCCGCGCTCGGTCAGGTAGTCACGCACCCACGGCTCGACAGTGCCGAGGTCTTCACCCACGACAGTGACTCCGGCGCGGGTGGCCTCCAGAACCAGGATGCCGATCAGCGCCTCGTGGTCGTAGCGGACATACGTCCCCTCGGTCGGCCGGTCCGGTGCGGTCACCCACCAGAGCCGGAACATGCCGAGGATGTGGTCGATCCGCAGCCCACCGCCGTGACGCATGACGGCGCGAACCAGGTCCCGCCAGGCGGCGTACCCGGTCTCAGCCAGCGCGTTCGGCCGCCACGGCGGCTGCGACCAGTCCTGCCCCTGCTGGTTGAAGGCGTCCGGCGGCGCACCGACGTGGATGCCGGACGCGAGCACGTGCTGCAGCGCCCATGCGTCCGCGCCGTCCGGGTGTACGCCGACAGCGAGGTCGTGGACGATGCCCAGCGACATACCGGCCGCCTTCGCCCGCGCCTGCGTCCGGCCGAGCTGCTCGTCCAGCTGCCACTGCAGCCAGCAGTGGAACTCGACGGCGTCCGGGTTGTCGTTCCGGAAGGCGACCACCGCCGGACTGGTCGGCTCCTGCAGCTCCTCGGGCCACTTGCTCCACTCCGGCCCGTGGACGTCGGCAATCGCCGCCCAGGTCGCGAAGTCGATCAGCCCCTGGCTCTCGCGATCGCAGTACGCGCCGTACTCCGCGATGCGGCCGATCGAGGGCCGGACGCCGAACAGCAGCTGCAACGCCTCACGCTTCGTCGCCCAGACCGTGTCGCGGTCCAGCGCGTTCGAGTCTTCACTCAGCGCGCGGGCCTGCAGGCTCAGCGTGCGGACGCGGTCCCGCTCGGCCGGTGCGAGGTCGCCGTACTCGTCGATGTCCTCGATGCGCAGGTAGATCGGGTTCGCGAACCGGCGGGACGCGGGCAGGTACGGCGACGGCTCCATCCGGCCGGCCAGCTCCGCCGCGTGCAGCGGGTTGATCAGGACGTACCCGGCGCCCAGGTCGTTCGCGGACCATGCTGCGAGGTCGGCCAGGTCATGCAGGTCACCGATCCCCCAAGAACGCCGCGAGCGGACGGAGTACAGCTGGAGCACCCAGCCCCACGTCCGCTGCAGCTTCTCCGGCTCCAGCTTGGCCGGAGTGACGATGAGCGTGCTGACCGAGATCTCCGGGTTGGTACCGATCCGGGCGCACAACCGGTGGTAACCGAGCGGCAGGTCGCCTGGCAGCTGGAACGTCGCCTCACCGACCTGGACGCCGTCGACCCACTCAGGCTCGACCCAGTGCTCCTGCTGCGGGATGTCCCGACGCTGACCGCCGTCCTCCAGGTCCACCCACACCTCGGCCGTGGAGCCGTGCGGCAGATGGACGGCGAACCACGGCGTCCATCCAGCTCGCATCACCACAGTCGGCGGTAGCGTCCGGCGCCAGCGCGCCTCCTGGTGCTCATCGAGTGCCAGCGCGGCCTTCTCCGGCGTCGACGCGTCAACACCGAGTGCTGCGAGCACTGCGGACACGACCTCGGTCGAGACGATCACATGCTCGCCTTGCCAGTTCCAGTACTCCGTCGCCACACCATGGGCAACCGCAAGCTCGACAAGGGCCGGGGTGGGAGCAGTCACCTCAGCGAGTCTGCCGTATTCCGGCCCCTGGCGGGTAACGCAGCGCCGTGTCAGTCAGCCACCCGTCGCCGACTCAGCAGCAGCACGGCGAACAGCAGCGCCACACTGGCCACGACCAGCCCGATCGCCACGCCTGCGACGTTGTCGGTGAGCTGGTAGAGCGCAGTCGGCCAGATGACCAGCAGAATCGAGCAACCGACCACGGCGTACGCCGAAGCCCGCCGTAACCCGTAGGCGACCAGCAGCGCCGCCGGGCCGGCGGTACCGACCGCCAGCGCCATGATCTCGCCGCGCTCCTGGATCAGCCAGCAGATCGACGAGCTGAACATCGCGGCCCCGGCCAGCGACCAGGCGGTCACCTGGTCCCGGACCAGGCCGAGCATGGCCAGCACGAACGCAACCAGGATGAACCCCGTCCCGGCGATACCGGCGCTGTTCGTCCCGGAGCCGTCCGACGGCGTCAGCACGTCCGAGGTGAGCACCAGGACCCCGACGGCCAGGATGCCGAACGTTGCTACCAGCAACGATGAGCCGGCGAGCCGCCAGAGCCCCACCACGGCCAGCGCGAGGGCAAGCCCGACACCGACGAGTCGGCCGGTCTCCCCCTCGATGGCGACGTACGCCGCGAAACCGGCCACACAGCAGCCGAGCGACGCCAGCGCCGAGGCAAGTGTCTCCCGGCGCTTCAGCAGCGCCAGGACGACCGCAGAACCGAGTAGAGCGACCGCTGCGCTGGCCCCGGTGCTGATGCGGGCCGCACGGCCCATCTCACCCCAGTTGGCCAGCGTCAGGAGCGCCACAGCGCCCAGCAGCAACGCACCGCCGATGTAGCCGAGCACCTCGACCAGAGCGTTGGTGTGCGTCGCGGCCGGCGGAGTCCGCGGTTTCACCGGCGGCGCGGGCGGGGGCTCCGGCCGCTTCCGGCCCGGGTCCGCGAGTGCGGCGTCCACCTCGGCGTCGGCTGCCTCGCGCAGCGCGTCGGCCTGGTACTGGCGCAGCACGCCCGCGCTTACGAGCCTGAGCAGCTCGTCGTCCAGCCGGCTGGCCATGCGTCCGTCTCCCTTGTCACTCTTCGGGCCCCGTGATCCTCTTCGCGGAGCTCGCTATCATCGGGCGGCGAGATGCCTATTCTGACCAGTTACCTTGTGTCCATGATCGGTCACCCCCTGCTTTCCCTGCCGGAGGCGTTCCCAACCTTCTTCCGGATGGGTAACGACGGCAAGCTGGAAGTGACCGACAACATCGTCATGGTGCCGGCCCGGATCGCCGGCCTGATCATCGGTTTCTTCGTGCTGCGCTGGGTGCTGCACAAGGTGATCCGGCGGTTCGCCCGGAAGACCGGGAACGGCGCCGTCGCCGGCGTGCTGGCCAAATCGCGCCTCGGTCAGGACTTCGTCGAGAACACCCTGGCCACCGAGCGCCGGGCCCAGCGGGCCGAGACGATCGGCTCGCTGCTGTGCAGCGCGGTGACGATCATCCTGACCGCGGTCCTGGTGGTGATGGTGCTGGCCGAGCTCGGCTTCAACATCCTGCCGGTGATCGCGTCCGCGAGCATCATCGGCGTCGCCCTCGGCTTCGGCGCCCAGACCCTGGTCAAGGACTTCCTGGCCGGCGTCTTCATGATCTTCGAGGACCAGTACGGCGTCGGCGACCTGATCGACATGGAGAAGGCGACCGGCACCGTGGTCGCCGTCGGCCTGCGGATCACCACGCTGCGCGGCGAGGACGGCACCACCTGGTACGTCCGCAACGGCGAGGTGCTCCGGGTCGGCAACCTGACCACCCGCGACCCGGCCAGCACCGGTTCCTCCGGTGTCGGCAGCGGCACCGAGAAGGCCGAGGAGCCGCACGAGCCCGCGCCCGCCGCGGAGTAGCGGACAGACAGCGGCGCCCCGGTCGCGGTGACCGGGGCGCCGTCGTACGTCGGGGTGGTTCAGGCGGTGAAGGTGACGTCCAGCGTGATCGTGGTGCCGGCCAGCGCCTGCGAGACCGGGCAGTTCTTCTTCGCGCCCTCGGCGAACTCCGCGAACTCGTCGGCGGTCAGGCCCGGGACCTTGCCGTTGACGGACAGCTTGATGCCGGTGATGCCCTCACCCGGCTGGAACGTGACGTCGGCCGTGGTGTCCAGGGCCTCCGGAGCGTTCCCGGCGCCGGTCAGCGCGTGCGACAGCGCCATCGAGAAGCAGGACGCGTGCGCGGCGGCGATCAGCTCCTCCGGGCTGGTCTTGCCGTTCGCGTCGTTCGCGCGGGACGCCCAGGACACGTCGTAGGTACCGACACCGGACGACTCCAGGCTGACCTGCCCGGCGCCCTCGATCAGCGAACCTTCCCAGTGCGCCTTGGCCGTACGAATGGTTGCCATGCTCGTGCTGTCTCCTCAGACTCAGTGGCCGGACACGTCGATCGCGCCCGGGTACTGCGGTTCGTCGGTGTTCACCATGCTGTGGGCGGCCATCACCATGTACTTCCAGATCTCCTCGTCCCGGTCGGGACTCAGGGCGATCTCGTCCAGCGCGGCGCGCATGTGACCGAGCCAGCTGTCCCGGGCGCTCGGAGTGACCGGGAACGGCGCGTGCCGCATCCGCAGCCGGGGGTGGCCCCGCTGCTCGGAGTACGTGCGCGGACCGCCCCAGTACTGCTCCAGGAACATCCGGAACCGCACCTCGGCCGGACCGAGGTCCTCCTCGGGGTACATCGCCCGCAGCTCGGGGTCGGCGGCGACGCCGCGGTAGAACGCCGCAACCAGCCGGTGGAAGGTCTCGGCGCCGCCGACGGCGTCGTAGAAGCTCTGTGGCTCACTCATATCGAGACCAGTGTCTCAAGTCGTCCGGATATTCCGGAGCAGGGCTGCCCGTTCGGCGTCGTACAGCTCCCGCTTGGCGTGCGTCTCGCCGTCCACGGCCACGATGACCGACGTCGCGTTCGCGTAGACGTCCGCACCGCCGGTACTACGGTCGACGATCGAGGAGCCGATCGTGTACGACGTCCGTCCGACCGCCTCGATCCACACGTCGACGTCGTACGGCTGCGGGCGCAGGACGATCGGACGCAGGTAGTCGAGCGTCTGACTGACCAGCACGCAGGGGTAGTCGTCGAAGTACTGCCGGCTTCCGACGACGGTGCTCAGGAAGGCGATCCGGGCCTCCTGGAGGTAGTCGAAGTACCGGACGTTGTTGACGTGCTCGTAGGAGTCGATGTCCGACCAGCGGACGGCGATCGGGTAGCTGAAGGTCATGCGCCCACCAGCCCGGCCAGCACCGCGCGCTCCTCGGGAGTGATCCGGCGCAGGCGGTTCGCGGCGAAGTCGAACGGGACCAGCCGGGACCGGGCCTGCACGTAGACCCGCCGCTCCGGCTCCAGGTCGACGATCTCGTAGTCGATGGTGAACGACGCGGCTTTGATCTCGCTGATCCACAGCTCGATCCGGACCGGCTCGGGCCGGTAGTGCAGCGGCGCCCGGTACTGGACCTCGTACCGGGAGACCACCAGCCCGGTCTCCAGCGTGTCCACTCCGGCCTGTGACGCGGTCGCGAAGATGAACTCCACCCGCGCGTCCTGGAGGTAGTCGACGTACCGGCCGTTGTTCACGTGGCCGAGCGCGTCCATGTCCCCCCACCGCAGCTGACACTGATAGACGTGCCGGTTGTGATGATCCACACCACGATCATTACATCCGGGGGACTTCCGGTGTGACACAGCGTCGGTAGTGTCATCCCAGGCAGTCATAAACCGACGGGTAGGGAGTAGCGATGACCGAGCAGCGGGTGGCGATCGTGACCGGGGCAGCCCGGGGAATCGGCGCGGCCGTCGCGCTCCGGCTCGCGAAGGACGGGAACGCGGTCGCCGTCCTCGACCTGGACGAAGGCGCCTGCGCGGACACCGTGAAGGCGATCACCGAGGCCGGCGGCAAGGCCGTCGCCATCGGCGCCGACGTGAGCAAGGCCGACCAGGTGGCCGCTGCGGTCGAGCGAGTGGTCGCTGAGCTCGGTGCGCCGACCATCCTGATCAACAACGCCGGAGTCCTCCGCGACAACCTGCTGTTCAAGATGTCCGAGGACGACTGGGACACGGTGATGTCGGTACATCTCAAGGGCAGCTTCCTGATGTCGAAGGCCGTCCAGGCGCACATGGTCGAGGCCGGCTACGGGCGGCTGGTCTTCCTGTCCTCCACCTCCGCGCTCGGTAACCGCGGCCAGGCGAACTACGCCTCCGCGAAGGCCGGTCTGCAGGGCCTGGCCAAGACGCTGGCGATCGAGCTGGGCAAGTTCGGCGTCACCGCGAACGCCATCGCGCCGGGGTTCATCGAGACCGATATGACGGCGGCCACGGCGGCCCGCGTCGGTGTCGACTTCGAGGAGTTCAAGAAGGCGACCGCCGCGTCGATCCCGGTCCAGCGCACCGGGACGCCGGACGACATCGCCGCCGCGGCCTCGTTCTTCGCGAGCGCGGAGGCCGGTTTCGTCTCCGGCCAGGTCCTGTACGTCGCCGGCGGACCGCGGAACTGAGGAGCGAACGATGACGAAGTCCTTCACCGGCGTCGACGAGGTCGTGGCCGCCGTCGGCGCCACGCTCGGCGAGAGCGAGTGGCTGGAGATCACCCAGGAGCAGGTGAACCAGTTCGCCGACGCGACCGGCGACCACCAGTGGATCCACGTGGACGTCGAGCGCGCCGCGGCCGGCCCGTACGGCGGCACGATCGCGCACGGCTATCTGACGCTGAGCCTGATCGCGCGCTTCGGCGAGGAGCTGTTCGCGGTTTCCGGCGTCACCGCGAAACTCAACTACGGCGTCAACAAGGTCCGCTTCCCCACGCCGGTCCCGGTCGGTTCCCGGGTCCGCGCCGGCGCCTCGATCGCGGGCACCGCCGAAACCCCGGCCGGCGTCCAGGTCTCGCTGAACTGGGTGATCGAGCTGGAGGGCTCCACGAAACCGGCCTGTGTGGCGGAGACCGTCGTCCTGCTGGTCCCCTAGAGGTCGCGGACCAGGACGGAATGGGTGGCGACGCGGTAGTAGCCGAGCCACTCGTTCACGGCGAGCATCGGGAGATTGCCGTCGTAGTTGGCCGTGTAGCAGCTCTGCACGCCGGCTTCGGCGGCCCGGTGCAGCGCGGCGGCTTTGACCAGCTTGGCCAATCCACGCCCCCGGTACTCCGGCATCGTGGCGGTCATCTTGGACCACAGCCGCTCGCGGTCCCCCAAGGCGAGTGTGAAGCCGATGACCTCGCCGTCCAGCACCGCGGCCAGCCCGAGGTCGAGCACCACCGACGGTGAACGCCACATGGTCTGCAGCCAGTCCTCGTACGGCTGGGAGGTGATCTTCGCGTCACCGGGTTTGGTGCGCTGGGCAACCTCGTTGGCGGCGTACAGATCGCGCGGCGGGACGTCGTTCAGCGCGATCAGCTCGACACCGGTCGGCAGGCCGGGGCGGTCCGGCGCCTTACGCGGGTCGATCCCCGCGTAGTGGACCTGTCTGGTCCGGCGGTAACCCCAGCGCGCCGCCCATTCGGCCGCCGACGGCTCGGCGAAGATGCGGGCGCTGGTCGCGCCGACGCGGCGAAACTCCTCGTGCACGGCGTCGAGCAGCTGGGTGCCGATGCCGCGGCGCCGGTACTCGGGCCGGACGAGAATGCGGAACTCCCCCGCCAGCGGTTCGGATCCCGGGGTCAGCGCGGTACTTGCCCAGGCCACCACTTCACCGTCGTCGACCACGGTGTACGTCACGTGCCCGGGCGTCGGCCGCGCCGTGAGCCGGCGGCTCAGATCGCCTGCGGTGACTACCAGATACGGAACTTGCGCGTCGTGGAACGCCAGTGCGGATTCCAGATCTCCTGGCTCGGCAGCCCTGATCTCCATGAGAACTCCTTCACCGAAGTCCTCGGAAGATAACCCGTGCCCCCGGCAAAACCGGAGAGATCGTCACGTTACAGGTCGATCTCAGCACCCCCCGTCACGCTCAGAGGGAGCGCAGCAACACGTGTTCCGTCTGCACGCGGCGGTAACCGAGCCAGTTGTTCACGGCAAGCATCGGCCCGTTCTCGTCGTCGTTCGACGTGTACGCCGACGTGACTCCGGCGGCCGCGCAACGACGCAGCGCGACCGACTTCACCAGCTTGGCCAGGCCGAGCCCCCGGTACTCCGGGATCGTGCCGGTCATCCCGGACCAGGCCCGGTCGCCGTCGGTCTCGACCGCGGTGAAACCCGCGACGCGGTCACCGGCCATCGCCGCGACGCTCAGCGACTTGTCCAGACCCGGCGCGTTCCAGACCTCGCCCAGCCAGTCGTCGTAGTCGACCGCGTCGATCGGCGAATCGCCCGGCTCGTCGAGGGATGCCGCGGTGTCGGCCTCGAAGGCCTGCCGCGGGTCGAGCTGGTCGATCGCGACGAGCTCGATGCCGGCCGGCGTCGGCGGCTGCTCGGGCAGCGTGCCGGTCTCGACGCCGGCGAAGTGCATCTGCCGCGTGCCGTCGTAGCCGCGGCTGCGCGCGAACTCCAGACCGTCGGTCTGGGCGAAGGCGCGGACGCGCTTGGCGCCGATCTCGGTCAGATGCTGGTGCAACCGATCGGAGAGGCTGCTGCCGATCCCCTGGTTACGTGCGTCGTGGTGCACGTAGATGGAGATGTTGCCCTGGCCTGCCTCGCTGGTCCAGGTGTTCAGCCCGCCGGAGCCCCAGGCGACCAGCTCGCCGTCCTGTTCGGCCACCAGAGCGCAGAAACGCTCGGCCGGCGGCGACACCGTGATCATGTGCCGCGCGGCGGCGACCGAGAGAACCTTGTACCCGTAGACGGTGCGGCGCAGCGCCGCGACCCTCTCCGCGTCGTCGGCCGTCGCTGGCCGGATCTGCGCCCCTGTCATGCCCGGACCCTAGCGACGCGGGCTCCGCCTCGCCACGGAATTACGAACGCAACGTGATCGCAACCGGTGTGCGCGGACTGTGATTCGGTCGTGGGACCCCGGGGTATTAGAGTGATCCGGTGCTGTAGGACTGACGCCCCGACCGCCGGAAGCGCCATCGTGCTGGGACACGACGTGGTCACCGGCGGCGGGGAGTCCGCAGTAGTCAGCTGTAGAGCGCGACGGTCTGTCTCGCCAGCTCCAGCAGCCGGGCCCGCAGGTCGGCCGGCTCCAGTACCTCGGTGTCTGCGCCAAAGGCCAGCAGGACGCCGCACGCCGCCTCACGCACCCGGAAGTCGAGCCGCAGATGCGGCCAGTCGTCGTCCGTCGGCACCTCCTCGACGACGGTGCCCTTGGCAAGCATCGGCGTCGCGATGCGCCGCAACAGCTCGGCCCGCTCCGGCCGGACCCGCACCTCGACGCACACCCCTTCAGGCGCTTGCTGCTCCAAGCTGGACCGCAGCCGCTCCCACTCCGCCCGCACGTCCAAGCCTTCGGGCCGCACCGCCGCCTCTTCCAACACATCCGCTTGCTGCACCCGCGACACCCGGTACATCCGCGCAGTGCCCCGGTGCGCGGCCACCAGGTACCAGCGCCCGGCCTGCTCGACCAGACCCCACGGATCGACCGTACGGCGCTGTAGCCCTTGACTGGCCGACGCATAGCGCAACCGCACGCGTCGCTGCGTCACCACTGCCTGCCGCAGCACTGGCAGTGCGCCGTGGTCCTCCGCATCGGCGAACCAGCGCCGCCTGTCCACCACAATCGAGCCAGACAACGCCTCTGCGTCGTCCTGCAGCTCTGCAGGCAGTGTGGCCGCCAGCTTCCCCATAGCGCTCTTCAGCGCGCCCTGAAGCCCCAGCTCGTCAGACATCGCGGACCGCCCAGACCAGGCGAACAGCGCCTGCGCCTCCCGGGCCGTCAACCCACTGACATCAGCCCGGTACCCCGGCAGCAGCACGCATCCGCCGTTCCGCCCGCGTTCGGCGTACACAGGCACTCCGGCCGCCGACAGCGCCTCCATGTCCCGGACGACGGTCCGCCGCGAGACCTCCAGTCGCTCCGCCAACTCACCCGCGCTGATCCGGCCGCGGCGCTGGAGCAACAAGATGATCTGCAACAACCGGTCCGCTCGCATGGTTTCAGAATATGCGACAGAAGATGTCGCATATTCAGCGCGAAGGTAGGGATATGACGATCGCTGATCCCCGACCGATGCTCATTCGCGCGCTCGACCAGACCGAACACCTGATGTCCGCCGTCGGACCGGACGACCTTGCGCGCCCGACGCCCTGTGCGGAGTACGACGTCCGGACGTTGCTCGGGCACCTGCTGACTGTGGTGGGGCGGATCGACCTCGCCCTGAGCGGCGCCGACCCGCTGGTCCTGCCTCAGGTCACGACGAGCGACGACGTCCTCGGCACGTGGCAGGAGCGCCGCGCGAAACTCGCGGTGACGCTCGCCGACGACGGTGTCCTGACTCAGACCTGCACTGTCCCCTGGGGAACGGTTCCGGGCGCGGCTGCGGCCGCAGGCTACGTCGGTGAGCTCACCATGCACGCCTGGGACCTGGCCACGGCTCTGGGCCGACGGGAACAACTCGACGACGAGCTGGCGCGCTACGTACTCCCACTGATGCAGCGGGCTCTGCCGGATCAGCCTCGCGGTGAGCCGATCCCGTTCGGCCCGGTCGTACCGGTCGCCGACGACGCGTCGCCGTACGACCGGTTGGCCGCTTGGGAGGGCCGACAGCCTTAACCGACGATGCCGCCCTTGAGGGTGAGGCCCCCGTCGATGGTGATGGTCTGCCCGGTGATCCAGGACGCCTCGTCGGACAGCAGGAACCAGACCAGTGAGGCGACGTCCTCCGGACGGCCGAGGCGGGCCAGCGGGTACGTCCCGGCGACCTCCTCCTCCCGGCCTTCGTAGAGGGCTCCGGCGAACTTGGTCTTCACCACCGCCGGGGCCACCGCGTTGACCCGGATCTCGGGCGAGAGCTCCAGCGCGAGCTCGGCCGTGACCCGCGACAGCATCGCCTTGGTCGCGCCGTACCAGCCGATCCCCGGCGACGGGGCCTGGCCGGCCAGGGACGACACGTTCACGACGGCGCCGCCGTGGTTGCCCATCCAGGCATTCCGGCAGGCCTTCACCCAGGAGATCGTGGCCAGCACGTTCGTGTCGACCATCTTGGCCGCGACACCGGCCTCGACGTCCAGCAGGTCGCCGTAGATCGGGTTGATGCCGGTGTTGTTCACCAGCAGATCGAGCGATCCGTACGTCGCCACCGCGGCCGCCACCACAGCGCCGCGGTGAGCGCCGTCGGCGGCGTTCCCGGCGATCCCGAGCGCATGCGGTCGGCCGCCCAGCTTCTGAACGGCCTCGTCGAGGGCATCTTGTTTGCGGCCGGTGATGACGACCTGTGCGCCGTCCGCGACCAGCCGCTGGGCGATCGCGAACCCGATGCCGCGGGAGGCTCCGGTGACGATCGCCGTCCGGTTCTGCAGGCTCATCAGCTGAGGCGCTCCAGAACGATCGCCATCCCCTGACCGCCGCCGACGCACATGGTCTCCAGGCCGAACTGCTTGTCCTCGAACTGAAGCCCGTTCACCAGGGTGGTCATGATCCGCGCGCCGGTCGAGCCGAACGGGTGGCCGAGCGCGATCGCGCCGCCGTGCACGTTCAGCTTGTCCTCGTCGATGCCGAGCTCCCGCGCCGAGCCGATCACCTGGACCGCGAAGGCCTCGTTGATCTCGACCAGGTCGATGTCGCCGATACTCATCCCGGCGCGGGCCAGCGCCTGCTTCGACGCCTCGACCGGCCCGAGCCCCATGATCTCCGGTGACAGACCGCTGACGCCGGTCGACACGATCCGCGCCAGCGGCGTCAGACCGAGCTCGCGCGCCTTGGTGTCGCTCATGATCACGACCGCGGCCGCGCCGTCGTTCAACGGGCAGCAGTTGCCGGCGGTGACCGTGCCGTCGGGCCGGAAGACCGGCTTCAGACCGCTCACGCCCGCCAGCGTGGTGCCCGCGCGCGGCCCGTCGTCCTTGCTGACGACCGTGCCGTCCGGCAGCGTCACCGGGACGATCTCGCGCTCGAAGAAGCCGTTGTTGATCGCCTTCTCGGCCAGGTTCTGCGAGCGGACGCCGAACGCGTCCTGGTCGGCGCGGGTGATCCCCTTGAGCGTCGCGACGTTCTCCGCGGTCTGACCCATCGAGATGTAGATGTCCGGCAGGTAGCCGTCCTGCCGCGGGTCGTGCCAGGTCTCGTTGGTCTCGGCGTACTTCGCCGTCCGCGCGACCGCGTCGGTGAACTGCTCGTTGAACGAGCTCGGGTCGCCGACCCCGGCGGAGCCGAAGTTCTTGTACCGCGAGACGCACTCGACGCCGGCGCTGACGAAGATGTCGCCCTCACCGGCCTTGATCGCGTGGAAGGCCATCCGCGCGGTCTGCGTCGAGGACGCGCAGAACCGGTTGATCGTGGTGGCGGGCGCGTTGTCCCAGCCCAGCTGCACCGCGACCCGGCGGGCCATGTTGCCGCCGTGCTCGTCGTGCGGCTCGGCGCACCCGAGCATCAGGTCCTCGATCTGGTCGCCGGTCAGACCGATCTTGTCGGTCGCCGCCTTGATCATCTGCACGGCCAGGTCGTCCGGCCGGATCGTGGTCAGCGAACCCTTGTTCGCGCGGCCGATCGGCGAGCGGGCCGTCGAGACGATGACTGCTTCAGGCATTTCGCGGTTCCCCTTCTACAGGCCCAGGTCGCGGCCGATGAGTTCCTTCATGATCTCGTTCGATCCCGCCCAGATCTTGGTGACGCGCGCGTCGCGCCAGGCGCGGGCCACCCGGTACTCGTTCATGTAGCCGTAGCCGCCGTGCAGCTGGACGCAGGCGTCGAGCACCTCGTTCTGCACGTGCGCGCTCCACCACTTGGTCTTGGCCGCGTCGACCGCGGTCAGCCGGTTCTCGCCGTGCGCGACCACGCCGTTGTCGACGTACGCCTGGGTGACCTCGACCTTGGTGACCAGCTCGGCGATCAGGAACTTGTTGTACTGGAACGAGCCGACCGGCTGGCCGAAGGCCTTGCGCTGTTTCACGTACTCGATCGTCTCGTCGAGGATCTGCGCGGCGTGCGCGATATTCGAGACCGCGGCGCCGATCCGCTCCTGGGCGAGCCGCTCCATCATGTGGATGAAACCGCGGTCCAGCTCGCCGAGAACGTTGTCATCGGCAACGAAGAGGTCCTCGAAGAACAGCTCCGAGGTACCGGACTCGGTCTGCCCGACCTTGTCCAGCTTGCGGCCGCGGGCGAACCCTTCCATCCCTTCCTCGACGACGAACAGCGTGATGCCCTTCGCGCCCTTCTCCGGGTCGGTCCGGGCGGCGACGATGACGAGATCGGCCATGTCGCCGTTGGTGATGAAGGTCTTGGAGCCGTTCAGCACCCAGCCGCCGTCGGCCTTCTTCGCGGTCGTCTTCAGCGCGGCGAGGTCCGACCCGCCGGACGGCTCGGTCATCCCGATCGCGGCGACGTACTCACCGGAGCAGAACTTGGGCAGCCAGCGCTGCTTCTGCTCCTCGGTGCCGAGGTCGACGAAGTACGGCGCGGCGCAGTCGTAGTGGATGCCGAAACAGCTCGACAGCGCGGCGGAGACCTTCGAGACCTCCTCGGCGAAGACCTGGTTGAACCGGTAGTCGCCGACGCTGGAGCCGCCGTACTCCTCGGGGACGTCGAGGCCGAGGAAGCCCTGCTTACCGGCCTCCAGCCAGGCGGCCCGCTCGATCGTCTTCTCCTCGAGGAACTGCTCCATCCGCGGCACCAGCGACCGGTCGCAGTACTCCTTGGCACTGGCCCGGAAGGCGTGGTGGTCCTCGTTGAAGATGACGCGTTCCATCAGTGCCCTCCACGGTGCGAGATTTGCTGGCTAAGCGCTTGCTTAGCTTCACGCGTTTGGTGCAGGGTGTCAACGTGTCCGCAGTCACCGATCCGCTCGATTGGGCGCACGTCGAGCCCGCAGCCGCCCGCCGGCTCCTGACCGGCGCCATCGACGCGTTCGCCGAGCAGGGCTTCCAGGCCACCACCACGCGGGACATCGCCTCGCGTGCGGGGATGAGTCCGGCCGCTCTGTACGTGCACTACCCGTCGAAGGAGCGGCTGCTCTTCGAGATCAGTCAGTACGGCCACAACGCCGCTCTGGAGGTGCTGCGGTCCGCCGACACCGGCGGCGCGCCGGCCGACCGGCTGCGGTCGCTGGTCGCCGCCTTCACCGCCTGGCACGCCCGGCACCACACCATCGCGCACGTGGTGCAGTACGAGCTGAACGCCCTCTCCCCCGAGCACCTGGCCGAGGTCGCCACGATCCGCCGGGCCATCTCGGCGCAGATCGAGCAGGTGCTGGCGGACGGCGTCCGGGACGGATCGTTCGCCGTTCCGGACCTGCCCGGTACGACGCTCGCCATCCTCTCGCTGTCGATCGACGTGGCCCGCTGGTACACGCCGCACCGCGGCGACCCGGACGCCCTGGGCAAGCTGTACGCCGACCTCGCGCACCGGATGGTCCAGGCATGACAAAGCCCCGCATCCACCTGGATGCGGGGCTTCGAAGTCAGGTCAGGCGTTCAGCGCGGCCTGGACGTCGAGGTGGATGTCCACCTTGTCACCGATCAGCAGCTTGCCGCCCTCGAGCGGGACGTTGAAGTCGATCCCCCACTCCTTGCGGCTGATCGAGGTGGAGCCCTCGAAGCCGATCACGGTCTGGCCGTAGGCGTTCTGCTCGACGCCGAGGAACTCGAAGGCGATCTCGACCGGCTTCGAGACGTCCTTGATGGTCAGCTCGCCGGCCAGGATGTAGTCGTCGCCGACGGCCTTCAGCGCGTTGCTGGTGAAGGTCATCTTCGGGGTGTTCTCGGCGTCGAAGAAGTCGCCGGAGCGCAGGTGCCCGTCGCGCTGGTCGTTGCGGGTGTGGACCGAGGCGAGCTCGATCACGACGTTGGTGGTGGACTCCTCGAGCGAGTCCTTCACGACGATCTCGCCGGTGAACTCACGGAAGGTGCCGCGCACCTTGGTCATCAGGTGCCGCACGGTGAAACCGATCTCGGTGTGCGCCGTGTCGAGCGAGTACGTGCCCGCGACCAGTCCGGGAATCGTGGTGGTCGGGGTGCTGACGGTCTCGGTCATTTCATCCTCTTCAGGGAGTGCGAACGGTGTCGGGGGCGACGCGGTCAGTAGTATTTAGGTTGAAGTGTCAACCCGTTGACCACGACAGTAGGCATCAACGGTTTAAATGTCAACTACATTCCCGGTACACTGGTTCTCGTGACGATGACGACTGAGACCCGCTGGCTGAACGCCGAGCAGCAGGTGGCGTGGCGCGCGTACCTGCTGGGCACCGCGCGCCTGATGGCGAAGCTGGACGACGAGCTGCGGCAGTTCGGCATCGGCATCAACGACTACGAGATCCTGGTCCGCCTCTCCGAAGCGCCCGATCGGCGCCTGCGGATGGCCGACCTCGCCGACCGGCTGCACCAGAGCCGGTCCCGGCTGACCCACACCATCGGCCGGCTCGAGGCGGCCGAGCTGGTCCGGCGAACGTCGTGCACCAGCGACAAACGCGGCGTCTGGGCCGAGCTCACCGACGCCGGCCACACGCTGCTCGTCGAGGCGGCGCCGACCCATGTGGAGAGCGTCCGCGAGAACCTGGTCGACCTGGCCAGCGCCGAGGACTTCACCGCGATCGGCCGCGTCTTCGACGCCGTCTCGGAGCACGTCGGCCAGCAACGCTGATCACAGCGCCAGTTCGAGCTCTTCCCGGTCGGCGCCGCGATACGCGAGCATCGAGTCGCGCATCCGGCGCTTGACCGGCGGCAGGTGGTTGACCGCGCGCATCGCCGTCCGCAGACCCGCCAGCGCCAACCGGCCGACCACCGGTTTGTGGACCGGATCGGCCGCGGTCATCTGCGCGCGCGATTTGAGGACGGCGTCGAACCCGTACTCGATCATTTTCGCTTCGTAGCGGCGGACGGCGTCCGTCCGGCCATCGCGAAGCTCGACGAGCGCGCGGCAGAGGTTGACCGCATCGCGGAGCGCGGTGTTCGCACCGACGCCGCGGCCGGGCGTCATGGTGTGGATGGCGTCGCCGAGCAACGTCACCTTGGTCGTCTCCCACGGCTCCAGCGGCACCGACGTCCAGATATTGACCGGGAAGCAGGTACCCGGGTCGGTCAGCTCGAACAACCGGCGCAGGTCGGGATGCCAGCGCGGCGTCAGCTGGAGGGCGACGTCGATCAGGTCCTGGCCGCGGAGTGACATGACATTCGCGGGCAGCTTGTCCTTCGTCGCCGACAGCCCCCAGTTGATGTAGTCGCGGGTGTTGTCGAACTGCAGCCCCGGCCAGCGCCGGATCAGCTCCTCGGTACTACCGCCGATCCCGCTCTTCACGTTCCCGTCGCGGTCCCACTGGAACTCCATCACATGCAGGATGCAGGCCAGCCCACGCGGCGCGTTGACGATCGTGATCCCCTCGAACACCTTCGGCGGCAGCAGCGCTTTGCTCTCCGCGGTGATCGCGAGCTTGCCGGCGATCGCGACGATCCCGGTCTCCTCGGTCCGCGCCTGCGGTAGGTACTGACGGCGAACGCGCGAGCCCGACCCGTCCGCGCCGACCAGCAGGTCGCCAGTGGCCTGCGTGCCGTCAGCGAAGTACGCCGTCACCTGATCGCCGTGCTGCTCGAAGCGGGTGAACTCCTTGCCGTACCGGACGACGTCGTCCAGACCGGTCAACAGGATCTGGCGCAGCGTCATCCGGCTGATCGACTTCTCGCTCTCGACGGGGTCCGTCGCCGGTGGCAGCTCCATCGACAGGACCTCCTTGAGGCCCTCGGTGAGCATGTTGAAGTACTTCGGATCGCGCGCCCTGGTCGCGACGAAGGTCGCGTAGAGGTCGGTCGGCAGCAACGAGTGCAGCGCGCGACTCCCGTCCGGATCGATCCCGACCCGGTAGCCGTGCAGACCGTCGGTGCGCACGGCGTCCCGCTCGAAGACCTCGACCTCGATCCCCGCGCGCTCGAGCCCGTGCGCGAGCGCAAGCCCGCCGGTCCCGCCCCCGATCACCAGCACCTTCATGATGCACTCCTCCACTTATCTCGATGATCCGAGCATCTTGGAGATCCGAGATAAAAGCAAGCTCTATGCTGAGGCGGACCATGACCAGTGCCAGGGAAGAGCTCACCGCCCAGATCGAGCAGCGGATGGTCCGATTCATCGCGGACGTAATCCTGTTCAACCACGCCGTCGCCGCCCGCCTGGGGCTCGGCGCCAGCGACTCACAGTTCATGACGCTGCTGACGACGTACGGCCCGCTCACCCCGCGCCAGCTCGCCGAGCACACCGGCCTCACCTCGGGCACCATCACCGGCGTGATCGACCGGCTCGAGGCGCACGGTTTCGTCACCCGCCAGGCCGACCCCACCGACCGCCGCAAGGTCCTGGTCACCCCGTCGCTGGCGGCGATCCAGGACAAGCTGGTCCCGCTGTACGCCGAGCAGGGCGCGCGGATGCACTCGGTCCTGGCCGGCCGCTCGGACGCCGAACTGCGGACGATCGCGGCCTTTCTCGCCGACTCGGTCGCCGAGGATTAAATCGCTGGACCGCGCGGACCCCGGCCCGGATGCTGATCCGATGCCGAATCATCATCAGGACGGCCGCGCCGGCATCGACGCCGAGCTGGTCCGGCGGCTGATCGCCGACCAGTTCCCGCAGTGGGCAGCGCTACCGATCAAGCCGGTGAAGATCGACGGCTGGGACAACCGCACGTACCGCCTCGGCGACGAGCTGACGGTCCGGCTGCCCACGGCCGCGGCGTACGCGACGGCCGTCGAGAAGGAGCACCACTGGCTGCCGATCCTGGCGCCCCAGCTCCCCTACCCGATTCCCACAGCGGTCGGCATCGGCGAGCCCGGCCACGGATATCCGCACCGCTGGGCGATCCGCCGGTGGATCCCAGGCGCGACCGCCAGCCTCGAGAACGTCGATCTTGACGACTTTGCTCGCTCGGTCGCGAGCTTCATCCTGGCCTTGCAGCGCTGCGACGCGACCGGTGGGCCGCTGCCGGGTATCCACAGCTTCTATCGCGGCGGGCCGCCGTCCTACTACCACTCCGAGACCATGGCCGCGCTGACCGAGCTGAAGGATCGGATCGACGCGACACTGGCCCTCGAAGTCTGGGACGCCGCGCTCGCCACCTCCTGGGATCGGCCGCCGGTGTGGTTCCACGGCGATCTCGCCTACGGCAATCTGCTGGTCGAGAACCGCCGCCTGTCCGCTGTGATCGACTTCGGCACGTCAGGTATCGGCGACCCGGCCTGTGAGCTCGCGATCGCCTACACCTTCTTCTCCGGATCCTCGCGAGAGATCTTCCGCTCAGCCGTTCAGCAGGACGCCGGTACCTGGGCCCGCGGCCGCGGCTGGGCTCTCTGGAAGGCCCTGATCACTGCGGATCTCCGGGTCATCGACGAGGTCCTCACGGACCACATCACACAAACGCGCTGACGCCTTCATAATCGGCGACCCGAGCAGCGCCGACGCGCTCGTACTCCAGCAGCAACAGACCGCTCGACGTCGCCTCGTGCTTGTGGAGTGCCAAGCCGGACGGCGCTCCGGCCTCGAACAGCCGGCGTCCGTCCCCGATGATCGTCGGCGCCACGACGAGCCGAACCGCATCCACCAGCCCGGCCTGCAGCAGCGAGTTTCCGAGCCGCGCACTGCCGTGGATCTGCAGCTCGTTCCCCGGCCGGCTCTTCAGCTCCGCGACCTCGGCGAAGGTCCGGAGGACGGTCGTCGGGCGCCAGCTGCCCTCGTCGCGGGTGTTGGTGAACACGTACTTCGGGAGCGCGTTCATCCGCCGCGTGTACGGGTCGCCGGGGTCGGTGATCTGCGGCCAGTCACGCGCGAATGCGTCGTACGTCCGGCGGCCGAGCAGCAGGGCATCGGCGTACCCGAGCCACTCGACGGTCCGACTGACGAAGGTCTCGTCGATGAACGGAACGAGCCAGCCGCCACGGACGAAGCCGCCGCTGGTGTCTTCGTCCGCCGAGCCGGGGCCTTGGCTGACACCGTCGAGCGTCACGAACTCCGTGAGGACGAGCTTCATCGCTCCACCTGCTCTGCCAGCTGCCTGGTCACAGTCCCCCAGCCGTCGGCGAATCCCAGCTCCGCATGGCGTTTCCGCGCAGCCGGATCCGCGTGCCGCACGATCGCCCGGTACGCCGTACCCTCCGCATGATCAGCCAAAGTGATCTCGGCGACCATCACGACCGGCTCCGGACTGGCCGGCCGCCACTGGCTGTCGATCGCATTGGTGAACACGATCCGCTCCAGCTCCTCGACGAGCAGGAAGGTCGCGTCGAGCTGCGGGGTGAAGTCGACGCCGTCCTCGCTCATCCGGGTCACCAGCGCGCCACCGGCCCGCGGTTCCAACCGCTCGACTTGGCACACCATAGGCGCCGGAATCCACCACTGGGCGAACTTCTCCGGCTCGGTCCATGCACTCCACACCGCGGCCCGTGGCGCGCGGATGACGCGCTCGATGGTCAGATCCAGCTCGGGATTCATTGCTGCTCCTCGGTCGATTCGGTGACGAATCGCTCCAGCCGATCGGTCCGGTCCGCCCAGATCCGGCGTTGATCGGCGAGCCAGTCGTCGATGAGCGCGAGCCGCTCGCGATGGAGTACACAGGTCCGCACGCGGCCGGTCTTGACCGTCCGGATCAGCCCGTTCGACTCGAGCGTCCGGACGTGTTTCATGAACGACGGCAGCGTCATCGGGAACTCCGCCGCCAGCTCCCCCACGCTCGTCGGACCGCGGCCGAGGCGGCGGATCACGTCCCGGCGGGTCGGGTCGGCGAGCGCGGCGAACACCCCGTCGACCTCGAGTGAATACTGTGCCATGAAGCTAAGTATTGCCTGCGATCAATACTTAGCGCAAGGGCTAAGTATTGACCGCCCGAACGCACGAAGGACCCCGGCTCGCGCGGAGCCGGGGTCCTTCGGTGTCGATGGTCAGTCGCGGGTGAGCTTGCGGTGCGTGACGCGGTGCGGGCGCGCCGCCTCCGGGCCGAGCCGCTCGATCTTGTTCGCCTCGTAGGAGGCGAAGTTGCCCTCGAACCAGAACCACTGCGCCGGCTCCTCGTCCGTGCCCTCCCAGGCCAGGATGTGGGTGGCGACGCGGTCCAGGAACCAGCGGTCGTGGGAGACGACCACGGCGCAGCCCGGGAACTCCAGCAGCGCGTCCTCGAGGGACTGCAGGGTCTCGACGTCCAGGTCGTTGGTCGGCTCGTCGAGGAGCAGCAGGTTGCCGCCCATCTTCAGCGTGAGGGCCAGGTTCAGCCGGTTGCGCTCACCGCCGGACAGGACGCCGGTCGGCTTCTGCTGGTCCGGACCCTTGAACCCGAAGGACGCGACGTACGCGCGGCTCGGCATCTCGAAGTTCGCGACCTTGATGTAGTCGAGCTCGTCGGAGACCTGCTGCCAGACCGTCTTCTTCGGGTCCAGGCCGCCGCGGGACTGGTCGACGTAGGAGATCTTGACCGTCTCACCGAGTTTGAGGCTGCCGACGTCCGGCTGCTCCTCGCCGACGATCATCCGGAACAGCGTGGACTTGCCGACGCCGTTCGGGCCGACGATACCGACGATGCCGGCCCGCGGGAGGCTGAAGCTCAGGCCGTCGATCAGCGTCCGGCCGCCGAAGCCCTTCTCCAGTTTGGAGACCTCGAGCACCGTGCTGCCCAGCCGCGGGCCGGCCGGGATGTTGATCTCGTCGATGTCGAGCTTCTTGGACCGCTCGGCCTCGGCCGCGAGCTCCTCGTAGCGGGCCAGCCGGGCCTTGCTCTTGGTCTGCCGGGCCTTCGCGTTCGACCGGACCCACTCGAGCTCGCGCTCCAGGATCTTCTGCCGCTTCGCGTCCTTCTGGCCCTCGACCACGAGCCGCTGCTGCTTGGTCTCGAGGTACTTGGAGTAGTTGCCCTCGTAGCCGTAGGTCTTGCCGCGGTCCATTTCCAGGATCCACTCGGCGACGTTGTCCAGGAAGTAGCGGTCGTGGGTGATCGCCAGGACGGCGCCCGGGTACTTCTGCAGGTGCTGCTCGAGCCACAGCACGGACTCGGCGTCCAGGTGGTTGGTGGGCTCATCGAGGAGCAGCAGGTCGGGCTGCTGCAGCAGCAGCTTGCAGAGCGCGACCCGGCGCCGCTCACCACCGGACAGGTTGTCGACCAGGACGTCGGCCGGCGGGCAGCGCAGCGCGTCCATCGCCTGCTCGAGCTGGGCGTCGACGTCCCAGGCGTTGCGGTGGTCGAGCTCGGTCTGCAGGTCGCCCATCTCGGCGAGCAGGGTGTCGTAGTCCGCGTCCGGGTCGGCCAGCTCGGCGGAGATCTCGTTGAAGCGGTCGAGTTTGGCCTTGGTGTCGCCGACCCCCTCCTCGACGTTCTCCAGCACGGTCTTGCCCTCGGTCAGCGGCGGCTCCTGGAGCAGGATCCCGACCGTCGAGTCGTCGGCCAGCCGCGCCTCGCCGTTCGAGGGCTGGTCGAGCCCCGCCATGATCTTGAACAGCGAGGACTTGCCGGTGCCGTTCGGCCCGACGACGCCGATCTTCGCCCCGGTCAGGAAGTTCAGCGTGACGTTGTCGAGAACGACCTTGTCGCCGAACGCCTTCCGGACGTTGCGAAGGGTGTAGATGAATTCCGCCATACCCAGAGCCTATGCGCTGACCGGGGTGCGGACCCAACCGGTTGTCCACAGGCCCGGAATCGGCGCGGATTCCGGGGGCCGATCGCGGCATGTTCTCTGCTGACGACAGCGATCGAGAGGACGGTGGTCGAGATGAGCGTGGGCGAAACCCAGGTGACCGTGCAGGGCTGGGTCGGCAGCGCGCCGCAGTTCAAGGAGGTCGGCGGCCGGACGCCGCGGGTGACGTTCCGGGTCGGCTCCACCCCCAAACACTTCGACCGCGGGCTGAATGCCTGGGCCGACAGACCGACGACCTGGTTCGCGGTCGAGTGCTGGCGCGCCCTCGCGCAGAACACCTTCGATTCCGTGCAGCTGGGCCAGCCGATCCTCGTGAGCGGCCGGCTGCGGACACACGAGTGGACCGATGACGACGGCGAGAAACGCTCCCGCGTCGTCCTCGAAGCGTCCGCGATCGGCCATGACCTCTCTCGCGGCACGACCACTTTCACCAGATCCAAACCCCAGCCGAAACCGGCCTGGTCGCCGCTCAGCACCGGCGAGCCAGGTCCGGCCGACTCGCGGCGTCCTGCCCTCTCGCTCGTTCCCAGTACGCCGACACCCGGCCAAGGCACACCGAGCCCCGAGGCGGCCCGCGCGCCCGAAACGCCGACTCTTCCCCCGCCGCCCGGGTCCGCGGGTTCCCCGGAGTCCGGCCTCGTCGCGCCCTACCCGCCGGACGAGTTCACGGCGTCCCCACTCCCCCTTGCTCCGACCAGTCCCGCGGAGGCGGCATGATTATCTCAGTCTTGACTTATATAAGCTCGGACCGGCATTCTGGGCCGCATGATCGACATTCTCGAACAGCTCGACGCCGTCCAGCGCGAGGTCGGCCGGACGGGCGAGACCGTGCGGCTACAGATGACCCGCGCGTACCAGGCCACCCCGGAGGAGCTCTGGGACGCGCTGACCGACCCGGCCCGGCTGGCCAGATGGTTCTGGCCGACGACCGGCGACTTCCAGGTCGGCGGCAGCTTCCAGCTGCAGGACATGGCCGGCGGCGACATCGTGGAGTGCGAGCCGCCGAAGCGATTCAAGGTCACCTACGGCGGCCCGAACAGCCTGCTGGAGATTCGTCTGCAGCCCGGCCCGGGTGCGTCGACCGAGCTCGAGCTGGAGCACGTCGTGACCGAGATTCCCGCCCCGGGCGCCGGCGGCGCGCTGTACGTCGGCCCCGGCTGGGACGGCGGGCTGCTCGGCCTGGCGCTGTACGTCGACGGCCTGGCCGACGACCACGACCCGATCGTCTTCGCCGACTCCCCGGCGATGCTCGAGTTCAACGAGCGTTGCGTGCGGGTCTGGCTGGAGGTCGTCCGCGCCTCCGGCACGACCTCCGAGGAGGATCTGCTGGAGGCCGCGCGGGTCTCCATGGCGCAGTTCGCACCGGGCGCCGAGCTCTAACCGTCCTGCTCGTCGCCCCGCGGCTGGGTCTCTACTCAGCCGCGGGCGACGGCGAGCGCGTCGCGGCAGGTGCTGTACGCCTCGAGCTCGGCCCGGGCCGGCGCCACAACGTGGCTGTCGGCAACCTTCTCCAGCTCGGTGCGCAGCGCGGTCTCGGCCAGCCGGGCCCGGCGCGCCGCACCACTCGTCGCGAACAGCCTGCACAGCACTGCCAGCCCGATCCCGAGCCCGACACCGCCGACCAGCATGATCCAGGCGTAGGCGATCCCGCCCGCTCCAGGCAGCGGCACCTCGCCGGCGTCGGCGATCCGCGCGACCAGCGCCGCGAGCAGCCAGGCCGCTCCGCCGAGCGCCATCAGGAACAGCAGCCACTGAGCGAACTTGGCCACACCCCACCAGCCGGGGCTGGCCGAGGCGCCGAGGTCGGCGCGGGCGACGGCGTGGTCGAGCTCGTCGCCCAGCTTCTCCTCCCGGCGGCGAATCGCCGTCCGGACGGAGTCGGCCCACGGGCGCGACAGACCGGCCGCGGCCCGCTCGGTGATCGCGCGGACGGCGCTGTCCATCCGGGCCCGCTGCACGGGAGTTGCCGCTGGCAACGAAGTGCGCGCCTGCGCGACCTCCGTCGACGCGGACTTGCGCAGCGCCTTGCCCTCCTGCCGCGAGACCTCGTCCAGCTGCAGACCGCGCAGCGGGTCCGGCCGGAAGCGGCCCATCCACTTCGTCAGCGGCCAGCCGGTGGCCGACTGGGCCCGCTGCAGGTACGAGCGGCGGACGGCGTCGACCACCACAGGCAGACCGCTGGCATCGGCCAGCGCGTCCACGAGCTCGGTGACGTCGCTCTCGGCGATCTCCGGCGTCTTCGCCGTACCGCACTGGCTGGCCATCCGGTCGGCGACGCGGTCGACGTCCGCCGCGAGCCGCTCCTTGGCCGAGCGCTTGTTGCTGACCCGCTTGACCAGCAGACCGCGGATCTCGTCGAGCCCGTCGCCGCTGACGGCGGAGGTCGCGACGATGGTCGGCGCCTTCACACCGTCGGACTTGAGCAGCCGGTCGAGATCGTTCAGGCAGCTCTTCCGCTGGTCCGGCGTGAGCTTGTCGACGTGGTTCAGCGCGAAGACCATCACGCCGGAGTGCGAGGCGTAGGGCTTGATGTAGCGGTCGTGCAGCGCGGCGTCGGCGTACTTCTGCGGGTCGACGACCCAGACCAGCATGTCGACCAGCTCGACCAGCCGGTCGACGATCAGCCGGTGCTCGACCTCGATCGAGTCGTGGTCGGGCAGGTCGAGCAGGATCAGGCCGTCCAGATCCTCGGACTGCGCGTCCTCGAGCGAGCTGCGGTGCTGCACCTGGTGCCGGCGCGGGATGCCGAGCCAGTTCAGCACCTCACCGGCGGGCTCCTCGCCCCAGACGCAGGCCAGCGGCATCGAGCTGGTCGGGCGGCGCGTCCCGATCGCGGCCAGGTCCAGGCCCGTCATCGAGTTGAACAGCGATGACTTCCCCGAGCCGGTGGCCCCGGCCAGCGCGACCACGGTCAGCTCGCCGGACATGCGCAGCCGCTGACCGGCGCGGTCCACGATCTGCGTGGCCTCGGTCAGGACGACCGGATCGAGGCGGCCCTGGCCGGCCGTGGCGGCCTGCTCCAGGGCGTCGATCTTCTTCAGGACGTCGGTCGCGCCACGCACCGGACTGTCGACCGTATCCGTCATTTCCGTCACGTGCAGTCCTCCACCGCGCGCGCGGCCTCGGTCAGTTGCCTGGCCGCCTCGGTGTCGACCGGATGCTGGTCGAGGACAGTCAGATAGCGGGCGAATTCGGCATCCATCAAGGCGTGAACTCTACCGTCAAGATCCGCCCGCGCCGTCGTCACCAGGGTCTGTACCGCGTCGTCGCCGTACACGGCGGTCAGCAGCTTCTGCCCGACGACCGCGCTGCCGACCCCGGCGCTCAGCTCGGCGCCGGTCGGGATGCCCGCGTTCTCCGCGAACAGCACGACCATCACCGACAGCGCGAGACCGTTCACCCCGGCCTCCAGGATGCGGGCCGCGAGCCGCTTCTCGGTGCCGACCTTGCGGACCAGCTCGAGCACGTTGCCCTGCCACTCCCGGACGGTCTGCTCGGCCGCCGCCGGGAAGCCCTCGGTCATCGTGCCCAGCGTGCCGTCGGCCGCGGCGAGCAGCTGCCGGCCGGCCGGCGAGGCCTGCCAGATCTTCTCGGCGCGCTCGGCCGTCACCTCGGCCTGCTCGATCAGCAGCGACGACAGCCCCGACTCGATCGCGTCGTTCAGGTCCCGCGTCGTCGCCGCGGGCTTGGCCGCCAGCGAGCTCTTCACCTTGTCGCGCAGCTTGCCGGCGTTGCCCTGCAGCCCCTTTAGCAACTCACCCGTCCCGACGAACTCTTGCCACCGGGCGAGCACCTCGCCGCGCAGCAGCGTCGCATCCTGCGTCGCCGTCGCGATGTCCTTGAACGCCTGGTCATAAGCGGTCTCGACGCTGGAGCGCAGCTCGGCCGCGGTGTCACCCTGCGCCCGCACGGCCGCCGCGAACGGCGGCGTCGTCTTCACCATCGCGGTCACCGCGCCGTGCAGCGTCCGCCGGACCACCGCAGCCCGTGCGTCGGCGTCCGCAGCCAGGTCGACCAGCCAGTCCCGGATCGAGACCACGGTCTCGGCCGGCAGCATGCCGTTGCCGTCGACAACCGTCTCCTTGATCGAGAACAGCGGCGAGTCGCCGAGCCCGCGCTCGAGCAGCATCTGCGCGAGGTGGCCGGTGATGTCGTCGATCGTCTCCGCCGGCGCCCGATCCAGCACCACGGCCACCGCCGTACTGCGATCCGACGCGCTCTGCAGGAACTCCCACGGCACCGCATCCGAGTACCGCGCGGCCGTCGTCACGAACAACCACAGATCCGCCGCGGCGAGCAGCTGCGTCGCCAGATCCCGGTTCGCCTCGACCACCGAGTCGATATCGGGCGCGTCCAGCACAGCGAGCCCGCGCGGCACAGTGTCCGAAGCCACCAGCCGCAGCTGCCCCGGGTCCTCCATCCCACCCGGGCTGCCCTCGGTCGTCCGCGCCATCCCCGGCAACACCCGGTCGCCCACGAACCAGTCCGCATCCGCCGGGTGATGGATCAGCACCGGCGACCGCGTAGTAGGCCGCAACACCCCCGGCTCACTGACAACCTTCCCGATCACACTGTTGACCAGCGTCGACTTCCCAGCCCCCGTCGACCCACCGACCACCGCCAGAATCGGCGCCTCCAACTGCACCAACCGCGGCAAAATGTAGTCGTCCAGCTGATCCAGCATGCTCTTCTGCTGCTGCCGAGCCTCATCAGCCCCCACCACATCAAGCGGCAACCGACTCCCCGCCAGCGCCCCCCGCAACTTCATCAAAGCCGTAATCAGCGCCATAGCAGCCTGCTCAGCCGCCAACCGACCAGCCAACCCCTCAGCGCCGTCAGCCGACTCCCCGTCGTCAGCCCCCTCAGCACCCGTCTCGTCAGCGCCACTCACCGCGTCCCCGTCAGCACCCGCCGACTCGACACCACTCCCAGCAACCTCCGTGCCTACCGGCTGAGCGTCGCTCTCCGCGATCTCAGCATCCACCTGCTCAGCACCAGCCGCCGCGACATCCTCCGCGTTCCCGGCTGTCTCAGCCTGTTCGCCGCTGCTCTTCGCGACCTCGTCGTCCACCTGCTCGGCACCACTCGCCGCGCCATCCGCGGCATCCCCGTCAGCCGACTCGGCACTGCTCCCGGCAACCACCGCGCCAGCGGACCGAGCGTCGCCCTCCGCGACCTCAGCACCCACCTGCTCAGCACCAGCCGCCGCGACATCCTCCGCGTTCTCAGCTGTCTCAGCCCGTTCGCCGCTGTCCTTCGCGACCTCGACATCCGCCGACTCGGCACCAGCCGCCGCAGCGTCCACGTCAGCCGACTCGGCGCTACTCCCGGCAACCTCCGCACCAGCGGACTGAACGTCGCTCTCCGCAACCTCGCCGTCCGCCTGCTCGGCGCCACCCGCCGCGTCCCCGCCGGCATCAGCCGACTCGACACCACTACCGGCAACCTCCGCGGCGGCCGACTGCGCCTCGCTCTCCGCAACCCCAGCATCCGCCAGCTCGCCACCACCCGCGGCAGCCTCGGCCGCGTCAGCGGGCTCGGCACCGGCCGCGACATCCTCCGCGCCAGCGGACTGACCGCCGCTCGCCGCGACCTCAGCATCCACGTGCTCGGCGCCACTCGTCGCGACATCCCCGTCAACCGACCCAGCACTGGCCGCCGCAGCCTCCGCGCCAGCGGACTGAACGCCGCTCTCCGCGACCTCAGCATCCACCTGCTCGGCGCCACTCGCCGCGATGTCAGTGGCATCCCCGTCAGCTGCCTCGGCAGTGCTCCCGGCAACCACCGCGCCAGCAGACTGAGCGCCGCTCTCCGCAGCCTCAACATCCGCTTGCTCAGCACCAGCCGCCGCAACTTCGGCAGCGTTCTCGGCTGTGTCAGCCGGTCCGGCGCTACTCTTCGCGACCTCGCCATCAGCTGGCTCGACGTCCCCGTCAGCGTCAGCCGACTTGCTGCTGGTCGTGGCGGCCTCCGCAGACTGCGCATCGCTCTCCGCGACCTCGCTGTCTGCCTGCTCGGCACCGCTCGCCGCGTCCCCGTCAGGGTTCTCGGCTGTGTCAGCCGGTCCGCCGCTGCTCGCGACGACCTCTGCAGCGTCACCGGGCTCGGCGCTGGCTGTGGCAGGCGCCTCGGCGGCGGACTGAGCCTCGCTCTCCGCAACCTCGACATCCGCCTGCTCGGCGCTACTCGCCGCTCCCCCGTCAGCGTCGCTGGTCTCGGCAACCTCCGTGGCGGCGGGTTGAGCGCCGCTCTCCGCGTTCTCGGCTGGCCCGGCCGGTTCACCGCTGCTCTTCGCGACCTCGGCGTCTGCCTGCTCGGCACCGCTCGCTGCGGCGTCCCCGTCAGCGGAGTCAGCGCTGGTCGTGGCAGCGGCCTGCGTCTCGCTCGTTCCGACCTCGGCGTCCGCATGCTCGGCGCTGCTCGCCTCGACGTCCGTGGCGTCGTCGTCGGCCGACTCGGCGGTGGCCTGAGCTTCGCTCTTCGCGACCTTGGCGTCTGCCTTCTGGTCCGCGCCGGTTGGCTCTGGGGTGTGAGGTTCTTGCAGGGCCTCCGGAGACTCCATCACCTCGGAGTACTCGACAGCGGCCAGCTCCGCGGCGTACGCGGCCGCCTCATCGGCGGCAGAAACCGTCGACGAGCTGCCCGACTTCGGCAGTCCGACGATGATGTTCCCGTATTCAAGCGGGAACCCGTCCGGCGACTCATCCGGCTCGTACACGACCCCGACTGTTGGCCGCGGCCGCTCTTCGACCTCCGCAGCCGCCGGTACGTCGTCCACCGACCCGCCGTGCGCCGCAGCCTGCGACGGCTCAACACCATCGGCGGCACCGTCAGCTACATCACCCGACTCGGCCGCATCAGCGCCCGACCCGTCGCTCGAAGCACCTACAGCGTCCGCAGCGCCGCTAGCCTTACCCACGCCGACGACCTCAGCCGAGCCACCAGACTCACCCGGGCCGACATCTCCAGCCGAGCCACCAGATTCACCCGCGCCTGCAGACCCAGCCGAACCACCAGCTGCACCTGCGCCTGCAGACCCAGCCGAACCACCGGCCTCGCCCGAACCGGCAGCTTCAGCCGAGGCACCGGCTGGTACGTCACCGTCTGCCGTGGCCTCGCCGGTGTTGGTCCCATCAGCGGCCGACTTGTCTGACGCCTCGTCCGGCGTACCGTCCGCGGCGCCACGTGCACCCTCGGACGACGCTCCGGCGGCATCCGAGCTTGCCTCGCCGCTCGGCGTACCGGTGGCGTCCGAGGCTGCGTCGGTGCTCGCCTCGCCATGGGACGCCGCGTCTGCGGTCGCTTCGTCGGGCGAAGGTCCGCCGTCCGCGGTCGCCTTGGCGCCCGGCGTCCCGGCGTCCGGGCTCGCGCCCCCAGCGACCGGCGTACCGGCGGGCTCGGGGGTCGCCTGCGGTGGGGCGGCGGGGGGCTCGGGGGTGGCGTTCTTCCGCCGGCGGCGGCGCCAGAATCCTTTGCCCTTGGCACCGGCCTCGGACCGCGCGATCAGGTTCGCCAGCTCCTGGGCAGGCTGGTCCTGGCCCGGAACCTGTGGCTCCGGACCTTCACCAGCTGCTGACCTGATGTCAGCCACGGCGTCCGCCCACGAGCACAGAGTGCCCGGTCGGACAGCACAGAAGCAAAGTCATCGTCATCCCCGTTTGGCGGCGTGGACGGGCGGCGGTCACTGCGATGGTGGATACGGACCGTATCCTCCCGGCGTTCCCAGCTGGTCAGGGGGTCCGGATGGGTAACCGGCCTGGCCCGCTGGGTAACCGGGTTGCCCCGAGGGATACCCCGGCTGAGGCGCCGGATAACCCCCTGGCGCCGGTCCGCCGCGAACCTGGTCCTGGGGCCCGCCGTTCGGCCCCGGCATCGCCTGGGGGAAGGCAGCCGGCATCGGCGGGAAGGGAACGCTCGCCCGCCGCGCCCGCAGCTCGTCCAGCAACTTCTTCTCCTCGTCCAGCGCCTCCGGCCCGATCACCTGCCGGACGATCTTGTCCCGCAAGTACGCCAGGTCGGTCGCGTTCTGCTGGAACGCCTTCGCGGCGGACTCGGCCTGGGCGCCGTAGCGCCGCGCGTTCTGCCGCAGCGCCTTGCGCCCGCGCATCGTCGCGATCAGCGGCACCTCGGGCGCGACCAGCCAGCCGAAGCGCACGTAGTCGTAGAGCCGGGAGGCGATCATCTTGCCCTCGCGGGAGCGCAGGACCAGCGCGAAGATCACCATGCCGACGAAGATCGGCACCATCAGCAGGAAGTAGGCGACCAGGAAGCCGGTCCCCTCCGCCCAGCTGGCCGACGCGTTCCACGCGGCGTGCGCGAGGACGGCGGCCAGGAACCCGACCACCGGCGCCAGGAACCGCACCGCCGTACTGCGGTGCCGGACGGCGATCCCGATCCCGATCGCGGTGAACGACGTGAACAGCGGATGCGCGAACGGCGACATCAGCCCGCGGAGTACGAACAGCACCAGGACGCCGCGCAGTCCGGCGTCGCTGCCGGCCTCGTTCGACAGCTCGCTGAAGATGCGGCCGTAGTAAAGGATGTTCTCGGTGAAGGCGAAGCCGACGCCGACCATCCCGGCGTAGACCAGGCCGTCGATGATCCCGTCGAACTCCTTGCGCCGGACCAGCGCGAGCAGCAGGATGACCGCGCCCTTGGCGAACTCCTCGACCGGGGGCGCCACGAAGATCGCCGACCGGTCGCCGCCGGCGCCGGTCTCGGCGAGCTGCCGGGCCACCTCGGTGTTGATGAAGATCGCGACCAGCGTCGCGATGAACGCACCCCAGCAGAGCGCGAACACGATGTACCGGGTCGGCTCCGGTTCGTAACGGTCCAGCCACAGGTACAGCGCGATCACCGGCACCACCGGTACCAGCGCGAACGCCATCCCCCAGGTGAACCCGCCGGCGCCGGTCGACTGCCCGACGATCCAGAAGATCCCCAGCCCCGCGATCGCCATCACCACCGCGACCACGACACCGATCAGCACGCCCCGGTTCCGCCGCTGCCCGGGCACCGGATGGTTCCCGAGAACGTTCGGCTGCGGGTACTGGCCGCCGGACGACGCCGTCCCCGCCGCTGGTTGCGGAGGGCCGGCCGGGCCTGCTGAGGGGTAACTCATGCCCGCAGCCTAGTTGGAGACCCGACCCGGCGGCAGAACCGCCCACGCAGCGTTACCGGGATGGAACGACAACCCTGTACTTCCCCCTCCCACGCCACGCCCAGTAACCCGGCAGCGCGTTCACCCGCCCATCTGACAGACTTCTCCCTGCCACGCGCCCGTAGCTCAGCTGGATAGAGCGTCGGACTTCTAATCCGTTGGTCGCAGGTTCGAATCCTGCCGGGCGCGCCATCCTTGACCAGAGCGGGCGCTCGGACGACGAATCCGGGCGCCCGCCTGGCAGGAAGACCTCAGGTGTTGATCAGAGCCAGTCCTGGGTCTGGCCGCCGTCTTCGGTTCCGATGTAGACACGTTCGGGGGCGGCGTCGAGCACACCGCGCCCACCTCGCGATTGCTGGTGGTAGATCGTCCAGTTGTTGGAGTCGTACCGCCAGCCCTGGTACTCACCGTCGTTGCACGCGTGTCCGTAGACGAGTCCGGTGCTGCCGTTGCCGTCGAGGCAGAAGTAGGTCGCCTTGTTGAACAGTTCGGGCCAATTGCCACCGTTCCGCTCGTTCCACTGCCATTGCTGACTGGCGCCCCAATGGCACGGGGCCAGGTAGACGCGGCTCCGATCGGAGGCGTCATTGGTCAGGCAACGGTCCCACAAGTCGTTCCTGATGAAACCGTAGGCGTTGATCCCCGCCTTCTCGAATTTGTACCCCGGCGGTACTGACGTTCCCGCAGGTCCGGGCTTGGCCGCCGGAGCTGCGGCGCTGGCGGAAGTCGGCAACACGCCGATTGCAGCCACCGCCAGGAACATTAATCCGAAAGTTTTTCCACTAATACGCAAAGCTGAACTCCTATCATCATTATCCTGAAGATATTTATGGAGTCTCACAAGAAGATAGTTGCCTCGACCACCCTTTCGATCACCGTCGTATTCAGGGGCGCGGCGCTCGGCCGATTTGTTGGTCGCAGGTTCGAATCGACCCCGAGCGCGCTATAGGGTTTTCGGGTGACTCTTCGGATGATGGGCGCCAACCCTTGTGTGACCTTGTACGAGGACGGTCGGACGACGGCGTTCGCGTCGGTCTGGCGGGTCGACTGGTCAATGCGTGGCGCCGGGAATGTGCTGGTGCTGGGGACGCGTGAGCGGGTCCGGATCATTGGGCAGGATCCGGAGCTCGGGGCCTGGCTCGGCGAGGAGTTCAACCGTCATCTGAAGTCGGTTACCGACGGGATCGACTGGGCCGAGCCGGAGCACACGACGGCGGCGGTCGAGTTCGAGCTCGACCTCGCGAAGGGCTTCCGGTCGACCGCGGCCGATGTGTCGGTCGAGATCACCGGGCCGATGGAGCGCTTCCTGACCCGCAACGACGAGTACGACCTCGGCGGCACGCCGAACATCTTGTCGACCGTCTGGATCCCCTGCCGGGACGGCGTCATCTCGGTCGGCGGCGAACGGCTGACCGGCGAGATCACCGTGGATCCGGTGAAGGTGGCGTCGAGCGCATTCATCGCGGACGCCGAGGTCTGGTGCACGACGGACCATCCGCGACGCTAGCGACCAGCGACTCCCCTGCCCTGCCCCGAGGTCCGAATCGGGGGCGGAGTGGGGACTCCCTCTCAGGTATTTCCCAGGGAGTTCTTAGCGGTCTCATGGGGCGTGTGCGGGAACCCGTTCGTCTAACGAGGTACTTGATGGGCGATGGAAGGGCACTGCGGTGGTTGCTACGCACCTGGCGGTCGTTGGGGCCGAAGAGGAAATCCGCTACTCGGGGGACTCTGTCGTGGTGCTGGCGGGGATCCCAGGCGCCGGCAAGAGCACGTTGTTACGCAGGTTGTACCCGGACGGCGCCGACCACGGCGGCGTCCGCGTCTTCGACTCCGAGCGGCTGCGCGCGAAGTGGATGCGCGTGCTCGGCGTCGTCCCCTACTCCTACTGGCGGCCGTTCCTGCACCTCGCGTACTACGTGCAGGTGTTCAGCGCGATGCACACCGGCCCGCTGATGATCCACGACTGCGCGACCCGGCCGTGGGTACGCCGGTTGCTCGGGTGGCGAGCCAAACGCGCCGGGCTGCCGCTGCACCTGATCCTGATCGACGTGCCCGGCGAGGTCGCCCGCGACGGGCAGTGGGCGCGCGGCCGCGTGGTCCGGACCAGCAGCATGGAGAAGCACTGCCGCCGCTGGCCGCGGCTGCTCGAGAAGGCGGCGGCGGACCCGGGCAGCGTCGTACCGGGTGCGCGGTCGGCGATCGTGCTGAGCCGGCGCCAGGCCGGTCTGCTGAAGGCGATCAGGTTCCGCTGAGTTTGCGCTCCAGGCCGTCGAGGACGATGTCGAGCCCGTACTCGAAGTCCTCGACGCGCCCGGACTGCATCACGTGCGTGATGATCCGGACGACGTGCGGGAACTGCTCCGGATCCAGGCCGCCGACGACCTGGGCCGACACGTCCGGCGCGGCCTCGATGGCGAACGGCAGGCTCACCTCCTGCAGCGTGAAGCCGTAGAGGTGGCTGTCGAGCGTGTGCCAGGCGTCCAGCGCGCCCTCGACCGTGAAGCCGCCCTCCAGCAGCCGCCCGAGTGTGGCGTCCAGGTACTTCGTCATCCCCGGCCCGATCGTGAACCGGGACATGATCTGCATCGCCGCCCACGGATGTGCGACCAGTACCTCGTGCGCCGAGATGGACCGGCGGCGCATCGCCTCCTTCCACGGCGTCCCAGCCGGCGGGACGTCGATATCGGTCAGCACCAGGTCGACGATCGCGTCCAGCAGGTCGCTCTTGTTCCGGACGTGGTTGTAGAGCGACATCGCCTCGATGCCGAGCTCGTGGCCGAGTTTGCGCATGCTGAGCGCGTCCAGGCCGTCGCGGTCGGCGAGTGCGACCGCGGCCCGCAGCACCCGCTCGCGATTCAGGGGGTCGCCACGCGGTGTCATCTACATCTCTCTTCCTGCCTGGACCAAATCCCTCGACATCATATAACTTACGCCGTAAGCTTACGCTGTAAGTACGGCAGGGGGGATGAGGATGCTGGCGATTACACAGGACCGGTACGGCGACAGCGGGGTGCTCGCGCTGCGGGACGTCGAAGTGCCGGTCCCGGCCGCCGACGAGGTCGTGGTCGAGGTCCGCGCGGCCGGGGTCGACCGGGGCGTGTGGCACCTGATGACCGGGCTGCCGTACCCCGTGCGCCTGGCGGGGTACGGCGTCCGGGCGCCGAAGAACAAGGTGCCCGGGATGGATCTGTCCGGGGTGGTCAGCGCCGTCGGCGCGGACGTGACGCGGTTCCGGCCGGGCGACGAGGTGTACGGGATCGGGACCGGCGCGTTCGCGGAGTACGCGCGGGTGCTGGAGCGGAAGCTGGCGCCGATGCCGAAGAACCTGACCTTCGAGCAGGCGGCCGTCGTCCCGATCTCGGCGCTGACCGCGCTGCAGGCGGTCCGGGACGGCGCCGGGGTGAAGGTCGGGGATCGGGTGCTGATCATCGGCGCGTCGGGTGGGGTGGGCAGTTACGCGGTACAGATCGCGGAGTCGTACGGCGCCGAGGTCACCGGGGTCTGCAGCGCGGGCAAGGCCGACATCGTGCGCTGGCTGGGGGCTCACGAGGTGCTCGACTACCGCACCGACGACTTCACCGAGCACGGCCCGTACGACGCCATCCTCGACATCAACGGGAACGCGTCGCTGCGCCGGCTGCGGAAGGCGCTGACGCCGAACGGGACGCTGGTCATCATCGGAGGTGAGACCGGCGGTCGCTGGCTGGGGGGCAACGACCGCCAGCTGCGGGCGATGTTGTGGTCGCCGTTCATCGGGCAACGGCTCCGGCCGCTCCTGAACTCGGAGAACCACGTCGACCTGCAGGCGATGACCGAGCTGATCGAGACCGGGCAGGTGGTCCCGATCATCGGCCGGGCGTTCCCGCTGGCCGAGGCCGCCGACGCGATCCGCTACCTCACCGACGGGCACGCCCGCGGCAAGGTGGTGATCTCGGTGACCTGAACTGGACGGCGCGAAAAGTGTCGGTGGCGCCTGATTGAGTCGAACCTCGCGATCCGGAGGGGTGACCGTGAAGGTTCGAGTGAGGCGTGACGTGCTGGCCGAAGCGGTCGGCTGGGTGGCGAAGGGGCTGCCCGCCCGGCCGAGCGTGCCGATTCTGTCGGGGATGGTCGTCGAGGCGGCCGACGGGCAGCTGACGCTGTCCGGGTTCGATTACGAGAGCTCGACACAGGTCGTGGTTCCGGCCGAAGTGGGGGACGAGGGCCGGGTCCTGGTGTCGGGGCGGTTGCTGGCCGGCATCTGCCGGAGCATGCCGCGGGACACCGTGGAGCTGAGCGGGGTGGGCGCTCGGGTCCAGGTGTCCAGCGGCGGCTCCCGGTTCATGCTGCAAACGCTGCCGCTGGGGGAATACCCGTCGTTGCCGGAGCTTCCGGCCGCCGGCGGGGTGGTGAGCGGCGAGGTGCTCGCGCGGTCGGTCACGCAGATCGTGACCGCCGCGGGGCGGGACGACACCTTGCCGGTCTTCACGGGGGTGAAGGTGGAGATCCGTGGCCCGGTGATCACGTTACTGGCCACGGATCGCTACCGCTTGGCCGTCCGCTCGTTCGAGTGGACGCCGGCCGATCCGGAGATCGAGGCCGATGCGCTGGTCCCGGCGAAGCTGCTCGCGGAGCTGGCCAAGACGATGGCCGGCCACGACGTCACCCTCGCGCTCGGCTCAACTCGTACAGGGGACGGGTTGATCGGGTTCGAGGGTGCCGGGCGGCGCGCCACCAGCCGGCTGATCGACGGCGAGTTCCCCAAGGTGCGCAAGCTGATCCCGGCCCCGGCCGCGATCACCAGCAGCGTCACGGTCTCGACCGCCGCGCTGATCGAGGCGGTCAAACGCGTCTCCCTGGTCGCCGAGCGGACGTCGCCGGTCCGCATCAGCTTCGACGACGGGACGGCGACGCTCCGGGCCGGCAGCGGCGAGGAGGCCGAGGCCTCCGAACCGGTCGAGATCACCCTCACCGGCGAGCCGATCGCAACCGGCTTCAACCCCGCCTACCTACTCGAAGCGCTCGGCGCCCTCGGCACGCCACTGGCGCGAATCGACTTCACCCAACCAACCAAACCGGTCAACCTCACCGGCCTGCGCGCCCCCGACGACGAATCCGCAGGCGCCTCGGCGTACATCGTCGTCCCGATGCGCGTGGCGGGCTGAGGCTCAGGCCGCCCAGTCCGTCAGCGCCGCGCCTGCGCGTGGCGGGCTGAAGGTGAATTCTGTGGGGCGTTGGTGTCGGCCGGCTCAGCGAATGACGTTGCTGATGCTGCCGATGGTGTCGATGGTGCATTCGACGATGTCGCCGGGGTGGAGGAAGCGGGGTGGGGTGAAGCCGATGCCGACGCCGGCGGAGGTGCCGGTGGCGATGATGTCGCCGGGGAGGAGGGTGATACCGGCGGAGATGGTGGCGATGAGTTCGGGGATGGGGAAGATCAGGTCGGACAGTGGAGCATGCTGGCGAGTTTCGCCGTTGACAGTGCTGCTGACGTGGATCTTGGCCAGGTCGGTGAATTCGTCGGCGGTGACGACCCAGGGCCCCATCGGGGCGTGGGTGTCGAGCGATTTGCCGAGGAACCACTGCTTGTGGTCGCGCTGCAGGTCGCGGGCGGTGACGTCGTTGATGATCGTGTAGCCCCACACGTGTGTCATGGCGTCGGCCCGGGTGATACCTCGTCCGCCGTGGCCGATGATGACGGCGAGCTCGGCTTCGTAGTCGAGTTCGGAGGTGATTGTGGTGTGGGCGTCGACGTCGTCGTAGGGGCCGATGACGGTCGTGGTGGCCTTGGTGAAGATGATCGGGCGGTCGGGGAGATCTTCACTGCGATCGGGGCTGTCGTAGCCGGAGCGGCCGAATTCGGAGACGTGGTCGCGGTAGTTCTTGCCGACGGCAAAGAGGTTGCGGCGCGGTTGCGGGATCGGCGCCAGGTAGCGCGGCGACTCGATGGCGGGCAGGCCGCTGGGTCCGGTGAGCTGGGGCGCGAGGGCGTCCCAGTCGTCGATGAGGTCGAGCATGGAGCGTTGCCCTACCTGGCTGGTCAGGTCGAAGGCTTGACCGTTGTGGTCGACCAGGGCGATGGTTTCGCGGTCATTGTGGTCGACAGTGGCCAGTCGCATGGTGGTCCTTCCTGTGGTCAGGCGATCGTGGGGGCGAGGTATTCGAGCGCGTAGCTTTCCCGGGTCGGGGTCACGCGGGCGATGCCGGGTGAGTCGAGGTGGGCTCCGGCGACGAAGTAGCCGGGCTGGGTGAGCTGTTCGAGCAGTGCGGCTCGGGCGTCACGAGCCTGGGACTGGTCACTGTCGAGCTCCCAGGTCACCTGTGGCTGGTCGAACTGCAGCGACGGGACGTGCACGGTGTCGCCCCAGGCCAGGAGGTGGCCGCCGCCGTTCGCGACGTCGTACACGGTGTGGCCTTGGGTGTGGCCGGGCGTTGGTACGGCGGTGATCCACTCGGTGATGCCGACCTTCTCGGTGATCGGCCGGACGAGATCGCATACCGGTTCCAGGCGGCCGGTGAAGACCGAAGCGTCGGCAGCTCCGATCCACACCCGCTTCAGCTTCGGGAAGGCGGGTGTCCCGTCCGGGGCGATCAGGCCGTTGACGTGGTCCTCGTGGTTGTGGGTGACCGCTACGTCGGCGATGTCGTCCGCGTCGATGCCGGCCTCGGTCAGGGCGTCGTACAGCGAGCCCATGGTGTCGTGCCAGGCGTTGGAGGCGCCGGAGTCGATGAGGACCGACCGCGTCCCGTCGCTGATGTGGAACGCGTTGACCGACAGCCGCAGATTCCCGTCGACCAGCGGCACAGTGTCCGGTACGCCGCCGAGTGCGGCACCGGTCTCGTCGCGCAGCCGGGTGGGTGGCATGTCGACGTAGCCGTCGCGCAGGGAGGTGACGCGCAGGTCGCCGAACTCGAAGACTGCGTGGTGTTGTCCGCCCGAGATGAAACGCATAGGTCCTTCCTTCGTGTTGTCGTCAGGCCTGCGGCCGCCAGGTCCCGTCGAGCGGGATCCCTGCGGCACGACCGATCCGGTCGCGGGACGCGAGCAGCCGCGTGCGCAGCGCCGCGAGGTCGACGTCGACCAGTACGCCGTCGCGCTTGACGATGCGGCCGCCGGAGATGACGGTGTCGACCAGGCCCGGGTGGCCGGCACTGACGATGGTCGCGATCGGGTCGGTGACCGGGAAGACGGTCAGGTCGTCGGTGCGCAGCAAGATGAGGTCGGCGTCCTTGCCCGGCGTGAGACTTCCGGTGCGGTGCTGCAGTCCCAGGGATTGAGCGGCGTCGACGGTCGTGAACTCCACCAGGTCGCGTGAGCGCAGGCCGCCATCGAGCCCACGCTGGACGGCGAAGGCCGTACGCGTCGTCGCGAACATGTCGCCGCCGACCGACGGTACGTCGTCCACGGACAGGGTGGGGCGCAGCCCAGCGGCGAGGACGCGGCCGGTCATCGGGTTACCGAAGCCCATCTTGAGTTCGACGTCCGGGCTGATCGACACCGAACTCCCTGCTTCGGCCAGCATCCGCAGCTCTTCGTCGCTGACGCCGTTCGCATGCACGAACGTGGTCGTGCCGCGCAGGAGACCGTGCTCATGCAACTCGGCGACAGGCTTGCGATCGCCGCCGCCGTCGACGTGCAGGCTGGTCCGGATGCCGAGTTCCTCGGCCAGCTTCAGCTCCCGCGCGACGCTGTCCATCGGTGTGGCCTCGGGACCGCGCAGACCGAGCACCAAGGCCACCCGCGCGTCACCAGCCAGTACCTCGTGAACACGGCGGATGTCGTCGTCGACCGGGTCCGCGCCGCCCCAGCCGGCGCCGAGGCAGAACAGCGACCGGCCGGGAGCGTCGCGGAGTGCGGCGATCGCGGCGTCCTCGTGCTCGTGGGTCTGCGCGACGTGGTACCAGTCGAGCATCGTCGTCACACCCGAATGCAGCGCCTCCAGACGGCCCAGCAGAGTGCCGATGTAGACGTCTTCAGGCTGGTAGTGCGGCTTGACGGTGCGGTGCATCGCGGCGGCCCACTCGGGAAATGTCCAGTCCGCGCCGACGCCGCGGAACGCGGTCTGCCAGGCGTGCCGGTGGTTGTCGACGAACCCCGGCATGACGATCCGGTCGGTCGTATCGATGACGTCCGCGTCCGGTGCGTCGATGCGCTCGGCGACCTCGACGATCACACCGTCCTCGATCAGCACGTCACCACTACCGAGGTCTCCCAGGGCCGGGTCGAGGGTGACGACGATACCCCCGGTGAGCAGGGTCTTCATCGAATGAACTCCTTCATCAAGAGGTTGCGAGTACCGCGTCGGCCGCGGCGAGAGCGTCGGCGACCAGATCGGCGGTGTCCTCGATACCGGCCGCCAGCCGGACCAGGCCGAGTGGGACGGCGTCGGCGATCTGGTCCGCACTGAGCATTCCGCGCCACATCGAGGCTGGGTGGACGGCCAGTGATTCGACTCCCCCAAGGCTCGCGGACCGCCGGGGGTAGCGCAGCTGACCGAGGAACGCGTCGGCCATGTCGAACCCGCCGGCGAACTCGATCCCGAGCACGCCGCCGAAGCCGCTCATCTGGGCAGCCGCCAGCTTGTGCTGCAGGTGCGTCTCCAAACCGGGGTAATGCACCCGCGCCACCGCTGGATGCTGAGCCAGTGCTTCGGCCAGCGCGAAGCCGTTGGCGTTGTGGCGCGGGATCCGGAGCGGGAGTGTGCGCAGGCCGCGCAGCAACAGCCAGGCGTCGATCGGGCCGAGCGTCGCGCCGGTCAGCAGGCCGGTGTCCCAGACGCGATCGAGAACGGCGGCCGGTCCGGCTACGACACCGGCCGATACGTCGGAGTGCCCGTTGAGGTACTTCGTGGCGCTGTGCCACACCACATCGATCCCGAACTCGGTCGGGCGCTGGTTCAACGGCGTCGCGAAGGTGTTGTCCGCGACCGTCAGCACGTCGTGCGCTCGGGCAAGCTCCGCGACCGCACGCAGGTCGGTGACCTGCAGGAGCGGATTGCTCGGCGTCTCCACCAGGATCAGCCGCGTCTTCGACGTCAGTGCTCGCGTGAACGCGTCCGGATCGGTCTGGTCGACGACGGTGGTCATGACGCCGAAGCGCGGCAGCAGATTGAGCAGCACCGACGCGGTGCCACCATAGGTGGACTTCTGCCCGATGACGTGGTCACCGGCCGAGACCAACGCCAGGACCGTCGTGGTCAGCGCAGCCATGCCGGACGCCGTGACCATCGCAGCCTCGGTCTTCTCGAGCTCGGCGACGACCGCGGCGACCTGCGCATGGTTCGGGTTGCCGAACCGGGTGTAGAAATCCTTACCCCGCGGCTCGACGGCCGCTCGAGCGAACGCGTCCCCGTCCTCGGCCGCGAACGCCGCCGTCTGATAGATCGGCGCCGCGATCGCGCGACTGGGATGAATGTCGCGATCCGCGTGAACTGTGGTCGTGCTGGCTCCGGTCATTACTGCCCTCCGTTCGGCCTCCGGGCCAGCCTGTCCCCCGCGGACCGAGATGGCGGCCTGATGCGCAATATTTGGCAGCACATTGCGCACCAGACCCCAGATTCATTGTGGTAAAGCGTCATCCAGCGCAATATTCTGCTTCTATGGATGATGTGGACCGGGCGATTCTGGCTGTCCTCGAGCACGACGGCCGGATCAGCAACAACGACCTGGCGGCACGGGTCGGCCTGTCCCCGTCCCCCTGCCTGCGCCGCGTACGCCACCTCGAGGAAACAGGCGTCATCCGCGGCTACCGTGCACTCATCGACCCAGCCGCCGTCGGGCGCAGCCTGCGGGTCCTTGCGGGCGTTCGCTTGATGCGGCACGCCCGCACTGACGTCGTCGCCTTCGAACGAGGCATCACCCAACTCACCGAAGTGGTCGCCTGCCACCACGTCACTGGCAACTTCGACTACCTGCTCCAGGTCGAGGTCGCCGATCTGCCGGCTTACGAACACTTCCATGCCAACCTGCTCGCCGCACTGCCCGGCGTCGCCACCGTGACCAGCTACGTCACCATGAAGACCCTGACGCCCGACACCGCCTGACCAGGCAGGTCAGATCAGGATCGAACTGGTACTGAAACCCGCCGTACATCGTGTCCCGATGGCGCGTGGCGGGCTGAGCGTCAGGCTGCCCAGTCCGTCAGCGCGCGCAGGAGCGTCTCCGGCGGGATCGTGTGGAAGGGGCCGTCGTGCCCTTCGACGGTTGCGTGCGGAAGCGCTGTTGCGATCTGCCGGGTCGCCTCTTGGAGCCACTCCGGGCTGCCGTTGCTGTAGAGGGCCAATGTTGGCGTCTCGATCGACTTCAGGAGGTCGGTCGGCAGTGAGCTGTCGCCCATCTGCAGGGTGTCGTAGACCAGTGTCGGGGCAATGGCCTCGAGCCCGGGCCACATCGGTGACTGCCGGAGTTGGTCCACCGCCTCCTGTGGCTGCCCGACGGCCTCCACCATGAAGAGCTCGGCGACCCGGCCCGGCTCCCCCGCGGCGACGAACTCCTGCAGCCGTTCGAGGTACCGCTCCGGCGCGGGTGGTGCGCCCTCGACCCGGAACGGCGGCTCCACCACCGCGACCCGCTCGAACGCCACCCCCGACTGCAGCAACACCATCACGCCGGACGAGAACGCACAGGCGAACCGGGCCCCGGTCGCCGCCCGAACCGCCTCCAGGTCCTCCCACTCGCGCTCGATCGAGTACGTCGTGCTGTCACCCGAATCACCCCGGCCGCGCCGGTCGTAGTTCACCACCGTGAACGCGCGCGACAGGACGTCGGCGTACTCCGTGAAGTACGACCGCGCCGTGAACGCACCTGCGATCAGCACCAGCCCCGGCCCGCTGCCGCTGACGTCGTACGCGATCTCCGTGCCGTCCTTGGACGTGACCTTCTCCATCTCCAGACCCTTCTGCCGAACGAACCTGCTTCCTGCCAACGCGTCGAACGGCGACCCGGCACAGCGACCACCTCAGGATGTGACGTGGGTCACAATCCGGCGAGCCCTACCGATAGCTCAGGCCGATCACTACAGTTGGATTATGTATACAGACGACTGGTATCCCGTAGGCGGACCCCGATGCTGCTGAGGCAGCTGGAGTACCTGGTGGCGCTGGCCCGGGAGAAGCATTTCGCGCGGGCCGCGGGAGCTTGTTACGTCTCGCAACCGTCGTTGTCGGCCGCGATCCGCAAGCTCGAGCAGGAGCTCGACGTACCGATCGTCCGGCGCGGACGGCGCTTCGAGGGGCTGACCCCCGAGGGTGAGCGGGTGCTGTTGTGGGCGCAGCGGATTCTTGCAGAGCAGGACGCGCTGCGGCACGAGCTGTCGGTGCTGCGCGGCGGCCTGACCGGGACGCTGCGGCTCGGTGCGATCCCAACCGCGATGCCGGTCATCTCGCTACTCACGACGCCGTTCTGCGAGCGGCACGCCAACGCGCGAGTGACGATCGAGTCGCTGTCGTCGCGAGACATCACGCACAAGCTGGCCGAGTTCGACTTGGACGTCGCGATGACGTACCTGGACGACGACACGCTCGGGCAGGTGCGCAAGACGCCGCTGTACGAGGAACGCTACCTACTCCTCACCCCACAACACTCGCCGCTCGCCGGGTTGCCGATGGCAACGTGGGCGCAAGTCTCCGAGCTGCCGCTGTGCCTGCTGTCACCGGATATGCGCAACCGCCGAATCATGAACAGCTACTTCACTGACGACGGCGTCACGGCGCATCCGGCGATCGAGAGCGACACCGTCTCCGGGCTCTACAGCCACCTGCACGGCAACCACTGGTCGACCGTGATCTCCCATGCCTGGTTGCACATGTTCGGCGTCCCGGACGGGATGCGCGTCGTCCCGCTGAAGGGCCCGGACCACGGCCCGCGCGTCGGCCTGGTGATCGCCGCGCGGAGCCCGGAGCCGGTGCTCGCGCGGGCGCTGCTGGACGTCGCGCGGCAGGCCGGCGTCCACAAAGCCCTCGACGATCTGCTCGACGTGCATTTGATGGGCGCCGGCTATCACGCGATACAGAGCAAGTCTTTGACCGTCGGCACCTGACGGCGGGACCGTGGAATCCCCAAGTAAACAAGGAGATTCCACATCATGGCGAAGATCCTCTGCGTCCTGTACGACGACCCGACCGACGGCTACCCGACGGCGTACGCGCGCGACGACGTCCCGGCCATCACGAGCTATCCCGGCGGCCAGACCGCGCCGACGCCGAAAGCGATCGACTTCACCCCGGGTGAGCTGCTCGGCAGCGTCTCGGGTGAGCTCGGCCTGCGCAGCTTCCTGGAGAGCCAGGGCCACACTCTTGTCGTGACGTCGGACAAGGAGGGCGACGGCTCGGTGCTCGATCGCGAGCTGCCCGACACCGATGTGGTGATCTCGCAACCGTTCTGGCCGGCCTATCTGACCGCGGAGCGGATCGCGAAGGCGCCGAACCTCAAGCTCGCCATCACCGCCGGCATCGGCTCCGACCACGTCGACCTGGACGCCGCCGTCCGGCACGGCGTGACCGTCGCCGAGGTCACCTTCAGCAACAGCATCAGCGTGGCCGAGCACGTCGTGATGATGATTCTCGGCCTGGTCCGCAACTACATCCCGTCGTACCAGGTCGTCGTCGACGGCGGCTGGAACATCGCGGACTGCGTCGCCCGCTCCTACGACCTGGAGGGAATGCACGTCGGCACGGTCGCGGCCGGGCGGATCGGTACGGCGGTGCTGCGCCGGCTGGCGCCGTTCGACGTGAACCTGCACTACACCGACCGGCACCGGCTGCCCGAGTCGGTCGAGCGCGAGCTCAACCTGACCTTCCACCCCAGCGCGGCCGAGATGGTCCCGCACTGCGACGTCGTCACGATCAACGCTCCCCTGCACCCGGAGACCGAAGGGCTCTTCGGCCCGAAGCTGCTGGCGACGATGAAGCGCGGCGCCTACCTGATCAACACCGCCCGGGCGAAGATCGCGGACCGGGACGCCGTCGTCCAGGCACTCGAGAGCGGTCAGCTGGCCGGGTACGCCGGTGACGTCTGGTACCCGCAGCCCGCACCCGCCGACCACCCCTGGCGGACCATGCCGCACCACGGCATGACACCGCACATCTCCGGCTCCTCGCTGTCCGCCCAGGCCCGGTACGCCGCGGGCACCCGGGAGATTCTCGAGTCGTGGTTCGCGGGGACGCCGATCCGCGACGAGTACCTGATCGTCGACGGTGGGCGACTGGCGGGTACCGGAGCGCATTCGTATTCGACGCGCATGTAAGCAGCATCACGTGAGACGCGGGCATAACCGGCCGGTACGCCTGGTTGAATGTATACAGAAGCCAGAATTCAAAAAAGCTCCCCCGGGAGCAGGAAGGAAAGCAATGATTTTCACCCGTAGGTTCGGTGCTCTGGCGGCGCGCCCGCAGTTCCCGGATGCCCCGGAGCTGCAGCATGAGCTGAACACCCCCGTGGACCTGGACGCCGAGCTCGCCCAACTGACCGAGACGGACGAGAAGCGGCACGCCGGCGAGTCGGCCGCGTAAGCGACCGGCCCGACCGGCCCGAGGCTGCGAAGAAACACTATGTACGGTCATGGCACTTGGTAGACTGTCTACCAAGTGCCATGCTGTTGCTCCAGAGGTGTCACAGCGAGAACCGGGAAGGACCTCATGACCACGATCAGCGCAGGCCAAGGGGCGGGGACCGAACCGGCCGGAGTGCGGCACGTGAAGCGGCCGCAGCCATTGCGTGAGTCGGTCTACGAGGCGCTCACCGAGATGATCATCGACGGCACGCTGGAGCGCGGCCGGCATCTCGTCGAGGTGGAGCTGGCCGGCATGCTCGGCGTCTCCCGGCAGCCCGTCCGCGAGGCCCTGCAGCGGCTGAACAACGAAGGCTGGGTGGATCTGCGGCCCGGCTTCGGCGCGATGGTGCATGTGCCCGCCGAGGACGAGGTCGACCAGCTGCTCGCGGCCCGCGCGGCCCTGGAGTCGGAGTCCGCCCGCCTGGCGGCGCGGCATGCGACCAAGGAGGACCTGGCCAAGCTCAAGGAGCTGTGCAAGGTCGGGACGGCGTTCCACGAGTCCGGTGACACCGACGGCGCCGTCCGGACGAACGGCGAGCTGCACAGCTTCATCACGCAGATGTCGGGGAACCGCTTCCTGATGGACTTCGCGGCCCAGGTCGACCGTCGCGTCCGCTGGTACTACACGCCGCTGGCGCCCGTCCGCGGCGCGGCCTCGTGGCGTGAGCACAGCCGGCTCGTCAAGGCGATCTCCGAGGGCGACGAGGACAAGTCGGCGCAGATCATGCGTGAGCACACCGAGCACACCCGCAAGGCGTACCACGACCTGCGCGCCGAGCAAGGGCCGACCGAGACCGCGGCCGAGCCGGAGGGTCCGCGCCGCCGACGCCGTACGCCGTAGGTGAAGCTCAAGCTCTGGGTGCAGAAGTGGCGCTGGTACGAGCGCAACTCGCTGCCCTGGAACCGCGCGCGGATCCACTGGGAGCTGATGCGCCGCGAAGCGTTCGCCCGCTGGCCGCTGCAGGGCAACGTCCTGGAGGCGCTGCGGGACGGCCGGCTCGAGATCGGCGCCCACGCGCACCTCGAGCCCAATGTCTGGATCACCGTCGGCGACGACGCCAAGATCCGGATCGGCGAGGGCACCTACCTGAACATCGCCGTCATGGTCGCCGCCCTCGACGAGGTCGAGATCGGCGCGCACTGCATGCTCGCCAACGGCTGTTTCGTCACCGACTCCAACCACCGCTTCGACGACCCCGACCGCCCGGTCCCCTGGCAGGGCTTCACCTCCAAGGGCCCCACCCGCCTCGGCGACAACGTCTGGCTCGGCGCCAACGTCGTCGTCACCAGCGGTGTCACGATCGGCGAGCGCTGCGTCATCGGCGCCAACAGCGTCGTCACCCACGACATCCCGCCCTTCTCCATCGCCGCCGGCGCCCCCGCCAAGGTCCTCCGCACGATCACCTACGAGAACTGACGTATGCCCGCAGACCGGGAGGGGTCTGCGGGCACACGGCAGGGGGAACGGCGTCAGGCGACGCGCTTCTTGCGGGTGCGGCCGGTGGCGGCTTTGCGGGCCTCCAGGGCGGCGGCGAGGTGGGCGTACTGCTCGACGGTACGGCGGGCGTACTCGTTGTGGGGCAGGATGCGGGGCCACCAGTGGCGGCCCAGTTGTTCGTGCATCCAGAGGAAGCCGATCGCGAAGCCCATACTGATCAGGGCCCGGAAGGCGAGGAACTTCCAGGGCTCCGGCGGGAGGCCGGGGCTGCCCGCGATCGCCCACTCGGTGACGATCGCGTGCGCCATCAGGGCGAGTGGGAACGCGATCACCCAGTAGACCGCCGCCGGCGCGAACACTCCGGCGGGGACTTTGCCGAAGGCCATCAGGACGGCGTACCCGGCGCCGAACAGCATCAGCGGGACGCCGAGACCGAAGCCGGTCACGACCGCCGTGCCGAGCGGCTGCCCGGCGATCGAGCCGAGGATGCCGGCGACCACCCCGGCCGCGACGCCCACCGTCGCGGCCGGAGCGCAGAACTCCGCGAGTTGCTTCAGCTCCGCCATGTCAGCCCACTGCCACGCCGAAGCGGAAGAGGCAGTAGAACAACATGCCCAGGTAGAACACCGCGCCGAAGCCGATGATCACGTTCCGCACCGGGCCGGGGCGGATCTTCTTGGGCAGCAGCTTGTTGTTCACCAGGAGCAACACGATGCAGTAGGCGCCCATCGCGAACGTCGACAAGAAGGCGAGCGTGTCCAGGATGCCGGCCGGGCCGTCGGCCGGGCCGAACAGCAGGATCAGGATGCCGAAGACGATGACACCCCACAGGAACCCGGCGTACAGCCGCGACATCGAGAACCGCTTCGCGCCGGGCACGAAGTAGTACGTCATGTCCGCCTGGCCGCGGGAGAACGAGTCGAACAGGCCGAGGGTCGCGTTCAGGCCGATCAGCGCGATGAACGCGAAGAACAGCGTGCCCAGGATCGGCGAACCGGCCGAGGCGAACGCGTCCGACATCGCCTTCAGCGCCGCTTCCCGGTCACCGCCCTCGATCAGCGAGGCGACGTTCGGGTTCGTCCGGGCCGCCGACATGGCCAGCACGGTGAACGAGATCGTCACCAGCATCGTGATTCCCCAGAAGAGCAGCAGCGCGTCGAACGTCACCCACTTGCGCCAGCCCTTCCACTTGGCCATCTCCGCCGGGTCCTCGGTGTCGAACATGAACCCGCGCGACGGCATCGACTCCGCCTCGCCGGCCGACCGCAGCCCGCGGATCTTCGGGATGTGGGCGCCCATGCCGGCGCCGGAGTCCCGCAGTTGCAGCGTGTACCACATCTGCTGCATCCCGGACGGGCCCGCGAACGCGATCGAGCCGACCACGACCGGGAACCAGGCCGCCGTCATCGCCTCCTGCGGGAGGAAACCGACCGCGAACATCCCGGAGACGGTCTTGGCCAGGTCGTCCCAGCTGCCGACGATCGCCGCGATCACCGACGTCCCGACGACCAGGAAGCCGATCAGCAGACCGAGCAGCTTCTCCAGGAAGTTGTAGATGACCGAGAGCAGACTGAACAGCACACCGACGAACACCAGAGCCACGCACGCGGTGATCTGCCAGGGTATTCCGGTCACTTCCTCGAACGCGGCGGCGCCGGCCGACAGGTGGCCGGGCCACATGTAGATCAGGATCGCCGCGACGTAGAAGAACCACATCAACGGTTTGAAGATCCGGGCGGCGCCGAAGAAGATGCTCTCCCCGGTCGCCATCGCGTACCGGGCCATCTCCAGCAGGACGAACGCCTGCAGCGTGACGCCGACCATGAACAGCCAGCGGATGTCCGGTCCGAAGACCAGCACCAGCCGCGGCCACATGTACGACTCACCCATCCCCACGCCCAGCGCGACCAGGAACACGGTCGGGCCGAGGATGTGGATGGACGGCGGCGCGTCCGGCAGTTTCCGGATCGGCATCGGTTCCAGCCGGCCGGCCTTCCAGACCTTCTCGGTCACGGCCGCCGCGGCCGGTTCTTCGGGTACTTCTGAGGTCTTGCTTGTGACGTCCAAGGCGGACTCCTTAGATCGACGCCAGGCAGCTGATGGAAACCCCCGCTGGTCTCATCCCTCCTCAGGCTCCGAGCGGTCCCGCGTTGCGGGCCCAGCGGTACTTGGCGCCGAGCACCTGGACCGGTGTCTCGGTGGTGTACGGATAGGCGACCACGCCGTGCTCGAACAGGTACTGGGCGGCCTCCTCGACCTCGACGTCACCCGACAGCGATGCGACGACGGGTTTGTCGATGCCCTGGGCCCGGTACTCCTCGACCACCTCGGCGACCAGCTTCGCGAACACCATCGGCGGTGTCACGATCGTGTGCCAGTAACCCAGGATCAGCGCATGGATCCGCTCGTCGGTCAGACCGAGCGCGATCGTGTTCCGGTACGTCGACGGCGGTTCGCCGCCGGTGATGTCGACCGGGTTGCCGGCCGCCCCGAAGGGCGGGATGAACTTGCGGAAGGCGGCGTCCAGGTCGTCAGGGATGTCCATCAGCGTCAGCCCGGCGTCCACGCAGGCGTCCGAGAGCAGGACGCCGGAGCCGCCCGCGCCGGTGATGATGACGACGTTCTCACCCTTCGGGGTCGGTAGCAGCGGGATCCCCCGGGCGTACTGGAGCATCTCGTTCAGGCCCGGGGCCCGGACGACGCCGCTCTGGCGCAGGATGTCGTCGTACACCTTGTCGTTGCCGGCCAGGGCGCCGGTGTGCGAGCTGGCGGCCCGCGCACCCAGGTCGGTGCGGCCGGCCTTCAGCACGACGACCGGCTTCTTCTTGGAGACCCGCGCCGCCGTCTCGGCGAACGCCCGGCCGTCTTTGAGATCCTCAAGGTGCATGGCGATCAGGTTGGTGTTGTCGTCGTTCTCGAAGAACGTCAGGAGGTCATCCTCGTCGATGTCGGCCTTGTTGCCTACCCCAACGATCGCGGAGACGCCCATCCGGCTCGATCGGCTGAACCCGAGGATCGCCATCCCGATTCCGCCCGACTGTGATGAGAGCGCTACCGAGCCGCGGACGTCGTACGGCGTGCAGAACGTCGCGCAGAGGCTCTCCGGCAGGTAGTAGTAGCCGTAGATGTTCGGCCCGAGGATCCGGACGTTGTGTTTGCGGGCGATCGCGACGACCTCGTCCTGGAGCTCGTGCTCACCGGTCTCGGCGAACCCGGACGGGATCAGGATCGCGCCCGCCACGCCCTTCTCACCGCACTGCTCGAGCGCCCCGCCGACGAACTTGGCCGGGACGGCGAACACCGCGACGTCCACGTCGCCCGGGACGTCCAGGATCGACGGGAAGGCCTTCAGCCCGAGGACCTCGCCGCCCTTGGGGTTGATCGGGTAGATGTCCCCGGCGTACCCGCCGTTGACCAGGTTCTTCATCACCGAGTTGCCGATCTTGCCGTCCTCGTTGGACGCCCCGATCACGGCCACCGCGCGCGGTTTCATGATCCGCGTCATCGCGGTCAGGATCTCCTCCTGGCTGTACCGCTCGACCTCCTTGCCGGCCTCGGCGTCCACGATGATCCGGAAGTCGACGGCGGTGGCGCCGGCCGGCCCGGCGAGCACCGGGTTCAGGTCCACCTCGGCGAACTCCGGGAAATCGGTGACCAGGTCGGACAGCCGCTTGACCAGGTCGCCGAGCGCGTCCTTGTCCACCGGCTTCGCGCCGCGGACACCTTCGAGCATCTCGTGCGCGTTGATCCCGTCGATCATCTCGCGCGCCTCGGCGTCGTTCAGCGGCGCGAGCCGGAAGGTGACGTCCTTCAGCACCTCGACCAGGACGCCGCCGAGACCGAAGGCGACCACCTTCCCGAAGGTCTGATCCGTCACCGCGCCGACGATCACCTCCTGGACGTCACCGCCGGTGACCAGCATCTTCTGCACCTGGACGCCGGTGATGTCCGCGTCGGCCTTGTACGCCTTGGCGTTCGCGATGATCTGCTCGTACGCCGCCCGCGCCGCCGCCTCGCTGTCGACGCCGACGATCACGCCGCCGGCGTCGGTCTTGTGCAGGATGTCCGGCGAGGAGATCTTGAGGACGACCGGGAAGCCGATCTCGGCCGCGAGACCGGCTGCTCCCTCGGCAGTCGTGGCCAGCCCCTCACCCGGCGTCGGGATGCCGTACGCGTCCGCGACCTGCTTGGCCTCGGGCGCGCTCAGCGAGGTGCGGCCGTCCGCCAGAGCCTGGTCGAGGATGGTTCGGACTGCTGCCTTGTCATAGGTCATGCCATGCACTCCAATTCGGGAGAAGTGGCGTCAGACGACGCCGGCGGCCTTGAGTTCGGAGAGCTCGGCGGTGTCGATCCCGAGCGATCCGTAGACGGCGGAGTTGTGCTCACCGAGCCCGGGTGAGGTCTCGATGTCGACGGCGGAGTCGGACAGCTTGATCGGGCAGCCGACGGTCTTGAACGACCCGCGCTGCGGGTGCTCGACCTCGACGACCGCGCCGAGCGCGGCGAGCGTCTCGTCCTCGATCAGCTCGCGGGTGGACATGATCGGCCCGCACGGCACGTTCAGCGCGTTGAGCTTGTCCATCACCTCGAACTTGGTGTGCTGCTCGGTCCACTGCTCGATCAGCGCGAACATCTTGTCCAGCTTGTCCAGGCGCGCGACCGGAGTGGCCCAGTCCGGATCCTCGGCCAGCTCGGGTTTGCCGATCAGCTCCGCGATCGGGGCCCAGCCGGGCGGCTGGACGATCACGTAGATGTAGTCGTTCGGCCCGCCCGGCGCCGTCCGGACTGCCCAGCCCGGCTGACCGCCGCCGGACGCGTTCCCCGAGCGAGGCACCTCGGTGCCGAAGTTGTCGTTCGGGTACTCCTTGAGCGGGCCGTGCGCGAGCCGCTGCTGGTCGCGCAGCTTGACCCGGGTCAGGTTCAGCACGGCCTCCTGCATGGCGACCGAGACGCGCTGACCCTTACCGCTGTGGGTGCGCTGGTAGAGCGCGGCGAGGATGCCGGCGACCAGGTGGATCCCGGTCCCGGAGTCGCCGATCTGGGCGCCGGTCGCGGTCGGCGGGCCCTCCTCGAACCCCGTCGTACTCATCGCGCCGCCCATGGCCTGGGCGACCACCTCGTAGGCCTTGAAGTTCTCGTAGCGGCCCGGACCGAAGCCCTTGATCGAGGCGAAGATCAGCTCGGGGTTGAGCTCCTGCAGCCGCTCCCAGGTGAAGCCCATCCGGTCGATCGCGCCGGGCGCGAAGTTCTCCACCAGGACGTCGGAGTTCTTCACCAGGTCGGTGAAGATCTCCTTGCCGCGGTCGGACTTCATGTTCAGCGTGATGCTGCGCTTGTTGCAGTTCAGCATCGTGAAGTAGAGGCTGTCGACATCGGGGAGGTCGCGCAGCTGCTGGCGGGTGATGTCTCCGGTCGGCGCCTCGAGTTTGATCACGTCGGCGCCGAGCCAGGCGAGGAGCTGGGTGCACGAAGGTCCGGACTGGACGTGCGTCATGTCGAGGACGCGAACACCGTCGAGAGCTTTACTCATGGGCGGTCTCCCCTACTTGTACATCGTCTGGTTCATGGTTCCGGGGGCGTACGCGTCCGGGTCGACCCAGACGTTGATCAGCGACGGCAGGCCGGACTCGCGGGCGCGCTGCATGGCCGGCCTGATGTCCTTGGGGTCGCGGACCTCCTCGCCGTAACCGCCGAGGTGCCGCGCGAACTCGTCGTACTTGACGTCGCCGAGGGTGTTGCCGATCCGGCCGCGGTCGTGGCCGTACTTGGCCTCCTGGCCGTAGCGGATCTGGTTCATCGAGGAGTTGTTGCCGATCACCCCGACGAACGGGAGCTTGAAGCGGACCAGCGTCTCGAAGTCCCAGCCGGTCATCGAGAAGGCGCCGTCGCCGAACAGCGCGACGACCTCCTTGTCCGGCCGCGCGTACTTGGCCGCGAGGACGAACGGGATGCCGACGCCGAGGGTGCCGAGCGGGCCCGGGTCCATCCAGTGGCCGGGTGACTTGGGCTGGACGACGCCGCCGGAGAAGGTGACGATGTCGCCGCCGTCGCCGATGTAGATCGAGTCCTCGGTGAGGAACTCGTTGATCTCGTGCGCCAGCCGCAGCGGGTGGATCGGGTTCGCGTCGGACAGCTGGCGCGGCAGCCGCTTCTGGTACGCCGCCTCCTCCTCCGCGCGCAGCTCCTTGAACCAGGCCTTGCGGTCGGCCTTGGCGAGCCGGCCCGACGCGGCCTGGGTGACCGCGGCCAGGATCGCACCCGGGTCGCCGACCAGACCGAGGTCGACGTCCCGGTTCTTACCGACGGTCCGGTAGTCCATGTCGATCTGGACGACGGTCGCCGACTTCGGCAGCCGGCGGCCGTAGCCCATCCGGAAGTCGAACGGCGTACCGACGATCAGGATCAGGTCGGCGTTGTTGAACCCGTAGCGCCGGGACAGGTGGAAGTGGTGCGGGTCGCCGGGCGGCAGCGTGCCGCGGGCGGCGCCGTTCATGAACGCCGGGACGTCGAGCGCCCGGACGAACTCGGTGGCGGCGTCCGAGCCCCGCGACGTCCAGACCTGGCCGCCGAGCAGGACGACCGGCTTCTCGGCCCGGACCAGCAGGTCGGCCAGCGCCTCGATGGCCGCCGGGTCGCCGATGCTCTTGGTCGAGGCCCGGTAGTGCCCGGACTCCGGGATCGTCGCGGACTCCACCGGGACCGAGTTGTCCAGGATGTCGCGCGGGATCTCCAGGAACGACGGGCCGAGCGCGCCGTTGAAGGACTCGCGGAACGCCATCGAGACCATGTCGGCGGCCCGCGCGGTGTGCGGCACGGTCGCGGCGAACTTGGTGATCGGCGTCATCATGTCGACGTGCGGCAGGTCCTGCAGGGACCCCATCTTGTGCTGGTTCAGCGCGCCCTGGCCGCCGATCAGCAGCATCGGGCTCTCGGCCCGGAACGCGTTCGCGACGCCGGTGACGGCGTTGGTGGTACCGGGGCCGGCGGTGACGACCGCGCAGCCGGGCTTACCGGTGATCCGCGCGTAGCCGTCGGCCGCGTGCGCGGCGACCTGCTCGTGCCGGACGTCGACCACCGCGATGCCCTCGTCGACGCAACCGTCGTAGATGTCGATGATGTGCCCACCGCAGAGGGTGAAGATCACCTCGACTCCCTCGGCCTTCAGGGCCTTGGCGACCAGGTGACCGCCCGAGATGGTCTCCGGCTCCTTCACCTCTGCGACGGGTTGGGTCTCCGACACTGTCTGCGCCATCTGCAGTCATCTCCTCGGAAGGGCCGGGGTGCGGCTTTACTTGAATGTAGATTGCATACCGTATGTGGTAGTCGTAGTCTTAACCCAGGCCACGGTGGTTGTCCAGAGGGAGGCTTCAATGACCATCCACGAAGAGCTGCAACGGACCCGGACCGCCCTGCTGGCCCTCGAGAAATCCCTTGTCTCGTTGCGGAATCACCTCGGCCCGCATCTCGACGTCCTGCGACTGCAGGACGATCTCGAGCGCTGCACGACGGATCTGCGGCGCCTGGAGGAGCAGGTCCGGCTCCCCCGCCGCGGCGAGCTGATGGTGATCCCCGAGGACGACCGCGACCACGGCCTGTGGGGCGTCGGAGACGTCGATCACGAGGGCGTCGGAGCCCCGGGCCGCAGGGCGCCGTGAGCCGAAAGGCACTGTTTCAGCAGGTTTCTGAGTTTTCGGTCGCGGTCACCGTTCGCATGGCGGGCGGTGACCGCGACTGCTTCCGCGACCTGTTCGGTCGCGACGAACGTGCGATAGAAGGGCTCGCTCCAGCCGAACCGGTCGAGGAGCGGCAGCCACCAGCGTGCCGCTCCCTGGCCGGTCAGCAGATGGAGCGCGGTCTCGTGCGCTCGATGCATCCGGGCGCTCTCGTCACTCGTCAGCTCGCCGGTGGTCAGCGCGGTGGAGACGCAGAGCGCCACCATCCGCGCCGACACATCCAGCCCCGGCCGGGCAGTGTTGATGAACTTCGGCGCCAGCGGGACGAGCGCCCGGCGTCCGGCCGAGCTGGAGTGGTCGTGAACGGCCCGGGCCGCCGCGCTCAGGGTCGGATGCACGCAAGTCGGCCGATCCGTCCACGGCTCCCGGGCCAGCTTCGACACCAGCTCCATCACACAGGGGTCGGGCCGCCGGACGCGCCCGTACTCACTCACTCGTTCGACCCGGCAACCGGCGTACCCAACTGACGGCGGACCGACAGCGCGGGTCGCCCAGGTTGTTTCAGCAGCCGCACGCTCAAGGCCGCGAGGACGCCGAGCAACCCCGCACCCAGGAACAACGGGCGGTAGCCGACCGCGGCGATCACCGAAGCCGCCACCCCGACGCCGACCAGACCACCGACCGCCTTGGCGGAGTACAGGATCGCCTGGTTCTGGACGAGACTGTTCTCGCCGAAGAACTCGAGGACGAGATTGGCCATGATCGCGTAGAACGCGCCGCCGCCGAGGCCGGCGAACATCGCGCAGATCACGAACGCCCAGCCCGCACCCGCCTCACCGGCGACGACCAGCCCGACATGGGTGAAGCTCTCCACCATCAAGACCGCGGCCAGCACGCGTCGGCGTCCGAACCGGTCGGAGAGATTACCCGCGAACGAGCGGCCAAGACCGTTGACTGCGGCAAGCAATCCGGCGGCGAAGCCGGCCACGACCACGCCGAGCCCGGTCGAGACCGCATAGCTGACCACGAACGCGATCCCGAACAGCGAGAGCGCCGCGCTGATCGCGAGCATCATCCACATCAGCGGGAGTGCGCCGGTCCGCATCGCCTCGGCCGGTCGGTAGTGCCGAACGGCGGGCGCGTTGTGCGGGATGCTCCGGTTGAGCTTGCGGTCGACCGCCCAAACCTGGGCATCCAGGTCCGCGGGCCACCAATGCCGAGGCGGATCCTTCAGCAACCCGCCGCCGACCGCGGTCACCAGGACGGCGACGATCGCAGCCAGATCGAAGACGAGCCGCCGGCTCCCCGGCGAATCCGCGAGCGTCAGCAACGCGATACTCGGGACGGCGCCGATCGCGAAACCGCCGGTGACGAAACCGATCGTCCCCGTCCGGCGATCCGGGAACCAACGGGCCGCGGTGGTGATGCACGCGGCGTACACAACACCGGCGCCGGTGCCGCCCACCAGCGCATAGCCGAGGACGACGACGACATAGCTGTCCGCGTGTGCGAGCGTCGCGAGGCCGATCGCCGAGAGGACGCCGCCGAGGACGACGAGCTGGGTCGGCGTGGCTCGGCGTACGCGCTGGAGCCAGCCGGCCGGGACCGCGACCAGAGCCTGGCAGGCGACGAAGATCGCCAGCAGCCACAGGGTTTGCACTGGACCCCAGCCGCGATCCGACTGCAGGCCAAGGGCGGCCGTGCCGAACGAGTACTGCAACGGGCTGATCGCGATCATGCAGGCCCAGGCCGCCCACAGCTGCCAGCGCCGCGAGTGACCGGTGAGGTCCTGAGCCTCCTCGCCGATCCGGTAGCGCCGGCCGTAGACATCACGTACATCCCGGGGCGTCACGTGATTCATATCGCCTCCCATGGCTACTGCATACCGTATGAGATCTGTGGTACTCCTCTCCGCCGCCGGTTGTCCAGAGCTGGCGTGTTGCGACTGGCTCTTGTGACCAGATTGCATACCGCATACAGTCGCCATGCGACCGTAGACGATCGGAGGACTCCCCCGTGGACCTGATGGAGTACCAAGCCAAAGAGCTGTTCGCCCGGCACGGCGTACCGGTGACGCTCGGCCGGGTGATCGAGGATCCGGCCGACGCGGCCGCGGCCGCCGCCGAGCTGGGCGGGCGCGTGGTGGTGAAAGCGCAGGTGAAGACCGGCGGCCGCGGCAAGGCCGGCGGCGTCAAGCTGGCCGCGTCCCCCGAGGAGGCGACCGCCAGGGCCGGCGAGATCCTCGGGATGGACATCAAGGGGCACACCGTCCACCGGGTGCTGCTCGCACCGGCGGCGGCGATCGCCGAGGAGTACTACTTCTCGTTCCTGGTCGACCGGACCAACCGCGAGTACCTGTGCATCGCGAGTACCGAGGGCGGCGTCGAGATCGAAGAGGTCGCGCACACCAACCCGGACGCGATCGCGAAGATCGCCATCGATCCGGCGGTCGGCGTCGACGACGCGAAGGCGGCCGAGATCGTGGCCGCGGCCGGGTTCCCGGCCAGTGCGGAGGACGTCGTCCGCAAGCTGTGGGACGTGTTCGTCGCCGAAGACGCGACGCTGGTCGAGGTGAACCCGCTGGTGAAGCTGGCCGACGGATCACTGGAGGCGCTGGACGGGAAGGTGACGCTCGACGACAGCGCGGCCTACCGGCACGCCGATCACGCGTCCTTCGAGGACCGCGCGTCCGCGGACCCGCTGGAGGCGGCGGCGCACGACAAGGGCCTCAACTACGTGAAGCTCGACGGCCAGGTCGGCATCATCGGGAACGGCGCCGGGCTGGTGATGTCGACGCTGGACGTCGTCGCCTACGCCGGTGAGCAGTACGGCGTGAAGCCGGCGAACTTCCTCGACATCGGCGGCGGCGCCTCGGCCGAGGTGATGGCCAACGGGCTCGGGATCATTCTCGGCGACTCGCAGGTACGCAGTGTTTTCGTCAACGTCTTCGGCGGGATCACCGCCTGCGACGCCGTCTCGAACGGGATCGTCCAGGCGCTCGCGCTACTCGGCAAGCAGGCCGACAAACCGCTCGTCGTCCGGCTCGACGGGAACAACGTCGCCGAAGGTCGCCGGATCCTCAGCGACGCCAATCATCCGCTGGTCACCGTGGTCGACACGATGGACGGCGCCGCCGCGCGCGCCGCCGAGCTGGCCGCTCAGAACTGAAGGGATCGAACAGATGGCGATCTTCCTGACCGAGAAGAGCCGGGTCGTCGTACAGGGGATGACCGGCGCCGAGGGACAGAAGCACACCAGCCGGATGCTTGCCGCCGGCACCGATATCGTCGGCGGCGTCACGCCGGGCAAGGGCGGCCAGTCGGTCGACTTCGCGAAGCGCTCGATCCCGGTCTACGGATCCTGCGCGGACGCCGTGGCGGCGACGGGGGCCGACGTGTCGGTGGTGTTCGTCCCGCCGAAGTTCACCAAGGGCGCGGTGATCGAGGCGGTGGACGCCGGGATCCCGCTGGTGGTGGTGATCACCGAGGGCGTACCGGTCCACGACACGGCCGCGTTCTTCGCGCACGCCGAGGCCGCGGGCGTCCGGGTGATCGGGCCGAACTGCCCGGGCATCATCAGCCCCGGCCAGGCGAACGCCGGCATCATCCCGGCCGACATCGCCGGGCCCGGCCGGATCGGGCTGGTCTCGAAGTCCGGCACGCTGACCTACCAGATGATGTACGAGCTGCGGGACTTCGGCTTCTCCACCGCGATCGGCATCGGCGGCGATCCGATCATCGGGACGACGCACATCGACGCGCTGCGCGCCTTCCAGGACGACCCGGACACCGACGCCATCGTCATGATCGGCGAGATCGGCGGCGACGCCGAAGAGCGGGCCGCGGCCTTTATCGCCGAGCATGTCACCAAGCCGGTCGTCGGTTACGTGGCCGGATTCACCGCCCCGGAGGGTAAGACGATGGGCCACGCGGGCGCGATCGTGTCCGGCTCGTCCGGGACGGCGGCCGCCAAGCAGGAGGCGCTGGAAGCAGCCGGCGTGAAGGTCGGCAAGACCCCGACCGAGACCGCCGAACTGCTCCGCGCGGTCCTGCACGCGGAGGTTGCCGTATGACCGCGATCGGATTCATCGGACTGGGGATCATGGGCTCGCACATGGCGGCGAACCTGATCGCCGCGGGGCATTCGGTGGCCGGGTACGACGTCGTCCCGGCGTCCGTGGATCGGCTGGCGCAGGCGGGTGGCAAGCCGGCGTCCGATATCGCGTCGGCTGTTGCGGGGGCCGAGGTCGTGATCACCATGCTGCCGGACTCACCGCAGGTGGTGGAGGTAGTGCTGGAGCCGGGCGGCGTGCTTTCGGCGGTGGAGCCGGGCGCGTTGCTGATCGACATGAGCTCGATCGCGCCGGAGACGTCGCGGGCCGTCGCGGCCGCGGGCGCGGAGCGCGGCGTCCGGGTGCTGGATGCGCCGGTGAGCGGTGGTGAGCAAGGGGCAATCAAGGCCTCGCTGTCGATCATGGTCGGCGGCTCGCCGGAGGACTTCGCGACAGCGCAGCCGATCTTCGACGCACTCGGCCGGACGATTGTGCACGTCGGGCCGCACGGCGCCGGTCAGACGGTGAAGGCCGCGAACCAGCTCATGGTCGCGGGCATCATCAGCCTGGTCGCCGAGGCGATCGTGCTGCTGGAGGCCTCCGACGTCGACAGCACTCGCGGTCTCGAAGTCCTCGCCGGCGGCCTGGCCGGCAACCGGATCCTCGACCTCAAGGCGACCTCGATGATCGCCCGGCAGTTCGAGCCCGGCTTCCGGATCGACCTGCACCACAAGGACATGGGCATCGCCCAGAACGCCGCCCGCTCAGCCGGCGTCGCCCTCCCCGTCACCGGCATCGTCGCCCAACTCGTCGCCGCCGCCCGGGCCCAAGGCCACGGCTCCCTCGACCACTCCGCCCTGCTCAAGGTCGTCGAAGAGCTGTCCGGTCGCTGAACCAAGCAACGGGTAGTAGTCGGCGCGGCAGCCGGCGGCCACGCTCACGGCGGGCGCGCAATCGGCCGCCGCGGCCACTACTACCCGTTCTTGTGTCCGGTGCTCGCGCGGACGATGAGCTGGGTCGGCACCGAGATCGGCGCCGACTGGGGTCCGCCGGCGGCGATGGCTTCGAGGAGCGACTCAACGGAGTGCTGCCCGAGCGCGCTGAAGGACTGGCGGATGGTGGTGAGGGGTGGCCAGAAGTGGGCCGACTCCTCCATATCGTCGAAGCCGACGACGCTGACCTCGCCGGGGACGGCGCGGCCGGCCTCGTGCAGGGCCCGGAGGACGCCGAGGGCCATCTGGTCGTTGGCCGCGAAGATGGCGGTCACCGCGGGGTCGGCGGCCAGCCGACGGCCGGCTTCGTAGCCGGACGGCGCCGTCCAATCGCCGAAGAGAACCGGCGGGACTTCGCGGCGATGGTCGAACAGTGTCTGCTCCCAGCCCCGACGCCGGTGCGCCGCCGGGTACGACGTGACCGGGCCGCCCACGTGCCAGACCGTGCGATGACCGAGGTCGAGCAGATGGCCGGTCGCCTGGCTCGCACCCTGGAACTGATCGGTGTCGACGACCGGGTAGTCGTAATGCGCGCTGGAGTCGACGACCACGACCGGCAGGCCGTGCGGGAGCTGGACGCCGGCCTCGTCGAGCAGATACGCCTCGATCAGGATGATCACGCCGTCGACGGCCTGCGCGCTGAGCCGGTTGAACGCGGCGGTGACCGCGCGCTGGTTGATGTCCAGGACGGGCATCAGGTTGACGGCGTACCCGCGCTCGGTGGCGGCGGTGGCGATCGCGTCCAGCGTCCGCGTCGTACCGAAGGTCGAGAGTTCGAAGACGATCACGCCGATCCCGTGGAACGCTCCGCTGCGCAGCGCGCGGGCGGCGCCGTTCGGGCGGTAGCCCAGCTCGCGCATCGCGGCCCGGACCCGGGCCCGCGTGGTCGCGTCGACGTTCGTCCGGTTGTTCGCGACCCGGGAGACGGTCTGGCCGGAGACGCCCGCCAGCGCGGCGACGTCCGCCATCGAAGGCCCTCGCCGTGGTCTCTCCATCCGCTCCCCCCGATCCGGCGCGTGTTGACGTGAACACTACGACCGGCTCGGGGCCATGAGAAGTGGAAACAGGTGGGTCCGACGGTCGCTGTACGCCGGACCCACCTGGGCTCAGGCGGGCGTGCCGATCTTGCTGGCGAGCAGATCCGCGACCGCGTGGACGGCGCGTAGCGTGGGCGCCGGCGTCCCGGTCAGCTCGGCCAGCTCGACGACCGCCGCGAGGATCACGTCGAGCTCGAGCGGCTTGTCCTTCTCGAGGTCCTGGAGCATCGAGGTCTTGTGCTCGCCGACCCGCTCGGCGCCGTCGATCCGCTTGTCGACCGAGATCTCCGGCCGGCAGCCGACCGCGGCCGCGATCTCCAGCGACTCCTCCATCATCAGCCGGATCATCGCCCGGGTGCCCTGATGGGTGGCGATCTCGACCATCGTCGCCCGGGCCAGCGCGCTGATCGGGTTGAACGCCGCGTTGCCGAGCAGCTTGATCCAGATGTCCTTGCGGATGTCGTCCTCGACCGGGCATTTCAGCCCGCCCGCGATCATCGCGTCGCTGAACGCCGTACACCGCGCGGACACTCCCCCGCCGGGCTCGCCGATCGAGAATCGCGTGCCCTCCAGATGCCGGACCAGGCCGGGGCCCTCCAGCTCGGTCGAGCAGTAGACGACGCAGCCGACGGCGCGGTCCAGGTCGATCACCCGGGTGACCGAGCCGTCCGGGTCGACGGACTCGATCCGGCGTCCCTCGTACGGGCCGTGGAGTTTGTGGAAGTACCACCACGGGATGCCGTTCTGCGCGGCGATCACCACCGTCTTGTCGTGCAGCAGCGGCGCCAGCAACGGGCCGGACGACGCGTAGGAGTTGGCCTTCAGACCGAGGAAGACGTAGTCGACCGGCCCGACCTCGGCCGGATCGTCCGTGGCCGGCGTCCGCGCCTCGAAGTCGCCGCGCGGGCTGAGCACCCGGACGCCGTCGCGCCGGATCGCCTCCAGGTGCGCGCCGCGCGCGATCAGGTGCACCTCCGTGCCACCCCGATGCAGCGCGGCGCCGACGTACGCGCCGATCGCTCCGGCGCCGAGAACCGCGACCTTCATCGTCACTCCCTCGGGCCGGAGGCGGTCGGGACCGGGTGCCGGACGTCGGTGAGCTCCTCGAACTCCACGACATTGGAGATCTCGGTGCCCATGGCAACATTCGTGACGCGCTCCAGGATCACCTCGACGATCACCGGGACGCGGAACTCGGCGAGCAGCTTCTTGGCCTCGTCCAGGGCCGGCTGGATCCCGTCGGGTTCGAAGACCCGGACGGCCTTGCAGCCCAGGCCTTCGGCCACCTTGACGTGGTCGACGCCGTACCCGGCCAGCTCCGGGGTGTTGATGTTGTCGAAGGCGAGCTGGACGCAGAAGTCCATGTCGAAGTTGCGCTGCGCCTGCCGGATCAGGCCGAGGTAGGCGTTGTTCACCACGACGTGGATGTAGGGGATGTTGAACTGCGCCCCGACCGCCAGCTCCTCGATCAGGAACTGGAAGTCGTAGTCGCCGGACAGCGCGACGACCGGCGTGTCCGGGTCGGCGACGGCGACGCCGAGCGCGGCCGGGCCGGTCCACCCCAGCGGACCGGCCTGACCCGCGTTGATCCAGTGCCGCGGCCGGTAGACGTGCAGCATCTGCGCGGCCTGGATCTGCGACAAACCGATCGTGCTCACGTACCGCGTCTCCGGCCCGAAGGCGTTGTTCATCTCCTGGTAGACGCGCTGCGGCTTGATCGGGACGTTGTCGAAATCGGTACGCCGCCGCAGCCGCGCCTTGCGATCGCGACAGGCCGCGGCCCACTCCGAGCGGTCGTCGAGCGGCGTCTGCTGCCGGGCGACGTGCAGCAGCACCTCGAGCGCAGCCTTGGCGTCGGAGACGATCCCGAGGTCCGGCGCGAAGACTCGGCCGATCTGCGTCGGCTCGATGTCGATGTGGACGAACTTGCGGCCCTCGCGATAGACGTCGAGCCCGCCGGTGTGCCGGTTCGCCCAGCGGTTGCCGATCCCGATCACCAGGTCGGCGGCCAGCATCGTCTCGTTGCCGTAGCGGTGCGAGGTCTGCAGGCCGACCATCCCGGCCATCAGCCGGTGGTCGTCGGGAATCGTCCCCCAGCCCATCAGCGTCGGCACGACCGGCACGTTGGTCAGCTCGGCGAACTCGACCAGCAGGTCCGCCGCATCGGCGTTCACGATGCCGCCACCGGCCACGATCAGCGGCCGCTCCGCCTGCGCGAGCAACTGCAGCACGGCCTTCGCCTGCGCGACGCTGGCCCGGGGTGTTGCCACCGGCAACGGTGTGTAGAGCTCCGGATCGAAGTCGATCTCGGTCAGCTGGACGTCGAGCGGCAGGTCGATCAGCACCGGCCCGGGACGGCCGGAACGCATGATCTGGAAGGCCTTCTGGAACGCACCGGGGACCTGAGCCGCCTCCAGTACGGTCACCGACCATTTCGTCACCGGCTCCGCGATCGACGTGATGTCGACGGCCTGGAAATCCTCCTTGTGCAGCTTGGCGACCGGCGCCTGGCCGGTGATGCAGAGGATCGGGATCGAGTCGGCGCTCGCGGAGTACAGGCCGGTGATCATGTCGGTGCCGGCCGGCCCCGACGTACCGACACAGACGCCGAGATTGCCGGCCCGGGCCCGGGTGTACCCCTCGGCCATGTGCGAGGCGCCCTCGACGTGCCGGGCGAGGACGTGCCGCAACTCGCCCTGGGCGCGGACGGCGGCGTAGAACGGGTTGATGGCCGCTCCGGGCAGGCCGAAGAGGTGGGTGACGCCTTCGAGGCGGAGGATCTCCACCGCGGCGCGGGCAGCGGTCATTCGGGGCATACCAGCTCCAATCGAACAGGAACGAGCGGTACTGCGGTGTCAGAGCGCGTCTCAGGCTCAGCGGATCCAGTCGAAGCTCTCCGCGGTACTGCCGGACGGCTTGTACTCCAGGGCGATCCAGCCCGCGTAGCCCGCGGTGGCGAGCTCGGCGAGGTGCTGGTCGACGGGGATCTTCCCGGTGCCGGGTTCGTTCCGGCCGGGGGCGTCGGCGAGCTGGACGTGCGCGATCCGGTCCGCGTACGTCGCGATCGCCGTACTCACGTCGTCCCCGTTGACGGTCAGGTGGTAGAGGTCGAGGAGCAGCCCGAGGCTGGTGACGCCGGATTCGGCCTCGACGCGCTCGATGACCTGGACGACGTCGGCCGCCGTCCGGAGCGGATAGCGGTCGGCGCCGCTGACGGGCTCGACCAGGACGACGCCGCCGAAGTCGGCCGCCGCGGTGGCCGCGAGCGCGAGGTTCGCCACGGCCAGCTCGTCCTGGGCCGCCGCGCTGAACCCCTCGGCCCGGTTGCCGTACAGGGCGTTGAACGCCCGGCAGCCGAGCCGCTCGCCGATGCCCAGCGTGACCGGGATGTTGTCGCGGAACTCCAGCGCCCGCTGCGGCCACGAGACCAGGCCGCGGTCACCGCCCGGCATGTCGCCGGCGGCGAAGTTCAGCCCGATCAGCTGGACGCCGGCGTCCCGGATCGCGCGCTCGAACGCGTCCACCTCGGCGTCGCCGGGCAGGTGCGTGTCGAACGGCCACCAGAACTCCACGGCCTCGAAACCGGCCGCCTTGGCTGCCGCGGGCCGCTCCAGCAACGGCAGCTCGGTGAACAGGATCGAGCAGTTGACGGCGAATCGGGCAGACGGCATCGATCCCACCTTCCGTGGTTTTGTATACGGGATACAGTAGGCGTGAGCCCGGATGCGGTCAAGATCACACCGGCGGCAAGCGCTCGCCGGATCGCCGGCCCCGAGCTGCGGCGGGTTGTGCTACGGTTACCAGCGGTTGCAGTTTTGCAGTTCCTCGTTCGTTCTTGACGCCCGCGGATTTGTGATCCGCAGGGCGTTTTTCTCGTTCCGGGCCGGATTGACGGCAACCGACATCTCATTACCCATCAGAGAGCGGTACATCATGGCCAGCGGAACAGTGAAGTGGTTCAACGGCGAGAAGGGCTTCGGCTTCATCTCCCAGGACGGCGGCGGCGCCGACGTCTTCGTGCACTACTCGGCGATCAACACCCAGGGCTTCAAGACCCTGGACGAGAACCAGCGCGTCGAGTTCGACCTGACCCAGGGCCAGAAGGGCCCGCAGGCGGAGAACGTCCGCCCGGTCTGAAGTCTTGTGGAGCGGGCCCGGTCGCTGGTCGACCGGGCCCGTTCTCATGTCCAGAGGTACTCGCCGTCGACAAGGGTGTCCGTCCGGGTGAGTCCCACCGCGGTGGCGACGGCCGCCGAGGCGTGGTGGTCGGGGTGAATGGTGGCGGTGATCCGCTCGACGCCCTGGGCGTTCAGCCAGGTGACGAGGCCCTGAGCGGCCTCCTTGGCGTAGCCGTGCCCCTGCCAGGCGGTGCCGACCACCCAGGCGATCTCCGCCGCGCCGTCCGTGCTGACGGTGGCCTGGACGTAGCCGACCAGCTCCTCGGTCCGGAGGACCCAGTTGAGCCATTGCTCGGTCGGTGAGCCGGCGACCTGACGCTCGTAGCGGGCGGTCAGCTGGTCGACGGACGGCGGTTCGCCGCCGGTGAAGGTGTAGAGCGCAGGGTCCGCGAGGACGGCGGCCATCGGCTCGGCGTACTCGACGCGGAGCGGCAGGGCCTGGAGGCGTGCGGTGGCGAACGGAGTGGCGATCACGGGTGCACGGTAGCGCCAGGCGGCTCGGCGGCTCCCTCCACGGCCGACTCACCTGGCGCCACCACCCGCATCCGGGCGTTGGTGTGCAGATCGAACTGAGGCTTCCGGACGCCGTCGCCCCGCTCCTCGTAGTGCAGATGCGAGCCGGCGGCTGCGCCGAGCACCTCACCGGTCTCCACGGTCTCCCCCTCGCTGACCGTGGGACCGGACAACGGCCGGTAAAGGTGCTGGATCGCGTTCGTCTCGACGACGACCAGCTCGCCCCGCACTTGCAGGACCACACCGGCCAGCGTCGCCCGGACCGACGTCCCGGGCGTGGTCCGGTAATCCCGCCCTGGGTGGTCCGCTGCGTCGTACTCGCGGATCACCGTTGGGTTGTGCACCGGCGCTGCCATGTGCAGATCGTGCGAAGCGACCTTCAGACAGTCTTAAAGGCGTGCTGGGAACGGTGCAGGCTCTACTTCCAGCTCACCCATCCGCTGGACGTAGGTGCGGTAGGCGCGGCGGGCCTCGCCGTGGGCGCCGCTGGCCTGGAAAGCGGTCACCAGGCCCAGGTGCGCGCGTTCGTCGTACTGGTCGCGCTGCAGGATGCGGAGCAGGTAGCCGGCCACGGCGTCCGGGTCGCGCCGTCCGCGCTCGGCCAGGACTCGCGCCACCCGGACGTACAGCGCCCGCGCCTCTTCGCGCATACCTGCGGCCCAGTCGGCGTACACGTCTTCTTCCAGGAAGTCTCCGCTGTACGCCGCCTCGGCTGTGCGCAGCTGCCGGAGGTCACCGGCGTTGAGCCCTTCACGGGCGTCCCGGAGGAAGAGCTCGACGTCGACGGCCGCCTGATCGCCGTCCAGCCAGATCGTCGCCCGGTCGGCGCCGACGAAGTGGTCGGCGGCGTACTTCTTCTCCGGGTCCAGCACGGAGCGGACGGTCGATAGCGCGACAGAGAGCCTCGGTGAGGCGACCGCCTCGTCCTGCTCGGGCCAGAGGAAGTCGAGGAGCTGGACGCGCGCCACCGGGCGGCAGCGGCGGGCCACGAGGATCTTGAGCAGGTCTCGGGCCTTCTTGGACGGCCACTCCCCCAGCTGGATCGCCTTGCCGTCTCGGAGGACGCGGAAACCGCCCAAACACTCGACTCGGACGGCGGCCGGTCCGGTCTGGTCGCTGGTGGCCAGCGCCGCAGCGGCGTACCGGGTCGCACCGGCGGCCAGAAAGCGTTGGTGGGCCCGCATGGCAAGCTCACGGCCTTCTGCACCCGGAGTGCGCTTGGCGAGCATCAGCTCGGCACGGGCCTCCCCCAGCTGGTCGCCCAGCTCACTCCGAATGTTCAGCACTTCATGAAGGACGGCGGCGCCGCTGGCTTCGGCGTACAGCTCAAGGGCATCGGCCAGCCCGGCGCGGTCGCGACGCTTGCGGCAGAGCGCGGCGGCGTCCTCCGCTGTCGACGCCGCCTCGACCTTGTTGCCGGCGTGCAGAGTCACCCAGCCGAGAGCAACCAGCGCGCCGGACTGGCCCAGGACCGGGCCGTAGGCAACAGCCTGCCGTGCGAGCTCAGCCAGCTCAGCTGCACGCTCTGGCTCCTCAACTGCTAGGACTCGAGCCAGGCCCGCCAGCGACGGAACCAGGGACTGCATGTCCTTGGTTTCCTCGGCGATCGCCTTGGCCTCCTCGAAACAGGCCCTGGCCATCGCGCGGTCACCACGCTGCCGGTAGACCTCGCCGAGCACGGACAGCGGCTGCGCAACCCGTTTGGAGTCGAGCTTCTGGTAGAGCGCTCGGGATGCCTCCAGCTCCCCGATCGCCTCGTCCAGCCGCCCTAGGTGCAGTAGCGCCTCACCGCGGTTGTTCAGTGCCAGTGCGCGGAAGACTGCGAAGCCTGCGCGGTCGGCCAGCTCCAGGGCGACGTCCAGCTCCTTCAGACCGGGCTCGTAGTCGCCCTCGCTGATGTGGTGCGACGAACGGTTCACGCGGATCCGGATCGACTGCAGGAGGTCACCTGCGCGCTCTGCGTGCTCCAACGCCCGTAGGTAGTTCGAGGAGTTGCCGTTCGGGTCGCTGTCGACGGCGGCCAGCATGGCGAGAACGGTGTGCGAGATGGCCAGCGCCCGGTCGTCGCCCTTGGCCGCTGCGTACGCTGCGTTGACGAGCGTCCGGCACTCGTCGAACTCGCCGCGCAGCCAGTGCGCGCCCGCCCACCAAGCCTGGAGCAGAGCCTCGTCAATCGGTTGTGCACCGTTGATCCGGCCACGCTGGTAGGTCGCTATCGCGACATCGGTCTGGCCGCGGAGGTGGTGGATCAGACCGAGCCGCCAGGCGACTCCGACCGGGATCTCGCCGTCCGGCTCGATGATGCGGTCGAAGCACTCGACGGCGCCCTGCCAGTCACCGAGGACCTGACGCGCCTCCCCCTCGAGCTGATCCATCGCCTGGTCGCGATGCTCGGCCGGCAAGGCGGTCACAGCTGCGACGACTACCTCGGCCAGGCCGCCGCTGACCATCGCATGCCCGGTGTCGGTGAGCATGCGAACCGCTCTGGCGGGGTCGACGACCTGGTAGCAGGCCAGGGCGTCGCGGTGTTCACCGACCGACTCAAACCACTGCCCGGCGTCCAGAGTGAGTTTTGTCAGCTCCTCGGCGTCCACAGTCAGTCTGTCGTTGGCGAAGTTCTTGACGAGTGGATTGAGTTCGTAGCCGTCTGCGTCTCCTGCGGAGACGAGTAGGCCGCGGGTCCGCAGCTGCTGCAGAGTCTCGACGCCACTCGTCAGGCCGATCGCCTGACAGAGGTCTGTCCCGAACCGGGGCAGTACGGCGACGCCGGCGACCAGGCGTCGTACGGCCACCGGCTCGGCGGCAAAGACCTCCTCGGCCAGGTAGTCGTAGAGGGGACCGTCTGAGCGCAGCGCACGCTGCAGGCGGCCCAACCGCTCGGCTGGCGGCGCCGTCCGCAGAGCCTCGACTGCAAGCCGGACTGCGGCCGGCCAACCCTGGACTGCGGACTGCAGGGACTCAGCTAGCTCTTCGGTGCCGTCACCGAGCACTGTCTCCAGTACGGCGAGTGTCTCGGCCACTGTGAACGCCAGACTGGTCGCATCGATCTCCAGCACCTGGCCGCGGCCCCGGAGCCGGTCGATCCCGAAGGGCATCGAGGTGCGGGAGGCAACAATCAGGTGCACGTTCGGCGGCGCGATCCGGACCAGGCCCTCGATCAGCCTGCTGGCCGGCGCATCTGGGCCCAGCTCGTGCAGATCGTCCAGAACGAGGACGAGGTCGTCGTCGAGGTTCTGGGCGAGCGCATCGGCCAGGAGAGCGGCGTACGCGAAGGCACGAGTCTGCTGCTCCGCATCGGCGTCCGGGCCCCGCGGGCTCTGCAGCTCGGCCGGAATGGCTGCCAGCGCAGGCACCTGACTGCGGAGCGCGTCAACCAGGCGAGCGACCATGCCGGCGAGGGAGGCGTCCTCGGCGCGGACCGTATGCCACGCACAGCTCCGCCCGGCCGCCCACGCCGACAGCAGCGTCGACTTGCCGAAGCCGGCGTCCGCTACGACGGTCAGCAACCGCCGCCGCGCACCCTCGTCCAGCAACGACGTCAGCCGCGGCCTCACCACGGTCCCCTCCGCCACCGGCGCCTCCCCTCCCCAATCCCGAACAGGACAGCACCACCGGCTACCGCTTCGCAACCGTGTTGACACGGAATGCACCGGGTGAATTGCCGGAACGGCCGGTCTCGGAACGGCATCGGCCACCGGAAAGTCCGCCGATACCGCCCGGCGGGCGCACGACCGTCGGCGCCCGGTCGTAGGGTGGGTGCCCATGAACGACCGGCTGGTGTGGATCGACTGCGAGATGACCGGGCTCGACCTGGCGGCGGACGCCTTGATCGAGGTCGCGGTGCTCGTCACGGACTACGAGCTCAACGTGCTCGACGACGGCATCGACCTGGTGATCGCACCGCCGCCCGGCGCGCTCGACCAGATGGGCGACTTCGTCCGCAACATGCACACCGAGTCCGGCCTGCTCGCCGAGCTCGACCAGGGCATCGCGCTGGCCGACGCCGAGCAGCAGGTCCTCGACTACATCGCCGGCTTCGTCAAGGAGCCCCGCAAGGCCGCCCTGGCCGGCAACTCCGTCGGCACCGACCGCACCTTCCTGGTCCGCGACATGCCGCGCGTCGAGTCCCACCTGCACTACCGCAACGTCGACGTCAGCTCGATCAAGGAGCTCGTCCGCCGCTGGTACCCGCGCGTCTACTACGCCACCCCCGCCAAGACCGGCAACCACCGCGCCCTGGCCGACATCCGCGAGAGCATCCACGAGCTCCGCTACTACCGCGAGACCGTTTTCGTCCCCCAGCCCGGCCCCGATTCCGACACCGCCCGCGCCGCCGCCGCACTCGTCACCGGCGCCTGAACCCCCCGATTTTTACTCTCGCCCCTCCCTCGCTATGATTACGCAGCCGCCGCAGTTGAGGCGGTAATGGTGGGTGTAGCTCAGCTGGTAGAGCACCTGGTTGTGGTCCAGGTGGCCGCGGGTTCGAGTCCCGTCACTCACCCTCAGGCGAAGGCGACCCATGTCCGCGGAGAGCGCGGACCGGGTCGCCTTCGGCATTTGTGCGCCTGCGCTCCGCTTGGCGCGAGCGGGGGCTCCGCCACCCGCACCCCCTACGACCTCGCTTCGCTCGTCGGCGGGCTCGGCTTACGCGATCGGCTGACCACTCGCTTCGCTCGTCGGCGGGGTTGGGTTGGGCGATCGGGTGATTACTCGCTTTGCTCGTTGGCGGGGTTGGGTTGGGCGATCGGGTGACTACTCGCGTCCTGGGCGGGCACGTGCCCGCTTGGAGCTGATTTGGGCTTAGTGGGGGTGGGTGGGGATCAGGTTGTGGGTGTGGGCTTTGGCGGCGGCTTCGGTTCTGGTGGTTGCGTTGAGTTTGCGGAGGATGCGGGCTACGTGGGTGGCTACGGTGTTGGTGGAGACGAAGAGTTCGCGGGCTATTTCGGCGTTGGAGAGGCCGCGGGCCAGTACTTGGAGGACTACGCGTTCGCGGGTGGTTAGGCCGAAGGGGGTTGGGGTGCGGGGTTGGGTGGGTAGGCCGGTGCGGGTGGAGAGGGTGGTTAGGTGGGAGAGGAGGGGGGCGGCGCGGAGGTCGGTTGCGAGGGTGAGGGCTTCTTGTAGGGCGGCGCGGGCGGCTGGTTTGTTGCCGGCGGCAAGTGCTGCGGTTGCTTGGCCGGTTAGGGACCAGGCTAGTTCGTAGGGGTCTTGGAGCTCTCGCCAGGCGGTGGTCGCGGTTTGCCAGGTTGCCTCGGAGTTTGTGGTGGCGGCGTCGAAGGAGCTCAGTGCGGCGGCTACGGTCGGCCATAGTGTGGCGGCTGGGGCTAGGGTGTGCCGTAGCTTGGTTAGGTCGGCGGTCGCTGAGTCGCTGGGCTTGTCTAGTGCGTGTTGGTAGTGCGCTCCGGCTAGCAGGAGCCAGGAGGCCTCGTACTGCAAGTCGGTGCCGCTGGCGGCGATGCGGTCTACCTCGGTGCGCAGGATGCGCTGCGCGGTCTTTGGGTCGGCGCGGTGGGTTGCCAGTCTTACTCGCAGGCCGGCGAGGATGGGCTGGAAGGCGGCTGGACGGCGGTCTCCGAACATCTGCTCGGTTTCGGTGATCAGGTGTTCGGCGCGGGCGGATTCGCCGCGCCGCAGGATGATCTGCGCGATGACGAAGCGCAGGACGGCCGCGTAGCGGGGCGGTGGGGCGTCGGCGAGTGCGTCGTCGACGACGTCCAGGGCTTCGTCCCAGCGGCCGAGGTAGAACAAGGCGTAGGCCCGGTTCTGGGCGAGGATGCTGCCCCGGGATCTGGCCAGGCCGACCCGTTCGGCCTCCTGCTGCGCGGCGCGCGTCACCTCGGCTGCCTCCACGCGGCGGCCGGCCTGCACCAGCGCCAAGCCGGCCCACTGCGACGCGGTCAAGGCGACCTGGTGGTCCCCGGCCCGGGTCGCGAGGACGCGCGCTGCGTCGTAGCGGGCCAGTGCGGCTGTGGTGGCGCCGGCGCGGCTGTCGACCCATCCCAGCGGTAACAGCGCTGCGGCCCGGAGGCCGTCGTCATCGACTCGCTCGGCGAGGTCGAGGGCCTCTTCAGCGGCAGTCAGAGCGCCGGAGCGATCATCGTCGATGCACTGCACGAAGGCCATCCAGGACAGCAGCTGACTCCGGACGGCGTCCGCCGAGCCCGCCGGAACGAGCTCGACCGCTGCGCTGAGCTCCTCAAGACCCGTGTTGTCGATCCGGTTGCGCAGCAGCCCTTTCAGGCCGAGGATCCACGCCGCGCGCTGCGGCTCCACCGCTGGGTCCACGTCGGCCAGGGCCGCCGTCGCATAGTCGACTCCCAGCACCGCTTGACCGGCGGCGTGGGCCGCCTCCACTGCTGCCGTCAGTACTTCGGACCGAGAGACCCCGAGGAGCTCGGCGGCATTGTCGACCTCGGACCAGGCCGCGAGGATCCGGCCGGCCAGGTTCAGCTCCTCGTCGTAGGCCGCCTGCCGGCGTGCGGCCCGGGCAGCTCCCCACGCTGCGGGCAACGCCGGCCCCGGCTCTCCGGCGGCGAACCAGTGCACGGCGAGGACGGCGGACTCCGTCGAGGTGTGGAAGGACGTCGCCTGCCGCCGGGACACCCGCAGCCGGTCGGCGATCGCCCGGGCGAAGCGGCCGTGCAACCGGCGCCGCTCCCCCGGCAGCAGAGAGGCGTAGACGGCTTCGCGGATCAGGTCGTGCCGGACGACGTACTGGTCGTCGCGAAGCACGACCTGGTTGCGGTCGAGCAGCTCACGCAACGGTTCGTCGATCGATTCGCCGATCACGTCGGACAGCAGCTCGTCCGTGACGCCCCGGCCGGCCACGCAGGCCGTCACCAGCAGTTGCCGTGCGGCCGGAGACAGGTCAGCCACCCGATCGAGTAAGAGCGTGCCGAGGTCCGCCGCGGAAGCACTGGCGTCTCGGAGTGCTTCGGCGAACAGCGGGTTCCCGCCGCTGCGCCGATAGATCTCGCTGCTGGTCAGGGGATCGGCCGACTGCTGATCGATTGCGGCCAGGAGCGCGCCGATCTCCCGGCGTCCGAGCGGTCCCAACTCCAGCCGGGTGACCTCCGCGCGACGACCGAGCTCGCGGAGCAGCTGGCGCGTCGGATGTCCCGGCGCCAGCTCGCCGGAGCGGATCGTCCCGACCAGCAGGACGGCGCGGTGCGCCAGATTGCGGGCGAGATAGACGAACAGCTCACGACTCGAGGCGTCGGACCAATGCAGGTCCTCGACGAGCACCACCACCGGTCTGTCCCGCGCCGCCCGGTCGAGGAGTGCAAGCACCTCCTCGTACAGACGCACCTGGCCACCCGCCACCTCCCGCAACGCCAGCTCCGGCCACCACTGCGCGAGCGCGGTCCCGTCGGCGGGAAGTTCGGCCCGGAGCCGGTCGGCTCCCCAATCGCGCAACAGGCCGCGCAGGACCGACACGAACGGCACCCACGGCGCTCCGTCGGCGCCGAGCTCGAGACAACCACCGGTCAGGACGAGCGGGTCGCCCGGGAGCCGCTCCGTCGCCGCGGTCACCAGGCGCGACTTCCCGATCCCCGCTTCTCCCGAGACGAGCACCGTCGCCGATTCACCGCTGCGTGACCGCTCGTACGCCGACTGGAAGGCCGCGAGCTCGTCCGTCCGCCCCACCAGGACCGGGCTGATGACTGTCGGAGCCATGCCGTCATCGTCGCACAGGCCGAGATCGCGGCATTTGTCATCAGATCTGGTGACGCCAGGGACGGTCCGCGAGCGACAAGGTAGAGCCATGACCAGGCCGCGCAGCCAAGCCCGCACCCACCTTGGAGCAACGAATGACCGCAACCGCAAGCACTCCGGCCAGTACGGTCGAGAGGACGCCGAACACCCGAACACTGCTGGGCGCGCTCGTGCTGTCCAGCCCGCTCTGGGCCGTCGTATCCCTGGCCCAGGTCGCGACCCGTGACGGATTCGACCTGACCAGGCACCCACTCAGCATGCTGGCCACCGGATCGCTGGCCTGGCTGCAGATCACCAACTTCGTCGTCGCCGGCTTGCTGGCCGTCGTCGCCGCCCCTGGCCTGGCCCGGGTCGTCCCGGGCAAATGGGTGCCGCGACTCGTCACGACGTACGGCGTCGGCTACATCCTCGCCGGCGTCTTCACGCTGGACCCCGGCGGAGGCTTCCCGGCCGACCACCCGGAGACGCCGACCACCCTCAGCTGGCACGCCGGACTCCATCTGCTGGCCGGCAGCATCGCCTTCATCGCACTGATGATCCTGCTGATCAGCTTCGGCCGGTCCTTCCTCCGGCGGGGCCAACGTGGCTGGGCCATCGCGGCCTTCGCCGGTGCGGCAGCCGTGCTGATCGGCGACGTGGCCTCGATGGCGCAGGTCGAAGCAGGCTCGCTGGTGATGGCCGTCGGCATCCTCTCCGCCATGCTCCTGCTCTCCGCGATCACCGCCAAACTCCGTTCCGAAATCTGAGGAGATTCATCATGAAGTTCGCACTCGTCTACCAGTACGACCCGACCACCGACAGCCCGACCGAAGCCGAGATCCCGGACTGGCTGAGCATCGACCAGGAGATCAAGGACTCCGGCGGCTACGTCTTCGCCGAGGGCTTCCACGCCACCAGCGCCGGCCGCACCGTCAGCCGCCGCACCGGCGAGCTGGTCGTGCGGGACGGCGTCGCCGCGACCTCCGGCCCGGTCGTCGCCGGGTTCATCGTGGTCGACGTCGACAACCTCGAAGCCGCCCAGGCCTGGGCCGAGAAAGTACCGACGGCCAACTACGGCAGCGTCGACATCCGCCCCGTCGTCGAGTGGAACGGCTGACGACGTCCGCTCCGGAACCGGGGGGGGGGTGGGGGGGGGAGGGGGGGGGGGGGGGGGGGGGGGGGGGGTGGGGGGGGGGGGGGGGGGGGGGGGGGCGGGTGGGGGTGGGGGGGGGG